>JAWKOL010000001.1:0-480488 GCA_041391225.1 Caldilineaceae bacterium
CAGCGGTGCGCCACCTGATCGCGGATCGCGCCCTGAAAGTTGCGCGCCAGCCCAAACAGGAAGGCGAAAATGTGCTCGGTGATAGGGATGGCATGCACGCCGGACGCGTTGGTAAGCACGAAATCCATCTCCGCCGCCTCGGGGTGACGCATCAGCCAGTCGGCGCCCGCGCCCCACTGCTGCATCCAGCGCAGATTCGCGGCCCGCGCCAACCAGTTGCGCGGGAAATCGCCCACCACGATCTCGATGTCTCCGAGCGCGGCCTCCACTTCGTCTTCGTCCTGTGTGAACAGAACCTCATATCCAGGCGCTGCCTCTCGAATCTGCGCCAGGTGATCTTCTTTCATACGGTCAGGTTCGATCCCAACCAGGATAGTAGGCAAAGGAATCTCCTTGGGGGAATTTCCGATTTACGATTGAGGCGATTTACGATTTTCGATTGTAACTATTCAGTGAGGGAAAGCGGGTAGGACGATCTGTCCGGCAAAGAGTTGGCGAAGGACAGAGAAGACAGAATGACCTTGTTTGCGCATGGAGGAGAGGTAGCTACGCAGAAGGCATGCGGCGACAGCGCCGTCCCAACTACGGAAACAGCCAGAGATCTTCTGCTGGACTTTGACCATGCGGATGTCTCGCTCAACGAGATTGTTGTCGAAAGGGACATCGAAGTTGTAGGCGAACGCCAAAATGGAACGCCGTTGAGTGTCAAGTCTTTCGGCGAGATTGCGGGCTTTGGGTTTCTTGGGCCGCCCCCTCGTCGAAGGCTTCCAGCCTTCGGGTGGAGGGGCTGTGGCGAAAAGCGCTTGCTCAATCAGGGCTTGGTAGCTGGCTTCTGCCTTAGCCAGTTGCTCAGCGGTCAACGCAGTGGCCTCTTGTGTGCGAGCCGTTTGGACCTGATGGTAGAGGTCAAGAAGGAAGGCCTTGAATGCTTCAGCCCAGAGGTGACCATCGACTTCATGGGTATAGACCAGCTCTCGGAGAAGATGGGCATTGCATAAGGCATGGTCACAACTGTAGGTGTGGTAGGCCGACCAGTTGTCATGCACGGCGATGCCCGCAAACTTGGGGAGAATGCCCAAGGCATCAATGCCTATCTTTCCCCGTTTGGCATGGGCTTCAAAGACCGTCAGCTTGGAGGTGGCATGGACGTGCAACCACACTCGTTTCCCGCCGATGTAGAGACCGCTCTCGTCACAGTGCAATACCGGGCTCTTGCGCAACGCTGCTTTAATCTGCTCCACGACAGACTTGACCTGTGTGCCGCTCTGTTCGACCCAGCGGGTGATGCTGCCCGGAGAGATAGCGCTGCCAAACCAATCGTTGAGGATTTCGCTCAAGCGTTTCATCGGAATCAGATGATGCTGATTCAGATACACGCTCAGCGCACGCAGGTTGGGTCCGTATTGCACCGATTTGCTGACGGCTGCGGGGAAACTGCCCTTTGACACCTTGCCACACGCCGGGCAGTGCAGATGCTGCACCTGATGTTCCGTCACTTCCAACTTCAACGGGGGCAAGTCCACCACTTGGCGTCGTTCCGTTTGGGTCACCTTGGCATCAAGACCCAATGCATGGGTGCAGTGTTCGCATACCGTCGGCCGGTGCACTTCGATTTCATCAACCGTCATCGACTTCTGCAGCGTTCGTCCAGGGTGATCCACCTGTCCGCCTGCCGCCTTATCGCTTTTCTCACGCAAACTGCGCGTCCGCTTCGGTTTGCGGTTCTTGTCCCGGCTCGGAGGCCAGTTGGAATTCTCACTGTTTTGCGCAAGCTGACCTTCCAGTTCTTTCACGCGCACTTCCAACGCTGCCACCTTCTCTACCGCTGCCAGCGCCAGCTTCAACTGGGATCTCAGTTCAGCATTCTCTGCTCGTAGTCGAGCCACTTCTCGTTGTAGATCCATACCGGCTATTCTACGATGACTCATTCATCTTTGTACACTAACTGAATAGTTACCATTCTTCTTTCTATCGGTACAAACCTGCCTCAAAGCGCCTGAGCAAAAAGACCGTGAGCACCACGGCATAGACCGCGCCCACGGCGAGGAGCCAGAGGTACGGTTCGCCCGCACTCGCCAGCCAGTAGGCTTTCACCGGCCAGTAGGTGGGGAAGATGCCCAGCAGCCACTGCCAAGGATCAGGCACGAACCAGGCTACCATTGGGCTGATGATGAATGTGCCCATGCCTTTCATCACGGCGAAGCCCTGCACTTTGTTGGCGGCGAAGGCCGTCAACAGGAAGGCGAAGATGGGGGCCAGTAGGCTACCGGCCAGCGCAATCGGCAGCAGGTGTTCCATGGGCAGCACGGCGATGCCGATCAACGGCGCTACGATCAGGATGCCCACGATGCTGAGGATAACGGGGCTGGCGATGCGGTAGAGCGCATAACTCTGCATCGACAGCGGCGTCACCATCAACGCCGTCAGCGTGTTCTGATCGCGCTCGTCGAGCAGCAGGAAGCCGGTGAGGTAACCGGTGATCATAGGCAGGATCAGCACACCGAAGAAACTGGTGAGTAGCATGTGGTAGGGCGTCAGATCGAAGGTGCCTTGTAGCCCTTCGGTGACCCACGGTAGCAGCCAGCGCAGGACCAGCCCCAGGATGACCGGGTAAGCCAGCAGGAAGAGCATCCACGAATCACGCTGCACGTTCTTGAGATCGCCCCGTCCTAAGGCGGTGAGTGTACTCATTTCACTTTCCTCCTATCCCCCCACTTTGCGCGCGATGACGTTCTCGAACGTCCGCTGCGCCCAGATGTAGCTGACGACGGTCAGCGCGGCCAGGTAGATCAGCGCGTAGCCGATTTCCCACAGCGGCACGTTGCCAAAGGCCGCCTCCAACAGCACCATCCCCGGCGTACTGGGGATCAGATAGAGCAGCCAGCCATCCCACAGGTGAAAGTAGCCCACCAGCGGGATCTGCATCACCGAGAGATAGAGCACGGCAGGCAGCAGGTACTCGTTGATCCCATTGTATCGTGCAGCAATAACGAAACCAAAGAGCGTCAAAGGCGCTGACATGGCGACGACGGCCACAACGTACCACCCCCAGTTGATGCCCACCCTGTAGGTGACCAGCGTCACCACCGCGCCGACGATCACGGCGACGACGGTGAGCGTAGCGACCTTGGCGGTGAGGTATTCCCAGATGCGCAACGGCGTCACCACCAGCCCTTCGAGCACACGGTCACCCTTCTCCAGGTAGTACAGCCCCGCCATAAAAAAGAAACCGAAGACCGACAGATCCAGGAACAGCACCGACACCAACAGCGGTTCGATGGCCGAATCGGGGATGCTGAACAGCACAGCCGACCACATCACGGCGATGAAGGCCGCGGCGTAGTAGATCCCCTGGCGAAACTGGATCTGGGTTTCCCAGCGCAAAGACGAAATTAGCCTGTTCACACCAGGCTCCTTCCTGTAGTCTTGATGAAGATGTCCTCCAGCGTCGCCTCCTGGGTGTGCGCGGTTTCAAGCCGTCCCTCACGCAACACCTGCATGAAGTCAACGTTGTCGGCCAGTCCATCCAGCGGGAATTCGGAGATCTTGTCGCCGCTGCCGTTAAGGTGATACTCAACGCGCAAGGTGCGCTGTCCGTGTTGCAACTTCAGGCTGCGCGGCGAGTCGATGAGCGAAATGCGTCCGTCCACGATAAAAGCGACGCGATCACAGAGTTGTTCGGCCACAGCCATGTCATGCGTGGTCAGGAAGACAGTCTTGCCTGCCGCCTTCTGCTCCAGGATGATCTCCTTGATCTTGCGCCCGTTGACCGGATCCAGCCCTGTCGTCGGCTCGTCGAGGAAGAGCAACTCGGGCTGGTGCAGCATGGCGCGGATGAAGTTCAGCCGCATCTGCATGCCCTTGGAAAACTGACTGACACGGGTGTTGGCGTCGTCTTTGAGGCCCACGACTTCGAGCAGGTGCATGGGGTCCTGTGTCTTGCCGCTGTAGAGCGAGGCGAAGAGTTGCAGGTTCTCCAGCGCCGTCAGTTTTTGGTAGTGATTGGGCAACTCGAAGGCCACGCCCACTTTTTCGTAGTAGCGGCTGTCGAGCGAATTGAGATCCTGCCCGAAGATTTTGATGTCGCCCTGGTAGCCGCGCAGCAGCTTGATCAGCACCTTCTGCGTCGTGCTCTTGCCCGCGCCGCTCGGCCCGAGGAAACCGAAGATCTCGCCCTTTTCGATGGCGAAATCGATGCCCCGCACAGCGGGATCGGTCCCCTGCGGGTAGGTGTAGGTGAGATTGCGAACCTCGATAACCATCATCGTTCCTATCTTTCTGGTGACAACACGCGCTGGTCTCGTTCGGCTTCCCAGCGTTGTAGAAGTTTGGGGTACTCGCGTTCCATGAACGCGTACAGATCGTACATCTCTGCCAGCCGCTCGCGCCGCTGCGCGTTGGATTCCGGCAGCAGGGCGAGTCCTCTTTCGGCGAGTTGCAGGAAATCGGTGAACTGGTTGCGCTTGGCCCCCAACACACGTGACCACAGGTGCGGCAGCAGCCGGTAGTAGTCTTTGCGTTCGCCGGGCAGGCTGATCCGCTCGATGAAGCCGAATTGGATCAACGTGCGCGTGCCGGTGCTGATCGAGCTCTTGCTGGCCTGCAACGCCTCGGTAAGATCGGTCATTGTCTGTTCGGGCGGATCGCAAATCAGCAGCCACGCCAGGATGCGTCCTGTCATGCGCGGCAGACCTATCTGCTCCCAGAACAGCCCGAATTCCTCTAGGTAGTGAAGTTCTGCGCGGGTTGGTTGTGGCATAGGCGATCCTATTTGGTGACGGAAGACGGAAGACATCAAAATAACCAATGTCACCACAATACGCCGTTTCGTTTGTTCGGTCAATACCGAACAAATCGCACAACCCGACAATTGCCTGACATCGACAGGTTGAAAACCAATCTGCTCTCCGCACGCAGATCCCAATGTCCATTCGCCTCCTCCGCCGGTACGCGCACTACGCAATATCCGCCCCTCTTCGGGTACTGCATTCCTGTAGATCAGCGTAGAAACCCGTACCATGTTAAGATAGCAAAGTACATCCACATCCCCACAAGACAATCTCTGGGCTTCACTCGCAGAAAGGATCCCCCTCATGCAGTTTGAAAAATTACCAGATGGCACACAGATCCCCGTCCTTGGGTTGGGCACCTGGCAGATGGGCGGCGGCAGCCGCGCCGATTATTCGCGCGACGACGAGATGGTAGGCATCATCGAGCAGGCCGTCGACATGGGCTACACCCACATCGACACGGCAGAAGTCTACGGGAAGAACCACTGCGAGGAGGTGGTCGGCCGCGCCATGAAGGCGTTTGATCGCGCCGATCTCTTCATCACCACCAAGGTTTCACCCGAGCACCTCACCTACGACGGCGTCCACAACGCCATCAACGGCAGCCTCAAACGACTGGACACCGACTACGTCGATCTCTATCTGATCCACTGGCCCAACGACAACATGCCGCAGCGTGAGGCGTTCCGCGCCTTCAACGAACTGGTGGCGGACGGCCGCGTGCGCCGCGTGGGTGTGAGCAACTACAGCGTGGCGCAGATGCAAGAGGCCATCGATCTGTGCAACACGCCCATTGCCACCAACCAGGTCCGCTACAATCTCCTGGATCACAAGCCGGTAGAGAACGGCGTACTGGCCTTCTGCCGCGAACAGGGCATCCCGCTCACGGCCTACTCGCCGGTGAAGGGCGGCGTCCTCAGCCACGCCACGGTCAAGCAGATCGCCGCCGATCATGGCGTGTCCACGGCGCAGATTGCCCTGCGCTGGTTGATCCAACAGCCCGGCGTGATTACAATTCCCATGTCACAGGATCTCGATCACCTGCGCGACAACATGGGCGCGCTGGATATTGAACTTTCCAGTGCAGAGATGACACGATTGAACAACATGGGGACTGGGGACTAGGGATTGGGGGCTGGGGACTGGGTCGAGTAACCGAATCGCTCAATCGCCTGATCGCCTGTTCGCAGAGACTCGGCGATTAAGAGATTTCAGAAACTCTACCCGATCCCCAGTCCCCGATCCCCAGCCCCCACACAGAGGAGAAACACATGCTACCAACCGAATCAATCAAACGAATCCTCTCGGCGGCGCTGGCCAATGGCGGTGATCTGGCCGAGGTCTACTTGGAAGACAGCCAGAGCCTGCGGCTGGTGCTCGATGACCGCAAGCTGGAGCAGGCGGTACGCGGCAACGACATCGGCGGCGGCGTGCGCGTCTTCTACGGGAATACGGCCGCCTATGCCTACACCGACGATGTGAGCGAAGAAGCGCTGATCGAGGCCGCCCGCGCCGCCGCGTCCGCCGCGCGAGGAACCAATCAGCCCCGCGTCGTTGTGGACCTGACCCAGCGCAAAAGCCCGATCCAGAGCATGGTCGAGCGTCCGTTCGAGGAGATGAGCACCGCCGACAAGGCCGACATCCTGCGCCGCATGGACGAGGCCGCCCGCGGCGTCAGCCCACACGTGGTGCAGGTGGCGGCGCGCTACGGCGAAATCAGCCGCCGCGTCTGGATCTACAACTCCGACGGCGTCTGGGCCGAGGACAACCGTGAGATCCTCGAATTCATGGCGCAGGTTACGTCACAGCGCGACGGCGTCCTCCAGTCCGCGGCCACGGGATTGGGCGCGCAGAGCGGGCTGGAATTCTTCGACAAGCGCGATCCCATCGCCTCCATCGTCGACGCCGCCGAATCCACGGTGCTCATGCTCGACGCCAAACCCGCGCCCGCCGGCGAAATGACAGTGGTGATCCCCAACGGTCAGGCGGCGTCCTCTTCCACGAGGCGTGCGGCCACTGCATGGAAGCCGACTTCATCACCAACGGATCGTCGGCCTACGCCGGGAAAGTGGGCGAGCGCGTCGGCCCCGACTTCCTCTCGGCGCTGGACGACGGCACCATCCCAGGTCGCCGCGGCACGATCCGCTTCGACGACGAAGGGACGCCCTCACAGCGCACCGTGCTCATCGAAAATGGCATCCTCAAAGAGTACATGTGGGATCTCACCGAAGCCCGCCGCATGGGGCGCGCCTCCACCGGCAACGGACGCCGCGAGTCGTTTCGTCACATGCCTATGCCGCGCATGACCAACACCTTCATCGACGCCGGTCCACACGATCCAGAAGAGATCATCGGCTCGGTCAAGAAAGGCATCTACGCCAAGCGCATGGGCGGCGGCCAGGTGGAAATCGGCCGCGGTGACTACGTCTTCGCCGTCACCGAGGGCTGGTTGATCGAAGACGGCAAGCTGACCACACCGGTGCGCGGCGCTACCCTCGTGGGCAACGGCCCCGAAACCCTGCGCGCCATCGACATGATCGGCAACGATCTGGCCCTGGATCCCGGCCTGGGACATTGCGGCAAAACCCAATCGGCCAAAGTCAGCGTGGGGCAGCCGACGGTGCGGGTGCCGAAACTCACTGTGGGTGGGACGGAGTGAAGAAATGAGGAACCTAATCAACTATCTTGACCTGGTAAACAAAGTTATCGCCCGGGCGAAGGCCGACGGTGTAGAGGCGGAAGCGTACTTGAATGTGGGGCAGGAGTCCGAGATTCGGGTGTCGCGGGGCAATGTGGAAAAATTGTCGCAGGCGGGGAGCAAGGGCATCGGCGTGCGTGTAATCGTCGATGGCAAGGTGGGCTACGCCTACTCGTCTGACTTCAGCGACAAGAGCGTGGATCGTCTGCTCGAAGACGCCATCGCCCTGGCCGGTGTGGCCGACGGCGACGAATTCCGCCGCCTGCCCGATCCGGCCACGATCTCCGACGAAGATCTGGCGATCTACGATCCGTCCATCGAATCCCTGAGCGCCGAAGACAAAGTCGACATGGCGAAACGCCTGGAACAGGCCGCGCTCGACTACGATCCGCGGGTGGTGGTGACCAATTTCTGCACGCTTTTGTCGCAAAGCGGTGAAGTCGCGATTGCCAACACGCGTGGCGTGTCGGGCAGCTACAAAAAAAGCTTCATCGGCGGCTACCTGATGGCCATGGCCCAGGACGGCGAAGACCGCGCCGTGGCCTTCCATGTGGGCGTCTCTTCGTGGCTGAAGGACTTCGATCCCGATGCCGTGGGGCGAGAGGCGGGCAAGAAGGCCATCAGCCTGTTGGGCGGCAAACCGGTCCCCACGCAGCGCGCCACGGTGGTCTACTCGCCATACGCCGCGCACAGCGTGGTGGGCGTGCTCTCCAGCGCGCTCAGCGCCCAATCGATGCAGCGCAGCCGGTCCTTCCTGCACGGCAAGATGGGCGAGACCGTCGCCTCCGACATGGTGACGCTGCTCGACAACGGGCGACTGCCCGGCGGGCTGGGGACGCGTCCTTTCGACGATGAGGGCGTCCCCACCGGGGCCACGCGGTTGATCGACGAAGGCGTGCTCCAAGCCGTCCTCCATGACACCTACACCGCCACCCGCGAGGGGACGAACAGCAGCACGGGCAACGCCGGTCGCGCCGGTCACACCGGTCTGCCTTCGGTGAGCGCCAGCAATTTCTACTTCCAGCCCGGCCCGCAGACGGCAGAAGACGTCATCGCCGGTGTGGAACGGGGCCTCTACGTAGAAAGCGTAATGAACACGCACAGCATCAACCCCATCAACGGCGACTACTCGGTCTCCGCGGTGGGCTACTGGATCGAAGACGGCAAGATCGTGCATCCGGTGAACAACGTCACCATTGCCATTTCGCTGCAAGATTGGCTGCACAACGTCAAGGCCGTGGCCGACGACCTCGTCTTCATGCCGATGGGCGGCGCGATTGGATCGCCCACGATCCGCGTGGACAACGTTATGATCGCCGGGGTTGGATAGGGTCAGATTCAAGATAGAACGCGGATTGGGCGGATTGAGCGGATCAAAGCGGATTTTTCTTGATTGAATCCGTTCTGATCCGCTCAATCCGCGTTCTATCCTCATTCGAGAAAGGATGGATCGATGAACGTACTGGTGACGGGCAGCAGCGGCGGGATTGGCCGCTATGTGGTGGATGATCTGGTGAAGGCCGGGCATACGGTGCTGGGCGTGGATGTGCAGACGCCGCAGGATGCGCAGCCGGCGCGCTTTTTGCAGGTGGATCTGACCGAGGCGGGCGATGTCTACAACGCGCTGGCGCGGGCCGAGGCCGATGCGGTGGTGCATCTTGGCGCGTGGGCCGACGCGGGCAAGGTCCCCGATCCGCGCACCTACGGCGACAATGTGCGGGGGACGTACAACCTCTTCCAGGCGTGCGCCGACATGGGGATCAAGCGCATCGTGTCGGCGTCCAGCGCGCAGGTGTACGGATTTGCCGGCGCGCCGCCCGTCTACGCGCCGGTGGACGAGGACCATCCGCTGCGCCCGGTGAACAGCTACGCCTGTCGAAAATGGCGGGCGAACAGGCTGCGGACTACTTCGTACACAATTTTGGGCTGACGATCCTATCGTTCCGCTTCATGGGGGTGCGTCCTGTGCCGCGGTTGGCGCCGGAGATCGAGCAGATGGCGCGGGATCCGGCGTGGGGCAGTTGGCTGCTGTGGACGCGCACCGATGCGCGTGATGCGGCGAAAGCCTGTCGGCAGGCGATTGAAGTGGCTGAGGTTGCTTCCGGGCCGTACAACATCACCGGCGCCGAGGTTGTCCTCAACGAAAAGAGCGAAGCCCTGATCCGTCGCTTCTTCGGCGACAAGACAGAACTTCGCTCTCCGATTCCTGGCTACGCTTCACCCTTGAGCACGGAAAAAGCGCGCAAGGCGTTTGGGTACGCGCCGGAGCATGTGTGGAGTCAGAGGAAAGAAGTGTGATTGGTGATTGGTGATTGGGAATTGGTGATTGGGAAAGCATGGATCATCCCACCATCTTCCCAATCACCAATCACTAATCACTATTCACCTTCTTCTTCCTCATCCCCTCTTCGATCAAAACGCATCGCCTTGAACCGTTCGAAGTAGCGGCGCGTGCCGTCTTCTTGCTCGTCGCCCCAGCGTTCGCGCATCCACTTTTCGATCTCTTCGGGCTTGTCGAACTGGCTCTTGTGCGAGAGGATCGCCTGGATCTTGGTGTCCACGTCGTCGGTGACGTCGACCTCGACGCTGGGATCGTCGTAGCCGGTGACGTAGAGTTGGCTGATCTTGTGGGGCAGGTAGCCTTCGTTGGCCATGTCGGGGTAGAACATGGGGTTGTCGGCGGCGGGGAAGAGGGCCTCCAGCGCCACCAGACCGGCGTTGCGGTGATCGGGGTGGTTGATGTAGCCGTCGCCCACCAGGTAGCGTTCGGGGCTGGGGCAGATGATCAGTTGCGGGCGAATGCGCCGAATCTCGCGGTGACGCGTTTGCGCAGCTCGAAGGTGGGGCGCAGGAAGCCGTCTTCTTCGTCCATGAAGATCACTTGCTTGACGCCACACAGCGCGGCGGCGGCGCGTTGCTCTTCCTTGCGCATGAGGATGAGCTGGTTGCGCGTCACCAGCGGGTTGTGGTTGCCCTTGTCGCCGTTGGTGAGGATCATGTAGGTGACTTCGATGCCGTGGCGTGCCATCTGCATAGCGGTGCCGGCGCACGAAAAGTCGGGATCGTCGGGGTGGGCCATGATCACGAGGGCGCGTTCAACGCCGCGCCAGTCGGGTGCTTTCGCTTTTGTGTCGCTCATGCGTAGATTCCTTGTTGTTGTACCCATGTGGTTGGTGTGTTCGTATATCAACTCTTAGGGTACGCATCTCGGCAAAAATGACAAATTCTCGAAAAGAAAAACCCCTGCAAGGTGCAGGGGTTCCATTCTATCGAGTGAAACAGGGAACGCTGGGATCAGCCCATTTCGAGTGCTGCGTAGCCTGGACCTTCGGTGAAGTACATGGCGTTCAATTCGGTGCAGTAGGCATACTCTTCGGGCAGGTCTTCTTCGGGCAGAATGGCATCCACGGGACATTCAGGCACGCAGGCGCCACAATCGATGCAAGTGTCCGGATCGATGTAGTACCAGGGCCATTCGTCTTCGGGCTGGCCGGGGATAATGCATTCAACCGGGCAAACTTCGGTGCAGGCGCCGTCGCGGATGCACAGATCGAAAATCACATGGGTCATACAGTAGCCTCCTAAGAGAACGGTTGAGTCTGAGCCAGAAAAGTTATGTGAACAACACTGTTTGAAGATTCATAAGCAGTTCGCTCACCACTGTTCGCACAATGCTAAACCTAGTGCGTTGGATTGGCAAGCGGCGCCGTTTGTAAAACCGTTCACATTGTAATGCGCGCTCCAGTGTCTGTCAACTTCCCTTTCAACTTTTGGGTAATTTGTATGAACAGAGCGCGTAACCTAGCTTTCTGCAATCTCCTGGAGTTCCTCGCGTTCAAGGATCGAAATACGCTTGCGTCCGATATCGATCAGGCCTTGTGTCTTCAGATCGTTGAGGACCTGTGTGGCCGTCTCTCGATAGGTGCCCACGCTTTCCGCCAGATCCTGGTGGGTGAGGCCGCGGACTTCGTCGCTGCCCTGTTCATCGGCCAGGCGCAGCAGCAGGCTGGCCAGCCGCGCCGGAATGCCTTTGAACGCCATGCTTTCCAGGCGTTCTTCGGCTTCGCGCAGCCGTTTGCCAGTGATCTCAAGCAGGCGCAACGCCACCTGCGGCTTGCTGAGGATCAGCCGTTCGAGATCGTTGCGGCTCATCACGCAGATCAGGCAATCTTCCACGGCTTCGGCGAAGGTGTTGTGCATCTTGGTGCCGAGCAACGCCATCTCACCGAAGAGCGTATGCGCCCCCAAGGTGGTGATCACCAGTTTTTTGCCTTCGGGGCTGATGCGATAGAGCTGAACCCTACCCTCTTTCAAGATAAACAGAACTTCGCCCGGTTCTTCGGGGCGGTAGAAGACGCGCCCCTTGCTCACGGTGCTCATGGTGGTGATGCGATTCAGATCCTCCATTTCACGCGCCGTGAGATCCTGGAAGACCGTCAACTCCGACAGATACTTCATCTTTTCGGCAGGCTGCGGGGTGCTGGTTGTCGTTTCCATAAGACTTTGTCCGTCCTGATTTGCTGGATCAGCGAATGGTGGTTGTGTCCAGTTCCTGTGACAAGCGCTGACGCATCTCTTCCAGCGATGGATTGCCCAAGGACCAGACCTTTCCATTCAAAAGATAGGTCGGTGTCGCAAAGACGATGTCCGGTATGGGTTGTTGCGACGCTGCAATGTCGATCACGTCCAGGTCTACCTCGGGGAACTCCTGCCGGATGGCCTCGGCAACCTCGTGGGCGTATTCACAAATACGACAATACCTGGTGATATAGATTGCCACTCTGACTGCGTGATGAGCATTCGCTGTGGTTGCGCCGAATGCGGATACGGATTCGTTGCGTTGCATGGGGACGTCCTCGCTAAAAAAGGCGCTGCCAGAAAAGTTGACTCTGTCCGGTCACACTAGACGACATGCCAATGACAAGTCGGTAACCGTACTTACCCGCCCCACCGCCGACGCCGCTTTCGGGAGTCCCCTTTCTCAATTATACCCACCGCTCTTGAAAAAACCAAGAGTTTTGAAGGTTTCATGGCTTGTTGATAGAATGATCACATGGACAATCACCCGCCTGCCGCCGCGCGTCGACGCACCCGACGTAGTAGAAATTCTGCTTGGGGCATTCTGTTGTTGATCGTATTTGTGCTGGCGTTGGTGGCCGGCGCTCGCTGGGTGGTGCAAAACGGCATCGCCTTTGGGCCCACGCCTACGGTGACATCCACACGTCGCGCCGCCACCGAGACGCCCACCGCCGACTTCCGCGCCACCAGGAACATCGCAGAACTGGCCACGCAGCGGGCGTATTCGTTGGCGATGGCAGGCATCGACACGCCAACGCCCATTCCGTCGGACACGCCAACGTGGACACCGACTGCTTCGGCCACACTTTCCAGCATCGGCGATCCGTCGCCGACGCCCGCGCAGACCATAATTGTCAACATTCCCGGCCCAATTGTGCTGCCAGGCGCCACAACACCTGCGCCAACCCCCACCTCGCCGGACGCAGGCGAAGCAACGCCGCCGCCTGTGGACACAGCGCAGCCAACTGAAGAACTGCCCACCGAAACCGCCACCCCGGTCGTCACCGAAACCCCCACCGAGACGCCGTTTCCTACGCCGACGCCAACCGTCACGCCGCAGCCGATTGTTTCGCTTCAGGCGTATACGTTGCAGCAGGCCCCCATCTACGCCGGGCCGAGTACGCGCTACACCAATACCACCCAGATCCCCGTCAATCAACGCGTGGTGCTACAAGGTCGCAACGCCACCGGAGAATGGATCTACCTGTGTTGTGAAGAGAACGTGTCGGGCTGGGTGCGGCGACTTTTCCTCGACATCCGCGACAACCAGATTCCGCCCAACGAACCCACCGACGCCGATCCCAACGATGTTCGCCTGTTGGTGGAACAACAGCCATCTGCGACACCGCAGACGCCTGTCCCCGGACAGACGCCGATTCCTGAGGCCGATTATCCACTCTTCCGCCACGATCAGGCCGGTCAGTCCAATGTGCAGCGAGCCATCGCCCCCAATTGGTCGCGTCAGTGGGATAGTTCACCGTTGCCGCGGGCATTTTCATCCCCCCCCATTGTTGTTTCGCAGAGCGTTATCATCGCCAACGAAGACGGTCACATCTACGGTTTCGACAGGCAGGCCAGCAATCAACGCTGGCGTTACGATCTGAAACAGTTGGTCACGATGAGTCCTGCGGCGCAGGTGGCCAACGGCTATTTGGACATCTATGTGGTCGATACAACCGGTCGTGTGGTCGCCCTGCGCGAACAGGGAAACAGCGCGGTGCAGGTGTGGTCTACGTCTCTGTCGACGCCCCCCCGAAGCGCGCTCAATGTGACCGGCGATCTGGTCTTCGCCACCGGCCAGAACAACCGCATCTACGCGCTCAATCGTAACGACGGCGCCCTGGTCTGGCAACAGGAGACAGCCGGCAGTACACTTCAGTATCCTGTGGTGGGCGATGATCTGCTCTTTGTGGCGAACCAGCGGCTTACTGCGATGGATATCTATAACGGCGGCCAAGTCGTTTGGCAGTCGAGAGAAGATCTGTTTAGCGGCGTCTCTGCGCCGCCTGTCTATATCTACCCAGGCGTGCAACGGCTGGCAGAAGTCTATGTCGCAGACAACAGCGGTGTGGTCCACGCTTTCGATGCGGCCACCGGTGAGCAGCTTTGGTTCCATGTCACAGGGCGGCAGATCGAGATGATGGCGGTGGATCGGCTGCGCTTGTACACTGTGGGTGGGCAGAGCGCCAACGCCATCACCGCAACAACGGCCAACGAGCCTGGGACATTCAACTGGTGGCGCCGGTAGCAGGGGGGCCGATTGTGGGCGATGGTCAGGTTATATTTGTGACAATGTCGGGTACGCTCACCGTCTATGGTAGCACCGATGGCGGGCTACTGTGGGCAGGCACTGCGGCACATCCAGTGTCGTGGCCCAGCCAGCGTTGGGTGGCGATCAGGTATTCATCGCCACAGCCATCAATGTGATCAATACCATGCCGAGGTGCGTTGATGCTCGCCCGGCCACATGCGCAACAGCCAGGATCGCGTCGCCCTGGATGGGATGCCCTGCTGCTGGCGGTGCTCGTCTTTGCGCAGTTGCGTATCGGCAGCCTGGCCGAACCGCTGGCGATTCCCCTGGCCCGCCAGGGCGCGATGCGCCATCCGCTGTTGGGGCGGCTGCTCTCGGCGGAGGGCTGGGCGGCGATGGGCGAGCGCGGCCCCTGGCCAGCGGAGCCGTTGGCGCTGCTCCTCATCGCGTTGACCCTGGCCTGTACGCTGGCCTATCTGCTCGTTGATCTCGCCCGCCCCGGCCGACTGCGCACCGCTGCCAGAGTGGACATTTCTGGTCGCCATCCTCTCCACGACCATCGTGCTGCCCTGGCGCGGTTGATCCTGTTGCGCGCGCAGAGTGGACCGGCCAGCTACACCCACGACGGCGGCGTGATCCAGACCGAAGCCACCATCGACTTCTTCCTCAGTGGGCGCAACCCCTACGTAGAAGATTACACCGAGACGCCGATGGCCGAGTGGGGCTTCGACGAGTACCGCACTGCGCTCTACCACTACCCCTACCTGCCGTGGACGTTCGTTTTCAGCGCACCGTTCGCCCTCGTCGGGCAGGCGTTGGGCGGCTACGATCAGCGCATCGTCTACCTGTTGCTGTGGGCGATCATGTTGATCCTGGCGGCGCGGCTGGCGCGTGATCAACGAACGCAGTTAGGGCTGGTGATGCTGCTGGGGTTGAATCCGATCATGGGGTTGGATGTGATCTTCGGGCAGAACGATTCTTTCGTGTTGGCGTGGATCGTCTTCAGCCTGTTGGCGTGGCAACGCTGGCGCAAAGTGCCCCAGCCCCGCGGACGGGCAAAGCTGGCTGTGGGCGTCGACGATCTGCTACGGGCTGGCCTGTGCCAGCAAGCCCACCGCCTGGTTCCTGGCGCCGTTCTCGCGTTGCTTTTGTTGGCGAAAGACGATAGTTTTGCCGCAGCGGGCTGGTTGGGGATCTTGCGGGGCGTGCCGGTGGTGCTGCGCCGCGTGTGGTAAAGCGCTGGCTGTCTTCGGGTTGCTGGTTGGGCCTTACCTGGTATGGGACGCCGCTGCCCTCTACGATGACGTGTGGCGCTGGAGCAGTGGACAGGGAGAGACCGGCTACCAGATTTGGGGGTGGGGCGCCAGTAACTTCATCCTGGCGCTGGGGCTGGTGACGGATCGCTTCGGCCAATGGCCGTTCTGGATCGTCCAGGTGACTTTGACGCTGCCGGTGCTGCTCTGGTTCCTACACCGCCAGCAAAAGGACAATACGCTGAGCGCCGCTGCCTGGCACTACGCCATCCTGTTGGCTATCTTCTTCTACGGCAGCCGCTTCCTCAACGAAAACTACCTGGGCTACATCCTTGCCTTCATGGCGATTGGCTTTGCCACCGATTCTGAGGACGCCCCTGCTGCATAGGCAGGCAACTCAAACCAGAACGTGCTGCCCTCGCCGGGTGTACTTTCCACACCGACGTTGCCGTTGCAGCGTTCCACAATGCGCCGCACAATCGAAAGCCCCAGGCCATGACCGTCGGCGCGGGTGGGCTGTAGGCGCACGAACGGCTCGAACAGGCGCGCCTGATCCGCCGGGGTGATGCCGGATCCATTGTCGCACACCCAGAAACGCACGCTTTGCCCCTGCACCGTCGCCCCCAGCACCACCGCGGTGGTGCTCCCCATGAAGCGCGTTGGTTACGTAATTCACCCACACTTCCTCCAGCCAACCGGCGTGGCCAATCGCCCTTAAGCCAATCGCCCAGGATGTGGATATTCGCTTTCGTCTCGACGAAGTGATCTTGCAGGCGGTGGGTCACTTCTTTCACCACGCTCTGCATGTCCACCACGTCCATCTCCATATCCATCGTGCGCAGCCGCGCCAGCATCAGCAGGCTGTCGATCACCTGCTTCATCTTGTAGCCGTGGCTGATGATCGTGTCGATGTAGCGCGCCCGATCGGCAGGCGTCACAATGTCGAAATCATCCGCCAGCAACTCTGCATAACCGATGACCGAAGCGAGCAGATTGCGTAGATCGTGCGCCACCGTGTACGAGAATGCGTCCAACTCCGTGTTGCGCACCGAAAGATCACGCGTTTGGTTTCGCATTTGCTCGTACAATTCCACACGGCTGATGGCCAGCGCCACACGGTTGGACAGCGTCTGCATGAAGTCGACATCATTCTGTGTGTAGATGCGCAAGGACGACTCGAAAGCGAGACAAGACGCCGAGGCAACGCTGTTCCTGCCAGAATCGGCACGCCGATGTAGGCGTGGATCGCGTGCGCCGCCAGGGCGCGTACCTCGGTCAGCGCATGGTTTGAAACGTTGCCAACGGTCTCGGTTTCGCCGGTGGCCACAATGCGGTGACAGGTGGGCTTGAGCACATCGTCGTTGGCGTGGAGACAATGGCTAAGTGGCCGCACCGAGGACGAGTTCACCGCGCGGCATCGTGGAATACAATCGCAACAGCCAAGGCAGACGTGGGCAGCAGTTCTACCACAGCGTCGACCACGTAATCCAGCAGGGGTTGCAGTTCGTCGGGCTGCTGGCTCACCAGTTCGATACGCGACATGGCGTTGACGGCGCTCCAGCCGGTAACGGTCGATGGCAAAGCGCAACGTGCGCAGCAGCAGCGCCGTCGAATTCGCCCTTCACCAGGTAATCTTGGATGCCGTGCAGCGCCACGTTGAACGTCAGCTCTTCGTCGATGAAGCCGGTGAGCAGCACGATGGAAACGCGCTGTCCACTGCCGCCGTCAACTGTTCGATGGTTTGGATTCCCTGCGTGTCGCCCAGGTTGAGATTCGGCGATGATCACATCGCAGGCGCGCTGTGTGGACAACTCGATGCCCTCAGCCAGCGACTGCGCCCATGCCACCGAGCACTGCGGCGCGTTGGCGACGACGATAGCGCCTGATCGAGCACTTCTTCGAGCTGGATGCGATCAGCCGGATCGTCCTCGATGAGCAGAATGCGGATCGAGCTTGTCATACATCGTTCCTTGACGTGGGCGTGGTGCAGTTAAGGAGAAACCAGAGAAAAAAATGATCCACGGAGGCACACGAAGAAACACGAAGGCAGAAAAGAACAGACGAAGCTTTCCGCTCTGCTGTCCTGATAGTCCTGAAATCCGTGTTCCTCTCTTCCCATCGGCGTTAAGTTAAGGTCGAACGAAAGTGCCGGGGACTTCACGTTGGACGAGTCGCCAGGAGTGATGACCCCGTCTCGCTGCGACGAAAAGTCCCCGGCACTTGCTCGTATGGCGCTTATCTTAACGCCGATGCCCTCTCTCCCCCTCTTCGTGGTGCTTCGTGTGCCTTTGTGGATCATTAAAATTCTGAGATATCCTAAGCGACGGTCGCGTCCAGGTGAACAGGACGGTTAAGCGCGGCGGACAAGTGTTGCTGCATGTCGATGAACTGGCGGAAGGTCGGCTCCTGGCGAAACTGCGTGGATCGTCACCGGGGCAGGCGATTCCACCACGCGGACATCGGCCACGGCGTAGGTCTGACGCAAGAAGGGCAGTTCGTCCACGAGTTGCGGCGCGACGTTGTTCTTTGTGGATGATTCGTCCGCCGCCGAGGACGGTGTGGGCAGTCGGCGTTCGCTGAGGACGTAGTACGTGCCACGGCCCTGGCCCGCGCCAGGAATCCACTATCGGCCAGTTCGGCTAGGCGGCGCGTGGCCGTGGCTTTGCTGACGCCGGTTTCGTCCATCAACGTGCGTGGGGTCACCTGGCCCTGGCGTTCGGCCAGCAGCAACGCCGCCTGGCTTTCAGCCGAAAGCGAGGCAGGCAGGGGCGTCGGCGTGTCCTCTTGTATCTGCGGGCGGCTCGGTCAACTCGGCCAACCCGTCGAAGCGCCGGCTGAGTTGCACGAAGTAGCTCGTCTGGTCCTCGAAACCGGCTTGGAGGCCAAGGGCGTACCCGGCCTGCCAGTGTCGCCGCGCCGTGACCGTCTGCCCCAGTTCGGCGAAGACTTCGGCCAGGTTCGAGCGTGCCTTCACTTCCACCAGCGGATAGCCGATCTCCTGGCACAATGTCAGACATTGCTGGTAGTGCTGCACGGCGTCTTGCAAGCGCCCATCCAGGTGAAAGGCCATGCCGATGTTGAGCAGCGCGCTGGCCGTCAATTCCTGGTTGCCCAGCCGTTGGTAGACGGTCATGGCTTCCTGGTGGGCGGCGATGGCGTGGACATGATCTTGCATGGCCTGGTAGAGCAGACCCAGGTTGCCGCAATCCTTTGGCGATGCGCAGCAGATCGCCGCTTTCCTCGCCGCAAAGAGAGCGCCCGCTGCGCCTGTGTCAGCGCCACGTCGTAGCGTTGCTGGTGACGGTGCAGGCTTGCCAGTGCATCGTAGATGTCGGCGCGATCCTCTACGGCGTCCGCTGGGGCCTGCTCCAGCGCCAGGTTCAGATCGCGTTCGGCTTTGTCCCATTCCTTGCGCATGATGTAGAGCCAGACGCGATCTTTGAGCATCTGCACGAACTCGGGTTCGCTGGCGGTGAAGCGCTCCGCCGCCTGCTGGTAGTAGGTCAGGGCGTGCATCTGGTTGTGCATTTCGTAGAGCTTGCCCATGCGCCGGTAGACACGCGCCTGCTCGGCGGGATCTTCGGCGTCTTTGAGCGCACGGCGACACGCCAGCAGCGCCTCTTCGCGTTGACCGGCGCGCACACAGATCGGCCAGCAGGATCTGGATCTCACGCCACTGGCCGCGGACAACGTCTCGGCGGAACTGGCCCAACGCCTCGCGCAGTTCGTCGAACTGCAACTCGTTGACCAGCGCCTCGCTCGCCGACAGCAGGATCTCCGCCGCCCGCGGCCACTCCCCCGCCAGTTGACGGTGCTGCGCCGCCGACAGCGCGTCGCCCTGCTGCTCGTAGTCGCGCGCCACCTGCCGATGACGGCGTTGCTGCTCGCGGCGCGGTTGATGGCTGTAGACGTAGGCGCGCAATACCGGCGAGATCCACAGCGACGCGCCTTCGTCGCCGCTGAGCAGGAAGCGCCGCGTCGATAAATAGCCCAAACCGGCTTCGGCGTCGGTCAGCCGTTCTTCGGCGGCCAGAGACAGCAACAGCCGACGCGGAAAGACATCGTCGAACGTGGATGCGATGCCCAGCAGCGCCTGCGCCGTGGGGTGCGCCCGCAGTGGGCGATAGGTGTCGTCCAGCGCCATCTCTTGCAAAGCGCGATTGCCCGCGCCGTCGGCCAACTGCTGCCACAGTCGCTCTGCCACCTCGCGCACGCCACGGTTACGCTCCTGGAAAAAGGTGTCGGGCGAAGGGATGCCGGTGAGCGCAAGCAGCGTTTCGGTGAACCGTCCGCCGTCGATGAACTCGTCGGGGTGGAGCGGCTCCAGGTAGCGGTGACGCAAGATGTTGTAGCGCCACCACAACGGATCGCGCCACGTAGGATCGTCCAGCGGGCGCTCACTGTCGATGGGGTATTGCACCGGGCCGGGCGCAAGCTGCGTCACCGCCCAGCGCAGCAGCAGACGCACGGCGCGCCCGCGCTCGTCGGCGGTGGGCGACACCGGATCGAGGACCAGCGCAGGCACGATCAACGGCGAATTGGCCAGCGACAGCCGCGACAGCGAGAGGATGCTGTGACAGTGTTTGAAGGCCAGGTTGACCCAGCGTACCAGAGACGCCTGCGTCACCTGGTCCGATGCCCACGTCGCCTCGACGCTGTCCTGGTGGGTTTCGTCGGCGGGCAATCCAGTTTTAAGTTCGGGTGACTGTAATTCGCTCTCTTGCATGTGCGGCTTGAACCGATTTGAGCCGATTTTACTACTTCAATTGTGAGCAAAATCATAAAAACATGTTTATTATAAGCGATAGACGCACCTGTGCCTAAATAATCTTAAAAATCGAAGCTAAGGAGAATCCTATGGCAACGCCTGCTCCGATGATCCCTCGACGCGTTCAGGTAGCCATCTGCGTATTGGGCGCGCTCGTCGCCGCGTGGACGCTGCTGTTCATGCTCTCGACGACCACAAGCGCCACGCCGGCGGCGGTGCCTGTCGCCCAGACCGCGGACGCCTGTACCAGCCTGGCCGGCGACGCCCTCGCCGACTGCAACGCGCTGGTCAGCCTCTACACCGACACCCAGGGTGATCAGTGGTTCACCAGCACCAACTGGCTTACCACCACGCCGGGCGTCACCTATTGCGATTGGTACGGCGTCACCTGCGAAGATGGGCGGGTGACGCGTCTTGCGTTGAGCCGCAACCACCTCACCGGCGCGCTGCCGCCGTCCATCGGCCAGTTGAAGGCGCTCACCCACCTGGCCGTTGACGGCAACCGCCTGCGCGGGCGCGTTTCCCCCGGGATCTGCACCCTGCGCAACACGCTGCAAGAGGTGAACCTGGCCTACAACGCGCTGGAGACCGTCAACACCCGCATCCGCCAGTGTCTTGATCACCTCGACCCGGATTGGGCCGACACACAGACCCTCGCGCCGCGGCGTATCGAGATCAGTGCCATCACCACCGATAGCATCTCGCTCTCGTGGCAGCCGATCCCCTACACCGCGGACGGCGGCGGCCACCAGGTGAGCTTCACCACCAGCATCACCGAAGACTACACGATCCACGGCCAGACCGCGGACAAAAGCGCCACCGGCTATGTCCTCGACAACCTCACACCGGGGCAGACTTACTACGTCCGCATTCACACGGTGACGCCCGCCCACGCCGCCAACCCCGATCTGGTGCGCAGTGAAGCCGTGCTGCGTATGGCCGTCACCGAAGCGGACGACGACATTCTGCTCATCGTCTACGCCGCCTTCGACAACGATCTGTCGGAATACAGCGTCGACATCGTGGACCGCATCCGCGGCGGCACACTGGTGAACCCCAACGTGCGCGCCGTCGTCCTCGTGGACAGGCGCGGCGACAACAACAGCGATGTCGTCGTGATCCAAAACGGTGAGGTGCAGCGTACCACTGCCGTGGTGGATCGCTGGGGCGTCGACGAAGTAGACACCGCCGATCCCGCGGTGCTGGCCTGGTTTCTCTCCTCGGCGCGCACGCTCTACCCGTCGGCGCGCACCTTTGTTTCGATCATTGGGCATGGCGTGGGTCCGGCGCCGGAGATCGAGGCGGTGGCCGATCCCATGCCCGATCCCATGCTCGATCTCAGCTCAGCGGACATCGTCGCCTAAGCGCCACCGCTGCCCCTAGGTCAGGACTACACACCCGGCGACGTGACCAGCCTCACCTACATGAGCACCGCCGAACTGGGCAGCGCCCTGGCCGAAGCCACCAACAACGGCGCCGATCCCTTCGATCTGATCTTCTTCGACCAGTGTTTCCAGGGCAATCTGGACGTGCTCTACGAGATCCGGCAGGCGGCGCAGATCTTCGTAGCGTCGCCCAATTACGCCTGGCTGGCCGCGCCCTACGCCCGCTACGTGATCCAGATGGCGCCGGCCAAATCCACCGAAGAAATCGCCAACGCGCTGCTGCACATCTACGAAACCAGCCTGGACAACACCCACCCCAACGCCATCTTCTGGGTAAGCCAGGCCGACATCGGCAACCTCGCCGCCGGGCTGGACGCGCTGGGCGTGGCCTTGCAGAAGGCGCTGGCCGGCGGGCAACAGGCGCGCATCCTCACCGCGGCGCAGAACAGTCGCCACGCCGACACCACGCAGTGCGGACCACAACGCTACATCCTGGCCCCGCCCGACGAGTTGATCGGCTTTGGTCGCTTTGCCATCAACCTGCGCGCCGCCTTCCCCGTCGGCGATCCCGCGGGCGTCAACGCCGCCGCGGACAACATCGTGTCGCTCGTGGAAGGCGTGCAACGCTCGTACCGCACCGGTCGGCCCTACATTGCGCCCGATCAGTTCTGGGATTACGACGATGCGCTCACTGTCCTCGCGCCGTTGCGCCGTGACTCGCCCCCGGGTGTGGCCTGGCGCGCCAGCCTCTACACGCAGACAACGCCCATCACCGCGGTCTGGTCCGTGGATCCCACACAGGTGCTCACCATCCCCACAGCGCTGGCGCTCACCCGCGACACGCAGTGGGATGATTTCCTGGCGAGTTGGTACACCGACCTGACGCGGCCCACAGTGGGGCAGTGGTGCAACTACACGCCGCCCGCCCGCGTCTTCACCGCGGACACCGACGCGCTCACCCTCACCGTCACCGCGGAGGACGCGGCAAGCGTACGCCTGGCCTGGACCGAAACCGACGACGAATCCGCCGAAGCCTACTGGATCTTCGCCCGCACCCCCGCCGATCTCGACTGGGTGCTGCTCAACACCGCCCCGCTCACGCAGACCACGCTGATCCAGCCCGATCTGCTGTCGGGCGAGTCTTACCGCTACAACATCGTCGCCCGCGACGCCGACGGTGTCTTCGTGGCTCAATCCAACGAGATCATGTGGACACAGCCGGTGGAGATGGAGATGAATTACTTGCCGATGATCATGGGGAGTGAGTGATGCGTAGTGCGTAATGCGTAATTGTCAGAGTGCGCTTTCTCGTGATTGGCATCCTGTCGCGCGGCGATTCTGGGTTACGCATTACGCATTACTCTTGAGCCGAAAATGAGCCGATTTGAGCCGGTTCGTACCAGTAGATCCAATTCACAGCGCGTACACTTGGGTTGTCCTCGCGGACACCGTTGCATTACACCGTTGCATTACACCGTTTCTATGTGAACCGTTTCCATGTGAGAGGAGAAAAAGATGAGTTCATTTGCACGTAGTAGATTGCGCAAGCCAATCGTATTGTCGCTGATCCTGGTGGGATTGGTGGCGGCGATGCTGGCGCTGGTGGGCGCGATGCAGCTTCAAGCCGCATCGTCCACCATCATCAACACCGCCATTCCATCGCAACAGGACGCCTATGTGAGCGCAAGTTCGCCAACCGCAAATTTGGGGGTTGGGCAGATCAGCGTCCTGCGCAACACACGCGGCTATGTGGCGTTCGATCTGTCGGCGCTGCCAGCCGACGCAACGATCCTCGATGCGCGGCTGCGCATGAAACCGGCCAGTTTTGCCGGCGCACCGCCGATCAGCGTCAGCCTCGGCCGCGTGGACGAAGCCTGGGACGAAGGATCTGTCACGTGGGACACCCAGCCGATGACGACCACCGGCGGCCCGTCGGCAAACGTCGCCGACTTGAGTTGGGTGAGTTGGGACGTAAAGCCTCTGGTTGAAGCCTGGCACGCCAATCCCGCCAACAACCACGGGTTCGTCCTCTACACAATGGACGCTGGCGTCGACTTCCACGGCAAAGAAGACGGCCCCGCGCCTGAGTTGCTCGTCCGCTTCGAGGTGCAGCCCGATCCGCAAGATCGCCCGCGCACCGATCTAGGCGACGCGCCGGACAGCACCAATCATCCCAACCTGCCCAGCCCGGCCTATGCCAACCCATCGCCGGTGGCCGGCCAGTTCCCCACCGTGTTCGACGGCCCCGATCCCATCGGCCCCAAGCACACCAACGAAACAGGTGAGATGATCCTGGGCAACTACATCTCGGCTGAGGTGGAAGCCGACCGGGGCGCAGACGCCGACGGCCCCAACAACCTGCAAGCCAACGGCGGCGCGCTGATCCCCAACCGCGATCGCGCCGACGACGGCTGGCTCAACCGCAACACCACCTTCGACAACTGCCGCCGCACCACCCTGACGGTGCGTGTGAGCAAGGCGCTCTCGGCTACGCTGGACACGGCCTACCTCAACGTCTTCTTCGACGGCAACCGCGACGGCGATTGGGCCGATGTGGGCGTCTGTGAAGCCGACAGTGGTCAGCAGTCGCTCAGCAACGAGTGGATCGTGCAGAACTTCCCTGTGGACATGACCGGCATCCCGGCGGGTGGTCACCGTGACATCACCGTGAACACCATCCTCGTCCACAACCTGGCGCCGGAACACTCGCACTGGCTGCGTTTTACCCTCAGCGAAGGCATGGCAGTGGAAGATCCCGCCATCAACCGCGCCGATGGCCGCGGCCCCGCCGCCGGTTTCAGCTTCGGCGAGACCGAAGACTACTTCTACATGCCCCAGCCGCAAGGACAGCCGGGCGAACTGCTGATCCGCAAGACGGTGATCTCGGAGACCAACCCGGTGGAATACGCCAGCACCGTCACCTACCAGATCAACGTCAAGCACGATGGCGGCACCCAGCCCATCGCCGCCGAGATCAGTGATGTGCTTGCATACCCGCAGCACGTCGTCGGCCCCATCGAGGTCACCGAAGTGATAACAGGCGTGACGCCGCTCTTCGCCACGATGCAATACCAGAGCGATCCGGTGAACCGCATCAACACGCTGATCCGCTGGCAGGGGACGCTGGCGCCCAACGCCGAAGTTCAGATCTCGTTCCCGGTACACATTCACCCGCTGTGCCAGGCCAGCCAGTTGACCAAGGAAATCGTCAACACGGCGCAGGTGCGTACGCGAAATAGCGAACCCATCAGCGACACTGTCAGCTTCCAGGCGCTCTGCCCCGGCGTCGACTACACCCAGATCTCGGTGCAGCAGACCGTGATCGAAGACGCCAGTGATCTACCCAGCGCAGCAACCGTGGACGCGATGGACCTGGGCAACTTCGAGATCCAGGACTTCCGCAAGATTCCGGTGCGCACCACCTTCACCAACAACGCCGCCGAACCGGCCACCGTGGGCTTCATGGTGGAGATCTCCGGCGTCAACGCAGGCGCCGCCGATGCCAACGCCACCAAGACGATCCGCCGCACCGGCGTCCTCAACCTGGAAGCAGGTGAAGTCGCCAACGTGGACACCCTGGCCGAAACCGCCGCCCTGCTCGGCTCCCTCGTGGCCGACATCCCCGACGATCCGGCGCAGGATCTGGAAATTCAGAGCCGTGTGAAGTGGGCCGTGCTGCCCGTAGACCTGGCCGACCTGCCCTTGGACGATCTCGTCCCCGATCTGGTGGGTACGCAGACCGACAACTTCAAAGTGCGCCCGTGGGATCTGGGCGACGCGCCCGATAGCTCCAATCACTTCGCGGCGGCCATGACCACCTACGGCGGCACTTCCGCCACCTTCCCCACCGTCTTCGACGTGGCCACCGGCGCCCCCGAAGGACCGGCCCACGCCCGTCCTCGCCCGTTCCATCTGGGCGCGGCCGTGGACCTGGAACGCGACGCCGACCTGGCGCCGGCGCCACGCAACATCGTGCCGCCCACCAACACCGCCAACCAGGACAACTTCGACGACGGCGCGCTGCCCAACGCCTGGCCGCTCAACGATTGTCAGGTTGTCACCGTGCCGGTGCGTGTCTTCATCAGCCCGGCGGCTGTGGCCTGGCTCACCGCCAACAACAACGGCATCGGCTACCTCAACGGCTGGATCGACAGCAACCGCGACGGCAGTTGGGACGACTCTGTGAACTGTGTCGGCGGCGAAAATCAGGCCAGCGAATGGGCGCCCGAGCACATCATCATCGACGAACCCATCAACGCAGCTGCCCTGGGCGCGGGCCTGCACACCATCTCCGTCACCACCGGGCGCGTCCCCTGGCCGGCGGACAAGGCGCAGGAGCCCGCCTGGGTGCGCCTCACGCTCAGCGAGCAGAAATCCAACAAGACGCTGGTGACGCCCGACGGCACCGCCCACGGCGACGGACGCGGCTACACGTCCCCGTTCCGCACCGGCGAAACCGAAGACTACCTGCGCCGCGCCGACCAGAACGGCCCCGACATGGGTGTAGATATTCGCCTCGGCTGGCAGCCCATCTTCGAGACAACGCCAAGCGCGGCGGCGATGTCGCTCAACTTCGAGGAGATCAAGGTCACCTTCCGTGTGGGCTACGCCAATCTGGGTACCCAGGATGCAACGGGCGTGACGCTCGTCGCCACGCTCCCCGACGCCGTGTTGATCGGAGATGAGGTCCTGGTTGAGTTTGGTAAACAACTGGGGACAGATCAAATCCAACGCGAAAGCAACCAGGTCACCGTCACCCTGGGTACCGTCCCTGCCAACACACGTGGCGCACTCTTGATCGAAGGGAAAGTGCCTACCTCTGTCTTGGTCAACAACGAGGTCATCGAAGGCTTCATGGCCAAGGTGACCAGCGAAAGCGATGTCAACCCCGACAACGACCAGATGACCAAGTCGCTTACTGTGGCATTGCCGACGCAGCGTGTAGCCGTCAAGTCGCCGTGGATGCCCTTCGTGGTTCACAGCGGCACAACATGCAGCGCCAACGTGGAAATGGTCGGCACCGGCATCCCCGACACTGAGTTGGTGGTGGAACTGGTCCCGCTCCACGATCACGTAGACGTGAACGCCAGCGCCGTGATCACCCACTATCGCGGACCGCTCACCGCCACCGTCAAGGTCGGCCCCACCGGGCGCTGGGCCACCACGTGGACCAACCTGGGCAGCGGTTCGTACAGTGGCGGCGTCGTCGGTCGTGGCACTGCCGCACGCTCCGTCAGCCTCGACAAATCGTCGCCCAAGCTGCAAGAGGTCCGCTTCAACGTGGACACGGAACTGCGCATCGATCCTATGAGCCTAACATTCCGGGCCGAGAATGGCCGCATCTTCACCCCCAACACCCTGGGCTGGGGACGCGAGCAGTGGCAGGTGCGCCTGCCCAACGGCACCTACACCGTCTCTATCAACGTCTGCGCCAACACCGACAAACCGCAGATCACCGTGGTGATCGCCGGTGTGGGGTCGGTTGAGCTAACCGACGACGACAACGACGGTCGCTACGAAGGACAAGTCACCATCGGCGCCACGTCTGCCCGCAGCCTCTCCGCGGTGCAGGATCTGAGCCTGACGGTTGTCACCAATGGCGAGGAGATCATCTACGCAGGTAGCGCGGAGAACGCCACCCCCGGCCAGGTGAAAGACGTGGTCAGCGGCGCAGCACTGGCCGATGCGACCGTCACCCTCTTCAACGGCGACAACGAAGACGGCATCTACAGCGCTTGGAACGGCGACGACTACGGCCAGAGCAACCCGCAGACCACCGCCGCCGACGGCAGCTATCTGTTCTCGGCCCCGGCCGGCGACTACTTCGTCACCATCACCAAAGATGGCTACCAGTCCTTCCGCAGCAGCGCACTGGCGGTGACGGATCTGGTCAACGAAGTATTCTCACTCACGCCGAATGTCACCGGCGAGGCAGACATCGTGATTGCCATCACCGAGAGCGGCTTCAGCCCTGCCTCCGTCGCCGTGAAACCGGGCAGCGTCGTCAAGTTCATCAACACCGACGTCAACGCCCGAAACGTCTCGTCCAATGTCAACTGGAATGGCGGTATTCTCTTCAGTGGGGAAAGCTTCACCGTCACCGTGGGCGACAGCGGCAGCATCGTCCTCAGCGACAGCACCAGCCCAACCGTCAACGGGCTGATCACCATCGACCCGCAGGCGGGGAACAGCTTCATCTATCTGCCGGCGGTGCAGCGGTAGCTAGGAGATGCAAATTGCAAATTGCGAATTGCGTGGATGGAGGAGTTGTTGCCTAAGCAGGGATGCAGATTGCAGGTATGCAAGTTTGCAGGCAACAAGCGTTCTCGCAACTCGCAATTCGCAGTAGATCAGAGACGGCGCAGCCAACTGGCTGCGCCGTCTTTGATCAAAGGAGGGCAAAGGAAGCAAGATTTCTAGTACACGTAGGGAGGCTCATCCATTTCTGAGTCGAGACTCTGATCCAGCGACTTTGACATGCTGACAGTCGCCATCAAGATGATGCCGGCGTAAGCGCCGATGATGAAGCCAATCAAGACACCTAACCACATGGGTGACCTCCTTGTCTAACCCAAAGCACGATCTGCCCCAATTTTTGCACAGAAACCTGCTCGTTTCTTTCCGCAATGTTCAGTATGTGTCGCGGCAGGCACTGTCTTCCCCAAACCCAGTTGACCCGCCACCCTTCCCCTGCTAGACTCCCCGTAGACTTTGCGGCGGTCTCGCATCCTCTCTGCGCCGCATCCCGACACCCCGAAAGGAGTCAACAATGACACAGACACAGTCTGCCGCGTGGACGCGCGCTGCCTCGCTGGCCGAAGTGACGAAACTCGGCGTCCACACCGCCACCGTCGATGGGCATGTGCTGGCGCTCTTCGTCCACGAGGGCGACGTTTACGCCGTGGACAACCGCTGCCCGCACATGGGCTTCCCGCTGGATCGGGGCAGTGTCCACGACGGCATCCTCACCTGTCATTGGCACCACGCCCGCTTCGATCTGTGTACCGGCGGCGCCTTCGATCTCTGGGCCGACGACATCCCCGCCTATCCCGTGTCCGTGCGCGACGGCGACGTCTACGTGGATCTGCGCCCGCGCCAGGATGCGCTGGATCGCCAGCGTCAGCGCCTCGACGATGGGCTGGAGCGCAACCTGTCGCTGGTCATCGCCAAGGCGGTGCTCACCCTGGTGGACGACGCCGACGACACGGTTGGCCCTTTCCTGGCCGGTGTGGCGTTCGGCACACGGTATCGGATGCAGGGCTGGGGACAGGGGTTGACCATCCTCACGGTGATGCGCAACCTGTTGCCCAGCCTGCACCGCGAGGACCGCGCCCGCGCGCTCTATCACGGCCTCGCCGCCGTTGCCGCCGACAGCGCCGGCCATGCCCCGCGCTTCCTCGTGCAACCGCTGCCGGGCGACGACGTCGACATTCCTGCGCTGAAACGCTGGTTCCGCCAGTTCATCGAAGTGCGCGACAACGAAGGCGCGGAGCGGTGTATCGTCACCGCGATCTGCGCCGGCGCCACGCCC
The DNA here is from genome assembly GCA_041391225.1 of Caldilineaceae bacterium. Lineage (GTDB taxonomy): Bacteria > Chloroflexota > Anaerolineae > Caldilineales > Caldilineaceae > RI-153. The sequence goes on from JAWKOL010000001.1 coordinate 29,255, forward strand.
GCCCAGATGGCCGACATGCTCTTCGCCGCAGTGACCGATCATCGCTACATCAACGTGGGCCATCCGCTGGATTTCACCAACAAAGCGTTCGAGGCGTTGGACGTCATCGGTTGGGAACATGCGGCGCAAGTGCTCACCAGCCTTGCCCCCAGCTACGCCGACGCCGACCGCATGGAAGAATCCAACGCCTGGCGTCATCCCATCGATCTGGTAGACATTCTGCACGGCTGCTTTGCACAGATCCCGGCGGCATTGGCGGCAGGCGCCGCGTCCGCTGCGACGTGGACCCGCGACGCTGCCTTCGTCGATGTGCTGCTCGGTGACGATCCACACGCCATCGGCGAGGCATTGTTGTCCGCGTTGCGCAGTGGGGCGACGCCGGTTGCGCTGGCCCAGACTGTGAGCTACGCCGCCGCGCTGCGCATCGCCCGCTTCCACACCAGCAACGAATTCGGTGATTGGGACACGGCGCTGCACACCTTTACCTTCGCCAACGCCGTCCACGCCGGGCTGCAACGCCTCGCCGATCTGTCGCTGCCCGAGGGGGAATATCCACTGCTGCTGCGGGGCGTCTTCGATGCGGCCATGAGCGTCTACTTGGATCGTTTCCTCAACATTCCGTCAGCGCGTCTGCCTGCGCCGGGCCAAAATGGGCAGACCGCGGCGCAGTTGCCGCCGTTGGGTGATCTGCTCGATCAACAGCAGCAGGTGAACCAGGCGGGCAATGCCGTGGCCGATTTCCTCTTCCACGGCGGCGACGTGACGGCGATGCGCCGAACTGGGGCGTCTGCTACTGCGCGAAGATCGCGACTTCCACACCATCCAATCGGTGGAAGCCGCCTTCCGCCAGCAAGAACTATTGGGCGTCACACAAGAGGGGATCTACGTCCTCACAGCGGCGGCGCTACCTGGCCGCCCACGCCCCCACCGTCCCGCGCAGGGGCAGACGTATGGGATCGCGCGGCGGTTGCACCGGGGTGAGCGGTTGTTTGAGGACGTGATGCGTGGGGTGCGTGATGCGTGATTGGTACAGTATGGTGTCTGTACCAATTACGCATCACGCATTACGCATTACTCTCTATCGGCTTCAACCCCGCCTCGATCTCCGCCCGCCGCGGTTCGAGGAAGGGCGGCAGCGCCAGGCGTTGGCCGAGGGTGGCCGGATCCTCGTCGGTGGCGAAGCCGGGGCCGTCTGTGGCGATCTCGAAGAGAATGCCATTGGAGACGCGGAAGTAGATCGAGCTGAAATAGTAGCGGTCGATCAGGTTCGACACCGGCAGCCCCAAGCTGGTGAGCCGCTGACGCCAGGCGCGTTGCTCGTCGACATCGGCCACGCGGAAGGCGACGTGATGCACGCCGCCTGCGCCAGGATAGGCGGGCGGCAGGGCAGGTTCCTCGGCCACCCACACCTCGCGACCCGGCCCGCCGCCGTTGAGCGCGTAGACGGTCACCTCGGTGTTGTCCTTGGCGGGCCAGGCGCGGCGGCCCACCGCCTCGAAGTTGAGCAACTGCGTGAGGATCGGCGCCAGGTGGGGCAAGTGCGGCGTGGACAGCATGGCGGCGTAGAAACCGCGCAACGCATACGCATCCGGCACATCGGCGCCGTCCCATACTTCGCCCTCAAAGACGGCGCCGCCGTCGTCCATCAGCGCCAATCGCTGGCCTTCGGGGTCGTCGAAGCGCAACAGGGCGCGCCCGTCGAACTGCTCGATCTCGCTGGGCGTTACGCCGTGTTTGCGCAGGCGGATCGACCAGTAACGCAGCGCGTCCTCCCCATTCACGCGGAAGACAGTGGCGCTGATGCTGTCGGTCCCGCGGCGTTCCTGGCCGATCCGCGGCCAATCGAAGAAGGTCATATCTGTGCCGGGGCTGCCGAGTTTGTCGGCATAGAAAAGATGATAGGCCGAGGTATCGTCCTGGTTCACCGATTTCTTGACCAGGCGCAAACCGAGCACACGCGTATAGAAATCCAGATTGCGGCCAATCTGCGCCGAAACCGCGGTGACGTGGTGAATGCCGTTCAGGTGCATGGATTTGCCTCCAGTTTTATTCGATGTTAGATATTTCGATGTCAAAATTATATCTACGGATGTGGGATCTGTCAAGAAGGGGGACTGGGCCATTCGGCGTGTCAAATCCAGGTCTGCATACCCAGCCAATGCCCCAATGCACAGGCGACATACTCTATCCTGTCCCCAGTCCCCGATCCCCAATCCCTAGTCCTCAAGTCCCAATCCCCAATCCCCAAAGTTGATCGTTCCCACCTGGCGTATTATCCTAGGCGCATCGGCCATCCACCCTTCACCAACTCCTGAAACGATTCTCCGCCATGAGCGATCCTGTGTTGCGTTACCCGCTTGTCGCCGGCTATGTTCACAACTGGCTGGTTCTTGGTCCCTTCGATGGACCGGCTGATTCGCCTTTGTCTGAGTTGGCCCCGCTGCCCGAAGATGCGAACATCGTTGCTCGCGAGCTGGATCGCGTCGATTGGCAGGGGCGCGGCGTCTTCTGGATCACGGCCGGCTGCGAGGACGATCATCAGCTCGACTGGAGCGGGTACTTGCCCGTGGATGGTGTTCGGCGTGTTTGGGCATTCGCGCAGATCGAAGCATCGACTGTTCAGATTGTCACGTTGCACGCCGCTGTGCTGGGATCACTACATCTGTGGTGCAACGGCGAGCGAGTGCTTGCAGACGGTGTCGGTCAGGCTTCATGCACGGTGACGCTACGCCCAGGGATCAACTCGATCCTGGCACGGTTGGAGCAGCGCGGCGTCGGACATGTTGCACTGGCAATGGGGCTACGTGTAGCAGCCGACGAAGCGACTGATCTCGACATCGTCCTGCCCACGGTGCAGCACGACATCGAGTTGCGCCAACGCCTGGAGAAGACGTTCGCCCAGACGCGCCTGGAACGGGCGGTTTACACGCAGGAGCAGCCGATCAACCTTGTCCTCGATGCGGAGAGCGACACCCCCAGCACCGTGAACGTGCGCTTTCAACGACCAACGGGGGCGATCTTCTCGGAAACCGCAGGAAAATTGACCAGGCAAACGCCGGTGACAGGCGCACGCGCCATCCAACTGCCCACGGGGGAACTGCGCGCCGTGGTGACGCCGCCGCTAGGTGAATTCTACGAACAAAGGCTGCGGGCGCGGCACATGCACCCATTTTGGGTGGTGCGCGGCGCAGAGAAAAAACATGCCGATCCCGGCGAACGGTTGGCGGACGCTGTGCAAGAGGCCGCCCGCTGCGCAGCCTCTACGCCGATATTGCACGGGCTGCATTGGGGCAATGGGAACAGGTGCGCCTGTCTACTTTCCACGAGGCGGCGCAGCGTGTGCAGCGTCTTCACGCCGATTGCCTGCCCGACGCCGTGGGGTTGGCCGGTGTGATCTTGCGGCTTGGTGCAGAATCTCCGCTGCCTGCGGCGGAACGTTACAGGCTCAACGAGGCTGTGCGCGTCTTTGTTGCGCAGGCGCCCGCGGTGCTCGATCTGTCGGTGGAGAGCGATCAACTGCTCTTGCTCACAGCATGGATGCTGGCCTACGAACACGATCCCAACGCCGTTATCCGCCGTCGATCCCGGGTGTGGTCAATCCAGGCAGTTCGCCCCATGATGTCCTGGCTGCGTGGCTGGCCGGGCGCGGACAAAATGGTTTTGCCGATGTGCGCACGCGCCTGGATCACCTCGTGTTGGCGCTGAGCCATCTGGTGGAAGTGGCAACGGATACGTTGATCCGCGAGTTGGCTGCTGTGTTGTTGGATCGGCTGCTTTACGATGTGGCGATCTACAGCATCCGCGGTGTCTACGCGCCGGCGCGCGGGGTGGTGGAAAGCGCCTGGCTGCGCAGTGGACGCTTTACGCCGGAGGCCGCGGTGAGCCGTCTTTTGTGGGGGCTGGGAAGCTACGATGGTGACCTGAGCGCCGCGATCAGCCTGGGATTGGCGAGTGGCGCCTATCAACTGCCGGAAATCATCCGCGCCATCGCCCTGGATCGCCCCCAATCGGCGTGGGTAACGGAGCGTCGCCGCCGCGGCGAAGACGAGGTGATCCACGCCGCCTACAAGACAACCGACTTCCTGCTGTCGTCGTTTCAAGACTACTCGCCGGGCAAGCCGGGGCAACGTGAACATGTTTGGCAGGCCACGCTTGGGCCGGAAGCGCTGATCTTCACCAATCACCCAACCACGTTCAGCCAATCTGATAGCCGGAGCGGGGCCTGGTGGGCCGGCAACGGTGTGCTGCCGCGTGTGTACCAGTGGCAGGATGCGCTGGCGGCGCTCTACCACCTGCCCGAAGACGATGCACTCGGCTTCACACACGCCTACTTCCCCACCTACGCCTTCGATGAACACGTCTTTGAAGCGGGGTGGGCGTTTGCCCGTGTGGGCGACGCCTACGCCGCGATTTGGGCCGCGCAGGGATTCAGCTTCATGAAACGCGGCCCTGATGCTTTCCGCGAACTACGCTCACCAGGGCAACAGAACGCGTGGCTCTGTCAACTGGGGAGCGCCCATCTCGACGATGATTTTGCACAGTTCCAGCAACGTGTCCTGGCGCAGAAGCCCGAGGTGGACGCAACAGGTGTCACCTGGCGTACGATCCGCGGGGATCTGTTGCGTTTCACATGGACCGGTCCTGTGCAACGCAACGGTGAAGATGTCGATCTGCATACACTTCCCCATCACCACAGCCCCTATGCCTACGCCGAGTTGCCGGCCACCCACATGGATATCGGGATCGGCCCTAATGTCATGCGCCTCGACTTCCGCATTTGACGCAGTAATCTCGCAACTCTAATAGGTTCTTCTCATAACCTTACATACATGCAATTTGCGCCTGTGTAGCGATGCTGAATATCGCTATACAGGCGCAAATTTACATTTGGCGGCTCAGATTCAGTAGGAATTACCCAATAAACACAGCTTTCTTCTTATCTGATTTTACGTTTGGCGCTAATTTGTAATCATATGCAACGCTAAACCCCCTTACTTTTAACGGTAGTCCCCCTTCTGTGCAACTATAGCCATGTAAGATGGACATAACTAAGACAGCGCCCCCCAAAACGCCGCACACGGTTCTTGGTTCGGGATTCAGATTTGTACAAACGTAGACTTGTAAAAACAAGGGAGACAAAACATGGCAACGCAGAATACCGTCAAAGTAATGATCGTCGAGACAAATGATTTCGTGCGCTTCGGTTTGGAGGCGTCCTTCCGGCAGCATGGCGAATGGGAGTTGATGGGCATTTTCTCTTCGCCGAAGGTTGCGCTGGAGTTGAGCCAGGATCGCCGCCCTGATATCTTGCTGGTCGACGTGGCCTCGCTCGACAGTGGCTGGCCTCGTCCTGCCGACATCGTGCGCACGTTGCGCACCAGCGCGCCGAATGTGCGCATCATCTTCTGGGTAGAGCGTGAAGCGCCGGAATTGTTGGCCGAAGTGCTGCTCTCCGACGCCGACGGTTACCTGTCTAAGGATGTGGGCATGGAAGAGCTTCTCTCGTCCATGCGCCAGATCTGGGCCGGGCGCCGTGTCCTCAACAGTCGGTTGACGCTCAGCTCGCTTGCACCCTACGTCAACGCCAAACTCAAGCGTAGTGACGCCGACCGTGTCCTCTTGACGCCGCGTGAACTGGAAGTGCTGAAACTGCTGGCGATGGGGCAGTCCAACGATGAAATCGCGACGCAGTTGGGCATCCAGGCGAGTACGGCCAGTGTGCATGTTTCGCACATCATCACAAAGCTCAACGCCGAGAATCGCACCCACGCTGTGTTGCGCGCCGCCGAACTCGGTTTCACTGAATTCACACAGTCGATCTACCGCTAGGCAGAATCCCTGAACCGCCAAGATCATAGAGAGAGCAGGAAATCACATGACATACCAAGAGAACCGCCCCCGTTTGCTGGCCATCGGCTGGCATGATGATGAGATGGACCTGTTTGCGCAGTTGTTGCAGATGGGGTTCGCGATCTCTCCTGTCACGTCGAAACAGGCGGCGTTGACAACGTTGCTGGCGGATTCGTCCTACAGCGGCCTGATGATCAACGCCGACACCGATATGTTCGACGCTTACCTGCTCTGCAAAATTATGCGCACCACCTTCAAGATGCCGATTGTGATGGTGGCGGCGAATGGGCAACGACTCTGCGGCGGTAAAGCCGCCGATGCCGGCGCCGACGACTGGGCGCTGTTGCCGATTTCTTCCCGCGAATTCGCCGCACGGTTGCTGGCCAAGATGCGTCGCCATCAAAGTATGCAGGATTTCTCGGCGCAGGCGCTGAATTCGTTGGTGGCAGTGGCCCACTGATCCTAAACCCGACTCGATAGGCAAAAAGACAGGCCATCCTCGACGAGGATGGCCTGTCTTTTTATTTAGCCGATCAGGGCGCTCAATGAAGCAGCGGCAGATACTGCCGAGTGGAAGTGTCACGGTTGAGCGAAGTTGCCTGCTCGGTGACAAGCATGGGCAGCGTCGCCACGTTCATGGTTGCCGCATCCCCGGCGGATTCAATGCGGATGATCACCACATCGGCGTCGCCCAGGGCAGCCGTCGACGGGACGGTGACCACCACAGGCAGCGTCACCGCGGCATTGGGCGCGAGGACAGGCGTCTGCGCGCTCACCTGCACCGGCCAGGTTGCCGCATCCACCGTGAGCACGAAGGCGTCGGCGGCGTTGCCGGTGTTGGTGATCTGCAACGTGTGTGTGACGGCGCGGCCGGCCATGATCCCCTCGGTGGACAGGTGCTGCGTCATTTCCAACGAGCGCGTCGTGGTCACGTCGAGGAAGATGGCGCTGAGCGCGCCCCAGTTGCCCGCAGCGTCCTGGCTTTCTACAAAGATGGTGTGCCGCCCCGAAGGCCAACCGTTGGTGTCGATCACGGCGGACGCGTTCTCCACGCTGCTGCCGAAGAGACCGTCCACCGCTGTCATCTCAACAGGCGTGCCACCTGCCCACACGGGCTGCCCCACGCTGTAGCGGACGGCGCTAATCGTCTGCACTGCTTCGCTGCCGTAGCCATTGCTGAAATAGCGGCTGTCGTCGGCGGTGACAGTGAGCGTGACAGGGTTTCCTGCGTTCACCGACGACGTGCTGAGCGAGAGATCGCGTGAATCCGGCCCAGCCGAGCGTTGGTAGGGTCTACGCGCGGCCTTGGCGGCGTAGAAGAGCGCGTCCAGATTCTGCTGCACAATGTAACTGTCGAAGTAGCTGCACGATTGGAAAAAGGTTGTCCCTACCTCGAAAGTGTAGCTGCCTACGCCGAAGATGCCGTAGGCGTAGTCGGTGTGGCTGCCGTCGACGGCGTAGAGGCAGTTAGAGGTGTTACACACGCTGTACCGGTTGAAGTAGCCGAATTTGCGCCCCAGGCGGCGTAAGTCTTCGACATTGGGCGCGGCCTGCCCCGTCCAATCCCACGGGTAGATGACAAGGTTGCCGTAGCTGTGCAGTGAGATGAAGACGCCGTTGGTGTCTGCCGGAGCGGCGTCGTTGAGCGAATCGCCGCGCTGATCGGCGAAGACGCTCTGCATGTAGGCTTCGAGGGCCTGTGTCTCCGGTTCGGAGGCGGGGGCCACACCGCGGTAGAGGATCGAACAGGGGCTGGTCGACGAGCAGCCGCCGGTAGCGCAGCCCGCCCACAAGAAGCTGACATTGCGATTGAGATCGACGCCGTAGTAGGGGAAAGAGCAGCCGCTTGGGCTGTCGGTGTTCTTGCGCCAGGAGTAGCCCTGTTCGGCGAACTTGCGCCCATCGGGGTTGCCCTGGGCGATGATGTGGATCTCGTTGTAGTCGAGCAGCCAGGTGATGTCGGCGTCGACGCCGTAGCCGGTTGCCAGTTCCTCGGCAAAGCGGGTGGCCACTTCCGCCGGGGCCAGTTCGCGGGCATGGACGGCCGCCAGCACCAGGAGTTTGCCTTTGTCTACGTTGTTGTTGCGGTTGGTGAGCACCAGTGCTTGCAGATCGTAGCCGTCGGCGCCACCGGGGGTTGCCTTGTCGTAGGAATCGCCGATATCTTTCCACTCGGCGATTTCGGGGTGGGTGGCGGCAAGGCCGGCGAGGGTGGCGTAGGTCTCCTCGACAGTGCGGTAGCAGGCATAGCCGGGAATGCCCGCTGTCTGCCCGTCCTCACGGCTGAGAGGACGGTTCAACTCGGCGCTGCGCGCCACATCCACGGTGACAGTGTAGCCCAGCAGCCGCAGCCACGACCACTGATCGAGGACGATCATGGCGACAACGTAGCCCTGATCGCGATGCACTTCCCAGATGTCCAGTGCGCCGGTGAGGACGGCGAGATCGTCCTCATTCTCGAAGTCGATGCGCACCACGGCGGGGACGGGGTCAGGCGTTGGATCCTGTTGTACCGGCTGGGGATCTTCCGCCGCTGTAGTCACCCTGGCAGAGCCAAAGAGTGCGGCGGTAACCAGCAGCAATACCCAGACCATTCTGTTCATGCGGGAAGCATCCTTAATCTCTCAATCTCTTCTACTTCTCCACAAGCATTTTGTCCACGGCAGCGGTTAACTCTGCCATAGTACTCACTTGGAGGATCGTATCACAAACGGGCGCGTATTCGAGCATATCGCTGTCGCCCGATCCCCAGAGCATGGGCGATTCGGGGATGAGCCAGATGGTGCGGCGGCTGCGGCGCGCCATCTCTTTGAAGATGTCGATGCGGGGATCGTTGTAGTTGTTGCGCCCGTCGCCCACCATGATCAACGTGGTGCGGCTGTCTACAGTGTCGAAGTAGCCGTCGGAGAAGTTCTGAAAGGCGTAGCCCAGGTCGGTGCTGTAGCTGCCGGGCGGCATTCGGATCAACACTTGCGAGATAGCTGTGTTGGCGTCGTTGCCCTGGAAGTCGGGCGTGATGTACTCCAGGTGATCGATGAAGGCGAAGGCGTGGGTCTTGCTCACCTGATCCTGCAATTCGTAGAGCAGCGCCAGCATCAGCTCGGAGCAGTAGCGCATGGACGTGCTGATGTCGCAGATCACCACGATCTTGGGCTTGACGGTGCGATCTCGGTGTTTGATGTCGAAGGGGACGCTGCCGTGGCGCAAGTTGGCGCGGATGGTGGCCTTGGCGTCGAGTTGACCACTCTTGGCGCGTTTCTGGCGCAAGGCAATACGGCTGCGCAGCAGCGCGGCCAGCCGACGCACCTGTTGGCGCATGGTCTGCATGTCACCGTCGGACAGGCTGTTGAAGGGCTGATCCATGAGGCTGTCCAAGGCGTCTTGCGGATCCCGTTCGGCCATGTTTTCGGCGATCTTGCGCCCGGCGAAGTCGCGCATTTGATCCTGCATGCCCTGCATGTTGGCCTGGATGAGCTGGCGCATCTGATCCAGGCGTTGCTTGTTCATGCCCATCTGCGCCATGAGTTCCATGATCTCTTTCATGGCGTCGCGCACTTCGTCGAACTGGAGGGCGCGCTGCATACGTCGCGCCATCCATTCACGGTAGCGCATGTTGTCGGCCTGGTTGAGGCCCACCATCTGGCCTAGCGCTTCCAGTTCTTCTTTGCTCAGTTCCTCGCCGCGCAGCAGGCGTTCGAGCATCTCACGCAGTCGCCCACCGAATTGACGCAGCGCTTCGGCCAACATCTGGGCTTCTTCGGGCGTCATGTCTTCGGTGAGGTTCATCATGGGTGGCGCATCGCCGCTGTCGAAGAAGAGCGGAAAGAGTTCCTCGAATGTGCCAAGGTCTTTCGCCTCTTTGACCAGGTGGCACGCAGGCTGAGGCGGAAAGATTCTCTATCTTGGATGCCTAGATTTTCTACAGCTTTGAAGGCGTCGGCGCTTTCGGCCAGAGACACGCGCACGCCGCCGCTACGCAAAGCGGCAATGAATTTGATGATGCGGTTTTCCATAAGCCGTCAGCCTCCTCAGTTCCAACGCGAGCGCTGTGATCCGTGTGGCGGCCATTCGTCGTCTTCGCCGGGATCGGGCGTGCTACCCCGCTCCAGTTGACGCTTGACCTTGCGCAGATCGGTCTCGTGTTTGAGCAGCACGCTCAGCGTGTTGTCCAGCGTCTTCTTGTCGAGGCTGTTGGCGTTGAGCGCCACCAGGGAACGCGCCCAGTCCAGCGTCTCACTGATGGACGGTGACTTGCGCAGATCCATGTCGCGCAGACGCTGCACCAGTTCCACGGCCTGGCGCGCCAGCTTGGGCGAGAGTTCGGGCACTTTGAGGCGCACCACGTCGAGTTCCTGTTCGATGTTGGGGTAGCCGATGAAGAGGTAGAGGCAGCGGCGTTTGAGCGCCTCGCTCAGTTCACGGGTGTTGTTGCTGGTGAGCAGCACGAGCGGGCGATGGACGGCGACGAGTGTCCCCAGATTCGGGGACGGAGACCTGGAAGTCGCTCAGCACTTCGAGCAGGAACGCCTCGAATTCGGCGTCGGCGCGGTCGATCTCGTCTACGAGCAGCACGGTGGGCTTTTCACTGAGGATGGCGCGCAGCAGCGGGCGCTGCAAGAGGAAAGCATAGAGAAGAAGACGTCCTCTTCCTGGCCCAATCGGTCGGCGGCCTCGGTGAGGTTGGTTGCGTCTTTGAGCGTCTCTTGCAATTTGTCGCGCAGGAGTTGGGTGTAGAGCAGTTGTTTGGCGTACTCCCACTCGTAGAGCGCTTTGGTTTCGTCGAGTCCTTCGTAGCACTGGAGCCGGATCAACTCGCGGCCTGTGGCGCTTGCGATGGCCTTGGCCAGTTCGGTTTTGCCCACGCCGGCCGGTCCTTCGCACAGGAGCGGCTTGCCCAGTTGCTGCGATAAATGCGCGGTGGTGGCGATCTCGTCGCTGGCAATGTACTGCTGTTTAGACAGCGTCTGTTTCGTGTCTTCGATGGAGCCGAACGCGCGGATCTGAGTCATTGAGAACTCCTTGGAGAAGAATAAACACGCCACGCGGGGTGGTGGCCCCAGTGTAACCGAGACGAGAGCGGTTTGTAAAACGGACTGAAACGGGGGACTGGGGATCGGGGACTGGGAATCGGATGGAGAGACCTCGTCTTGTAGATTGAGAGATTAGGGGATTTCAGATCGTGTGTACGCTCTGAAATCCCTTAATCGCCTAATCTCCCCAGCCATTCCGCCACGGCGGCTTCAAATGCCTGTGGGCACTCTTCCTGCGGCAAATGCCCACAGGACGGCAACACCGCCAGCTCGGCATTGGGCAGTTCTTCGGCCAGGCGGCGGCTGTCTTCGACGGGGACGAGGCTGTCCTCCGCGCCGTTGAGGACAAGCACGGGCAGGTCGAGCAGTGGAATCTGGGGAACGGCCTGTGCCGGGTAGGCGGCGCGTGTGCTGAAGACAGCCCAGATCGCAGCGTCCCAGTTGTCGACACGGGTGTGGATGGCGGAAAGTTCGATTCGTTCGGGGGTGATGCGGCTGTCGTCGAAGTAGGACGAGCGCAGCAGCCACTGGTTGCGACCAAGCGCTCGCCCCACAAGGACGCCAAGACGGCGCACCTGGGGCAGATCGAGGAGCAGACCCGGCAGCGCCTGCGATCCATAGACCTGCGGATCGACGAGGATCAGCCCGTCCGCGCTCGGGGCGGCCAGGGCGGCGGCCATCGCCAACGGTCCACCGGCGGAGTTGCCCACCAGGATCGCGCGGTCGATGCCCTCGGCGTCCATGAGCGCGAAGAGCATGGTCACGGCGCTGTCGATGGTGTAGGGGTTGTCGCCGGTCCAATCGCCGTAGGTCATCTTCTGGCTGAGGCCGTAGCCAAGCTGATCGTAGGCGAGGGCGCGTCCACGGGCGTCGAAAATCGAAGACTTCGTTCCACGAGTTGGCGTTCAACAGGAAGCCGTGGAGCAGCACGAAGGCTGTCTCATCGCCGTCGTCCGCTTCATCGGCAAAATAGTGAAGCTCAACGCCGTCGGCGCCGGCAAAGGGCAAGGTGACAAAGCGACTCTGCGCCAAAGCGGCGGCGCGCCGGGCCGGTTCCGTCCACAGGCGAAACCGGCCAGATCAACGGCAGGATGGCCAGCGCAGCCAAAATCACCAGCAGCGCCGATCCAATCCACTTTAGAATGACATTCCGATACCGAGTGGTCAATTACACCGCCTGTGCGTGCAACATCAGAATCGATTCTCCGTCAAAAAGACGGTCGATGCGGTTCATTGGCGTAGCCGCACCGCCACCGTGTGCCACACCAATCCCGCCACCAGCAGCCCCAACCCCAGCACCCACACCTGCGTCTCCACCCAGAACGCCAGAAAAAGACAGGCGATCAGCCCCGCCCACGAGATCCAGCGCGGGTAGAGGCGTTCGTCCTCTTTCAGTTGCAGAGCGGACAAGTTGGTGATGGCGTAGTAGATGAGCACGGTGAAGGCGCTGAAGCTCCACGTGGTTTTGACGTTGCCGATGAGCGTCAGCCCGGCAATGAGGACGCCGATGACGATCACGGCGACGGTGGGCGTTGTCCCCGCGGCGTTGATGGCGGCGGTGGCGGCGGGCATGTCCTTGCGACGGCCCATGGCCAAGAGGACACGCGACAGCCCCAAAATCAGGTTCAGCAGCACGCCCAGCATGGCCGTCATCGCGCCCACCGCCAGCACCTGCGCTGCACCGGGGATGCCGAAGGCGTTGGCCGCCTCTTCCAGTGGCGCGGCCACGGCCAGCGCCGCCTGGTTCAGCGCCTCCGCGCCGACAGCGCCGATCCCCACCGTGGCCACCCCAATGTAGAGGACCATCGTCACCAGCATTGTGACGATGATGGCGCGGGGATGATGCGCCGCGTCACGCCACTTCCTCGCCCAGGGTGGCGATGCGTCCGTAGCCGGTGTAGGCCACGAACATCAACGCACTGGCGTGGAAGAGTGCGACAGCGCCGCCGTCGGTCTCGGCGAAAAAGAACGGTTCAAAGAGCGCGCCGCCATTGCCCACCACCGTAGGAATGCCGCCCATCACAAAAAAGGCCAGCGCCGCCAATGTCACCGAGACGATGACGATGTTGGTGACGTTGGATCGTTGAATGCCCCAGCACCACGCCGGTGAGGACGATCACCGCGGCCAGTGCCAGCACAATACGCCACAGCGGATCTGCCACCCCAAAGGCGTTGAGCAGATACCCCGCAAACCCCAGCGCCGCCGTCGCCGCCGAAGCCGACTTGGCGAGCAAAAACATCCACCCTGCCGTAAAACCGAGCCACGGACGCAAATAGCGGTAGCCATATTCGTACGTCCCCCCGCTCACAGGGTGATTGGCGGCCAATTGCGCGCTGCTTAAGCCATTGCATACCGCCACCAGCGCGCCAATCGCCGTCGCCACAATCACAGCCAGCCCGGCGATCCCGGCGGCGATGCCGATGCTCACAAACACACCGGTGCCTACCATCGATCCCAGCCCCATCATCACCGCGCCCCACAGGCCCAGTTGGCGTTTGAGGCTTGTTGGTTGTGTGGTCATGGTTGTCCTTTTTTGGGGGATTGGGGACTGGGGATCAGGGACTGGGGACTGGGATCGTGTCGACGCTCCGAAATCTCCTAATCGCCTAATCTCCTAGTCTCCTAGTCTCCAACACCCCCATTACCCATCAACTCACGAATGTCCTATCCCCAGTCCCCAGTCCCTATCAATCCCCAATCCCTATGTGTATTCATCCAACAACCCCCGCGCCAGCGCATACTTCACCAGATCCGCTCGGTTGCCGAGTTTGAGCTTTTGCATGATGCGCATGCGGTAGGTTTCTACGGTTTTGGGGCTGAGCGCCAGTTGATCGGCGGCTTCGTTGGCGGTGTGGCCGAGGGCGATGAGTTTGAGCACTTCTTGTTCGCGGTCGCTGAGGGTGGCGTAGTCTTCGCTGGGCGCGCCGGATTCGAGGCGGTGGACGTAGTCTTCCAGCAGCATGCGCGCCGCGCCGGGATAGAGGAAGGCGCCACCTTTGGCCACAGTGCGGATGGCGTCGAGCAGTTCGGTGTCGACGGTGGACTTGAGGACGTAGCCGGCCGCGCCCGCCTTGAGCACAGGGAAGAGGTAGCGCTCCTGCGCGTGGACAGTGAGGATCAGCACATGCACGCCGGGGTTGCCCGCCCGAATGCGACGCGTCGCCTCCAGGCCGTCCATTTCGGGCATCGAGATATCCATCACCACCACATCGGGTTTGAGCGATTCCACCAACGCCAGCCCTTCCAGGCCGTTGTTGCCCTGGCCCACCACCGCCATGCCTGGCTCGCTGTCGATGAGCGCCGAAAGCCCCAGGCGCACCACAGGGTGATCGTCCACCAGAATCACACGAATTGGATCGCTCATGCCTTGCTCATTTCACTGGGAATGGGGCCGCTTGGCGCATCGTTCGTACACAATGTCATACTAAGCTTGTTCGGTGACGGCGTCGGTTTCTGCGATGGGCATTGCCGAAGGCGACACGCTGACGGCGATGCGCGTCCCCGCGCCCGGTGATGATTCTATCACACCGGCGCCGCCGATCATGGACATACGTTCGCGGATCCCGGCCAAACCCAGGCCACCGGTGCTGTGCGTGTCGGCATCGTACCTGGCGCCGAGCTTTTGCGCCGGATCGAAGCCTTTGCCGTCGTCGACGATTTCCATCGAGAGCAGTTCGCCGCGCCGCGCCAACGTCAAGGTGATGGTTTCGGCATCGGCATGGCGGGCGGCGTTGTTGAGCGCCTCCTGCGCCACCCGGTAGAAGACCAATTCCACTGTGTGCGGCAGCCGCTCGGTGACGCCTTCGACGCGCAGGGTGGCCTTGGCGCGCCCGTCGGCGTTGAGTTCGTCTACGCGCCAGGCCAGGGCGGCGATGAGGCCCAGGTCGTCGAGGATCTTTGGGCGCAGGTCGAGGGCCACGCGGCGCACTTCCTCCAATGCCTGCGCCGTCAACTCGCGCAGCTCGTGGACACGCTGTTGCGCCTGTTCGGGGGTGTACGAGCGTTCGAGCAGGCGCAGATGCACCAATAAAGACGTGAGCGCCTGCGCCGCTTCGTCGTGCAGCTCGCGGGCGACGCGCTGTCGCTCTTCTTCTTGCGCCTGTAAAATGCGGTGCGAAAGCATCTGCAGGCGGCGGGCGTCGGCCTGTTGCTGCGCCACCATCTGGTTGAAGGTATCGATGAGGCGGTCGAAGCGCTCATCGCTGGGGCCGCCGTTGCGCACGTGGACGTCGAGACGGCCTTCGCCTACAGCGTCCACGCCCTCTTGCAGCCGATCCAGCGGCTTCAGCGCCACGCGTAGGATCCAGTTGTTCACCAGGAAGCTGATGATCAGCCCCACAGCGGCAAAGATGGCGATCAGCCAGAATTGCATGTCGTTGGGGAAGCGGCGTGTGTGCCACACGGTGACCACGGTGCCGGCCACAGCGCCCATCGTCACGATCAGCGAGTTGCCAAGGAGTATTTTGTAGAAAAGCGGCACCCGCAACAGGCGTTGCAGCAAGCTCGATGGTTCTGTCATGAATAAGCGCTTCCCGTATGCACGGATTCGTTGGCCGTCGTGACTGTTCATCTCCTTAATCGCCTCAATCTTAACAAAGAGTGTTCCTTGCGTCGAAAAAGCTGTGTCCCTGTCTATCAAGCAGGATCGTGGTATGATGTGTGCAATTGGGATACGGCGCGACGGAGGCGAAACGATGGATCCGGCAATGCTGCCGCCCTGGACGTTGGTGGTTCTCGTCTTCGTGGTGGCTTTCTTCTATGCAAGCGTTGGTTTTGGCGGTGCATCGGGCTATCTGGCGGCGATGGGGCTTTTCGCCCTTTCTACCGATATGATGGCGAGTACCGCGCTGACGCTAAACATCATTGTGGCAGGAATGGCCTTTGGGGCGTATGTGCGAGCCGGTCATTTTCGGGCGCGGCTGCTCTGGCCGTTCTTGTTGACGTCGGTGCCGATGGCCTTTGTGGGTGGCTATATCGACGTTTCGGATCTGCTCTACCGCACGTTGCTCTACCTGGCGCTGGCCTACTTGGGTGTGCGTCTGCTCCTGTTCGACGGCGTGGACGAATCGCAGTCGGGTGCGATTCGGGCGTCGTGGCTGTGGATGCTGCTGAGCGGCGCGGCCATCGGGCTGCTTTCGGGCATGTTGGGGCTGGGTGGTGGCATCTTCCTCTCGCCGTTGATCGTCCTCAGCGGGTGGGGCAAGGCCAAAGAAGCGGCTGCCTCGTCGGCGGGGTTCATCATCGTCAACTCGGTGAGCAGCATCGTGGGGCGACTGCTGGGCGGCAACTTTGTCTTCGGCGCCTTTGGGCTGGCGCTGCTGCCGGTGGGCTTGGCGGGCGGCTGGCTGGGCAGCCGGTGGGGAGCGGAGAAGCTATCGGGACCGTCAATGCGCCGTTTGCTGGGTGCTGTTCTATTGTTGGGGGTTGTGCAGTATTTCTGGGTGCAATTTCGCTAGAAATCATCTACGGAGCAAACATAGATCATGGAAAACACACCATCTGCCGCGGAACGACAAGCGACACTGCGCCGGTTTGCCAAGGATCACCATCGCCCCAGCTATCACTTCCTGCCGCCGGCCAACTGGATGAACGATCCCAACGGGCTGGTGCAATGGCAGGGCGCGTACCACCTTTTCTATCAGTACAACCCCAAGGGTGCCTGGCATGAACGCGTGCATTGGGGCCACGCCGTTAGCCAGGATCTCGTCCACTGGCGCGATCTGCCCGTGGCGCTGACCCCCACCGACGGCGGCATCGACGACGGCGGCTGCTGGTCGGGCTGCGCTGTGAATTTGGGCGATCACGTGCGTCTTTTCTACACGGGTGTGCGGCCACAGGTTGTCTGCACCGCCACCAGCGCCGACGCGGACCTGTCCACCTGGCGCAAAGACCCACAATCGCTCATCGACGGCCCGCCGCCGACTGTCAACGCGGGTGAGCGCGCCGATTTTCGCGATCCCTACGTCTGGCGCGAGGACGACGGCTGGTACATGGTGATGGGTTCGCGCCAGGAAGGTGAGGGCGGGCTGGCGCTGCTCTACCGCTCCGATGATCTATGCGAGTGGACGTATTTGCATCCCCTGCTGGTGGGCGATCCGTCGATCCGCGATCCCTTCTGGCCGGGGACGATGTGGGAATGCCCCAACTTTTTCTACGTTGAGGGCTTGCCGGTGCTCATGGTTTCGGTGCAGGACAAGGGCAAAGGCGAGTTGCGCTACCCCGCCTTCTACGCCGGTGACCTTGCGGATTGGCGGCTTGTGCCATCCCAATTGGGCAAGATCGACCACGGCGACACCTTCTACGCGCCGCTGACCATGAAAGACGATCAGGGGCGCATGTTGATGTGGGGCTGGCTCCAAGAGGCGCGCTCCAAAGAGACGCAACGTGAATTGGGCTGGTCGGGGGTGATGTCGTTGCCACGGGAACTCTTTTTACACCCCGACGGCGCGCTAGGACAGCGCCCAGCCGCCGAAGTGGAGACACTGCGCGTGGAACACAAAGAGCACCGCTCGGTGACGCTGAAACCCGGCGGCGACAACCCACTGGGCGAGATCCGAGGCAGTTCGCTGGAAATCGAAATCGGCGTCGCCCCCGGCGCCGAGGACGTGTTCAACCTCTCCGTCCTCACATCGCCGGACAAGCGCGAGGAGACGATGATCCGCTATGCAGGCGGCGTCGTCACGCTGGACCGCAGCCGTTCTAGCCAGAGCGAAGATGTTGTCAAAGAGAGCTATTCGGCGTCCGTCCCCATGACGGATGGGCGGCTCAATCTTCGTGTCTTCGTGGACGGGTCGGTGGTGGAGATCTTTGCCAATGGGCGCGTCTGCTTGAGCGGGCGGGTCTATCCTCTCCACGCGTCCAGCATCGGCGTGCGGTTGACGGGCGCGTGTCAGATTGAGCAGATCGATGTGTGGTCTTTAGCGTCGATTTGGTGACATTCTCCCTGGCTCCAACAGGAATGGCGACTTCATCCGCGTTCTATCCTACTCACCCATCAGGCCGCTTGCGATGCAGGCGGCTTTGTATTTCAGCAGATCGTCGAAGCGTTGCAGGCGATACCGTGCGCCGTTGTGCAACGCGGACCGGTGCGCCGCTTCCACGAAGACCTGCGCATCCAGCACTTCGTTCTGCGTCACGCCAAAAGGGACGCCGTTTTCTACATCCTGGCGGAACTGCTGGTGGGCGCGGCGGTAGGCGATGTCGAAACGGGGCAGAAATTCGGGGTAATTGCCCTGCAAGTGCGTCATCTCGAAGGTCCGCGACGCGGGGTGCAGTGTGCCGTCCTGTTGCCAGATTTCCACGTGGATCGGGCCGGGGTAACCGGCAAAGTGGCCCGTGTGGATCGTCCCCTTGGTGCCGATGATGTACGTCTCGTTGTTGTAGCCAGAGGCGTGGGTGCGGCTCAGATCCAGCCGCCCTAGCACGTTGGACGGCGTGGTAAAGGTGACAAACGCGGTGTCGCCGCCCTCGTCGATGGGGCTGTTGTAGCCCTTGGTGCGGTGGACGCTGGCCCACACTTCGCTGGGGAATTCATCCAGGAAGAAGATCGCTTCGTCTGCCACGTGGATGCCCATGTCGATGATCAGGCCGCGGCTGCTGTAGGTGGACGGCGGTGGGAATTGGTCGCGCAGAATGCAGCGGATCTCGCGCACGTCGCCGATCACGCCGGATGCCAGCATCTGCTTGGTGTGCAGCAGCGCCGGGTCATAGCGACGTTGCAGGCCGATTTGAAGCTGATGCGCATCGCGGCCAATCGCCTCGACAAAGGCGAACGCTTCTTGCAGGTCGTCGGTGAGCGGCTTTTCGAGATAGACGGGGATCTTGGCCTGCACGAAGGGCAGCGCGTGGCGGGCGTGATCCTTGGTGTGCGAGGCGATGATCACCGCGTCAAGTTGACCGGTCATGGCGCGGGCCATGTCGGCGGGATCGGTGAATGTCTGCACGTCCGCGGCGGCGAGTTCGCTTTGGGCGGCAACGACGGCGGCGGAGACGTCGTCACCGAGGGCGACGATGCGCTGTCCTTGCGCGCGGACGATGTTGGCGTGTACTTTGCCGATGCGGCCAACGCCGTAGACGCCGTAGTTGAATGTCTTGAGCATGGGGTGTTCCTCGGGCGGTTGGGTGAAATGGGTGTGCTGACGCCATTATACCCACTTTTTCTTGACTATTCCGCTTTGCCTTATACTGCGTTCAACTCCTCTGTATTCTGCTTTCGCATCCTCGTTCACTCGACAATCCAAGCTGTCATTTACTTTGCTTGGCCCGGTTGCGCTGTTCAAAGACGGCGATGGTGATGTCGACATCCTTCTCACAGGTGATTTATCCGGCAACAGAGCGCCGATATCCCGCATCTACGACAACGACAACGGCACATTCGTATCCAACTGTGGCGAAAGTCTATCGGAACGATGACGGTACCTTCGTGGACGTTGGCAGTGCCGATGACGCGCTGGATCTACCTCCCTCAGATGGACCCAACGGCGTGGCAGTTTGGGGCGACTATGACAACGACGGGGATCTCGAAATCCTGCTCACCGGTTTTGTTGACAGCAACACACAAATCACCAAGATCTACCGCAACGATGACTGTGCGCCCATCCCCAACGCCGACAACAACGCCGATCACTGGTACGAGTTCAGCTACGACGGGACAACCGGCGCCCAGATCAACACGTCCGCTACACTTGTAGACGGCGCCCGCGCAGCGACCTCACTGCCAACGGCGTGATCGGATCCCGGTGGTCCGGGGCACAGGCGTTAAGTTAAGCGTCGTAGACACAAGTGCCGGGGACTTTTCGTCGCAGCGAGACGGGGCCATCACCCTGGCGACTCGTCCAACGTGAAGTCCCCGGCACTTTCGAGCGCTGCGCCAATCCCCTAATCTCTCAATCTCTCCCCCCAATGTACAGATCTCCGTTGATGCGGTATAACAAGCATCACGATGTCACACGAAATCTGGCTTCACCGCCGCCTCGCCGAATTGACGCCGACGCCTGCACCCGCTCACACCGTCCTCAGCCCCGATGGACGGTGGACGGCCACCGCCCGCGGGACCTATCCACCGATCTGCTGACATGGGAGATCCGGCCCGCTGGCGCGACGCCAGACGCCCCGCCCACGGACCGTCTGCGCGACGCCTACCCCAGCGGCATCGCCTGGACGCCGCACGGATCGGGCTTCTTCTATGATCGCCCGCTCCCCTTTGCGGGCGGCCACGGACTCTACTTTCACGCCGTGGGCGCGATCCGCGCCAGGATCACTGCGTCTTCTACCGCGCCGAACACCCCGATTGGTTCTACCAGCCCCACATCAGCCCGGATGGCCGTTGGCTGGCGGTGGCGATCCTCAACGGCAGCGCCGCCAACCGGCTTTCGATTTTTCCGTTGGACGCCGCCGGCCTCGTCGAGGCGGCGCGTGAAATCGCCTTGATCGATCACTTCCGCGGGCGCTACGATGTTGTCCACTGGCAGGACGATCGGCTGATCCTGCGGCGCCAGACGCCGGACGCGCCTAACGGGCACCTCATCGCCGTGGATCTCCTCACCTGCGCGGACCGTCGTCCTGCCGCAAGGTCATCTGCCCCTGATCGACGCCGCCGCTGGCAGACGCTGCGGGCAGCCACCTGCACCACGGCCGCTGAACTGCGCCGCTACGATGTCCACGGCGCGCCGAATGGGACGATCCCCCTGCCCGGCCTCGGCACCGTGGACTGGCTCGAATCGGCCCAGATGCGCCCACGCAATTCCGCAATTCGCAATTCGCAATCCACCCTCCACTTCACCTACACCGATTTCGCCCGTCCTCCCCAAATTTACCAATGGAAAATCGGCGACAAAAGGCCGCGGCCGGTGGACGAGGTCGAAGCGCAGGTCTGCGATCCAGCGCATTTCATCACCTGCTTCCACACCGTCATCAGCGTAGACGGCGCGGAAATCCCGTTTTCGTTGCCCACCGGCGCGATCCGCCGCTAGCGACTGCCCTACGCTGCTCGCCGCCTACGGTGGATTGGGGCATTCGCTGACGCCGCGCTTCTCTGCTGATGTCCTGACGTGGCTGGAGCTGGGCGGCGTCTATGTTTCGGTCTGCGCGCGGGGTGGCGGCGAATCGGGGGCAGGCTGGCATCAGGCGGCAGTGGGCGCACACAAACAGCGTACTTTCGACGATGTGCTGTCGGTGGCGCGCTGGCTCATCGATCAGGAGATCACCAGCTCGGCGCGGTTGGGGCTGTGGGGCGTGAGCAACGGTGGCCTTACCGCCGCCGCCTGCCTCACCCAAGCGCCGGATCTCTTCGGCGCGGTGGTCATCGAATCGGGGCTGCTCAACATGCTGCGCTACCCCCAACTCGGCCAAGGACGCCAATGGCTCCTCGAATACGGCAACCCCGATGATCCGGCGCAGCGGGCGGTGTTGGCGTCCTATTCGCCGTTGCACAACATCCAATCGAGACGTTACCCACCGACGCTGATCGTCACCCACGAACACGATCCACGCGTGGGGGCGGCGCACAGCCTGTCCTTTGCGCGGGCGCTGGCCGAAGCGCAGACAGGAGACGCGCCCATCCGTCTGCGCGTCCACCCTGGCAGCGGACACGGCGCGCCAACTGTCCACGAGGAATGGCTCAACTGGAGCACAGATCGGCTTTCCTTCCAGGCGCAGCATCTGGGGGTGACCGATGAACGGTGACGATCTGCGCGGGCTAATGGATCGGGCGACGTTTCTCCACGAACGATTGGGCGAAACGTGGCAGCCCACCCCGCACCCTTTCGACGCTGACGCTGTGGAAAGACGACTTGCGCGCTGGTGTCAACTGACAGCGGGCGGCAACTGGAACCGCTTCGCCCAGCGCCTGACCTGGGACGGGCTGGATCTTGCGTCCGCGCGCCCGTTGCTGGGGACAGGCCGCCACGCACCGGAAACGCCCCTCCCCGAGTGGGCCGACTTTCTGGCTCAGGTGATCGACGCTGCGGGCGATCACCCCGTCCGCGACATCGCCGGATACTTTGTCGACGCCGCACAACCGCGCCTGGCGCGCCAGGCCGGATCGCAATTGACCTGGCTGTCGCCGTTCGCCCGCCAATCGCTCACCGCCTACCTGGCCGAACGACTCGACACTTTGACTCGCGCCACCCTCGCCGCGGATTCAGACAGATCACTCTCGGCGTACTGTCTGCGTTACCCGGTGCTGGCCCGTCAACTGGCACAGTCTACGCTCAACTGGGTGGCCGAGGTGACAGATTTCCTGGCCCACCTGGCCGAAGACTGGCCCACGCTTGCCCAGCACGTCGAGCTGCCGCGGTCCGCCGCGCCGGGGGCCGTCAACGCCGTGCAGCCTGGCCTCTCCGATCCCCATCGCGGCGGACGCACTGTCTGGCGCGTCGAACTGGGCGGCGTCCCGGTGGCGTACAAGCCCAAGAACATGCAGATGGACGCGTCTTGGGCCGAGTTGGTAAAGTGGGCGGCGTCGCAAGGATTGGACGCATGCCCCGGCCACCTGTGGATCATTGCGCGCCGGGATCACGGCTGGATGGAGTGGGTGCAACCTGATCCACAACCCGACACGCAGCGGCTTGCACGGAACGTCGGTGGGCTGTTGGCGCTGCTGCACCTCGTCCACGCCGCGGACTGTCACGCCGAAAACCTGGCGACGCGCGGGGACGTTCCACTGCTGCTCGACGCCGAGATGCTCGTCTACCCCCAATTCACCGGCCACGAGGACGCCGATCCCCTGGACGTGATGCGCACCGGTCTACTGCCGCTGGTTGGCCGACGGCAGCGAACAGGACGGCGTCCGCAGTCTTTTGGCGAAGATATGGAAATTCGATTGGCGCAGGCGACGGAGGGCTACGGTGCTGCCAGTGATTGGCTGGCCGGTGCGTGGCCGGTCCTTGACGGCGAAGATGGCGTCCTCGCACGGCTGCGGCGAGGACAGGCGCGCATCGCGCCACGGCCCACCGCCGCTTACCTTCGTCTGCTGGATCATCTGCGCCACCCCGCCTTCCTCACCGACGCTATCGACTTCAGCATCGAGGCGGATCGTCTGGCCTACAGCTACCTGAACCACCCCGATCAAGCGCGCTTTGCTCCGTTGTTGGCCGCAGAACATCAAGCCGTCAACCAGGGAGACGTGCCCCTCTTTCACGGCGAGATCGACCATCCCGACCTGCCGGGTCTTCCGCTACCCGACGGGGCTGATGTGCAGCGCCTGCGTTGGCCGTCGATTTCCCTGCCCTCGCCTGCGGACAAGGTTCAGCAGGCGGCGCTGATCCAAGCGAGCCTGGATCGTGCGTCCTATGCAGCGGGGATACCGCAGACCTTCATCGATGCCGCCTGTCATCTCGGCGATCTACTGGCGCAGCGGGCGATCCTGATCGGTGAAGCAGAGGGAATAGAACGCGGATTGAGCGGATCGGGCGGATCAGACGGATTGAAATCCAAATCTCTGGAAATCCGCTTCGATCCGCCCGATCCGCGTTCTATCTCTTGGATCGCCGTCCAATATCAACCGAGAGCGGGGCTATGGCAGCACGGTTTGGTGGGCGAGGATCTCTACGCCGGGCGCGCCGGGATCGCCCTTTTTCTGGCCGCGTTGGCCCACGTCACCGGTGAGGAACGTTGGCGGGATCTGGCGCTAGCCGGGTTCGTCGCGGACCAGTCAAGGCAAGGAACAACGCACAACTGGGCCGGACGCGTCTACGCGCTGAGCGTCGCCGCCGATCTGTTGCAGGAACCGGCGTTGCAGCGTCAGGCGGAATCACTGGCGCTGTCCACCGCCGAGACCCCACCGCAGAGCACGCCTCATCCTTGGGGTGTTCTGGACGGGGTCGCAGGGGATGTCCTGGCGTTGCTGAAACTGCACGCCCAGACAGACGACGCACGCTGGCTTGTCCGCGCTGCGCGGCTGGGCGATGCGATCCTGCGCGCCGCCGACACGTGGACACACGAAGATCGCGCGCTGGGTGGCTACTCACATGGCGCAGCCGGGATCGCGGACACGTTGCTGCGGCTGCACCACGCCACTGGCGACGATCAATTCCTGGTCGGCGCGGCGCAGGCATGGGAATTTCAGCAGCGTCTTTTCAGCGATCCGCCGGGCAACTGGCAGGATCGCCGCGGACCGACGCCCGTCTTCTTGCGCAATTGGTGTAACGGCGCCGCGGGATCGGCCTGGCCGGGCTGCCGGCATCGCGGCCTTCCCCATCTGCGTCCGCTGACCGAACGCGCCGCTGCACGGCTCATCGAGGACCACCCCACCACGCTCGACACCCTCTGCTGCGGCCAATTCGGCCAGATCGAAAGCCTGCTGCAAATGGGGTTGCTCCAAAATCGGCTGGATTGGATCGAACGGGCAAGCGCCCAGGCGCGGCAAATGTTGTCCCGTTCCGCCGAATCAGGCGTGTTCCGTCTCTACGACGACTTGCCCAGCAACCTCTTCAACCCCGGCTTCTTCCGCGGCGTGGCCGGCATCGGCTACACGCTGCTGCGGCTGGCGGTGATGAGCGGGGAACTGCCGTGTGTAATGAGTAATGCGTAATGCGTAATCCACCGACAATGTTGGTTACCAAGTTGGTTACCAAGTTGGCGAATGACTTCGTCTGCCAATTACGCACTACTCGTTACTCATTACGCATTTCCCTATCCTGCGCGGCGAGCAGGGCGCGGTGGCTGGGAACTGACTGCATGAAAGTCTGCCTGGTTAGCTCGTCGTCGCCCAGCGCCACGATCTGTTGGTTCAACAAGGACAAAGCTTGATCCAGCACAACGGTTGCTCGGTCATCGCCAAGGGACGAGAGCACCTCGTAGCAGGTCCAATAGGTGGGCATTGGCTCTTCCCCCTGTATCTGCCCGGCCAGGATCGCCGGCCAACAGCGCTCCACGAATTCTTTCGCCTCGTGTAGGTCTCCTCGTCGCCAGGCTACATCTGCCAGCCCCGCCCAGCCCTGATTGAGCAAATGCGTGTGTCCTAGCTTTTGTCGCGCGGTGATCATGGACCGGTAATGGGTGGCGGCGTCGGACAACATGCCCCGGGCCATAGCCCAATGCCCCAAATAGAGACGCGTATAGGCCACGCCGTCCCAGTCTTCCAACTCTGCATAGAAGCGCAGGGCCGCTTTCAGGTGTAGTTCAGCCAATCGAAGCCGATTCTGCATCAGAGATACATGCCCCAACCCTTCCAGCGTCATCGCCAAATATGACCGTCTGTGCAGGGTGCGCCACGACGCCAGATTCTGTTGGTGCAGACGACGCGCTCGGCTGTATTGACCGAGATGGGTGAGGGCGATGGCGAGATTGTGCCGTGCGTTGTTAAGCCGCAGCGGTTTGTTCAACTGTTCATACCATCGTATCGCCTGCTGATAATAGTTGATGCTGGCGACAATCAGCCCCTCATCCAGATCGATAGCGCCCAAACCGGTGTAAATCCGCGCAGCTCGCTCCCAATCTTGGCATGCCTCCGCCAACGCCAGACCGCTGTGAAAGCGCTCTCGCCCTTCGGCCAATCGTCCGAGACTGCCCAATGCTGCTCCGTATTCCATGTACGCCTGGATCAAGAGCGTCTGATCCGATAGGGATTGGGCCAATTCGATGGCTTCGGTCATAGCCTCGGGGACCAATTCACAATTGACCTGTAGATTACGCAGGCCCGCTTGTTCGATCAGCACATGGACGAGCGCACGTTGACGGAGTGGCGTGGTCGGCAACTGGCGCAGTTGGTGGATGGTCTGCGCCAACAGGCGAATCCCGTCCGACAAGCGGCCCGCGCCCATGTAGAAATGGCATAAGGGACGCACGGTGGCGACGATCTCGGCCAGCCATTCATCCCCAACGGCCAAAGTCCATGCCTGCTCCAGATCTGCATGACACAGGCGCAGATCCGCAAAGAGATCGCTGGACGGGTTCTCTTCCAATAGATCGCGTTGGCTTTGCAGGTAGCGGAGATGTTCCTGAATGTAGGTCCGGCGCGTTTGCCGGTGCAGGTTGGGTTGGGCGCGCAGTTGTTCCTGGGCAAAGTGACGGAGTAATTCGTGGAATTGGTAGCGGCCGTCATCTGTGCGGCGCAGCCAGAAATGGGCGACCGCCAAGGCCAGTTGAATGCGGGAGGTGCCGGTCACTGCATGGGCTTGGGCCGGGGTGAAGGGTTGCCGAAACAAAGATAGCTGGGCCAGGATCCGCTGTTGATCCGCTGTCAGTTTTTGCCACGATTGGGCCAAAATGCGGCGCATATCCCGCTGACGTGTGGGCGTTTCCGCGTGGGTGCTGGTCAGCAGATCCAATCCTTCGGCCACGCCTTCGGCCACTTCGTCCAGGGTGAGGCCCTGAAGCCAGGCCGCAGCCATCTCTAGCGCCAGGGGATGACCATCCAATGCGCTGCCAATCCGCCGAATCAGCGGCGCAGTGTTCTCGTCCCACTGGAAGTGGGGCTGAACCCGGCGTGCGCTCTGGACAAATAATCGCCCAGCCTCAGGCGGCCCTGTCTGGGAAGAGTCGGTGTTGAGTCCTCTCACGTAAAAGAGGGTCTCCCCGTACAGGCGCAACGGCTCCCGAGAGGTGGTTACAATGTGCAGATGGGGCATCTCCGTCAACCATGTGCTGAGCAAGCCGGCCGCTGAGATCAGGTGTTCCCAGTTGTCCAACAAGAGCAGAACGGGGCGATCGCCCCACCGTTCGGCCAGCATGGTCCTGTAGGAAGCATCGGGCGAGGGCTGAATGCCAAGGGTTGTGAGCAGGTGACCGGTAATTTGCTCAGGCAGGTGACCGGTCTCAGTCGGTTCAAGCTCGGCAAGTGAGATGAAATAGATGTCGGTGAAGGGGACAGGGGGCGGATCGTGCAGGATCGCCCAGCCTAAGGCGAGCATAAGCTTGGTTTTGCCGACCCCGCCCGGCCCCACCAGTGTGAGAAGACGGTTGTCGGCGTCGGCGAGGTGGTGTTGCAGTGTCGCCATCTCCTGTTGACGGCCAACCAGTGGGGTCAGCAGAGCAGGTAAGTTGTGAACGAGAGGGGGCAGGGGCGTAACGCGGTTGTCTCGAATCTGTTCGTAGAGAGCGGTCGTCTCGGTGGCCGGGGTGATGCCCAGCCCCTCCGCCAAGGAGGCGACACATCTTTGGTATTGGGCCAGAGCCTCTGCCGGTTGCCCCTGGGCGACCCACCAACGCATGAGCATGCGATGCGCCTCCTCTGCCCAGGGTTCCAGGATCAAGAGGCGGCGGGCAGCGTCGGCCACCTGGGTGGGATCGGTCTTTTCCAGATGGCGGGCGAGTTGGGTGCAGGCATGGATCGCCAATTGGTGCAGATGTTCACGGGTGATCACCTGCCATTCCCCCAACTCTTGAGCGTCGGTTGGGTAGAAAGTGGCGAGGAACTCCCCAGCATAGAGATCGACGGCTGCCTGCCACGCCTTTTCGCTTACGTTTTGTTCAAACAGGTTGACGTCGAGGATGTGAGGCGAGTCGGCGCGGAACTGAACGGTGTTACGCGTAACGGTGAGGTAGCGTTCGGCCATCTTACCGTCGCCAAAAATGCGGCGAATTTGGTAAAGGGCCTGGCGAAAATTCTCACGGGATTTTGTCTGGCTTTCGTCGGGCCAGAGCAGGGTAGCCAATTGTTCCCGGCCATAGGCTGTGTCCCTTTGGCGCATGAGAAAAACCAGCAGAACCGCTGCCTTGCTCATCTTCAAGGTGACAGAGCGATCACCAAACCGAATCTGGAGGCTACCGAGGCTTTGTACCGACAGCAGCGGAGCATCTTCATTGGAGTGCATTGATGTACGCCTATGTCTCTATCCTGAAATTACAGAACGCAGCAACACGGCCTCTCTACACTGGTAGGGTTCGCCGGGCTGCCGTGAATTTCAGGATAGAATCTAAGGAGATTTCAGAATTTTATTGATCCACGAAGGCACACGAAGCACAACGAAGAGGAGAAAGAGGGACACGAATTTCAGGATTCGCAGGACAACAGAGCGGAAGAGCTTTCTGCTTGTTCTTTTCTGCCTTCGTGCGGCTTCGTGCATCTTCGTTCGGCTTCGTAGATCGTTATTTCTCGGGTTTCTCCTAAGTCAATTTGGAGCATCGCGCTCAACACGCGCAGAGTACCACCTTATGCATGGCGGCATATTATACGATGAATGACGAGATCCCAACAACGGGTTCAACCCTGATGGGCTATTTCATTCTTGGAGCGAAAGTGCCGGGACTTCACGATGGACGTGGCGACAAGAGCGAAATCCCCGTCTCGCTGCAGCGAAAGGTCCCCGGCACTTGGCCTGCCCCCAACGTGAAGTACACCCAATCCTGGTTCACGATTGGTTCACGCAAAGGGAATAACCTCTGTTCATGCATCACTGCGATCCGCCCGATGTAGCGATTCAGTCTGGTCAACAACACCATCATGCCATCTTGCTGCGCTATTGGCGGGAAGATGATACCGTGCTGTGGCGCTATATGGCGCAGGATCTGGCAACTGGTGAACGGTATAGCTTTCCCAATATGGATCTACTGATTGCCTTTCTCTATCAACGTATGGAAAGCCAGACGCGGTAGATGTATCGGTTATGTTGCAACAAGCCCTGAGGATCTGAGTCACAACCTCGATGGAGAAACTGCTATGAACAATCGACTGCTGCGGTTGACGCTTGTGCTGTTGACGGCGAGCGTCATCTCACTTGGACTGGTTGGCGGTCTGAGCTTCTTTACCCTTATCAACCCAGACCTTGCCCAACCGGTCTTACGCAAGTCCAAACCGGCCTTCGATCAACCGGCAAGAATGAGCTTTGTGCGCAGCGCCGCAGCCGCCGACCTGGACGGTGAACTGGACACCGTGGCCGATCAGGTCTACGGCCAACCCGACTTCGCCACCGGTGCTGCGCCCATCACAGCCACCGCCGATAACCTGAACCAACCGAACGATCTTTTTGTGTACGAATCCGGTCAGGTCTTTGTGGCCGACACTGCCCACAACCGCGTCCTCGGTTGGAACTGCATCTACAGCTACACCAATGGAGATCGCGCCGACTTTGTGTTGGGCCAACCCGATTTTGAGACAACCACCGCCGTGGATCCACCCACTGCGTCCGGCATGAACGCGCCCACCGGCGTCACCGTGGGCTTCGACGGCCTGCTCTACGTGTCGGACACAGGCAACAACCGTGTGCTGGTCTTCTTCCCCACCAACTACGACGAATACTTCGACGACACCGAGGTCAATTACGACCCGGATCTCTACTTCTGCGAGGAAGGAACGTGGTTGCCCTCCGATTTCTACGCCCCCATCTACACCGATGGACAGGCGGCCAACTACGTCCTGGGCCAGCCAGATTTCACCTCGAACACGGTCCGCACCACCGATGCGGACACACTCTCCAGCCCAATGGGGCTGGTCACCGATGTGAACGACAACCTGGTGGTGGCGGATCACGGCAACAACCGTGTCCTCGTTTACGAGTGGAATGAAGCCGGCACCATCGGCCCAGACGCCAACTGGATGGTGGGCCAGGAGATTACAGGCGTTGATGATCCCCTCACCTTCAACGCAGCGCCGGATCCGCCCACCCAGCGCAGCATGAACGGCCCCACCAGTGTGGCCGCGGATCTGCTGGGCGACGCCATCTATGTGGCCGATACCGGCAACAACCGCATCCTGTATTTTAACTCCAACCCCATTGACAATGTGGCGGATGGGCTGATCGGCCAGCCGGACTACACCAGCAATGCGCCAAACAATGGTGGGCTCAGCGGCAGCAGGCTGGACGGGCCGACCGGGTTGAAGATAGACGCGGGTAAGCGTCTCTACGTGGCCGACACCAACAACAACCGGGTGCTGATCTTCGATCAGCTCAACCCCGACGGTGTGGCCGATGGCGTGATCGGTCAACCCGACTTTGCCAGCAACGCGGCCAACAACGACGGCTTGAGCGCCACAAGTCTGAACGCGCCACGGGGCATCGCTACCGACAACAGCTACCTGGATCTCTTCATCGCCGACACAGGCAACAACCGGGCGCTCCAATACAACCAGCCTTTGGTCAATCCTGTGCCAGACATCAGCGTGCTCGATCCAGGCACCGTACGCGCCGGCAACCAAGGCTTCACCCTCGATATCTGGGGATCGGGCATCATTTCCGACACAGTCGTTGAGATCAACGGTGTGCCGCGCACCACCGGCTCCGAATTTCTTGGGTTCACCCAGGCCAAGATCGACGCCGGTGAGGTGATCACTACGACCCAACTCACCATCACCCTGCGCAATCCTACGCCGGGCGGCGGTGTTTCGGCGCCCATCTCGCTTACCGTCTACGCGCCCACGCCAGGGGACGACCAGGCCGATGTTGTCCTGGGGCAGCGGGGCTTCACCACCAACTGGGGACCCTTTGCACCGGTGCGCGCCAACACCCTCTTTGAACCCGCAGGGATCTTGGTTGATCCTGCTACCAGCCGTCTCTTTGTGGCGGATACCGGTAATGCCCGCGTCCTGAGTTGGCCAAGCAGCCAGGCGCAACTCGACGCGGGCAAGGCGGATCTCGTCTTGGGCAAGCCGAATTTCACCACCTACTTCTACGAAGCCAAGTTGGGTCCTAACCTCGGCAAGCCTACGGGGATGGCCCTGGACAGTGTGGGGAATCTCTATGTGGTCGACGCACAGACAAATGCAGTTGTGATCTACACCCAGCCCTTCACCAACGGCATGGACGCCAAGCTGACCATCCGCCAGGTCTACAACCCATTGGCGTTGGCCCTAGACAGCCAGGACAAC
This sequence comes from Caldilineaceae bacterium, assembly GCA_041391225.1. Lineage (GTDB taxonomy): Bacteria > Chloroflexota > Anaerolineae > Caldilineales > Caldilineaceae > RI-153. The sequence goes on from JAWKOL010000001.1 coordinate 59,880, forward strand.
CTCTACGTGGCCGATACCTTCCACCACCGGGTCCTCTTCTACGAGACGCCCCTGGCCAGCCAGGACACCACGCCCGACCGCGTCTTCGGCCAGCCCGATCTTGCCGGCACTTCGCCCAACGCCGGGGGCGCTATCAGCGCGGACGGTCTCCACTATCCCAGCGGGCTAACCCTGGACAGTGCAGGCAATCTCTACGTGGCCGACAGCAACAATCACCGGGTGCTGGTCTACCTGGACCCGGCCCAAGGCGACACCCGCGCCGATGTGGTCTTCGGGCAGGACGGTAGCTTCACAACCGGCACGGCCAATCAGGGCGGACTGAGCGCAGGTAGCTTGAACTATCCCGTCGGTTTGGCCGTGGACAGCCGGGGCAGCCTCTTCGTGGCCGATGTAGACAACAACCGGGTGCTGCGCTTCGACAATCCGTTGGCGGGCGACCAGATTGCCGACGCCAATTTCGGTGAGGCCGACGCTAGACCAGGCCAGTCCAGCCTCAATGGTCCATTCGCCGTGGCGGTGACCGCAGACGGCGCGCTCTTCGTGGCCGACACAAACAACAGCCGCATCCTCGGCTTCCTCGGCGCTCAGGCGGCAAGTGGGCAGATGGAGATTTATCTGCCAGGCATCAAGTCGATAGGCTGAGATTGAGCGATTAGGATAAGGGATTGGGTGGCTCGTAAGAACATGCCAATCCCTCAATCACCCAATCTCTATTCAGCAAGGAGAACACACCCATGACCAACCTCACCCAATCCCGTCAGGAACTGGAAGCCCGCATCGTCGAGCAGGCCGGCGCCGACCCTGCGTTCCGTCGTCGTCTGCTCGAAGACCCGAAGGCAACCGTGGCCGATTTCTTGGGCGCCGCGCTGCCGCCGGGCATGACCATCACCGTGCTGGAAGAACAGCCGGGTCACCACTACCTGGTGCTGCCACCGGCGCAGCCCTCCGTCGACGCCCTGCCCCTGGACGAGCTGGATCTTGCCCTGGTCGGCGGTGGGCGGACACTACGCCCCGCAAGCGTCCCCTTTTGTTGGGTTATACCTTGTGGCCCCCCTACTTCCAGACGCTCATCTAGAGGCTCATGTTGACGGATCGACACCGAGTTGTGTATGAAAAGGAGCCCCCCATGACCAACCTCACCCAATCCCGTCAGGAACTGGAAGCCCGCATCGTCGAGCAGGCCGGCGCCGACCCTGCGTTCCGTCGTCGTCTGCTCGAAGACCCGAAGGCAACCGTGGCCGATTTCTTGGGCGCCGCGCTGCCGCCGGGCATGACCATCACCGTGCTGGAAGAACAGCCGGGTCACCACTACCTGGTGCTGCCACCGGCGCAGCCCTCCGTCGACGCCCTGCCCCTGGACGAGTTGGATCTTACCCTGGTCGGTGGCGGACGGACAATGCGACCGCACCTACTCCGTTGTCGTGTGGAAAATACAAGGGCAGCCAGTCGCCCCGCCACGAGCGCATCTCAAAGCTCCTGCTGACGCCAAGGACGCCCAAATGCTTGCCATTCATCCACTCGATGCTGGCTCGGTGCGGCCATACGCCCTGATGGTGCGGCCGGGCCTGCGCCAAGACGTGCTCAAAATCGACTCAGATCCGGCATTGCTGGCGTTGGGCGCATCGTTTTTAGGACAACCGGCCGGTGTAGTGGTCGTCCAAGTCGGCGATGAAGCTGCTCAATTGCTCGATCTCTACGTGCTGCCCGCCTACCGCAAAGCCGGCATCGGCGCGGCTTTGCTGGCAGCGGCGGAGGAAGCGGCTCAGCGTTCCGGCGTCGGCAAACTGCACGCCCTCTTCCGCCATGACGAGCACACCCCGGCCTTGGAACGTGTCCTGGCCAAACAGGGCTGGCAACCGCCGATCCTCAGCCACATCGTCTTTTGGACAACGCGTGAGTTGGACGCGCTTAGCCTAGACTGGGTGCAGCAGTACCGCTTCGAGCCGCCCTACGAAGTGGTCCCCTGGCCCGAGGTGACCGAGGCGGATCTGCAAGCCATCGCCAATCTGGGCGAGGACGGGCGCTATCCACCGTCGCTTTCGCCGCTGGCGCGTCCTCGCGAGGTGTGGGATGGAGAGACCAGCTTCGTCCTGCGCCACGAGGGTGTCGTCGCCGGCTGGGTGTGTACTGTGCGCGAAGCGCCGTTGCAACTCCTCATCGACATTCTCTACGTCTATCCGCCCCGCAAGCGGCTGGGGAAAATGCTCATCGGCGAGGTGACAAGGCGCTGCTGGCAGATCGGCATCGAAGACATGTACTGGCGCGTCGCCCCCGACAACGAAGCCATGCTGCAATGGTCGCGCCTCTCCTTTCCCGACACCATCTCCGACGAGTTCGAGGAGTGGTACAGCGAGAAGACGTTGGGCGAGGACGGTACGGCGCTGCGCACGCCCGACGCCGTCAAAGCGCAACTGCGGAATTTCTACGGGCGCATGGCCGAGGAAAACTTGCAGATGGCTACTACGTCCACAAGCGCGGCGCACAACGGCAGCTACGGCAGTTCTTTCTATCAGGCCGACGAACTGGCCGGTCTGCCCGAAAGCGTGGTTGCCGGGTCCATCGGCTGTGGCAATCCCCATGCCGTTGCCAACCTGCAAGCGGGCGAAGTTGTCCTCGATCTTGGCTGTGGCGGCGGGCTGGATGTGCTGCTGGCGGCGCGCAAGGTGGGGCCCACCGGCTTCGTCTACGGCGTGGACATGACCGCCCCCATGCTGGACTTGGCCCGTGTCAATGCCGCCAAAGTGGGGGCGACGAATGTGGAATTTCGCAAAAGCGAGATAGAATCGCTGCCCCTGCCCGACAGTTCGGTGGACGTGATCATCGCCAACTGTGTGGTCAACCTCTCGCCGGAGACAAGCGCCGCCCTGGCCGAAGCCTATCGAGTGCTAAAACCGGGTGGGCGTCTCGCCCTGGCCGAAGTGATAATAGACGGCGATCTGAGCGCATTCCCCATCGCCGAGGAGCAGATTCAGGCCGGGCTAGACATTGCAGGCTGCATCTTCGGCGCCATGACCGTCGACCAACTCACCGATCTGCTGGGCAAAGCGGGCTTTGCCGAAGTCGACGTCACCATCCAGCATCGTTACCGCCCCGACGAGTTGCTGGGCAAACTGCCCGCAGAATTGCAGGGTCATTTGCAACGCCTGGAGCCGAGAGTTTTGCAGGAACTAATGGGATGCTTCACCAGCGGGGCCATCCGCGCGAAGAAAAGAGAAGAATAAAGGTGGTGAAGAAGCCAGGCTACATCCAGAAGAGCGATACCGTGTACTGCGACAGCTCCAAGTCTCTTGTCACCAGCGTCATCTTGCGCCGGTTAGCTTGGGCAATGAGCAGGCGATCAAACGGATCCTTGTGATGATCAGGCAAGGCAACCGAATCAATCATTTCGGTGGCGGATGGTTCCAGTAGTTGGAGATTCGTGTTGTTCAGGATGTCATTTTTCCACGCGTGGACATCCGCCACTTCAATACGTCCCTTTTTGACGAGCAGGGCTGCCTCCCAAAACGAAATAGGCGAAACGTAGAGCCTGCCCAGACGCTGCTGCTCATCTAGGAAATGGATAAAGTCGTTGGACATTTCTGTGGATTCCACCCAAAAGATGAGCGCGTGGGTGTCTAGGAGATAGTTTTCATGGGTCATACATACTCCTCCCAAACGTCGTCCAGCGGTTGGATCAGTTCTTCGGCAGAGACAAGCAGGTTTATTTTTGTGCTCATTTTGTCTCGCCAATTGCCCCCACCAGCAGGGACGAGACGGGCAACCTCCTGGTTGTTGCGCTGAATGATGATCACTTCTCCTGATTCAACGATATCCAAGTAGTTGAACAGATCGCTTCTCAGATTGGTCGCAGAAACGGTGCGCATGGGAAACCTCCGCCTTAAATGTACATACCAATATATTTATGTACATTGTAGCCGCAATCTGGAGCGCCACAAAATTCAAATTGTTACTCACTCACAAGTTGAAGCCCATCTACGCGGTACCGCTCGATAGAGCTGTCTTGGGTGACCAAAGTGTATCCACTTGAAATGGCTTGCCAAATCAGCAAACGCTCGAAGGGATCTCGGTGATCGGTTTTGCGGGGCAGGTTGTGGTAGGTTGCCAACAAACGGCTCTCTAGTTCGGCGACTTCAAAGCCGGCTTCGATCAGCGCGTCCAGAATCTCACCGGGATCTGTGCCGCCCAAATCGAGTTTCCCCAAGGTGTACTTGAGCGAGATTTCCCACAAGCTGACGGCGGAGATGAACTTGGTGTCGTTGTCGTTTTCAAGAATCTGACGCACAGATTCGGGCAGTTTGTCCGGCTCAAACAGCGACCAAAGCACGTAGTGCGTGTCGAGCAGGTAAATCATAGCCCCAACAATTCCTCTTCTGTCATCTTGAAATCATCGTGAATCTTGAGCGTCCGATCCTGCAACAACCCCAGCCGAATCTTCTTCGACTTGTACGCCGCATACGGAATGAGCACGGCGACTTTCTCTTTCTTCTTGCCGTAGCTAATGATGATCTCTTCACCCGCGCTCACACGTGCTTCGTGGATCGTTTTCTGATCGAATTGGTGTTAAGGTTGCGCATGCAGGCGGCTGTACAGCCCACCCTGTCCGATCAACTGCTCGTGGGTGCCCTGCTCGACGATGCGCCCCCGCTCCAGCACGAGGATGCGGTCGGCGCGGCGGACGGTGCTGAGGCGGTGCGCCACGATCAGGCAGGTAGCGTGAAGACGATCCAACGTCTGCTGGATGGCGGCTTCGGTGGCGGCGTCGAGGTGACTGGTGGCTTCGTCGAGGATCAGGATCCTGGGGCGTGGGGCCAGGGCGCGGGCCAGCACCAAGCGCTGTCGCTGTCCACCAGAAAGGGCGCTGCCGCCTTCGCCCACCCAACTTTCGTATTGCATGGGCAGTCGCTCGATTTCTTCGTGGATGCCCGCCAGCCGCGCTGCTTCCATCACCTGGGCCAAGGACATGTCGGGCTGGTTGAGGGCGATGTTTTCGCGTACTGTGCCGCCGATGACGAACGAATCTTGCAGCACCACGCCGATCTGGCGGCGCAGGCGGGCCGCTCCTAGTTCGTCCAAGGTGTGGCCGTCGTAGCGGATTTCGCCTGTGTCGGGGCGGTAAAGCCCCAGCAACAGGCGCACCAGCGTACTCTTGCCCGCGCCGGTGGGGCCGACCAGCGCCACCTTTTCCCCCGGATTGACGACAAACGAGATTTGATCCAGCGCAAAGGAAGCGTCCTGGGCGTAGCGGAAGGAGAGATCCGTCACTGCGATCTTGCCTGCGAGGACGAGCGGCGTGTCGTCCGGCTGGGCTTCTTCGGGTTCAGTCTCCAGCACGTCGGCCATGCGCACCAGGTAGGCCCACATCTGCTGCGCCCGGTGAATGTAGTCGGCCAGGCTGCCCAGCGGGGCCAGGCTGCTGCCGGCCAGCACAACCAATGCCAGCATCTGGCCGAGATCGAGCCGTCCTGTCTGCACAGCGGACGCGCCTAGCCAGAGCAGCAGCAGCGGCGTGGCCGCGTTGACGAGCAGGAACAGGCTGTCGACGCGGGCCAGGTAACGTCCACGGGCGGCCGCGGCGTTCAATCCGGCGTCGAAGCGGTCGCGCCATTGCGCCGTGATCCATGTCTCCGTCCCCGCGGCCTTCACCGATTCGATCCCCCGCAACACCTGTACAGCGAAGCTTTCCTCGGCGGCTTCCGTCGCCAGCGCCAGTTGACTCAATTCCTGTACACGGCTGGATGTCAGCCAGAGCAGGAGGATGTAGAGTAGCGCCGCGCCGGTGACGATCCCCCCAAACAGCGGGTACTGAACGTAGAGGATCACCAGGTAGAGCAGCGCCAGCCCACCGTCGAGCAGGCCGGTCAACACGCCCGAGGTGACGAGTTCGCGCACGGCGCGGTTGCCTTCCAGCCGTGAGAGCAGGTCGCCGGTGGCGCGCTGCTGGAAAAAGCCGTAGGGCAAACGCAGCAGGTGGGCGAAGAAGTCGGGGATGAGCCGGCGATCCAGTTGTTGCTGCAAACGGACGGCGAGCAGGTCGCGCACAAAGCTGACCGCGGCCTGCGCCGTCAGCGCGGCGAGCAGGCCGGTGCCCAGCAGTGGCAGCAGGTTTTGCGTTGGGTTGGGCAGAATCCGTTCCACCACCAGCCAGGTCGTCAGCGGTAGGAGCAGCCCGGCCAATTGCAAGAGCAGCGACGCGCCCACAATCTGCGTCAGCAGCGGACGCATCCCCGGCACGGCCAGCACCCGCGCCAAAAACGCCCGCCACTGGGATGATCTGTCGTCGTTTTGGTGGGCGGCGAATTTCTCGGTGAAGTCGGGGCCGGGGGCGAAGATGAGGGTGACGCCGCTGTAGCCCGCGGCAAGCCCGTCGGGCGTCAATGTGCGGCGGCCCAAGGCAGGATCGATCACGGTGACGCGGTCTTCGCGCCAGGATTCGAGCACAACGAAGTGTGTCCCCTGCCAGTGGAGGATGGCGGGGCGTTCGGCCTGCGCCAATCCGGCGAGGGTGTGGCGGAAGGCCTGTACGTTCAGGCCGATTTCGCGGGCGGCCTGGGCGATCCCCAGCGCGGTGACACCGCCGGCGTTGCCGCCCAGCAGCCGTTGACAGGTGGCAAGCGAGAGCTGTCCACCCCAGTAGCCGCCAATCATCGCGAGGCAGGCTGCGCCGCAGTCCGCCGCGCTCATTTGGAGCACCACGGGGACGCGTCTGGCGCGGAACGGCGCACGCAGCCGGTCAACGCTCAATCGTCACCGCCCAGCCGCGCGAGGACCGCATCCACCCGCGCCAGCAGCGGGTCGAGCGAGTCGGGCGCTTCGGCGAGGACGAAGCCGGGCAGCGACGGCAGTTGCGGCGCGGGCAGGGCGACGCCGGTGAGTTCGGCGTGGCGTTGGCGGTAGATGAAGTTGGGGCTGTGCGCGTGGAGATCGGCGTAGAGGCGGGCAGCTTGCTCGCGCAGGTGGGCGCGGTGAGGATCGAGACGCCATTGGGTGTAGAGGATGTCGGCGCGTTGACGGTCTTCGCGGTGGCGGCTGAGCAGATCGACGAGATTCGCCTGGGCCTGGGCTGTGTCGGGGGAGAGTTGCGCCGCCAGGAGCGCCGTATGCAGGATGACGTTTGGGCTATTGGTGGCGGCGGCAATGTCCGCGGCCTGCTGGTTGCGTTGGCGCGCCGTCTCGATGCGCCCTTGCCGGTGTGCGCACACAGCCCACTCGGCCAACGTCTCGCACAAGTAGGCGCGCAGGTTGAGCCGTTCCATCATTTCCACTGCCAGTGCCAGCACCAGATCGGCGTCGTCCAAACGATCCATACCCAGGAATGTATCGCCCATGCGTTGCAGGCCAATCGCGGCCACCCAGTCGGTGTTGGCCTGCAACGAAAAGTGTAGCTGCCAACGATAGCCTGTGAGCGCTTCTTCAAATGCGCCCTGCACGGCGTAGAGATTGACCAGATTGCTCACGGCCACCAATTGTGTCTGGAAAAGTTGAAGGCGGCGCACGATGCCGATCTGTTCCTGGTAGCAGGCCAGGGATCGGGTGTAGTCGCCCCGTTCCATGTGGATCACACCCAGCGCGTTCAAGGCTTCGGCCTGCCCGTGGCGTTCGTCGTGCTGTTGATCCAGCGCCAATTGTTCCTCGAAGTACGCCTGGGATTGGTCCAGATCGCCCAACGCCCAGTGGACCGCGCCCATGCCCGACAGGGCGCGACTGACGCCGTCGGGATCGTCCACGGCGCGCAGATGGGTCAGCGCGTCCTCGTTGAGGGTCAACGCTTTGGCGTTCTCGCCCTGCATCCGCGCGATGCGCGCCAATTCCACGCCGACGCGTCCTTGCGCCCAACGGTTCCCACTGGCTTCCGCCGCGGCCAGGGTTTCCAACGCCACCGTCTCGGCGTCATCCCACCGCGCGGTGACCTCCAGCAGCCGGATCCATTCCAGACGGGGCGCGAAGCCTTCGTCGCTGCCTGCCAGGCAACGGCTGGCCTGCTCCAAGTAGCGGATCGCTTCCAGGTTCGATCCCAGCGCGGCCACGGCTTTCCCTGCGCGGCAAGCGTATTCGCCCTCTTTGTGGCGGTCACCGGCCATGCCCCAGTGGTAGGCCAGCGACGCGGGCGGGCTGTTGCGTTCTTCCAGGGCCAGGGCAGCGCGGCGGTGTAGCCGTTGGCGGCGCAGGGGGCTGAGTTCGTTGACGACGGCGGCGCGCATCAGATCGTGGGCAAAGTCGATGCGCAGCACGTCCTGATCCTGGCGCGGGGTGAGCAATCGACGGCGCAAGCCCAGTTCCATCGCCTGTTCCGTCTCGTCGGCGCTACGGCCGCTGACAGACTGTGCTTCGTCCAGCGTGGTCGGCGAATCGAGAACGGCCAGCGCTTCGAGCACCTGGCGTCCGTCTTCGGGGATCTGGCGCATGCGGCGCTGGATCAGGATTTTGAGGCTGGGCGGCACCGGCAGCGAGGACGGGAGTTCGTCTTCGTTGGCCAGGTCGCGCAGCAGTTCGGCGAGGAATAGCGGATTGCCACCGGTCTGCGCCAGCAGGGTGTCGCGGATGTAGGGCGTGCGGTAACCGGGGGGCAGCGCGGGCCAGCGACGGGCGATGAGCTGATCCACCTCGTCTTCGCCGAAGGGGTGCAGGCTGATTTCGACCAGTTGACGGCTACGGCGCAGATCGTCGAGCAGGGTGAGCAGCGCCGGGTTGTCGGCGGCCTCTTCGCTGCGGCAGGCGCCGATGAGCAGTGTGGCGGTGGATGCGTGCGTCGACCGCTGCGCCACGAAGTGGAAGAGTTGCAGGCTGGTCTCGTCGGCCCACTGGAGATCGTCGATGAAGACGGCCTGTCCTGTTTTTTTCGCCTGTGCGCCCAAAAAGTCGGCGATGGCGGCAAAGAGGTGTTCCTGTGGATCGTGCTGAGCGGGGACAACGCCGCGGCGGGCGGCCAGGTTGGGCAACAGCCGCCCCAGTTGTTCCGCCCAATGCTGCGGAATCGTGGACAGATCCTCGTCGGAGATCGGGTCAAGGAGCCGGCTGAGCAGGTCGATCCACGGGCGGTAGGGCATGGCGCGCGTCGACTCGTAACAGCGCCCAGTGAGGAGCACCGTCCCCGGCTGGGTGGACACAAACGCATCGATCAGGCTCGTCTTGCCGCTGCCGGCGTCGCCCTGCACCATCACCACCTGAGACGGCGGCCCACGCCTGTTGAAGCTGCGTCAACTCTGCCTGGCGGACGATCAAACGCTGATCCACCGCGTCGGGCGCATCGTCGAACCAGTCGGCGTCGATCTCGGGGAGGGCGGCGCGGCGGGGTGCAACGATCAACCCGGAGCGGATGCTCTGCGCCAGTTCGGTCAACTCGGGTGTGGGCGGCACGGCCAGTTCCTGTTCGAGCAGCGAGCAGCACAGATCGTACTGCGCCAGCGCCTCGTCGCGTTGACCATCTTGAGCGAGCAGCCAGATCAGGCGGGCGTGGGCGGTTTCGGACAGGGGATCGTGTTGCAGCAGGCGGCGAAAGGTGGTGATGGCGGCGGTGAAGTCGCCCGCTTCGCTCTGTCCTTGGCCCAGGCGCGACAGGCCCTCTTCGTAGAGGCGGCGCAGACGGTTGCGCTCGCCCAGCAGCCAGATCTCGAACTCGGGCGCGTCGGCCAGGGACATGCCCTGCAGAAAGTCATCGCGATAGAGCGCAACGGTGGCGGCCAGATCCTGTCCGTCCGCGAGGCCCTGCTCGAAGGCGTGCAGATCCACCCAGGCCGCGCCAGGACGGACCGCGATCATCTTATCCACAGTTTCGAGCAGATCGGTGGAGACGTCCTGGCGGATGCGGCTGAGGTGCCAACGCAGCGTCCCCGCCGGGTCACGCGCCTCGCGGCAGAAGATCTGCGCTAACTGTGCGCGGCGCTGCGGCCCATCCGCCAGCAACAGATAGGCGAGCAACGCTTCAGTTTTGCGGCTAAGTTGAACCGTTTCACCGTCAACGGTGATATGGACAGGCCCAAGCAGCCCAATACGAACAGACATGAGGACAGAGCACCTCGAACGTGAAGGTGAAAAACCAGTTTGCGCTCCATTATATCCTTAGATCGTATTGTGCTCTATTCCACTTGTTGGGTTGGGGTGAATCGGCATAGGTGTAGACACAAGTGCCGGGGACTTATCGCCGCAGCCAGACGGGGCATTCACACCTGGCGACACGTCCAACGTGAAGTCCTCGGCACTTTCGCTCCACCCTAAACCAACGCCTATGGGGCGAATCGGACACAGCAAGGCGGCTGTGAAATGTACCCGAACTTGTACTTGACTGACTGACGGCTTGTAGTACTCTTTCTTAAATATGCTACACCGGTCCCTTACAATGCACAGGAGAATCAACGTATGTCGTTTAACAGAAGATCACGATTGGATCCCTCACAGGTACAGGATCGGCGCGGTGGACGGCCGCGGACCGCAGTCGCCGTGGGCGGCGGTGGCATCGGTGTGGTGATCCTGGTGCTGGTGGCGATGCTGTTTGGTGTGGATCCGCGCGCCTTGTTGGGGGTGATTGACCAAGGTCCTGTGATATCGACACAGCCCGCCGAAGGCATCGAAAACCTGGCCGAGGTATGCCAAACGGGCGAGGACGCCAACACACGCCAGGACTGCCGCATTGTGGGGTTCGTCAATAGCATCCAGGCGTTCTGGGATAGCGAGTTTGCCCGCTACGGTGAACAGTACCCCATGGCCCAGACGGTGCTCTTTTCCGGCGCGACGGAGGGGGCATGTGGCTATGCGTCGGCTTCGATGGGGCCGTTCTACTGTCCGCGCGACCGGTTGGTCTACCTCGATCTTGGCTTCTTCGAAGAACTACAGGTCCGCTATGGCGCGCAGGGAGGTCCGTTGGCCGAGGCGTATGTGCTGGCACACGAGTACGGGCATCACATCCAAAACCTCACCGGCGTGCTGGCGCAGGGATCTGGTTCGGGCGCAACGGGGCCACAGAGCATGGCCGTGCAGATCGAACTTCAGGCCGACTGTCTGGCCGGCGTTTGGATCAACCACGCCACCGAAACCGGCTACCTGACGCAGATCACCGAAGAGCAGATCGCCCAGGCCATGGACGCGGCGTCTGCCGTGGGCGATGACCACATTCAGCGGCAGGCGCAGGGCTACGTGGCGCCCGAATCGTGGACGCACGGGTCATCGGCGCAGCGGCAGCAATCGTTGATGGTCGGCCTGCGCAGCGGCGACCTTGCGTCCTGTGAGATCCGTTAAATTCAGTAATTCACGATTCTCTGTGAAATTGTGGAGAGAGCATCCTTAGATGCGGCTTGTTCCGGGCTACCCGGCATCTGAGGATGCCTACTCCGCGTCATAATCGTGAACACTGAAATTGACCGGTATGGCAGTCGGTGCGGTATTTGATTAGCGCAAGGTGAAGGGCAGGTAGACGTCAACCGTCGTGCGCGTCGTCGTCGGCGTGGCCGTAGGCGCGGGTGTCCCCGCGCCGTAGACAATCAACTCATCGAGGACGCCGTCGGCGCTGAAGTCGCCGTCGGCATTGCCCGCGCCCACGTAGAAGCTGAGACTGTCCTCGTTGCCTAAGGACCAGCCGCCGGCCGCGCCGCCGCTGTCCACGCGCTGCTCGTTGACGTAGAGGCGAATCGGGTCCGCAGCGGCGCTGTCCCAGATCAGGCGGACGCTTACCCAGTCGCCCGCCTGCCACAGCGGGGCGCGGTAGTCGGCCTGTACGGCGTGGGCGGTGTAACCGGCGTCGGTGAAGGCGACTTGCAGGCGGTCGCTCTCGGTGAGGATCAGGTTGGGCGGGTTGTAGACGTCGCCCACCACGAGCAGGTGATGGCCCACGTCATCGGCGGCGGCGGCGTAGTGCGGACGGTACCAGAACGAGAGTTCCCCGGCTTCGAGATCGATGTTGGTGTAGCCGTTCTGCGCGGCGGGGAAGACGGCCACCTTGCCCGCTCCGCCGAAGTCCGCGCCGTTGCCCGCTCTGCCGGTGACGAAATCATTGGGGGCGAGTGTGCTGCTGCCGCCCATCCCCGCCGCGGGGGACGTGATGGCGTCGGCGTCGTTGAGCGTGGTGTAGAAGCGGGCGGTCCCCTGTGGCGCGGGGACGGTGGGCGAACTGGTGATAGTGGGCGTCGATGTGGCAGTCGATGTGGCAGTCAACGTGGCGGTCGATGTGGCGGTGACTGTCCCCGTGGGCGCGCCGCCGGTGGATGTTGCCGTGGCCGTCGGCGCGGTGACGTCTCGATCAAGCACAAACGGATCGCCCTGGCCGAGTCCGCCACCGGTGCAGCCATCGGCGCGTCCCCAATCAGAGGCGAAGGCAATGAGGCTGCCATCGCGGCTGATCGTGGCGCGGGGCTGCACCCAGTAACCACAGGCGCTGCTACGGTGATGCACCAGCCGCTCGATGCGCCCATCGGTGTACTGGAGGAAGAGTTCACCTTCCAGCGCGCTCCAACCGTTGGACGCGTCCGCTTCAGCGGTGACGAGGCAGACGCCGTTCGGCCCCTGACACGAGATGTGCGCGCCCACCCAGTCCATCACCCGCACGTAGACCGGTGGGCTGACGGTGGACGTCCCCGGCAGCGTGCGGTAGCCCAAAGATAGCAGGCCATTGGCGTCGGGGTTGTAAAGTTCAAAGGTCATGAAGAATTCGGTGTCACCGTCGGGGAGGACGCCGAGATCACCGTGCTGGTGACCGTCGTAGACGCGGCCCACGAACGCGCCGCTCTGGATGTCGAAGGTTTCCAGGCCGTTGCAGCGTTCTTCGCCGTCGCGCGGCCACTGGATCACCAGGTAGCGGCCCAACGGGGAGACGCCGATCCAGTCGGGTTCGATGTTGCCCCACTGCGGATCCGGTTCGCACGGACCGGCGTAGAGGCTGTCTACGCTGAACTGCGCGCCGAGTTGGGCCGTCTGCAAATTGAGGGCGAAGATCATCTGCGCGTCGCCCGTCTGCGAGGCCATGCCGGCCAGCCAGCGCCCGTCGTGCGAGAGTTCGTCGAACGATTGGTTGGTGCGGATGCGTTCGTAGGGCGCGGGGAAGGTGAAGATCGTCGCCGTTTGGCCGCTTTCCACATCGGTGGTTTGGGCGCGCAGGGTGGTATCTTCGTTGGAATCGAAGTGGACGATCTTGGCGGCGTCGGCAGGGTGCCAGCGCGGCGCGTTCCAGCCGGACGGGTTGAAACCGGTGACTGCACTGAAGTTGTCCACGCGCACGACACGGTAGCCGTCCGATCCGGTGAGGAGCAGGTGGCGGTTGTCGGCGGAGAAGGCTTGCAGTTGCGAGTAGACCTGCGTCTCGAAGCCGCCGCTGTCGCTGCGGTTGGAGACGCGGCGCAGCGTCGTCGCGAAGACAGGATCGATCACGGCTATCCCCACGGCGGGGAGAGGCAACGCGGCGGGCGTCACCACTGTGGACGGATCGGTGAGGATTGTCCCTGCGGCGCGGGTCTGGCTGATCGACCAGCCGAGGGCAACAAAGAACAGAATGATGGCTGCGATGAGTGAACGATGTTGTGTCTTCATTGGGTTCTCGTGTCTAAGGTTTAGTAGAAACCAGAGAAATAATGATCCACGAAGCCACACGAAGGCAGAAAAGAATAGACAGAAGGCTTTTTCGCTCTGCTGTCTTGGTTATCCTGAAGTCCGTGTCCTTCTCTTCTCTTCTTCGTGGTGCTTCGTGTGCCTTCGTGGATCATTAAAATTCTGAGATGTCCTTAGCGTTGCACCAAGGGCAAGAAGAGTGTCTCTTGCGCGCCGCTTTCTACGCCGATTTCGGTGGCCCATTGATCGAACGAATCCCCCACGAAATCCTGCAAGTTGTTGGTGGCGGCCAACTCGGCGTTGATCGCCGCAGATAATTCCGGCCCACCCTGGGCGGCGATGCGTTGCCAGATGTCCAGGGCGTCGTCGGCCATCTGCTGGGTGACGATGAACTCGTCCCCGCGGCCGCTGACCCACGCTTCGAGGCCGGGCATGAAGTTCTGCATCACGCGGTGACCGTCCCACAGCAGCGACGGATCCCCGCGCGATGTCGGCCATCTCCTGTGCATGTTGCGCCGCCAACCCCACATACCGTTGACCTTGACTGCTTTGGCGGAAGCGTTCGGTCATGTGCCCCATTACCTGGCCGTCGGGAAGGACAACAGACGCCAGCGTGCCGACCAGCGTCGTCCTCGCAGATCGGGGCAAGACGAAGAAGTACAGACAGACCACCAGATCCAACCCAGCGCCGTAGACACGACCCGCGCCCGTCAACCCGTCGTTGTGGACGGGGCGGTACGGCTCGCCGCGCCGTGGGGAAGGTGTAGACGATCTCGCCGTCTCACGTTGCGGTAGACGATGCGCGCTCTGGTTATCGTGGACGAGACGGCCGCGCTCCGTAGAGAGCGGCGTCTTCGGCGATGGTTTCCAGCGTGACGGTTTGCAGATTGTCATCCGAAAACGCCAGGCGCAGGTCGCCGTTGGTGTTGACGAAGTCCTGCGTGGTGAAGACGATGTACGGCAGCGCGTGTGTCGCCGGCCACGGCCAGATCGAGGCCGCTGACCAGCCCCACATTGGGGACCAACTGGGTGGTCTGCCAGCCGATGCCCGGACGGTTGTAGGCATAGCGGATCGATTGGTTGGAGCGGTCATAGTACGCCACCGCCAGAACTTCGAACACTGTTTCCCCATCGACGACATCGTAGCCGCGGACGAGGGCGTTGAATTCGCCCACCTCCGCGCCGTCTAGCCCGGCTTCGATGAGCGTATCCACCCATGCGTCGTTGCTCCAGGTGACGAGACGCAGATCACTATCGCCAGCGTCCCAGTAACTGATGGCGAGCGCGCCGCTGTCCAATGCCAGGGCGTCGAAGTTGGGTTCCGTCCCCAGCGCCCGCGGGGACGGGTGGGTGCTGGTCTGCCAGACGCCGTTGCTGCGGTAGGCGATGTTGAGCGTCACTTCGCCGGTGTAGAAGGTGTAGATCACCCGCGGTTCCCCACCGCTGAGGATGAGGCGCAGGTTGGGCTGGAAGATGGCGCCTTCGGGCAGTGTGGCGGCTGCCTCGAAGTTCCACGCGCCGTTGACCAACATTGCGTAGAAGATCGTGCGTGTGGTGGATTGGTAGAAGGCAGTGTGCAGCACGCCGCGGGCGTCGAGGACGGCGGGGTTGCTGCTTGCGCCTGCCCCTGCGCGGATCAAGGATTCACCCCAGGAGGGGCCGGGGTTGCCGCTGGCATGGGCGAGGCTACTGGGTGCGTCGTCTTTGTGGTAGACGATCTGCGGGCGGCCATTGCGCACCACCAGAGACGGATCGTCGCCCACGCCAACTACCCGCTCTTGCCAGGCGGGCGCCCACACCGCGTAGGCCAAGTCGTCGTAGCGGCCTTCCTGATAGACGAGATGGGCGCGATCGTTGATGGTGTCGTACGCGATGGCAAGCGATGCGCCGCTCAACACGGTGACGTCGACGACTTCCAAGCGCCATCCGCCTTCGTTGCGTCGCGCCACATTCACACTGCCCTGGCGAAAGCCGATCACCGGCTGATCCAGCGCATCGACAGTCAGATCGAAATCTTCCACGGTCACATTTGAGGCGACATTCTGGAAAGCCCACTCCTGACCGGAGCGCAGGGCATACCGGAGTGAATAGACCTGGTTGTCGAAGGTAGACAGATAGGCGACGTGCAAGCGCCCCCGGCTGTCATAAGCCAGCGCCGTCCGGTGGCCGGTTTCGCCTGATACATCGAAGTCGATGGCCGCCCATGTGCGCGTGGACGGATCCCACTGAGCGTAGCGAGTCCATCTATTGGAGCGATCGTAGTAAACCGCACTGAGGACGCCATTAGGGCCCCGCGCCAGCGACGCATTCGCGCCGACGTCGCTGCTTTCGTCCACCACATAGTATGTCCACAAGCCGGGCGCGCCGCGCACATGTAGCAAGCGTCCCGCCGTTGCATCGTAGTAGATGATGTCGGCCAGGCCGCTAGTGGGGTCGAGCGTCAGCGCAGAGAAGCGTCCGCGGTCGTTGCCGGCGCCGCTGCCGTCCACCGTGTAGGTCTGCCAGGTACCGTCGTCACCGCGCTCTGCGTACTTGAGCGCAGTGGTGTCGCGGTGGAAGTAGCTGATGCGCGGGCGTCCGTTTGTGGTTAGGGCGATTGACGGATATTCGCCGGTGCTCGGTGCGGTGTCCACTACTTCGGAATGCCAGACAAAGCCATCCCACCAGGCGTAGCGCAACTCGCCACGGCCGATGTTGTCGCTGTTGTATGCGATGTGCGGACGACCGGCGGCGTCGAGGACGATGTCGGCGTTTTGCCCCACGAAACCGCGCACATCCAGAAGCGTGCTCTGCCAGGCCGGGGCGCCGAGCTGCGCCGTAGGGGTGGCCACAGGGATCGAGGTCGGCGTGGATGTGGCGGTGGGCGTGTTGGTGGGCGTGACGGTGGGCGTCGGCGTGGGCAGATCGCCCTGCCGGTTAAAGAGGTAGATGTTGCTCTGCGTAGACGGCGCGCCTGCGATCAGATTGGCGGCTTGAGACTCGAACACAACCAGGTTGCCGTCCGCAGAGATATCGGGCAGACCGGAATTGCCGTTGGCCGGCTCACCGTTCTCACTGATCGACGCATGAATCACCGCGCCGGTTTCCAGATCCTTGACGAAGATGTTGAGCCACACCGTGTCGGCGCCCAGCAGGTTGCGCGCCAGTGAATAGAAGGTGACATACCTGCCATTGGCCGCCATCCGCGGGCTGTAAGACGGCAGATCGCCTGGCTGGCCGCTCGTCGAAGTGGACGCCATGACGATGGCCACATCGTCCGCTTCGTCGAAGACGCCATCACCGTCGGCGTCGCGGTCGAAGACAAAGACGTCCTGGCATGTGCTGCCCGCGCATTGCACCGTGTCTCCGGGGACGAGGTTCGACGCCGCAGACCAGAACGCCACGTATCGGCCGTCACCCGAAAAGCTGGGATCGTAGGAGACACCGTTCGCTTCCGCGCCATCCGCTCCGGCGGAGACGCGCACGGTGCGTACTGCGCCCACTTCGTCGAAGACGCCGTCGGTGTCGGTGTCGCGATCGTGGACGAAGATGTCTTTGATGCCGTTAGTGTCACCAGAGACGAGGTTGGATGCAAAGCTCACAAAAGCCACATGGCGACCGTCGGCGGAGATGTCGATGCGGTTGTCTTCCACGTAGCTGTTCGCCTGCCCTCTGGTCGACGTCACCGAGACGCGCATGGTAGCGATTGCGCCCGGCTCGTCGAAAACGCCATCGCCGTCGACGTCGCGATCGTGGACGTAGACATCGCTGAAACCGTTGGTATCAGTGGCAGAGAAGGCGCTGCGCGGTGAAGGCCACGTAGCGACCGTCCCCTGAAATCGCCGGCCTGCTGCTGCCCCAGTCGCCCTGACTGCCATCGGGGCCAACCGACACACGAACCGTCTGCCCGGTTTGCCGATCATGCACGAAGACATCGAACTGGAAGTTCGTGTCCCCATCCACCAGGTTCGACGCCAGCGAAGAGAAGGCGACGTAGCGACCGTCCGCCGAAAGCGCGGGTGCCGTCAAATTACCTGAAACAGCGTTGCCTTCGGCGCCGTCCGAAGCGATGGAGACACGGCTGATCACGCCGCCTGCCATATCGCGCACAAATACGTCGGCCACCTGGTTGGTGTCGGAGATTACCAGGTTCGACGCCGCCGAGACAAAGGCCACCGTGCTGCCGTCTGCCGAGATGACGGCGTTTTGAGAGTATGCGTTGCCGGGTGTCCCGTCGGCTGATACGGACATGCGTTGCATCAGCGGGTTCCCGATTGGGCCTGGATCGGCGAGGAAAACTGGGTAAGCCAGACGACGAATAGGCCCAAAACCACACATACGCCGACGACGGCGAACAGGTGTCTTTGTTTGGTGAACTCGTTTTTCACGTTGGGATTCCTTCCGGTTGGTCGACGACGACGGACGGCAGACGACAGATAATGGACGACGGATGACGGACGATGGATGACGGACGATGGACGACCAATAGTAACATCGAGGCGAATACTCACTCTACACGATCCTCCGCCTCCTCGCATCTCGCCCTCGCATCTCGCCTCACCGCAGCACAAATTCGATCCGGTCCACGTAGACATCCGCCTGTGCGCCGTCGGCCAGGATCTCGAAGACGACGGCTTCGAGTTGTTCGGGCGGGGCGAGGCCGGCGATGGGGATCTCGAAGAGCGTCCAGCCGTCCGCGGCGACGATCCAACGCACGTCTTCGCTCTGTTGGTCGGCCACGAAGACGCGGACGAGTTGTCCACCGTCCACGCCGCCGTGGACCCAGAAGCGCAGCCGGTCCACGCTGTCCGCGGCCAAGGGTGGCTCGATGCGGATCAATTGGCTGCGCAGCGGTGAGATCGTCACCGCGTAGAGGCCGAGATCCAGCGGCTCTTCCAAAGAGAGAACGCCGGACAGCCGGGACACATCGGCATAGGGCTCGATTTGCACAACCGCTTCATGCTGTCCGCTGAGCAGACGGGTGAGGTG
Organism: Caldilineaceae bacterium; assembly: GCA_041391225.1. Lineage (GTDB taxonomy): Bacteria > Chloroflexota > Anaerolineae > Caldilineales > Caldilineaceae > RI-153. The sequence continues at coordinate 78,375 of JAWKOL010000001.1, forward strand.
AGAAACCCGCCCCACCACAAAGGCGCTCAACGCCACCAGCACAGTCACGATCATGGCGATGGGTTTGGCGACGGTCATTGATGATCTCCTTTTGGCTTGACAACAAGATTCAGTTTTCATCGTCTGGGAACGCCGCCAACGCCGAAGACAGATCCGCATGGCGCTCGAAGAACTGTCCGTAGCGTACGCTGCGCAAGGCCGACTCGGCGGAGCGGGATGGTGCCAGCAATTTCACACGCCGCGCCAGATCCGGCGTGCATTCCGCCGCGGCCTGGCCGATCACCAGCCAGCCGTCCTCAGGATCGAGGAGAGGCTGTCCGCTGTAGAGACGGGCGATGTTCACCAGCGCAAACAGCCCCGAAAGCTTGATCTCCGTGGTCTGGCGCAGATCGAGCACAAGTCGGCGGTTGCCTTGCTGATAGTGGACGATCACCGTCTCGATCAATCCTTCGTAGGTGACATGGTTCAGCGCGCCGATCAGCGCCACACAGAGCACGTTCCGCTGTTCGCCCGGCGTGGTGATGCGCAGTGCCAGTTGTGCTCTGCGCTGCGTCACCTGTTGCGGGGCGGCGGGAGCCACAGAACGCGACGCGATCTGTCGCCACAGTGTCCGCAGGCTGTTGGCCAACCGTTCCGGCCAAGGAGCAGCGGCGGGGAATATACGGGTCGACTCCTGTTGGTTGTCCATTCGTCGTTCTCCTTGTGCAATCGTCATCATGTGCGCGCTATCACCCATTCACCTTGTCATCCCCTGTCATCCCCAACTGGCTTAACAGCTCTCTCACATCGTAGTCGAGGACAACCTGCACGATTTCGCCGTCCTCGACGGTGGCGGTGACGGACGCCACCAGGGTGACACGTCTGTGCGTAGCCGGAATACCCAGCAGGCGTCGATGCTGCACGCCCGCAAAGCGAAATTGGGTGAGGGTGTGCCTCCCGTAGCGATTCGTCGCCGTGACCTGGAACCCTCGTTGAACAAAGCTATCTACCAAAATGCTGTGCAGCAGCCGAATGGCGGCGCTTCGTCCACGTACAGCGCGCTGCTGGGCCAGATCACAGCAAAGGACATTCGCCGCCAGTGGCGGATCGACGTTCTGCCCCTCGAAACGAAGGAGTGTGGCCACTTGCCGGCACAACTGAGGCTCACGTGTCACCAACGCCCCGGTATCCTGTTCAACAAGCGCTCGATCCGTCCTTGTATTGCCGTTATTCACGGTGTTGAAAGCTCCTGCGCTGCTAATGTTGTACGGATGCCAGAAGCTTACTGTGTGTGCGTGTGAAGAAGCGTGTGAGAAGGGGATTGGTGACATGGGATTGATCGCGCTTGATGTCATTGCGCTGTGCGAAGATCGTACACTGTGCGCCAATCGCCAATCGTCCTGCCGCCCCGGACGGCGCAACCCTAGTCGGGTGACCGGTGCTGCTCATTTGTGAAATGATTTACAATCGCCGTGGTTGTGAAATTCAGAACAAGCAATGATGCTCCCCCTTTCTTTTCAAGAGTAACCTTATGACTTTTCAGACTTGGCTTGTCTTCGGTATTCTCGCGGTTACGATTTTTCTGTTTGTACTTGATCGCATTCGGTTGGATATTGTAGCCTTGATGTCGCTGCTGGCGCTGCTGCTCACCGGTATCCTTACGCCTGGCGAGGCGTTGGCCGGCTTTTCGGATCAACTGGTGTTGACGATTGCGGGGCTATTCGTGGTGGCCGGCGGTCTCTTCCGCACGGGTGTGGCGTCGGCGGTGGGGCGCTGGCTCTCCAAAGTAGCGGGGACAAACTACATAACGCTGACGCTGATCATGATGGTGGTTGTGTCGCTGCTGTCGGCGTTCATGAGTTCCACCGGGGCGACGGCGGTGTTGGTGCCGGTGGTGGTGTCCATTGCCTGGAACGCCAAGATCAGTCCCTCCAAGCTGTTGATCCCGCTCTCGTTCGGCGCTCTCTTCGGCGGCATGTTGACGCTGCTGGGGACACCGCCCAACCTGGCCGTGAGCAATGAACTGGTGGCCAACGGCATGGAACCGTTCGGCTTCTTCGTCTTCACACCCTTCGCCGCCATCGCGCTGGTGGCCGGCATTGCCTTCATCGCCGCCTTCGGGCGTCGCCTGCTGCCGGATCGACAGAGCACCGACACAGAAAACATGGCCCAGGCCGACGCGCCGACGCTGGAAGATCTGGCCCATTCCTATCATCTGCCCGAGCAACTGTTTACGCTGCGCGTGCGCCGTCCTTCGTCGTTGGTGGGCAAGACGCTAAGCCAATCGGGGATTGGCGCGGCGTACCGGGTCAATGTGCTCGAAGTTCAGACGCAGACAACGCCGCGCTTCGGCGGACCTGTCCGCGCCTGGAATGGTCATGGCAATGGACAGCCGACACCCTCGGCCAATGCAGGCCGAAACGGTCACCCGCTGCCGGTGAACGGTAACGGCAATGGTGCGGCGCATGCTGTTGTGGATGCACCTGTCGCCGAAATGACGGCCACCCTGGCGCAACCAGGCGAGGAAGAAAGCAACGAACGCCTGGCGCAGAACGCATCACGCCCAGCCGAAGCGGAGACCATGCTCCATGTCGACGATCTGATCCATGTGCAAGGCCACCAGGACGATGTACTGCGCATGGCGCGTGAACTCAACCTGGGCCTCTGCACCGAAGAAGAACCACACCGGCTGCGCTGCAAAGAACTCGGCCTGGCCGAAATCATGTTTACGCCCGATTCGCAGATGCTGGGCCACACCTTGCAGGATCTCCACTTCCGCACGGTCTACGGGCTGACGGCGCTGGGCATCCGCCGCATGGGCAAGCCGCTCAACGAAGATCCGGGCAAAACCAAGCTACGTTTCGGCGATTCCCTCCTTGTCGAAGGGTGCTGGGGACGGATCGAGCAGTTGCAGCAGGAACGGCGCAACGTGGTGGTGGTGGGCTTGCCCAAGGAGATGGCCGAGGCCGGGCAGGCGACGCAGTTGGCGCCTGTGGCGGTGGCGATCATGGCGGCGATGCTGCTGTTGATCACCTTTAACATCCTGCCCACGGTGACGGCTGTGTTGCTGGCGTCGGTGGCGATGGTGGTGACAGGTTGTCTACGTGCAGAACTGCTCTACCGCACGATTAGCTGGGAAAGTGTGGTGTTGATCGCGGGGATGCTGCCCATGTCCACGGCGCTGCAAAAGACAGGCGGCGTAGAGGTGATGGCGAACCTGCTCACCGAAAACCTGGGCGCCTGGGGGCCGCTGGCGGTGCTGGCCGGCCTCTTCATTGCGACGGCGGTGGCAACACAGTTCCTCTCGAACACAGCCACTTCGGTGTTGATGGCCCCGATTGCCTTCCAGGCCGCCATGACCTTAGGCGTGGCGCCCCATGCCTTCTTGATGGCGGTGGCGATGGCGGCATCCAGCGCCTTCCTGACGCCGATTGCCTCGCCGGTGAACACCATCGTGTTGGCGGCAGGCGGCTATCGCTTTTTCGACTTTTTCAAAATCGGCCTGCCCCTGCTTCTGCTCATGCTGGGGCTGTCCGTCCTCCTCTTACCCGTATTCTTCCCGCTCTAACTCCTCTGTTTTCCTCCTCATGCGCGACAAAGGACGGGTTGCCCCGTCCTTTGTCGCGTGAAGGAAAATGCGTAATGCGTAATTGGTCGACGAAATGGTTCCCCAATTGGGTAATTCTTTTGTTGACCAATTACGCATCACGCATTACGTTCACTCCCTCACTCCCAATCCGCCCCGCTTCGATCACGTACGCCACGCCGCCGCCGTCGAGTGGACGCCCTGCATCTTGGACGTCGAAGAGCGGTGCGCCGTCGATGGTGGCCTGGATGTGGGGTCCAGTCACCTGCACAGCGAAGGTGTGGACGGCGTCGGGGCGCCAGGCGAAGGGCGCTTCGGCGAGGACATGTTCGCCGTCCAACACCTTGACGAGGCGCGCCATGCCATCGTCGCAAAGGAGGAGGGCGTAGTAGCGGCGCATCCCCTGCACGCGCACGGCCAGCCCGGCGGCTTTGGCCAGGTGCAGGGTCAGCGTGGTTTCGGCGCGGTAGTCGGTCCACGTGCGGCCGCCCTGCATGAGTAGGCCGCGGCCTTCGTTCTGCATCAGGCGGAAGGGTTCCGCGGCGCGGCTTTCGTAGATATCCACGCCGTTGACCCAGGCCCGCCGCCACATCGATCCACCATCCGCAGGACGGGTGAGGTTGACGGACGGCATCCCCGCCCAGGTGAGGAAATCGAGATAGACCGCGCCGTCGGCGTGGGTTTCGTGGCTGATTTCGACGCCGATCTGGGCGATGGGGTTGCCGCCGGTATCGGGGATCTGCCAGGTGAACGTGTGCGCCTCGCCCGCGGACAGCGTGATCTGCGGCCCAGGAAGCAGGCGCAGTTCGTCGTCCTCGCCGCCGAAGACGCGGGCGTAAAGGCCCACGTCGACAGGCTGTGCGTTGTCGACGGCGGCGACGATGCGGGCGGTCACGGTTTGGCCGGGATGGAGGCGGGGCGATGCCAACAGCCCGTAGCCACGGCGCTCGAAGGTCTCTGCCACGGCTTTGGACGGAATGAAGGTGGGCGTGCCGACGCGGGCGACGCGTCCTGGGGCGAGGGCGCGGTAGCGGATGGCCAGGCTGCGTTCACCCGTTTCGCTGTGACCGACGACATTTTCCAGGACGGCGGTGCCTGCGCTGGTGGGGTTGTCTTCGACGAGGAAGCCCTGCACCGAGCCGGGCAGCTCGAAGTGGAAGATCGCGCCGTTCTTGGGCGCGAGGGGCGCTTGTCCTTGCAGGGCGCGGCCCACATTGACGATGTGGAACGTCTCGGCGACGGCGTCGGTGATGGCGCGTCCGCCGTCCGCCGTGGGCAGGTACATGCGATCCGCCACCGGCCCGCGCAAGTCGGCGCCGCTTGCGATGCCGCCGAGTCCGTTACGGATACCGAGCAAACAACCGACATTGCCCGAATTGCAGTCGGTGTCCCAACCGCAGGTGTTGACGATCATGAGCGACTTTTGGAAGTCGCCGCCGCCGTGGAGCAGGGCGTGGATGATCAGGGCGTGGTTGGGCACCATGTGGCAGTTGCCGCCGAACTTGTCGTAGCCATATTTGCCCGCGATTTGGGCGCGCGTCTTGCGCCAATCTTCGGGCGCGGCGGCGTGCCAGCCGCGGATCTCCTGGATCATACGGTAGATCACCGAGTGGGCAGGGATGAGGGCGAGTCCGGTGTCGAGGAGCATGTCGATGTCCGCTTCGACGAAGGCTTGGGCTTCCATCGCCGCCACCATCTGCGCTCCGTAAATGGCCTCGCCATCGTGGCTGACACTGGCGGCGCGGCGGGCCAGATCGGCGGCGAGTTCGGGGTCACCTGGGGCGATCATGGCCCAGCCGTCGATGAAGATCTGTGCGCCGATCTGCTCGGCCACGGTTTTGCCGTTGAGCGCAATCGATCCGCTGGCGGGGGCGACGACGCCCTGCTTCAGCCGCATGAAGGCGGTGTGTTCGGTGGAGTTGCCCATGCCGCCCCACCACAGGATCGTGCGTTTTTCGATCAGGTAATTGAGCCAGCTCTGCCCAATCTGAGCCGCGCTGAGATCGCGGGAATTGCCGTAATCGGGCAAGGCGCGCAGAAAGGTGAACGTCCCCGAAATGTCGTCGTCGGTGACAATCAACGGCACGCCGAAGCGCTCGTGGACGTAGTACCAGATCTCGCCCAATTCGGCGCTGATGCGTTCGTACGTCCACCCCTCGAAAGGACGGCCCAGGTAGACGCCGATGATCTTGCCCAGCACGCCGGCGTAGACGCGTTCGAGGTAGTCTTGGGGTAGTGGCATGGGTGTTCCTTTGGAGATTATGAGATTGAGAGATTAGGCGATTGGGGGATTAGGTCTTCGTCGACAAAGTGTCGTCCCAATTGGCGACCACCTTGTTCAACCGGATCCCCAATCCCTCAATCGCCTAATCCCCCAATCTCCACTTTATCCAGCATCAATCTTCCTCAATCCAATCCGGCTTGATCTCCACCCCCAACCCCGGCTTCTGCGGCGCGGCGACGTAGCCCTGGCTGTCCACGACGGGCGGTTCGGTGAACATGGACCAGCCGTGCTGGTATTCACCCACAGGCGGATCGTGCAGCAGTTCCAGGTAGGGCGCATTGGCGAGGGCGCAGACCATGTGCAGGTGGGCCACGGTGCCGAGGCCGCGCCCGCCGTGGTGAGGGACAACCTGCTTGCCGTAGGCATCGGCGAGGACGGCCACACGGCGCACCGGCGTCATGCCGCCCAGCACCATGCCCTCAGGCTGGAGCAGGCCGTAGACGTTGTTTTCGAGCATCTGCACGAATTCGTGGATGCCGGGGTTGTTCTCGCCGCCGGCGATGGGGATTTCCACTTTTTCGCTGAGACGGGCGAGCTGATCAAAGTGGTAGCGGGGCAGCGGTTCTTCGAGCCAGTAGACGCCCAACCGCTGCAACTCGCGCGCTGTCTCCACAGCGCGGCGGAAGTCCCACGCGAGGCCGGGCTGCCAGTTGCCGCTGGATTGGGCCTGGTTGGCGTCGACCATGATCTCCATGCGGTGGCCGATGGCGTTGCGCACTTTTTCGACCAGGGCCACGTCCTCGGCCATGGTCTGGTAGTGAAGACGCAGCTTGATGGCCTTCCAGCCTTCGTCGGCCAGGCGCACGGCCAGATCGGCGCGCTCTTCGATGGTGGAGAGGCGCACCATGCTGGCGTAAGCGGGGACTTTGTCCTTGGCGCCGCCCCAGATCTTGTAGAGCGGCTGCCCGCTGGCCTTGCCGATGACGTCCCACAGAGCGATGTCGAGGCCGGCACGTCCTTGATAGTGGGCGCCGCGGATGAAATAACGCATGACGCCTTCGTGACGCTCCATGTCAAATGGATCCTGGCCCACGAGGATCTCCCGCGCCCGCCCGAGCTGGCCGGCTTCGATGCCAGGACCAATGCCTACAATGCCGGCGTCGGTGTGAATTTCGACAAATGGCGTGCCGCCTACGCTGAACGGCATCTTGCCGCCCACGTCCCAGGCCGGTTCGATGAAGCCCAGATCCTGGATCATCTTCAGGCGACGCAGTTTGACGTCGGTGATTTTGATGCGAGAAGACATGAGTATGAACCTTTCTTCGGTTGGATAAATAACGAGATGATGCGATGGTGGGATGATGAGTACCGATCTCGACGAGTACCCATCATCTCATCATCCCATCATCTTTCCTGCCAATATCATACCCATTAACCAACCGTGATTTTCGACCGAAACACCGGCTTCCCCTTCACCCCGAGGTTGATCCTGTACAGCGCGCCTGCGGTTTCGCCATTCTCCGCGGTGTCGTGACCGCCGGCGGTGGTGATGTACATGTCGGTGTAGTCGGGGCCGCCAAAGGTGAGGCTGGAGACTTTCTTGGTGGGGAACATCACCACGCGCAGTTCGCTGCCGTCGGGGGCGTGCTGTACGAGGCGGTAGCCGTCCCAGCGCGCGGACCAGAGATTGTCGGCGGCATCGACGGCCATGCCGTCGGTTTTGCCGTACTCGGGGCGGTCCTCGCGCACGATGATCTGCGGGTTGGCGATCTCGCCGGTGGCCCGATCATAGTCGAAGCGGGTGATGGTGCGGCGCATGGTGTCGGTGTGGTAGAAGGTGGAGAGGTCGGCGCTGAAGCCCATGCCGTTGGAGAGGCCCGCGTCTTCAAGGACGACGCGGATGCTGCCGTCGGGATCAAGCCGATAGAGCTTGCCGGGGCGGTCGCCGATGGGCATCGTGCCGCAGAAGACGCGCCCTTCGGGATCGGCGATGACGTCATTGAAGCGCCCGTCGATCTCCGCGTCGATGTGCGAAACGATGTCGGTCAACTGTCCATCGCGCAGATGGGCGATGCGTCCGCGCCCCATAAAGAGGACCAGCGACCCGTCTTCCTGGATCGTGTAGCCGCCGATGGGCAGATCGACCTCGAAGATCTGTTCATGTTGGCCCGTGGCCGGATCGTAGCGGAAGATCTTGCCCGGCGGAATGTCCACCCAGTAGAGGCGTTGCTCGTCCTCGTGCCAGAGCGGACCTTCGCCGGTGACACAGTGGTAGTTGGCGCAGAGGTGTAGATCCATGATCGCTCCTTGTGGTTGGGGGATCGTGGTGCGTGTAGCGGTCGAGTGTGTGATTCCTGCATTGGGAAAGACCGTTGGCAAAGCGAACCAATACTAGTGCAACTCCGCCGCCGGTACACGCACCACGCACTACGCACTATATTTCAATCGCAACTTCCTTGCCCTCGCGCTGACTCCGATAGATCCCATCGAGGATCGAGAGTACTTGCAGCGATTGCTCCGCGGGGACGGGCGAGGCGCGCCTTCGGCGACGGCTTTGGCGAAGGCGACGCACTCCAGCGTGGGGTTCCATGACGTCGTTGGTGAGGCGCAGACGGTTGGTGTAGAGCTGTTTGGTGTCGTAGTTGGTGCTGTGGAAGTTGGCCGACGGCCAGTGACAGCCCGCTTCGGTGCCGTAGAGCCAGATCTGCATGTCTTCGCCTTCGGTTTCGTGGTGCAGCAGCCAGCTCACTTCGAGCATGAGCGTGCGGCCATCGGCGAAGCGGACGAAGGCGGCAGCGAAGTCTTCGACATCGAAGTCGCGGGGGATGAGATCGCCACCGCGCCAGACAGCGAAGGAGCCTTCGTGGTGGGCCAGGGGCGCTTTGGCCACACCGCTTACCGCCACCGGTTCGGGGTTGCCCATCAGCCACAACGTCAGATCAAGGACGTGGACACCGATGTCGATGCAGGGGCCGCCGCCGCTGTGCTTCTTGTGGACAAAGGTGGGTGTGGCCACCAGACCGTTGCGGCGCAGCATCCAACTGCGGGCGTGGTAGATGTCGCCCAGCGTACCCTGGTCGATCTCGGCCTTCATGGCCTGGGAGACGCCTTTGAAGCGGAAGTGTTGCGCCGTCATCAGCATCTTGCCCGAGCGGTCGCGGGCTTCGATCATCTGGCGGATTTCGCCGGGCGTGGGGGCCAGTGGCTTCTCGCAGATCACATGCTTGCCCGCGTCCAATGCGGCGATGGCCAGCGGCGCGTGGTACATGTAGGGTACCACCAGGTCGATGATGTCGATGTCGGGGTCGGCGAAGAGTTCGCCGGGATCAGTCGTGAGTTTGGGTACGTTGTACGTCTCATTCCAGACCTGAAGCACCGCGGGATTGATGTCACAGGCGGCCACTACTTCGGCGTGTTCCGACGCTGCCCAGCCCGGCATGTGTGTGCGCAAAATCCCGCCGACGCCGATGACACCCACTTTTAACGTATCAGCCATGCGTGGTTCCTTCTTGTGTCTTGTTGGATGGAATTTGGTGAAAGGTGAGGATACGTAAAGTCTAGCACTGGGTGAGAAATGTTACAAAGCGTGGTGGGTAAGTCCCGGTGAGGTTGTTGCCAAAGTGACTGAATAAAAAATGGGGATACGCATGTCCTGAGGACATGCGTATCCCCATTCTTCATTCATTATTCTTTCCCTAGAATCCCGGCCCCACCACCGCAATCAAAATCAACGCCAACACTCCGAAGAAAGCAAATTCGAGGATCACGCGGCGGTTGAGGTGGTTTTCCAGCCCCTGCTGGGCCAGACCCACCGTGAGGTAGAAGATAAGGAGCAGCAGCAGCCCGCCAGTGAGACCGGGCAGCGGCCAGTAGTTGAGCGCCCACGTCACCTGGCCCAGGATCAGCCCCACGATGGCGGCGTAGCTCAGCACCAGATCGGCGCGGCGCGTGTACGTGCGCAGCAACTCTGTGGCCAACAGCGCTGCCGTCGCCGCCACCAACGTCCCCGAGAGCAGGCTGCGTGTGCGCGTCTGGTAGACCAGCAAAAAGAGGACCAGCGCCGCGCCGTACGCCAACACATTCAGCAGCAGCCGCGAACGCCGGAAGCCCGTCACACTCGGGTCCACCGTGGCGTAGAGGCTGAAAAGGGAAACCGCCACCGAAAAACTACCCCCGGCCAGCACCGCCACCTGAAAAATACGCGTCGGCGCCTGTGGGATCAGCAGCACCGTCAGGATCGACAACGCCGCCGGCAGCGCCCAATACGGGATCGACCGCAACCGCGATCCGCCCTCGCCGCGATGGAACGCTGGATGCGCGCCCACCACCATCTCCGCGCCGCTGGCCGCCACCGCCGCGATGAAAAACGCCATCAACGTGGCGTCGCTCACCGTGATCGACATCGGCGATCCCAGCGCTTCCAACGAAAAGACAAACGTCGGCAGCCGCAAAAAGAGCGACGCCGCCATCCCCGCCACCACCGCCCACATCACCACACTCACCCGACGCAGGATCTCCTCGGGGTCTGGTTGATCTGCGACAGGACTCAGGTTAAAATGACCGCGCTGTGCAGTCGGAGCGAGGACCGCGGGCGCCTGATTTGTAACCGATTCAGCCTGTGGCGCTGATTGCGATGAAGACTGAGTTGAAGACAACGAAGTCGATGATTGCATGGCCGAATTGTAAGCCCCACCAGGAGTGCTGTCAAAACCATGCCCGTTTGCCAATACCGCAATTTCGATATCACCATCGCTGGGGATCGACCACCCTACGCCATCGTCGCCGCTACCACGGTGCATCTGCCCAGGGAACCTTCCAGCACGACGCGAACCATGATCTCTGGCTCGATTACAGCGACATAATCAACGACTTGCGCCGCCCCCGGCGAGGACACCCTCACCGCCGTCGGCGCACACCTCTTCGAGCACCTGTTCAGCGCCGACCTGCGCGATCTCTGGCTCCAGGCCCGCAACGACCTCGACAACGTCGACGCCCAGCCTGCGCCTGCGCCTCAACCTGCATCCGCCCGCCGTCGCCGCCCTGCCCTGGGAAAGCCTCTACGACCCGCCGTCGCCAACCCTTCGGCGCCGACCCGTCCATTGCCCTCGTCGCGTGGCCAACCACGTCGGCTACACCGGTCGCGCCCGTCCGCTGGCCGCCCAACTGCCGCTCAAGATCCTGATCGTCGCCATCGACGACCCCGACGGCCTCGACGCCGCCGCCGAAATGGCCGCGGTGGAGCACGTCCTCGCGCCGCTGCGCCCACACCAGATCGACCTGCACACCGACAGCGGGCGCTTCGACATCCACGCCCTGCGCCGTCGCCTGCTCGATGTTCAGCCCGACGTGCTCCACCTCATCACCCACGGCGATCCCGACGGCCTGCTCTTCTGGTCCACCGACGGCGATCCCACCTTCGTCACCGGCGCGCAGATCCAGGCCACCCTGCGCCAGATCGACTCGCTCAAGCTCGTCTTCCTCAACGCTTGCCTGGCCGGTCAGCCCGATGACAACACATCCTACGCCGCCGTGGCCGAACGCCTGCTCCAGACCGGGCTGCCCGCCGTCATCGCCATGCAGTACGAAATCGCCGACCAGGCCGCCGTCCACTTTGCCGGCTTCCTCTACGAAGCCCTCGTCGGCGGCACCTGTCCTGGCGCGGTGGATCACGCCGTGGGCATCGCCCGCAGCAACCTCTACATTGACGCGCCCCACCGCCTGGGTTACATCACGCCCGTCCTCTGGCTCAATACGGAGGACGGCCTGATCTTCCACCTCGCGCAACAGGGCGCCTTGCCGGCCCAAACCGCCGCGCCGAACCACCCAACCGCAGACGAAGATCCCGCTTCGCTCCCGCCCCCGCCGCGGATCGACATGAATCTCGCCGAAAAAGAAGCGTGGCTCGCCGCCCACCCCGGCTACCAGCGCGACCGCCTCAGCTTCGACGCCCGCATCGTCTACGACAGCCGCCGCAGCGCCCTCGCCGACGCCCAACGCGTCCTCGACGAACTGCGCCTCTACGACGCCGAACAGGCCGACGGCCACGCCCTGCCCGCGCCCATCCAGCGCGCCCTGGAGCGCTTCGCCCACCTGCGCCGCGAGGCGGATCGACTCACCCAGATCCTCGTCACCAACGTTGGCCCCGGAGACGAGTAATGCGTGATACGTGTTGCGTGTTGCATGTTGCGTGGGTAGAGGATGTGTTCATTTCTCTTGAGCGACGCCATTTTCAAGAGAAACGGCGCCAGACTTGACCCACGCAACACGCAACACGCAACACGAAATGACCATCCGCCGTCTCCTCGCCACGTTGCGCCTTCTCTTTCTCTACACCATCCTCTGCGCCGGCATCCTGACCACCATCCTCATCGTCCGCGCCGCCATCGAAGACGGACCAACGCCCGCCGCGCCGCAGCCGCCCGCGGACGCGCCCGCCGCCCGGATCCCGCTCCTCGGCGTCACCGTGGACCTGACCCAATACCCTACTGCCGCCGAACGCCGCCACGCCCTGCGCCGCCTGCACGACGCCGGATTCGGCTGGGTGCGCCAACGCGTGGACTGGTCCACCGTTGAGCCGGCGCGCGGTGACCTGCACTGGGGCGAGATCGACGCCATCCTGGCCGACATCGTCGCCGCCCAACTCACGCCCGTAATCGTCCTCGACGGCAGCCCGGCCTGGGCGCGCCATCCACGCGACGCCGACAACCCACTCGCCCCGCCCGCCGACTTCGCCGATTTCGCCCGCTTCGCCGCCGCCTTTGCCGACCGCTATGGCGAAGACGTGCGCTTCTACCAGATCTGGGACGAACCCAACATCGCGCCGCATTGGGGCAACCGGCTGATCGAACCCGTCCACTACGCCCGCCTGCTCAAAGACGCCGCCGCCGCCGTCCGCGCCGCCGATGCCGACGCCGTCATCGTCACCGCGGCGCTGGCCCCCACGCGAGATCGCGGCCACACCGCCGTAGACGAAGTCACCTTTTTGCAGCGGCTCTACGCCGCCGGCGGCGCCGCGGACTTCGACGCCGTGGCCGTGCAGCCCTTCGGCTTCGGCAACCCACCCGCCGATCCGCGCAGCCGCGTCGACGTGCTCAACTTTGCCCGCCTGCGCCTGATCCGCCGCGTCACGATCGCGGCCGGAGATGCCGAAACGCCGATCTGGGCCGTCCGCTTCGGCTGGAACCGCGTCCCCAACGCCAACTGGGGTACTGTCACCCCCTCGCCCAGTTCGACTACACGGCAGACGCCATCGCCCAGGCCCGATCTTGGCCCTGGCTGTCCGCGCTGGGCTGGCCCCTCGACCGCCCCGCTGACACCGGCTGCGACGACGACGCGCAAAGCAGTGCCTGGCACTGCGGCGATCCCGACTGGGGATTCGCCCTTTTCGACGCCGTCGGCTTCCCCGAGCCGCTGCTCGCCGCCTTTCTCGTGCCGGGCAACCCGTCCACCGCGCCCTGCCCCGTGGACAATCCCCGCCGCGCTGATCGGTTTCGCCGTCCTCGCCGCATTGATCGTCAGGCGCAGCGCCGTCGCCGTGCGCGTCCTGCCGCTGAGTGCATGGTTGACGCGTCACCGTGCAGAGCAGATCATCATCCTCATCATCCTCATCATCATCTATTATTTCGCCACCTGGCCCCCGCTCATCGGCCTCTGCCTCATCGCCGCCGCCGTCGTCATCTACGCCCGCCCCATCGACGGCGTCATCTTGGCCGCGCTGCTGATTCCGTTCCACTTCCAGCACAAAGACATCAACCTCGTCGCCTTCACGCTCTCCCTTCCCCCGGCCCACGCCGCCCTCCTCGCCACCGTCCCCGCGCTCATTCGCAGCCACCGATCCCCAACCCCCAGTCTCCAGTCCCCAGTCCCCGATCTCCTGGCAATCTTTTGGATTACAATCAGTCTCCTCTCCGCCATCTCCATCTGGCACTGGCCCGCCTACGCCGCCAACCTGTGGTCGCTGGTGCTTGCGCCGGTCCTGTTGTACGTGGCGGCGCGGCGAACCGTGGTCGACGCTGCAAAGTGGCGGGCGCTGGCATTGGCCCTGGGGATCGGTGGCTGCGTGGCGGCGGCGTCGGTCTGGTCCAATGGCTAAGCGGCGGCGGCGTAGACGTGGATGGGGTGCGGCGGCTGATGGGGCTGACCTTCTCGCCGAATCAGACGGCGCTGTACCTGCTGCGCACGCTGTTTTTGCTGGTGGGGGTGGCATTGAGTCGCCAGGGGCGATGGACGTGGGCCGCGGTGACGTTGACCGCCGTGGCGCTGGTGCTGACGGGGAGCCGGGGGGCGCTGCTGTTGGGCGTCCCCGCGGGGGTGGTGGCGCTGTGGTGGCTGGGGCGCGGCCTGCGCCGTCCGCGGGCGTGGGTGTGGGCGGTGCTGGTGGCGGCGCTGGGGATCGGCGTGATCTTGCTAGGCGAACGGTTACAGAACAGCGAGACGGTGCTGCGTCGCTTTGCGATCTGGGAGGGGCGACGGCGTGGTGGTCCGCCGCGCCGTGGACGGGGGTGGGGCCGGGCGGCTTTTTCTGGCGCTACCCGGCGTTCATCGTCCCCGCGGCGGTGGACGAACCCAACCTGCTCCACGCCCACAATCTGTTCCTCAACCTGGCAACAGGGTGGGGCGCGCTGGGGTTGGTGTGGATCGGCGCGCTGGTGACGTGGCTGATCGGGGTGGCGCGGCGGTTGCGCGATCAGCCGGTGGATTGGATCGCAGTGGGCGCGCTGGCGGCGCTGGCCGCAGCATTGGCCCACGCCCAGGTGGACGCCTTCCTGGTGCTGCCCGAGTTGGCGGCGTGGAACTGGCTGGTCCTGGCGCTGTTGGCGTGCGATCCAAAACAAAAATCTAACAGAGCGCCGGTATAATTCACACAAACGGCGTGCATAATGGTCCTCATGCACACACGGCGTCGCCGCCGAATTGGGTTAAGTGAAACCCATCGATTACGCCGAAAACACGGGTTCTTTTCTCAAAAATCCTGAAAATCTGCGTAATCTGTGGAAAACTGCTGAATCCTGTTTCAAAGATTTGCGTTTGATTTGCATCGAGACGATTCGGAAGCGCAGGTACCTTTTCGACGGCGATTCTGTGACAAGTTTGAGTAGCGAACTGTAGATTTCAACCCGTCCCGGTTGATCTGGATGCCCGAAACATGCTTAGATTCTATCCTGAAATTCACAGCAGCCCGGCGAGATGCCCCAATGTAGAGCAAGCGAGTGGCTGCGCACTGTAATTTCAGGAGAGAGACTTAATTTGTTTGCGGGTGATCTTAAAGAGAGGAACAGAAGCAGAAATGATGCGTTTTGACCGGTTTACCGAGAAAGCCCAGGAAGCGGCCATGCGCGCCCTGGAGATCCTGCAAAAGTACAAACACTCGCAGGTGGATACCGAACACCTCTTTCTGGCGTTGGTCCAGCAAGGCGACGGTACAGTGGGGCAGGTCATCGAAAAGTTGGGCGGCAACCCCGAAGTGATCGCCCGCAAGTTGGAGAAGATCCTCGAGAGCGCGCCGCGTTCGAGCAATGCCCCTTACGGCGGCATGCCCACGGCGCAGGTCTTCATCACCCCCCGTCTCAAACGGGTGATGGACGTGGCCAACGAGGAAGCCACCAAACTCCAAGACGAATACATCAGCACCGAACACATCCTGCTGGCCATCGCCAGTGAACGGAATACACCCAGCGCCAACATCCTGCGCGAGGCCGGCATCAGCAAGGAACGCGTCTACGCCGCCGTGGAAGAAGTACGCGGTGGGCAGCGGGTCACCGAGCCGAACGCCGAGAGCAAATATCAGGTGCTCGAACGCTATGGCCGTGACCTCACCGAAGTGGCGCGCCAGGGCAAGCTCGATCCGGTGATCGGCCGCGAGCCGGAGATCCTGCGCGTGATGCAGGTGCTCTGCCGCCGCACCAAGAACAACCCTGTCCTCATCGGTGAGGCGGGCGTGGGCAAGACGGCCATCGCCGAAGGGCTGGCGCAGCGCATCGTGGACAACGACGTCCCCGAAATCCTGGCCGAGCGTCGCCTGATCTCGTTGGATCTGGGCGCGATGCTGGCCGGTACCCGCTTCCGCGGCGAGTTTGAGGAACGCCTCAAAGCCGCCATGGACGAAGTGCGCCGCAGCGAAGGTGAAATCATCCTGTTTATCGACGAGCTGCACACCGTGGTCGGCGCAGGCAATGCCGCCGGCGCCATGGACGCCAGCAATATGCTCAAGCCTGCCCTGGCGCGTGGCGAATTGCAGTGCATCGGCGCCACCACGCTGGACGAATACCGCCAGCACATCGAAAAAGACGCCGCCCTCGAACGCCGCTTCGCCCCCGTCCACGTGGACGAGCCGAGCATCGAAGACAGCATCGAGATCCTGCGTGGCCTGCGCACTCGCTACGAAGATCATCACGGCATCACCTACACCGACGAGGCGTTGGAACAGGCTGTCAAGCTGACCAGCCGCTACGTCACCGAGCGCAAGCTGCCCGACAAGGCCATCGACGCCATCGACGAAGCCGCGGCCAAGCTGCGCATCGCCATGCACTCGATGCCCAAGGAACTGAAGCAGTTGAAGGCCGAGATCGAGGAATTCGCCGAGACTGAGGAAGAAGCCTGGGCCGACCGCGACTACGAAAAGGCCGCCCAGATCAAGACCGATCTCGTGCGCATGCGCGAGGACTTCAAAGACGGCATGAAGAAGTGGAAGAGCGACGCCAACCTCGACGACGTGGTCGAAGCCAGCGACGTCGCCGCCGTGATCCACGGGTGGACGGGCATCCCTGTCACCGATTTGCTGGAGGCCGAGGCTGAGAAATTGCTGCGCATGGAAGAGCACCTGCACATGCGCATCGTGGGCCAGGAAAAGGGCATTGCCGCAGTTAGCGACGCCATCCGCCGCGCTCGCAGTGGCCTGAAAGATCCCAAGCGCCCCATCGGCACCTTCCTCTTCCTGGGGCCGACCGGCGTGGGCAAGACGGAACTGGCCAAAGCGCTGGCCGCCTTCCTCTTCGACGACGAAGACGCCCTGCTGCGCGTGGACATGAGCGAATACCGCGAAGGTCACACCGTCAGCCGCCTCTTTGGTGCGCCTCCCGGCTACGTGGGCTACGATCAGGGTGGCCAGTTGACCGAACAAGTACGTCGCCGCCCCTTCCGGGTGATCCTCTTCGACGAGATCGAAAAGGCGCACCCCGAAGTGTGGAACACGCTGCTCCAGATCATGGACGACGGCCGCATGACCGACGGTCAGGGCCGCGCCGTGGACTTCCGCAACACGGTGATCATCATGACCAGCAACGTGGGCGCCGAAGTGGTGAAGCGCGGCAACCTGGGCTTCATGACGCCCGAACTGGACGAAAGCAAGCTCAAGGAAGACGAGTACGGCAAGGCGCTCAAGCGCATGTTCCGCCCCGAATTCCTCAACCGCATCGACGAGACGGTGGTCTTCGATCCGCTGACGCGTGAGAATGTGCGCCAGATCGTGGGCCTGCTCATGGGCGACATCGAGAAGCGCCTCGACGAGATGGGCATCACCGTGGAACTGACCGAAGCCGCCCGCGATTACCTGGCCGAGATCGGTTTCGACGCCGAGTACGGCGCCCGTCCGCTGCGCCGCCTGTTGCAGAAGCGGGTGGAGAACGAACTCAGCCGCCGCCTGCTTCGCGGCGACTACCAGACCGGCGATCACGTGATCGTGGACTACCGCGACAACGACGAAGGCGAAAAGGAACTCGTCTTCGACCGCCAGGAACCCGAACCCATCGCCGTGGAATGGTCCACGAGCGAGGCGCAGGCAGAGGAGCGGGATTAAGGATTGGGGACTGGTTCGAGTCCGGTGATCCTTGATTGGTGTGTTCCTTGGTAGAAAAAAGGGGTCATCCTGAGGGATGGCCCCTTTTCATTTTCTTCATTCGCGCCTGAGCATAGCATCGCCGCATCCGTTGCATCATCGCAACATGCGGAGGGTTGAAATCCTAGCTGACACAGAGAAGTCGCCTCAGCGACTTGCAGAATCCGCTGCAAGCGCCTGCGGGCGATTTTCTGTGTCAGGGCGGGATTTCAATCCCGTTGCTGCGCATCCCCACATCGCCGCATCTCATCACGCAACACGCAACACGAATCAATCCCCCCCGCTTGACCCAATCCCCCAACAAAATTACAATCCCTGCATGAACCGCCACCTGCCTATGCGCTTTGCCCATTCGATCCTGCCCGAAACGCTGATTTTGGCTGTGGCCGCGCTGACCCGTTTTTGGCGGCTGGGTTACCACAGCCTATGGTTCGACGAAGCGGTGAGCCTGATCTGGGCCGGCGCCGATGCCGTTTACACCTGGGACAAGACCTTCGCTCTGGTCGAAGAGAAGCACCCGCCCGCCTACTACCTCACCCTGCACTTCTGGCAGCGCTTCCTCGATCTGTTCGGCCTCGGCCAGAACGACATCGCCCTGCGCGCGCTGGGCAGCCTGCTCGGCGTGCTCACCGTCCTGGGCGTGCTGCTTCTCGTCACCCGCCTGAGTGGACGCCGCGTCGCCCTGCTCGCCGGTCTCCTCGTCGCCCTCAGCCCTGCCCTCGTCTGGTACAGCCAGGAACTGCGCATGTTTCAGCCTGCCGTCACCGGCATTGTGTGGGGGATCTACTTCTTGGCTGTTGGTGTTGACGACCGGCGACGCAACACGCAACACGCATCACGCATCACGCATTACGCATTATCGATCCTCTCGCTCACCTACGCCCTCTACAGCTACCTCTTCGCCGCCTTCGCCATGCCAGGGATCGGCTTGGGCTTGTTGATCCTGTGTTGGCGGGATGGGCGGCTGCGTTGGCGTCGGTTCCTAGAAGGGGTGACCGCGCTGGCTATCGTCACGGCGCTCTTCCTGCCCCTGGCGCGCAACGCCTGGCTGGTGAACACAGATCAAAGCCCCCCCGGGGAACTCTTCGGCGGCTTTTTGCGCTACCTGTGGCGGCAGTTGCGCACGTTTACGGTTTGGCAGGTGGAATGGCCGGATCTGGCCGTGACGGGGATCTTGTTGCTCTTTGCCCTGTTGGCGGGGTGGGGGATCATGCGCCCAGCGTCTGATCGCCGACGCGCCGACACCCGCCTACTCTTGACCGTGTGGATCGCGCTGCCATTGCTCGTTGCCGGCGTCATGCAGGCAACCAACGCCAACGTGCTCAAAGAAGACCGCTACTTCCTCTTCGTGGGGCCGTTTGTGCTGTGGGCGGCGGCGCAGGGGATCGTATCGCTGGCCGACCATTGGCCGCGCCTCGGCTGGTCCGCTGCCACGGTGACGGCGCTGGCGCTTGTCCTCGCCCTGCCGCCGCTGTGGACGCCCCGCCTCTCTCGCGAAAACTGGCGCGCCGCCGCCGACGTCATCGCCGACTACCAGGACGCCGGCCCCGATCTACCCGCCGCCGGCGTCATCCACGCCGACTATCTCTACCGCGCCCTCGACTGGTACCTGCACCGACGCTACAGCTTCGACGATCTGCCCGTCTACCAAATTTTCAACGGCCCCATCGCCCCCGCGGACATGGAGATCATCGGTCCGCGGCTGGCCGGCATCGAGGGGACAGGCGCACAGACGTTGTGGCTGGTGCAGAGTCACCTGGAAGGCATCGACGATGACCGTCACCTGCAAGGCTGGCTCGACGCCCGCTACCCCGTCATCACCGCACAGCATCCCACCGGCATCCAGGTCACCGGCTATGCGCTGCGCACCGAGTACGACGCCCTGCCCGAACTGAGCGACGCCGCTGTCACCCCCAACACCGAACTCGCGGACGGACTCACCCTGGCCGCCTGCGAAATTACGACGCCTGTCGTCGCCGCCCAGGACGAAGCCCTGCATCCGCCCAGTGGATGGGTCCATGTGCGCATGTGGTGGCAACCAACCCAGCCGCTGCCCCAAAACTACGTCAGCCGCGCCCAGGTGATCGGCGAACAAGGCGCCTGGGGCGACGAACTGCCCCGCCCAAACGCGCCGTTGAACGTCCATCCCACCACCACCTGGACGCCCGGCCACTACTACCGCGACGAAGCCGACATCAACCTGAACCCGTCCACGCCGCCGGGGCGCTATCCGGTGTACATCTCCGTGCAGGATGCGGATGGGGTCACCTCAAGAGAACGTATCCTGTGCGGGGTTGTGATCGAAGATCTGTGACTCTACTGCAGGTCGCTCAAGCGCAAAAGTCCGACTTCTCTCAGGAGGGGAGCAACCGCAAATCACACAGAAGTCGGACTTTTGCAGGGAACTTGTGATCGAAGATCTGTAAACACGGATTGGAAGGAACACAGAATTTCTTCGATCCGTGTTCTTTCAATCCGTGTCACAAGCCTCTGCATCAAAGCGCCAGCGCGGCCTTGAGCACGTGTCGATACTGTTGGAGGGCGTCGCCCAGCCGGTGATGCGACAGAGCGTCTGTGGTTTCTTGCCCACGAACCCTTTTCGATCTCCACATAGCCGGCCATTCTTCCAGCTTGCTCAAATGCGAACAGATTGCCACGCGTCAAATCCGTCTCGTGGAGGAGGAAGAGGAAGTCGGCCTCTCCACCAACGCCAGATAGGACACGATCAGCAGCCGCGCTGGCTCGTGGATCACCCGATCCAGGTCGGTCAAGTCGCGCAGGTTGGATCCGTTCATGGGGCTTCATCTCCATCGTCCTGCGCGACGCCCATGTCGGCATCTTTTACCGCCAGGTGGCGCACAAAGAGGAACATCGTGCTGCCGCCGCTGGCAATCAGCAACGCCCCCGCCAGCGCCGAGAAGATGACAATCCCTTCCACCGGCCCAGGATTGAGCACCACCGTCGCCACCGCGGCCGCGAGATCAGCGCTCACCACGTAGAAGCGCCGGATCTCATAGCGAATCCCCGAGTAGATGAAGGCCGCAGCGAACACCGTCCCCATGAACAACGGCACCCAGTTGAGCAGCCCCATCAACTCCAGCGTCGGGCGACTGATTCACAGCCACCACAAACCCAATCAACGCGCCCAGCACCAACCCGGCAATGCCGCCGGAGATAGCTTTGCGCTTCCGCTGTGCCTGTGTGCGCTGTTTGGGGAAACGGACATAGCCGATGCGCGTGCGCCGTGATGCGCTGCTTGACAAAGGCGTCGCCGACCCCAGCAACACAGGCAGCAGCGACATCAACACCAGGTAGATGTAAAAGAAATTGGTATCGAAGATCCTGTCCAGGGAAATAGTAAAGCCCCAAGCCTGCCAGCCATACGCCTATCGCCAGTTCCGAGACGCCGTCCATAAACGCGTGCTGGTAGAGCCGCTTTTGCAGGCTGTCGTTGTTGATCTGTTGCACAATAACCACTCCTTTTCTGTAGCACACAAAAACACAAACCAGTTTGCAATACAAACTAACTATACAACAAATCGGTTTGTGTTGCAAACTAGTCAGGTGGCTAGAAGATGATGGGATAGATCGTGTCCAGGATCATCATCCCATCATCTTCGTCTACACAAATTCATCAAACCAATCCAGAAACTACCTGCTCAACCCAGTCCCCGATCCCTAATCCCCAATCTCCGCACACGTCAAAAACCGATATACCAGATCGTGCGCCAGCGAACGCCAATAGCCCCAACGCCTGCGCGGACCGCGCAGGCTGCGCAGGGCCAGGGCAACGTGACCCAGATGCTCGGGGGCCACGAACTGGTAACCGGCGATCTCGTCGGTATCGGTGGCGTTAAGCTCGGCGGTGTGGCTTTCCAGGTAGAAGATGTAGCTGGCGAACATGGCGGTGTCGCCGCGGCGGTGAAAACGGCAGTTGAAAAGACCCACGAAACGGCGCACACTGACGATCTGGCCGGTCTCTTCTTCGACTTCACGCAGCAACGCATCTTCCACCGGCTCAAACGGACGAATGCCGCCCGAGGGCAGACGGTAGAAGCGTTCTTCGTATTGGGGTTTTGTGTGCAACAGGATCTTGCCGTTGGGCTGGCGGATGGCGAAGACGACCTCACCGCGCCGGTCGGGCGCGGCGCGCCAACGCTGTTGGCGCAGGTGTGCGTCAGCCACGATGTCATACGTGCGGCAATGCGGTTGACCATAGCGCTCCGCCAGCAAGCGGACCTCGTCATGGTCAACCGCGGTAAGCGACGGATCGGTGTCTGTGCCAGTCCTTATGGATATTGCCATCGGTCTCCTCCTCGGGGGTGGGGGTGGACGTAGACGCTAAGCAGAAACCAGAGAAAAATGATCTACGAAGGCACACGAAGAGACACGAAGGCAGAAAAGAACAAGCAGAAAGCTTTTCCGCTCTGCTGTCCTGGGAATCTTGAAATCCGTGTCCCTCTCTTCTCCTCTTCGTGGTGCTTCGTGTGCCTTCGTGGATCAATAGATTTCTGAAATCTCCTAATACAATCGCTCCTTGTCCAGCACATTGCGGAGCGGTTCGCCAGCAAGGTAGCGGCGCAGGTTATCGCAAAAAGATCGACGATGCGCTCGTTTTCGCGCGCCGCCGTGCTGGCCGAATGTGGCCGCTGATCAACACGTTGGGCATCTCCCACAGCGGACTTTCGGCGGGCAACGGCTCCTGCAGTAAGACGTCCAACGCCGCGCCGCCCAGGTGACCGGAACGCAACGCCGCGATCAGGCATCTTCGTCAACGACGGTGCCGCGGGCGATGTTGATCAGCACCGCACCCGGCTTCATGGCAGCCAGGGCGGCGACGTCGATCAGCTTCGTCGTCTCCGCGGTGTGGGGGACGATGAGCACCACGAAGTCGGCCTCGCCCAACATGGCGTGCAGATCGGTCCACGCGTAGAGATGATCGGCGTGCAGGCTACGCGGATCGACACCCTCGGGGCGGCGCTTGGTGCCGACGACGCGCATGCCCACGTTGTGCGCCAGCCGCTTGCCACTTCGCTGCCCACATTGCCCAGCCCCACCACAGCCAGCGTCTGTCCGCGCAGTTCGCCAGCGCAGTAGCGCGCCCAGTGTTTGCGTTCCTTCTCCGCGGCCAGGTGAAAGGCCAGCTTGGTGAACATCAGCATCGACATCAGGCAGTACTCGGCCAACGGTGTAGCGTGGACGCCGCTGGCAGTGGTGAAGACGATGCCGGTGTCGTCCAAACCCGACTGCTTGACGAGTTGACCGATCCCGGCGCTGGTGGCCTGCAACCACTTGAGGTTGAAGCGAGCTGCGCCAGTTGATTCACCGTGCCGCGATCAAAATCGAACATCACCTCGGCCTGGGACAGCAACGCGTGCCAGCGTTCTCTCTGTTCTGGTGTGCGCTCGATAGGCGACGTATGGTCGGCGATGTAGCGTGGTGCGCCCAGCAGATCCGGTTCATTGAGCACGCGGACACGCGCATCCACCGCTTCGACGCGCGCCACAAGTTCGGGTTCGAGATACGATCCAATCAGCACGATTCACAGGGAGCGGACATCGGCTAGGCCACCCCCAGCGTGAGCACGGCCAGCGCGATCTGCATCTTGGTGCGGAAGATCAGATTGTCGATCTCGAAGTATTCGTCGACACCGTGGACGCCGGTGCGCACGGTGTTCGAGCCGGGCAGCAGCGGCGAAAAGCCGTAGGTCTCGGTCCCCAGCGGGCGCACCTCGCGCGAGTCGGTGAAACCCACCGTCAGCCCCGGCAGCCAGTGGATGCCGTCGTCGCCCACAGCCAGCTCAGTCGCCTGCTGGATCTGCTGCACGAATTCGGTGTCGTAGGGTGAGGCGTTGGCGGTAGCAGTGACATCGAGTTCCAGGCTGATGCCGTCGATGCCCTCGGCCAGGCGGGTCAACTCGGCGCGCACGTAGGCTTCGTCCTGGTGCGGCAGGGTGCGGATGTCGCAGGTGAGGACAGCCGTAGCCGGGATGCTGTTGGATTTGATGCCTGCGGTAGACCATCGTCGGCGCTACGGACATGCGCGACAGCGCCAGCAACGAGCGCGCAATCGACGGGTTGTGCTCGCAACTCGGCGAGGACAGCGTCGAGGTTGTCCACCGTCACTTCCTGCTCGACGCCGAAAAGCTGCAAGTTCTGGAAGATGGGCAGGCGCAGGTCAATTTCGGGCTGGTAGGCGCGGATGCGTTCCAGCAGTTGCGAGAGTTTGTAGAGCGCGTTGTCGGCGAACCACGGGCCTGCGCCATGACCACTGCGTCCGCTACAGGTGAAACGAGCTTCCAGCCGTCCTTTTTCGCCGATACAGATCATGTAGGCTGTACCGCTGTCGGTGGAAAGCGGCGATCCACCGCCCTCGTTGATCGCATAGTCCGTCCCCACCAAATCAGGACGGTTACGCGCCAGCCAGCCGATGCCGTAACGGCCGCCCGCCTCTTCGTCGGCGGCGGCGAGGAAGCGCAGTTCCCCGGCCAACTGTACACCGGCGCTTGAGCAGGGTCAGCGCCAACACGCCGGTAGAGGCCAGAGACTTGGCGTCGTCGCTACCGCGGCCCCAGATCTTGCCGTCGACGATGTCGCGCCGAAAGGCGGATGGCTCCACGCTTTCTCATCTTCCACAGGCACTACGTCGACGTGGGACATGAGCAACAGCGACTTGCCGCTGCTGTCGCCGATCTTGGCCACGAGGTTGCCGCGGGTAGGGGGCGGATTCCACGGTGGTGGAATCGATGCCGTGTTGCTCGAAATAGTTGGCCAGGATGCGGCAGGCTTCCACTTCGTTGCCGCTATCGGCGGCGCCTGTGTTGACGGTGGCGCACTGCACCAACCGTTGATGCAGATCGATCAGTTCATCACGGCGCTCATCGACTAGATCGAAGAGTTTTCGTAAGGTCGAATCGGTGGGCATGGGATCTGTCCTTGACGAATGGTGGCTTGTAAATCGGTTTTGGAGGCAATTCTGGGTATTGGCAGCGATTATACCATCGGCTTCATTCTCTGGTATACTCGCGGGGTCTGTTTGAGTCAGTTAGTGGGCCCAGAGAAAAGATGATCCACGGCGGCGCACGGAGAAACACGAAGGAGAGGAGGACACGGATTTCAGGATTGCACAGACGGCAGAAAAAGAGGCATCTGTCTTCGTTAGAAAGTCCTGAACGTCCTGAAATCCGTGTTCCTCTCCCTTCCGTCTCCATGTGCCGCCGTGGCATCATTCAAATTCAGGATGGGCATTGGACGCCCGTGTCAGAAAGCCGGAGTGCATCGTGTCAAGGTCGAAACTGTTTTCATTTCTTGCACTGTGTTTGATATTGCTTTCGGCTTGTGGCGCGGAAGCGGCGCCCACTGCCACCGCCAATCAATCCGGCGCGGCCATTTTGAACGCAAACGCCACGCCAACGCCAACGTCAACCGCAACCCTGGCCCCAACCAGCACAGCCACCCCACAGCCGTCGCCCACCAACACGACGACGCTGACATCCACCGAAACGTTCACCACGACGTTGCCAATTGTGGTCAAGGATCCGCCGCCGACGCCCGAACCCGAGGGCGAAACCGAAATTCCGGTGTACGGCTACAACGTCATCGCGCAGTATCCGCATGATCCAAACGCGTTTACGCAGGGGCTGATCCTGGTGGACGGCGTCCTCTACGAAGGCACAGGTCGCCGCGGACAGTCCACCCTGCGCCGCGTCGATCTGGAAACCGGCGAGGTGCTGCAAGGCGTGCGCCTGCCCGACCAGTACTTCGGCGAGGGCATCACGCTCTTCAACAACCGCATCTACCAGTTAACGTGGACATCGGGTACCGGCTTCATTCTCGATCCGCAGACTTTCGAGCTGATCGACACCTTCACCTACCCCACCCAGGGCTGGGGCATCACCCACGACGGCGAACAGTTGATCATGAGCGACGGCACGCCCAATCTCTATTTCCTCGATCCTGAAACACTGGAACGCACCCGTCAGCTACCGGTGACCGCCAATGGTGAACCTGTCTACCAGCTCAACGAACTGGAATACATCGACGGATTGGTTTACGCCAATATCTGGCAGACAGATCGTATCGTTCAGATCGACCCTGCCACCGGTGAAGTGGTGGCTGTGATCGACATGACCGGCCTCCTTCCCGCCCGATCAGCGTAGCGATCCCCAGGCCGTGCTCAATGGCATCGCCTACGACGTCGACAACGACCGGCTGTACGTCACCGGCAAGCTGTGGCCGTCGCTCTACTGGATCGAACTGACGCCGCCCACCAACGTAGAGTAACGGAGACAGCCATCCATGTCCTTTCGCCCTCCCGATGAATTCGATGTGCGCGGCGACGATACCTGGTCGCTGTCGGCGCCGTCGACGCCTGCCGGCGTGCAGGTGACCGTGGGCGTGCGCTGGGTCAAGGTGACGTGGCAGCCGCCGCAGGGCAACGCCGACGCGCCGGTGGCCGACTATCTTCTGGCCGTGTCGCCCGGCAGCCAGACCATTCGCTTCGACGCCCAAACCACAGAAACGGTGCTCATCGCGCTCAAGCCCGAGCAGGTTTACTCGGTCTTCGTGGCGGCGCGCAACGCCGCGGGCAGCAGCGGCTGGATCTCCTCGCCCGAGTTCTCGGTCTCCTACGCCGTGGACACGCCGCCGCAAGGGCACGCGCTGATCGACGCCCAGCTCTTCGAAGATCTGCTCCTGCTCCACGACGACGCCCTGCGCGTCTGGCTCGACAGTGCGGACGACGCCGATCTCGACCTGGCGATTTCGTCGCTGCCGCTGCCGCAACGGCGGCGCGTCATCGGCTGCGTGTCCCCGGCCGAGCGAGCGGCGCCGCTGCGAGAGAAGTTTTTGCCGCCGCCATCCACCGCCATCACCCGCCCTGTCACCGCGCAGCCGGTGCCGGTGAAGCCGCCACCCGATCCGCAGCCCGTAGCGCCGCGCCCCGAAATCGTGATCGAAGCCCCGTTGCCGCGTCGACGCTTGAATTTTTGGTGGATTGCGTTGCCTGCCGCGTTGACGATCCTGCTTGTGCTTGCCCTGTTGTGGCGTCCAGTACCCAGCCAGGACAGGGCGGATCTTGCCGCCACGGTCGCGGCCTTGGCTGCGGCGCAGACCACAGTCCAGCCCACACCATCGTCGGTGTTCACCTCTACCGCGGCCTCAACACCAATGGCGACCCCCACCCCGCCCACGGTGACCAGCGCCCCGACGCAGCCGCTCGCCGACACGCCCGCCCTGGCCCGCCCCGCCGTAGACCTGGTCAACGTGCGCAGTGGACCGGGCGAGGACTACGCCGTGCGCGGCCTGATCCCCGCCGGCGAAGACGTCACCTTGCTGGCGCGCAACGACGTGGGCGACTGGCTTTACGTCTCCTTCGACAACGCAATCGACAACGTGGAGGGCTGGGTGGCGTCGTGGCTGCTGACGCTGCCCGACGGCGACGTCGATCTGTCCCTGCGGGCGACGCCGCCGCTGCCCACCCCCACCGTGATCGAGGAAAGTGTCGTCGTGGCCGATCCGCCGACAGCGCAAGCAACGACGCCGGCAGTCGTTTTGGTCACCGAAACGCTTACGCAGACAGCTACGTCTGTCGCCGTTGCCGCGCCCACCGAGGACGCGCTCACGGCGTCCCCTTGCCTCACCGGCGGCGCGTTCTGGCTGATCCACCCGGTGGAGATCGGCGTACACGATCAGGTTTCCTTCCGCTGGGGCTTCAGCGCGCCGCTGCCCGAAGGCTGCGGCTTCGAGGTGCGCATCTGGCGCGACGGCAACCCACCCGCGGGTGTCCACGACGCCGTGGCCGACAACCGCAACGGCGTGATCAAACTGGTGGCGCAAAACGAGTACGAATTAGACGTCCCCTTCCTGCACAACTTGCCCGCGGTCACTGGATCAGGCAACTACTGGTGGACGGTGGCGCTGGTGGCGGTGGAGCCGTCGTATCGCGATTTTGGGCGGCAGGCGACGCCGAGTGTGTTTTATGTGAATCGGCAGTGAGGACGGAGGAAGTTGGTGGCGGATCGAAATACCAATCAAAAACGCCATCCCCGGTTGGGGATGGCGTTTGATTTACGACGTCTGGCTTTCCATGGATTGCCGAGGACGTTTGGTCGCCGGTTTGACGGGTCCACTGAGGCGGGTGCGCAGGGTATTGGCCTGTTTGCGCACCCAGGGCAGACGCAGGATCAACAGCAAACCGAGCAGCGCCCCCCATGCCAGCGGTTCGCGGATGTCCGACTTCACTAGCCAGATGTAATGCACCACCGCCAGAATCCCTGCCAGGTAAACCCACCGGTGCAGGCTCTTCCAGGTTTTGCCCAGCCGCTTCTGCCAGCCTTTGGTAGAAGTCAGCGCCAACGGCAGCAAAATCAAGAGCGCAGCGAACCCCACCAACGCATACCGCTTCTCGAAGATGGCCTCGTAGAGCAGCCCCCAATCCAGCCCGTAGTCCAACCAGATGAAGACGAGGAAGTGACCCGCGGCGTAGAAGAACGCATACAGCCCCAACCACGTCCGCGCCGGGACCACCTGTCGCAGCCCCAAAATCGAGCTGACCGGCGTCACCGCCAGCGAGAGGATAAGCAAGATCAGCGCCGGCTTCCCCGTGCGGAACGTAATGTCCTGGATCGGGTTGACGCTCAAATTGCCCATTACGTAGTCCCATAGCAGCCACGCCGCCGGGAAAAGCGATCCAATGTGCGTCGCCCAGAGGACGGTCTGTTTGGTGAGAATCTTGGAAAAGTTCATGGTTGTGTCCTCGGGATTAACGATTTACGATTTGCGATTGACAATCGTCAATCGCAAATCGTAAATCAATAGTTCTCCGCCAGATCCATCCCCTCGTACAGATACGCCACCTGCTCTTCGTATCCGTTGAACATGAGGGTATCGCGGCGGCCGCTTTCGCCGATGCGGCGCTCAGACGCCTGCGACCAGCGCGGGTGGTCCACTTCGGGGTTGACGTTGGCGTAGAAACCGTATTCGTTGCCCGCTGCCGCCATCCACAGCGAGGTAGGCTGCTCGGCCACAAATTCGATCTTGACGATGGATTTAATGCTCTTGAAGCCGTACTTCCACGGCACCACCAGGCGGATCGGCGCGCCGCTTTGGGGCAGCAGATCCTTGCCGTAGAGGCCGGTGCTGAGAATGGCCAGATCGTTCATCGCTTCGTCCAGGCGCAGTCCTTCGGTGTAAGGCCAGTCGTACCAGTTGCTCTTGAGGCCGGGCATCACTTCGGGCAACTGCGCCGTCTGAAAGCGGACGTACTTGGCGTCGGCAGTGGGTTCCACCGTGTCCAGCAGTTGGCGCAGCGGGAAGCCCATCCACGGGATCACCATCGACCACGCTTCCACACAACGCAGACGGTAGATGCGTTCTTCGATGTCGAACATCGACTTGAAATCGTCCACGCTGTAGGTGCCGGGGTTGTTGACCAGCCCGCCCACTTCCACCGACCAGGGTGACGTGGGCATGTCCTTGGCCAGGCGGGCGACGGCCTGCTTGTCCACGCTGAATTCGTAGTAGTTGTTGTAGTTGGTGATTTCCTGGAAAGTGTTCAGCGGATCGCCCAGTTCATCGGTCTCTGCACCGGCCACCGGCTCGATGCCGTCGTCGACGACCACGGCGCTGTCTTCGCTGGACGCCGCCGGCGCTGCTGGTGACGTCAACGACGGCGCACACGCGGCCAATGCCAGCGCGCCCACCGCCGATCCTGCGCCCACCATAAACTTGCGCCGGTTCAAAAAGATGTGTTCGGGTGTCACTTCACTGGCCGGAATCTTGGGATAATTGCTCGCCATCATTGCCTCCTGATTGCAGGTTGTACAGTCGATCTCGTGGTTGCGGTTCGTGTTCACCATCTTAGCCGGTGAATCCTGTCATTTCATGACGAAATTCTTATCACTTTCTTAACCGCCAGTATGCCCTGATTCCCAGTGTGATTCTGTGATATGGTATACTCGTTCGGCGGATTCATCATGCGTAATCCGTAATGCGTAATTGGCATGCGAAGATCTCACCAATTGAGAAACCCCATACTCGACGAATTACGCATTACGCATCACGCATTACTTGAACGTGAATTTACCCCAATTAGGATGTGTTTTTCGTAGAGGAGATCGCTCCCGTGTCCTGGGTTCTCTTGCATCCGGCAACGATCCATTTTCCTATCGCGTTTTTGATCGCAGCGAGTGTAGCCGGGTTGGCCTACATTCACTGGAGGCCAATGGCGCAGTTGAGCACCATTGTCTGGTGGTCGACGGCCACAGGCTGGTTTAGTTTGATCGCGGCCATCATCACCGGGCTGATCTCGCAGGGCGCACTGCCGCCGGACGCGCCCTACCGCACGATCCTCAACTGGCACACGACGACAGGGCTGATCCTGGCGGTGCTGTACGGGGATGTGCTGTATCGGGGATGGCTGCACAATAGTGGGAAAGGCAAGGCAAACCGACCGCAGCGGTCCGCGGCAAACAGGCAAACCGACCGCCGCGGTCGGCAGCAAACAGGCAAAAGTGGTGAGGCGCCTTTGGTTGCCACAGAGTTTCTGGCGGAACCCCGGCAGAAATGGCTGTTGAGCGTCGAGTTCGCGGCGGGGATCGTACTGATCTTCGCCACTGGCTGGCTTGGCGGCGAACTGGTCTACACCTGGGGTGTGAATGTAATGAAGTGATTGGGGACTGGGGATTGGGGACTAGGGATCGGGATCTCATTGAGCGACAGATTACTCAACGAGATCCCGATCCCTAGTCCCCAATCCCAGTCCCCAGTCCCCAACAATAGGAAACCGATCATGCTAGTACCCCTCTCATGGCTGAAAGAATACGTCGATTTGACCACGTCGACGGATGAACTCGTGGAACGGATCACGCTGGCCGGGCTGGAAGTCGGCGCGGTGCAGGCGGTGGGCGATTGGTGGGACGCCGAAACCATCGGCGTAGGTCAGGTGGTGGCGGTGAAGCCTCACCCCGACGCAGATCGCCTCGTCCTCGTGGACGTGGATTATGGCGCAGCGGAACCGCAGACGGTGGTCACCGGCGCGCCGAATTTGTACCAATTCAAAGGGCAGAGCGTGGCCGCGGGGACGTTGCCCGTGCTCAAAGTGGCGTTCGCGCGCAACGGCGCCGTCCTTGTGGACGCCTACAGCGACCAAACGCCGCGGCCCAAGAAGAAGCTCAAGCCAGCCAAAATCCGTGGCGTCCGCTCCGAAGGCATGGTCTGCTCGGAGCGAGAACTGGGGCTGAGCGAAGAACACGAAGGCATCATCATCCTGCCCGAAGACGCGCCGGTGGGCACGCCGCTGCGCGACTACCTGGGCGACACCGTCGTCGAAATCGAGTTGACGCCCGACATGGCGCGCTGCCTGAGCATGGCCGGCGTGGCGCGTGAGGTGTCGGCGCTCAACAACGTCCCCCTGCACCTGCCCGCGGACGAATGGCAGCCCAGCGGCGACGACAACGTGGCCGATCAGGTGGAAGTCGCCATCGCCAGCCCGGAATACTGTCCGCGCTACACCGCGATTGTAATCCGCGACGTGGAAATAGGTCCGTCTCCGGCGTGGATGCAGGATCGTCTGCGCAAGGCGGGCATGCGCCCCATCAGCAACATCGTGGACATCACCAACTACGTGATGCTTGAACTGGGCCAGCCGCTCCACGCCTTCGACTACGATCTACTCCTGGCGCGGGCCAAAGAAAGCGGACGCCAGGTTCCCAAGATCACCGTGCGTACCGCCAAACCCGGCGAGCTGATGGAAACCATTGATCACGTCAAACGCACGCTGGACGATTCAATGCTGCTGATCACAGACAGCGCTGGTCCTATCGCGATTGGCGGCGTCATGGGCGGCGCGGAGACCGAGGTCCACGACGGCACGCGCAATGTGCTGCTGGAGTCGGCCACCTTCGAGGGCATCAACAACCGGCGCACTTGCCAGAAGCTCAAATTGCACAGCGAGGCCAGCCACCGCTTCACGCGTGGTGTGCCGTCTACGCTCAACGACATCGCCGCCCGTCGCGCTGCCGAACTCATGCGCGTCTACGCCGGCGGGCGCATCGTGCCGGGCATCGTCGACGCCTATCCCGTCCCCCAGCCCGCGGTGACGGTCTACACTACCGAGAGCGAAGTGCGCCGCCAACTGGGCATGGACGTGTCGCTGCCGCAGATCGCAGCGTCGCTGCAACGGCTCGACTTCCAGGTGCAGCAGATGGCCGATCTGCCGGCGGACGCCGCGCCCACGTCTGTCTTCGGGCTGAAGCGGGTGGACGGTGAACCTGTCCTCGAAGCCAAGGCGCCCTGGCACCGCCTCGACATCGCCCTGCCCGCCGACCTCACCGAGGAAGTGGCGCGCATCGTGGGCTACGACAAGGTGGGCGTGACCCTGCTCGACACCATGTTGCCGCCGCAGCGTCGCAATTTCGTGTTGGAGACGGAAGAACAGATCCGCGACGTACTCATCGGCAGCGGTCTGTTCGACACCATCAACTACACGCTGACCAGCGTCGAAAACCACGACAAGATGCACGCTTTCGGCGTCGAAGAGAAGCCGCGGCCGCCCTTCGTCGAACTGGAAAACCCGCCGTCGGTGGATCGGCGGGTGATGCGGCGGTCGTTGCTGGTGAGCGCGATGGAGAACCTGGCCTACAACAGCCGCTATGCCGAGCGGTTGGCCTTCTTCGAGATCGGGCGTGTCTACCGTCCTGAAGAGAACGAGGGCGTGCTGCCCAAGGAAGATCGTCGCATCGGCATCGCACTGAGCGGTCCGCGCTGAGCCGGTCAACATCCACAACGACGCCGACGGCCGCGAGGAATTCGACTTCTTCGACGCCAAGGGCATCGTGGAGACGCTGGTGCAGCGCCTTGGCTTCCGCCAAAGCGATCTGCGCTTCGTACCCCAGCCAGACACAGCCACCTTCGGGCCGCGCTGTGCGCAGATCTTCTTGAAGGAGCAAAGCCTGGGCATCGTGGGCGAGGTACATCCGCGGGTGCGCGCCAACTTCAACCTGCCCAACCAGCGTGTGTGCCTGGTGGAAATGCACATTGATCCGCTGATCCGCCGCGGCTGGCAGGTGGAGCCGATGCAGCCCATCAGCAGCTACCCGCCTGTGGTGGAAGATCTCGCCTTCGTCGTGGCCGAGGACGTCACCGTACGGCGCGTGCAGGACGCCATCAAGCAGCACGGCGGCGAACTGGTCGCCGACATCGAGCTGTTCGATATCTACCGCGGCAACGCCATCGCCCAAGGACACAAATCGCTGGCCTTCCGGGTCACCTACCAGAGCCTGAGCCACGTGCTCAGCGAAAAAGAGGTGACACACTGGCGTGGGCGGATCATCGGCGGGGTTGAAGGGGATCTGGCGGCGAAGTTGCGGGCGTAGAAGTGATGAATGAAGAATGAAGATTGGGTGGAGTTTCACCCGTCAAAAAAGCCACCTCGTAGTCGGGGTGGCTTTTTCTATCTGAATTCGCCACTCTGTACTAAAGTGAAGCTACCTTGAAACCCTTAGTTTGACTAGCGCCGGTTGAGTAGCGCAGCGTATCGAAACCTAGCGGGTCTAGTAATGATCTCTTGTCGACCCGCTTGGTTTCGACAAGCTCAACCGGCGCTAGTCTCGGCGCTGTACAAGCTGATTTTCAATCAACCAGAACAATGTCCAGCCCGTAGAGCAAAGACATTGCCTCGGGCATGGCAAATCTGGCCTTGGTGATGTTGTTCTGGGTTGGATTGATCTGGTACTCGGCGGCGCCTTCAAAGTTGGCCTTGGTCAAATTTGTGTTGCGGAACTGGCTCTTGGCGAGGACGGCGGCCGAAATCGGCTTCGGTGAGGTCGGCATCGGAGAAGTCGACGTCCTTGACGCTGCACTCCACGAGTTGGAGCTTGTGCAGCTTCAGCCCGATGAACGTGGCATAGTCCAGCGTGCATTTGAGGAAGCCAACCTGCGCCTCGCGTGTGAAATCTGGCCAGTCGGCCAGCGTCCAGTTGACGCCAACCAGCAACGACCGCTCGAAGCGGGTGTCGCGGAAGCTTGTGTCCACGAAGGCGGCCAGGCTCAGATCACAGTCGACGAAGGTGCAATCGTTGAACTTGCAGTAGGCGAACTTCGCCTCGCGGAACGAGCACTTGGTGAAAGTACAGTCGTAGAACGCCCGGCTGCGAATCTCTTCCTGGTCCGCGGCCAGCCCGTTCAGTTCCGCCTCATTGAACTCCCGCTGCCGCCCCAAAGTCTTCACGTTTCCCCCATCATCCCGTCATCTCATCATCTTTCCGCACTCAACATCCCCGCCACCCATCCTCCACCCAATCATCAATCTTCATTCATAATTTCTCCACCGGCCCGCTCTTCTTCACTCGGAAATGATCCAGATCATTCGCCACGTAGGTGTCGGGGAAGATTGCCTGCGCTTCGGCGAGAACGTCCTGGGTGCGGTAGCGGCGGCTGAGGTGGTGAAGCACCAGTGTCTTGACACCGGCGTTGCGGGCCAGGCGGGCGGCGGCTTTGGCGGTGATGTGTCCATGCGCTTCGGCCAGTTCGGCGTCGGCGTCGAGATAGGTTGCCTCGATTACCAACAGATCAGCGCCGTCTACGATCTTGTGCAGCGGCCCCGTGCGCGCCACGTCGCCCACAAAGCAGAACTTGGCCCCACGCATCGGCTCGCCGAGGACGTCTTCGGGCTGGATCGTGCGTCCATCGGCCAGGATGACCGACTGACCAGCGATCAGGTCACGGCGCACCGGCCCCTGGGGGATGCCCAACGCTTCGGCCTTCTCATTCAGAAAGGGACGCCGTGTCTGTTCCTCGAAAGTGAAACCGAAACAGCCCGCGCCGCGGTGGGTGACGGGAAACGCCGTCAACGTGAAGCTGCCGCCCTCGAAGAGTGGCCCCGCTTCGATCTCGTTCAAGCTGACGCCCACATTGGGAACCTGCCCCGGCCCGAAGACGACCTCCATCAACGCATGGACGCGTGTGATGGCCGACGCGCCGCCATAGATGTTCAATTCATCCATCGCTTCCCATCGTCCTAGCGTGCTGGCCAGCCCGCCCAGGCCCAGGATGTGATCCAGATGGCCGTGCGTCAGCAGGATCTTGTCTAGGCGACGGAAGCCGAGACCGCTGCGCAGGATCTGCCGCTGCGTACCTTCGCCGCAGTCGATCATAAAGCGATGCTCTTGCGCCATCACCAGCGCGGACGAAAGCCCACGCTGCGCCGATGGCGCCGACGCCGATGTACCGAAAAAGACGACTTCAAACACAGGTTCCTCGTTCCAGGATGGGGAGATGCGATGGCGTGCTGATGGGATCATGGAGAAGCCGTGCGAGTGGCGCAACGGTCGACATCACCCCACCATCTCTGCCGCTCCAACCATTGTACCCAATCCACCGCAATCTGCCCACTCATACCGGTGGTGTTCAGTTACAAGTCCGATTGCACGATTTGTGTAGGATTTCATCCAAACTGGTGGCAAAACCTATTGACAAAGCCCGCCAGAGGTAGTACGATAATACTACCTCGTTAAGACAGTCGTAATGACGATCTTGAGAGGTAATGGGAGCCCCGAGAAATTGGAAGGCTTTTCATCGAGCAGACGTCGAAGGTAGAAGGGAATGCGTTGGGTGGAGAACTCAGCGTAGCCACATACCAGCACGGCGGAGCACACTTCACAGAGGGAAAGTCACTGAACAGAGTTTGACTGAGGCAACTCAACGCACTCTAGACAGGACTGGACGTCTGGCAAGGAAATCGAGTAAGAGCGTTCGTTGTACCGAAATAGCCGCAAGGCTGTTCATCGAAGAGAACGAAACTCTGAAAGAGCGATGAAAATCACCGGAAGGTTACTTGGGGCCCCATTTATTTTTGTAAAGAGACGACTGCGTCGATTGCGGCGCAGTCTTTTTTGTGATTGGGGAGAGGTGATTGGGGATTCGCCGACTATGCAATCTGCCAATTGCCCCTCATCTCTGTTTACGAGACCCAACCACCAATCACAAATCCCCAATCACCTCTCATTCTGAAAAATCTCCGGCTTCAACAACCCAACATACGGCAGGTTGCGGTATCGCTCTCGGTAGTCCAGGCCGTAACCCACGACGAAGGAATCTGGCAGGTCGAAGCCTTTGTATTTGATGGGCAGGCGGATCAGGCGACGACGGCTCTTGTCGAACAGGGTGCAGACTTCGAGGCTGGCCGGCTCACGGGCGCGCAGGTTGCGCAGCAGGTAGTTGAGCGTCAACCCGGTGTCGATCATGTCCTCAACAAAGAGGACATGGCGACCGCTGATGTCTGTCTCCAGGTCTTTGATCAACTGAACCATGCCCTGTTTCTGGGCGGTGGGGCTGTAGCTGGCAATGGACATGAAGTCCACTTCGGCGGGGATGGTGAGGGCGCGGTAGAGATCGGCCATGAAGATGAAGACGCCCTTGAGCACGCCGATGAGCAATGGATCGCGCCCTGCGTAATCTGCGGAAATGGCCGCCCCAAGCTCTAGGACCCGTTGCTCGATCTCGATTTCGCTGTAGAGAATGCGGCTCACAGCTTCATGCAACTCGTTCTCCGGCCTTGCCGGCATAGACGTCTCCTCTGACAAGCCCATCCCTCCGCCGCTTTTCAACTGCACAGTTCAGCGTATCAAACCGGCTCAATCGCTACATCCGCAGGATGGGTTACGTCCGCCGAACTTGGCGGGATGACCAGTGTGAGATCATGCGGACGTAACCGATCCTACAGGCAAGGTAGCTGAATCGCCGTCGAAACTATTGGTTGTTCCACGCCTCGGAATCGGGGACGAAGAGCGGCGAACCGAATTCTTCGACGCCGAATTGGCTGATCACTTCCTGTGTCGGCACGGAGATGAGCCAGTCGATGAACTGATTGGCCAGGTCGCCCTTGATCTCGGGATTCTTGGCAGGGTTGACGGCAAGTACGCCGTACGGGTTGAAGAGGATGGGATCGCCTTCCACGGAGATCACCAGATCGGTGCCTTCCAGCGTGCGGGCCAGGTAGGTGGCGCGGTCGCTCAGCGTGTACGCCTGCTGCTCGTCGGCCATGGTGAGCACGGCGCCCATGCCCTGCCCAGCAGAGATGTACCAGCCGCCGCTGGGTTCGATCCCCGCCGCCGCCCAAATCGCCTTCTCTTTTGTGTGCGTGCCAGAATCGTCGCCACGTGAGACGAAGGGCGCTTCAGCTTCGGCGATCTGCGCAAAGGCTGCCGCAGCATCTGTGCCGCCGGCGATGCCTGCCGGATCATCCGGCGATCCTACGACGACGAAATCGTTGTACATCACGTCTTCGCGGCGCACGCCGTCGCCGTCATCCATGAACGCGTCTTCGCGCGACCGCGCGTGGACGAGCAACACATCGGCGTTGCCGTCGATGCCCAACTGCAACGCCTGGCCGGTCCCCACAGCTACCACGTCCACGCTCACGCCGTATTCTTCCTCGAAGAGCGGCAGGATCACGTCGAGCAGCCCCGAATCGCGGGTGCTGGTCGTCGTCGCCAGGATCAGTCGATCACCCTCTTCGGCGGCAACGCTGCTCTCTTCTTCGGCGGGCGCAGTCGCTTCGGCAGGCGCCGCGTCTGTCTCCGGCGCGGGAACGGCCACCGGCAGCGCAATCGGCTGGCAGGCAGCCAATAGCCCAATCAGCAGAACAGCAACAACAGAAAACCACAACTTGTTCCTCATCTTTTGCTCCTAACTTTCTGGATGGGTAAGAAAGAGTAACGAGTAATTCGTAATTCGTAATTGACACACAAACTGCTCGCCAATTGGCGACCAATTTGTGTGTCAATTACGAATTACTCGCTACTCCTTACTCAATAGATCATATCGCCGCGCACAAACGCCGCGGTCCGCGGATCTTGCGGCGATTCGAAGAACGTGTGTACGTCGGCGACTTCGGCCAGGCGGTTCTCCAAGAGCAGCGCCACGCGGTGCCCCATACGCCGCGCCTGGAAGACGTTGTGCGTCACAAAAACAACGGTGACGCCGTGTTCCTGGTTGAGCCGCAACACCAGCCGCTCGATCAGGGCGACGTTGGCCGGATCGAGGTTGGCCGTGGGTTCGTCCAGCAGCAGCGCATCGGGGCGCAGGATCAGGGCGCGCGCCAGGGCCACTCGCTGCGCTTCGCCGCCGGAGAGCGTCCGCGCCGGCTGTTTGGCCATGTGGCTCAGCCCCACCTCGTCCAGCGCGGCATGGATGGCAGCGATCTGGTTGCGTTGTCCGCGCAGGTTCAACCCGTAGCCGACGTTGGCCTCCACGCTGCGCTTGAGCAGGATCGGGCGTTGAAAGACGGTGGTGACACGCCGCCGCAGCGATAGAGATGCTTCCTGCCCACCGCCGATCACTTCGCCGGCGAAGCGGATCGTCCCTGTGCTGGGCGCTTCGAGGAAGTTGAGCAGGCGCAGCAGCGTGCTCTTGCCCGCGCCGCTCGGCCCCACCAGCGCCAGAATCTCGCCCTGGTGGATCTCCAGGCTATTGACGGTGACGACACAACGAGGGCCGTATGTCTTGGTCACATCGCGGATTGTGTAGAGTGATTCGGTCATGCGTCGAAAGAACGTCCTTGCAGACGCACCACCAGTGCGTTTGTGATGAAGGCCAGCCCGAGCAGAATGATGCTGAGGGCGATGGCCATGTCGAAATTGCCTTTACCCGTCTCCAACACAATCGCCGTGGTGAGGACGCGGGTACGGTGCTCGATATTGCCGCCCACCATGATCACGGCGCCCACTTCGGAGATAATGCCGCCGAAACCGGCCACAATCGCCGCCACCACGCCGACGCGCGCTTCTTCGAGCACGGCCCACGTGGTCTGCCAGCGTGACGCGCCCAGCGAGCGCACCTGGAGCCGCAGCGCCGGATCTACGCTGTTCACCGCGGCCATGGTGAAGCCGGCCACCAGCGGAAAGGCGATGATCGTCTGCGCGATGATCATCGCCTGCGGCGTGAAGAGATCGGGGATGATGTCCAGCCCCAGCGATCCCAGTGGCCCGCTGCGCGAGAGCATGAGGTAGACGAAAAGGCCGATCACCACCGGCGGGAAAGCCATGCCGGTATAG
Source organism: Caldilineaceae bacterium (assembly GCA_041391225.1). GTDB lineage: Bacteria > Chloroflexota > Anaerolineae > Caldilineales > Caldilineaceae > RI-153. The sequence continues at coordinate 117,049 of JAWKOL010000001.1, forward strand.
ATCGCCGAAATGGCCAGCCCACGCCCACGAAAGTGCGTCAGCCCCAACATCAGCCCGCCCGGCACGCCGATCACGACGCTGATCGCCAATGCCACGCCCGAAACAGAGAGCGAGAGCATCACGATCTCAAACAGCGCCGCATCGCCGCCGGTGATTAGTTGAATGGCCTGGATCAAGCCGTCGATCAGAGTGCGAATGGGTAGATCCTTTGTATCCTAAATCTCAGCAATCACCTTGCCCATCTGCGCCGTGTCGTAGCCGCCCAGCGTGTTGACAGCCTGAGCGAATTCGTTGTCCTCGCGGATGAGGGTGAGGAAGGGCGCAAGCAGCTCGCTCTCGTAGTGCTCAACCGGGATCACGAGATCGTAACGTTCATCGAAGAGGGGGATGAAATCGAGATCGAGGGCGCGGGCCGCGGCCAGGATGCCCAACCCACAGTCGGCGGCGCCACTCTTGACGGTAGCGGCCACGGCCAGATGGGTGAATTCCTGGCGCTGGTAGCCGCGGATGGACTGGGGCGCAATGCCGCGCTGCTTGAGCGCATAGTCCAAGAGGACACGCGTCCCCGCGCCGCGCTGGCGGTTGACGAAGACGACGTCCTCGCGCAGCAGATCGTTCAACTCGCCGATCTGTTTCGGGTTCCCCTTGGGGACAATCAACCCCTGCGAGCGATTGACGAAACCGAGCAGCACCACGCGCACGCCGTGCGGCGTAAGCAGCCGCCGGATGAAGTCGACGTTGTACTCACCGGTCTCCTCGTCGAGCAGGTGCGAGCCGGCGATGTGGGCTTCGCCGCGCTGCAAGGTGAGCAAGCCGCTGAGGCTGCCCACATGCGCCGACGCCAGGAACCGATCACGCCGTCTTCGGTGCAGCCGGTCGGCCAGGAGATCGAGTGTCATGTCGTGGCTGCCGATGACAACGATGGTCTGATCCACCGTGCTCGGTGGCCTCAACAGATCCACGGTGACGGCCTCACCGGCCTGGTGGCCTTCGGAGAAACGCGGCACAGTGACGATGCCGTCGGCCTTCACCAACGACATGAGCACGCCTGCGCCCCCCTGCAACGGCGTCGCCACCACCTTTTCGCCCACCTTGCCCACGGTGACGCGCACAAAATGATCCTCACCCATCGATGAAGATAGCTTGCGGCTCAGCGTCGCCTGGATCGTGGGGCGTTCGGGCGGCAGTTGCCCTTGCCAGCGGTAGAGCAACGGTTTCACCAGTAGGTCGAAGGTCATCGCCGCCGAGACGGGATAGCCGGGGATACCCACCAGCGCCTTTCCGCGCGCCACGCCCAGCACCACCGGGTGCCCAGGACGCACGGCGATGCCATGCACGCGCAGTTCACCCAATTCTTGCACCACGGCGGATGTAAAATCCTCTGAACCTGCCGAAGAACCTGCGTTGACGGCCACCAGATCGTGATCTGCCAGCGCCTCGGCCACGGCGTCGCGCAGTTTGTCGTAGTTGTCGACCACAATCGGCCAACGGGTGACGATACAGCCGGCCTCCTCGGCCTGTGCGCCCAGCATCAGCGAATTGTATTCGATGATGTCGCCAGGCTGCGGTTCGCTGCCCACAGGGACCAACTCGGTGCCGGTGGGGATGACGGCAACCCGCGGGCGCCGGTACACGGTGACCTGGGCATGGCCGCAACCAGCGATGGCGCCGAGATCCTGCGGGCGCAGCCGGTGATTGGCGGGCAGGATCAACTCGGTGGCCACCATGTCTTCGCCCATGGGGCGCACGTCGGTCCACGGCGCGCAGGCAGCGAGGATCTCGATGTAGTCCACGCCGTCTTTTTGGACAGGCTGGGTGTGCTCGATCATAATCACGGCGTTCTTGCCCGCCGGCACCGGATCACCGGTGTCCACGGGGATGACCTGCTCGCCCACCGTGAGCAATCGGGGCTGGGTTTCGGTGGCGCCCAGGGTGTCTTCGCTGCGCACGGCGTAGCCGTCCATCGCGGCGGCGTGGTAGTGGGGCGACGAAAGACGCGCCCAAACCGGTTCAGCGGTTACGCGATGCAGCGCTTCGGTGAGGGGAATGGTCTCCGCGCCGAGGGGACCGAGCAAACCGTTGGCGGCAAGCGCCTCATGCCAGTTGGCTACGGCATCGGAAAGCGCGACGTCGTGCAGGTAGATGTTGCGATCAGGGAGGTTAGGCATTGCGGGTTCCTGTGCGGGTTCCTGTGCAGGTTGCAGGTACGATTTTCACGTGCAAACCTGCATCCCCCCGCTTAATGCAGCGTCACCGTCACCCATGCGCCTTCGCGCACGCCGCCCGAATCGAGCGGGATTTGGATGACGCCGTCTGCGTTGACGAGGGTGTAGATCAGGTTCGATTTACCGAAAACGGGGACGGCCCAAGCTTCGCCGTCGCGCTCTTCCAGGCGCACCTGGACGTAGTCTTCGCGGCCCGCAGTGGAGGCGACGTTGCGCGCCAACCGCGCCTGGATCTGTGTAGACGCCGCATCCGCCGCGCCGAGGCAGGCTCGAATCGTGGGCGCCACCACCAGATCGAAGATCACCATTGCCGAAACCGGGTTGCCGGGCAAACCGAAGACGGGGACGCCGTCGCACACAGCCAGGATCGTGGGTTTGCCCGGCTTCACACTCAGCCCGTGGACCAACATTCCCGGCGCGCCCAGTTCTTCGATGACGTCGACGCTGAGATCGCGGTAGCTCACCGAACTACCCGCGGAGAGGACGACGATATCGGCTTCGGCGTGGGCCTTCTGCATGGTCGACAACAGAGCGTCGCGCCGATCCGGCACAATGCCGTAATGGAGCGGCTGACCACCGGCTCTGGTGACCAGTGCGGCCAGGGCGTACGAGTTGATGTCGCGGATCTGCCCCGGCGTCGGCGTTTGCTCGGGCGGCACCACTTCGTCGCCGCTGGAGACGATGGCGACGCGAGGTGGCCGGGCTACGGTGACTTCGGTGATGCCCAGCGCCAGCAACCCGCCGATGTCCTGGGGCCGCAACTGGCGACCGGGCGGCAGCAACAGATCACCGCTCCCCACGTCTTCGCCGACTTGGATCACATTTTCACCTTCGGCCACGGGCTTGAGCACTTCGATGCTCTGGTCGTCGATGCGCTGCGTCTCCTCTACCATGACCACAGCGGTAGCCCCGGCGGGCCGTGCGCCGCCGGTGTGGATCAACGCCGCCTCACCGGAAGCAACGGTGAGTGAACTGGTGGCGCCCATCGGCACTTCGCCGATCACCGAGAGGAAGGCGGGCAACCCGCCGGATGCGCCGTAGGTATCCACGGCGCAAACAGCGTATCCGTCCACTGTGGAGCGGGCAAACTCGGGCAAATCCTGGGGAGAGGTCAGCCTCTCGGCCACAACGCGATCAAGGGAGCTGGCTGTGGGGATGCGTTCGGTATGGACTACCGGCTGGAAATGTGTTGAGAAGAGGCGCAATGCCTCTTGCGGTGTCTGTACTTTGAAGAATTCCGACATTATTGGCTCCGCCGCTCACACCGCAATCCGTGATCACTCCTCGCTGGGGATGATCAGTTCTTGCCCCACAGTGATGAAGTTGGGATTGGTCATGTTGTTAGCTTCGAGGATGGAATCTGTGGTGACGCCGTAACGTTGGGCGATGGAGAAGAGTGTCTCGCCTCGGGCCACCGTATGCACCGTCTGATTGGCGGCGCGCACTTGCGCCGCTGTCACGCCGGGGATGGTCAACTGCTGCCCTGGGCGGATCTGGTCGGGATTGGCCAATCCGTTGGCGCTGGCGATGTCGACCATTGCAACGTCGTAAAGCCGGGCGATTTCGAGGAGTGTTTCACCGGCGCGCACCGTGTGTACGGCTGCGCCGACATCGTTGGTAACCTCATTGGCCGTGTTGTCTTCTCCTGTGCGGGCATCAATGGCGCCCTGGTAGCCCGGAATCACCAACACACGGCCTTGGATCAGGTTGTCGGGATCGGGGATAGCGTTGGCGTCGATGATCTCCTGTGCCGCCACGTCGAACTTCTGGGCAATCGAGAAGAGCGTGTCGCCGGCCTGGATCACATATTCAAATGGCTGGGGCGGCACTGGCGTGGCGGGAACCTCCACCTGACGCCCAGGAATGATCAACTCCTGGCCAACAAACACGGAATCGGGATCTTCCAGCGTGTTTGCCGCAACAATCTCGTTGGTCGAAACGTCAAACTTAAGTGCAATCGACATCAGCGAATCCCCAGGCTGCACCACATAGATGAACGGCCCGGTGGTCGCGACAGGAGCAGGCCCAGCATTGCCGTCTCCGTCGACCGCACCGGTGTTGGGGACACGCAACACTTGCCCCACGCGCAGTTGATCGTCGTTGAGCAGGTTCATCTGACGCAATTCTTGAGAGGTGATGCCAAACTGCTCTGCTATCGTAGACACGGTGTCGCCAGGCTGTACCGTGTACGGCATTGTGTCGACTTCGATCTCCGGCGTGGCCGTTGGTTCCGGCGTCGACGTGTCCGTGGCCTCAGCGGCAGGCAACACAACAACCTCGGGTTCATCGACGACAGAGGTGTCGACCGTAGGTACGCTGCCATCGGTCGCGGGCGTTGATTCTGGCACGCGTTCCCGTGTGCAGCCGCCAACCAGGACGGCGCTCAACAGCACAACGCTCAATGCGAGTAGCCATCGATTCGAAAAACGCATCATCATCACTCTGCTTTCACGGGGGATGAACCGTTGCCGACGCGAACACGCCGCATTGTTGATGTCGTATAGTTGAAACCGATGATAGCACAGCCAATCGCGCCGTGCAAACGGGATCGCTTATTCAGATGTAGCGTCTATTCTTTCATTTTGTTCTTTTTATCAATATCAAATAGAAATACTAGTAGGGGCTGGGGATTTGGGGATTATCGTTATCACGTGTCGCAGGGGCTACTACATATTGATTGAGGATGATTGAATGTACTATATTTAGTAGTTGTCGCAGCCAAGACAGATCTGTGGAATGTGTACAAGTTGGTGCAAAATCGACGAAAAGAATGGACGCCAATTCGCAGAACAAACGGTCTACGCTAGATGTAGTATGGAAGATTTATTACGGTTTGTGGCTGTGGATAACTGGAAAAAAGGCGGAAAACTTCATACTCGTGTTGTTCACAGCCAATTTATCCCCTTGTTGGTCCACTTATCCCCATAACTATCCACACCAAGAATAGTTATCCCCAATTGGGGATAAGGTTAGGATAACTTCGTCTTTTCCTTCGATGAGTAGAATTTTCTCTGGTGCCCTGGTACTATCCGCACTATCCCGCTATCGGCCCATTTTATTCGACACTCGACTATCTGTGGAGAGAGCACGCCCTCGTGCGGCTACATGCCGATGAGCCGCACGAGGGCGTGCTCTCTCCGCTTTTTGCTCAAAGACATTGGCTGCATGTTTACGAGCAATCCCCCCCAAAATGAACGCGCTGGTCTGCATTTTGTCTCTCGAATCCGTCGCGAAATACTAGCCATTTAGCCAATGCCAATGGACCGGAATGGGCGTATACTTATTGTCTGTGATGTTTGTCACAAGGTAAGACGCCATACAATTACCTCGCAGTTCCTACCCACACCCCACCCTTGCTGTAATTGGTTATTATTGCTGTCACTGTCTTTAATCGACTGATGGTCAGGTTCCTTCTGGCTTCAGATAGCTGTAATCGGATTTGTATCGTGTAGTATTCCTCGCAGAAAGGAAAGACTATGTTATCGAGAAGAGCCGGTTTTGTCTGGAGCGGGCTGCTTCTGATGCTGGCTGTTGCGTTATTGGTCAGCATGGTGGGGACGCCGTCTGTCTCCGCTCAAGAAGAGCCAGACTCCGCTGATCTCCTGGCTGCTGTTGCCGCTCAGGTGGAACCAGAATCCTGTGCAACTTGTCATAAGGACGCCGGCGACAAGCACCAGGCATCCTACGATCAGTTGTATCAGGACGGTGTCATTCAGATCACCGACCTGGCCTACGCGTTCACCGAGCCGGACGCCAGCACGGTAACGTTCAAAATGACCAAGGACGGTGCGCCGTTTGATGCACGCCAAGCGGATTCGATGGGCATCTACTTTGCCCCGTATGTCGACGGCGAATTCATGTTCGACCCGGTGCAGGAGCGCATGTCTCTGCTGGGAACAAAAGAATATGACGGCGCCGGTGGTTTCACCACCACCATGACCGGCACCATGGATTTGACCAACGTCGACGGTGTCATCGTGATCTATGGCACCGATGAGATCGTTGGTTCGCTGCCGGCCCGCATCCGGCTGGGCAAGTATCCGTTTGCCGCACTGCTCGAAACAGGCGCGGGCGTGGATTACGTCTCCCCTGCCAACAATGAGGGCTGTGAGAACTGCCATTCCGTGCCGTACCTCAAGCATGGCTACATCTACGCCCAAGTTGACGCCGATCCGGCGACTGATTTCGTCACCTGTAAAGCTTGTCACCTGGACAATGGCGAAGGTGGCCATTTTGAGTGGCAGTTGATGGTGGATGATCCGGCGATGGCGGCTGCTGTGCTGGCCGGCGAAGTAGAGCTGACAGCGGAACAGCAAGAGCAATACGCCTACCGCACCACGTTGATGAACGACGTGCATATGTCGCATGCCATGGAGTTCCCGTATCCGCAGTCGATGTCCAACTGCGTCACCTGCCATGCGGGCAAACTGGAACAGACCCTGGCCGACGCCAACTTCACCGCCGAAACCTGCAAGAGCTGCCATCCTGTCACCGGCTCTGAAGAATACGGCACCGCGGCGTTGGCGCTCACCACCATCGCCCCCGCCGACGAACACGAGCGCGTTGACCTGGCCATGGACAACGACTGCTCCGACTGTCATGCAGTGGGTGAAGATGCACCCGGCCTGAGCGAGATCCACACCGGCTACGACAAGGTGATCTACACCGCCGATGGACAGAAATACTCGGATCTCATTACCCTCTCCATCGACAGCGCATCGTTCGATGGCAGCAACCTGAACATCGCGTTTAGCGCCGCTGCCGCCGAGGGATTCGTCGATCTCGATGTGGCGTCCATCGTTCCGACGGTGATGGTCGGCCTCTACGGCTACGACACCAAAGACTTCATCATCGGCGCGCACGAACGTCTTTTCGACGATAACGGCGATGGTGTGATCGACCGCAGCGATCAGCGCACGTTGGAAGCTGTGGTTGGTGAAGAGCACCCGCGCGTGACCACCGTCTCCGCGGACGGCGGCAGCTGGGAAGTCTCCGCTGATCTTTCGTTCTGGGCCGATATGCTTGCAGACGGCACCGTCACCCGTGTCGAAATTGGCGTGATGCCCGAACTGATCGACGCCGATGAGGTTCAGCTTGCGCTGAATGCACCCTCTCGCACCTTCGATCTGGTTGTCAACGACTTCGACGACGACTTCTACAGCCCCATCGTCAAGGTGGTTGATGGCTGTAACAACTGTCACGAAGCCCTGGCCACCACCTTCCACTCACCGGATCGCGGTGGTAGCATCGTCGTTTGCCGCATGTGCCATATCACCAAGAGCGGCGGTTCGCACCTGGAATTGCAGTCGCGCTCGATTGATTCCTATGCGCACGCGATTCACTCGTCGCAGCCGTTCGACATCGGTGATATCGACTTCACCGATCCGGTGGCGGCCATGCACTACGAGCATCACATCGAGTTCCCGTATCCCACCCACGGCAACACGAACTGCGAATCTTGCCACATCGAGGGGACGTACAACGTGCCGGCGCAGAATATGTCGTTGCCCGGCATCCTGTCGGCCTCGGATTCCAACGAGACCTTGGATCGCAGCATCGGCGCCGTGCCTTCGGTCATCACCGGCCCGGCATCGCGTGCGTGTGGTAGCTGTCATCGCGCCGAGTTGATCAACGAGGACGAGGTGAGCGAGTTGATCTCCTTCAACCAGCACACCAAGATGGGCGGCTACATGGTGGAAGCCGGCGACGATCCGGTCGGCGTCCGGGAGATCGCTATCGACGCGATCATGTCGCTCTTCGACTAGAGATTGACTGTGGTAACAGTGTTTCTTATGTCAACAGAAAGGGCCTCCACACGGAGGCCCTTTTTGATCTCGTCAAATTCGCAAGATGGGTTACGACTGCCGAACCTGGTTGGGCGATCACTGTGCTGCCGTGCGGTCATAACCCATCCTACGGCTGTGTTCTACTTCTCTCTTGATCGCGGGCTTCGAGGATCATCGGTTTTCTGGATTCGGTTCCGTCACCTCGAACGTGATCCCTGCCCTGCGCAGCCGCGCCAGTAGCAGATCGCCCATCGCCTCTGCCGTGGTGATGACGCCCACCGCGGTGGGCAACTGCGCCCGATCCAGCGCCAGGCACAGCGCGGACTCGCTCACCATCTTCGACGTCTCGTCGTAGCCGGGATCGCCGCCGTGGACGTGGCCGATCACCTGGCGGTCGCCGGCGCGGGCCACGATCTTCACGTCGAACGAACTGCGGGCGCGGCGTTCTGGCGACGGCCCCGATCCTTGGGGTAGCAGTTTCAGCAACAGATCCCGCGTCGGCTTGATCTGCACCAGCCCCGCCAGCACGCCCACGCCGAGCCCCATGCCCACCATCACCGGCAAAGACCCCACGTTGAGGTAGTGCGAATAGACAAACGCCCGCCCATACTCGGGCAACGCCCGCGCCGAACGCAGGATCACCTGTGGATCGATGGTGGGGAACGGGGCCACCCAACCTTTCACCTCGGGCGCGTAGTGGACCTTGCGCGGACCGCTGCGCACGCTGCGTCCGCCGTTGACGGTGGGCGTCTTGGCGCGCGGGCGCGTCGACTTGCGCGAGATCATCTCAATCGCCGAGTGGAAAGTGCCGCCCGAGAAGCGTGCGTCGGTGGTGACAAAGCCCTGCGCGGTGACGGCTGCATCGTCGGGCAGGTGTTGCACTGTCATGTAGACGCCCAGATCGTGGGGGATGCTGTCGAAGCCGCAGCAGTTGACGATACGCACGCCCCGATCCTGCGCCGCGGCGTGGTGACGATCCAGCAGTAGATTCACAAATTCGGGTTCGCCGGTGATGTCCACGTAGTCGCTGCCGGCGTCGATGCAGGCTTTCACCAGCGGCTCGCCGTAGCGAATGTACGGCCCCACCGTGGAGAGGACGACGCGTGTCTGCGCCGCCATGTTGTGGAGCGAGGACGCGTCGCCGCTGTCGGCGCGGATCAGGCCGATCTCGTTGCCCAGGCCCAATTCGGCGCGGATCTGACGCAGTTTGTCTTCGGCGCGGCCGGCCAGCGCCCAGCGGAAGGATCCGTCGTGCTTGCGGGCCAGGTATTCCGCGACGAGGCGACCGGTGAAGCCGGTCGCCCCGTAGAGCACAATGTCGTAGGCGTGTGTTAGTCATTGAATTTCAATCATCGAGCTTGATGTGGGTGAGCCAACCCCACTTGTCGGGGCGTTGTCTTCGACGATGCCGAAGAAGACGTCTTGCACGGCCTTGGTGACGGGTCCGCGCTTGCCGTCGCCCACGGGCATGCGATCCACCGAGCGCACGGGGGTGATTTCGGCGGCGGTGCCGGTGAAGAAGATCTCGTCGGCCAGGTAGAGCATGTCGCGGGTCATGGCCATTTCTTTGACCTCGTAGCCCAGGTCCAGCGCGATCTTGATGGCGCTGTCTCGCGTGATGCCGCCCAAAATCGAAGATGCCAACGGCGGCGTGTAGATGACGCCCTTGTGGATGATGAAGATGTTCTCGCCGCTGCCTTCGCTCACGTAGCCGTTGATGTCGATGGCGATGCCCTCGGTGAAGCCGTTGTCGTGGGCTTCCATCGCAATGTTCTGGCTGCTTACGTACTGGCCGCCGATCTTGGCCATGGGGCTGAGCATGTTCGAGGCCATGCGCCGCCACGTGCTCACCTGCACGTCCACGCCGTTTTCGATGGCTTCGTTGCCCAGGTAACGCCCCCACGGCACCGAAGCCAGGATGGCGTCCACCGGGCATTTGCGCCCATCGACGCCCAGCGATTCGTAGCCGCGGAAGACGAGTGGACGAATGTAGGCGCTGCGCAGTTTGTTGGCCTTCACCACGTCGATTGCTACCTGCATCCACTCGTCCACGCTCAGGGAGAGGGGATGCGACTGCCGCAGCTAAAGGCGCATTGAACGCCGAGGAGAACGGCTACCACGTCGCTCTGCACGACAGCACCAGTGGCGTCTGTTGGCAGGCCGTCGTCGATGAAGACGGGCGCATCGTGCGCACCGGCAAAGCCGCGGAGACGGAACCTGGTATCGGCAACGCCGCCGCCATCTACTGCGAGGCGCAGGGCTTCGTCTACGAGATCCGCGACGGCGAAGACGGCAACCAATGCGGCGCCTGCGTCTTCCCCGACGGCAGCGCCTGCAACAGTTGGATGTTCTTTCAGGGAGAGTGTGAGGTGGGGGACTAGGGATTGGGGACTGGGGATTAGGCTGTGTTGGCATTTCACAGATCTCCTCTGGTCGATTCCGCGCTGAGCGACAAATCGCCAGGAGAGCGCACTGTAAATGTCAACAAAACCTAGTCGTTCTACTCGGACTCGGCGCCGCGTTTGACGAACTGTTTGACGTCGCGGGCGAATTTGCGACGGGGAATGAGCACGCGGCGACCACAGGTGGCGCAGACGATGCCGATGTCCGCGCCGACACGTACGATCTCCCAATCCACGCCGCCGCAAGGATGGGCCTTGCGCATACGCACCACGTCGCCCACGTAGAGCTTTTCGTTGATCTGTAGCATGATTGCCATCCTAAAAATGACTCCCCTGTGAAAAGTCCGACTTCTGTGTGATTTGCGGTTGCTCCCCTCCTGAGAGAAGTCGGACTTTTCGCAGTGGAGTCAAAAATCGAACACGGATTGGGCGGATCGGACGGATTTTATTCGCCGAAATCCGCTCAATCCGCCTGATCCGCGTTCTATTCTCTGCACTATCCAATCGCTGTCGCCGGCGGCGCGCTTTCTGCCGGTTCGGGGGTCCCCTGGGCGAGGCGCATCAGGCCACCCAGCGCGAAGATGAAGCTGAGCAGGTAGACGAGCCAACCCAGAATGGGGACGCGCCCCAACACCACGATCATCAGCACGCCCACCAGCATCGCCATCAGCAGGCCCGCCGACTGCTCGCTCTGGCGCACGATGCGGCGCCCAAGCCACAGGCCGGTGACAATGGGGCTGAACATCCAGAGCAGCGCCAGCGCCCCAAACAAGAAGACGAAGACGATCACGCCCCAGAACCAGCCCCACAGCAGCCACACCACGAAGACGAGGATGGCCGACACAATCGGGATGAAGATCAGCAGCGCTGCCCCGGCCAGACCATACAGCCCGGCGGCCACTGGCTCGGCGTCGATGACGTCGGCGGGGCGGGTGAGGCTGTTGGGCGCAAAGCGCAGCAGCAGCCAGCCCAACAGCGCAAAGCCGATGAGGATGCCCAGCGTGCGCAGCAGCCAGCCCAGCACACTCACCACGATGTTGGGCGAGGTGTCCGGCGTCACCGGCTCTTCATACTGCACGTCGCCGGCCACGGTGTCTACGCCGCTGACGCGTTCGGGCGCCGAGTAGGTGAGTTGACCGGCGATTACGGCGCTGTCGCTGGTGGTGAACTGTTCTGCGTAGATCTGCGCGTCGCCGCCCACACGGGCGCCCAGGCTGATGACGCCCATGCCGACAAAGAGATCGTCGCCGATGTCGCCGTTGATGTCGCCCTGGCCACCGGCGGCTACCACGTCGCCGCCCACCTGCGCCGAACTGCCAAGGCGCAGGCCCTGTTCAATCGAGCGGTTGCCCATCTGCACAGGGAAGGCGAAGCCGCTTGGCCCTGCGCCGCCGCCGGCCATGAAGAGATCGTCTTCGATGACGCCGAGGACGGAGATCCCGGCGCCGGCCAGGCGAGCGTCGTCACCTACTGCACCGCGGATCACGATGCCGGCGCCGGCCAGCACCACATCGCCTGTCACTTCACCGTTGACTTCGATGTAGCCGCCCGCGGCGTAGAGATCGCCTTCCACCACGCCGTCGATGAAGATTTCACCGGCGGCGACGTAGAGATCGTCGCTGATGGTCTCGCCCGATGCCAGGCGGTAGACATCGCCTTCGCCGAATTCGGCGGCCACGGCAACGCCGGCCAGTAGCACACTGAGCAGACCAACAAGTGCAAACGCAACCGTCCATCGCTGAGAGATTCGATGTTTCATCGCGTGCCTCCTGTGTTTGGTTAAGCCAATCTTACCCCTGCAAACAGATCTCGCTCCACATAACCAGGCATCGGCGCCGGGTAGGCTAGCGAGAATTGCTCTTTGCCGGCGAGACGGCGTCGAATGAAATCTGGGAAGATGCGCAGCCAGGTTGGCCCGCCGCCATATTGGCTGGCGTGGGCGCGGCTTGCCTGTTCCTTTTGCTCGACGAAATCGGTGATGTCGATCTCGGCGTGGATGGGCATTTCCCAGGTACTGATCTCTTCGAGGTTGATGTCTTTGTTGCGGCCTACGGCGCGCGGGTTTTGGCCCGTGAAGTTCATTACGCGCACGGCCCACTGCACCATGCGCCGATCCAGGGCGCGGAAGTAGAGTTTCTGCGGTGTGTAGGGCGCCAGGTTGGCATCCAGCCCCACATAATCGGGGTTGCCCGCCCGGTAAAAGCGGCGCTCATCACTTCGCAAAGACGAATGTGATCGGGGTGGCCGTAGGCGCCGAATGGATCGTGGGTGATGATCACCTGCGGACGCAGGCGGCGAATGTAGTCGGTCAACTCTGCCACGAGTTCGGCCACAGGCTGGCGGATCAGCGCGCGGGGATGGTCGTTGTCTGGGCTGCCGCGCATGCCGCTGTCGCGAAAGGGTAGATTCCAGATCGAGGTGACGTTGAGCAGCAGCGCGGCGTTGGTCAACTCTTCCATGCGCTCCTGCGAAAGCGTGCGTCCGTCGGCGCGTTTGTGGTCCTCTTCCACCGAACCGGCGTCGCCGTCGGTGCCGATGATCACATGCACATCGACGCCGCTTGCCGCGTACTTGGCCAACGTGCCGCCCGGTCCAAACGTCTCATCGTCGGGGTGAGCGAAGACGCCGAGCAGGGTACGGGGTTCGAGTGTGGGCATGGGTTATACTCCTTAAATTAGCGTGTAAATGAACGGCCCCACCACCGACGCTTGCGCCAGGATCAGGAGACCGGCGAAGAGCAGGAGGATGATCACCAGCGGCAGCAGGGTGTATTGGCGGCGGCGTATCATGTAAGCGAGCAATTCGCCCGCAGTAGACAGCCCCGATCCTGCCTTGCGCAGCCAGCGCGTCGGCCCCGTTTTGACAATATCCCAGACGAAGGAGCCGACGATCAACGCCGCTACCACGAGGACGATCCACTCCCACCAGGTGCGGGCTTCCGCGCGCACGGTCAGTGGCTGACGCATGGTGTCGACGCCGGGCAGAAGTGCGGCGTCGGCCAGGAAGTTGAACGTCGCCTGCCCTGCCAGATCATGCCCTTGGGGCGTCCAGTGACCGTCGTTGAGGTAGTGCAGCGGCGTGGCGCCCTTTGCCTGTTCGCGGAACAGCGGCAGTAGATCGAGCACGGGCAGCCCTGCTGCGGTCAACGCGGTGGCGGCGCGCTGTTGCGGCGCGGCGGAGTCGGTGTCCCAGCGTTGCATGGCCGGGTATTGATTCAACAGTTTCTGCCACTCTTCATCGTACACCTGTTCCGGGGCCGCGATCAAGAGGGCCGCGGCATTTGCCCCCATTTCGGTTGCCGTCCGTTGCACTGCGGCGAACAACGACGCGGTGACGGCTTCCGCCGCCTGCCACGTCTCGTCTGGCGTGCGCTGGTAGACGCCGTAGGCAACAGGGACGGCATCCGCCGCCTGCGCGGCGATCTTGGTCTCCTGGCCGGGGGTGATTAGCCCTGTCCGCGCCAGAGAGGCTGCGACGCGCGGGGCCACGATGCGGATACGCGGATCTGCGTAGCGGTAGAGCGCCGAATGATCGTGCAGCCATGCGCCCAGTGCGGTCAGCGATCCTGGTTCCGTAGTCTCGGATGCCTGTGTCGCTTCTGCCTGTGCAATCGCAGGGACATTCGCCGGATCGAAGGGGTAGTAGTTCAGGCGTAGGCCGTCGCTGTCCATCTCGAAGAAGGGTTTCTGGATAGCGCCCTGGTTGGCGCCTTCCAGCGCTTCGCTGTTGTTCATGAAATCGTTGCGTGGGTAGACGGCCAGGATGATCAGATCGGGGCTGTACTTGACGCCTTCGTTCTGCAACCAGAGCAATTGTTGATCCGTCCCCCAACCGCTGACGCCGGCGTTGAGCACTTCCACGGGGCGTCCTGTCTGCGCTGTGTAGAGTTGACCGAGGCGCTGGGGCAGGCTTTCTTCCAACTTCACCTGCAACGCCTCGATGAACGAGTCGCCCAGCACCATGACGCGGAAGACATCCTCGGGTTTGGCGTAGCCGATGGCCTCGTCGGCGCGCAGCCCCAGGCTGTTGATGCGCACGTCGACGTCGTACTCGTACATCGGTGCGAAGTAGCGTCCTTGCGCGTTGGGTTGCAACGACCAGCCTGTCACCGCGTCGGGTACGCGCCAGAACCAGCCCGAGTGGCTGGGCGGGGCCGCAGCGCGGGCAATGCGCACCCCAATCTCAAGGACGCCCACCACCAGCACCACATAAAAAAGGATCAAGACTATTGCACTAATTGCTTTACGCATGCATTCACCCAATCTCATTTACAATGCGCAACAAAAACCTGTCGTCCATCCATTTCGCTAGACCAATTACGCATTACGCATTATTCCCCCATCGCGCCCTTCACTTCGGGATCCCACCGCGTGCCCATGTCGCGTTTACGCACGACGAAGTTCCCCAACACGAGGACGTCGATATCGCTGCCCACGAAGGTGTTGAAGGCGTTCTGCGGCGTGGTGACGATGGGTTCGCCGCGCAGGTTGAACGACGTGTTGAGCAGCACCGGCACCCCCGTTGCCTGCCCGAAACATTCGATCAGGTCGTGGTAGCGGGGATTCCAACTGCGGCGCACGGTTTGCAGGCGTCCTGTGCCGCCGACGTGGGTGGTGGCGGGTACCATGCTCTGTTTGTCTTCGACCACGGGGCTGACGAGGAGCATGTAGCGGGCGATGAGGTTCTGATCGAGATCGGGCGTGGCGTAGAATTCACCGGCGCGCGATTCGATCACCGCCGGCGCGAAAGGACGGAACGGCTCGCGGAATTTGATCTTCTCGTTGACGATCTCTTTCATCTCCTCGCGCCGCGGATCGGCCAGGATCGATCTGTTGCCCAGCGCCCGCGGACCCCACTCGAAGCGCCCCTGGAACCAGCCGAGCACGCGCCCCACCATGAGATCACCTACCAGTTCGTCGAAGAGTTTGTCGTCAGTCACCTCGCGGTAGGGCAATTCCATCTCGCGCAGGAAGTCGGCGATTTCGGCGGGGCTGTATTCGGCGCCCCAGTAGTTGTGTTCCTGCACAAACTTGCGTGGGTTGCCCAGCAGCACATGATGGGCGTAGAGCGCCGCGCCCAGCGCGCCGCCGCTGTCGCCCGCCGCCGGCTGAATGAAGACGTGTTTGAACGGTCCTTCGCGCACGATGCGCCCGTTGGCCACACTGTTGAGGGCCACACCGCCAGCCATGCACAGGTTGTCGCTGCCGGTGCGGGCATGCACATGACGCACCATCGCCAGCATCGCTTCTTCGGTGACAACCTGGATCGAGGCGGCCACGTCGGCGTAGTACTGATTCTGCTCGCGCACGGAACGGTCGGCGCCGCCGGTGCTGTGCGGATGGGTGAGATCAGTGATGAAATCTGCTTTGGGATCACGGGCCGGGCCGAAGAGATCGGTGAAGCGCTTGTTGAATGTCTGCTCGGTGGAGTGGTGGAAGCTGAAGTAGTCCATATCGAGCACGAAGGAGCCGTCCGCGGCCAGTTTGACCACCTTCTCCACTTTGTCCACGTAGCGGGGTTGGCCGTAGGGAGCCATGCCCATCACCTTGTACTCGCCGTTGTTGACGCGGAACCCAAGCCAGGCCGTGAAAGCCGAGTAGAGCAGACCCAGCGAGTGGGGAAAGCGGATCTCGCTGTCGAGGGCGATGCGGTTTTGCCCGCCATCGCCCCAATCCGCGGTGGCGCGGCCCATCGCCGTCGTGGTCCACTCGCCCACGCCGTCCAGCGTGAGGATGGCCGCTTCTTTGAACGGCGAGGCAAAAAAGGCGCTGGCTGCGTGGGATAGGTGATGCTCCACGAACAGGATCTTGCGCGCTGGCACGTTGAGCCGATCTACCAAATGCGACTTCACCCACAGCTTTTCGCTGAACCAGGTGGCCATCGCCTCTTGGAAGAGCCGCGCCGTGCGCGGCACACCTGCCAGCGTAGAATGCAGGATACGCTCGAATTTGGGCAACGGCTTTTCGTAGAAGACCACGTAATCGAGGTCCTGTGCAGTGATGTCGGCGGTGCGCAGGCAGTAGTCGATGGCGTGGCGTGGAAAGCCGGAATCGTGTTTGAGGCGGGAGAAGCGTTCCTCTTCGGCGGCGGCGATGAGTTCACCATCGGCAACAAGGCGGCGGCAGCGTCGTGGTAGAAGCAGGAAATGCCGAGTATGTGCATGGTTGGGCTGATTGCTGTGAATGGTGGTGCGCCGATATCGACGAGGGTGGGCCGGGGTTATCCCTGGCGGCGGGCAATCCGCAGCGACGGATCGTCGTCGGGGCGGGCTTTCCAGAACGAGGTACTCTGTTTGGGATAGCGGCTCTCCAGGAGATCACCGCCGATCTTCACCATGAATCCGGTGGGCAACACGAGGATCGAGTAAAGAAACGACAGCAGCAGGCGCCCTGGAAATCGCCCACAACTTTCGACCAACGTTTGACCTTCTGCCAAAACGCATTCATGCCTTGTCCCCACTGTATCCACGCGGATTGCACACTGGTTCAAAGTGTAACACAGGCCCAATCGGGATCGAAAAATCAGTTCGATATGCTATAATCCTCGCCATGAGCGACAAACTGATCAACACCTTCCACCTTCGCCGCAAACTCAACGCCGAAATCGAAACCCTGGGCATCACCACCAACGAAGCCGACCTGTTGGAAAAGGTCCGCTTGATCGCGCAGAAGTACGAGCCGGAGATGATCATCGCGACGCTGCGGCGCTTCCTCGATACCGGTAGCAGTCAACTGCGTGGGGGATTGGGCCGGCTGGCTACGCTCCTCCCCTACGAAGAGGTGACGGCGGTATTGCGTCATGAGGCGGCAAACCGCAACAACCCCACCCAGGCGCGGCTGACGGCGGCGCTGATCCTCGAACGTTTCTTGCAGGCCGAAGTGGCGGCGGCGTTGATGAGCGATCTGAAAGATCCCGAAGTGGTGGTGATGCAGAGCCTGGAGGAGGCAATTGTCGAGGGCAAGCAGAACCGCTATGTGCTGCTCGACTACGTGCGCCAGATGCGCCAGGAAAACGAAGACGTGGCCTACATGGTCATCGATCTGCTCGACCTGGTGCCGGCGGGCGACTGCCCCGAATTGCTGCGCCTGATCGCCTACGACGCCCGCCCGATGGTTGCCCGCACGGCCATGGACAAGCTCGCTTCGCTGCGCTCGACCGAGGTAAGCTACCAGGCCGCCGAAGCGCTGGACAATCTACGCGCCAATCTGCCGCCGGTGCAGGCCGAGTACGCCGCCCGCTGCCTGCGCAAGTTGCGCTTTAGCGGTGTCACCTACGATCCGCCGCCGATGCAGGGCTGGCGCGCCTTGTTGACGCCTGTCAGCCTCACGGGGGAACAGGATCTTTGGTTCCTGCACAGCAATGAAGAAAGCGGCATCTTAATCGGCCTGCGCCTGGACACCAGCACCGGCCTGCTTGAAACCTTCGGCAGTGAAGATGTGGAAGCGCGCTATCTGCCGCCGCATCGTGATGTGGGTGAGCTGATTTCCATCGCCATCACCAGCAATACGCCGATGGTCTTCCTTGAGGTGCCGCTGGATTACGCCCGGTGGTATTTGCAGCAGATCTTGACGCGTCATTGGCAACAGGTTGCGCCGCGTCCGCTGCCGGCGGAATACACACTGCACAACCTGCACCTGTTTCGATATCAAACGTCCAAACTGCCACCCCAGTTGGATGCACTGCTCAGTTCCGGTTCGACAAGCTGGGAAAAGATGATGCAGAGCGTCCGCGGCCAGAACGGAAGCACGGATTCGGCGCACCGTCTGGCTGAGATTGCCGCCGAGTTCCTGCGTCATCCTGCCATGAGCGGCTGGTTCTTCCAGGAACAGGCGATGGGTGAGGCGATCCTGCGCGCCACGTCGCAAGGCGGCTCAACGGATCCTGCGGCGATGTTGCCGCCGCTGATGGCGCAGATGTTCGACGGCGAAGCCGGCGCAGCGATGGCGCTTCGGCTGCAAACGGCGCTACAGGCCCAGGCGGCATGGCTTTCCATCGCCGGCCACGACCGCAACGCCGGCAATGCCATGCTGCTGGCCGAAAGCTTCAACCACTATGCCATCGCCGAGCATCCCCTCACCGCGTTGATGGTGGAGGTTGGGTTGATGTTGATGCTGAATCGGCGGACGATACGCTGAAGAAGAGATTAGGGGATTGAGCGATTGTGGGATTGAAAAACGGGGACCGAGCATCGGTCCCCGTTTTTTGTATCGTAGTCGAGACTGTTCAGTGTCGGGGCCAAGACGAACGCCGGTTGAGCCTGTCGAAACCCAGCGGGGCGCCCCGTTCCTTGGTTTCGACAGGCTCAACCGGCGTCACTGGCCCAAGCTGAACCGTTACTCGTCGTCTGCCTAGAAAATCCCCAATTCGTCCTTGGCGTCGTCGGACATCATGTCGACGTTCCAGAAGGGCGTCCACACCAGGTGAATGTTGACTTCGTCCAGGGCAGGGAATGCGTTGTGGACGGTGCGCTGCACGTCGCTGATGATTTGGGGGCCGGCAGGGCAGCCGGGGCTGGTCAGCGTCATGGTGACTTCGGCACTCTTCTCTTCGGTGATCTCGATGCCGTAGACCAGACCGAGATCAACGATGTTCATCATCAATTCGGGATCGCGGACCTGCGCCTTGATCTCGGCGCGGACTGCTTCGGGTGTGGGTAGTGTGGCTTCGCTCATGGTTGTCTCCTTTTGTCTCTGTTCTGAAATTACAATGCGCAGCATTACGCCTACTCTCCAGTGGCCGGCTTCGCCAAGCTGCTGTGAATTTCAGAATAGAATCTGAATCAATACGGCGCTTCGACCCAGACGTCGTCGCCGTCGACCTTGACTTCGTAGGTGGCGGTGGGGCTAAAGGCTGGCATACTCAAGGCGCGGCCGGTGCGAATGTCGAAGCACGCCCCATGCCGCGGACAGCGCACCTTGCCGCCCTCAAGCACGTCGCCTTCCACCAGGGGGCCTCCGTCGTGTGTGCAGACGTCTTCGATGGCGTAGTAGTCGCCCTCTAGGTTGAAGATGGCGATGCGCACGTCTTCGATCTCCACCAATTTGCGCTCGCCCGGCGGGAGTTCGCTCACCGTGGCGATTTTGACAAATCCTTGCATGAATTCACCTGTTGCTGTGAAGTTGATTGTTGATCTATTTCGTCGATCCGTCAGTGCCTGGCACTGACTTGCACGTTGTTACTCAGGCCACTCGTCCAGCCCCCAGATGCCCGCTTTGAGCGCCTTGAGGGGAGGAGGGCGCACTTGAGGCGCACAGGACCAATCTCGATGCCCAGTAGATCCAGCACATCTTCTTTGCCCCACTGTTTTAGATCATCTACCTTCATGCCGATGATCTCTTCCATCATCATCGAGGCGCTGGCCTGGCTGATGGCGCAGCCGCGCCCGTCGAAGGCTGCGTCCACCACAACGCCGTTCTCTACCTTCAGTTCGATGGTGACTTCGTCACCGCAGAAGGGGTTGGTGTCGTGGTAGTGGACATCCGGCTCGCCCAGGTGTCCTTTGTGGCGTGGGTGCTTGTAGTGATCCAGAATGGCTTCGCGATAAAGTTGATCCATGATTGCCCCGTCTTCGTTTGCTGCAGAAATTATAATAGAACGCGGATTGGGCGGATTGAGCTGATTTGGGCGGATATTTGATTTGGACAAATCCGCTGTGATCCGCCCAATCCGCTCGATCCGCGTTCTATTCTGTGCATTCTATACTGATTCAAAATCCAAACAGATCCACCGCTTTTTCAATCGCCGCCGTGAGTTTGTCCACCTCTTCTTTGGTGTTGTAGAGGTAGAAACTGGCGCGGGCGCTGGCGGCGATGTCGTAGTGGGTGTGGATCGGCTGCGCGCAGTGATGACCGGCGCGGATGGCAATGCCGTCTTGATCGAGGATGGCCGAGATATCGTGCGGGTGGACGCCGTCCAGGGTGAAAGAGACCAGCCCGGCCCGCTCCGCCGCGCCAGGACCCAGGATGCGCACCCCTTCGA
Source organism: Caldilineaceae bacterium (assembly GCA_041391225.1). Taxonomy (GTDB): domain Bacteria; phylum Chloroflexota; class Anaerolineae; order Caldilineales; family Caldilineaceae; genus RI-153. Next base: position 137,440 of record JAWKOL010000001.1, read on the forward strand.
TCTGCGTCATCTGCTCGTAGGCGTAGGCGGCCAGGGCGTGCTCGTGTTGCCAGATCCAATCCAGGCCGACGTCGCTCAGGTAGTCCACTGCCGCGCCCAGGCCGATGCCTTCGGCGATGGCGGGGGTGCCGGCCTCAAATTTGTACGGCACGGTGTTCCAGCGACTGCCGCTCATCTTGACTTCGCGGATCATGTCGCCGCCACCCATGAACGGGGGCATGGCTTCGAGCACATCGCGCTTGCCGTAGAGGACGCCGATGCCCGTCGGCCCGCACATCTTGTGGCCGCTGAAGACGAGGAAATCGGCGTCCAGCGCCTTGACGTCGATGGGCATGTGCGGCACGCTCTGCGACGCGTCGATGAGTACATGCGCGCCCGCAGCCCGCGCCGCCGCGATCAACTTGTCAACTGGGTTGATGGTGCCCAGCACATTGCTCACGTGGACGAAGCTGAACAGTTTCGTCTTCTCTGTGAGCAGCGTGTCCAGGTCGGTGAGATCGAGCGTCCCCGACTCGGTGATCGGCACGTAGCGCAGCGTGAAACCGAGCTGTTCCTGCAAGATCTGCCAGGGGACGATGTTGGCGTGGTGCTCCATCTCGGTGATCAGCACTTCGTCGCCCGGGCGCAGGTTGGCGCGTCCCCAGGTGTAGGCAACCAGGTTGATCGCTTCGGTGGCGTTGCGTGTGAAGACGATCTCTTTGTCACTTGCGTTGACAAAGTGGGCGATGCGTCGCCGCGCCGATTCGTAGGCGTCGGTGGCTTCCTCGCTCAGCGTGTGAACGCCACGGTGGATGTTCGAGTTGTAGTCGCGGTAGTAGCGATCCAGCGTCTCGATCACCGCCAGCGGCTTCTGCGTGGTGGCGGCGTTGTCGAGGTAGACCAGCGGCACGCCATGCACCATCCGCTCCAGGATGGGGAAATCATGGCGCAGCTTTTCTACTTTCTCGGCATCGAGCGACAGGGTATTGGGGGTGAGTGTCATGTGTATCAGCTTTCTTATCTCGCAACACCCTACATTCGGGCGCGACTACCATCTTTCTACAACATCCCCCAGCGTGCAACTAACCACCTGGGTAGGAGAGAAGTTAACCTGGATTTACGATAGTTACTTCTCAATCGGCATGCCCACCGCGTTCCCCCACTCCGTCCACGAGCCGTCGTAGTTGCGGACTTTGGGGTAACCCAGCAGGTAGGTGAGGACGAACCAGGTGTGGCTGGAGCGTTCGCCGATGCGGCAGTAGGCCACGATGTCGTCGCTGGGGCTGAGGCCCTGTTCGGCTTCGTAGATGGCGCGCAGATCGGTCGCGCTCTTGAAGCTGCCGTCTTCGTTGGCCGCTCGCGCCCAGGGGACGTTGCGCGCTCCCTTGATGTGTCCACCGCGCAGGGCGCCTTCTTGCGGGTAGTTGGCCATGTGCAACAGTTCGCCGCTGTATTCGGCAGGGCTGCGCACGTCTACCAGCGGTTTGCCCGCTGCCTGGTGCGCGAGGACGTCGGTGCGGAAGGCGCGGATGCGGGCATCGTCGCGATCCTTGGCGGTGTACTGCGTCGGCTCCACGGAGGGGACTTCGCGGGTCAGTTCGCGGCCTTCGTTGTTCCACTTGAGGCGGCCACCGTCCATGATCTTGGCGTTGGTGTGGCCGAAGAGTTGGAAGACCCAAAAGGCGTAGGTGGCCCACCAGTTGCTCTTGTCACCGTAGAGGATCACTGTGGTGTCGTTGCTCACGCCCAGGCGGCTCAGCAGCGCCTCGAACTGCACCTTGTCGATGTAGTCGCGCACAAAAGGATCGTTGAGATCGTCCTGCCAGTCGATCTTCAGCGCGCCGGGGATGTGACCGGTGGCGTAGAGCAGCGGATCCTCGTTGGATTCCAGGATGCGGATGTTGGGATCATTACGGTGCTGGTCCACCCATTCGGTGCTGACGAGGACGTTGGGGTGTGCGTATCCTTGATCTGCCATTTCTCTCTCCTTGGATATTTATCCGCAAATTACAGTGCGCAGCACGATGCCTATGCTAGACAGCCCAACCTCGACGGCTGCTGTGAATTTGCGGACAGCTTCTTGATTTATCCGCAAATTACAGTGCGCAGCACAATGCCTATGCCAGACAGCCCAACCTCGACGGCTGCTGTGAATTTGCAGACAGCTTCTTGATGTGCAAAACGTGAAACGCTGCCAGCCTCATGGGCTGTGCGATTCACGTTTCGTCGTCGATGGATTTCCAGAATTGATCTACAAAGAATTGACCCACGAAGTCACACAAAGGGACACGAAGCAAAGAAAGGCAGAGATTTGGACACGGATTACACGGATTTGAAGGATTCTGAGAAAGATTCTGGGGCATTTCTGCGTCCTAAAAATCCTGGCAATCCGTGTCCATCTCTGCTTCACTCCTCCTTCGTGTTTCTTCGTGTGCCTTCGTGGATCAAAATCTTCTCTCTGCGTGCCGTGTTCAGCCGCCGATCTTGCGCTCGATGACGCGTTCGAGCTTCTCGCGCACGCTCTCCACCGGCACGCGGTCGAGGACGGCCTGGAAGAAGCCCTGCACGATCATGCGCTCCGCCTGGGGACGGGTGAGTCCACGCGCCATCAGGTAGAAGACGTACTCATCCTCCACCTGGGCGGCGGTAGCGGCATGGGTGCAGCGCACATCGTCGGCCTCGATCTCCAGGCCGGGGATGCTGTCGGCGCGGGCGGTGCCGTCGAGGATCAGGTTGCCGTTGCGCTGGAAGGCGTCTGTCTTCTGGGCCTCTTTGTGGACTTTGATGATCCCCATGTAGACGTTGTGTGCCCTGTTTTTCAGGGCGCCATTGAAGAGCAGATCGCTGAAGCAGTTGGGCACACGGTGAATCTGCAATGTCTGATGGTCGATGTGCTGGCGACCGGTGGGGAAATACAACCCCAGCAGTTCGCCATGCGCTCCCTGGCCCACCATGTCCAGATCGAGGAAGGCTTTGGTGAGGCGACTGCCCCAGCTTACCTGGATCCAGCGCAGATCGGTGTCGCGGCCCATCACAGCGCGGCCGTTGAGGAAGTTCCACAGGCTGTGGTCGTAGTCCTGCAAATTCATGTAGCGCACGATGGCGTTGTCGCGCACCAGCACTTCCACCACGCCGCTCTGCATCCCGTCCACACCGCCTACCAGATCGTCCACCACGGTGACTTCGGAGCCGGTTTCGGCCACGAGGAGCGTGTGGTGATAGCCGCCTACGCCTTTGGCGGCCTGGTTGAGGATGATCTGCAATGGCAGATCGACTTTGGTGTCTTTGGGGACGTAGATGAAGGCGCCGGTGTCCCACAGCGCAGCATGCAGCGCTGCGAACTTGTTGTGGTCGACGCGGACAGCCTCGGTCATGAAGTGACGCTGCACCAGGTCCGCGTGATCGCGTACCGCGGCGTGCAGGTCGGTGAAGATCACGCCCTGCGCGGCCAGATCCTGGTTTTCCACCGAGTAGTGCAGACCGCCGTCCTGGAAGATGAGGCTGGCGGCGCTTTCCATTTCGGAAAGCTCGTTCTGCAAAATCGGCGACAATTCATCGTGTGAAACCACATCGCCGGGCGTGGCGAAGGGTGCGAAGTTCTTCAGATCGAAGCCGGTGAGGCGGGTGCGCCGCCAGGCTTCGTCCGTGGGCTTGGGCCAAGGCAGCGACTCGAAGGTGCGCCAGGCGTCCAGGCGGAACTGGCGCATCCAATCCGGTTCATTGTGCGCCGCCGAAATCTGCCGCACCGTCTCTTCGCTATAGGCGGCAACGGCGGCTTTTACTGCTTCTTGCTCGTTGATCATTACGGTCACGTTGGGTCCTCCCGAAATGATGAATAAAGAATGAAGAATAAAGATTTGGTCAACGACGTAACGCCGCCTGTGCTTCTTTATTCTTCATTCTTTATTCATTTCTTTTTAGCCGATGCTGCCTTCCATCTGCAATTGGATCAGCCGGTTCATTTCTACGGCGTATTCCATAGGCAGTTCCTTGACCAGCGGTTCGATGAAGCCGCCCACGATCATGGCCGCGGCTTCGTCCTCGCCGATGCCTCGGCTCATGAGGTAGAAGAGCTGTTCTTCGCCAATCTTGCTCACCGATGCCTCGTGACCGATGCTGACGTCGTCTTCTTCGATCTCGATGTACGGGTAGGTGTCGGAGCGGCTGGCGGGATCAAGCAGCAGGGCGTCGCAGACGACGTTGCTCTTGCTGTGGTGCGCGCCCTTGGCCACTTTGAGCAGACCCCGGTAGCTGGCGCGTCCGCCGTCTTTGCTGATCGACTTGGAGACGATCTTGGAGCTGGTGTACGGCGCGCCGTGAACGACCTTGCCGCCGGCGTCCTGGTGCTGGCCGTGGCCGGCGAAGGCGATGGACAGGATCTCGCCGTGCGCTTTCGGCCCCATCATGTAAACGGCCGGGTACTTCATCGTCACCTTGCTGCCCAGGTTACCGTCGATCCACTCCATGGTGGCGCCTTCTTCGGCGACGGTGCGCTTGGTCACCAGATTGTAGACGTCGGTGCTCCAGTTCTGGATCGTGGTGTAGCGGCAGCGTGCGCCCTTCTTCACGATGATCTCCACCACGGCGCTGTGCAGGCTGTTGCTGGAGTAGATGGGGGCGGTGCAGCCCTCCACGTAGTGGACACTGGCGCCTTCTTCCACGATGATCAGCGTGCGCTCGAACTGACCCATGTTCTCGGCGTTGATGCGGAAGTACGCCTGCAAGGGGATGTCCACGTGGACGCCCTTGGGTACGTAGACGAAGCTACCGCCGCTCCACACGGCGCTGTTCAGGGCAGCGAATTTGTTGTCGTTGGCCGGGATCACCGTGGCGAAGTACTCTTTGACGATGTCCTCGTGCTCACGCAGGCCGCTGTCCATGTCCAAGAAGATGACGCCGATCTTCTCCCATTCCTCGCGCAGGCTGTGGTAGACCACCTCAGACTCATACTGTGCGCCCACGCCGGCCAGGAATTTGCGTTCGGCTTCGGGGATGCCCAGGCGGTCGAATGTGCGCTTGATGTCTTCGGGGACATCGTCCCAGCTCTTACCGGCCTTCTCGGTGGGGCGCAGGTAGTAGTAGATGTCGCTGAAGTCGATGCCGGTGAGGTCCGCGCCCCACATGGGCAGCGGCTTCGAGAGGAAGATGTCCAGCGCGTCGTGGCGGAACTGGCGCATCCAATCCGGCTCGTTCTTCATATCGGAAATCTGATCGATGACCTGATGGTTAATGCCCTTTTCGGCTTTGAAGATCGGCTTGTGCTCATCGCGGAAGCCGTACTGATATTCTTCCTTGACCCCTGTCAGGTGTTCGCGATCTGATTGTGTCGCCATAAGATCGTAGTCTCCTGTGTTTACAAATCAGTCAAAATATCGTTTGCAGACGAGATTCGGGGATTCGGCGATTGATTGAGGCGATCAAGTGCTCGACGCGATCCCCAATCTCCTAATCGCCCAATCTCTTCCCCTACGCGGACACCGGCTCGGCGTCGGCGAATTGTTCCTCAACCCAACCGTAACCCTTTTCTTCCAGCATATGCGCCACTTCGGGGCCGCCGGTCTTGACGATGCGACCGCCGTAGAAGATGCTCACGTAGTCGGGCTTGACATAGTTGAGCAGGCGCTGGTAGTGGGTGATCATGAGGAAGCCGCGTTCGGGGGTGGCCAGCTTGTTGATGCCGTCGGCCACGATCTTGAGCGCGTCGATGTCAAGACCGGAATCGGATTCGTCGAGGATGCCGAACTTGGGTTCGAGCATCGCCATTTGCAGCACCTCGGTGCGCTTCTTCTCACCGCCGGAGAAGCCATCATTCAGGTAGCGGCGGGCGAAGCTGGAATCGACGTTGTATTCCTTCATCTTGTCGTTGAGTTCACGGCGGAACTCGCGCATCGGCATGAGGTTGCTGCCGATGACGCCGCTTTCGTTCTCGTCGCGGCGATCAGTGTAGCCGCGCACGTTGGAAACGGCGGTACGCAGGAAGTTGGCCACGCTCACGCCGGGTACGGCTACGGGGTATTGGAAGGCCAGGAAAATGCCGGCGCGGGTACGCTCGTCGGCTTCCATTTCCAAGATGCTTTCACCGTCGATGAGGATGTCACCGTCGGTGATTTCGTAGTGCGGGTGGCCGGCGATGACGTAGGCCAGCGTCGACTTGCCAGAGCCGTTCGGCCCCATCAGCGCGTGGATCTCGCCACTGTGCAGGGTCAGATCGACGCCCTTGAGGATCTCCGTGTCGCCCACGGTGGCGTGCAAATTGCGAATTTCAAGAACGCTCATTGCTTCTTCACTCCTTCATAAATTGACAGAACAGCAAATTGTTTACGGTTAGGTGTGATACTTCAACTGGCGATTATTTCTATCTTGTAAGCGTAGCCCGAATCCAGCATTGGGCAAGTGTAGCTGATTACACTGTTAGGTCGCCGACGTCTGCCCTGTGATCCCGTCTTGCGGCTTGCCGTTGCGTTTCACCACGAACGAACAACCGCCGTCGCCGTCCATCAGGCAGGCGCTCAAGGTGACATCGCTGCCGAGGACACGCTGAAGCATGTCCTGATCCATGTCGCAGATCTGGCGATGTTCCTGGGCCAGCTCGTGGTAGGGGCAGTTGTAGGTCTTCAGGATGATGGTGTCTTCATCATGTGGGACAACGTCGGTGAGCACGCCCTGTTGGTTGAGGACACCCGCCATCTGTTCCACACGGTTGGAGAGCATGCCCGAGTGACGCTGCCGGCATAGCGACTGGCCAGCCGGTTGCTCACGTTCCAGCAACGTGGACACATGCTCCGGCCCCACCATCTCGAACATTTCTTCGAGCATGGTCAACGCCAGATCATCGCAATGACAGGCGAAGAGTCCGCGGCGTCGGTGAGTACGTATTCGTGCGGTCGCTAACCCCGGCATGAACCGTGGTGCGGTCGATATAGCCTTCCAACTGCAATGTACGCAGATGTTGGCGCACCGCTGTGGTGGTGACGCCCAACATCTGTTCGAGATCTTTGATCGTCGCCGAGTGGTGACGTTGTAGATACTCGATGATCTGCCAGGTTGGCGAACTTTTGTCTTGGAATGAAGCGGTGACCATTCGTCTTCCTGTAAACGTCTTCCTGGAAGGAAGATGGTAAAGAGCGGCACAGAGTTGTGTCCTGTTTTGCGATTGACTGTGTCGAAGTCGCGTACAGGCTTGTGTCCAGACTTTACCACTGCTGTTGGGTTTTGTCAATTCTAGATGTTTTTATTGTTTTATCTATTTCATCTCCTGTTTGACTTCGTACTTTTTGACACGAATGCTCTACAGCCGTATAATACCCATCTGTCCGTCGGAGACCACCGGTGCTTTGCCATTGGGCTTTGTAGAAAGGAGTGTCACCTGCGCCACTCATCTCGCCCGACCTTAGCGACCGTTGTTGGAAAACCGTGCCGGACATTGAAGGAGTTTAACAATGCAATTCAACGTCGCTCAGCTCTTGAAGCAGCCGATTGGGGCCACGCGGGAGTATGAGCTGAATGATGAGATCGACGGGCTGGATCCTGAGCTCGTCCCCGTTTCACCGCTGACAGGCGTAGTCAAGCTTTTGCGCACCCACAGTGGTATCCTGTTGATAGGTGACCTGTCCATCTCGCTGGAAATGACGTGCAATCGCTGTCTCGAACCAGTAGAAATGTCGGCGTCGTTTCATTTTGAAGAAAGCTTCCGTCCGCTTACCGATGTGGAAACCGGACGGTTTTTGATGCCTCAAGAGTTCAAGGGGCAACAAGAAGAACTCAACGACGCCGCTCTGCTCATCGACGATCATCACATCTTAGATGCGTCCGAAGTGATTCGGCAGAATATCTGGCTGGCGTTGCCGATGTATCCTGGCTGTATGTTTGAAGATCCGGCCAACTGTCCAAACTTTGCCCTGCGCATGCAGGAGATCGAAGAAGTCCACAGTGATTTGGTCGAGTTGACCACATCGGACGGCGAAGTCATTGATCCGCGCTGGGCTGCACTGTTGGCGCTCAAGCAAGATGATGCTGATTGATGCGAAACGCTGGTTTTGCTGTCGTACTTTGTTGTTGTAATTATTGCTGAAGTTGAACAGGTCAAGGAGAACGCAAAATGGGACCGCTGCCAAAACGAAAACTTAGCAAGGGCCGCCGCGATCGTCGCCGTGCGCATGACGCCATCGGCACGCCAAATCTGGTGACATGTGGGCAATGTGGCAAGCCGGCGCTGCCTCACCGTGTCTGCCCGAGTTGTGGCACCTACATGGGGCGCTTGCAGGTAATCGACGTCGACGAAGCCGCCACCGCTTAAGTTACACCAAAGATAGATGACAACAGGGGATTGGGCCTATGCCCCAATCCCCTGTTTCTTGTTTGCTCGAAATTTGATCCACCTCATTTTGATCCACTGCACCCAACGGCAACCGACTATGTCTGAATATCGATACAGCGACGAAACCTTTCCTCTGGCATTGATCTTTCCAGGGCAGGGAAGCCAGCATGTGGGCATGGCCCAGGAACTTGCCGCCCAGTTCCCCGCCGCACGTGAAACGTTGCAAGAGGCCGACGAGATCCTCGGCTTTGCGCTCAGCCAACTCTGCGCCGACGGCCCCGCCGAAACGTTGACTGCCACGATCAATGCACAGCCGGCGCTGCTCACCGGCAGCATTGCCGCACTGCGGGTCTTGCAGCACGAGATGGGGTTGATGCCGCGCCCACAGTTTTTTGCCGGTCACAGCCTGGGCGAATACAGCGCGCTGGTGGCGGCGAACAGCCTGTCTTTTGCCGACGGGTTGCGCCTGGTGCGTGAGCGCGGACGGCTGATGACCGAGGCGGGTGCGTTGACGCCGGGTCGCATGGCCGCCGTCCTCGGGCTGGATGAGGACGTGGTTGCACAAGCCTGCGCCGATGCCTCCGCGTCGAGCGGTGGTCTCGTGCAGATCGCCAACGACAACTGCCCGGGCCAGATCGTCATTTCCGGCGATGTGGCAGGGATCGAAGCCGCGATGGCGACGCTGCAAGCCGCGGGCGCGCGCAAAGTGGTGCCGTTGGATGTGAGCATCGCTTCGCACAGCCCGCTGATGGCGCCGGTTGCCGGTCAACTGCGAGCGGCTATCGAGTCGACGGCGATCCAGCCGCCTATTGCGCCGCTATTGGCGAACACCTCCGCCGAAGCCGTCACCGAACCGGCGGCCATCGTCGACGAGTTGGCGGCGCAGCTCACCGGCAGCGTCAAGTGGACAGCTTCCATGCAGCGCGCCGTTGACGCAGGCGTCACCGTCTTCGCCGAAATCGGGCCGGGCAACGTCCTCACCGGGCTGATCAAGCGCATCGCCCGCAGCGCGGAGCGGATCAATGTGGCAGATGTGGCAGGGGTTGGGGCGTTTCGGGAAGGCGTGGTGCGTAAGTCCTAATTGGTAGAGGCATTTCGCCAGTATTGGCCGCAGATGCTCGGCGAGTTACGCATCCGAATTACGCATTACGATTCTCCCCCGCATGTGCGGTATAATGCCAACACAATTCCGCGTCTTCGATGATTTTCATTCTTGAATGAGGCATAGCGATGGAGTTTTCGGGCAAAGTGGCATTGGTCACCGGCAGTAGCAGCGGCATCGGTGCAGCTATCGCCAAAGAGTTGGCGGCGCAGGGCGCCACGGTGGCGATCCACTACCGCGGCAACGCCGACGGCGCACAGCAGATCGCCGCGCAGATCCGCGAAGCAGGCGGCGTGTGCGAAATCTTTCAGGCCGATGTTGGTGATCTGGAATCAGCGCAGGCGTTGGTCAAGGCTGTGGAAGACAGCTTGGGCGCCATCAATATACTTGTCAACAACGCCGGCACTCACCGCCGATACGCTGTTGCTCAGCATGAAACCCGAAGAATGGGAACGGGTGATCCAGACCAATCTCAACAGCGTCTTCTACGTCACCAAAGCGGCCATGCGCAAGATGTTGCGGGCGCGCTGGGGGCGGATCATCAACATCACCAGCGTCGTCGGTCTTGCGGGGCAGGCCGGGCAGACCAACTACGCGGCCAGCAAAGCAGGCATCATCGGCTTCACCAAGAGCCTGGCCAGAGAAGTTGGCAGCCGCAACATCACCGTCAATGCCGTGGCGCCCGGCTTCATCCCTACGGCGCTCACCGACGTCCTCACCGACGAGCAAAAGGCACAGACTATCGCTTCTACGCCGGTCGGTCGCCTTGGTGAACCGGAAGAGATCGCCTGGGCAGTGGCCTTTTTGGCCGCCGAGCGTTCCGGCTTCATCACCGGCCATGTCCTTACCGTGGACGGTGGACTGGTGATGCAGTAACTTGCACATTCCGCTCAGACAACGTACAGTCGTAGACGTACGTTTGCATCTTCAACGTTGAATCGGACAGCGACAATTTTATGGCTGGACATTCTCAACCTCCCCCTGAAGAGCATCTGCCGCAAGGCGAACCGTCCACTGCGAAGCGACGGACGATTGCGCGTGACGATGATACACGCAACAGGCAGATTCGCACGCGGCACAAAGCGCGCCAGGCCGCCTTGCAGGTACTCTATGAGATCGATACCACACAGCACAAGCCAGGGCGTGTCCTCGATGAGCGGCAGGCCAGCGCCAAGCTCGATGAAGAGGGACTTCGTTTTCTGCGCTGGTTGATTAGTGGCGTCATCGAAAACCGGGCCGATCTGGATCAACTGATTGGCCGCTACGCTCCCGATTGGCCGGTGCAACAACTGGCCGTGATCGACCGTAATATTCTCAGGCTGTCGATCTTCGAATTGCTCAGTCCCGATTCAGACGCGCCACCCAAGGTGGTGATCAACGAAGCTGTGGAATTGGCCAAGATCTTCGGCGGCGACAGCAGTCCACGTTTCATCAACGGCGTCCTGGGAACGGCGCTGGCTGAGATTTCACCCGACCATGGCTGACCCGTATTTATTTTATCTTTGATCTTTCTGTGCCTGGGGTACCGGAAGTAGCAGCCCGGTCTATTCGGACTTATCAACGCTTATGGACAGCTTCTTCGGCATTGGTGTATTTGAACTTGTATTTATCGTGATCTTCGCGCTGATCTTCCTTGGGCCGGAGCGGTTGCCCGGTCTCTTTCGGCAGATCATCGGCGTGATCCGTCAGGTGCGCGACCTCACTGCGGATGTGACGCGTCAGTTTAACGATGAGTTTGGCGACCTCACCGAGCTTGACCCGCGGCGTCAGATTCAGAAAGCGTTGAACGAAACTACGGCGGACATCAAAGAGGCCACCAAGCCGGTGACCAAGACGCTGAACAAGGCCACGGCCAAAACGCCGGCCAAGCCTACCACCAACCCCGCTGCCAAACCGGCCACAGATACGAAGCCAACGCCTAAATCCACGGCAGCCAAGGCTACCACCGATGTCGCCGCCAAGGCGGAAGACAGCGCCGACCTCGCCTCGGCCACTGCGGCGGCAGCTGGGGTAGGGGCTGCATCTGTCTCTGATGATGCTGTCGAAAACGCCTCACCCGCGGCCGAGAAGACAACTGACGACACGACTGAGTCTGTATCGTCACCGCCCGCGGCGGATGCAGGAGACAAGGCGCTGGTTGAAAAGCCACGTCCTACGCCGTCGCAGCCTTCCGCCGATGATCAGATTTCACCGGCATCGGCTTACTTCGCTGAGAAATCTGCGCAACCGACCGCCGGGAACGGTGACAACATGAAGACTTCGACATCCGCGGCGGCAGCGTCTGCCGCCGCGGATGATGGCGCAAAGAATGATGTCGCAGGGAATGATGCCCCCGATAACGACATTGCCGAGAATACCATCGCCCCACCGCAGCCTGCGCCGCCCCCTGCTGCTCGCCCATCGCAACCGCAGCGTGCGCAATTGCCTGAATCCGATCCTGTTGATGAACCGGTTGGCGAACCGGCGGCCGAGGAGGAAAGCGCATGAGCCAGGGTGAAATGGTTCCTCAATACGATCCCGTCGAAGACAGCCGCATGGGGTTGTTTGAACACCTAAACGAACTGCGTATCCGCCTGATCTGGATCGTGGGCGCACTGCTCATCGGCACGATTGTCAGTTTTTTGTTTGTAGAACGACTGCTGGCGATCATCACTGAACCGGTGGGTGAGTCTTTGATCGCCATTGGCCCCACCGATACCATCGGTATCTTTTTCCGTGTGGGATTTGTGGCGGGTGCGGTGATCGCCATGCCGGTGATCGTCTACCAGATGGTGGCTTTCATCGCACCAGGGCTGTATCCACACGAAAAACGGATGCTCTTTCTGATCCTGCCTGGGGTGATGCTGCTTTTTGTGATCGGCGCCTGGTTTGCCTTTAAGATCATGCTGCCTGTGGCCACCGGTTTCTTGCAGAATTTCCTGGGTTCGGTGATCAACCAGGAATGGACCATCGACCGCTATGTAAACTTTGTGACGCGCATTGTCTTCTGGATCGGCGTCTTCTTTGAGACGCCGTTGGTGATCGCTTTCCTGCGCGCATCGGCTTGGTCACCGGTCCGAGTTTGCTCAGCTACTGGCGGCAGGCGATGGTGGGCATCTCGGTGATTGCTGCCATCATCACGCCCACAGTGGATCCGGTGAACATGGCGATTGTGATGTTGCCGCTCATCGTCCTCTATTTCCTCGGTGTGGGGCTGGCGTACATCCTCTACCGGCCGCGTGAACCGCGAGACTTCTCGGATTAGTTGAAGCACCGGGGCAACAACATCACAAAATGAATTCAAGATGAAGCGCCACCCCAACGGGTGGCGCTTTCATTTTTCGTAGCTGTGGTGACTCGCTGATTAACAAAATCGGGAAGACGTAGGTGCGTTTTGCAACCGCACAACTCTCCCTACAGGATAGAACCGCAAAAGCAGCGGCTACGGTTACTAGACCCGCTGGGTTTCGATACGGCCTCCGCAAGCGCCGGCCTACTCAACCGGCGCTTGCATAACTTCCGTTTGCAACCTAAACGCACTTTAGTACCGAGTGGCGCAAATGGGTCGCCATATTCACTTGACGCCCACTCCGCAGGATTTCATGGATCTTTTCAGCTAACTTGTACTGGCGAGACGAGATCGCTTCCGCGTAGTGGGAGTGTGTCCGCGCGGACGGTGTCCGTCGCACTACCAGCATGACCTGCTGGAGCAGGAAAATGCCGCAAAAAAGAGCCACCCCGCTGCGGGGTGGCTCTTTTTTGCTACGGTGAATTGAACGTTCGTCCGTTATTCCAGTTCCGCCATCATGGTGGCCTGCTGCTCGTTGGACGAGGTGGTCAGGTTGTCCAGGGTGGTCTGGATGTCGGCGCCCTGCATGATCTCGTTGTAGGCGGCGGTGACGGCGTCACGCACGGCCTGGTAGGAGATCGCCTGGGGTTCGTAGGCGCCGTAGGGGAGCATCTCGACGGCCTGCGCCCACTGCGGGTTGCTGGCCAGGTAGTCGGTGAGGAACTCGTTGGTGCCGGCGCGGGTGGGGAAGTAGCCGCTGATCTGATCCCACTGGGCCTGGATTTCGGGCGAAGTGAACCACTTGATGAAGATCCACGCTGCTACTTCCTGCTCGGGGGTGGTCTTGGTGATCATGATGTCGCCACCGTAGAGGTTCTGCACCGGATCGGCAGTGGTGTGCGGGATAGCAGCCACGCCCCAGGCATCGGGATCTGTACCACGATCCGTGGCGGCTGTGTCGATGTCACTCTGGTAGAACGGAATGCCCGAGCTGGAACCCTGGGTGAAGATGGCGTTGCGGGCGGCGAACTGCGGGTTCGGGAAGCCTTCGGTGAAGAAGTAAGCGCAGCCATCGTCGTACAGGCCCTTGAGGAAGGTCATAGCGTCGATGGTGGCCTGGCTGTTGTAGACGTACTCGGTGCCGTCTTCGGTGAGCACGTCGCCGCCGAAGGCGAAGGTCCACGAAGCCACGGCGGAAGCGTCGTCGCGCAGGATGTAGCCACCGGTGCCGTCACCCTTTTCCGCGGCGGCGGCGCAGGCCATTTCCTTGAATTCATCGGGCGTGGTGGGCGGGCCGGCGAAGCCAAGTTCTTCCAGCCAGGTCTGGTTGTAGTAGAGGACTTCCATGGAACGGTTGGGCGGGAAGCCGAGGCGCTGGTTGTCGAAGAGCGGGTGCAGCCCCTGTTCCATGAACGAAGCGTAGAAGTCGGCCTTCTCGTCGGCGCTGAAGCCCCACGTGGGATCGTCCATGAGCAGGTTCAGATCGACCAGCGTGTCGTTGAGCTGGTAGAAGGCCTGATCGTTCTGGTAGCCCACCAGCAGCGCAGCAGGCTGTTCACCGGCGCCGATGCTGGCATTCACTTTGTCGCGAATGTCGTTGTAGCTGCCCTGGTTCTGGGCGTCGACGGTGATGCCATATTCGTTGCTGCTGTTGAACTGTTCGATCAAGCCCAGCAGACCCTCTTCGCGAGAGCCACTGTGGTTGTGCCACCACACCACGGTCTGGCCCGTGGGGTCGACGTCGGTGTAGCTTTCGCCCATCGGCTCTTCCATCGCAGCCGCGGTGGGTTCGGCGGCGGTGGGTTCCTGGCCGGCAGGGGTGGGGACAGCACAGGCGCTGAGCACCATCGCCCCGACCAGCAGTAACATAACTACGGTCAGAAATTTGCGTTGCATAGGTTGTTTACTCCTTGCAGATGGTATGCAGAAACGGTTGAACTTCAGATGATTATCGCAAAACCCGACGCCTGCCAACGAGGCAAGGTCACCGGATCATTGCTACCCTTTCAGGCCGGACGTTGAGATGCCTTCGATGAATGTCTTCTGTGTGAAGAAGTAGAGGATCACCACCGGCAACATGGTAATGATCGAGCCGGCCATTTGCAGGTGAAACTGTGAACCGGCCTCATCGATGAAAGCGAACATGCCATACGAGATCGGTCGCCAATCGGGCGTGGTTGTCACGAGGATCGGCCAGGCCAACGCGTTCCACGTGCCGATGAAGGCGAAGAGCACCAGTGTCATAATCGCTGCCTGGGACAGCGGGATCATGATCTGGATCAGGTAGCGAATGTGACCGGCGCCGTCGATCTGGGCCGAGTCCCACAGTTCGCTTGGGACCTGCATAAAGAATTGGCGTAACAGGAAGATGCTGAATGCGCTGGCCATGAACGGGATGGTCAACGCCGGCCAGTTGTTGATCCACGGGATCGGGCCGACGCGCCCCAGCCAGGAGACTGTGATGAAGTTGGGTACCCAGGTCACCGCTTCGGGCAGCATCAGCGTGGACAGCAGCAGCGCAAAAAGGAAGCCCTTGCCCCAGAATTCCATACGGGCGAAGGCATAGGCGGCCAGCGTGCAGAAGATCACCTCACCCACAATCGTGATGGCGGCGATGATCACGCTGTTCCAGAAATACTCAGAAAAATCGGCCTGTAGCCAGGCTTGCGAGTAGTTGCCCCACTGCAAGTTGCTAGGAATCCAGGCGCCGCCGCTGGCTTCAGTGAGGTTCATCAATGAGACGCTGACGGTGTAAAGAAAGGGGACAATCGCAACGCCCGCGCCGATGATGAGCACAATATAAATGCCCAGATCACGCATGAAGCGCGGCTGCCCCTTCTGTTTCTTCGGTAAGGTTTGCCCCATGCGGGGTTCGGTAACGACATTAGCCATAATGCACCCGCTCACTGGCAATGCGGTTGTTGACAACCGTGAGAATGATGATGATCAACAGCAGCAGAATCGCCAGCGCCGAGGCATAGCCATAGCGTGTGTCGCGCTTGAACATCTGGAAGATGACCACGCTGGCCGTGTCCGTTGTCCCCAACGCCGCGCCGGTGCGCAGAACGTAGATGTGATTGAACGCCTTGAACGTGCCGATCACCGAGTAGAGCGTGAGGAAGTAGATGGTGGGCGAGAGCAGCGGCAGTGTGATGTGGCGGAACTGCGCCCAGCGCGTGGCGCCGTCGATGGAGGCGGCTTCGTACGTCTCACGCGGGATGTTGCCCAACCCGGCCAAGAAGACCACCGTGTTGAAGCCGAAGAATGTCCACACGCCGTAGATCATGATCACGATCAGCGCCAGGCTGGGGCCGGCTGTCCACCCCGGCAGGGCGCCGTTGGGCAGAATCAGATTCAAAATGCCCGATGGCTCATTCAGCCAACTCAACGACGAGCCGCCGAAGAAGTTCACAATCGAGTTGATAGGGCCGGTGGGGCGACTGGAAAAGATGATCTTGAAGACAGCGGCGGTGCCAACGAAGGGAGCGATGTAGGGCAGGAAGTAGATCATGCGGAAAAAGCCCTTGCCCCGAATGTCCTGAAAGAGGAGCACAGCCAGCATCAGCGAGATGATCAACTGTGTGGGGACGGTACCCAGGGCGTAGAAGAAGGTGGCTGCCAGACTGTTCCACCACAGATCGTCGCCGGAGCCGATGGCTCGTGGCAGTTCGGCGATGAGCAGCCAACCGCCTACCAGCAACATCGCCCCACCCGCCAGCCGCAGCCCTGTGCCAACGTTGGAGTTGCGTCCATTTGCGCTCTGCCACAACCACCAAGACAGCGCCACCAGGACAACGCCACCGCCGATCATCATCACCTGCGTCCAGATGTCCAGCCCGCCGTTGCCCTCGGCTTCGGCCATGCGGAACTGCAATTCCACCCAGGTGAGCAGCCCGATGCCGATGCCTAACCCGATCATGGTGACGACGCCGGCGAACATGCCGGAGAAGTCACGTGGGCGGCGCATGGATCGATAGCTGCGCTGTACAACCAACATCAGCACAAACGCCGCCACCAAACAGCCGATCATCCCCAAGAAGAGGCTGAGCACGTTTGGATCGTTGAATGCTCGCCCCATCAACACGTTGAAGGGTTCCGGCGTGCGCTGTCGCGAACGTAGCTGATCGGGGATCGCCAGCAAAAGCGGCAGCAGACGCAACAGCCAGCCCAGGCCCAGCAGTGCGCTCGTCCCCAGTGCGATGCCGGGCAAGCCCCAGCGCCAGAATGGCTGCTTCAGCGCCACCGCCTCTGCCCGCCCCTGCCAGATCATGCGCGCCGAGAGGAAGATCAACAGCGCCGCGCCGCCAAAGCCGAGCACGTACGTCAATTGCCCAACGGCGTTGATGTAATTGCCCAGCCCATCGTATGTACCGAGGATACGATTGATGCCGCGCAGGCTGCTCTGATAGGCCGCAAAGACAAGGGGGAATAGGCCGAACAGGCCCACGATGGTGAAGGCGGGGAGCAGGAAAAGATAGGCCAACAGTGTTTCGCGCATTCGCCGACCCTGGCGGCCGGAGAAGATGGCAAATCGGCTGCTTGAAGGCGCACCAGTCTTTGTGCGCTCAGGCGCCGCGGTTGCAGGGTTGTTCACCAACTCGTTTGTCACAGTAGCGCTCTCCAGGTCCGTCTGCTGCGTATCTTAGCGTGAATATAGCCGTTTACGGTGAACCACGTCAAGTATACTTGCACCCGAAACAAAGGCCAAACCTCTTGGGCAAGTTGCCCGTTAAATAGATCTTTTCAAAATGTTAACCGAACGGATCTACGCAGTGAAGATCTGCGCCACGCTCAGCCAACTGGGCCGACGTCCCAGCGTTGTCGATGACCTCGTGCGGCGTAGCGATCGACTCAAATTCGGCGCGCAACAGCCGGTAGATCTCGAAATCAGCGTCGGATGGGTCATCGCGCCGCGTCGCCAACCGTCGGCGGATCACATCCTCCGGCGCAGTGACCAGCACCAGCCACCAGGACGCGCCCGCCTCGTCGGCGATTCGCTGCGCCTGCCGACGTAGCCTGTCTGCGCGGAACGTGGCGTCGAGCACCACAGATTGTCCGCGTGCCAACAGCGTCGCGGACCTGTCGAACATCTCTTGGTAAATGTTACGCCCTTCTTCGGGCGTGTAACGGGGGACAGGATAGATTTCTTTGCGTATGACGTCGCTGCGCAGCAATACGGCGTCGATGCGTTGGGCGATCAAGTGCGCCGCCGCCGACTTGCCCGCGCCGGGCAAACCCATCACGGCGACAAGACGAAGTGGCCTGGTTTGCTGCGTTGTCTCGTTCACCACCAGACCTGCCAAAAATGAGGGTTGAAGATGAGATTGCCCACGCCTGTCTACAAGTGTATCATAACACAAGATTAACGTATGCGCGCAGGATTCCACTTGATATCCATACAACGCGCCCGTCGGTGTCTGGCACTGGGCAAGCGTGCTTGCGCCTACCCAATACATCTGCCCAGAGCCAGCCACTGACAAGACCACGCCACATTTTTTCACCGGAAAACCGAGGCAACCATGACCTTCGATCCCCAGTTTGCAGATCTCATTACCGGCGCCATGCAGCAATATCATACGCCGGGCGTGGCGGTTGGCGTCCTCCACAATGGCAAGGAGACGTGCGCCGGTTTCGGCGTCACCAACCTCGATCATCCTCTGCCTGTCACCGCGCAGACGCTCTTCCAGATCGGCTCGATCACCAAGACGTTTGTAGCTACGGCGGCCATGCGTCTGGTGGAAGTGGGCAAGCTCGATCTAGATGCACCGGTGCGCAGCTACCTGCCGTCGTTTCGGCTGCAAGATGAGACAGCCATGCAGCAGGCCACGCTGCGCCACTGCTTCACACACACCGGCGGCTGGCTGGGCGACTATTTCGACGATCTCAGCGCGGGGGACGATGCCCAGGCCCGCTACGTGACAGCCATGGCCGATCTGCCCCAGGTGACGCCGTTGGGCAAGATCTGGTCGTACAACAACGCCGGTTTCGCCGTGGTCGGCCGCGTGATCGAGGTGGTCACCGGGCAGACGTTCGAGGACGCCGTCACCGCGCTGGTGCTGAAGCCGCTGGGCATGGAGATGACCTTCTTCTTCGCCGATGATGTGATGACGCATCGCTTTGTGGCCGGCCATCTGGTGGTGGATCAGGACGATCCGGCCAAGACGCACGCCGAGGTGGCGCGTCCTTGGGCGCTGGCGCGCACAGCGCATTCGGCGGGCGGCATCGTCTCGTGTGTGGAGGACATGTTGCGCTACGCCCGCTTCCACCTGGGCGACGGTGTCAACGCGGACGGGGAACGGCTGCTTTTGCCCGCGTCCATGTCGCTGATGCACAGCGAACTGGTCACCGCGGGCAGCGGCACCAAGGCCACAGGCATCGCCTGGATGATCAACGAGGCGGGCGGGCTGAAAACAATCGGCCACGGCGGGGCCACCCGCGGCCAGATGGCCAATCTACTGATCGTTCCCGAACGGGATTTCGCCGTGATTGTCCTCACCAACAGCAGCCTGGGATCGTCGACCTATCGCGATGTGACGCAGGGTGCGCTGTCCCACTTCCTGGGGATCGAGTCGAGCGAGCCGTCTGTGCAGACGCTCGACGCCGAGTCGTTGGCGCAGTACGCCGGTCGCTACGAAGCGAAGCTGAACCACGTCGTCCTCAACGTTGACGGTGATGGTTTGCGCGCTCAACTGATCCCGCAGGGCGGCTTCCCCAAGAAGGATACACCCGCGCCGCCTTCCCCGCCGCCGCTGTCGCTCGCCTTCTACGGGGCAGACAAAGTCATTGTCACCGATGGGGCAGGCAAGGGTAGCAAAGGTGAGTTTTTGCGCGGCCAAGGTGACGAGATCGTCTGGTTCCGCTTTGGGGGGCGTGTGCATCGGCGTGTGCAGTAAGGGCAAAAATTACATCCACTTGCCCATGCTTGTACCCTGAGCTATACTTTACCTTACCGTGCGTTCAGGGGATCATCGACTCTTGCTTCGCCGCCTCCTCCCCACCAGAAGCCACTTCCCCCGGTGGCTTGCCGTGCCTTGGGCCGTAGACATGTCGCTGCGCACGTGTCAGCACATGTGCGCGCCGGAAACCCACAACCAACGTAGGCCATAACGTATATGAATCATCTGTCTGCGGCAAGTACCACAACGCGTATTGCGTATGATTTGCTATGGAGCGATGCCTTGGATACCTCAGATACATGGCCCTACCTGCCGACGGTACTGAGCCAGCTTATCGAGCCACATACGCTTTCTGTCTTGCTTTCGGGGTGTAGCACACGGCTTGGGCGCGCCCTAACCGTGCTTGACTATGATTATGTGAAAAACCAGTTCCAACGGATTGATCCGTTGGTAGAACGCCAGAATTTCTCCCCGTTCTGTGTGCTGTTTCGCGATCCAGACCGTGTGCAAGGCGGCAATGATGCGTGTGTTGCCTGCGATCACCGAAGAACGAGGCAGGTAATCGGCGATTGGCGCAAGAACCAACAGCCTGCGCCGCGCATGTATACGTGTCACATGGGGTTGGCCGATTACTCGGCGTTGATCAGTGTGGGCAATGTTCCGGTGGCGGTGCTATTGACTGGTCAGTATGCACAGGATATAACCATCGAAACCGTGAGTAATCGAGTGCAGCATGTCGTTGACGGCAGCGATAGAAACATCTCTTTCAACGACAATCATGTCCCCATTGAACTCGTGGAGGCCGCAGCAAGCCTGGAGCCTGCCCCAGATGATTTTCGGCAAAAGGTGGAGGACGAAGTGCTGTTGCTGCAACAACTGGCGGAAGATCGGTATCAGAAGATCAAACGCGAGAAGGAGCAGAAGTTCCTCGACGATCTGCGCTCACTGCGGCGATTTGGCGAGGTGACGAGCTTACACGAGATTCGCACCGACACTGGGAACCTACTCGACCGAATCTGTAGATTCTGTGGCGCGGAGTACATCGTTCTTTACACGAATTTTGGGCCAAACGACACGATTCTAACGCCGATTGCCAGTGGCGGGAAGGTCTCTTTGGACGATCTGCCCCATTTCAACTGGCGCAAGGCCAATCTGGATGAATCGCTTGAGAACACCGCGCACCGTTTCCTCATGTCAAACGAAAGCACTTTTCGCATGGGGCTACGCGGTGCGCATGTGGCGCTGTTGTCCAATGCGCCGTTTGGCATCGCTTCCTGTTTGGGGGAAACCTACCGCGCCGTGATGGTCTTTGGCCCGATGCGGGGGGCGCCGAACATCGAGGCGGAGAAGGCGCTGTTGTCTCAGTTGAGCCGCATCGTCGGATGGTTTGTGTCTTCTAAGCTCCAGAGTTTGCGTCTGTACCAGGAGTCTGAGCGCCGCAAGGCAACAGAGATCCTGTTGCAGCATCGAATCCGCACCGCACTGACGCCAATCACCACGCATCTCGCGTCCGCCACCCTCAAACTCGACAGGCTGGTTCGCGAACCAAGTATTTTGGACGCGATTAAAGATGCAGTGAAAGGGGCGTACGAATTGACACTACGGCTGGGGAAGGTCGCCGGTGAAACCCCGCGTACGATCCAGATCATGGTTGAATCCGACGACCTGAAAGTGGAGTCCTATCCGCTTTCGGTGTTGATCGCCAATTGTGCTGCGGGATTTGAGAAACAAGCGCGTGAGCAAAATCGGCTGCTGGTCGTCGATCCTTCCATCGAGAATCTCCCTTCCGCCAATGTCGACATCGCACGTTTGACCATTGCCGTGAGCAATGTGCTGGAAAATGCTGTGAAATACTCGTTCCCAGGCACAACCATCTACGTGCGAGCCGTCCTAGCCAACATGTCGCCAAATGAACTTGCCTACGATATTGAGATCGAAAACTTGGGGCATCAGATCCCGCCGGAGAAGATGCAAGAGATCTATGATCGGGGTGAGCGCGGCCTGGTCAATGCGTTGATGGGTAAAATCTATGGCACTGGGTATGGTCTTTGGGAAGCAAAGGCAGTGTTGAAGGCGCACAGCGGCGATATCACGGCGACATGTGAAGAAACACGTCGTCATCACAGCCGCTTTGGTACCGGGTACAAGGTGACATTCACAATGAGAATCCCCGTAATGAATAAGTCCGAGTGACCCAATTCAACCCTGAAATGCTGTGTGCGACAGCTTGGCGATTCACCGAAAACTACGACTGATAAGGACGCCTTATGTCGAAGAAGATTCTGCTCTTTGATGACGATTACGAGACGATGGAACCTTTCAAACTCTTGTTGGAAGAAGCGGGCTATGCAGTGGAATTGACTGCGGAACAGACGATCCTCCAACGCATGACCACAGAAGAATTCAGCCTGATCTGTGTCGATCTCATGATCCATCCTCGTAGCCCCAACCAGGGTAGAGAACTGGTGAACAACGTAGGATTTCAGGGCGTGAACTGGCAGTATACCGGCAAGGAATTGGTCAAGCGCATCAGAAGCGGAGAGTACGAAGCAGAGCAAAATCAGGGGACGAAATCATCGGTACCCATTATTATTCTCTCCGCCACCGGCAACATGTTCGACACCGGCGACGAAGGGTTCGATACCCAGGTCAACGAAATCTACGAGAAGCCCTTCGATGCGGTGAAGCTACTACACAGGATTGGCGCACTACTGGGAGAATGAGCATGATCACAGGGGATGGCTCCGGCGGATACCTTTCCGATAGAGAACGCGATGCACGCAAGTACGGGCGACTTGTACGCACGCTAAATGACCTCACCGGCGAACTCAAGACACTGCTTCAAAGCAACCCCTTCGATGTAGAACGTTTTCTGCTCCGGCTACTTCCGCATTACACACACGCCTTTGAGGCGGAAGACAGTTTCCTATTGCGATTGACGCGGCAGAATGGCGGGCTTCAGGTTGTTGAGATCGTGCATGTCTCATCTCCGCTGTGGTCGGGTTCGCTGCCGTCGGATCTGATGCTGCGACTCTACGCACAGAACAGAGCGCAAGTGATCAACGCCAACCAGCCCAGGTATCGAGAACTGGCGAGCCTAGGGCTACACGATGCCATTGTTGCCCCGCTTCATGCGTTGGATCAGGATTACCTGATCGGCCTCTGCAACAAGCGAGATCCAGGACGGTACCCCTTCCTGGCCGCAGATCGCATGGTATTGGAGTCTTTGCTGGCTTCCATCGAGGCTTCACTGCGCACCATGCAGCGGCTGTACATGGAAAACGAGGCGATTGCAGCGATCAACCAAGAGATCACCACCGGCGACATCGATTCCCTATCCAGGGTGATCGCAACCCAGGTTGCCAGGTTGACAGAGGTCAAATACACCGCGGTCTTCTCATATGACGAAGGCAGTGAGGAACTCGTTTCCCAATTTGTGTGGGATCAAGCAAAACAGGTGGCGCTGTCCAGAAAGCACAGAATATCGTGTCCGAAGCAGGATCTTGGTGTTCAACTCGCCAACTATCGTGGACATTGCGGCCTGAACGACACCACCAGCCCCATACACCCGTTGCTCAGCGAGATACTAGAAGGCGACATGGCCGCGGAATTCTGTGTTCCACTTGTCAGCCAGGACACACTCGTCGGCGTGCTTTACATGGCGTCTCCCTCGGTGAATGACATATCCACGGAAGATCGTAGCTCTGCGCAACGGCTGGCGCCATTGGCCGCGGTCGCGTTGCAGAATGCCAAACTCCTGGCCAAGCAGAGCGATGACCTACGACTTGATCGAGCAATCATCCGCCTGCACAATGCCATTGCCGACGTTCTGCTCGAAGAAGAGCAGACAGAACAAATTCTCAGCGTGTTACAGGACTACATGCCCGAAGGTCACAATCTTTTCATCGCCACGTATGATGAACATCACCGGCAGATCCGGCTACACGTGGTGTTTGAAAATGACAAACGGATCGATGCCCTTGACACGCATCCGCTGTACAAACCGCGCTTTGTTGGGGCGCGCAATGGCTTGATCGACTACATGTTGACTAGACAAGAGCCAATGCCGATTCTTGACGTTCCTGATTTTTCAGTATGGAAAGACAAGAACAAGATCGAAGACGGTTTCAGTGAGAACCTTCGTTGCTGTCTCGTCCTCGAACTGCGGTTACCACATACCGATGAGATTATCGGGTGGATCGGCCTGCGCGGGATGCAAGACGCCCACATGTTCGGCCCCGAACTACGTACCCTACTCCAAGAGACGGCCCCCTATCTCGCCGTCGTACTGCACAACTCCAAGGAATACGCGCAGCGGGCGCGAGAGCGCGAAGCCGTCATCAAATTCCAGACAGAAGTGAGCAGCCTGAGTGAAACACAGGCCGCAGAGGTGGAACAGCTATCGCATAGCATCACAACGGCACTGGACGGGTTGCGCCTCTACACCGGCGACCTGCTCATCGCCCTCTACGATGCTGAACAGACCAGGATCACCGCCCCCGTAGTCTTCCTCGACGGCAAAAGCCTATCCGCCGAAGAGAAAGCCGAAAGATCTTGCATACCGTGATCGCAAAATCGACGAGCGTAACGGCTTCGTGGAGTGGGTTTTGGCCAACGATAGATCGATTCTGGCGAACACCTTCGATGATATCCAGTCTTTTGCCCGTGAGCATGGGATTGCGTCGCCACCGTTGCGCTTTCAGTGCTGGCTTGGCGTCCCCATGCGGGTTTCGGGCAGGTCCATCGGCGTCATCGCGCTGCGTAGCACCAAAGACGCGAATCTCTTCACAGACACACACTTGGAACTGCTCACCACCATTGCCAATCAGGCCGCCATTGCGCTGGAAAAATGCCAAGAAACACCAGGACATCCAAGAACTCTTCGTACAGCAAGAGGCACTCTATCGGGCGAGTCGCGCCATCGCTGAAGCCGGTGTCGAACGTGACGCCGTGTTGAGAACCATTGTTGAACAGGCAACCATCAACACCGACAGCCACATGGGCGCGATTTATCTGATGGATCCGAATCAAGAAAAACTTGAGCTGATTGTTGCCTATCCGCCCGACTTCTTTGCAGAATTGAAGCAGTCTCATGCACAGATCGATGTCGTTGATCCCTATGTCGTGGCGCGTGCCGTCCGTGAGAATGAGGCGCAGCTTGTGGAAAATGTGGAGGAATATAGCGACTTTGTTGACGTCTCAAACGGGGTGACGAAATCTAATTGGCCGTTGTCTTGCGTGATGGGGAGGAAGGACGGCGTCATACGAGGCGTCATCAACGTGGAGCACAAGGACGTTGGCGGTTTGGATCGAAAGGATCGCCTTTTTCTCATTTCGTTGTCGAATTTGGCCGTCGCCGCCATTCAGAACGCAGTGCAGGCTAAGGAATTGGCGCGCAACAAGTCGATAGCCATCATGGGCGCTTGGGGCGCCGACATCGTTCACGATGTGAACCGAGAAGTCAGCCGCATTCGCGATACGATCTTGAAGATCAAGTTGAAATATCGGCTTGATTCTGATCTGAGCGCGGAACTCGACATTGTCGATCATGTCGCGGACGCGATGCAACTGCCCAAACTGCCAATGTTGGGGTCTCACGACTCCAGCGACACCGACTATGCGTCCAATATCTCTGTCCTGGATGCTGTGGTCGCCGCAGAAGTCGAAGATTTCCAGGCCAGGCGAGTACCGCATACACAACTCGAAACCGATCACGATCTCGGCTGCTTGGATCTAGAGGTGCGTGTTCATGAAACCTGGCTACGTCGTCTCGATACGTCATTATCTCAACAATGCGGAAAGACACCCCCGAGGCGACAAGATCTGTATCAGTGTGAAAACTGAACGTGTGGGCGACATGGCGTACGTCTATGTGGCCGACGATGGAGTCGGTGTGCGGAATGAGATTCGATCCCAGATCTTCGAGGTGCCGATTCCACACCCACACGGCCAACCCGGACAGGGTCTTCTGTTGGTGCGTCACATTAGCGAAATGCATGGCGGATTTGCATGGCTTGAGTGGACTGAAAGCGACAGGGGATCTTCGTTTGCGTTTTCTGTGCCTATCGCTTCAGTGTAAACAAAAGGGTATGTAGACCAGGGAGAGGAATTCCGTGACAGTTTCCAAGCCCAGAGCGCTCTTTGTGGACAATCGTCAGTCTACATTGCAGAACTGGAAAGAGATTCTCGAACTGAGTGGCTTTGCTGTGCATGTCTACTATGTGCAGACACGTGACTGGGTGGAAGAGTGCCGCCGACTTGCACAGCGTGTGCGTCCTCATGTGGCGGTGCTCGATCTTCGCCTTGAAGAAGACTACCGTCCCAGCGATGTAAGTGGTATGCGGCTACTTGAATGGATGAAGTCTGCAAGTCCAGCCACCGGTGTGGTGATCTACTCAGCCTATCTTGACGCCGCTCTAGATCAGCAGATTGCTCATCTAGGGGCAGAATTCTTTAACAAAGGCGGAGCCTCTTCAAAGCTTCTGGAAATGGTTCATCGATTGGCGAGTAAGGCGTCCGCAGCAACCCGCAGCAACCCAATTGGCTGGCCCAACGCATGGGATCAGGCGCGCATCGCGGAGCGTCTGCTCGAAACTGTACAAGCCGACGATGTCCAGACACATAACATCTGTGAGGATCTCGTACACCAGCTCTTTCCTGATGCACCCCATCTTGTTGTCCAACATTTGGAAGGTGCAGTGGGGGTGGAGCCAGAACCTGTTTCCATCGGTCGTTCGGTTGTCGGCTATGTTCAGCGTGATAACTTGCCGGTGAAGAAGATTGTCAAGATTGCCACCTCTGAGCGAGTTCGTCAAGAGAAAGAGAACTACCAAAGCTATATCCGCGATCAGGTTGTCGGGATCTATCACACACAACTGGAGAATTCGACGCTGTTTTGGGATCTCGGGGCCTCGATCTACAGCCTGCTGGCCGAAGAAGAGCAGCGTTTACAGTCTTTTTTGCGCTTTTTTCAGAGTACCGAAGATGTGGCGCAGATATGGCAACCAATCTACTGGTTCTTCAAGAACGCGTGGAAATATCACTACGCCAATGCCGTATCCGGCGAACACTCAATGTATGAGGAGTACAGCCGATGTTTCAAATTGATGAGAAAATGGCCCGTTTTGATATTCAGTCACTGAGTCTGGACCAGCAGTACTCGCCATTGGTAATCCAGTTTCATGGATCCAACAGAACAAAGACCGATTGGGGAGTGCATGCACCCGCCAGGCCATCACCCACGGCGATTTTCACGGCGATAACATGTTCACCAACGGAGAGAGATTGTGGGTCATCGACTTTGAGCGCACCGGCCCAGGGCACGTACTGCGTGATTTCTGTGAATTGGCCGTCGATGTGATTGTTCGCGGCATCGATAAGGACAAACTTGATCTCCCTAAGTTCATCTGCGCAGCACAGATCGTCGGTTTTCACCTGGAAGAAGATGCAACACTGCATGATGCCGAAGTTCTCAGGCTTGTCGAATTCAATCGGCTACTGCAAGACCTTGCCCTCGAAGTGACCAGTTTGACTGATCAACGAGAGTACCAGCTTGCACTCCTGTTTGACGCAGTTTTCACATTTCTCCGCAATGGAGATCCAGACCGTCTTATAGAGAAACAGCGCGCCTGGATTCTGGCCGTATTGCTCTGCGAAAAACTCACTGTTGTTGACGCTGGTAGTCCGACTCATGCTGATCCCCATCTCCTTCCTCCATCGATTAAAGCCATCCTCTGATTTCCCAATCCCCCTGTCATCGCACAATTGCCAGCACAAGCACGCCCGCCGCCACCAGCGCGATCCCCGCCCATTCCCAAAGATCGGGCCGTTCGCCCAAGAAGATCACGGCGAAGATAGCCACCAGCACCAGGCTGAACTTGTCCACTGGGGCCACTTTGGACGCCTCGCCGATCTGCAGGGCGCGGAAGTAGCAGACCCACGACGCGCCGGTGGCCAGCCCCGAAAGCGTGAGGAAGATCCAGGTATGGCGGGGCAGCGCCAGCGGATTGCTCCACTTGCCTGTGAACCACACAAACACCGCCAACACGACGATGATGATCGACGTGCGGATCAGCGTCGCCAGGTCCGAGTCGACGCCGCGGATGCCGATCTTGGCGAAGATGGCGGTCAACGCCGCGAAGATCGCCGAGAGCAACGCCCAGTAGAACCAACTTGACGAAGTAGTCATTTTGTCTCTCTTCTTCACGATGAGGGGTTCAGAAAACGTATGTGTGGGAGGCTATGCAAGAGGGTTTTGCACATCAAGGAATGCGAACTCTTTGAAGTCATCTACTTCACGGTATACAGGCCCGCAATGCCGTGATCCTGCAGCGTAGCTACCAGCGCAACATCAAAGATCTTCTTGCGGCTTGTTACTGTCTTCAACAGTTGCATTACAGTACCCAGATGGTCAGGCATGGGGTGGAGAATTGCCACCCCTGAATCCCTGTAGTCTTGCACAACCTGCAAGGCAATAGGGAGGGGCAGTGGAGACTCCAAGCGATGCAAGTGATGACGTTGAGGAACTCCAGCATCACTTGGGCAGGGATACATACAGACAGCCGCCCTATCTCGTCACGATGGTTCATCACGTTTTCTACAAACGCTTTGGCCTGAATGTGAAAAGGCGACGCAGTATTGTGCGCATACACCAGTAGATTCGTGTCTAGTGCATACACGATTATAAACCTCTAGCAAGATAGATCTGTTCCTGATCCGGCAGAGCACTTGTGCCTAGATCAAAAGTGCGGACGCTGAACGTTTTTTCTTTCTCGAAGGAAGACTCGTTCTCTGCAATTTTTTCTTTCAGGGACTGAAGTAACATCTCAATCACTTGAATTCGATAAAGAATGGATGTGTTTTGCAGTTGCTCAACTGTCTGCTGTGCGTTCATCTGATTGACCCTCGCAGTCGAAGTACAAAGATTCTGGTTCCAGTATATCAGATAATCGATCTTCGATCTCTGTCTAGCAGATTTGTGATCATCTATGGAACTGTACCATGCTCCTCACTGATCGTGATGGGCAGAAAAATCTGCATCGGATTTTCGCTGCGCACCTGCCCGGAATCAGAGGAGACCATCAGCGCGGAGACGTCCACCGCTTCGAAGTCCGATCCTTGCAGTTGACGCAACTGACGCAGCATGTCGTTGTCCCAGCGTTCGTCGGGGACGCCGGAGATGTACCAGGCCGAGCCGTTATCGGCCAGGATGATGCCGTAGCGCTGCATCGCTACCAGGATCACCTGGATCTCCGGCGCAAAGCTGCTGACGTCGAAATCGGCGCGCAGACGGAAGCGCTGCCCCATGGGCGGGTATTGCTCGTCTTCCAGCGACGACGAAGTGACGCGCCGGCCACACGTAGGCGCAGCGCGTCTGCGGCGCGGTGAAGCGGATGGCGTGGCGAATCTCACCCGCGGCGACCTCGTCGTAGCGCACAAGACCGGGCAGGATCGGCAGCCCGGCGGCGTCGGCGGAAGTCCAGCCGGCAGGGCGCAACTCGTGGGAGCTCAGATCATAACGGGCGGCGGAATCCGCGTCCCAACTGCCATCGGGTTGCGGGAAGGCGGTAGAGTTCGTAGAACATGCAGTTGTCGCGGTCCACCACCAGCACATGACGGTCGCCGTTGCTCTGCGCGCGCCCTCGATGGGCGCGTCGGTGGGGACGGGATACGGCCCGGGATCGCTCTCGTCGCCGTAGGCCGTGAAGTTGATGGCCACAGCCGGCTGCGTCCCCGCGACATCGACGTAGGGGATGCCGATGGGGCCATCGTTCCATGTTCCTGAGCCGAAATCGGGGTGGAAGTTCGTCTCCGCGCCGATGGCTTCGATGTAGAGCGCCGAGTTGGCGTCCAGCGGCAGATCATCGACGTGCGTTCCAGATGTTGTCGGCGGGGAAGACGTCGCAGCCGGCAATCTGTGGCGGCGGTGGAGGAGGAAAGTGCCAGCGTCAGCACGAAGATCGATGTGATCGAAAAGAGGATTGGGCGGGACATTGGGTTGTCTCCTGTTTGATCTGGAATGATGCGATGGTGGGGATGATGAT
Organism: Caldilineaceae bacterium; assembly: GCA_041391225.1. GTDB lineage: Bacteria > Chloroflexota > Anaerolineae > Caldilineales > Caldilineaceae > RI-153. The sequence goes on from JAWKOL010000001.1 coordinate 167,045, forward strand.
GTCTGCAATGCATCATCTTCGTCATCCCATCATCGCATCATCCTTCTCCTCACAACGTCGCCAATTCCACGTACGCTGGCCGCCTATCCAGGCGTTCCCGCCACGCCTCATCGCCCTGCCAGCAGACGGTGTAGAGCGTGCTGGTGTAGGGGATGTGCAACCATCTGCGCGCCGCGGGCAGCAGTGGATCGCTTTCGGTGAGGCCCAGCATGAGGAAGGCGAAGCCGCGGTGCGCGGCCTGGTTGTGGATCTGAGTGAGCAAGGCCTGGAAGACGGTTGCATCGTCTTCGGCGACGCAGGCGAAGCTGGCATAGGCGAAGTGGATGGCGTCTCCCACTTCGGTGAGCGGTTGGGCTTTCAGTATTTTTGTGCCGACGTTGTAGAACGGACGCAGCCGCGCCAGTTGTGGGCTGTAGCCGTGGACCACGGTCTGTTTGTAGCGCGACTGATCCCACAGCCCGAGGACGCCCAGGATCTGGCGTCCGCGACAGGCGACGGCAAAATCGGCCACGTCGAAATCCCGTGTGACATCGCCGGCGATGTCTTCTTCGCTGAGGACGGGGAAGAACTGGCGGCGCTGTCCCTGGCTGTGGAGGAAGGCCACGATCTCGTGCCGCCCCACTTCATCGCCCGATAGGATCTCGAATGTGTTGGCTGTCACCGCGCGGGGACGGCGCACCAGCAGCGCCAGCGTGAAGAGGCGGTCATGGCGGCGGTAGGCGGGGTAGTGACGCCGCGCTTTTTCCACGAGGATGCCTTCGGCTTCGGCGTTGCCTTCGATGATCGTGGTGATGTAGCCGGTGGTGGTCTCGTTTTGGGTGTCAGCGGCGGCGTGGAGTTGGTGGAAGAGGCGGAAGCCCATCGGCACGATCCAGCGCCCGCGGTGGGCTTCGTCCACGCGTAGCTGGCCGATGTAGCCCACATTTTCCACTTCGCCATTCACAAACAGTGGACGCACAGATCGCGTCGCCACGCCCACGATCTGCCCCGAGGGCGTGTGACGCGCCACCAGCGTTTGGCTCACCAGCCCCAGGATCGACGAACCCAGGAAATAGTCCGGCTCGCGTTCGTAGGTCAACGTCTGCTGGCCGGGGACAGGATTTTCGCGCAGCAGCCGGCGCAGGTCCGCTTCATCCGCCGGCGTAGCCAGATCGAAAACGTATTCGGATGACGAAATCTTCCGGTCACCCTCCATGCCATCCTCCTGCCCTGAAAGAATTTGTGACGCCACTGCGAAAAGTCCGACTTCTGTGTGATTTGCGGTTGCTCCTCCGAAGAGAAGTCGGACTTTTGCGCTTGAGCGACCTTTTGCCGTAGAGTCATCTGTGGACACGGATTTAAGTGAACACGGATCAATCCAAAGATATCCGTGTTTTTGCCAATCTGTGTCCACAATCTCTACACCTCTACAGCATCACATCACGGTTGCCAGGCGGGCGATGCCTTCTTCGATGGCGTCTTCGGCGAAGTGGGCGAAGCTGAGGCGGAAGTGACGCTGTAGCCCGTCCTGGCTGGAGAAGCGCGCCCCAGGCACAAAACCCACGCCCACCGCGTGCGCCTGCGCCAGCAGCTCCGACGTGTCCGCGCCGGTGAGGAGTTCGAGCCAGAAGAAGTAGCCGCCCTGCGGCGTGCGGAAGCGCAGCCTATCGCCCAGGTGAAGGGTCAACGCCGCCTGCATTACATCGATGCGCCGGTGGTAGATGCGCCGCAGATCGTCCAGATACGCGTCCTGCGCCCCCTGTTCCAGCACCACACGCACGATGTTCGACGAAGTGGTTGAGGCCGCCGCCACTGTCCACCAGTCCACACAGCACAAAGCGCTGCACGGCGGCGGGCGGCGGCCTGATCAGCCCAGCCGCAGCCCCGGCGCCAGGATCTTCGAGAAGGATCCCACCGACAGCACGTTGGCCCTCCACAAGGATGCCAGCGGCGCAGGCGGCGCCTCGCCGTACCCCAACAGGTGATAGACCTCGTCGGCCACGATCATGAAACCGTGTTCCTGGCTCAACGTCGCCAACCGTTGGCGCCGGTCCTGCGACAGCGTGTAGCCGGTGGGGTTCTGGAAGGTGGGGAATGGTGTAGACGAAGACCGGGCGGTGTGTTGTCAATGCCGTTTCAGGGCGTCGACGCGCAGCCCGTCTTCGTCTACGGGCAGGCTGACTACGTTGAGTTTGTGGTCCTCTTTGAGGATACGCAGCGCCAGGAAGTAACTCGGTTCCTCCACAAACACGGTGTCGCCGGGGCGGGTGAACTGCGTGCAGATTAGATCCAACGCCTGCGACGCCTCGCCGTGATCATCAACTGGTCCGCGGAGACGGGGGCGGCGTAGTGGGTGCGTAGAAAATCGGCCAGCGCCCGACGGAAGCGCCCGTCCCCTTGCTCGTAGCCGTAGTTGAGCAGATCGTTGTCCCCTTCGGCGAAGCGGCGGCGGTGGCACTGGCCAGGATATCATGCGGCAGCAGATCGAAACCAGGCTGCCCGATACCGAAATCGATACGTGTGGCGCTACGATCAACCTGCGTGGTGCGGACGGTGGTCATTCCTCTCCTTGCGTGGCGATGGATCACGAGATCATTGTACCGCAGACGAGATCGAGATGAGAATAGAACGCGGATCGGGCAAATTTGGGCGGATGTTTCTGAAATAATCCGCCCAAATCTGCCCAATCCGCTCGATCCGCGTTCTATCCCGTGCGCTTGGGAAATCTGTAGCCACGATATAATATAGTCATGCAGCCGCAATGGCTGCCGACCTCCAATCCCACATCGCAAAGGACAATCCCATGCCGACGCTCAGCGCCGAAACGCTTGCGAAACTGGCCCAATTCGATACGCCCACCATCTGTAATGTGATCGAACTCTTCGAGGTGCGCCCGCAGACTGATGGCTACATGGACGCCACGATCAAAGCGTGCTTCCCCGAGATGCCACCTATCGTGGGTTTCGCCGCCACCGCCACCTTCCGCTCTGCCGGCGCGCCTCACGGTTCGGAGACCTACAGCAGCTTGGATGATCAGGTCTCTCGTTTCGAGGAACTGGGTGGCCCGCCCATCGTCGTCTTCCAGGATCTGGACAACCCCGTGGTTTCGGCGACGTTCGGCGAGGTGATGTGTACCACCTACAAGTCGTTCGGCGCGATTGGGCTGATCACCAGTGGCGCGGGGCGTGATCTGGATCAAGTGCGTGACATCGATTTCCCCTGCTTCACCAGCGGCACGATCTGCTCGCACGGCTATCCGCAAACATTGGACGTCCACGTGCCGGTGCATGTGGGCGGCATCATGGTCTACCCCAACGATCTGATCCACGCCGACTGCAACGGCGTCACCACCATCCCCGTGGACATCGCCGCCGAAGCCGCCGACATCTGCGACGAGTTCGTGGCCGCCGAGATGATCCTCATCGACGCCCTGCGCGCGGGGACGCCAACGCTCTCCATCCTCAAAGAAGCGCGTACCGCGTCCAAGAACCGCATCGGCGAACTCAAGAAGCAGGTCTCGCGTAAGCGGGCATAGCGCCCCAGAATTTGATCCACGAAGGCACACGAAGGCACACGAAGGCACACGAAGGCACACGAAGGCAGAAGAGAAGAGAAGGACACGGATTACACGGATTTTTAGGACATTCAGGCACGGACACCAAGTTTTTTTCTGCCGTCCTGTAAATCCTGAAATCCGCGTCCCTCTTTTCTCCTTCGTGTGCCTTCGTGGATCAATTCTCCTCTCCCCTCCCCGTCGCAGCGTTTGTGCTCCCTCCAACTTTTGTCTCATCTCTGCTCCACCATTCTAGGACCGTCGAAGTGACGAATGGCAGATGGCAATGTGACCGTCACGCCGTATGATGATGTCATGCAGTTGTGACAATGCAAACACAGCGTCGGACGCTGTTCAGATTCAGGAGGGCATCATGCAAAGCAAGGAGCAACTCCCTATGAGCAATCGCAATCTGTCCAGCCAGGTGTTCGTCGGGCTGATCCTGATCGTGATCGGCCTGGTTATTTTGACGGCCAACCTGGGATGGGCGGATCTTTCGGGCATTTTTCGCTGGATTCCCACGCTGTTCATCTTGTTGGGCGTCTGGCAGTTGATTGTCAACAAGTTCCGCTTCATCACCGGGCCGATCATTTTGATTGCGGGCGGCGCAGCCTTCCAACTGGCGGCTTTCGACGTCATCGAGTTCGACTCGATCTGGCAGTTCTGGCCGCTGATCCTCATCTTGGTCGGCGGATCGATGTTGCTCGAACGCTTTGGGGTGAAGGCGCCGGGCCCGTTCTCGCACAGTGAAGACGAATCTGAGGTGAGCATCCTGGCCATCTTCAATGGGCCGGAGCATCAGCTCAACAGTGCTTCGTTCCACGGTGGCGAGACGACGGCGATCTTCGGCGGCATTGATCTCGATCTGCGCAACGCCGCCGTCATCGAGCGGCCGGCGCGCATCAACACCTTTGCTATGTTCGGCGGCGTGGACATCATGGTCCCTGCCACGTGGAAGGTGCGCACCGATGTGCTGGGCATCTTCGGTGGCAGCGACGATGACCGCGACGAGAAGCCCGCCGATCAATCGGACCCTGATCTCATCGTAACCGGTTTCGCCATGTTCGGCGGCGTCACCGTGAAGAGCAAGTAACAGACACTGAATTCTTTCTCCCCCCATTCCCTTTGACGGAGCGTGCTGCACGCGAAAGGATCTGATCATGACGAACCAAAGCCTCACCGATTTCGAGCCCAACGGGAACAAGCCTCAGCCATCGTCCGATTTGCGCCTGCTTTGGGGTGGTTTGCTCATCGTTGCCGGTATCCTCTTCCTGTTTCAGAATTTGGGCTGGTTCGATTTTTTGAGCTTCATCCCCGAAACCATGTGGTCGATTGTGTGGTCGGGCATCTTCGGGCTAGGTGGGCTGGCTTTCCTGGCAGGTCTACTGTTGACGGGGCGGCAGAATTGGTGGATGGCGATCCCCGGCTTCACGCTGTTGGGGCTGTCGGGTACGATCATCGCCAGTGACGTGCTGCGCTTCATCCCGTTCGAGGGGTCGATCTTCCTGGGGAGCATCGGCCTGGGCTTCATCGCCGTGTACGTCCTCAACCGGGAAATGTGGTGGGCGGTGATCCCCGCTGGTGTGCTGGGGACGCTGGCCGTGGTGGCTGGGCTGGACGAAATCGGCGTGGGCGACGCCAGCGGCGCTTTCTTCTTCCTGGGGCTGGGCGCGACCTTCGCCCTGGTGGGTCTGCTCCCCACCCCCAAGGGGCGCATGACCTGGGCCTGGATTCCGGCGGGCGTGATGCTGGTGATGTCGTTCGTGGTGATCACCTCCACCTACGGCCTGCTCGAAGTTTGTGGCCGCTGGCCATCATCGGTGTGGGCGTGCTGATTCTCTTCCGCAATCTGTTCCGCAGCCCGGCGTCATAGCCGAGCCGACAATCCAATCACAAAGGCCGTCCCGATTTGGGACGGCCTTTTTTGTACAATCGATATACGTCCTGAAAATCCGCGTAATCCGTGTCCCTCTCTGCTCTGCCGTTAGAACGGACGCCTGGATGGGATGAGGATGCCTGCCGGATCAAGGAAGGGCAATGGGTTGACGTAGCCGCCCCAGCCGTCGCGGCGGTTGTACGGCGTGATGCGGACGCCCAGGTGAAGGTGCGGCGTTTCGCACAGCCCACTGGCGCCAGCGCTGCCCAAACGCTGTCCCCTTTCGACGCGGGCGCCGCAGGTCACCTGGATGGTTTGCAGATGGGCATAGAGCGATTCTCCCCACCAGTGCGCCATCACGAGGAATCGACCGTAGCCGACCCGATCTTCGCCCACTTCCACTACCTGCCCACCTGCCACAGCCAGGACAGCCGTCCCTGGTGGCAAATCGAAATCAAGGCCGTTGTGTCCGCGCAAAGGGACGCCGGCGATGCGGAAACGGCTGTAATGATCGGGCTGTTCACCCCACCCCTGCAACAGTCGATAGCGCGCTTGAAACGGCGCCGAAAGGTAAATGCCCTCGGGTTCCAGCGCGCTGTTCTGGTCGGGTGAGGCCGGCAAGTTGGACGACACAACCGTTGTCCTTGGGTTTTGGGTGTGGGTTTTCTGGCGTGAACTCGGACAAGAATTGGACAGCCGCCTTTGTTCTTCGCTATACTTCTCTGGCTGCCTTGAGGTTAAGTATACAGGTTGTGTTAGTCAAATTGGAATGGAATGTAAACACATTTCAAACATTTCAGGCGTACAATACGCTTTGTGCCTGATCGCCATGTAACAATCGTATCGAACTTATCCCAGCCAGACTCTTCTGTAAGCGGAGGAAATCCTGTATGCCCATCTATGAATTTGCCTGTGACAGTTGTGGTCACGAATTCGAGAAGATCGTGTCCTTTTCGGTGACTCAGCCGCCTGCCTGTCCATCGTGCGAGGCCGAAACGGTGACCCGCCGCATGGGCCGACCAGCGATCCATTTCAAAGGCAGTGGGTGGTACATCACCGATAGCAAGAAGAGCAAAGGCAGCGCCAGCAGCGCCAGCGCCAACGGGAGCAGCACCAAGTCGGACGATTCAAGCAGCAGCGAGAGCACACCCAAGAGCGAAAGCACCCCTGCCGCCAAAAGCGAAAGCAGCAGCGAAAAAGCAACCGTCAAAGCGGACGCATAAACTGTCTGCGGCGCAATCGAGGAAAGCATGACTGTCCCCACCCGTTTTGGTGTGTTGCGTTTACTGGCCACCTTGCTCAAGGTGATCGCCTGGATCATCCTGATTGGCTCGATCCTGGGCGCATTGGGTGTGGGTGTGTTGGGGTCGCTGCTACAACAGACATGGTTCGACGCCACGTTTGTGCCTGCTCTGCTGCTCGACGGCACCAGCGGAATGATCGTCGGCGCGGTTTTGATCGCCGGCGGGATTTTGACCTTCCTCTCTCTGTTTGCCGCTGCGGAAAGCATTCAAGTTCAACTGGCTATCGAAGAAAATACCCGGCTGACGGCGGCGCTGCTGCTGCGCTCGGACGAACAGAACCGGCCTGCTGTGCGCCCGACGCCTACCTACTACGGCGAAGTTGTCGACGAGTAGCAGGGCAAGGACCTGCCTCACGCTACTTTTAGCTTGTCTGCGACCCGATCCAGCAGAAATGTGCGCTCTCGATCCGCATCGAAGAGGATCGTGATCTTCTGATCTGCGGCCTCTCCCTCAATCGCGGTGACCACCCCATCGCCGAAATGTGAATGCACCACGCGCTGCCCGGACTGCAACTTAGCCAGGGCGCGCAGCATTTTGGGCGATGGGGTCGGCTTCGGTTCATTCACCGCCTGCTGCAATTCCACCGCTAATCCCGCTTCTCGATCTCGCCAGCCTTCGGCCAAAGTCGATAGCATTTTCTCCGCCTGTTTGCCCATTCGCCCACGTAGATCACTTGCCTGTTGATGCGCCCGTCCCAGCGCGTCCATGCCCTGCTGTTTGCGTTTCTTGGTCTCATCGCTCTCGGCGAGGAGTCGGCTGGCGCGGCTGATCACGCGCAGGGACTGTCCATCTGCTTGGTGGGATCGTCGAACGGATCGACGACCATTAGTTGTACGCCGTTGATACGGCAGAGTTCGACGCGCGCCTGATCGCGCTGCTGGTCTTCCATCACTTCCCACCGCTGCGGCGCCCCTGTCCTTTGGCGGTGAGGCCGGTGATGCGCACGGCGATATTGATGTCGGGGTAGAGGTAATCGAGCTTGAGTTTGCGGCGGGTGGCAGGGTTCACCAGCCAGTCGGGGCTGACATTGTACGCCACGTTGCAGTCGGCAAAGACGCGGGCGAGGATCTCGCGCCAGGCGTTGATGTTGATGTAAGAAGCAGACATGATCTTTCCTTGGGCGGATGCTGGGAATTCACGAACGGACCCCATTTTAGCACATGTGTTCCTTGTCGCGAAACTTGGTTTGGATGTGCGGTGGCTGGGCTTCCGTACTATAATCTGCGCATGAAAATACCCTCTGAGCCGGTGAAAACACAAGATCAGCCTGCCGCCGAATCGTCATCTGCACCTGGGCAGCGCGAAGATGGCGCCGTTGCCGCCGAGGAACGCCCGCGCACGCTAGATGGCCGACGGTTGGCCGGCGCCGCCGCGGTGGTGATGGTCTTCTTTGTGCTCAGCCGTGTGAGCGGGCTGCTGCGCGAGATGATCATTGGGGCGCAGTTCGGCACCACCGCCGAGTTGGACGCCTACCTGGCTGCATTTCGCATTCCGGATCTGCTCTTTCAACTGGTGGCGGGCGGCGCGTTGGGCAGCGCCTTCATCCCCACATTCTCGCAAGTGTGGGCAGAACAAGGCGAGGCGCCGGCATGGCGGTTGTTCAGCCGTGTCCTCAATCTAGTGACGCTGCTCCTGCTGCTGCTTGTCGTGCTGGCTACCATCTTCGCCGAGCCATTGGTGACGCGGGTGATCGCGCCTGGTTTCGACCCCACCCAGCAACAGTTGACGGCGGATCTGATGCGCTGGATGCTGGTGAGCACCGTCGTCTTCGGCGCCAGCGGGCTGGTGATGGGCGCGCTCAACGCCACGCAGCATTTCGTGATGCCGGCGGCGGCGCCTGTCCTCTATAACGGGGCGATCATCGTGGGGGCATGGCTGCTGGCGCCGAGCCGTGGCGTGTATGGGCTGGTGATCGGGGTGGTTGTGGGCGCGCTGCTGCATTTGGGGATTCAACTGCCTGCTCTGGTGCGCAAGCGGGCGCGTTATCGTGTCGATTTCACCTGGCGCGATGCCGCGGTGCTCGAAGTGGGGCGTCTCATGGCGCCGCGGGTGTTGGGCCTCTTCTTTGTGCAGTTGAATTTCATGGTGAACACGATCCTGGCGAGTCAACTGGCGGCGGGAAGCCTGGCGGCGCTGAACTTCGCCTGGCTGCTGATGCTGCTGCCACAGGGGATCTTCGCGCAGGCGATTGCCACCGTCGCCTTTCCAACCTTCTCGGCGCAGGTGGCCGCACAGGATCATGAGGCGCTGCGCCGAACGCTGGATCGCACGCTGCGTACGATCCTCTTCTTGACGCTGCCTGCCACTGTTGGTCTTTTTGTGTTGCGCGTGCCGTTGATCCAGGTGCTGTTGCAGCGGGGCAATTTCGACGCGGAGAGCACCGCAGCCGTGGCCTACGCGCTGCAATTCTATGCGCTGGGATTGGTGGCGCATTCGCTGGTGGAGATTGTGGTGCGGGTCTTCTACGCCCTGCACGACACGTTCACGCCGGTGGTGATCGGCGTGGGCGCTATGATTTTGAACATTGTGTTGAGCGTCCTGTGGATCGATGTATTGGGCTACGGTGGTCTTGCCCTGGCCAACAGCGTGGCCACCGGCGTCGAAATGGCGGTGTTGTTGTGGCTGCTGGCGCGGCGAGTGGATGGGTTTTCGCTGTCTGCGTTGCTGGGGGGGAGCCTGCGTTCGGCTGCCGCATCTGCCGTGATGGGTGTGGCCGTTTGGGGCTGGCTGCTGTGGCTTGGCGGGCAGGCGAACTGGGCGGCATGGTTGCCGGTGGGTTGGGTGGCCGCGTTGGGTGGTCTTCTGGTAGCGGTGGTTGTCTATGCCGGTGCGGCGTTGTTGTTGGGGGCAGAGGAACTGCGCACGGCCATGTCTTTGCTTAATCGAAGACTAACGCATCGCTAATACTATGCCAACCGTCTGGTAAGCAACTAGATGTATACTTCAGCGTATAGGATCTTGATCTGATTTCATTTTGATTCATTTTGCCGCCATTATCTGTGTGTATCTACATTCAACTAGGAGAAGAACATGTTTTTCGGTGGATATGGGCTCTACATTCTCTTCAGCTTGCCGGCCCTTCTGCTGGGGCTTTGGGCGCAAGCACGGGTTCGCTCTGCCTTCAACAAGTACTCGAAAGTTCGTACCGGACGAGGGATCGTGGGCGCCCAGGCGGCGCGTGCCATCCTCGACGCCAATGGTTTGCAGCATGTCAACGTGGAACAGGTTCAGGGCTTTCTGTCGGATCACTACGATCCCAGAAGCAAGACGCTGCGGCTGAGTCCGCAAGTGTACCAAAGCCCAAGCCTGGCCGCTGTGGGTGTGGCGGCGCACGAAGCCGGCCACGCCATCCAAGACAAGGAAAACTACGGGCCGCTGGGTGTGCGCAGTGCGATGGTCCCCAGTGTGCAGATTGGTAGCTGGCTGGGGCCGTTGATCTTCATGGCCGGCCTCTTCCTCAATGCAACGCCGGTGGCGTGGCTGGGGATCATCCTCTTCGGCGCCACGGCCGTCTTTGCGCTGGTGACGTTGCCAGTGGAGTTCGATGCCAGCAAGCGCGCCAAGCAGATCCTGGTGTCGCAAGGCGTACTGGCGCCCCAGGAGATGCAGGGCGTGAACGCCGTCCTTGATGCGGCGGCGCTCACCTACGTGGCGGCCGCGCTTCAGGCGATCACCACGTTGCTCTATTACGCCTTCCTGTTGATGGGGCGGCGCGACTAGCTGATGTTTCCTCGAATGAGGAGAAATGGATACAAAAATGAACAACAACCCGTTTTTTGTACGGTTTGGCCGGTATGGCAATCGGGTGAATAGCTTTGCTTCGAATATCGGTGGCTGGTTTCTGATTGGTCCTGGGCTTTCGTTGGTGTTTTTGGGGCTGGCGATACTGATCTGGCCGCAATTGCTGGCCTACATGATCGCCGGTGTGATGATCGTGGGCGGTGGAGCGTTGGCGCTGTGGGGCTGGCGTGTGGCGCAGATGCAGAAGCAGATGCGTCGCCGGATGCAGAACGGTGTCTACTACGAAGACGAGATCCGCTACAGCAACAGTCCTTATGATCGCTACTAAATGATCGCTACTAACGAATTGGGATTCTGTGCTAAACTGCATGGCAGGTGACGTGAGACTGAGATCGATCCGGTGACGCCGCGATCGGTCTCTTTGTATAGAAGCACTATGTATGAAGGGTAAAACGATGAACGAAGCGAGCACCGGGCAGAATCGGCGCATCCTCTGGATTGTGCTGGGCGCGATCAGTCTGATCTTTGTATTCAGTATCTGTGGTGTGATTTTCGTGGGCGGCTACTTCCTGATCAACACGGCAAGTGTGAGCACGGAACGCAGCGTCGGCGTAGAAACGGCTGAGGAATTTGTGCGTCCGGCTGTGGTGGCGACGCCTGTCCCTGTGCAGCCGATCCTGATTTCACCGGATGTGGAAGACTACGAGACCGCCATCCTCTCGGCTATCTACGAACAGGTGGCGCCGTCTGTAGTCAATGTGGAAACGCTGAGCCTGGGGAGCAGCCTGCAACGCGATCAGTCTTTCCTCTTTCCAACACCGCCCAGCGGCACACCGATTGTACCCGAGTTTCAGATCGATCCAGATAGCCTGATCCCCCGCGGCCAAGGATCTGGCTTTATTTGGGATCTGGATGGTCATATTGTCACCAATGCCCATGTGGTGGAAGACGCCGACCAGGTGCAGATTAGATTCTCCGACGGCACGATCAGTGTGGCCGAAGTGGTGGGGCTGGACGAACACAGCGATCTGGCCGTGTTGCGTATCGATCCTGCCGGCTACCCTCTCGCGCCGGTGGCCCGTGGCGACATCGACGATGTCAACGTGGGTGATCGAGTTGCCGCCATCGGCAATCCTTTTGGCTTCGAGGGGACGTTGACCTCGGGGATCGTCAGTGCTATCGGGCGCAGCATCCCCGCGTTGACGTCGTTCAGCATCCCCGAGGCGATCCAGACCGACGCCGTGATCAACCCCGGCAACTCCGGCGGGCCGCTACTGAACGAGCGCGGTGAAGTCATCGGCGTCAATGCGCAGATTCGTGTGTCGGATCTGGGCAATACCGGGATCGGCTTCGCAATTCCCATCAGCATTGTAGAACGTGTCGTGCCTGTGCTGATCGTAGACGGTGTATATCAACATTCGTACATCGGCATCAGCGGCAACACGTACAGCCCAATCTGCTCAGACGTGTTGGGCTTTCCCAAGACGATCCGCGGCGCGTACGTCAGCTCGGTCCTCTCGGGAACGCCGGCGGCGCGTGCGGGGTTGCGGGGTGGCGAAGAGGCCGCTGAGAGCAACCTGATGGGGGTCTGCCCCGAAATGGCCGGTGGTGACCTGATCCTGGCAATTGAGGATCAACCGGTGACCCAGTTCGATGATCTGTTGATCTACCTGGAACGATTCACCAGCCCCGGCGATACGGTCCAGTTGACCATCCTGCGTGACGGCGAAGAACGCACCATCGACGTGACGTTGGCTGCTCGCCCTGATCGAACACAGTAACGTCTTTCAAACAAAAAAAGCGGACGATGCCACTATGCATCGTCCGCTTTTTTTGTTATCGGTGTTTCGCTCAATCATCAAATTCGATGATGTGCTCCTCTTGCCCCTGGCGCCACCGTCCTTGACCATCGCCAACCACCCACGAAGATTGAATCCGGATCGTACGCCGTGGCCTGTCGGCCGGTTCCTGGTTTTTCACAACCGGGGGGCGCGTCGGTCGGCTCTGATTGTTTAATGCCGATGCAGCAGTCTGCGCCAACTGATTTTGTAGGAATCTCCAGCCACTGCGCAGCGCAAGGCCGGCCAAACCTGCCACAACCGGCAATGCGGCTTTGCCCACCTGCAGCGGCAACGATGTCCTCTGTACAGGCAGTCCGCTGCTGGTGTCATATCCACAATGGCTGCAATAGCGGGCGTTCAAGGCAACTGATCCGCCACACTGAGAACAGATCCGGCTTACTTCGCTCATGTTTTCCCCTTTCTCCTCTGCACTGGTCGCGAGTATAGCACCAGCCATTCGTCTCCACAAGCTCACAGATTATTGCACGCCAGTCTCCGTCCAAACGCACAATCCGAATCTTAAGAAAACATACGTTTCCGACAGTAGTTTGTTGTTGTAAGTAACCGTTAATCAGGATTGCGGGTTTTGCTCGGGTTTTTTTGTGGTACCTAAGAGCCATCTTACGTAACTTGCGCAACAATATCTTGTATAACCCCGATATCCTAGCCGCTTGTAATATCAATTCTTTGGTCTGCATAGTGAATAATTCCTGCCCTAAGAACCCCTCCCCCGTGTTACCTATTGAGACATTGCACCACATCTCTTACGGTACATGTAACGAACTTGTAAACGAGTTGTCATATCAGATTGCATCGACAACTCAGTGCATTGTGCCGACACGGTTCAACCGCAGTATCGAATGAATCAAGGACCGTAGGGGGATCCATGACATACGCAACGATCAGTTGGAAACGAACGGTGCTGGTGCTCTTCCTCACATTTTGCATTTGGTGGAGCTTGCAGTGGATATCTCCTGTCTACGCTGGTGAGCAAGACAATGTGGCAACGCACACTGTGCTTGTGAAATTCGCAGCAGACACAGATGAGATGGTGCGCGATGCTGTCATTGAGCAGATGGATGCAGAGCTGGTTCGCTGGATTGCACCGCTGTTCACCGCCGAAGTGCGCATGCGCAGCAACGGAGACAATCTGACCGCCGCAGCGATGAGCGACGTTACACAGAGCGAATCGGTCATTTCTATCCAGGTGAACGGCCTCGTAAGCGGTGTTCCCATCGAGATGGCGAACACACTAGAGAGCGATCCCGCTGGGCAGAGCACGGTGCCGCCGATGGCGGTTCAAGTCAACGATCCCGATTTCAACGATCCGCAACGGGTCTATGCGCCGCAACTGCTCGAAGTAAGCTACGCCTGGCAGTACACCATGGGGGCGCCGTCCATCATCGTGGCTGTGGTGGATAGCGGCGTCAACAATGCACACCCGGATCTTGTTGGGCGCATCCTCGATGGCTACGACTATGTCAACGACGACGAGGAGCCGCTGGACGATCATGGTCATGGCACACACATCGCCGGCCTGATTGCTGCCAACGCCAACAACGGTATCGGCAGCGCCGGTATCTGTCCGTTCTGTTCGATTCTCCCTGTCAAGGTACTCAACGCCAGCAACGTGGGGACATGGTCGGATGTGGCTTCGGGAATCGTCTACGCAGTGGATCATGGCGCTCAGGTGATCAACCTCAGCCTGGGTGGCACCTCGAACCCGCCGGTTGTGCAAGATGCCATTGACTATGCCACTGCAAACAACGTTTTGATTGTTGCCGCCGCAGGCAACAGCCGCACCGATACGCCGTTTTATCCAGCCGCCGTTGAGCAAGTCATCGCCGTAAGCGCAACTCGCCAAGATGACACCCGTTGGACGCTGAGCAACTTCGGCGAATGGGTCGACATTTCGGCGCCGGGCTACACCATCTACAGCACCTACTACGATCTCAACAACTATTACAACGGCTACATCTATATGTCGGGCACGAGCATGGCGGCGCCACATGTTGCTGGTGTTGCGGCGTTGTTGCTCAGCCAGAATCCAGAACGAACGCCCGATGATTTGCGTCGGGTTCTCCTTGAAACAGCAGACGATCTTGGGCTACCGGGTATCGACGTTGAATTTGGCGCCGGACGGCTCAACGCCAAGCAGGCTCTGATGCTCGAAGCGCCGCAACCTGCTCAAGATGCTGCCCTCAGCGGCGCGATTTGGCAGGATCAGAACGAGAATGGCGCCTGGGACGATGCTGAAGCTGCGGGCGGGCTTGACCTCACGATCATCATCACCGACCAGGAAGATTCCGTCGTGCGTCAGCTTGAAGTCAACGGCAGCAGCGAATGGTGTGTGGAAGACCTGTTCCCTGGCCGCTACACCGTCCATGCTCAGCCAAACGCTCGTACGGTTGTTACCACGAATCAGGAGTACGAAGTCGTGTTGCTCGAAAGCCAGATACTTGCTGGATTGGACTTCGGTATCGCAGAGATTGAAGAAGACATCAGCCTAAACAACCGCATCTACGCACCACTTGTCACCGTCAACTGAGCACAAGATTCATCCAGTACTTTGCAGAGACTTAGGAAGTTGAGGAGATAACAGATGAACGCCATAGCCATGAATTTCACCAATTCGCTGAATTTACGGCGCCGCCGTTTGGAGTATGAAAGTAACGTTTGCTATCGCGTTGACATGTTGTATTGGGTTTCTGATGACTCCAGCTTCAGAAGTCTACGCTCAAGATGTCACCTATCATACTGTGCGCCCCGGAGAGTCACTATCGAGGATTGCCAGCATCTACGGCGTCAGCGTAGCGGCTATCCAGCGTGCAAATGCCATCGCCAATCCCAACGTGGTACGACCTGGGCAAACGTTGGCAATTCCGTTGCCGTCTCGGTCGGTCGCACCTACTGCCGTCCCTGCGCAACCAGCGCCAACTCGGGCTGCGGCATCTGCACCGGCTGCGCAGCCGGTGCAACGTGCAACACCCGTGGTGGTTGCCGTGCCTACGGATGCACCTGCGCCCGTCAAACCGACGTCACAGCCGACGCGTCCTGTGCCGACAGCCACGCAGGACAGTGGGCAGCCTATCCCAACAGCGACACCCTACGCGCCTCGCGTGCGCTACTACACCGTCCGCCCCGGTGACACGCTATACGGCATTGCCGCTCGTTTCGGTGTCAGCGTATCCGCCATCAAGGCCCGCAATCGCCTTGCTGGCAATGTGATCTACCCAGGGCAGTCGCTGGCGATCCCGTAATACTGGCGTCGGTAAGCCAGGTCCACTTACTGGATCTTTTCGCTGAAAATCAAAGTAGCCGCCTATACCCAACGGCCCAACCTTCAAGGTTGGGCCGTTGGGTTATATGCTGGTGGGGCTAGGGGGCAAGTCGTTCCCACCAGAAGCGGATGACGGCGCGTTGTGCCTTCTCGAAATACTCCACCTGCACATTGTGGACGCCGGCATCCAATCGGTAATCCACAAATGCCGTCCGTGGTGGCCCTTCACGCCACTCGCCCAAAATTCCTACACCATCGATCAGCACCCTGGCGCCGTCGTCTACCTCAACGAAGAAGCGATAGGTGCCTGCCTCGAAGTAGATGTCATTGCGCCAGCGTGCGCTGAAGTAATCTTCGGGCAGTTCCGGCGCCGGTGAGCTGCTCCCCCAACTGAAGACAATCGCCGCATCGTTGCGCACCAATGCCGGGGATCCGGAAAGCGAATCATTGGCCCAATACTCGCCGCGCCAATCGCTGGTCACCTGCGGCGCGTCTGTGGGGGTGACGGTTGGAATCGGCGTCTCTGTGACTGCCAATGTCGGTGTCGGGATCGGTGTGTCCGTGGGCGTGGGGCCTGCCGCTGGATCGATGACGATCTGAGCGGTCGCCTCGATAGCGCCGTTGCCGATGTAGGCAACCACAGGGTACGCGCCGGCGCGGAGCCAGCTTTCGCCGGATGGATAGACAAAGGCGGTGGCGAGATCGCCGTCGCTATCGGCGTTTGTCGCCGAAAGAATGCCGCTCTGGTTCTCTCCATCGGTCAACGTCACCAGCACGAGGCTGTTGGCGGGCCAATTGCTGCCGACAACCTGGATGTCGCTCCCGGCGTAGACGCTTTCTGGCGATACAGCAAGTTGGGGCGTCGTCCGCGTCGACGCGCTGCTGACGATGGTTGGGCGTAACGCCGGATTGGTGCTCAGTTCAGCACAGCCGCCGATGCCCACAGCCAGCACGGCCAGCAAGCAGAACATCCACCAGTTCGGTCTGCCCACGAGATTCGTTTTGAATTTTTGTGCGCCCACATCATTCTGTTCGCACATTATTGACTCCTACTTTTGAGATAGATCAAACATTGTTCTTTCCCAACGCAGAAATGCTGGGGGTGTTCCTGTGATCGTTGATTGCTCACAAAGAATGCCAGATGTTTACCGCGTCGCGCAACATGGCGGCGGCGGTGGGCAGCGGTTCGGCTTCCCAGATTTTGTGGTACATGATCTCGTAGAGATCGCTGTGGATCTCGATGCCCATTTCCCAGCTTGAGCAGCCGGCCAAGAAATCGTCGGCGTCCAGCGACTGCGGCGCGACCGACAACGTGTAGCCTGTCTCTGTGCGGAGCGCTTCGGCCACCAGCTTGATCCGGCGATCTTCGGCAATGGCGGACGCCAGCGCATCCTGCCCGATGTCGATGATGCCCTGCACCTGCACGTCGGCGAGTTGGGCTTCGACACCGAGGAAGCTGTTGGCGATGATCACCAGCTTGTTGGCGGTGTCCCAGCCTTCCACATCCAACGAGGGATCGGTTTCGGCGATGCCCCGGGCCTGCGCCTCGGCCAGCGCCTCGGCGTAGCTGCGCCCGCTGCTCATCTCTTCGAGGATGTAGTTGCTGGTGCTGTTGAAGATGCCCCGTACTTTGGTGATGTCGGCGGCGATCAGGTCGCGGCGACCGATGTTGATCACCGGCAGTGCGCCGCAGACGGTGGCGCTGTAGCGCAGCCTGGCGTTGTGTTGGGCAGCCAACAGGTGGAGTTCCTGAAAGGCCAACACCAGCGGCGCTTTGTTGGCCAACACCACGTGGATCCCCCGGCGCAGCGCGGCGCGGACCACGCCCAGGCCGGGTTCACCGTCTTTGAGGTTGACCGGCGACGCATCCAACACCAGATCACAATCGCAACGTTGGAGTGCTTCTTGGGTGGTATGCCCGTCGACAAACTCCGAGAGGCCCGCCACGCGCCCGCCGTCGAGTTTGTGTCGGCGCAAGGCCGCGACATCAAAGCCTGTGTCGCACACAGCCACGCCGCTGCTATCCGCCACCAGTACGACTTGGAAGCGCAGGCCGTACTGATCGGCCAGCCGTTGTTCTTTTTCTTCGAGAATCTGCAAGAAACTGCGCCCGACGTTGCCCAGGCCAACCAGGGCGCATTTGATCGTTGTCGTCATCGCGTCACCAATTCCCACCTATCTCTTCACACGGTACCAATACGGGTAAAGCTCGGTGAATCCGAGTTTATCATACAAACGCTTGGCTGAGAGATTGTCGTCCATGACGGCGAGGTAGGCTGTCTGCGCGCTGTGCGCTTTTGCCCAGTCTAGCAGCGTGGCCAACATGTGGACGCCGTAACCACGTCCGCGCGCCGAGGCCGCGGTGACAATATCGTACAGCCCAACCAATTTGCCTTCCACCACCGCCAGCCCACAGGAGACCGCTTCACCGTTCACCAAGAGCGTGGCGTAGCCTGTGGTGGTGACGATGTTGCTCAGGATACCGCGCAGCGCCTCCACCTGCCATGCAGCATAGTTGCTGAAGTGGGAGAAGTCGCGGATCCAGCGTTCGCTTGCTTTTTCTTCGATCTGCACTGATCCGTCCACATCGTTCACCGGCAGCGGATCGGCCAAACTGCGCCGGCGCACCGTGGTGGGCGCTTCGTAGACGTATCCACGCGCGGCCAGCAGCTCGTCCAAATGGGCAGGCTGCATCAGCGGCGTCAGCTTGAAGATTGTAGGTTGGTTGCGCGCCCGATAGAGTGCTTCACAGCGGGCGATGCGGGCGATTACATCGTCGTCACTTTCCGCTCCAGCAGCATAAATGGGATTCACCGAATTGGATCGGCGTGTGTAACCTTCTGCAAAGCGGATCAGCCAACCCCAATCCACCATCGTTTGGTGGGCAGGCCAGGCATTCAGCGAGGCTTCTTCGATAGAGCGGATCAAAACTGTGTCATCTGCCATGTGCTTGTTCTCCGTTGTGAATGTTTCGTCCGTTGTGAATGTTTCGCCCGTTGTGAATGTGTAGAGCATCTCCACCGAACGCCCGCCGACGCGATTGGTGAGTTCGCGGATCGGCGCAAACCCTAGGCGAGTGTAAAGCCGCAATGCCGGATTCTCGGCGGGACGTTGAGGATCACGGCTGGGTAGTGTCCACGTGCGGTGTTCAGCAATTCCTGCATCAGCCGCGTGCCAATGCCTTGCCCCAGGAACGCCGGCAACACCGCAATCGCCAGCTCCGGTGTATGCGGATCAGATGTGCTGTAGCCGCCGCCGTCTGCCGTGGACAGTCGCACCCAGGCTGCCCCCAAAGACGCGCCAACTTCGTCCACAGCCACGAAGCCCAGATCGCCAGGACGCCCCCACCCGCTGACATAGTTCGGCATCACCGGATCGTTCTTCATGTCGTCGATGGTGCGGCCTGGTTCTTCATCGACGCGCGCCGCATAGTAAAGCATCTGCCATAGGAAAGGTTCATCGTCCGCACACAGCGGGCGGAGAGAATACGGCATATTCGGTTGTCTCCTTGGGAATTGTGGGTTGCGAATTGCGGATTGCAGGTTGCGAATTGCGAGTTGTGTTCTCAGTCTCGGCTCAATGCCGCTACAGACCGCAATTCGCAACTCGCAATTCGCAACTTCTTCCTATTTCGCCTGCCTGGCGCGCGCTTCTACCATGCGCGCGAACTTGGCAAAGAGGAGATCGGCGTCGTGGGGGCCGGGGCTGGCTTCGGGGTGGTACTGCACGCAGAAGACGGGGCGATCTTTCAGTTGCAGCCCTTCGACGGTGCCGTCGTTGAGGTTGCGGTGGGTCACTTCGACGTTGGCGGGCAGTGTCTCTTCGCGCACGGCATAGTTGTGATTTTGCGCCGTGATCTGAACATTTGTGCTTTCGCTGTCGCTCACCGGCTGGTTGCTGCCGTGGTGACCGAACTTGAGCTTGTACGTGTCCGCGCCCAGCGCCCGCCCGATGATCTGATGACCCAGGCAGATGCCGAACACGGGGACATCCTGCTGCATCAACTCGGCCACGGCCTGCGCCGCGTAGGGCACACCCGCCGGATCGCCAGGACCGTTGCTGAGGAAGATGCCTTGCGGCCGCATCGCCAACACCTTTTCGGCAGGCGTGTCCGCGGGGACAACCACTACCCGTAGGTTGTGACTCGTGAGTCTACGCAAGATGTTGTGTTTGATGCCGAAATCGTAGGCTACGATCAACGGCGCGTCAGGCTGCGGGGATTCGGCTGTGGGCGCAGCGTCCTTGCCCGAAGAAACAGGCGTCCACTCGGCTTCGGTGCCGTCGATCCAGTTGTACGGCTCGTGACAGGTGACTTCTTTCACCAGGTCGCGGCCATCGAGCCCTTCCCACGATTGCGCCATCTCCAGCAGTTCTTCGGCGCTGCGGCTGCCGTCGGTGCAGAGCGCGGCGTGGAGCACACCCTGCTCGCGCAGCCGACGCGTGAGGGCGCGGGTGTCTACTTCGCTGATGCCGGGGATACCGTGACGGTTCAGATAGCTGTGCAGCGTCTCGTTGGCCCGCCAGTTGGAGACCACTGGGCTGATCTCGCGCACGATAAAGGCCGTGATCTGCGGCTGATCGCTTTCAACGTCCTCACGGTTGATGCCGGTATTGCCAACATGCGGGTAGGTCATGCAGATCATCTGTCCGCGGTAGGAAGGATCGGTGATCACCTCCTGGTAGCCGGTAAGGCTCGTGTTGAAGACGACTTCGCCCACCACCGTGGTGGCTGCGCCGAAAGCCTCGCCGCGGAAGATATCGCCATTGGCTAACGCCAGAATTGCTTCCAATCCTATTCCTCCAGGTTATTCATCGTTTAATCGAATCGGCCGACGGTTGTAGGCCAACCGCAACGGCTGCCGCCAGGACGCATGTTTCATCAGCGGGTTCCAAGCGACAGGTTGATTGCCTTCATCTTCATCCACCGGTTGCGTGACCAGACTCTTTAGCACCGCCACTTCGTCGCAGCGGTGAAACTTGGGGCAGTAGATACACTCCTGCCACAGTTTCGGGCTGACGCTCCAACGATCCACGATCTCGAAGCCCAGCCGAACGAAAAAGCGTTCGCGCAGTGTCAACGCGCAGACGCTACGAAATTCGCGCGCCCGCGCCAGCGCCACCAAATTCTCCACGATGACGCTGCCCACACCTTTCCCGTGCTGACTGGGATCCACGGCCAGGGAGCGTACTTCGGCCATTTCCGCCGTCAACGCGGCCAGTGCGCCACAACCGACGACGCGCCGCTGGCCGTCGACCTCGTCTTCGGCCACGAGCCAATCGGGCAACGCCTGCATCACCGCCGCGTCTGTGCGCGGCAACATGAGGTTGCGTTCGGCAAAGCTGTTGATCAGCGCAACCAACTGCGGCACGTCTTCGGGCTGTGCATGTCGGATTGATAGGCTCATGGCTTCCTCGGGTAGACGGGTTTTGATGACAGACGACGGTGTCTACATCTCCTGCAAAATCACGCCCAACGCCGCAACCGCCTGGGCCAGTTCGGCCTTGGCGATGGTCAACGGCGGCACGAAGCGCAGGATGTTGGTCCCCGCGCTCACAAAGAGGACACCGTGTTCGTAGCCCTTTTCTACGATGGGGCCGACCTCGATGTCCATCTCCACGCCCACGATCAGACCCTTGCCGCGGATCTCGGTGATGTGCGGGCTGTTGAGTTCTTCGAGCAACTCCACCAGGTAGTCACCCTTCTCGCGTACCTCGGCCAGGAATTCGGGCTGCGAGACGCGGTCCACCACGTAGTTGGCCACGTGGGTGGTGAAGGGGTTGCCTGCGAATGTGCTGGCATGGTCGCCTTTGTGGATCGTATCGGCCACTTTCTGGCGCATGAGGATAGCCCCAATGGGCAGGCCACCGGCCAGCGGCTTGGCCAGCGTCATCAGATCCGGCGCGATGTGACATTCCCCGCTGCAACCGAACGCACAGCCGTTCTCGTCTTTGCCGCAGACGCTGTGATGGCCCCACAGATGACCGGTGCGCCCCAGCCCACATTGCACTTCGTCGTAGATCAGCAGCGCGTCGTACTCGGTGGCCAGTTCACGCAGCCCCTTGAGGAATTCGGGGGTGGCGGGGTAGATGCCGCCTTCGCCCTGCACCGGTTCCACGATGATGGCGCACACCTTGTCCGTCATGGCGGCGCGAGCGCTTTCCAGATCGTTGTATTCGGCGAAGCGCACGCCGGGCATGAGCGGCTGGAAGGGCTGCTGGTACTTTTCGCGCGGCGTGGCGGCCAGCGATCCGAACAACCGGCCATGGAACGCCCGCGTAAAAGCCAGGATTTCGTATTTGTCTTCGTGGCCGTGTTCGCGGGCGTAGCGGCGGGCGAACTTGAACGCCCCCTCGTTGGCGTCGGCGCCGGTGAGGCTGAAATGTACCTTGTCGGCGAAGCTCTTCTCGCAAAGTTGCTTGGCCAGTTTGGCGTGATCCGCGGTGTGGTAGAGATTGCTCACGTGCAGCACACCCGTCTGCGCCGCCTCGCTGATCGCCTGGTTGATCCCCGGATCGTTGTAGCCGAGTACATTCACCGCGATGCCCGACACGCAGTCGATGTACGCCTTGCCCTCGGTGTCGTAGATCGTCGATCCCTCGCCCCGTTCCAGCACAAAGGTGGCCGGCTGTACACGCCGAGCACGTAATCCTGTTCGTTCTGAATCGCCTCATTCACCGTCGCAGTCATGGGACATCCTCTCCTTGGGTGGAGAGGCTGGTGATTGGTGATTGGTGATTGGTGATTGGGAAGATCGTCTACAGGATCAACCCAATCACCAGTCACCAATCACCAATCACCAACCTCACTTCGATCCGATAATGCCGGTGCCTGTGCCTTCTTGCACACCGGCCAGATTGGTGATTACGGCCTGGGCCACGCCGCTGCGCACTGCCTGAATGGCGCTGCGTACCTTGGGCACCATGCCGAAAATACTACCGTCCTCGATCCACGCGTCCGCCTGATCCGCGGTGACGGCGCGGATCACACGTTGGGCGATCAACACGCCCGGCACATTGCTCACGAAGATCAGCTTGATCGCGCCCATGTGGGCCGCAATGGCCGCCGCAGCGTGGTCTGCGTTGACGTTGTAACTCTGCGCATCGAACGAGCCGAAGCTCACCGGGCTGATCACCGGCACAATGTTGGCATCGAGCAGCGTGTTGATCAGGTGCAAATCCACGTCTTGGATATCGCCCACACGCCCCAGATCGCCCATCGGGTGCCACATCTTCTCTACGTAGATCGTGCCGTCGTCCACACCGCTGATGCCGGCGGCACGGATGCCTTCCTTCACCAGTGTGCGCACGATGCGCTTGTTCATCAGCCCGCTCAAGACCATCTCCACCACATCGGCGTCGGCGTCGCTGGTCACGCGCAGCCCCTCAACGAAGGTAGTCTCAAGCCCCAGTCGCTGCTGGTAATCGGCGATGGCTTTGCCGCCGCCGTGGACAATCACCGGCGCTTTGCCGTCGGCCTGCAAACTCTTCACTGCGTTCGCCAATCCCAACAAAAAAGCCGGATCGTCGAGTTCGTTGCCGCCGATCTTGAGTATCACGGCGTAGCGTTCGGTCTGCTCTTCTCCACTGGGAAGAATGAGTGTCTCGGCGTCGTACTGCTGCCTGTCTGCATCCATAGCGTCTCCTTTTGTTGTTGTTTATCCTGAAATTACAGTGCGCAGCACGTCGCGGCAAAATATCTGCCCAGTCTGTGATGCTGCTGTGAATTTCAGGATAGATCCCCTGGGGTGGACAGCGCGATCTTGGCGCGTCTCTGGCGCATGACTTCGTATCCTAAAATGGCGGCGGCAGCGGCTGTCCCCAACGACTGGCGAAATGCCCGCCCGTAGGGGATTTGCAGCGTCACATCGGCCTGATCCATGAAGGATCGGGTGATGCCCCGTTTTTCACCGCCGATCAACAGGAAAATCGGCGCTGTCAGATCCGCCTCGTCTACGGGGACGGCGTCTTCTAATCCGGTGCAGGCGATGACCAGCCCACGGCTGCGGAAGAAGGCGGCGGCGTCTTCCGCTGTTTCGGCCACCGCCGTAGCGATCCGCTCCGATGCGCCCGCCGACGCCCGCGCCACCGTGGCCGCAGCGCTCATCCAGTTACGCGGGCGCACCACCAGGCCATCCGCGCCGGATGCATACAACGTCCTCACAGCGTAGCCAAAGTTAAACGGATCCTCCACGCCGTCGATCATGACAACAAAAGGCGGATGCTCTCCGGTCACCAGATCCGTCATTTCCACAAAACGTCTTTCGCCCACCTCAGCGATCACGCCACCGTGGGTCGATCCCTGTGCTCGCTGGTCTATTTCGGCCTCGGGCAGCCGTTCCACCGGCACACCGGTGTCCTTGGCCAGGCGCATCAGATAGCGCACCCCGGCATCCCGCTTGCGCTCACCCACAAAGATCCCAAAGATCTCCCTGCTCTGCGCCGTCAACGCCGCCTCGACAGAGATGTGGCCTTCGAGAATGGTGGTGTGGGGTGAGGACATTTTCGTTAAACCTGGAACTTGTTTGGTAGAGAAATGAGTAAGGAGTAATGAGTAGATCCTGCATAGAACCAGGTACCGCGATTGGCGACGTGTCCCGTCAAGGCTTACTCATTACTCCTTACTCATTTAGATCAGCCCCGCCGTTTCGTCCAGTCCCGCCGCGATGTTGTAGCATTGCAACGCCTGCCCGCTCGCGCCCTTGATCAGGTTGTCCAGCGTGGCGGTGATGATGTACTCGCGTCCGTTGGGGCGGGCCGGGTCGGCGGGAATGATGCCGATGGCGCAGCGGTTGCTGTTGACGGTATGCGATAGCGCTGCACCTTTGCCCAGCGGCAGCAGATGGATGAACGGTTCGTTGGCGTAGCTTTCGGCGTAGAGATCCCAAACCTGCGCCTCGGTGGCAGCTTCTTCCAACTCGACGTAGATCGTGCTCAGGATGCCCCGGTTCACGGGCAGTAGGTGCGGTGAGAAGAGGATGCGATAATCGCGTGCCTTGCCGTTGGCTGCGTTGAGGACCTTCTCCATCTCGGCGATGTGACGGTGGCGGTGGCCGACGTTGTAGGGCGAGATGTTCTCGTTGGCCTCGACGAAGTGATATTCCAACTTGGCCTTGCGCCCTGCCCCACTGACACCGCTCTTGGAATCGGCGATGATGCGGTCACCCAGCCAGCCGGCCTTGGCCAGCGGATAGAGGCCGAGGTTGATGCTCGTGGGGTAGCAGCCCGGCACGGCGATCAACTTGCTGCCCGGCAACTGTACCCGGTTCACCTCGCACAGGCCGTAGACAGCCTGCGCCAACAGTTCGGGGGCGGTGTGATCTTCGTTGTACCAGCGTTTGTAGGTGGCGGCGTCGTCCAGGCGGAAGTCGGCGCTGAGATCGATGACGGTGACGCCGGTCTCGTAGAAGCGTTTCACCGCGTCCATCGACGCCGAATGCGGGAGACAGAGGAAGACGACGTCCACTTCGTCGACGCGCTGTAGCGCCTCTTCCAGCGTAATCAGCGGATAGCGCCAGTTGACGGGGTAGATCGCGTCGTAGGTTTGCCCGGCGCTGTTTTCGCTGGTCAACCAACCGATTTCCAGTTGTGGGTGGCGGTGGATGAGCTTGATTAGTTCGTATCCGGTGTAGCCACTGGCCCCGGCAATGCCTGCCTTAGACATTTTCTTTCTCCTCCTCTTGTTTGAGGTGGTGACATTGTTTGAGGTGGTGACACATCATGGCTGCCATCTCAACGACGTCTGCCGACGTCGTTGCCTGCTGTAAATGCTCGATCACGCCCTGCTGATCGGCGTGTGATTTGTTCTGGCTGATCTTCCACTTGCCTTCGAGCCTGCTGATCTCTATTTCAAACGTCACCACACCGCCGGTCAGTTTCCCGTAGCGTTCATCTTCCCAGGGGACAGACCAGGCGTTGGGGCCGTTGCCTTCGTACTGGGCCACCAGTTGGTCGAGTCGCTCGGTCACTTCGGTTGTATGCTCGATCACGCGCGCTGCGCCGTAGGCGTGTACAATGGCATAGTTCCATGTGGGTACGTTGAATTCGCTGTGATACCAGGTGGGTGAGACGTAGGTGTGCGCCCCCTGGAAGATGATCAACGCCGTCTTGTCTGCAAAGTGACGCCATTGGGGATTGGCGCGCGCCATGTGGCTGATCAGCGTCCCGTGGGGTCCGCGGTTTTCGTCGAGGACGAAGGGCAAATGGGTGGCAATCGGCACGTCATCCTGGCTGGTGACCAGTACGCCGAATGAGTGGGTTTTGATGAGATCGAAGATCTGGGATTGATCCTCGATCTGGTTGTGCTTTGGCAGGTACATTGTCATCTCCGTAGAAAATTCGCCAACAAAAAAGCTCTCCGGCTGGAGAGCTTTGCATCCTTCAGATGTGTCTTTGGAGGACCCATCCTCACCACGCGCAAAGTTCCAGACCTTAGTCTGGCAACACGTAGGCGGGCCTCCTGGCGTTGTGGGGATAGCTGTTCAACATATAGCTGTTCAACATGGCGACAATCGACCTGTCAAAGCGTGCAGGCAACTGCTCTGCAACGTGTCCTATCTAGAATGGGCAAAGTGTAGCATGGGCCTACGTGGCTGTCAATTGTAAACAATACGAATTTCACAGGGAGATTTGATCTGATGACTCGACTGATTTTGTTGCGGCATGGTGAGACGATGGCGAATGTGGAGAAGATCTGGCATGGCGCGTTAGACGCACCGTTGACGCAGGTAGGCGAGGCGCAAGTTGCAGCGGCAACGCAACGTCTGCTCCGGTTACACGCTGATTCGCCTATTGATCACATTTATGTTTCACCGTTGCCCCGAGCGCAGCGTACCGCCCATGAGATCGCCGGATCCATCGGCCTCGATCTGCGCGTAGATGACGGATTGAGTGAGATGAGCATCGGCGATTGGGAAGGCCGCACCTTCGCTCACCTGCGTGATGTGGATCGGTTGTGGGAACGCTGGTCGGCAGATCCGTCCTTTACGCCGCCCAATGGGGAATCGCCCTTGTCGTTTGGCAGGCGCGTCCCTGCTGCGTTTCTACGGCTGAGCGAGGCGCACCCCAGCGAGACGTTGCTCATCGTGGCGCATGGGGGCGTGATCAGCAACCTCCTTGCGCAGTGGTTGGGGGATGGCCCGCAGGATTGGGCGCGCTGGGATCCAGCCAACTGCGCCATCTCGGTCCTCGACCGTGTCGACGATGGCTGGACACCCACGTTGGTCAACGATGTGGCGCATCTGGCCGGGGTGGGGCACCTGCCTGGCGATTGGTTTATCAACGATTAACCCAAATTGGGTAAACGTTTTGTTAAAAAAATCCCAAATTGGGTATTGAAATCGGCGATCTTGGGTGCTATAATGGGTCAACTGTGCGGAGGAGACTATCTTTCCGCACTTTTTGTTCCAATCTACATAATTTCTACAGGGTCTCGAAAAGTGAAACAGCGGCAATAATGTTTCACGTGAAACATTCGAGACCTATTTTCTTGAGAACGACACTTACCGATGACGATGGACAGCCGGGCTGCGGCCTCGAAAGACACATCTCAGATTCCAGTGATGGACTACGAAGGTAGCAACTATCGCCAGGCATTCTGGGAAGGACAAGGCCGTGAGTACGAGGATCTAATCGAGCGTGCCGTATTGCAGCGCGTTTTGCCCCCATCTGGCCGTCGTATCGCCGAGATTGGCGCAGGCTTTGGTCGATTGGCCGATCTCTATACCGGATACGAACAGATCGTGCTCTTCGACTACAGCCGCACGCTTTTGGCGGATGCCGTTGCACGCTGGGGAAGCGATCCTCGTTTTGTGTTTGTGGCGGGTAACATCTACGATCTGCCGCTTGCTTCGGGTGTCCTCGATACGTTGGTGATGTTGCGTGTGATGCATCACCTGGCCGATCCGCTTACGGCGTTGACGCAGTTGGAGCGGGTGCTGCACACAAAGAGCGTGGCTGTGCTTGAGTATGCCAACAAGCGCAATCTCAAGTCGATTGGGCGTTGGGTGTTGGGTCGGCAGGATTGGTCTCCATTTGAGCCGCAGCCGGTGGAGTTTGTGAAGCTTAACTATGATTTTCATCCAAGATGGATGATGGCGCAATTCGCCTATGCCGGGTTACACGTTGAACGGCGTTTTTCGTTGTCTCATTTCCGATTGCCGCTGCTCAAGCAGATGGTTAGCCCTGAGCAGTTGGTACGTATTGAGCAGAAGTTTGTTGAGTTGGCCGGGCGTTATCCACTGGCCCCCAGCGCACTGGTGACAGCCAGATCGAAGAGTCACCGTGCGGCGAGTGATGCAGGTGTCAATGTGCAGTCGGTGGCGGCATTGTTCCGCTGCCCGCAATGTGGCGCCGAAGCGTTTACACAGCCCAAGGCAGATCTTCTTCACTGTGCTTCGTGTGATCGTATGTATGAAAAACGCAGCCAGATCTGGGATTTCAGGGATGCAGTACCTCCACAGGATCGAAATGTATCCTGACCGCATCGGTTCGGCTTGTGGACATTAGAAGTGGAATATGGCTTATAGTTTTTGTGCTTTCATTATTGTAAAGTAATGGGCCGCTCTGGTCCGATGATTCGGCGAGGTATGCAGGATTTTGGGTAGCCCTGCATAGACATAGCGCCCGCTAGTCATGGAGATGCCACGAAATGACAGAAGAAATTGTAACCACACCCATTGATCAAGAGGAGCAGTTGGAGCAGGAGCAGCCGATGTCGCCCGAACAGGCGCAGGCGCATTTGCTCCAGTTGGGTCGCTCGAAGGGCTTTGTCAGCTACGACGATGTGCTGAAGGTTATGCCCGAGGTCGAGAATAATCTCGATCAGTTGGAAGACATCTTTGCGACCCTTTTTGAACAAGGGATCGCGGTTGGTCAAAAAGAAGAGATCGAAGAAGAAGAGCCGGAAGAGATCATCGACGGCACAGAGGAAGAGGAAGATTTTGATCTGAGCCAGATCGAAATCGACGATTCCATCAGCCTCTATCTCAAAGAAATTGGTCGCGTGCCTCTGCTCACCGCCGAGGAAGAGGTGGATCTGGCCAAGCGCATGGAAAAAGGACGCCTCTCGCGCGGCAAACTATCCGACGGCGTCGACGATTGGGAAGAACGCGAACGGCTGCTCTTGCTTGTCCGCGATGGGCAGGCCGCGCAGGAGCACCTGATCAAGGCCAACAGCCGTCTGGTGGTGAGCGTAGCCAAGAAGTATGTTGGGCGCGGCGTCCCGTTCCTGGATCTGATTCAGGAAGGCAATATCGGCCTGATCCGCGCTGTGAAGAAGTTCGACTACCGGCGTGGCTACAAGTTCAGCACCTACGCCACATGGTGGATTCGCCAGGCTGTCACCCGCGCCATTGCCGATCAAGGACGCACCATCCGTGTGCCGGTACACATGTACGAGCAGATCAATCGCCTTACCCGCACCAGCCGCCAGTTAGTGCAGGAACTGGGCCGCGATCCCACCACCGAGGAGATCGCAGAAGAATTGGGCGTGACGCCGAAGAAGGTTGAACACATCATGCGTGTCAGCCAGCGTCCGCTCAGCCTGGAAATGCCCGTAGGCGAAGAAGAAGACAGCTACCTGGGCGACTTCATCGAAGACGAAGACGCCGACAGCCCGCAAGACGCCGCCGGGCAGCAGTTGCTGCGCGAAGTGATCGACGAGATTTTCCAGAGCCTGACCCCGCGCGAAGTGCGCATCCTACAACTTCGCTTCGGCTTGGTCGATGGCTACTGCTACACGCTGGAAGAGGTGGGCAAGAAGTTTGGTGTTACACGTGAGCGCATCCGCCAGATCGAGGCGCAGGCGTTGAGCCGATTGCGCCACCCCAGCCGCAGCCGCAAACTGCGCGATTACCTCTCCTGAAGTTCAACTCGCAAAAAGCCCTGGTCGAATCTGACCAGGGCTTTTTTTATTGGCGAGCGGATCCCAAAGTTACGATCATTTGTTGCCGGAATAGGCTTATTGGTATCTTCTCACACGTTTCCAGCCCGTTCTATACTTGAGCCAACCTCCGCCCATTGCGAGTTTGTGCGTTCTTATCATCGATTTGTCACCGAGGATCGCTCTATGTACAAGATGCCGGTTCGTGCGCTTGCCTTAACAGATATGCCTGTGGTTGTGGCCAGTTCTGCCGGGGGACCAGAGGCGCTGCGCCAGTTTTTTTCATCATTGCCGCCTAACTTGCCTATTGGCGGCGCGATTGTACAGCACATGGCGCCCGGTTTTACACGTATGCTCAGCGAGAACCTCAATCAGATTTCACATTACTCGGTGCGTGAGGCTCGCGATGGCGATCTGATCTCTCAGGGCGAGTTTCTGGTGGCGCCCGGTGGGTTTCATCTCTCTTTCACTGTGCATGGCGTGGTGCAATTGCTCGATGCCCCGCGTGTGAAGTCCGTCAAGCCCGCCGCGGACATCACCTTCAGTACCCTTGCGCCACTCTATCGCAGTCGCCTGGCTGCCGTGGTACTCACTGGGCTGGGCGAAGATGGCCTCGACGGCTCCCGCGTGGTACGCACACACGGCGGCGCTGTCTTGGCGCAGAATCGCGAAAGTAGTTTTGCCTACTTCATGCCCAAGGCGGTCATCGAAGCGAATTTGGCCAATCACACCGGATCACCGGTAGATCTGAGCCTGCGCATCGCTACGCTTGCACAGCACTTCCGCTCCCCATTGCTCCACTGATCCAACAAGTCTTCGATTCTCTCTCAATCAATTGCACACCGGCGCTTCGGCGCCGGTATCTTTTTTGCCGTTTTTGCTTTGGCAAGCCTGTGTAATGGTGTTGCTGTCTTCGTAAGCTCATAGTAAGACTATTTGCGTATGTGCGTACAGGCAAGTTATGTCGAAAATAAGGATACAGCATTGTTAAGTTCATCGTAAGCACAAGGGAGTGTCATGATGTCTCTATTTGGAAATCTTCGAGTTGGTGTGAAAATTATCGCCGGTTATGTGATTGCACTTTTACTGATGGCCATCGTGGGTGGCGTGGCATTGGTTCGATTGAACCAGATCAATGGCACTGTCACCGACTTGGCAACGAATCTGGCTGAGGATCAGCGGATCTCTGAATCGTTGGTTGACGAGATCCTGCTAACCCGCTTCTACGCGAACAAGTACATCCGCGATCCGCAGGAGAGCTACCTGAATCGGTACGACGAGGAAATCAGCACTTTGCAGGAGACGCTTGATGCTGCAAGTCTCGCCATTACTAGCCGGAGCGGGTCGCCATTCTGGAAAAACCATGCCGACGTCGATCAGTACGTGAAGCCGTTTTCAGCGAACTCGTAGATCTGATCGTGGCACGTGAGCAGGTGGTGACCGGCATCCTCGACGTCCAGGGGCCGTTGGCAGAAGAAAAGCTGCGTGAACTCCGCAATGATGCTTTTGACGCTGAGAATCTGTCGGCCGTTCAGCATTCAGGCGACATCCAGGCGGCGCTCCTGTTGATGCGTTTCAATGCCTTCAAGTATTTGCAGGAAGGTGACGAGCAATGGATCACCATGTTCAATCAGCGCTACGACGAGGCAATCACAGCCTACGAACGTGCGCAAGCTGAACTGAAGACCCCGGCACAGCGCCGCCTGGCCGAAGAGGCGCTGGTGGCTATCGAATCGTACAAGAATGGCTTCGACAGCCTGCGCGAAGACTACGCAGCCCAGAACAGCCTGGTAGCGGATCAACTCGACGTCCTCGGGCCGCAAGTGCGTGTCGATGCGTCGGCTATGTCGGACAGCGTGGCCGTGGACTTCGCTGCTCAGGCCGACAACTCACAGTCGCTGGTCTCTCAGACGCTGTGGGTGTTGATCGTCATCATGTCGGTGGCTGTGGTCTTCGGTCTGGGGCTGGGTTGGGCCATCTCTCGCAGCATCACCAAACCGTTGCAGTTGGTCGTCGATGCCTCAAAGCAGATCGCCGAAGTCGATCTGACCAATTTGGCCGCTGAAATCGAACTGATGGCACAGGGCGATCTTTCGGAGCGCAAGGTGGAGATGGATGTGCAGCCACTCACGATCGCCACCCGCGACGAAGTGGGCGCTATGGCCGAATCGTTCAACACGATCATCGACAGGCTTCAGGTGACAGGGCAGGCTTTTGTCGAGATGTCGGGCAATCTGCGCAACCTGATCCGCAATGTCCGTCACAGCGCCGAGAGTGTCACCGGCGCCAGTGAACAGTTGAACGAAGCCAGCGGGCAGACAGGCCAGGCTACACAGCAGATCGCAATGACGATCAGCCAGGTGGCCGAGGCCAACACGCAGCAGAGCCATAGCTTGGAAGGCACACGGCGCATCATCGAACAACAGACACAGTCGATCCTCAGCATTGCCGAGGGCGCTCGCCAGCAATCCAGCAGCGTGGACATGATGAACCGCACTTTGCAGGGACGCCTGGTGGTGGCGATTCAGCAGGTGCAGGCCGCCACCGAAGAAAGCCGCTCCGCTGTCAGCGAAACAGGCAACGCCACAGAAGACGGCGTCAGCACCGTCAACAAGACCATCAACGGCATGCGCACCATCGCCACCAAGACCAAGAATGTAGCGGACCGTGTGGTAGAAATGAGCAGCCGTAGCCAGGAGATCGGCACCATCGTGCAGACCATCGACGAGATCGCCGAACGCACGAACTTGCTGGCGCTCAACGCCGCCATCGAAGCGGCCCGCGCCGGCGAACACGGCAAGGGGTTCGCCGTGGTGGCCGACGAAGTGCGCAAGCTGGCCGAACAGGCCGGGCGCGCTGCCGGCGAGATCACCGGCATCGTCAAGGCCGTGCAATCCACCGCCACCCAGGCCGTCACCGCCATGGACGAGAGCCGCCAGGAGGTAGACCAGGGCTTGAACCTGGCCGGCGAAACCGAACAGGTGCTCATGCGCATCCAGGCCGCGGTGACACAGGTGCAGGCGCAGATCCAGCAGTTGGGCCAGGCCGTGGTGGACATGAACGCGGGCAACCATGAACTGCAAGATTTGATGGAGCAGGTCTCATCTGTGGTCGCCAGCAACAGCGCTGCGTCCGAACAACTGGCCGGCAGCACCGACGAGGTGATGCAGTCTGTGGAAGATGTGTCCGCCGTATCCGAAGAAAACAGCGCCGCCGCCGAAGAAGTCAGCGCCGCCACAGAAGAAGTGAGCGCCCAGGTGGAAGAGACCGTGGCTTCCGCAGCGCAGTTGGCCTACATGGCCCAACAACTGCTCGAACAGGTAAGCCACTTCCGCACCGAGATTCAAGCCCAGCCCGTGGTGGACAACGGCTACCGCAATGGGAATGGCAACGGTAAGGTGAATGGACATACCCCTGAGCCGGTGACCAAACTTGCCAAGCACGATGTTGCCGAACGCTCTGCTACGTTGTCTGTCAACTAAAACTACACACAAGCAAAAAACGGGCGCCGCAACAGCGGCGCCCGTTTTTTCGTTTGTGATGCAACTACGGAGCAAATTACACGTCCAGATTCCTCACCTCGTGTGCATGGGTCTGGATGAAGCGGCGCCGCGGCGGCACGCTGCTCCCCATGAGCATGTCGAACGTGCGATCCGCTTCGGCTGCATCGTCTACCGACACCTGCAACAGCGTGCGGTTTTCGGGGTTCATGGTTGTTTCCCAGAGCTGTTCCGGGTTCATTTCGCCCAGACCTTTGTAGCGCTGTTCGAGTTTGACGTTCTCGTTGCCGATGTCCTTGCGCAATTTGACCAGGGCATTGTCGTTGTAGACGTAGCGCGAATCGCGCTTTGACTTGCCGTTGGTGCGCTCCGTCACCTGGACACGGTAGAGCGGCGGCTGCGCCAGGTAGAGGTGACCGTTCTCTACCAGCGGCTCCATGTAGCGGAAGAAGAGCGTGAGCAAGAGGGTGCGAATGTGTGCGCCGTCGACGTCGGCGTCTGTCATAATGATGATGCGGTTGTAGCGCAGGTTCTCTACGGTGAAATCGTCACCGATGCCGGTACCCAGCGCCGTGATCAGCGCCTGGATTTCCTTGTTGCCCAACGCCTTGTCCAGGCTGGTCTTCTCTACGTTGAGGATCTTGCCGCGCAGGGGCAGGATGGCCTGGAAGCGGCGGTCGCGGCCCTGCTTGGCCGAGCCACCGGCGCTGTCGCCCTCGACGATGTAGAGTTCGCTTTCCAGGGGATCGCGGCTGGAGCAGTCGGCCAGTTTGCCGGGCAGCGTCAGGCTTTCCAGCGCGCTCTTGCGGATGACGAGATCGCGTGCTTTGCGCGCCGCTTCGCGCGCCCGATAGGCCGTCTGACACTTCTCAAGTACCCGACGTGCGTCGCGCGGGTTCTGCTCCATCCATTCGCCCACAGATTCGGCGATGGCCTGCTCCACGTGGTAGCGCACTTCATTGTTGAGGAGCTTCAGCTTGTTCTGCCCCTCGAATTGTGGCTCCAGCACCTTCACACTGACGATGGCCGTCATGCCTTGTCGTGTATCGTCACCGGTGAAGTTGGGATCGTTGTCCTTCAAAAAGCCCTGTTTGCGCGCATAGTCGTTGATCTGGCGGGTGAGCGCCGCGCGTAGACCGGTGAGGTGCGTGCCGCCATCCGGCGTGTTGATGGTGTTGGCAAAGGCAAAGACCGATTCGTTGTAGCCATCGGTGTATTGGATCGCCGCTTCTACCTGTGTGGTTTCGATCTCGCGGTCCACGTAGATCGGTGTGTGCAGCACTTCTCGGTTCTTGTTCAGGTAGCGCACGAACGATTGTACGCCGCCCTCGAAGTGGAAGTTGATTTCACGCGGCAGATCCTCACGTTCATCCACAAAGCAGAAATCGACGCCGCGTGTCAAGAACGCCATCTCGCGCAGGCGAGTGACCAATGTCTGCCAATCGTAGCTAAGCACCTGGAAGATGGTGTCGTCGCGCAGGAATCGCTGTGTGGTGCCGGTGTCGTTGGGATCGCATTCGCCGATCACCTCTACGTCGGTCACCGGTACACCGCGCTCGAATCGTTGACGGTGAATCTTGCCATTGCGCTTGACAGTGCTTTCCATCCACGTGCTCAGGGCATTCACCGCGCTGACGCCGACGCCATGCAGACCACCGGAGACTTTGTAGCCGCCGCCGCCGAACTTACCGCCGGCGTGTAGCTTGGTCATCACCACCGTGGAGGCCGGGAGGCCGGTCTGCTGTTGGATGCCTACCGGAATACCGGCGCCGTTGTCGCTCACGCTCACGCTGTCGTCTTTGTGAATGGTGATTGTGATGCGATCACAACGCCCTTGCATGGCTTCGTCGATGGCGTTGTCCACCACTTCGTAGACCATGTGGTGCAGCGCCTTGGCGTCGGTGCCGCCGATGTACATGCCAGGGCGGCGGCGTACCGCTTCCAGCCCTTCCAGCACTTGGATCTGTTCTGCTTCGTACACAAAATCTTGATTGCGTTTCCCGTTTGCCACTGAATGCCTCCGTCTCTTGCCGACGAAATCACCAATTCAATGTGCTATATCGTCGCAAAGAGTATTCGTATGAATATCCTACACTCACAGACTGCCCGGCGTCGTCGGTTCGCCGATGGTGGCGAGTAGACGAGTTCGATAGAAGACCAACAAGGCCAGGACCATGCCTGTGCCGATAAAAGCGTTCAACAATGCAGCAATCACCGAGCCAATTGGCCCACTCACCGCCAGTTGACTGATGAGCAGCCCAATCCCCAGCGAGATGATCATTGTCACCAGGATGAAACCAACCGTCGTCCAAAAATTGTGACGCGTCAGTGTTACACTGCGTACCACGGCCTGTGAGATCGAAAGATCATCGAGCACCAGGCCCACGGTGACAAAATACAGGTAGAAGAGTACCACCAGCGAAAGTCCGCTCAGGAGCAGCATGGCCGCACCGCCCAGGGCAGGGCTGAGCACCATCAACAGCGTGGCCAGGATCGAGATCGGTATGTAAACGATCAGCATTGCCAGGATGAAACCGATGACAAACAGAAGCGTCCGCAGCCAATGGCGCAGCACCTGTAGGCCCAGTTCCACTGGAGACAACATCTTGTGGCCCTCGCCCAACGGCAATGCCTGCGCCAACAGGTTCATGTACAGAACGCCGATCAACACACCGGTGATGCTGAACCCCAAACCCAGTATGCCGGCTGCACCGGCAGACTCGATCTGGATGCTATGTTGTGCGTCTTTGAGCATGGGCGCGTTCACCATCAGGCTGGGTACGTGGAAAAGCGCCCCGTTCACGAGAAACTGCAACAGATTAGACGATGTGCCTGCTGTGGTGAGCAGATCTGTCATCTGGCTGGTGAGCGCCGCCAGATCGCCGCTGCTCTCGCTCAAGTCGCTGCCCATGCTTCGATAAAGATCCGCCAACTGCAACAGCAATGGCTCAATGCTGATGCGTGGCGCCAGCCAAAGCAAAGCGTCCAATAGCAGTGGAATGACCAACAATTCCATGCGCCGTGTCAAGACCCGATAACCAGCCGATAAGCTTTCAACGATTCCCACGAAAACCTCACATCAAAGTGAATACATCTAAAGTGAATACATCAAAGTGCATACACAAATAGAGCACAAGGGTATCTACATCAGGTTCAAGCGCTTTTCCTGCCGCCATGCTTGGGAAAATAATTGCCCGGGCAGCGCGCAACACCTGAAGCCAAAGAAAGACACTGAGTTGTGTAGGCCAACTAGAAAATTTTAACACAAAATCGCACAAAAAGCGAAGTTTGTGGGGTAAGTGTGTAGAACGGGTGTTCCCGCGCCGACAATTGACGGGACAATCCTGCCAAGGCTAAAATTCCGGCTGAGCCGGATGTGCATTGGTGTTTGGAACTTCGCTGCAAACAGCGGCGTTGGCGCAGTATCATCGGCGTGAAAAACACATCTTTGTAAGTCGGCTCCCACCCACGATTGACACCCACAGGAGTAATCAATGTCTCATTTCGCGATTGAGGGCGGTCATCCATTGGCGGGTACGGTGGTACCCAGCGGCAATAAAAATGCTGCTATGCCTCTGGCCGAAGCATGTCTGCTCACCGACGATCCCATCACGCTGCACAACATGCCCGAAATCGGAGACGTAGAAACTGTCCTCGATCTACTGCGTGGATTGGGCGTCGATGTGCAGCGTAGCGGCAGCACTGTTATGCTGTGCGCCCGCAATCTACATACTTCGGAGCCTGATTCGCGTTCGTTCTCGCAGATCCGCGGATCGTTGACGCTGATGGGGCCGCTGTTGGCGCGCTGTGGTCACTTTGCTGTTAAGACCACTGTAAAGCGGCGACGATATCGGGCAGCCAAGCGCATCGACACGCACCTCCACGTCTTCCGATCATTGGGCGCCAGCTTCGAGCGCAACCATCACTTTCAATTGGACGCACCCAACGGCCTGCGCGGCAAAGATATTCTGCTCGACGAGCAATCTGTCACCGCTACCGAAAATGCGCTGATGGCCGCTGCATTGGCTCGCGGCACCACCATCCTGCGCAACGCCGCCAGCGAACCCCACGTGCAGGATCTCTGTCACCTGTTGGTGGCAATGGGCTGCCCCATTCAGGGCATCGGCAGCAACACGCTGGTGATCCAGGGGCAGGAAAAGCTCCACGGCGCCGAGTTCACCGTCGGCCCCGATTACGTTGAGATCGGTAGCTACATCGGCCTGGGCGCCATCACGCCGGGCGAGCTGCGCATCGAAGGCATCGTCCCCGATCACCTGCGCATGATGGAGATGGTTTTTGTGGACAGGTTGGGCGTACGGATGCGAGTGGAGCATGATCCCAAGGCCACAAACGGCAGCGGTTTTGCCCTGGTGGTAGACGGTGAGCAGGATCTTTGCATCGCCGCCGACTTCGGTGGCGCCGTCCCCAAGATCGATGATCAGCCCTGGCCCGCCTTCCCCCCCGATCTCATGAGCATCGCCTTGGTCACCGCCACCCAGGCCAAGGGGGACGGTGCTGATCCACGAGAAGATGTACGATGGCCGCCTCTTCTTCGTGGACAAGCTCGTGTCGATGGGCGCGCAGATCATTCTATGCGATCCGCACCGCGCTGTCGTCGTCGGCCCCAAAGCGCTCCAGTGGGCAGCACGTCACCAGCCCCGACATCCGCATGCGGCATGGCGCTTGTCCTCGCCGCTTGCTGCCGACGGCGTCACCCGCATCGGCAACATCCAGCAGATCGACCGCGGGTATCAGCAGATCGACGAAAAACTGAGAAGTCTTGGCGCACGGATCAGAGCGCGTTGAAGAATGATGCGTAATTCGTAATGCGTAATTGGTCTAGCGAGATTCGTCCCAATTGGCGAAGAGTTTCGTCAACGAATTACGCATTACGAATTACGCATCACCCACCTCACAAGGAGACAACACCCATGTCACCCCTCCCCATCGGCTGCGGCCAACTACGTGGAAGAATGTACCCGAAGAGACGGTGCTGGCGGAGATTGCCACAGCCGGCTACGACGGCGCGCCCGCCGCGCCTCGCGAAGGACGGACGGCGCAGGATCTCGTTCACCTGTACGCCGCGCATGGGCTGTCGCCTGCGCCGGGCTACCTGAGCGGTGATTTCTGGGACGCGGCGCAGGCCGATTCGATCCTGGCGCGGGCGAAAGACTACGCCAGGTTCGCCAAGGCCGTCGGCTGCACCGAACTTTACGTGGCGGCGTCGGGCTTCAACTGGGTGACCCCACGTGGGTTGACCCGCCGCCAGGTGGCCGGCCATGTCAAGCCTGGTGACGCGCTTTCCGACGCGCAGTTCCGTCAATTCGCCGACACGCTCAACCGCGTCGGTGAAATCACGCTGGCGTCGGGGGTACGCAGTTGCTTCCACAACCACGTCGGCACCGTCATCGAGACAGGGGAAGAGGTGGATCGTCTCTTTGCCCTGCTCGATCCCGATCTCGTCTTCATGGGGCCGGACACCGGTCACCTGGCGTGGGCCGGCGTCGACGTTGTCTCCTTCTGCCGCGACTACGCCGACCGCATTCTCACCATGCACATTAAGGACATCGATCCCAACGTCCTCGCGCAGGGCGTCGCCGCCGAATGGGACTACGGCCAGTTCTCCGACAACGGCGTCTTCACCGAATTGGGACTCGGCTTCGTCGACTTCCCCACCGTCTTCGACATCCTCGACAAGGCCGGCTTTGACGGCTGGCTCATCGTCGAAACCGACGTGACGCAGCAGGAGACGGCGTATGAAAGCGCGCGGATGAGCAGAGCGTACTTGCGGTCGATTGGTATTTGAATAGACGTAACGCGTAATGCGTAATTCGTCTACGATGTCGTCGGCTCAAATGCGGTCGGCGTTGTCAACCAATTACGCATTACGCATCACGAATTACGCATCCACGCATCACGAGAAAGGACACCCCACCATGACCCCCTATCGCATCGGCATCATCGGCTGCGGTCGCCCGTGGAAATCAGACGGTGCGACTGGTTTTGGTATGTCTCATTGGCATGCGGAAGGATACAAAGCGTCGCCCGACGCCGAGATCGTGGCGCTGGCCGACATCAATCTCGACAACGCCCGCGCCTTTCAGGAAAAACACGGCGGCGAAACCCTCTACGCCGACTACCACGAGATGCTGGAAAAGGAAGGGCTGGACATCGTCAGCGTGTGTACATGGCCGCATCTGCACGCCGAAATGGTGATCGCGGCGGCGCAGGCAGGGGTGAAGGCCGTTCACAGCGAAAAGCCCATGGCCCCCACCTTTGGCGAGGCCAAACGGATGGTCGAAGTGTGCGAGGCCAACGGCGTACAGTTGACCTTTAACCACCAGCGCCGTTTTGGTCCCCAATTTCGGGCGGCGCGGGATCTGCTGCACACCGGCGCCATTGGGTACTTGCAGCGGCTTGAAGGCACCTGCCCCAACCTGTGCGACTGGGGTACCCACTGGTTCGACATGCTCTTTTTCTACAACGACGAGACGCCGGCGGATTGGGTGATCGGCCAGATCGACGTGCGCGATGGGTCCACCGTCTTCGGCCTGCCCCACGAAGGACAGGGGCTGAGCTACTTCCACTACACCAACGACGTCTTCGGGCTGATGATCACTGGTCACGGCGCGCCGCCGCTGAGCAACAAACTCATCGGCACAGATGGGACCATCGAAGTCAAGAACAACCGCGAAGATCCCCTGCGTATCTGGGCCAAAGGAGACAGCGAACCGCGTTCCATTGCCGTGGACACCGGCCGCAGCGACCTCACCTGGGTGCAGGACGGCGTGGTCGATCTCGTCGACGCGCTCAAGCATGGCCGTGAACCCGAACTGGCCGGTCGCCGCGCCCTGCGCGCCACCGAATTGATCTACGGCACCTACGAATCCAGCCGCCGCCGTGCCCGCGTCGACCTGCCTTTGATATCGGAAGATTCTCCCTTGCAGTCTCTAATCCCCAATTGACATCTCCCTACCGCGCTCTCTATAATTTGTCTGACAATATTGTCTGACAATTGATGGATTGGTGTGAGTCTCGTCCATGACGACTGCAAGTGAGGAAACCAGGGTTCCGCGCTACATTCAGGTCGAGGAGACGCTGCGTGCGCTGCTCGATACCGGCGGCTACCGTCCTGGGGACAAGCTGCCACCGGAGCCGGAGTTGGCGGCGCAGATCGGGGTGAGCCGCGCCACGCTGCGTGAGGCATTGCGCAGCTTCGAGCAACAGGGCATCATCAGCCGCCGGCAGGGGGTAGGCACTTTCGTCAACCCCCGTCCGCTTTACATCGACAGCGGATTGGAGACGCTGGAATCCATCGAGATGCTGCTGCAAAGCCGCCAACTGACGCCGATCCTCCGGCAGCGGCAGGTGCGCAGCGAACGGGCGCTGCCCAAAGCGGCGCAGCGGCTTAACCTCAAAGAGGGCGCGCCGTTGACCGTGCTTGCCAGCACCTATGTAGTTGCCGACAGCCCAGTGGCGTATTTGCTCGAAGTTGTACCAACGGGGGTGGTGGACGAAAGTACGGCGGCGGCATGGGATATGTCTTTGTTGGACGGGCTTCTACAGCATCGCGCCTTCTTCGATCTGGGCTATGGCGTGGCACACATTGCGCCTGTCCACGGGAGCGAGGAGATCTGCGCTGCCCTGGATGTCGACGCGCAGACACCGCTCTTTTTCATTGAGCAGACGGTCTTCACCGGGGCTGGAACGCCCTGTTTCTATTCCCGCAACTACTATTTGCCGCAGATTTTTGATTTCCACGTCATCCGCAAACTTCGCGAATAAGGAAAGGTATCATGTCACAACTCGACGTCTCCGCCGTACAGGCGGCGGTGGAAAGCCACCGCGACGAGATCATCACCTTCTTGCGTGAGATCGTCGCCATTCCGTCCATGGACTCGCAGATCGGCGAGGTGGGCGAGCGCATCCAGGCCGAAATGAAGAAACTGGGCTTCGACGAAGTACGGTTCGACAGCATGGGCAACACGGTGGGCCGCATTGGTGACGGGCCGCGCGTCATCGTCTTCGACAGCCACATCGACACCGTAGGCATCGGTGATCCGAGTGAATGGGAGTGGGATCCATTCCAGGGCAAGATCGAAGACGGCGTCTTCTACGCCCGTGGCACCTGCGACGAAAAGGCCAGCACGCCCGGCATGATCTACGGCATGGCCATCGCCAAGCGCCTGGGCCTGCTCGACGGCTGGACAGCTTACTACTTTGGCAACATGGAAGAGTGGTGCGACGGCATCGCCTGTCACGCTTTTGTGGAACACGAGGGGATCAAGCCCGATTTCGTCGTCATTGGCGAGCCGACGAAGATGCAGGTCTACCGCGGCCACAAAGGACGTGTGGAGATGAAGCTGGTGTCCAAGGGCAAAAGTGCCCACGCCGCCAGCAATCACCTGGGCGACAACGCCATCTACAAGGTGTTGCCCGTCATCGAGGCCATCAGCAAGTTGGAGCCGGAACTGGGCGATCACGAATTCCTCGGTCACGGCAAGATCACGGCTACGGACATCACCGTGCAGACGCCCAGCATCAACGCCGTCCCCAACGAATGCACCGTCTACATCGACCGCCGCGTCACCTTTGGCGAGGGTGTAGAAGAGGTGATCCAACAGGTGCGTGATCTGATCCCTGAGCAGTACCGCGAGAACGGCGATGTGAGCGTGGAGATGCTCTTCTACGATGAACCCAGCTACACCGGTTTCGTCTTCCCGGTGGAAAAGTACTTCCCGGCGTGGGCGCTCAACGAGGATCACCCGCTGGTGGCGGCAGGTCAGCAGGCGCGTCAACTGATCGGGCTGCCCGAAGCGCCCACCGGTAAGTGGAATTTCAGCACAAACGGCATCTATTGGGCGGGGAAGGCGGGCATTCCGTCCATCGGCTTTGCGCCGGGCGACGAGGTCACCGCGCACACGGTGATGGATAGTGTTGTGTTGGATGATGTGGTGAAGGCGACGGAGTTTTATGCGGTGTTGCCTGCGCTGGTTGGGGGTAGGTGATTAGGGATGGGTGATTGGTGATTGGGGCAGAGGCAGATCTCATCTCTCCCCAGTCACCCATCCCTAATCACCAATCACCTATATCTTCATCTTGTCGAGGATCTGCGCCACAGTATCCTCAACGCTGAGATCGCTGTTGTCGAGGATCAGCCACTTGTCGCCGGTGCGGTTGGTTTTGCTCAGTTCCTGGTACAGCGAGCGGACGTGATCCTGCCAGGCTTTGGTCTGTTTGATACCCAATTCGGCGAGGCGAGCCTGGATCACAGGCAGTGGTGGGGCAAGCAGTACTTTGCGGATCGGATAACCGTGTAACAACTGCTGATATTGTCGTTGGAAGATACCCTCTGCCACGGCATCGTCCAGGGCAACAGCAAAGCCGGCTTCGGCATAAATCGTGGCTGTCTGCAAAGCAGACCAGCGGGCAAGGCGAAATTGACGTCCTGTTTCTGCTGCATCGTCGGGTACAGCGTCGGCGAAACCAGACACCACCCAACGGCGCACATCGTCGACGGCAATGTGAATGCCGAACTCGAAGTGCTGCATCAGGGCGGCAGCGACGGTGGATTTCCCCGAGCCGTGCGTACCAGAGATCACAAAGATGGGTTGCGAAGCTGGCGGCATATTGGCTTCCGTTCAGGTACAAAGGTTGTTGTAAATGGACTCGTCGGGGGTGAACTCTCTTAACATGAGCATACCAGTCCCCGTTATTGAATGCAAGATAGGAACCTGTAAGGCTGTTCGTGATTCTCAGGCCCCCTTGTGGCAAGAAAGAACCCAATATGGAAACACCGGCCAGGTTGGCTGTCGTCGCCATCGGCGGCAACTCATTGATCAAAGACAACACCCATCCCGAAGTGCCACACCAGTGGGATGCCATCCGCGAGACAGTCAGTCACATCGCGGAGATGGTGCAGATGGGCTGGCTGGTGGTGGTGACCCACGGCAATGGGCCACAGGTGGGCTTCATTCTGCGTCGCAACGAACTGGCCGCTCACGAGGTCCACATGACGCCGCTCAGCCTGATCGTGGCCGACACACAGGGCGCCATCGGTTATATGTTACAACAGGCGCTCAACAACGAATTCTACGATCGCCATGTGCCAAGACAATGTATTTCGTTCGTCACCCAGGTACGAGTTGAAACCGACGACCCTGCCTTTCAGAATCCCACAAAACCCATCGGCGGCTTTCTGGATGAGCCGTTGGCGCGCCAGTTTGAAGCGACGGGCTGGCGCGTGGTCGAGGACGCCGGGCGCGGCTGGCGACGCGTGGTAGCATCTCCTCAGCCACAGGAGATCGTGGAACTGGAAGCGATCCAGCAAGCGGTGTCTATGGGCTGGATTGTGGTGGCGTGCGGCGGCGGCGGCATCCCCGTCGTGCGCAACAGCAAAGGCGAATTGCGCGGCATCAACGCCGTCATCGACAAAGATCGCGCCAGTAGCCTGCTCGCCCGTCAACTCGACGCCGAACTATTCCTCATCAGCACCGGCGTGGAACAGGTGGCAATCCACTTCGGCAAGCCCAACCAGCAGTGGCTGCCGCAAATGACTGTGGCCGAGGCCAAACAGTACATGGCCGAGGGCCACTTCGCCCCCGGCAGCATGAAGCCCAAGATCGAAGCCTGTATCGACTTCGTCGAACAGAGCGAAAACCCCGAAGTCTTCGCCCTCATCACCAACCCGGAGAATTTGGAGCGGGCGTTGCGCGGAGAGACGGGGACGAAAATTGTGAAATAATGCGTAATGTGTAATCCGTAATTGGTAGACAGCGCGTCTCGCATCTGAGGAGACCTCGTTGTAGACGAATTGCGCATTACGCATTACGCATTACGTTTTCCCAAAACACTCGACATCAGGAGATTCAAACCATGCAAACCGACTTACGCGGTCGCGACTTCATCAGCGACATGGACTTCAGCAAAGAAGAGATCGAGACTGTTCTCGATGTGGCGTTCAAGCTCAAGCGCGACCGAGCGCTGGGGATCAAGCACCCCATCCTCGATCAGAAGACGCTGGCGCTGCTCTTCTTCTTCACTAGCACGCGCACCCGCTCCAGCTTCGAGGTGGGCATGGCGCAACTGGGAGGACACGCTGCCTTCATCGACTCCACCACCACCCAGATCAGCCACGGCGACACCGCCAAAGAGATCGGCGAGATCTACGGCCGTTACTACGACGGCATCGCCATCCGCCAATGTGATTGGGACTTCGGCAACCAGTACATCAACGAAGTAGCCCAGGCCAGCCGCGTGCCTGTCCTCAATATGCAGTGCGATGTCTACCACCCGTTCCAGATCCTGGCCGACCTGATGACGATCTTTGAGAAGGTAGGCGATCCACGGGGCAAGACGATCAACGTGAGTTGGGCCTACGCCAGCAGCTACCAGAAGCCGATCTCGGTGCCGCAGAGCCTAATCCTGCAAATGTCGCGCTTCGGCATGAATGTGCGCTTGACCCATCCGCCGGAATACA
Source organism: Caldilineaceae bacterium (assembly GCA_041391225.1). Lineage (GTDB taxonomy): Bacteria > Chloroflexota > Anaerolineae > Caldilineales > Caldilineaceae > RI-153. The sequence continues at coordinate 211,477 of JAWKOL010000001.1, forward strand.
AACTCATGCCCGACATCGTGCAGCAGGCCAAGGACAACGTGAAGAAGCATGGTGGCAGCTTCGAGATCCTCGACGACTTCGACGCCGGTTTCGTCGACGCCGACATCGTCTACCCCAAGAGCTGGGGCGCGCTGCTCACCACCTCTGACAACGCCGAAAGCGCCCGTATCGGCAGCCAGTACACCGACTGGATCACCGACGAGCGCCGCATGTCCCTGGCCAAGTCCGACGCCATCTACATGCACTGCCTCCCCGCCGACCGCAACATCGAAGTCACCGACGGCGTCATCGACGGCCCCAACTCCGTCGTCTACGACGAAGCCGAAAACCGCCTCCACGCGCAGAAAGCCGTGATGGCGTTGACGATGCGGTAGGGACTGGGGACTGGGTGGGGTTTGTTGACGTGCGGTGGGAGCATTTTTTGATGGAAAGATGATGAGGATGATGAGATGATGGTGCGTGACAAACATCATCTCATCATCCTCATCATCGGCCCTTCAACACCCCCATCCTATCACCTCGTCAACTTGCATTACCCGATCCCCAGTCCCCGATCCCCAGTCCCCAACCCCCGCGACGTTTTCCCCCCACGCGTGTTATACTACCCGGACGATTGGATCCCGGCACTGTTGCTGCGATGTTCCTGCGGTGGCGTGCCGGTTATTTTTTGATATCCCGGAGAGATAGACAGGAAGTGTTATGACTGCCAATACGAATGGACACACACCGCGCCGGGTGGTGGTGACTGGCGTTGGGCTGATCACATCGCTCGGCCACGATTTAGAAACGTCCTGGCAGGCGATGGTGGCGGGCAAGTCGGGAGCGCGCCCGATGACGGGGCACGACATGAGCGAATACCCCACCCAATTCGCCGCCAACGTCGAAGATTGGGACCCCAGCCGCTACCTGGATCGCAAGGAATCGCGCCGGATCAGCCGCGGCGCTCAATTCGCGCTCAAAGCCTCGCAAGACGCCGTGGACATGGCCGGCCTGAAAATGGACGAGACCAACCCCTACCGCGTGGGCGTGGAAGTGGGGCTGGCTTTCGGCGGCTGGGAGATCGTGGAAGAACAGACCATTCTCCACGAAACCAAAGGCCCCAAACGTTTCAACCCCGCCCTGCTCCTGGGGGCGCTCGCCAGCGGCGGCCCCACCCAGGTCGCCATCCGCCTCGGCGCAAAAGGACCGACCAACTGTCCGGTCGCGGCTTGCGCCACCGGCATCGTCGCCATCGGCGAGGCGGCGCGCCGCATCCAATACGGCGCCGCGGACGTGATGATCGCGGGCGGCGCCGAAGGCTACCTCACGCCACTCGTCGTCGCCACTTTCAGCCGCCTGGGCGCGGCCAGCACCAACAACGCCGATCCCGAGCACGCCTGTCGCCCCTTCAGCGCAGACCGTGACGGCATGGTGGTGGCCGAAGGCGCGGGCATACTCGTCCTCGAAGCGTTGGAACACGCCCAGGCTCGCGGCGCAACCATCCTGGCCGAATTCGCCAGCTACGGCATCACCGAAGACGCCTACGACGCCACCGCGCCCGATCCCAGCGGCGAAGGTGCGGCCAACGCCATGCAACTCGCCCTCGACGAAAGTGGACTCAGCAGCGCCGATTTCAGTTGGATCGTGGCCCACGGCACCGGCACCCAGCTCAACGACAGCATGGAAAGCGCCGCCATCAAACGCATCTTCGGCGAAATGGCCTACAGCATCCCGGTCACCAGCATCAAGAGCATGATCGGCCATGCGATGGGCGCGGCGGGCGCGCAGAGCGCCGCCGTCCTCGTCAAGGCTATGCAAGAAGAGACCATCGTCCCCACGATCAACTACACCACGCCCGATCCCGAATGCGACCTCGACTACGTTACCGGCGGCGCGGACACAGTCGATCCACGCCGCGCTGTGCAACGGATTCGGCATGGGCGGGCAGAACGCATCTTTGATCCTCAAACGCTTCACACCATAAGCCAGATCACGGTACACGAAGACAAAGCAGAAATTGATCCACAGATTGAAATCCCTTCAATCTGCGGATCAATTTTCCCTGATGATTTCTTACCGCACCGCACCCGAAAACTCCCTACACTTTCGACACGAACGTTTGTCAATCATTTGCCGAACGTCCTGAAAATCCTGCAAATCCGTGTCCAAATCTTTGCGTCAAGGAAATCATCGTATGCGTCTCGAAAACCCATTCAAGAAGGTCGAGCGACTGAAGCGAGTCAAGAACGTCCCCGGCGAGAACCAGGACGAGCGCGTGCCGCCCGGCCAGTTCCTCACAGATCGCTTCCCGGTGCTCACCTACGGCAGCACGCCGCATTACCAAGATCTCAAGAACTGGGATCTGCGTATCTTCGGCCTCGTGGACGCGGAAAAACGCTTCTCCTGGCAGGATCTCATGGACATGCCCACCAACCAACAGACCGTGGACATCCACTGTGTCACCCGCTGGAGCAAGCTCGACACCACGTGGACGGGCATCCCCTGGCGGCAGTTCATCGCCCAACTCGGCGTCAAGCCTGAAGCCACACACGTCATGGTCCACTGCGAACAGGGCTACACCACCAACGTCAGCCTCGACATCCTCGACGACGACGACACCATGCTCGCCTATCTCTACGAAGGCGAAGCGCTGGAGCCGGATCACGGCTACCCTATGCGCCTGCTCGTACCCAAGAAGTACTTCTGGAAGAGCGCAAAGTGGATCCGCGGCTTCGAGTTCATGCAGGGTGACCGCCCCGGCTTCTGGGAACGGCACGGCTACCACATGGAAGGCGATCCGTGGCTCGAAGAACGCTTCGGCTGGTGATTGGGTTGGATACCCCCCCTGAGCGCCAATCCAATCAGCCTGCATTTTCCGTTTTAGTCTGTACCTGACTCGCGAGGACTCCTCACCGAAACAGGCAGGAGTCCTCGGTTTTTTATTGTCCACCACCCCCTGGGCAATCCTTATCAGCTTGCAGACGCCACATCAATGTCATTAAGCCAAACAATCGGACTCGAATGAGCGCGTGCTTACTCCGCGCTCAGATGAATGGCATCGAGTACATCGTGCCTGCCCAATCACCACATCGTTCCGCACCGCGAAGACAGGATCCATGCTATGTTCAACACACCCGACACAAGAGAGACAGCCTTCGCAGCGACCACAGCGGCCGTTGAATTCATCTGCACCAGCAGCGCCCGCATCCCCACCGCCGAAGGTGACTTTTCGCTGCGCTACTACCGCAACAACCTCGACGACAAGGAACACCTCGCCGTCGTCTACGGCGACGTGACCGGTGGCGAAAACGTCCTCGTGCGGGTGCATTCCGAATGCTTCACCGGCGACGTCCTCGGCTCGCGGCGCTGCGACTGCGGGCCGCAACTGCACAGCGCCATGCGCGCCATCGCCGAAAACGGGCGCGGCGTCATCATCTACCTGCGCCAGGAAGGCCGCGGCATCGGCCTCGAACAGAAACTGCGCGCCTACAACCTGCAAGACGAGGGCTACGACACCGTCGACGCCAACCTGCTCCTCGGTCACCAGGCCGACGAACGCAACTACCTGCCCGCCGCCCACATCATCGCCGATCTCGATCTGCGCTCTATCCGCCTGCTCACCAACAACCCAGCCAAGATCGAAGGGCTACGCGCCTGGGTATCGACGTCGTGGACCGCGTCCCCGTGGTTACGCCGCCCAATGCCCAAAACGCCGGCTACCTGCAAACCAAAGTGGAGCGTATGCGCCACCTGCTAGACATTGCCCCGAGTGATGTTACCGGTGATGCCGAACAGGCCGTCGCCCACACCGACGACCACCCGCAGGTGACCCACGCCCACCTGTTCGCCGCGCTGCGCCTGCGCCGCCGACCATCACCAGCGCACAGGACGGCCCCTGGTCACCCTGAGCTACGCCCAAAGCCTCGATGGCTCCATCACGGCGCAGCCCGGCCAACCGTTCGCCATCAGTTCCGCCGAATCGCTCCAGTGGACACACTCGCTGCGCGCCGCCCACGACGCCATCCTCGTGGGCATCGGCGCCGTCCTCGCCGACGATCCCAGCCTCACCGTGCGCTTCGCCCAAGGACAAAATCCGCAGCCCGTCGTCGTCGATTCCCATCTGCGCCTGCCCACCGACGCCCAACTGCTGCGCAAACATGACACGATCTGGCTCGCCAGCGCAACCCACGCCCGAACAGCGCCAGCGGCTCAATCGCGCCCAGATCCTCGAACTGCCCACCACCGCGCAAGGACAGGTCGATCTCGACGCCCTTTTCGCCGAACTGGGCCGCCGCGGCGTACAAAGCGTCATGGTCGAAGGCGGCGCGCAGATCATCACCAGCCTCTGGCAGCAGAAGCTGGCCCACGTCGCCGTCATCACCATCGCCCCGATTTTGTTGGGCGGGCTGCATTCGGTGCGCACGCCACTCTACAGCGCCAACGGCAACGGGCTACACTTCCCCGCCTGCACCGCCCGCAGACCTTCCGCGCCGGTGAAGACACCATCATCTGGGGATCCATCGGCGAATGACTGCGCACCGACAATCGCTCTACTTCACCGCGCCCAATTCCGTCGAAGTGCGCAGTGAACCAGTCCCTGCGCCGCAAGCCGACGAAGTGCTGGTGCAGACGCAGCTTTCGGCCATCAGCCCCGGCACCGAAATGCTCTTCTACCGCGGCCAGATCCCCGAAGGCATGGCCGCCGACAGCAGCATCGCTGCCCTTTCGGGCAGCGCCGCCTACCCGTTCAAATACGGCTACGCCTGCGTCGGCGAAGTCATCGACACCGGCGCGCACGTCGATCCGTCCTGGCGCGGGCGGCGCGTCTTCGCCTTCCACCCACACGAAAGCCACTTCTGCGCCCGCCCCGACGCCCTGCTCGCCGTCCCCGCAGACTTGCCCATCCACGCCGCCGCGTTGCTGCCCAACGTGGAAACCGCCGTCAATTTTCTTTTGGATGGACGGCCATTGGTCGGAGAACGCGTGGCGATCTTCGGCCTGGGCGTCGTCGGGTTGTTGACCACGGCCGCAGTCGCCCGATTTCCGCTTGTCAAGCTCATCGCCGTGGATCCGCTTGCCGCGCGGCGCGAATTGGCCGCGTCTTTGGGCGCAACCGCCGTCCTCGATCCCGTGGCGCCGTCATTTCTTGCGGACATCAAAACCATTTTGGGCGACGTCGGCGCGGACCTCGTCTACGAACTCTCGGGCAATCCCGCCGCATTGGATCAGGCCATCGCCGTCGCCGGCTACAGCGGACGCGTTATCGTCGGCTCGTGGTACGGCGCCAAGCGCGCCCCGCTCAACCTGGGCGGCGACTTTCACCGCAGCCGCATCCAGATCCAGAGCAGCCAGGTGAGCACCGTCACCCCGTCCTTGACCGGGCGCTGGGACAAGGCCCGTCGCCTCAACGTCGCCTGGTCCTTGCTCGGCGAACTGGCCATCGATCAACTCATCACCCACCGCATCCCCTTCGCCGCCGCCGCAGACGCGTACTCGCTGATCGCGACTCGGCCCGAAGAGAGTGTGCAGGTGTTATTGGATTATTAGGGACTGGGGATCGGGGACTGGGGACTAGGGATTGGGTGGCGTATGTTGCTGGCGAAGTGGGGATGTTTTAGGGGCGAGCGATGATGGGATGATGAAGATGATGGATCTCGACGAGTAGCCGCTTACCGCTCGCCCATCATCTCATCATCTTCATCATCAGCATCGTTCCCAATAGATCCCAATTGGCGTACCAACATACGCCACCCAGTCCCCAGTCCCCAATCCCCGCTCTCCACCCGAAAGGACACGCTCATGTACACCCTCGCCGTTCAACGTGACTTCGTGGCCCAGCACTTCCTGATTGGGGGCGACTGGGGCGCGGAGAACTTCTGGCATTCGCATCACTACCGCCTCGAACTGCAACTCGAAGGCGCCGAACTCGATCAACACGGCTACCTCGTCGACATCGTCCACGTCGAAGACCTGCTGCACCAGGTCGTAGACAAATACAAAGACAAAACCCTCAACGAACTGCCCGAATTCGCTGGCCTCAATCCCAGCATCGAGCACTTCTGCCGCATCGTCGCCACCTGGCTCTCCGATCAACTCAACGCCCCCAACATCTCCGCGCTCACGGTGAAGATTTGGGAGAATCAGATTGCGTGGGCGTCGTACAGCGTGAGGAGGGACTAGGGACTGCGCATCGCCCTCCTCATCTACGGCTCACTCGATACCCTCTCCGGCGGCTATCTCTATGACCGCCAACTCGTGGCGCACTTCCGCCAGGCCGGCGACGACGTGGAAATCGTCTCGTTGCCGTGGCGCAGCTACCCGCGTCACCTGGCCGACAACGCGGACCGCGATCTGCTGCGTCGTCTGCGCGGGCTGGACGTGGATCTGCTGCTGCAAGACGAGTTGAACCACCCCTCACTCTGGTGGATCAACCAACAGCTACGCGGACAGGTGACCTACCCCATCGTGGGGATCATGCACCACCTGCGCGCCGACGAGGAACACCCGTGGCTGTGGATGCCGCTCTATCGCTGGGTGGAACGCCGCTACCTGCGCACCCTCGACGCCGCCATCTACAACAGCGAAAGCACCCGCCGCGCCGTCACCGCGCTGGCGACGACAGCGCTCCCCGGCGTAGTTGCCCTGCCCGCCGCCGATCACCTGCGCCCGCCCGCCGCCGCGGACATCGCCGCTCTGCTCGAACGTCGCCGCGCCCAAACGCCGCTGCGCCTGCTCTCGCTGGGCACCGTCATCCCGCGCAAGGGCATCCACCACCTGTTGGCCGTCCTGGCGCGCCTGCCCTTGCAAAGCTGGACGCTGGACATCGTCGGCTCCCTCGACGTTGATCCCGGGTACGTCGCCCAACTGCGTCGCCACATCGCCGAACTTGGCCTGACCGCCAACGTCCTCCTGCGCGGCCGCCTCAGCGACGACGACGTAGTCGAAGCGCTGCGCCGCAGCCATGCCCTGGCCCTGCTCTCGTTCGAAGGCTTCGGCATCGCCTTCCTCGAAGCTATGAGCTTCGGCTTGCCCGTCATCGCCGCCCGCGCCGGCGCCGCCCCCGATCTCATCGACGAGGGCGTCAATGGTTTTCTGGTGGACCGGAGCGATCTTGCCGCCGCCGCAGCCAAAATCGCGTTGTTGACGAACCCCGCCCGCCGCACCCAAATGGGACACGCGGCCCGTCGCCGTTTCGAGCAACACCCAACGTGGACCGACAGTGCGGCCCGCGCCCGCGCCTTCCTCCAATCCCTGCTCACCGAGGACGATTAGCCATGACCGAAGAATTCTCCTTCCTGCGCTACCTGGCCGCCAAGAAGCCCATCGACGACCGTTCGCTCAACCAGCACGTCTGGCGCGCGTTGACCGACCAGATCGCGGACCGGCGCAGCGACGAACGGCGTCTGCGCGTCCTCGAAATTGGGGCGGGCAGCGGCGCCATGATCGAACGCATGCTCGCCGCCGGGATGCTGGCGAACGTCGACTACACCGCCGTCGATCTCTGGCCCGAAGGCGTCGGCGCCATCCCTGCGCGGCTGGCCGATTGGGCTGCGGCACAGGGATGGACGAGCACACAGCGCAACGGCGAAATCGTCCTCGCGCCGCCGGATGGCGCCGCCGACGTCCACGTGCGCGCCATCAACGCCGACGCGTTGTCCTTTGCCGCGGATGCCGCCAATCACGGCGAGTACGATCTGCTGGTAGCGCACGCCGTCCTCGATCTGTTCGACATTGCGGAGGCGACACCGTCCTTGCTGCGCACTTTACGCGACGACGGTCTTTGTTACTTCACCATCAATTTCGACGGGATCACCGCCTTCCTCCCCAGCACAAACCGCGTCCTCGACGACCAGATCGAGGAGTTGTACCACCGCAGCATGGACGAGCGCATCACCGACGGCAAGCCATCGGGCGATCACCGCGCCGGGCGTCACCTGCTGGCGCTGCTCCAGGAGATCGGCGTCGACGTCCTCGCCGCGGGCAGTTCCGATTGGGTTGTCCACAGCCACGGTGGCCAATACCCCCGCGACGAAGCCTACTTCCTGCGTCACATCCTCCACTTCGTCGAGACCACCCTCAGCGGTCATCCCGAGTTGGATGCAACGTCCTTCGCACAGTGGCTGCAAACCCGCCGCGACCAGATCGAGCGCGGTGAGTTGATCTATGTTGCGCACCAACTCGATTTATTGGGTGTGATGCGTGATGCGTAATTCGTCGACAGCGATCCTGCCCAATCGCCACGAATCTTCGTCTACCAATTACGAATTACGCATTACGTTCTCTCTGTGCTATATTCTTCGCAATCCTCCTCGTTCTCCTCAACCAAATCTTCACACGGAGCCACGCGATGCACCATCGAATTTCGAGCTGGCTGATCGGCATTTGTGTTTGCTTTGGTCTCTTCGCTTTTGGGGATTTCCCCGCCCACGCACAAGACGAACCACCGCCCGCATACACGGTTTTTTTGCCCGCCGTGCAAGGACTGCGCCAACCACGCCTCGTCATCGCGGCGGCGCACATCGACAGCGCCCGCAGCGGCGAAGCGGACGAGGCCATCCTGCTCTGGAATCTGGACGGACAACCCCACGCCCTGGCCGGATGGCGTCTGCGCGGCAACAGCCGTACCGCCGTGGTCCCTGTCACGTCCACGCTGACGATCCCCGCCTACGGATCGATCTGGTGCGCCAAAGAGGCGACCGCGTTTGCGTCCAGCTTCGGCTTTCTCCCCGCCTGCGAGTGGACCGACACCGATCCCAACGTCCCCGATCTGGTAGACGGCGTCCCCGCGCTCACCAACAGCGGCGGCGTGCTCCAGGTCAGCGCGCCCGACGGCGCTGTGATCGACACGCTGCTCTACGGCGACACCACGTCTACTGCCTCTGGTTGGACAGGCGCGGCGGCGCAGCTTTACAGCCGCGGCGTCATCCCCGCGCAAGGGCAGGTGTGGCGTCGCAAAATTGACCCGTCGACCCGCTTGCCCGTGGACAGCGACCGCGCCGCCGACTGGGCCGGTGATCTCAGCGATCTGGCGTGGGGGCGGCAAGTTTTCTTCCCCGGTTGGCGGCTGTGGCGCGAACCGGCGTCCAACGAAGTTGCGTCGAGTTCGGCCAACACGGTCGCTGCCGTGGGGCCAGATGGGTTGTACGCGCACGTGGCTGCCGTCCTCGGTGCGGCGACGCAGACCGTCGATCTGGCGATCTACACTTTCGAGCACCCGCAACTGGCGCAACTGCTGGTGGATCGAGCGCAACAGGGCGTGCGCGTGCGTCTGCTCGTGGACGGATCCCCCGCGGGCGGCGTGAGCGATCTGGAACGCTGGTGTCTGGCGCAGTTGGCGGCGGCGGGCGTGGAGATCCTGTGGCTGGATGAACGCGACGATGCGCCGACGGGATACCGTCCGCGCTACCGGTTTGTCCACGCCAAGTACGCCATCGTGGATGGGCGCACTGCATTGGTGGGCAGCGAAAACTTCACCCTCGACGCCATGCCGCTGCCGCAGGGCAACCTCACCCCGCAAGGGCGGCGCGGCTTCTACCTCACCACCGACGCGCCGCCGGTGGTGACCGAGTTTGAACGCGTCTTCGCCGCCGACTGGCAGCCCGATTGGTCTTACGATCTGCGTCCGTTCGACGCCGCCGTAGACGGTCCGCCGCCGGATTTCGTCCCTGAGACGCCCCCGGTGGAAGTGTGGATCGACGCGCCGTTCGCTGCGCCGGTCACCGCGGCGGGGGAGATGCGCTTCGCCGTCCTCGCCGCGCCGGACAACACCACGCGGCCCGACGCCGCGCTCTTGGCGATCCTGGCGCGGGCAGGCGCGGGCGACGAGATCCATTGGGTGCAACTCTACGAGCACAAATTCTGGGGTGACTCCACCAGCAATGCCGTGGCCGATCCCAACCCGCGCTTGCAGGCGCTGATCGACGCTGCCCGCCGCGGCGCGTCGGTGCGTCTGCTGCTCGATGGCTTCTTCGACGACGCGTCCAGCCTGCGCAGCAACGCGGCCACGGTAGAGTATGTCAACGCGCTGGCCGTCGCCGAAGGGATCGACATCCAGGCGCGCACCGGCAACCCGGCGGGATTGGGCATCCACGCCAAAGTCAGCCTACTCCACGTGGACGGCGAACAGTGGTCCATTGTGGGAAGTCTCAACGGCGGGGAGATCAGCAACAAGCTCAATCGAGAAGTGTCACTGGCGGTGGAAAACGCGGACATCTATGCTCGGCTGAGAGCGGTCTTCGACGCGGATTGGGTGAGTAGCCAAACTTTGGACACGGATTTCAGGACAAATAGGACGGCAGAGGGGGAGAGCCGTTAAAGTTAAGCGTCGTAGACACAAGTGCCGGGGACTTTTCGTCGCAGCGAGACGGGGTCATCACTCCTGGCGACTCGTCCAACATGAAGTCCCCGGCACTTTCGCTGGTCCTTAACTTAACGCCTATGCGACAGCGGGGAGAGGTTTGGACACGGATTTCAGTTCCGCAGAACTGTCTTTTCTGTGTCTGTCCTGTATGTCCTGAAATCCGCGTCTAAAATCTGCTAGACGCTAAACTTCGGCGTATAGTCCACGCTTTCCAGCGCGACGACACTGGACCAGAGATCGTGGAAGGTCGACACACTGGCCGCAAGCGTTGGCGCGTCGTTGCCCACGTTGCCCAAGACGTGCGCCAGCGCGTCGACGTATCCTGGCGGCACAAGTGGAAAGGCGGCGATCTGCGCCATCACCTTCTTGTCGCGGATGAAGTAAACTTCGTTGAGCGCGAAAAGCGCCTGGGTGAGGCCGGAAGCGGCGCGGGTGAGGCAGCCAACCGTGTTGTAGACATCTCCTTGCGCGGCGAAGTCGCGGGCGAAGAGCAGCGTGAACTCGGCAGACCAGAGCGAATCGGCCACGGTTTTCTGTTTCAATTTTGGCGGGTAAACAGCCACCTGCGTTTTTAGATCAGCGATCACGTCCTGTGGATCGTGGAGTGGGATGCAGATCTGCGTTTCGGCCAGGTAGATCACGCTGAAGAAGCCGTGGGTGGGCTGCTGTGCATAATCGTGGTGGACGATGCCCTGCTGCGCGTCAGTGACGGCGCGCAGCACCTGATCGATGTTGCGGTAGAGAAAGTCCACCTTGCCGTGCGCCGTGTGGATCCAGGCGCCGCCGTTGACCCACGCTCCCCACTCGTAGAAATCGGTAACGGTGGCCGATCCTTGCGCGGCGAAGGCGTCGGCGACGCGGCGCACGTCGGCGACGGCGAACGGGCAATCCGGGTAGTAGTAGATCCCCACATCGAGATCCGAAGCCGCATGGTATCCACCCCCGGCATAGGACCCGCCCAGCACCACCGCCGCCACCCCCTCCACAGCGCACAGCCGCTCCACGATCTCACGCAGCAGCGCCTGCTTCTCCACCGGCAAATGCTCAATCGAGTTCATCGCCACTCCTCATGCGAATTCAAAATTGATCCATGAAAGTTTGATCCACGAAGGCACGCGAAGAAACACGAAGGCAGAAGAGAGAAGAGATCCCCAATCACCTACACCGTCAGATCCACCTGGATCTTGATGAAGTCACCGGGCGCGGCGCTCCAGTCGGCGAAGGCGCGGCCGGTCTCTTCCAGCGGATAGGTGGCGGTGATCAGATCCATGTACGGTTTGTCGCGAGCTTCGAGCATGGCGATGACGTCGGCGAACTCGGTGAGGACGTTACGCGCGCCGAGGATGTCCAGTTCCTTGCGCACCCACATGGCGGTGTCGAAGGCGATCTCTTGCTTGGCGTAGCCCACTACGGCCACGCGACCGGCGTAGGCCACCATGTCGATGGCCAGGCGGTAGGTGGGGGCAGCGCCCACGGCTTCGATGGCCACGGCCGCGCCCTCGCCGTTGGTGACGGCGCGGATTGCCTGGATCGGCTCTTCGCTCTGGGGGTTGATCACGTGTTGCACGCCGAAGCGTTGCGCCATCTCTAACTTGCGCTCTTCCAGATCCAGCCCGATGACGGTCGCTCCCTTGCGCAGCGCCGCCAGGATCACGCCCATGCCGATGGTGCCACAGCCGAGCACCAGCACCGTGTCTTCCGCGGTGACGCGGGCGCGCTGTACGGCGTGGCTGCCGATGCTCATCGGCTCCACCAGCGCCAGTTCACGCGTGGTGAGAATGTTGCTGCGATACACCTTGCGGTAGGGGAAGACGACCTGCCGCGTCATGGCGCCGTTGCGTTCCACACCCAGCGTACGGTTGTTCTGGCAACAGTTGTAGCGCCCCTGCCGACAGGACGGACACGTCCCGCATTCCACAAACGGCGACAACATCACCCGATCCCCCAAGTTGAACGAGGCGGGGACGGCGTCGCCCTTGCCGATCACCACGCCGCCCACTTCGTGGCCGGGGATGATGGGGTACTTGGTGTGCGGATACAGCCCGCGGTAGATGTTGAGATCCGAGCCGCACAGCCCGGCGAACTGGATCTCGATCAGCAGATCCTCCGGCCCCGGCGTCGGTTCGGCGATGTCGATGATTTCCACAGCCTGCGGGGTGGGAAACGAAACAGCTTTCATGGTCAAACTCCTTACGCTAACAGAGAAGAATTTGATCCGCGAAGGCACACGAAGATACACGAAGACAGAGGAGAGGGACACGGATTTCAGGATTACCAGGACGGCAGCGAGAGAAGACGCTATTGATTCATCTGAATTCCTGAAACTCCGCGCAATCCGTGTCCCTCTCTTCTTTTTTCCTCTGTCTTCGTGTATCTTCGTGTGCCTTCGTGGATCATTTCTGCGGTTTTACCAGGGAAGATCCGCGATCTGCCACGACTTGCGCATGGCGGCGGCAGTTTCAGCCACGGCTTCGTCGGCAGGGAGATCGCGCACGCGCTGGCTGAACGGCTCACTGGTGACGGGGCCATCGTAGCCGATGTCGTTGAGGGCGTTGAGGAAGCCGCCGATGTCGGTGACGCCGGTTTCGGCGGGCAGTGCGCGCACCTGATCGAGCAGTTCGTCGATGGGCAGGCCGGCCACGGCGTCGTTGACGTGAACGGTGACCACGTCGGCAGCGCTCAGTTTGCGCACGTCGTCGACGGTGGCGTGGCTGGTGTAAACGTGGTAGAGATCGACGAGCAGACCCATGTTGCCGGTGTCGATGTCGGCGCACAGGGCCAACATGCCGTCGATGCTGTGCAGGAAGGGATACTTGCGCGTGTCGCGCAGCGTCTTTGGTCCTACAAATTCCAGGCCGAAGCGGATCTCATGTTTGGCCAGGATCTCGGCGATGGCGCGCAGACGGTTGCGGTGGATCTTGTAGTTTTCGGCGAAGGGCAGGGTGTCGCTACAGGGCATGATCCAGGTGGCGCAGCGCAGGCAGCCGAGTTGCTGGGCCAGGGCGGCCTGCGCGTCGAGGACAGCCAATCCCTGCTCAAACTTGTCCTCGTCGTTGCGGAAGTCGACGGGCATGCCCCAACTGCCCAGACGCAGCCCCTTGTCTTCGAGTTGGCGGAAGATGTGATCGATGCCGTGCGCGTCTACGATCTGCTGTGCTTCGCTGATCGAAAAGTCGATGCCGGTGAAACCGTGTTTGGCAGCCAATGCCAATGTGCCGGCGAAGTCTGCCTTGACGCCAATGTTGGGGGTGTTCAGATTGGGGAACATAGATGCGATCCTCTCTGTGTGGAGTGGGGTGAAGAGGCGAACGATCAATGCGCCAATTATAGCGGACGTGTCGATCTTGTGGAAAGGCGAGGAGGAAGCAGCAGAATAGAACGCGGATCTGCCCAATCCGCTCGATCCGCGTTCTATTTCGTCTTCTAGACTTGGATAGGCTGCGGCTGATCGAGCGCAGTTTTGAGGACGTCGGAGAGCGCGTCGATGGTGAAGGGCTTTTGCAGCCAGGCGAAGAGTCCCTGTTCCAGCAGCTTGCGCCCTTCCTCTTCCAGCGGATAGCCCGTCATCAACACCATTTTCACAGCGGGATCGTATGCCTTCAGCGCCTGGTAGAGTTCCTGACCGCTCATTTCGGGCATGATCATGTCGCTGAGGACGAGATCAATTTCGTCTTTGCGTTCGCGGTAGATCGCAAGCGCCTCGACGCCGTTCTGCGCACAGAGGACACGGTACCCCTGCATGTCGAGGATGTCTTCGATAGCGCCGCGGCTGACGCCGTTGTCTTCCACAATTAGGATCATCTCGTTGCCTCTGCGCGGCGTCTCGGCCGTCGCCGTCTCTTCTTCGGGTTCCATCACTGCTTCCAACGGCAAAAAGATGCGGAAAACGGCCCCGACGCCGCTGTCGCTGTGGACGTCGATAAAACCATCGTGCTGACCGACGATACCGTAGACCTGGGCCAGACCCAGCCCTGTGCCTTTGCCTGGTTCCTTGGTGGTGAAAAATGGATCGAAAATGTGTGGCAGCGTGTCCGGCGCGATGCCCACGCCGCTGTCTTCGCAGGTGATGCACAGCCAGTTGCCGGGTTGCATACCCTGGATCGGCGGCGTTTGTCCCGCGCCGATGCTCTCGGTCTGCAAGGCGATTTTCAGGGTCCCGCCGTCGGGCATGGCGTCGCGGGCGTTGAGCGCCAGGTTCAGCATGGCCTGTTGCAGCCGCGTGGGATCGGCGTTGACGATGAGATGATTGTCGCTGTAGGTAAACGCCACTTTGATGTTTTCGGGCAGCGTCCGCTCCCACATTTTGACCATCTCTTTGAAGAATGGCGCCAGATCGACGGCGCCTCGCTCTACCAGCGAACGGCGGCTGAAATCGAGAATCTGCCGGATCAGATTGACGGCGTGCTGCGCCTGTTCGTTGATCACGTTGAGGCGCGCCCGTTCCTTGTCGGAAAGATTGGCGTTTTGCTGCAACATGCGTGCATAGAGGATGATGGCCGACATGATGTTGTTGAAGTCGTGGGCGATGCCCGCCGCCAGTTGACCGACACCGGCCAGGCGATCCTGTTGGCGCAACTGATCTTCGATGCGTTTGCGCTCGGTGATGTCCTCTTTGATGGCCAGGTAGTGGGTGGTTACGCCGTCTTCGTCCTTGATGGGCGAAATCGACGCCTGCTCCCAGAAGAGTTCGCCGTTCTTCTTGCGGTTGCACAGTTCCCCGCGCCACTCGTGGCCCGTGGCGATCTGGCGCCACATATCGCTGTAGTACTCGGTTGCCTGGTAGCCGGACTTGAGCACGCGCGGATTTTGACCGATCACTTCTGCGCGATCATACCCGGTCACCTGGCAGAAGCGCGGGTTGACATATTCGATCTGCCCATCGAGATCGGTGATGACCACGGATTCAGGACTCTGTTCGATGGCGCGGGTGAACTTGCGCAACTCGCCTTCCGTCACCTTGCGCGCCGTGACATTGCGAATGATGAACAGGATCAACCGCTTGCCGTCTTGCTGTAAGTTTAGCGGCGCCGAACGTGCCTCCAGCCAGTGATCTACCCCGCCGATTTCCAGTGGGAATTCATAGGTTCGGGGCATTTCTGTTGTGACAGCATCGGCAATGAACTGCTTGAACAAAGCGGTTTCTTCAGCGGTGAATACATCCGCCAGCGACCGACCGCTGACCTCTTGGATGGGATAGTCCAAGACGTCCGACGATTGGGTGAGGATTTCTAGATTGGCCCCTTCTTCGTCGATGAGAACGATCAGATCCGGCGACGCTTCCACGATCACCCGCAACCGTTCTTCGTAGGCGTGTAGTTCTTCGGCGGCAGTCTTCTGGCCGGTGATATCGCGCAGTGTGCCGACAATCGAATGCGGCGCGCCGTCGCTGTCGAACTGGATTGAGAATTTGTCGCCGATCCACACGACGCTGCCATCTTGCCGAATGCAGCGATATTCAAGATAGTGATTGGTCTCGGTGCTGCCGACAGCTTCGGTGAATTCGGCGATCAGACGCTCCCTGTCGTCGGGGTGGACGTATCTGGCACGATCAGGCTCGGGAAGCGTCACATCGTGTTCAGTAGAGTAGCCCAAGATGGCGCCGATCACCGGGCTGATGTACTCGTAGCGCGATGTGCGCAGATCCAGGCGGTACATGGCGTCTTGCGAGTTTTCGAGGACATGACGGAAACGGTTCTCGCCCTCTTGGAGCACTTGGTTGGCGCGCTCCAATTTGTTGAGCATGGCGTTGACACTGGAGGCAACGTCTTCGATCTCACGCGGACCAACAACAGCGGCGCGTTGAGCCTGGTCGCCCGCCGCTACGGCGCCGGCCGTTGCCACGAGCGATTGAATGGGATCCTCGATGTTGCGCTTGATTACCAGCGAAACCAGAAAGACAAGAAGCAACAACAACAGATCCCAGCCCAGGTTGTAGATCAGCAACTGTTGTGATGAGGCGTAGACACTGTCCATCGACGTACCGACAAAGACGTACCAGGGCAGCCCCGCCACCTGGCTGTACCCGTACAAACGCTCTTCACCGCCAATCCCGATGCCCTGTGTCCAGCCAGCGGGCGTGGTCATTGCCGTCAACAATGCCGATCCTTTTTCCAGAGCGCTCCCGGTCCACTGTTCGTTGTCGATGGAACGCCCCATGATCGCGCCATTTTCGTGGACTAGCTTGGCGACCGTATCCGCCGGCATGTGGCTTGTCTCGAAGAGTTCGCCTAGACGCTCCAAACGAAGAGGACCGCCCAGCGCGCCGACCAGCTCACCGTTCTGTGCATAGATCGGGTATAGCTGCGCCACTACTTTCTGTCCACTGCCAGGAACCTCAAAAAGCGAACCAATTGTGTAGACGCCACCATTGCGCACAAAATCATTGAAGACAGGCAGATCCTTGATCGCATTGCCAGACGCAAGCGCATCGGAACCGGAAGAACAGATGATATTGCCATCCAGATCAAAGACACTGGCGCCCAGATAGCTGGGGTGAAGCAAGGGGAAATCGAACAGGATCGAATCGCAGACGTCGCTATTCATCAGCCGGACAGCTGGGCGTTCGGCAATTGCCTGAAGATGGCGTTGCTGTTCTACCATGAAAGACTCGGTGGTCGCGCTCATCAACTGCGCCAGACGCACATTCTGCTCGCGTACACGCTCACCGCTAGCCCTGGCTTCCGACAACGTTGTATGGACAAGCAGGCCGGCCAACGGAATGATGATCGCGAACAGAGCGATCCACAGTTGATAGCGAAGCGGCCATCGTCTCATGGGGATTCTTTCTACTCAATTGAGCTTTGACACTTCTTTGCAATCAGGACTTACGCAACTTGCTCCTCTAAGCGCGCAAATTATTGCGCCCTACGCCTGTGAACTGCGCACGTCCTAACAATGTGTTTGCCACAACACCTTCGTTACTGGCAGCGGAGTTTATCTAATGTCTGCCTGCACTACGCAAAAACTTATTCCATTATATACCCAGTTTTTCGCAGTACAATTGACATTTTTCACGGAAAGTGCAACTATTGAGCTTGGTCTATGAACAGTCGTTGTACTCCAGCCGACCATGCACAGTCCCACTGCTCGCTAAGCGAACCGCAATCCCCACTCACCGCACAAGCAGGTAACCCTTATGAAAGCACTGATCTACAAAGGCCCCTGGGAAATGACCCTGGAAGATGTGGCTGAACCTACCCCCAACCCCGGCGAAGTGTTGATCGACGTCAAAGCCATCGGCATCTGTGGCTCCGATGTCCACGGCTACACCGGCAGCACAGGAAGGCGCTGGCCGGGCATGATTATGGGACACGAATTCGCCGGCGTCGTCGCCGGCGTAGCAGATGATGTCTCTGATTGCGCAGTGGGCGACGAAGTGGTGGTGTCGCCCATGTTCTCTGTTAGCCCCACCCCCGAAAAGATCCCGATGAACTGGTCGCCGCACCGCCGTTTGCTGGGTGTGGAGGTCAACGGCGCTTTTGCCGACCGCGTCACCGTCAAGGCGTCGCAACTCTTCGCCAAACCGGCTGAATTAAGTTGGCAACAGGCCGCCCTGTGCGAGCCTCTGGCCGTGGCCATGCACGCCGTGCAAATCACGCCAATGGACATTATGACCGACGTCGCCATTATTGGCTCTGGCACGATTGGGCTGTTGGTGCTGCTGGCGGCCAAACTGAAAGGGGCCGGCCGTGTTATTGTGATCGACAAGATGGCGCGCCGCCTGGAAATGGCGAAACAACTGGGCGCGGACATCACGATCAACGCCGGTGAACAGAACGCCGTCGAAGCCGTGCGCGAACTCACAGGCGGCGGCGTAGATGTCACCCTCGAAGCCGTGGGCTACAGCGCCACTGCGCAGCAGGCCATCGACATCACGCGCAACGGCGGCAACGTCACCTGGATCGGCAACAGCGCCAAGATGATCGAGATCAACATGCAGTCGGTGGTTACCCGCGAGATCACCGTGCGCGGCACCTACGCCTTCACCGACTACGAATTCGGCAAATCGATCCAGGCCATGGCAAGCGGGCGCATCGACGTGCAGCCGCTCATCGAAAAAGTGGCCCCCCTGGCCGAAGGACCGGCCTACTTCAAGCAGTTGGCATCAGGAGAGATTGATCTGGTAAAGGTTGTGTTGGAGCCGTAGGAGAAATGTAATGCGTAATGCGTGATGCGTAATTCGTTGAGCAGGTTGACCTTTCAATTGAATGGTTACACAGCAAACAGCGAGGATAGTACACATCACACAACACGTATCACAAAGCACAAGGCACAAGGCGAAAGAAACACCGTATGAAACAGCTTATTCTTTTTCTCTTTGCCGTTCTACTTGCTTTCCCACTCAATCGGACAGTCTCGGCTGCCGAAGCTCAGCAGCGGAACACGCCAACGCCCACACCTGCGCCAGAAAAGATTGTATCAGGTGGATTTGGCACAGCCGTGGAACTGGAACAACCGACATTCTATTGGCTCGAAACCGATTACCTGTCGGCGTTGTTGCCCACTGCCTGGCCGAATCAAGAGACGGAGTTCGACGAAACCGAAGGGACGTTCACCCTCATTGCCGCGGCCGACGAAGAGACTGCCGGCATTGATGAGCAGGGCGCGTTGGTGCTCATCCAGGCCGCGGACGAACCCATCGACGCCGACGAGGTGCTCGACAGCTTCGAGTTGCCCAGCGCGGATTGCAGCGGCGGTGAACGCAGCGAAGCGACGCACGCCTTCGCTGGGAACACCTACGCCAGCGTCTACGATATGTGGACCAGTTGCCCGCAAGAAGAGAGCAGCCTCTACGTCCTCGTGACACAGAGCGAAGACGTAGACGCCGTGCTCTTCGCCGTCTTCTTTGCGCCCGAAGACGTTGCAGCCCTGCACTTTGAGATCTTCCGCAACACCATCAACGTCGTCGACGTCCCCGCGCTAGAGGCGCCGGTTCGCCCCAGCACACCACCGTCGTCGCGCCCGACGCCAACCCCTGCGGCCGAAGAGGAAACGCCGACGCCGCAAACGGAAGAGCAGACTGTCTCCGAAGACGGCGCCGCTACGGTGGTGGCCGACCGCCTCAACGTGCGCAGTGGACCCAGCACCGACTTCGCGCGGGTTTCCGCCGTGGAACGGGGCGATGTCCTCACGATCCTGGGGCGCAACGCCGCCTGTTCCTGGCTCAAGGTGACCACCCCCGACGGTGTGGAAGGCTGGGTCGCCGCCGGTTCGCAATACGTCCGCTTCGAGGTGACGTGTAGCGATATCGACGAAATCGCAGCGCCGCCCACACCCACACCGCCGCCGGCCACTGCTACACCGATCCGGCCGCGCCCAGTCACCAACGCCGGAAGCAGCTGCAGCCACCGACGACATGGGCCTCGATCCTGCGTTGGGCTGTTATCTTTTCGAAAATCAACTCGGCGCCGAGTTGACCATTACCTTTACACGACGTAGCGACTCGTGGAATACTACCTTCCGCGTCCCCAGATCGGAATCAGTAGTGCAATGTTTTGCCCCTGGCACGTACACCTATACTATCGATGCGCCGCCACCCTGGAATTCGATCAACGATGAAATGCGCGTCGATGCGGGAGATCGGTTCCTCTTCCCGGTTGGAGCACGTGATTAGGGGTTGAGAATGAGAGCACCCACTTCGTGATCGGCGACTGGCGAACGGATCCGCCCCACAGACAGTCGTCGTCTATCGACTGTCGTCCGACTTTGAGAAAGAGAGCCCCACATGAATCTACTGGAACAGATCGAAACACTACATTTCCCTGCCCCGTTGCCCAAGACGCTTCTGGCCGTTGAGCAGACGTTCGACACGCCCCGTGTCAAGGACATTCACGCCGAGGTGGGCAAGGCGCTGCAAGAGAGCGGCATCCTCGCCGCCATGAAGCCGGGCGATAGCGTCGCCATCGGCGCGGGTAGCCGCGGCATCGCCAACCTGCCCAAGATCGTGCGCGCCGCCGTCGATCACCTCAAGGCTGCGGGCATGAAGCCATACGTTGTGCCGGCAATGGGCAGTCACGGCGGCGCCACCGCCGACGGGCAGATCGAGATCCTCGCAGGATTGGGCGTCACCGAAGAAGCGGTGGGTGCGGAAGTGCGCGCCACCATGGAAGTGGAAGCCATCGGCCAGATCGAGAACGGCCCCATCCTCTACCAGGGCAAAGACTCGATGGCCGCCGACCACGCCATCCTGGTCAGCCGCATCAAGCCGCACACCGATTTCCGCAGCCACCTGGAGAGCGGACCGTCGAAGATGTCGGTGATTGGCCTGGGCAAACAGTACGGCGCCTCGATCATGCACGCCGGCGGCGGACGCAACTTCCAGCGCTACCTGGAACCGGCGGCGCGCATCTACGAAGCCAACACCAACCTGCGTGGGGCAATCTGTCCTGTGGAGAATGCCTACGAGGATACCGCCATCATCGCCGGCCTCAACGCCGCCGAGATCGGCACCGAAAAAGAGGTGAAGCTGCTCAAGCTGGCCAAAGAATACATCGCCAAGATCCCGTTCGACGCCGTGGACATCCTGGTGGTGCAGCAGTTGGGCAAAAACATCAGCGGCACCGGCATGGACACCAACGTGATCAGCCGCCTGATGATCCCGCGCCAGCCCGAAGCCTTCGGCAACGTCGACACCGGCATCATCACCGTCCTCGACCTTACCGAGCCGACCCACGGCAACATCGCCGGGTTGGGGCTGGCCAATGTCACCACGGCCCGCGTCTTCTCGAAGATCGACTGGGTTTCCACCTACACCAACGCCGTCACCTCGGGCATCTTCGGCATGTTCCGCACGCACCTGCCCATCACCATGGCCGACGACGAACGCGCCCTGCAAGTGGCCGTGCGCGGCTGCGCTGAACCGCCCGAAGAAGCCACAATGGTCTTCATCCGCGACACGCTGAGCCTGGAACACTTCTACGTCAGTCCCAGCCTGCGTCAGATCGTGGAAGATCACCCCCGCCTCAAGATCGTCGACGAAGTCCCCCTGAGCTTCGCAGATGGCACGATGCAAAGCCCGTGGCAGATGGAGCCAGCGAAGGTTCCCGCCTAGCGGCGAATGAATAAAGAATGTAACTGTTCAGTCTCTGAGCAAGACTAGCGCCGGTTGAGCCTGTCGAAACCCAGCGGGTTAACCCGTTCCTGGGTTTCGACAGGTTCAACTGGCGTCACTAGTCTTACGCTGAACAGTTACATTGCTTTATTCATTTCCTTCAAGTTAATCCCCTTCCCCCACACTGCCCGCGCCTTCTCCAAAAAGAAATAGTAGTTCTCCAGCGACACATCCGGCGGCACGCGGTGATCGCAGAAGCTGATGTAACCGCCTTCTTCCACCAGCGGAGCCAGGCGATCCACCTCGGCGGCGATGTCGTCTTTGCTCTGCGCCAGGATGTGCTTGTCGAAGCCACCCATCAGCAGCAGATCCTTGCCGTATTCGCGGCGATAGCGCACAGGATCGGCGCCCCACGTGCCGATCTCTAGCGGGAACATGCAGTTGACGCCCGCATCCAGCCACAACGGGATCAGCTTCTCGATGTTGCCGTCGCAATCCAGCCAGATCACGTCGACGCCGTAGCTGCGCAGCAGATCGGTGATGCGCCGGTATTGCGGCACAAGGTAACGCTTGAAGTGGACCGGGCTGAGCAGTGGACCGGCGTTGTAGGCCATGTCTTCCCACATGCTGCACCCGTCGAACTGGCCGCCCGTCTCCAGCACACGGGTCAGCGTGCCGATCACACAGTCGGCAATCGTTGTCACCATCTCCTCGAAGAGCTTGGGATCGTCGTAGACCAGGTACGACACATTTTCCATACCCATCCAGTTGCGCAGCCAGCCGTAGAGGCTGCCGCCCGACACCGCCGCCAGGTAAGGACGATTGGGATCTTTCCACGTCTTCACTCGTTCGTCCCAATCGGCGGGGTAGCGGGCCGGGTTGTCTGGATCGAGGCGCGGCTTGTAGTATTTGTTCCAGCTATCCCGATCCGTGAGCAGGTGACTCTCGGGGTGCGGGATCGACCCCATGAACTTGCGCCGCAACACGCGCACGCCGTCCTTTTGCTGGCGCAGCTCGTATTCGCCCCGATCCTCCAGCGTCAACTCTTCAAACTCGGGGACAAGCCCCACGCTCACATCCACCGCTTTCGTCGCCCACTCGATGCCGAAGTCCACACCGAAGTAATCCGACGCATTTTCGCGCGCCACCCATTTGGGCAAACCCTGCTCATGCCAGATGGGCAGCGTCTCGTCCCAAAAACCGAAATCCGAAATCGGCGCCCGATCTCGCGGTTGGTAGTGCATCGTCGCCACAAAGCGTTCTCGTTCGTTCATGCCAGCCCCTTTGCTTTTTCAACTGAGATTGAAGAATTTATCCACAGATTTCGCAGATTCAAATCTTGTAATCCGTGGATCAATTTCTGATGAGTTCCAGTAACGTGATCAACGTGTCTTCTGTGCCGAAGCTACCAGGTTTGAGGACAATCCTGTAGGCGCGGTCCTGGCTGTCGACGGCGGTGCAGAGCGGCATACCGGGCAGCAGTTCCGTGATCACCGTCAGCCGTTCCACACCCAGCCGCGCCAGGACGTGCATGGCCGTGTCCCCGCCGCTGAGGACGAGCGACGACGGCGCTGTGCGCTTGATCACCTGCACAGCAGCGTCGGCCAGTTGCGCCGCCAACGCCCGCGCCTGTGGGCCGTCCAACACAGCGCCCGCGGCAGGAGATGGCAGGCACAGGAGCATCGTGTCGCCCGCGCCGTCGCAGGTGACGTCCGGCGCCACGGTCCACGCGGTCACCGTGCGCTGGGCCAACAGCGTCTCGATCTGTCTTTGCGCCATGCTGCTGCCGCTGCCGATCACCAGCAGACAGGCTGCGTCTTTGGTCGGCGATGTTTCGATTTGGGGGACCGGAACGGATCTTGCCGCAGCTTTAGCTTCTCGCGCCGCCCAGGCGCCGATCAGGCCTGCGCTGCCGCACAACAGCGTTTTCGGCGTGGCAGCATCTACCGCGGTGAGGACTGCCTCAAGATCTGCGTCTTGTGCTGCGTCGGCCACAATCAACTGTGCGCCGCTCGCGCTGATCTCGTGGAGTCGCCGCGCTGCGCTGTCGCTGCGAACTTCGGCCAGGCTGAGATGGGCCACGGCGCGGCGGCTCTGCGCCGCCAGCAGCGTGGGCAAGTGGACCTGCGCCGAGACGCCGGGGGCGATTAGCGAACCGTCGATCAACGCCCGTCCTTGCGCAGGGAAAGCAGGGCAGATCACCGCGCAGTCGCCAATCTCCAAATCGAGCAGCGCGTCCAACTCACTGCCCAAATTGCCGCGCAACGTCGAATCGATCTTCTTGTACCAGCGTGCATCGAGATCCGCCAGCGGCGCGGCCACGGCGCGGACACGCTGGGCAGCGTCGTGCGCGGGGAGATGCCGCGAGTCGGATGTCAGCGCGTTGGCGTCCGCGGGCAGGGGCGGTTGGGGTGGTTGCAAGAAAATCGCGGCGGAAAAACCGGCATGACGACAGCGGGCCGCGCTGTCGGCGGCGCCAGTCAGATCATCGGCGAGGATCAGAAGTGGCTTCATGGCAACGGCGTCGCTGTCCGTGTGGGTGTGTGCCAAACCTGGCCCCTATCGTACTTCATTGGCCGCGCAAAGTCGAGAAGCACCACACAACCTGCTTTGCCTTTCCCCCTCACCCGCGCTATGCTTCGCCAAAGGCCAATCACCCACCCTATATCGCAATCGAGCCACCAGCCCGGAGCAAAACCATGACAGGCCAACTGCCCCCCACCGAACAATCCAACCCCCTCAGTGCGACGATGGACAGCCTCTCGCCGTTGGAATTTGCCCGCTTGATGAACCGCATCGATGCGGCCGTGCCGCTGGCCGTTGCCGAGGTGCTGCCGCAAATCGCCGATGGCATCCAGGTCATCGCGGACCAGGTGGGCGCAGGCGGGCGTCTCTTCTACCAGGGCGCGGGGACCAGCGGTCGCCTGGGTGTGCTCGACGCCACCGAACTCGTCCCCACCTTCAGCCTTCCACGTGAGCGCGCGATTGCCCTCATCGCCGGTGGCCCTGGCGCGGTGACCGGCTCCGTCGAGCGCGCCGAAGACTCGACTGAGCAGGGGCGCGCCGACCTCATGGCCCACAACTTCAACGCCGGCGACGTGCTCATCGGCATTGCCGCCAGCGGGCGCACACCCTACGTCATCGGCGGGCTGGCCTACGCCAACAGCCTGGGCGCACCCACCATCGCCGTCGTCTGCAACCCGGCTTCCGCGGTGGCGGCGGCGGCGCAGATCCCCATCGAAATCGTCACTGGGCCGGAGATCCTCACCGGATCTACGCGCCTCAAAGCGGGGACAGCACAGAAGATGGTGCTCAACATGCTCAGCACCGGGGCAATGGTGCGGCTGGGCAAAGTCTACGGCAACCTCATGGTCGACGTGCAGCCCACCAACGTCAAACTCGAAGATCGAGCGATCCGCATCGTAGACGCCGCGCTTGGCACAGGGCGCGGCGAAGCGCAGCGTCTGCTCGAAGCCAGCGGTTGGCAGGTGAAGACCGCCGTCGTGATGGGGCTGGCCGATGTCGACGCGGCAGATGCAGAACAGCGGCTGGCGGCGCACGGCGGGCGCGTCCGCGACGCTATATCCTGACGCCCAATTCCCTTCCAGGAGGTGCTACATTGACCCAACTAATCACAACCCTCGGCCCCAAATCTGCACACGAACTCGGCATGATCCTCCCGCACGAGCACATCTTCGTCGATCTCGGCCCTATTGAGGCGGAAAACTGGCGTGAAGCCACGGCCGACCCGGTGATCGCGTTGATGACGCCTTTCATCGACGAGATCAAGGCGCAGGGGATCACCGCGTTGGTGGAGTGTACGCCCGTGGGTGTGGGCCGCCGCGCCGACATCGACCGTGCCGTCTCCGAGGCGACGGGGCTGCCGGTGATTGTCCCCACCGGCATCTACCGCCAGCCGTGGGTCCCCGATTGGGCGGTGCAGGCCGGCGAAGACGAACTCGCCGAGTGGATGCTGGGCGAGTTGACCGGCGAAATCGGAGACAGCGGCGTACAGGCCGCGTGGATCAAGGTCAGCGCCGGCGACGACGCCATCACCCCCGTCGAAGCCAAGATCCTGCGCGCCGCTGCCCGCGCCGGACGCGAGACCAACGCCGTCATCGGCAGCCACACCATCCGCGGGCGTGTCGTGCGCGATCAGTTGGACATCCTCGAAGACGTGGGCTACAGCGCCGAGCGCTTCATCTGGATCCACACACAGGCCGAACCCGACTTCAATCTGCACCTGGAAATGGCGCGCCGCGGCGCCTGGATCGAATACGACGCCATCGGCAGCGACCAATTCGACATCGCCTGGCACGTGGATCACATCCGCCGTGTCCTCGATGCGGGGTTCGGCGCGCAACTGCTGCTCAGCCACGACCGCGGCTGGTACGATCCATCCAAACCCGGCGGCGGCGTCCCCCGACCGTACACCCCGCTGGTGATGTCCTTGCTGCCGGCGTTGCGCGCTGCGGGCATCGACGAAACGACGATCAAGCAATTCACACAGGATAACCCGTTCCGGGCGTATAGCCGTCCTTGATAGAACGCTGATTGGGCGGATCAAACGGATTTTTCCAGAGATATCTGGAAATCCGCCTGGAATCCGCTCGATCCGCCCAATCAGCGTTCTATTCCCGCGTTCTATTCTCGATCCGATCCAATCAAAATCCAATCAAAAAAGGGACAACCCATGACCAACCGATCCGTACGCACCGTCACCTTGACCGATGATGCGGTGGCGAAGCTCAAGCTGGTATCGACCGCCACGTTGACATCGCAGTTGAACAAGCGCGGGCTGCGCAAAAACTTCATGGCCGGCATCTACCCGCTGCGGCCCGACCTGCGCCTGGTGGGCTACGCCTTCACCCTGCGCTATATCCCCGCCCGCGAGGATCTGGCCGATGAGCTTTACGACAACACCAAGAACGTGCAGCGCCTGGCCGTGGAAGCCATCGGTCCCGGCGACGTCCTGGTGATCGACGCACGCGGCGAAGCCCACGAAGGCGCTACGCTGGGCAACATCCTGGCGACGCGGCTCAAGGTACGCGGCGCCGTTGGGATCGTCACCGACGGGGCGCTGCGCGATACGCCTGGCTTCCTAGAACTCGATTTGCCATCCTACATTCAGGCGCCCCACGCCAGCACATCGTTCGTGGCCCACCATCCGTGGAAATGCAGACGCCGATTGGCTGCGGCGGCATAGCCGTGATCCCCGGCGACGTCATCGTGGGCGATGCCGAAGGCGTGGTGGTGATCCCCGCGGCGATGGCCGAATCGGTTGCCCACGACGCCTACGAGCAGGAGATCCGCGAGGAATTCTTCCAGCAGAAAGTGGCGAGCGGATCCTCGATCCTGGGCGTCTATCCACCCAACGAGCAGACGTTGGCCGAGTTCGAGGCATGGCGCAAGGAACAGGGGAAGTGACAAGGTGGAGGGGTGGCAAGGTGGAGGGGTGGCAAGGTGAAGGGGTGACGTCGGCAACCGCCAAAAATGAACGTGGACTGACCAACTGACCGGCATTTTATTATCCATTTGACGTAGATCCCGGATTCTGCTATGCTGGTCAAACTTAAAGATAGCTGCGCTTCCTTCCCCCAGAGGATCGCAGATTCCAGGATTCCCCCCCGCTCGTTCTGCACAACAGTTTCCCATCGTCTGTTTGATTTGGGCGATTCGACTTTGAGCGATTCTACAACGCGACAGGATCGTAGCAGGTAGCCTGAGCGAAATGTTGAGGTTCGCTGCCGGTGTGTTTGCGCCATTTTTCCCGTCGTGTTGGCATTCCGACGCCGACGCGCCGTTTGACTACCTACCCCATTTGCATTGCATCCGTTTCCATCAACATTTTCGTATGACAAGGAGGATGACTGTGACGAGTAAGGGTGTATCAAGACGTGAGTTTCTGCGCTTTGCAGGTGGCGCCGCGGGCGTCGGGTTGTTGGCTGCTTGTGTCCCGGCTGCACCTGCGCCGAGTGCGGGCGGTGGCGACACCGGCGCTGCCGACGCGCCTGCCGCCGAGCCGGGTACGTTGTGGGTGCTGCACAAGCAGGACTTCCACCCCGAGTACAACGACTTCATGCGCGCGCACATCGTACAGTTCGCCGAGTCGAAGGGGCTGACGCTGGATGTAAACTTCACAGCGGGCTTCCAGACAGGCGGCGACATCACCATGATCGCGGCCTCGGTGCAGGCCGGCGATCCGCCTGACGTCTGGATCGACAACATCAACCCGTTCCAACTGAATCAATTGGGCGTGTTGCAGCCGTTGAGCGATTTGCAGGCCGAGGTTAGCGCCAAGTTCGGCGATCCGAACCCGCGTCCCAAGTCGGAAACGCTGTTGGATGGCGAGTATGTCGGCGTTACCCTGCACTGCCGCAGTGACGGCGGCTGGGCGCGCAGCGACGTCTTCGAGGCGGCGGGGATCGATATTGTCTCCCTGCGCACCTTCGACGAATTGCGCGAAGCAGCATTGGCCGTCTCCGACGCCGCCGCCGAGATGTGGGGCTGGGGCATGACCGTCAACCGCGGCGGCGATGGTGGCTGGCTGACGAACCGTGTCCTCAACGGTTGGGGCGCCACCTGGACCGACGAGACCGGCACCAAGGTCACCATCGATTCACCCGAAGCCGTGGCCGCGGTGGAGTGGTTGGTGGACACCTACACCAACCCCGATTGGGAAGCAATGCTGCCCCCCGGTGTGTTGAGTTGGACCGACAGTTCCAACAACGAAGCCTACCTGGGCAGCAAGGTAGCCTACACCCAGAACGCCGGTACGGTCTACGCCAAGGCGGTGGTGGACGGCAACGAAGTCGCCGACGTAACTGTCTTCGATCCGCCCAAGGGCGGCCCGGTTGTGCAGGACTTCAACGGCCTGGGCGGCATGTACCTGCATCTGATCCAGGGCGCCAAGGCTGCGCAGAGCGGCAAAGAGCTGATCATGAGCTTCTTCGAAGACGATGTCCTCAAGGCCATGTACAAGTCGGCCACAGCCTACGCCGTGCCTGGCTACGATGCCATGTGGGACTGGGAAGAGATCTCCAGTGAGCCGATTTCCCTTGCCCTCAAGCCAGTGGCCCTCGATCCTTCTGGTTGGAACGGCCTCTCGTGGCCCGGTCCGAGCACAGCACAGATGGGCGCCGTGGGTACGGCCAGCCTGCACACCGACATGATCGCCAACGTGCTCAACGGCCAGATGACGGCTGCCGAAGCAGTGGCGGACGCAGCTGAGAAGTCGATTGCGATCTTCAACGAATTCGGTGTCTCGGGTACCTGATCGCCTGTTCGTAGTTCATGAACGAAGCGTGAAGTAACTGTTCCAACGTCACTAGCCGTACGTTGAACAGGTACAGCATGAAATCAGAAATGCCCGGCGTAACCGTAGGTTGGGCCGGGCATTTTTCTTTTCATCGGCGAGTGGCGGTGATCCAATACTTGGGCCACCCGAAGACTTTGGTTTGGAGAAGGGATATATGAGCCAACAAACCACCCCGATGGGGTTGAACGTTGCCGACCACCGGCAGCGTAGGAGTCTGAGCGCAAATCTGAAGGATATTCTGGGGCGGGACTGGACAACGGCTTATGTGTTTGTTCTCCCGACCATTCTACTTTGGGTGGGCTGATCGCTTATCCATTTCTCAATGCGCTCTACCTGAGCTTCACCAATACGGTTTCGCTGCAAACAGGTCCTTTCGTTGGGCTGGCCAACTACCAGTCGCTGTGGGCCGACAGCGTTTTCCGCCAGTCGGTGTCCAATACCATCGTCTATACCGTGAGCGCGGTCTTCTTCAAGTTCTGGTTTGGCCTTCTGGCCGCTATTTTGCTCAATCGCCTCACGCGTTTCCGCGAGTTGTTGACGGCATTTGTGTTGCTGCCGTGGATCGTGCCGTCCATCGTCATCGCCATCACCTGGCGCAATCTGCTCGATCCGATCTATGGCGGTGTCAACCAGTTCTTGATCCAGATGGGCATCGTGGAGCGCGGTTTCCCGTGGCTGGGTGACTACGCCACGGCGATGCCCTCGGTGATCATGGTCAACATCTGGCAGGGCATTCCCTTCTTCACCATCATGATGCTGGCCGGGCTTAGCTCGATTGACAACGAGTTGTACGAAGCCGCCCGCATCGACGGCGCCAGCGCCTGGCGCCTGTTCCTGCATGTCACCTTGCCGGGGCTGCGCTACGTGATCATCGTGGCGACGCTGCTGTCTACGATCTGGACTTTCAACGGCTTCACCGATGTCTTCCTGCTCACCAATGGTGGCCCGGCGGGCGCGACGCGTGTGTACTCGATTCTGGCCTGGGAATATGCGATCCAGGGGTTGCGGATTGGTCGCGGCGTGGCTGTGGCAATGACGATGGCGCCCGTGCTGGCGGTGATCATCTTCTTCCTGGGGCAGTACATGTCTGCCGGTGGGAATGTAGAAGAACCGACAAGCAAAGAAAAGCAGAAGGCCGAAAGCAGCCCATTTGCGTTGCTCACCTGGCCGTTCCGAATGCTATTTAAGCTGGTGCTCGGCGCCTTCTGGGCGGTGAACGATGCCGTGGAGTCATTCTTCGAGTGGGCAGCGCGTGGCATTCGCCGCATCACTGGCAACACCGAACCCAAGCGCGGGCGCGGCATCTGGGCCGGTTTCTTTGCCGGCCTGGCGCTGACGATCATCGTCCTCTTTGAGTTGCTGCCGTTTTACTGGGTGGTGATCACAGCCTTCAAGACGACGGCCCAATACACCGCCTTCGAGTCGGTCTTTTGGCCGCGGCCGTGGAGTTTGGAGCAGTTCGGGGTGCTGTTCGGCCCAACTCGTGCTTTTGCGCTCTGGTATCAGAACACAGTGGTCGTTGCCGTAGTGAGCACCGTGGTTTCGGTGGTGGTGGCTTCGTTGGGCGCCTATGGGCTGACCCGTCTGCGCTGGCGCGGCGCCAATTTCTTCAGCAGCATGGTGTTGATCGCCTACCTGATGCCGCCTGTGCTCATGTTTATTCCCATCTACCAGATCTTCGCCGCTCTCCAGTTGACCAACAAACTCGCGGGCCTGATGATCGCCTACCCAACCTTCTCGTTGCCGTTCGCCACCTGGCTGATGATGGGCTACTACGCTTCGATCCCCAAAGAACTGGAAGAGGCGGCGCTGATCGACGGCTGCAACCACTTCAAGCCTGGTATCGGATCGTGTTGCCGTTGGCTGCACCGGCACTGTTGGCGGCGTCGCTCTTCTCCATCACTGGCGCGTGGAAGGAATTCATCTTCGCCTACGTCTTCCTTTCCAAGGAACGCCTGCTCACGCTCTCGGTGGGCCTGGCCAAGATGATCGTGGGCGACATTCTGCCCTGGGGCCAGTTGATGGCCGCCGCGCTGCTCATGGCCATCCCCGTGGTGATCCTCTACATGTTTGGCCAACGCTTCATGGTGGCGGGCCTCACCGCAGGTGCGGTCAAGGGGTAGGAGAACAAGAATAAAGAATAATGAAAAAAGAATGGGTAGACGGTGTTGGTTGCTTCTGCGCAACCAACACCGTCTACCCATTCTTTTTTCATTATTCTTTTGTAATCACCGGCGTTACCATCCGGCAATAGTCCAACTCCCACGTTTCGAGCTTGCTCTCGTTGAACGCCTCGTTCTCGCGGACCGCGGCCACGGCCTCGTACTGCGCCCGACACTTGAAGGTGACCACGTCGCCGGGGAGCAGGACCACGGCCTTGGTGTCGGTTGTCTTGAGCACCACGATTTGCTCCGGCGGCGCATACGGCGTAGACGGCTGCGCCGAGCGCACCAGCAGCCGCACAAATCCCTTGCCGCCGAACTCAGCCCCGAAGTAGGAGCCGCCCAGGTAGCCGTATCCGCGCCCCTGCAACCCGAGGACATCGCCCTGCGCCGGAGTGGTCTGCTGGCTGAGGCTGGCGATGTCGCCCACGACCATACCGGTGATCGTGTAGACGTTGTCGTCGACGGGGATGCGGGCGCTTGCGCTGTAGGTTTGCGGGCTGTCGCTGGCCACCTGTGGCGCTTGTCCGCGGCAGCCGAAGAGCAAGAGCGGCGTGATGAGCAGGAAGATCCACTTTTTCATGGGTTTGTCCTTGTGTTGGGGGAAAGACTTTCCTAATTGGTGTCGATTGCACTACTCGCTCGGCATCAACAGCGCGCTGCGGAGTTGATCACGGCGCTTTGAAGACCGCGCATCGGTTTTTGTGGACAGGCGACTGAGTTCATCCACAAGCGCACGCCATCGCTCAAACGCCAGGATACGTCCTGGCGCGTGATCGCCGGGGACCTTGAGCCAGCGCGCTCGGTATGCTTCGTAGTCCATCTGAGCCCTGGCATCGCTATCGAATCCATTCTGTGACATTTTGGTGAGTATCTCCGTTGATCCACAACAGCCAATACGACATTTTACCGCCGATGTTTCGCAGGCAAGCACTATACAACAGAATGGCTTCGCACACCCACCGCGATTTCCCTTTGTTTTCACGTTCGGTTTCGTCTATAATTTGAAATACAACCAATCGAAAGGGCCAACACGCGGCGAGAGAGATCCCGGCAAACGGGGCGCCGAAGGTGCAAGCCGGTGGAGCCGCCACGACTCCACCGGTGACACTCTCAGGCAAACGGATCGTCGTGCTGCGGCTACTCTGGAAAGGACTCGGTTTACACGCCGAGGACACCGACGGGGCAAGTTCACGGCAGACGCAACGCCGTGGGTCAATCTCTCAGGTCGATGACAGGGCGAGCGGGCATTCGTTCAGAATGCCCGCTTTTTGTTGCGGTTAAGTACCACGCCAGCGCTAGCGCCGGTTGAGCTTGTCGAAACCAAGCGGGTTGCCGCAAGGACCCGATCCCTTGGTTTCGACAAGCTCAACCAGCGGTCGCTAGTGTTGGCGCCGATCCGTCTCGCCGCCGACTGTAGACCCAAGGAGATCCAAATGGGCAGTATGCCTCAAACCGCCACACAACAGGTCCATGCCAACGGACACCACAAGACGCAGCACCGCGGCCAATCCGCACTGCTCGCCGCCACCGATCAGTTCGTCGACCGTCACCTCGGCCCCAGCCCCGACGAAGTGGACGCCATGTTGGCCGTCCTCGATCTGGCCTCTGTCGACGCGCTCATCGACGAAGCCGTCCCCAGCGGCATCCGCATGAAGGGATCGCTGGCGTTGCCCGGTCCGCGCGGGGAAGCTGATGTGCTGGCCGAGATGCGCGCCATCGCCGGCCGCAACCGCGTCTATCGGTCCTTCATCGGCATGGGCTACTACGACACGCTCACGCCGCCTGTCATCCTGCGCAACATCACCGAGAACCCGGGTTGGTACACGCAGTACACCCCCTACCAGGCCGAAATCGCGCAAGGACGACTGGAAGCGTTGCTCAACTTTCAGACGATGGTGGCCGATCTCACCGGTCTCGACATCGCCAACGCCTCGCTGCTCGACGAAGGCACCGCCGCCGCCGAAGCCATGACGCTGTGCAAGCGGGCGCAGAAGCGATCTTCCAACGCCAACACCTTCTTCGTCTCCGCGAGCTGTCACCCGCAGACCATCGAACTGGTGCAAACCCGCGCCGAGCCGCTGGGTATCGACGTGCTCGTGGGTGATCACCGCAGCGCCGTCATCGACGATTCCATCTTCGGCGTGCTGATCCAATACCCCACCACCGAGGGGACGATTCACGACTACGCCGATTTCTGCGCTAAGGCCCATGCTGTGGACGCCCTCGTCGTCGTTGCCACGGATCTGCTGGCGCTGACGCTGCTCACCCCACCCGGCGAATGGGGCGCGGACGTAGCCATCGGCAGCGCGCAGCGTTTCGGCGTGCCGCTGGGCTACGGCGGACCGCACGCCGCCTTCATGGCGACCAAAGACGAACACAAGCGCATCATGCCCGGTCGCCTCGTCGGTGTGTCCAAGGACGCCCAAGGCAACCCGGCCATGCGCCTGTCGCTGCAAACTCGTGAACAGCACATTCGCCGCGAAAAGGCCACCAGCAACATCTGCACGGCGCAGGTGCTCTTGGCAGTGATGGCGTCGATGTACGCTGTCTACCACGGCCCGCAAGGACTCACGCGCATCGCGCGCCGGGTGCAGTTGCTCACATCGATCCTGCGCGATGAAGTGTCCAAGCTGGGCTACGCGGTGAACGATGGCCCGGTCTTCGATACGCTCAAGATCAGCGGCGACGCCGGCAGCCAGGAAGCGTTGCTCGAAGAAGCCGAGACCCGCAAAGTCAACCTGCGCGTCTACGCCGACGGCAGCGTAGGCGTCTCGCTGGACGAAGCCACCACCGTCGCCGAGTTGCGTACCCTGCTCGACATCTTCGGCGCAGGCGACGTGGACCTGTCCGCGGCCGCCGACGCCGTCGATCTGGGCTATGGCGACCAGGCGCGCAGCAGCGAATTCCTTACCCATCCGGTCTTCACCACCTGCCATTCCGAAACCGAGATGCTGCGCTACATCACCAAGTTGCAGAATCGCGACCTGTCGCTGGCCCATTCCATGATCCCGCTCGGCTCGTGTACGATGAAACTCAACGCCACCACCGAGATGATCCCCATCACTTGGCCCGAGTTCAATCACCTGCACCCCTTCGCCCCGGCAGACCAGACCACGGGCTACCGTGAACTCTTCCAAAAACTGGAAGACGCCCTGGCCGAGGTGACCGGCTTCGCCGCCGTGTCGCTGCAACCCAACGCCGGTTCGCAGGGCGAATACACCGGCCTGCTCGTGATCCGCGCCTATCACCACAGCCGCGGCGACGATCACCGCAACATCTGCCTGATCCCGTCGTCGGCGCACGGCACCAACCCGGCCAGCGCCATCATGGCGGGGATGGAAGTGGTGGTGGTCCGCTGCGACGATCACGGCAACATCGACATCGCCGATCTGCGCGCCAAGGCCGAACAGCACAAGGACAACCTGGCCGCGCTCATGGTCACCTATCCGTCGACGCACGGCGTCTTCGAGGCGGGCATCGTCGAGATCTGCCAGATTGTCCACGCCAACGGTGGGCAGGTCTACATGGACGGCGCCAACATGAACGCGCTGGTGGGCCTGTGCCGCCCCGGCGACTTCGGCGGCGACGTCTGTCACCTCAACCTGCACAAGACCTTTACGATCCCCCACGGCGGCGGCGGCCCCGGCATGGGGCCTATCGGCGTGGCCGCGCACCTGGCCCCCTTCCTGCCCGGCCATCCCATCGTGGACAAGGTGGGCGGCGAAGACAGCATCGGTCTCGTCTCGGCCGCGCCGTGGGGCAGCGCCAGCAACCTGCCCATCCCCTACGCCTACAACGCCATGATGGGCGGCAGCGGCCTCACCGAAGCCACCAAGATTGCCATCCTCAACGCCAACTACATCGCCGCCCGGCTTGATCCGCACTTCCCCGTGCTCTACAAAGGGCAAAACGGCCGCGTGGCCCACGAGTGCATCATCGACGCCCGCCCGTTCAAGGAGTTCGGCGTCGAAGTGGAAGACATCGCCAAGCGCCTGATGGACTTCGGCTTCCACGCCCCCACCATGTCCTTCCCCGTGGCGGGGACGCTCATGATCGAGCCGACGGAAAGCGAATCGAAAGACGAACTGGATCGCTTCTGCGACGCCATGATCGCCATCCGCGACGAGATCCGCGCCATCGAGCGCGGCGAAATCGCCGCCGCCGACAGTCCGCTGCACCACGCGCCGCACACCGCCGCCGTTGTCACCGCGGACCGGTGGGATCGTCCTTACAGCCGCGAGCAGGCCGCCTTCCCCACCGACTGGGTCAAAGAGAACAAGTTCTGGCCCTACGTCGCCCGCGTCGACAACGTCTACGGGGATCGGCATCTGGTGTGTGCGTGTCTGCCGATTGAGGCGTATGCGTAGATTGGGGACTGGGGATCAGGGACTGGGGACTGGGATCGCGTTGGGTGAGATGATGGGATGATGAGGATGATGGTCGTCAAGATCATCATCCCATCATCCCATGCTCAACAACCCTCAGTTCCCAATACTCCCTCACTTCCTAGCCCCCGATCCCCAGTCCTAATCCCCAGTCCCCATCCCAAAGGAGTTTTTCCCATGCAAATTCTATCGCTCAACGGTGAGTGGCAGCTTTCCAAACCCGGGCAGGACAGCCCGATCCCGGCGACGGTGCCGGGTTGTGTCCACACCGCGCTGCTGGCCGCGGACCAGATTCCGGATCCGTATTACCGCGAGAATGAACTCCAACTTTTCTGGATCGGCGAGACCGATTGGATCTAACGGCGGCGCTTCAATGTCGATCTGGCGCTGCTGGCCGAGGACCGCGTCCTGTTGCGCTGCGAAGGACTCGACACGCTGGCTCGCGTCACCGTCAACGGCGTGGAGGTGGGGCGCACCGATAACATGTTCCGCACCTGGGAATTCGACGTGAAGTCGATCCTCAACGGCGGCGACAACTTCATCGAAGTCTACTTCGATGCGCCCATGCCCTACGTGACGGCGAAGCTGGCCGAGCGCAACCTGCCCGCCTGGGGTGTCAACGATCACAAGCTGCCCGGCGGCAACTACCTGCGCAAAGAACAGTGCAACTTCGGCTGGGACTGGGGGCCGATGTGCGTCACCAGCGGCATCTGGCGCGACATCGAACTCGTCGCCTTCAGCAATGCGCGGCTGGCCGACGTCCACATTTTGCAGGATCACAGCGACGGCGCGGTGGACCTGACTGTGCGCGCCATGCTCGACTCCGTCACCGCGGACGAGCGCACAGTGCGCGTCACCGTGTCGCTGGACGGCAAAACCGTGGCCCAATCCGAGGAACAGCTCACCACCGACAACGCCGAACTCGGCATGACCCTTGCCGACCCGCAGTTGTGGTGGCCCAACGGCATGGGCGCGCAGCCGCTCTACACCGTGCGCGTGGAACTGCTCTCCGCCAACGGGGACGTCCTCGACGTTGACGAAAAACGCATCGGTTTGCGCACGCTGCGGGTGATCCGCGAGCCGGATCAGTGGGGCGAAAGCTTCTGTTTCGCGGTCAACGGCGTGCGCTTCTTCGCCAAGGGAGCCAACTGGATCCCAGCTGACACCTTCCTGGATCGCCTCACCCGCGCCGACTACGCCCGCCTGCTCAACGACGCCGCCCTTGCCAACATGAACATGCTGCGCGTGTGGGGCGGTGGCATTTACGAACCCGATCTCTTCTACGATCTGGCCGACGAACTGGGGATCTGCTTGTGGCAGGACTTCATGTTTGGCTGCGCCACTTACCCCACCTTTGACGATGCCTACCTGGCCAACGTGGCCCAGGAATTCGAGGACAAGGTGCGCCGGTTGCGCCACCATGCCAGCATCGCGCTGTGGTGCGGCAACAACGAACTGGAGCAGGGCCTCGTCTCCGACGAGTGGACCGATCACAGCATGAGCTGGGCCGATTACAGCCGCCTCTACGATGAACTGCTGCCCCGCATCGTCAACAGCCTCGATCCCGAAACCGACTACTGGCCGTCCAGCCCGCACACGCCGGTGGGGGATCGGCGCAACTTCAACGATCCGCGCTCGGGTGATGCCCACATCTGGAGCGTTTGGCATGGTCGGCAGCCCTTCGAGTTCTACCGCACCTGCGAACACCGCTTCAACAGCGAGTTCGGCTTCCAGTCGTTTCCCGAACCGCGCACCGTGCGTACCTTCACCCTGCCCGAGGATCGCAACGTCACCAGCTACGTGATGGAACACCACCAGCGCAGCGGCATCGGCAACAGCACCATCATCCACTACATGCTCGATTGGTTCCGCCTGCCCACCTCGTTCGACCGTACGCTGTGGTTGAGCCAGATCTTGCAGGGGATGGCGATCAAGTACGCTGTGGAGCATTGGCGGCGCTCCATGCCCCAGGGGATGGGGACACTCTACTGGCAGATCAACGACTGCTGGCCCGTGGCCAGTTGGTCGTCTATCGACTCGTTGGGGCGCTGGAAGGCGCTGCACTACATGGCGCGTCACTTCTTCGAGCCGGTGCTGGCCTCCGCCGTCGAGGACGTGGAAAATGGCAGCGTGGGCCTCTTCGTCACCAGCGACCGCATGGACGATCTCCACGGCGAGCTGCGCTGGGTACTCACCGACGTCGAAGGCGCTGTCCTCGATCAGGGCGCGGCGCAGACGGCGATCCCTGCGCACACGAACACGCCGGTTACCACGGTGGACATCAGCGCCGCTCTGGCCGAACCGGCGCGCGGCGTCTGCTCTTCTGGCTCGAACTGGCGGTGGGCGGTGAGATCGTCTCACCAACCTCGTCCACCTGGCTCGCCCCAAGCACCTGGATCTGTCCACGCCGCACATCGAGACAGACGTCACCGTGCTGGACGACGGGCGTTTCGTCGTCACCTGCGCACCGACAAGCCTGCGCTGTGGTGCTGGCTGCAACTGGGCGACCACGACGCTACCTACAGCGACAACTTCGTGCATCTGCGTCCTGGCGAGCAAGCAGATCATCGTGTCACCGGCGCAGGCAATGACCGCGGGCGCGTTCACGTCCGCGTTGACGGTGAGTTCATTGCGCGATACGTATGCGTAGTTCCATCACCATCCGCCCCGCCCAGTTGACCAGCGCGCCTGCCTTCCGTGAACTGCGCCTGGAAGCGCTACGCACCCACCCCGAAGCCTTCCTGGCCGACTACGCCACCAACGAAGCCGAACCGATCACCTTCTGGGAAGGACGCATCGCCGATACAGGTAGCCACAGCGCCATCTACTTCGCCGCCCATGAGGACACCCTAATCGGCATGTGTGGCATACGCCGCAGTACGTCGCCCAAGATCGAACACGGCGCTGATCTGGGGTGTCTACGTGCGCCCGTCCTGGCGCGGACGGCACATCGCCGAGGACATGCTCGAAGTGTGTGTGGGCTGGGCGCGAGAGAACGGCGTCAGCGTGGTCAAGCTGGCCGTCGTCTCCACCAACGGCGGGGCCATCCGCTGCTACTTGCGCTGCGGGTTTCAGGTGTACGGCGTCGAGCCGCAGGTGCTCTTTCATGATGGCGTCATGCAAGACGATCTGCTCATGGCGCGCGTCCTGGCGAATGAGTAACGAGTCAATGTCATTCAGTTAAGCGACCAACCCACGAATATGAGCGGAGAGAGTACGCCCTCGTGCGGCTGTTCTCGTGTAGACCCGCACCTGGAGGTGCTCACTCCAGCGTTTAACTTATGGCATTGAGTAACGAGTAATGAGTAGGTCAACGCAAGCTTACTCATTACTCGTTACTCATTCGATAGCCGAAAATCTGGCGTCACTCGCGCTGTTGTGTACTCGCCTTATCGAGGACGGCCAGCGCTGCCCGCGCCTCACTCAGTTCCGTCTCCAGGTGATCGATGCGGGCGAGGAGCGTGGCGCGGCGCTCTCCGATGTCCTCGGGGGTGGGGGTGGCGCTCTCGGTGAGGCGCGTGTCGGTGCGGATCGCCAGCACATGCACGATCCAGAAGACAGCGGCTGATCCGCTACGCACCAGTGAATCCAGCGTCTCCGCGCCGAAGACGTCCGCGTTGGCGTCGCCCAGTGCCCAAAGCAGCACGCGGTAGAGGACCAGCGCCAGATCGAACAGGATCAACAGCGCGCCGACCAGCGCCACGGCATAGAGATAGGCACGCCGCGGACCCGACGTGCGTTCGCTCTGCGCTGCGTGATCGTCACCGCGGGCGACGCGCTGCACCGCCTGCCAGTGGATCGACCACACCGGCGCGCCCACCGCCACAAAGCTGATGCCGCGTGCCAATTGCTCGGCGCGGAAGTTGACCGCCGCTGCCGCTCCCCCGATGATCAGCCAATCCAGCAGCGCTCGCAGCATCTCCACCAGACCCAGCCACATCAACACCAACCCCACCGCAGCCACCAAATAGTAGTAGAGACGGCGAACATTGGCGCTTTCAGGCGAATCGCCGTAGCGCATGGCCTCTCGGTTCACTTCTTGCCAGTGCCAGCGCCAGGCGATCAGTCCCAACGGCGCCAACGACAGTGGACCGGCCAGATCGGGCAGCGCCGCTGGTTCTGCCACGCCGAAGAGTTGCAGCAGCAGCCGGTAGAGCAACAGCGCAGACGGCGCCAACGTACACGCCGCAGAAAGGATCGTCGCACCGTAGAGGTAGAAGCGGCGCAACGCTGTGCGCGCTTCGGCGTCGTTCCGTTGGATCAGCGCATCCCAACGCCGCCAGTTGATCCACCACAGCAGTGCGCCCACCAACAGCCCGGCGCTGCCATCGGCCACGCCGACACGCCACCAGCCCACACTCGATTGCAGAATCGCCGAACGGCTCAGGTTTTCCAACAAGAGGCGCAAGCCCTGTTCCAGGATTGCGCCGCCGCCGCTGAGCAGGATGCCAAGGCCAACCAGCCCTGTGACCGTCTGGAATATGCGGCGCAAGGTACCGGCCCAGCGCAGTTCACTGCCCAGGTCGGCGTCCAGCCTGAGTTGCTGCAAGAAGTAGGAGAGCGTTAGCAGGTGGATCAGCACACTGGCGACGAGCGAAAGCCAGCCCGCCGGCCAGATCAGCGCGTCGAGGCGCCCATCACCGGTGAGCACGGAGACACTTTCGGAGACGAGGCGGTACAGCCGCACAGCCGAGAGCGTCATCGTCAGTGCAGAGGCGGCGTAGAGGAAGAGCTTACGCAGCGTCGATGTGCGTTCCTCGTCGGCGTCGGCGCCGGCGCGGCGGCTGATCGCCTGCACGTAGGCCCAGTGGATCACGAAGATCGGCGTGGCCACCAACAGCAGGCCGCTGTCGCGGGCGACGCTGTTGCGCACAAAGTCGGCGTCGTTCGCCATTGCTGTCGTCGTCGCCGTCAGCCAGATGTCGAAGAGTGTGGTGAGCAGGTTGTGCAGCGCCAGCAGGCCCGTGGTCAGGCTGACGAAGGCGATCAGGTAGAAATACAGACGCCGGATGGTCGCCAACCGCCCGGCGTTGCCCGTTTTGACGGTGGTTGCGCTCATGGTTTGGCGTCCTTTTTAGTAGAACAGGACCAACGAATCGATCTTCCATCCGTCGGCCTCGCGGGTGACGGGGATCGACTGTCGATCTGTCCAGGTGGAGCCGCTGTTGAAGATGCCGCCGCCGCTGTAACGGTCGATGGCGATGGAGACGATGGCCTCGCTGTCGCCGCGCTCTTCGACGTTGAGGATGCGCAGCCGTTGGTTTTGCGTCCTGCCGTAGTAGAAGCGATCCTCGAAGGTGCGGTTTTCTTCGGCCTGCGCCAGCACATCGGCAGAGTAGTATTGCCGCGCCGTGGTGACGTCGTTGTTGAGGAACGCGACATAGGCGTTGTACACCGCCGCCGACGGGGAATCTTCGTCGAGGTAGTTGGGGGTGGCGTCGGCGGCGCCGCGGTTGGAGATCGATAACGTGATCACCGCGGCGGCCAGCAACAACACCACCAACCCAACCACGATCCAGGTGAATCGATCCATTTTGAGAGGCATGGCTTCCTCCTTGTCTTCGCCTTCCCGTAGAAAATGCGCTCCGTGCTCATGCGAAAACCAGCGTCGAGTCAGTGCCTGGCACCGACAGGTCCAACACAATTCCGTGCTGCTGTGAAGTCACTGAAAGGACACCAGTTCAAAAGTCGCCTGCGAGCGTCCTTCGATGAATTTGACCAGCGGATGCGGTGCCTCCTTGCCCACCCAGGCGCGGGTGGCGCGGTCTGTGGTCTTCAGTTCGATCTGCCAGGTGTCGAATGT
This sequence comes from Caldilineaceae bacterium, assembly GCA_041391225.1. Classification (GTDB taxonomy): domain Bacteria; phylum Chloroflexota; class Anaerolineae; order Caldilineales; family Caldilineaceae; genus RI-153. Next base: position 252,537 of record JAWKOL010000001.1, read on the forward strand.
CCCCGCGGGAACGGTGACCGTTTCGCTGCCCAGGATGCGGATCGAGAAACGCTCGGTGAAGCCCGTCAACGGGTAGACGCTGTTGATGTTGGCAGCGTAGCCCTGGCGTAAGGGAAGCGTGCGCAGCAGCGGCAGAAGCGTTCGTTCGTCGCGGCTGTCGCTGGGGACGTTCACCCGTTCGTAGACGGTGGCGCCCTGCTGGTTGGTGATGGTGATGTCCACCTGGCCGCGGTCGTGGTCGGCTTCGACGATCTCCTGCGCGCCGGAACTGTTGCGCACGGTGAGGCTGTGCAGTGGCAGGTAGCCCAGCGATTGCACCGTCACCGTGGCGGTTTCGCTGACGCCGATATCGTTGATGACGCGGCGGAAGGTCCGGCCGCTGTCGGGCGTCGTCGGCTGCCGTGATCTCGATGACCGCGTTGCCCGCCACCACGTCATCGCGGTTGGTGGCGCGGTACTCGCTGCGTTCGCCCGCCTGCCACACCGGATCGCCCAACAGCGGCGCCTCTGGCGTCGACGTGCCGCACGCGGTCAACACCAGCGCGGCCAGCAGGAACAGTGCAACGGGCGTCAATAACACTCTCGAATTTTGTTGTCTTGCAAGCTTGAACACTATTTTCATACGTCCTTTGCTTTCTTTGTGTTCTCTGTGATCTTCGTTGTCTGCATTCTCTGCCTGACCGCAAAGAACACAGAGAACACAAAGAAATGTGAGATTCATCATTCAATCTCAGTCAGGAAGATCCGTTCGGCGCACGCAACGGCCTTCTTCAATCATCAATCATCAATCATCAATCATTTCTTCTGCTCTTCCATCCACTTCACCGCAGCCGCTGCCAGCGCCTTATGCCCACGTGGCAGCGCCTTCGTCCATGCGGAACTGGGGCGGTGGACGTAGTAGACCTGATCCCAACTTGGGTTGGCCACACCAGAGCGCAGGAAGGAGCCGAAGCGGCTTTGCGCCATGTAGCTGAAGTCTTCGGCGCCGCGCGGCCGTTCCTAGTTTCACGTTGTCATCGCCCAGGAACTCGCGGGTGGCGGCCATCATCACCGCCGTGGCCTTCTCGTCGAGGACGGTGGGCGGGTAGCCCTGGTGAATCACAAGATCGAATGTGCCGCCCAACGCTTCCACCACACCGCAGGCGCGGCGCAGTTCATCTTGCAGCAGCTTGCGGCTTTCGGGAGTGAACGAGCGGATCGTGCCTTCCATGCGCACAGTTTCGGGGATCACATTGTTGACGGTGCCACCCTGGATCAGCCCTACGGTGATCACACCCGATTCGATAGGATCGAGCCGACGGCTGACGATGTGGTGGATCGCCTGCACCGCATGGCTGGCCAACAGGATCGGGTCTACCGTGCTCTGCGGGCGGGCGGCATGACCACCCTTGCCGTGGATCACAATCTCGAAGCGGTCGGCGGCGGCCATCATGGGGCCAGATTTGGTGGCGACCACGCCCACCCGGTGCGTGGGATCGACGTGAATGCCGAAGACGGCGTCGAGGCCGTCCAGCGCCTTTTCTTCCACCATGCGCATCCCGCCAGACTTGCCTTCGTCGTCCTGGGCCTCTTCGCTGGGCTGGAAGAGCAGGCGGATCGTACCGGGCAGCCGTCCTTCGTCGGCCAAGCCTTTGAGCAGCGTGGCGGCGCCCAAGAGCATGGCGGTGTGGGCGTCGTGGCCGCAGGCGTGCATGATGCCGGGCCGCGTGCTGCCGAAGTCGACGCCGCTCTCCTCGGTGATGGGCAACGCGTCCATGTCCGCGCGCAGACCGACCACCGGGCCACTACCACCCTGAATGTGGCCGACTACGCCGGTCTTGGCGACTTCGGTCTCTGTCTTGATGCCCAGGTCGATCAGCGCTGCGTTGACCAGGCCGGCTGTACGATGCTCGGTGAAGGTCAACTCGGGGTATCGGTGAATCTCGCGGCGCCAGCCGCTGATCTTGTCTTGCATCGCTTTGGCGCGCTCGAAAAGTTCCTTCCCCGTAATCGCGGGTGTGTCCGCCATCGTGTGCTCCTTGCCGTGGATGTTTCAACCGATGAATTGATATCTGTCCTCTCCATTATACCCCCTGTCGCCCCAATTTCGGTGACCATCCCCCTTCGTGGATCACTTCTGCCTGTGCGATAATGTGATCATCTTGCCATTGCCGACACAATCGACAGGAGGGGGACGTGAGCAAACTCGCCATCAACGGCGGCGCGCCGGTACACGACGGATTGTGGCCACGCTGGCCACAGTGGAACAACGGCGAACTGGCCGGGCTGCAAGCCGTGCTGGATCGGGGCGAATGGGGTGGATTCGATGACGCGGTAAAGGAGTTCGAGCGCGTTTTCGCCGAGCGTTTGCAGGTGAAGCACTGTCTCACCGCGGTTAACGGCACGCTGAGCCTGGTGGCGGCGCTGCACGCGTTGGGCGTCGGCCCAGGTGACGAGGTGATCGTGCCGCCCTATACCTTCATCGCCACCGCCAATGCCGTACATCTGGTCGGCGCCACCCCTGTCTTCGCCGACATCGAACTGGAGACCTTCAACCTCGACGTCGCCGCTGTGGAAGCCGCCATCTCGCCGCGCACCAAAGCCGTGATCCCTGTCCACTTTGCCGGCCTGCCCGCGGACATGGACGCGCTGCTGCCCCTGGCCGAAGCCCACGATCTCGCCGTCCTCGAAGACGCGGCGCACGCCCACGGCAGCACCTGGCGCGGGCGCCCTGCCGGCGGGCTAGGTCACATCGGTTCGTTCAGCTTCCAGGCCAGCAAGAACCTCACCGCGGGCGAAGGCGGCGCGCTCACCACCAACGACGACGCGCTCAAAGCACGCCTGTGGAGCTACATCAACCAGGGGCGCACCCCCGGCGGCGCCTGGTACGAGCACGGCGACGTGGGCAGCAACCTGCGCCTCACCGGCTGGCAGGCCGCCATCCTGTTGGCGCAGATGGCGGTCTTCGACGATCAACTGACACGGCGCATGGACAGCGCCCGCCGCCTGCACACCATCCTCGCCGAAGTAGATGGCCTGGAGCCGCTGCGCTGGGACGAGCGCGCCGAATCGCACGCCTTCCACCTCTTCATCATGCGCTACCTGCCCGAGCGTTTCGGCGATCTGCCGCGCGAACGTTTCGTGGCCGCGCTCAAGGCCGAGGGGATCGCCTGCTCCACCGGCTATCCCATGCCGCTCTACAAACAGCCGCCGCTGCAACCGCCGCACACGCGCGTCCTCGACTGCCCGGCCACGGAGCAAGCCTGCGCCCAGGCCATCTGGCTCACGCAGAACATGCTGCTGGCCGAACCGGACGAGATCGACCGCATCGGCGAAGCGATCTTCAAGATCCGCGACGGCATCGACGAACTCCGGTGAAGCCAGGGGAATGACTCCACTGCGAAAAGTCCGACTTCTGTGTGATTTGCGGTTGCTCCCTCCTGAGAGAAGTCGGACTTTTGCGCTTGAGCGACCTTTTTGCAGTAGAGTCAGGGGAATAGAACGCGGATCGAGCGGATTGGGCGGATCAAAACGAATTTTCCCTCTGTTTTATCCGCATGAATCCGCTCAATCCGCTTCATCCGCGTTCTATTCTGTCCACAACCCCAGGTTTCTGAATCGGTTTTGCCCGCCCTTTTTAGATCGGGTATACTGTAGATCCATCACATTGCAGCCCGCTCGCCGGGCCTTTTTTGTTTGTTTCATCTTTGTTTGTTTCATCCACGCCACAGATGCCGAGAATCCCACCGGCGCGTCTTCCGCGGGAGTTTGTCATGAAACATAGAGGATTGGATTTTCTGTTGCCCTACATGCGGCCCTACTACGGGCTTTTGCTGTTGGGTACGCTTTACGCGCTCATCGGCGCGGCGTCCAGTGCGTTCAGCCCCACGCTGTTGGGCTGGGCTATCGACGATCTCACGTCCGGCCTTACCGCCGACAAACTGGCGCTCTACTCGCTTGGATTGGTGGGGCTGGCCGTCTTTGTGGCGGTCTTCCGCTACGCCCTGCGCATGTTGACGGGTGAGATCGCGGCCGGCATCACCTACCGCATGAGCAATGATCTCTTCCATCGCCTGCTGCTCTTCGATCAGGAGACGCGCCAGCAGTACGGCACCGGCGATCTGCTCTCTCGCTCCACCAGCGACTTCATCTATATCTGGCGTTTCTACAGCGCCGGTTTCCAGATGGCAATCCATGCGCTCTTCCTGCTCCTAATCGGCTGTGGGCTGATGGCGTGGACCAACTGGCAACTGGCGCTGATGGTGGTGGTGATGTTGTTGATAAGCATCGCCTTTCAATTGCGCCTAGGGCCGGTGCTGGAGGAAAGCTTCACCCGCGTGCAGCAAGAGATGGCGCACCTTTCTGAATTTGCCCAGGAACACCTCAACGCTGCCCGCATGATCGTGGCCTACGCCCAGCAACCTGCCGTGGGCGCAGCCTTTCAGCAGGCCAACCAACGCTATGTTGACAAGCAACTGCATTTTGTGTGGCGCTCGGGCCTGATCTCGCCGATCCCCAGCCTGATGGTGCGCATTTCGGCCACGCTGGTGGTGCTCATCGGTGGGTTGCTCATCATCGGCGGGCAGTTGACCCTGGGCGAGTACGTGCAGTTCATCGTTTACCTGGGGCTGCTCAACAACGGCGCACACCAGATCACGTCGGCGTTTGAGCGCTTGCAGCAGGGTAGCGCTGCCGCCGGCCGCATCGGTGAAGTGCTGCACCGTTGGCCCAAGATCATCGACGCACCCGACGCCGAAGATCCCCCGCTCAAAGGACACATCCGCTTCGAGAACGTGGGTGTCTACGCCGAAGACCAGGAACGCTGGGTGCTGCGCAACATCAACCTCGACATCCCCGCGGGGACCACGCTGGGCATCGTGGGGCCGACCGGCTCGGGCAAGAGTATGTTGATCAGCCTGCTTGGCCGCATCCACGATCCCGACGAGGGCGGCGTCCTCATTGATGGCTATGATCTGCGGCGGTTGAAGCTGTCTACCCTGCGCCACACTGTGATCTATGTGCCGCAGGAGACGCTGCTCTTCAGTATGCCCTTGCGCGGCAACATCGCTCTGGGCATTCCCGACCCGCCCGATCCGCAGATTGACCGAGCGCTGAAGCAATCGCGCCTGGCCAACGATCTGCCCCAACTCCCCAAAGGATTGGACAGCCCTGTGGGCGAGCGCGGCACAACCCTCTCCGGCGGGCAGCGCCAGCGCACGGCCATCGCCCGCGCCCTGGTGCGCGAGCCGCGTGTCCTCTTGCTGGACGATGCCCTGGCCAGCGTTGACATGAAAACATCCGCCGAGATCATCGGTGAGCTGCGCGATAGTGGCGGCAAACGTACCAGCCTCATCGTCAGCCAGCGCATCGCCGCCGTTCAGGACGCCGATCTGATCATCGTCCTCGACGAAGGGCGGATCGTGGAGCGCGGCACCCACACCGCATTGCTCCAGCGCAACGGGAACTACGCCGAGATGTATCACCGCGAGATCGAACAGGCAGAGGAGGCGGCGCATGTGGCGTAGACGCAAAAAGGATGAGAAGAAGACGTCCAGCCAAGACATCGCGCTCTTCAAGCTGCTGGCCACGTCGTTGACACCGTACAAGTGGTGGCTGATGCTGGCGATGGTGCTGATGTTGGGCGTGGCGTCGCTCAACGTGGTGCCGCCGTACCTGCTGCAACAGGCCATCGATGGTCCGCTCAAAGACGGCAACACGCAGATCCTCTGGCAACTGGCCGCGATTTACGGCGTCACCGCGCTGGCGCTCTTTGTGCTGACGCTGTTCTACACCTTTTCGCTGCAACAGGCCGGTCAGCGTGCGCTGGCGGATCTACGATCCCGGCTCTTCAACCACATCTTCAAACAGGATCACGCCTTCATCACCAACACACCCACCGGTGACCTGATCTCGCGCCTCACCAGCGACATCGACAGCGTCAACGCCGTGCTTTCCAACAGCATCGTGGTGATCCTGGTGGAAGGGGTGACGCTGATCGCCATCATCTGGGTGATGCTGGCCACCAACTGGAAGCTGGCGCTGATCTCGCTGGCGGTGCTGCCCTTCGTAGCGGTGACCACCGTCTACTTTCGCAGCCGCATTCGGGCGTCTTCGGGCGGTGAACGCTCGGCGATGGCGCGCATCAGCGCCTTCCTCAACGAACACATCCACGCCATGACGGTGGTGCAGCTTTTCGGGCGTGAACAGGAGAGCGAGCAGGAGTTCGACATCTACAACAGCCGCTACCGGCAGGCGTTGATCCTCTTGCGCAAGAACAGCGCCATCTTCCTGGCCGTGCTGGAAATGCTTTCGGCGATCAGCATGGGCATGATCCTCTACGCCGGCGGGCGCGGTGTGCTGGCGCAGTGGGCCACGCTGGGGATGCTGGTGGCCTTCGTGCAGTACACCGAGCGCGCCTTCCAGCCGATTCTGCGCCTTTCGCAGGAGTACAACACGATCCAGATTGCGCTGGGCGCGGCCGAACGCATCTACAACATGATGCAGACGGAGTCGGACATCCGCACGCCGGAGCGCCCGCAACCGCTGCCCAGCCCGCTGCGCGGCGAAATCGAATTCAGCGGCGTGCAATTCTCCTACGTCCCCGATGAGCCGGTGCTGCGCGGCATCGATCTCACCATCCCCGCCGGGCAGTCGATTGCCATTGTGGGCGCGACCGGCGCAGGCAAGTCGAGTATGGTCAGCCTGTTGGCCCGTCACTACGATCCCACTGTCGGGCGGATCTCGCTGGACGGTGTGGACATCCGCAACGTGGATCTGCTGAAGCTACGCAAAGCCGTGGCCGTCGTCCCCCAGGATCCTGTATGCCTGGAGGGGACCATCGGCCACAACATTCGCCTCTACGACGATGTGAGCGATGACGATGTGCGCCGCGCCGCCGAATTCACCAACGCCGCCCGCTTCATCGAGCAGTTGCCGGGCGAGTACGACTTTCACGTGTTGCCAGGGGGCGCCAACCTCTCGCAAGGACAGCGTCAACTGCTGGCGCTGACGCGGGCGCTGGTCCTCTGCCCCGAGGGCATCCTTGTGCTCGACGAGGCCACCAGCAGCATCGACACCGCCACCGAGGCGATGATCCAGGAAGGGCTGGAGCGCATCCTCAAGTCGCGCACCAGCGTGGTCATCGCGCACCGGCTGAGCACTGTACGCGGGGCAGATCGCATCATCGTCATGGATCGGGGGCGCATCGTCGAAGAAGGAACCCACGCCGAACTGTTGCAGCTAGACGGCTACTATGCCCGCCTGCACGAGCACCAACTCATGCATGAGGAGGGGGCGGTGGTATAAAAGGGATTGGTGATTTGTGATTGGTGATTGGGCTTCCAAATCTGCAACCGATCCGTGCGGCATGTGGCTCGACAATGCCATCGGCTACCCGTTCACCAGCCCATGAACAAGCATAATCACCAATCACAAATCACCTTCATCTAATCCAAACGGAGAACCAACATGACCGAGATCAGCACACGCAAGCTAAGATTCTATGTCGGCACGTACACGCGGCGAGGCAGCGAGGGCATCTATCGCTTCGAGATGGACCCGTCTTCGGGGCGGTTGAGCGGCGGTGAACTGGCCGCGAAGACGGACAACCCGTCGTTCCTGGCCATTCACCCGGATCTGCACACGCTCTACGCCGTCAACGAGGTGGGCGAGTTCAACGGGATCGACGGCGGCGCGGTGACGGCTTACCGCATCGACGCCGAAACGGGCGATCTCACCTTCCTCAACCAGCAGCCCACGCACGGGGCCGCGCCCTGCTACGTCAGCGTAGATGCCACCGGGCAGGCCGTCCTCGTGGCGAACTACAGCGGCGGCAACGTGGCCGTCTACAAAGTGGCGGCCGACGGCAGCCTCTCGGCGCCCACGGATCGGGTGCAGCACACCGGCAGCGGCCCCAATCCCAAGCGCCAGGAACAGGCCCACGCCCACTCCATCAACGTGACGCCGCACAACCGCTGCGCCCTCGTCGCCGACCTGGGCATGGACAAGGTGATGGTCTACGATCTTGATCCGGCGCAGGGCAAGCTGACGCCGCACGATCCGCCCTTCGCCACGACGCCGGCGGGCGCTGGTCCGCGCCACTTCGACTTCCACCCCGATGGGCGCACGTTCTACGTGATCAACGAGATGGGATCGTCGGTGAGCGTCTACACCTACGACGCCGACGCCGTGCGCTTCGCGCCGATCCAGACGATTTCCACGCTGCCCGCCGGTTGGGAAGGCAACAGCACCTGCGCCGACATCCACATTTCGCCGTCGGGGCGCTTTGTCTACGGCTCGAACCGCGGCCACGACAGCATCGCCATCTTCGCTGTGGACGAGGTCAACGGTTCGCTGACGTCGATGGGTCACACGCCCACGGGCGGGCGCACGCCGCGCAACTTCGCCATCGATCCCACCGGTACTTTCCTGCTCGCCGCCAACCAGGACAGCGACAGCATCGTCGTCTTCGCCATCGACCGCGCCACGGGCGCGCTGGAACCAGCCGGGATCGAAGTCAGCGTCCCCATGCCAGTGTGTGTGGCATTCTATCCGCAGGCGGTGTAGAGGGGACGACCGACGACGGCGGTTGAGTACGTTGTGGGCTGAGTTGTTACCGCCAATCAAAAAAGAGGAGCACGCCAGGTTCGGCGGCTCCTCTTTTTTGATCTAGCCTGAGCACAGTATTTCGTGCGAAAAAGTGTTCACCAATTCTGCATTCAGTTTCACAACGGTTTAACGCACCACGCACTACGTTACACCTCAAGCACCACCGGCAAAATCATCGGGCGTCGCCCCATTTCCTTCTGAGCGAAGGTGGTGAGCGCGTTGCGGATCTTGCGAGATTGGGCAGAGGCGGGCGCGCCGGCGGTGATCTCCTTGCGCACCAGATCCCCGGCGCGGCGGATCAGGTCTTCGCTGTCGCGCATGTAGACGAAGCCTCGACTGATGATCTCTGGCCCGTAGAGGATGGAGCCGTCAAACTCGTCCAGCGCCACGATGCAGACGATGAAGCCGTTGTTGCCAAGGTGTTTGCGGTCGCGCAGCACCACGCTGCCGATGTCGCCCACGCCGAGGCCGTCCACGAAGACGTGACCAGCGTTGATGTGCTCGCCCAGCCGCGCCACCACGACATCAGAATCGCCGTCGTAGCTGCCGAATTCCACCACCTGGCCGTCTTCCACCACGAAGACGTTCTCGGCGGGCATGCCGGTCTCCTGCGCCAGTTCGCCATGCAGAACCAGGTGACGATATTCCCCATGCACGGGGATGAAGTACTTGGGGCGGGTCAGTTCGAGCATACGGCGGTAGTCGTCGCGCCCGCCGTGACCGCTGACATGCACGTTGTCGGCCAGTTCGTGGTAGATCACACGTGCGCCCTGGCGGTAGAGGTTGTCCACCGTGCGGTTGAAGAGTTCTTCGTTGCCGGGGATCGGTACGGCGCTGAGGACGACGGTGTCGCCCTTGTGCAGCGTCATCTGCCGGTGATCGGCCATGCTCATGCGCACCATGGCGCTGGTCGGCTCGCCCTGGCTGCCCGTGGCGACGACGGTCACCTGGCTGCCGGGGAGCTTCTCCATCTCGTCGGCGTTGAGCAGTTCCTCTTGGGTGATGTCGAGGTAGCCCAGGCGCATGGCGATCTTGAAGTTGTTGACCATCGACCGTCCTAGCGCGCCGACGCGGCGGCCATGTTTGCGCGACACATCGATGATCTGCTGCACGCGGCTGATGTTGCTGGCAAAAGTAGCCAGGATCACGCGTCCTTCGGCCTTGCTGAAGATGTCGTCGAGGCTGGCTTCTACGTTGCGCTCGCTGGGTGTCGTGCCGCGGCGCTCTACATTGGTGCTGTCGGCCAGCAGCAAGAGGACGCCTTCGTCGCCCCAGCGCTGCAATTTTTCTACTTCGGTGGGTTTGCCGTCTACCGGCGTCGGATCGAATTTGTAGTCGCTGGTGATGATGATGCGGCCAACCGGCGTTGTCACAGCGAGGCCCACGCTGTCGGGAAAGCTGTGACATGTGTGGAAGAATTCCACGGTGAAGGGATCGACGTCGATCACATCGTCTTCGGTGACGGTGTTCAACGGTACTTCGCCGAGGACGCGGTGCTCCGACAGCTTGCCTTCGAGCAGGCCGCGGGTGAGCGCGGTGGCGTAGACAGGCGCACGCACACCCTCTTCGATGATGTAGGCCAGCGCGCCGATGTGGTCTTCGTGGCCGTGGGTGAGGAAGATGCCGCGGATCCAATCCTGGCGATCCAGCAGGTACTCGATATCGGGGATTACCAAATCGACGCCCTGCATCTCGTTGTTGGGGAACATCAACCCGGCGTCGACGATGATGATATTTTCGTCGATTTCGAGCAGCATCATGTTCTTGCCGATTTCCCCCAGCCCACCCAGGGGAATAAAGCGCAGCCGCGTCGCCTCGTCGACGGGACGTTGCGCTTCCTCTTCTTCTCGGATTTCGTCATCCGGTTGTTCCATACACAAGCTCCTAGCAATGAATCAGTGGTTTGATAGCGCCCAATCTACGAAAACGCTGGGCAGCTCCTCAGCCCCCAGCGTCCGAGTACAGTGTGTCTGTTGCGCTGCGACGTCTGGCGCACAGTGGCTACGTCGAAAGCGCAGTTGCACTTCTGGCGCACCCATTGTACCGTTGAACCGACGCTTTGTCCATTTGTTTTTCCATTTATGGAACCAACAGTCCATCCAACGAAAGCCCATGTCAAGTTTATCTTCCGCCCTGATTCTGATCGCAGCGGCTGTCCTCTACGCATTGGCGCACAGCCTGTCGGCGGCGCGCTTTTTCAAGGCGTGGGGTCGGCGTCACCTGCCGGGTTTCGACCGCTGGTGGCGTTTTGTCTACAACGTCCTGGCGCTGGTGACGTTGCTGCCTGTGTTGTGGCTGATGGTGACATTGCCGGATCGGTGGCTTTACGTGATCGATCCGCCCATCGCACTGCTCATGCAACTGGGGCAGTTTCTCTCGGTGGTGGGATTGGCGACGGCTGTGCTGCAATCCAATCCGCTCTACTTTTTGGGGCTGGCGCAGTTGATGGGCGATGTGGAAGAGCGAGGCGACACCCTGGTGACGACGGGGTTTTACGCCTACATGCGCCATCCGCTCTACGTTTTCAGTATCTTCATCCTGTGGTTTTCGCCTACGATGACGGTGAATCAGTTTGTCGTCTACGTGTTGGCGACGATCTACTTCTACGTTGGCTCGGTCCACGAGGAACACCGATTGGTGCGCACCTTCGGCCTGGAATACGAACGCTATCGGCGATCCGTGCCGTGGCTGCGTCTCTTCCCCTGGCAGCGTGTTGGCTGACGCAGCGCAACGTTGGCGCCGGTTGAACCTGTCGAAACCAGGCGGTTTGTCACATCTGTGTACTTTGGCTTCGCCTTCACCCAATACAGGAGACAGAAGAAACATGACCCCCTCAATCGGCATTAGCATTTGGTCGGGCCTGGTGGCCCACACGTTTCCCTATCTGGATCAGGTTGTTGCACCGTTCGATTCGATCTGGCTGCCCGATCACGTCCAATACGACGATGCCAACGTGGCCGAAGGGTGGACGCTGCTCACGTGGGCGCTGGCGCGCTATCCAGACAAGATCTGCGGGCATCAGGTGCTGTGCAACAGCTTTCGCAACCCCGCGCACCTGGCCAAGATGGGGGCAACGGCGCAGCATCTTTCGGGTGGGCGCTTCGTGTTGGGGATCGGTGCGGGCTGGAACGAGGGCGAATACATCAGCTACAACTGGCCGTTTCCGAAGCCGTCAACGCGGACGGCGCAACTGGCCGAGGCGATCCAGATCATCCGCGCCATGTGGACGGATTCACCCGCCAATTTCGACGGCGCGCACTACCAGATCCGCGACGCCTACTGCGAGCCGCTGCCGCGCCCAACGCCGCCGGTGATGGTGGGCGGCGCCGGTGAAAAGTTCACCCTGCGCGTCGTCGCCCAGCACGCGGACTGGTGGAACTACATCTTCCAGGACGTGGAGACATACCGACACAAGCAATCGGTGCTCAAGGATCACTGCCATGCTGTGGGGCGCAACTACGAGGAGATCGAACAGGCGTTGGCCGTCCACTTGCTGCTGGGCGAAAGCGAAGCCGACGTGCGCCGCCTGCAAGAGACAGCGGGCGTGCGTCCTGTCAGCGCCAACGGCTTCGCGGGGACGCCCGAACAGGTCACCGAGCGGCTGCTGGCCGGCCTAGCGCAGGGGGCGTCGCGCCTCATCGTTGGCTTCGCCGACTCCCCGCTCATTGAGGGAACGCAGATCTTTGCGGAGAAGGTGCTGCCGCACTTGAAATAACGTGCTCAATATCCCGGATGAATAAACCCAGCAACTTTGGGGAAGAGCGTCTCCAGTAGAAGACGCCAAACCCCGCCAGCGTTGATGTCGGGATTGGCGGCGCGCAGTTCGCCGACGTCGGTGTGACCGAAGATCAACGGAATGATCTTGAGCGGCGGTAGGTTGATCGGTCCTTGTGCGGGGCCGCCGGCGCGGACGTCGACCAACTGCCCGTCCTCGAAGGACAGCGCCACCGAGTCTCGGTAGAAAGCCAGTTTCACCGAGCGTGTCAGCCCGGCGAAGGGGGAAGCGGCGACACGCTCCACCAACACAGGGCCGATGACGCGCAAGAGCGCCGCCAAATCCGCCACGTGGATCTGCCAGGCATAGACGCCCATGTCGTATGCGCCGACGGCGTGGGCCAACTGCCACACCGGATTGCTCGACGGCAGGTTGAGCCGCACACCCGGCAGATCGCGTTCCTTTGCCAGCGTGCTACAGTGACGCAGCACAGCCAGCGCGGCATCGTATCCCAACAGCGAAGCTTCGTTGATCGACAACTCGTCGTAAAAGTGGTATTTGGGCAGCATGAAATAGCCCACGGCCGTTCCCTCGGCATCAAGGATCAGCCAGTACTCGGGGGCAGAGATTGTGGACTGCGGCGAACCGAGCAGGAAGCGCCAGTTGGCGTCGTTGCGCGTGCAATGGATGGCGAGCGTGTCGGCTGCTTCGTCGAAGAATCGCCGCAGCGTGGGCAGATCGTCCACTGTGGCGCGACGGAAGTCGAAGTGCGGCGTCTCCCAATCGGGCAACTCGCGGCCCGTCATGCGCAGTCCTCCTTCCAATGGCAGCGCGTACTCGTAGCCGAACTGTCGATAGTAGTAGGGAATCCCCTGGATGAAAGACAGCAGCGCACCCCGCGCCGCCATGCGCTCCTTGAAGAGATCCACCTGCACCCGCACCAAGCCGCGCCGCCGGTAGGCTTCCAACGTCCCCACCAACCCCATCTCGGCCACCGCCAGATCCACGCTGCCGTAGCGCAACGTCCACGGGATCAGGCAAAGTGACGAGACGATCTCGCCTTCCTCGTTTTCCACGAAGATCCAGTCGTCGTTGGTCATGCCGGGGTAATCGTCGGCCAGGCCGTAGACGGCAGGGATCAACTCTGGCCCGTGGATCAACCCGTTGAACTGGGCCAGCCGCTCGATATCGCTGGCATTGCGCGCTGTGCGCAGCGTCAACCCTTCCCCCAGTGGACGGGCAAAACGGCTATCCGACATCACAACCTGCTTTCTTGGATGAACAACTTGTCACTACTTACCGAACGCGGCATCGACGACGGCGAGCCAACGGGCTTCTTCTTCGGGGATGTGTTCGTTGAGCCGCGCCGCCGCCAGGATCGGAAACCACGTCTGGATCAAGAGCGAGGGGACGGGGTGCCGCCGTTGGTAGGTGCGCAGGTAGATGACGTAGAAAATGCGACGTATGGTCTGGATCAAGATGCGCCTGCCCACGTCGATCCCCGGCGGCATGGCGCCCCCCATAAAGAGGACGGCGGTACGTGCTACATCGGCGGCGGCGGGGCCGTGCGACGCCGTCACCCAGTCGATCACCACCGGTCCCCGTGCGGAGACGATCACGTTGTCGGGGTGGAAGTCGCCATGACAGACGATGTCGCCGTCGGGCAGGACGCGTACACGGCGCAGGATGCGATCTTTCACCGTGGGCGTAAGTTGAGGGATGCGGCCGATGCTGTGTTCCAGCTTGCTGCGCAGCGACGGCAGCCCGGGCGCGTTGACGCTGTGCATCTGCGCGTGGAGGGCGCCAAGCTGCCGCGCCGCCCACACCAACCGCCACGGACGCTGCCCAACTTCGGTCAACAGCGTCGGTCCGTCGAAGCGCTCGAAGATCAGCCCTGGTCGTCCATCCACCGTCACCTGGCCGGCGAAGACCGGCGCCGACAGCCCCGCCGTGTCTACAATGCGGGCGATGCGCGCTTCGTAGTCCGCTTCGCCCTGCGCGTTCGAGCTGCGCATAAGCTTCACCACCTGCCCATCGCCCCAAGCGAAGACTTCGGCGATGCGGCCCTGGCCAAGAAGGTTTCCTTTGGACATAGCGCCTCGTGGAGAGATGTGTAATTCGTAACGAGTAATGCGTAATTTGCAGACGTTGCGCATTGCGGCAGGAGTATCTCAACCAGTTACGCATTAGGAATCACGAATCACGCATACAATCGTGCTAAAAAGTAATCACACACCTGCCGAAACTCCTCCGCTCGGCTCCACATCAGCGGGTGATCGCCGTCGCCGGAGAAGTAGGCGCGGCTGTCGGGGATCTGGCGCGACATGCGGGTGACCTGCCGCCCCACGTTGGCGAGGACGCTGTCTTCGAGGCTGGCTGTGAGCAGCACAGGACACGCGATCTCGTTGAGCCGTCCGCGCGACCAGCGACCGCGGCTCTTGCGCACGAAGCGTTTGAGCATATCGGTGTCGGCGTCGATCACGGCTTCCCAGTCGTCGCCGTGGGCCTGTGTCCAGAATTCGATGGCCGCCGGCTCGCGGCGGGCGCGATCTTGGATGACGTTCTTGTTGAGCATCTGGCGGGTGAAGGGTTCCACGGTGCTGTCGGCGATGGCGCCGCGCACCTTGTCGGGGTGGTGGATGGCCAGCAGCAGGGCGACGATGGCGCCGCCACTGGTGCCCATCACCGTGGCCTGGCCCTCGCCCAGGTGATCGATCAGCGCGGCGACGTCGTGGGCGGCGGTCTCGTACCAATCCACCGGCCATTCGTCCAGCCGATCCGACTGTCCTGTGCCGCGGAAATCGAGCGAGACGGCGTGGAAACGTTGACCAAAGTAGGCCAGTTCGCCTTCGTGCAGCGCCGAAGACGCGGTGTTGCCGGGCAAGATCAGCAGCAGTGGTCCACTACCCTGTTCTCGGTAGAAGAGTTGTACGTTGTCGTGGGTGAATGTGGGCATGGGGATCTCCAGAATTTACAATCGTCAATCGTCAATCGCTTCCTCATTGACATGCCGGTGCAGCGAAATACACACCGGCGCAAAATGACGTAACCAGAAGCCGGCGGCGGGTACGTTCATGGCCTCGAAATCCACCGAACAGCGGACGAATCCGTGCTGCGCCGCCCAGTGCAGGCCGCGGTTGAGCAGGGCGGTGCCGATGCCGTCGCCGCGGGCCGCGGGCAGCGTGTAGGCGCCGGTGATCGCCACCGTGCCGGGGTCGCGCACGATGGTGCAGGCCCCGTTGTTGCCGCCTTCCATGCGGATGAAGGCCACGGGCGTCTCCTGGTTATAGGCCACGAAGAACGCCTGGTTGGGCGCGGCCAACGCTGCTGCGAACTCGGCACGGGGATCGTCGTCATCGTCCTTGCTGAGGAAGACGGGCGACGATTTTAGATGCGCCCACAGCTGATCCTCCAGATCGAGCACAACGTCGAGATCGCCCACACCCGCGTGGCGGATCTCGATGTCCGCGGCGTGGGGCGCTGCTTCTAGCGAGCGCAGCCCGTCGATGACGTAGTAACCAAAGCCCAGCCATTGCCAGCCTTCGATGCCGGGCGATCGTTGGCGAAGACGGTGACATTGTGGACAAAGGTCTCTTTGGCGCAGCCAGAACGGCGCGATCTGCGTGTACAGCGCCTGGTAGATGCGGCGGGCGTCGGCTGGATCGGCGGCATTGGCCCATTCGGGGCTGTACGCCAGCGGCTTCCGCGCCAGGACGGCACCATCCACGCCGCCAGGAAGCCCACCAACTTGCCGTCGCGCAGCGCCATCACCGCGGGCGCGTTCGCCGTCAACTGAGCCAGCAACGGGCGGATCGTTTCGTCTTCGGCGTAGCGGGGCGGCGCCAGGGGCAATTCATTGCGCAGGGCCCGGTAACGCGACGTCACCAAGGCTGTGGCGGCGTCTACGAACTCTTCACGAAAAGGTATGATTTCCAGCAAAACAACTCCATTCTTCGTTCATTATTCATCATGTGTAGAGCTTTTTCCAGACAAAGCCCCGGTACGCCTCCGTGAACCCCATCGCGCTGTAGAGCGCATTCGCAGGGACCATGTCGCCGGTGTCCACGATGACATCAACGGCGCCACGCAGACGCAGCCGGTGCATCCCTTCCAGCATCAGGGCGCGGGCCAGTCCTTGCGCTGGTGATCTGGGTGCGTACACACCGGCTCGAAGACGCCGCGGCGATTGGCAAGATCGTAGGGGATGCCCACGTAGGCGGCGAAGCTGCCGTCGGGCGCTTCCATCGCCAGATCGAGGTCACCCACGAAGCTGGGCGCATGGCGCGTGAAATTCTGGTACTCTTCGCCGTTGTGGAAGTCGCGGCGGAAGGCAGCGTTGAGCAGATCGGCGATGCGGCGGCAGTCGTCCATCTCTTCGGGGCGGGTGATGCGCAGCGTGTAGCCGTCGGCCACCTGCGGTTCGGGGATCGGCTGCCTGCCGAAGCGCAGGTGACGGATCATGCCGCCGTAGTCCATCTTCTCGAAGCCGCGCTCCGTCAGCAACCGCTGCCGGTGGGCGTCGTACTCGTTGACCACCAGTTCCATCTGGCGAAGACCGTCGTTGTCGGGCGCGGCCAGGTGCGCTTCCGCCCACTCGATCATCTCGTCTTCCAGGTGACGGTAGTCGGGATGGACTTGTAGGTGCGCGTCGCCTACGCCTTCGGAGAGGACGTAGGCCACCAGCGCGCCGTCGTCTTCCCAAAGCTGAACGGGGCGCGCCAGCAGCCGGTTGGCTTCGAGATCGGCGTTGTAGAAGCGTTTGCCGTCGAGGCGGCGCATGTCCCAGTTGAAGCCGATGGGCGTGATGGGGACGGTGTCGACCAACAACTGACGCATGCGCCGGAAATCATCGTCGTGGGCCATGCGGCGGCTGACGATGTGGGATGCAAGGTGCGTTGTCATTTTTGTTCCAGTTGGATGGCGCCCATCACCACCTGAGCCGTCATGGTGATGGCGGGTGTTTTGCCGGAGAGAGCGGCTTCGTTCCAGAAGGCGCCGTCCTTTTTCATGAAGCCGTCGCCCACGTCGACGCTACCCAGGGTGGCCTCTGCGCTGAGACGGATGGGCGTGGCGCTGGGGACGTCGACTTCCACCGACGCCATGCCGGTGGTGATCTTCACCGCGGCGTCACGGCGCAGCTCGCCGCCGAAGTCGAGTTCAAAGGCGGCGGCGCCGCCTTCGAGGACCATGCGCTCGAAGTTGGCGTTGGCCAGGTTTTCCATTTCGATGCCAGCGGCGCCTGCCGAAACAGTGATCTCGTCCATTGCTTCGGGGTTGGGGCTTGAGAAGTTAAACTCCTGCTTGCCTGCACCGAACTTCACAGCCAGCCCATGCAGGGGCAACCCGCCCAGATCCATTTCGCTCTCCGATGCGCCGCCTTCGACGGTGAGGCGGTAGGGCTTGCCTTTGCCCAGTTTCAGATCAAACGTGGGCGCTTTGGTCATGCCGCCCAACGTGGTGGGGATGTTGAAGTCCTGTGAAATGCGCACGGTGGCGCCGTCTTGGCTGATGCGCAACGGCGCTGCGGTGGACGGGTCTTCGTAAGTGCCGGCGACCCAAGCGACGCCGTCCGCGGGGACAATGCGCAGCCGGCACGCGCCCACAGACAGGCGCAGGTGCAGCCCTTCGGCCTCGGGGAATGGCACGTTGATGTCGGTGACGGTGGGGGATGTCATGGTGTGTTCCTTTGGGTTGGCGATTGGTGAATGGTGATTGGTGAATGGTGATTGGGATCAGAGATTGGTCGATTAAGGGATTGGGTGATGCTGCTATTGGTACAGTGTAGCGAGGACAAGAGGATCTGTCACCCCACGCGTGGATGAGGCGTCGTCGGTCATTTGATGGATGGAGGGCTATGTCCCTCACATCAAAATCATCATCCCTCCCAGCACCGCCATCCCCACCGCGATGGTGAGCAGTGTATTGCGTGTGCGCCACGCCACGAGGACGGCGACGAGGCCCGCGATCAGGCGCTGGTTGTCGAGTGTGATCGCGATCTGGTTGTTTTGAATCAACAGATCGGGGACGATCAACGCGGTGAGCACCGCCACAGGCACAAAACGCAGCGCACGCCGCGCCGTGTGCGACAGGTGAAACCGGCCCGCGCTGACCAGGAACGAGGCGCGAATGGCGTAGGTGAGTAGACCGGCTGCGATCAGGGTAAGCCACAGCGTCATGATTGGCCCGCCTGCTCTTCGGTGTGGGCCACCGGCTGCCGTTGCTCCACGGCCAGCCCCACCACCATGCCCACCATCGCCGCCACGATCAACCCCAACTTGAACGGCATCTGCATCGCCAATAGGACGGTGATCCCTGCGGCCACCGCTGCCGCAATTGACGCCCGATCCACAATCGCGGGGACAAGCAGCGCGATGAATGTCAGCGGCAACGCAAAATCCAACGGCCAAGATGGAGGAACACTGGCGCCCAGAAAGACACCCGCCGCCGTGCTCAACTGCCACGAAATCCACAGCGCCAAGCCCGTTCCCAGCAGGTGCCATCCTTTGTGGGCGGGGGTGGGCAGTTGCGGGTAGTGCGTAATCGAGGCGGCGTAGGCTTCGTCGGTGAGCAGATAGGCCAACAGCGCCCGCCACCGCATCGGCAAGGCCGCCAGATGGTGCGAAAGCGACGCGCTGTAAAGCATGTGCCGCAAATTCACCACGAAGACGGTCGCCACGATCACCAGTCCTGGCGCGCCGGCGGCGATCAACTGTGCGGCCACAAACTGCGCCGACCCGGCAAAGATGATAGCGGACACAGCCTGCGCCATCACCGGCGGCATACCCGCTGCCACGGCTGTGATGCCGTAGATCAAACCGAACGGGACAACACCGATCAAGAGCGGCGATTCGGCGCGAACACCAGCCCAAAACTGCACACGCGCTGACATGAAGGCAAAGCTCCTATTTTTCTAGTTCTTTTTATAATAATTGACACTCAAAACACCGCTATGCTATACTGCCACTACGTTTTTTAGATGGGACACGTAGATCCCATCGTGAATCATAGACAGGCAGAGCAGACGGTGCAAACTGTCCGTAGGCGCATTCTAGAAATCCTGAAGCGGCGCAAGAGTGCGACCGTGGGCGAGTTGGCGCGTCAACTGGAGATGGCGCCGGTTTCCGTGCGCTATCACCTCGACATTCTGCAAGGCGACAATCTGATCCAGGTGAGCAAGGTGCGCCGCGAAGGCAATGTGGGGCGCCCCAAGCAACTCTACTCGCTCACCAAAGAGGCCAACGACGTCTTCCCAGATAATTTTGCGCCGCTCACCGCCGGATTGGTAGCGCAGTTGAAGAAATCGCTGCCGCCGGAGCAGGTGGAAGCCGCTTTCTGCTCCCTGGCGCGGGATATGGCCGAGACCTTCCTCGAAGAGGACGATCTGGAAGAGGCCGATCTGGAAGTTCGCCTCGATCAGGTGACGGATTTCCTCAACGAGCGCGGCTACCTGGCCCGATGGGAGAAGGAAACACACGCGGAATGGCAATCACCTGCCCAGGGTGACAGCTATCTGCTGCACACGTTCAACTGCCCGTATGCGGGTGTGTCGAGCGAGCATCGCGAACTCTGCCACATGGATCTGTCTCTAATGCGCGATCTGGTGGGGCGTACTTGCTGCCGCCTCGATTCACTGGCTGAGGACGGCCATTGCTGCACCTATCGGATTCAAACAGGCGAGACCGCCCAAGAACGTCCTGTGCCTGCCGTAGAAATTCCCTTGATTGGATAAACCGAGATGCCTTCAATTGTGCGTGGCTCCCCAACTTCACCGGCACATCAGATCGCCCCATCCGCCGACAGCATCGACTTGCAGCCGGTGCAAGCGTATCGCACGGCATTGGGCAACGTCAATATCGCCGAGGCGCCGGGCTACAGCATCGAGCCGATGCACGACAGCTACGGGCGACGCATCAACTACATGCGCATCAGCCTCACCGACGCCTGCAACCTGCGCTGCGTCTACTGCATGCCCGAAAACATGAAGTTCCGTCCTCGCCACGAGTTGATGAGCGACGAAGAATTGCTCTACCTGGTGCGTGTGGGCGCCAGCCTGGGTGTCAACAAGATCCGGCTGACCGGCGGCGAACCGACGATCCGGCCCAACGTGATCGAACTGGTGCGGGAGATCGCCGCCATCCCCGGCGTCGAAGACCTGGCGATGACCACCAATGGCATTCTGCTCGACGAGTTGGCCCGTCCTCTGGCGGAGGCGGGGCTAACGCGTCAACATTAGTTTGGATACGTTGGACGCCGAGAAATTCCACAACATCACCCGTTGGGGTCACATCGAAGACGTTTGGCGCGGTATCGAAGCGGCGGAAGCGGCAGGATTGCGTCCCATCAAGTTGAACAGCGTCGTCACTCGCAATTTCAACGACGGTGAAGACATGATCGAGATGGCGCGCATGACGGTGGATCGCGATTGGGAGGTCCGCTTCATCGAGATGATGCCCTTTGGCGAAGTCAGCGACTTCCAGCAAAGCAACGTGGTGTCGTTCGGCGAAATGCGCCAGACGATTGAATCGGTCTTTGGGCCGTTGGAGGAGGCGAGCTACGACTTCGTCGATCCCAGCCGTCCTTTCCGGATCGCGGGGCCAAAGGCACATTGGGCTTCATCAGCAGCGTGACGGAGCCGTTCTGCCAGGGCTGTGGCCGTGTGCGCTTGACAGCGGACGGCAAGTTGCGTCTCTGCCTTCTGCGTGAGGACGAAGTGGATCTGCTCACACCGCTGCGTCAGGGCGCGTCCTTCGAGGAGATGCGCACGCTGATGCGCGACGGCGCTTTCCACAAACCGTGGGGACATGGGCTGGCTTCGGGTGTCTTCGCAGCGAATCGAGCCATGAACCAGATCGGTGGATAAGCCAAAACCGTGTTTTGTGATACTGATATTTGCTGGTAGAGTAGATTGCACCCCTGTAATGATCGTGATTAAGCGTCTATCCTGAAATTCACAGTAGCCCGGCGAATTATGCGAATGTAGAGTGGTCGTTCTGCTGCACACTGTAATTTCAGGATAAGTACGAAGTGACAGTTTTTCGGTTGTCCCTTGTTCAATTGCTTGTTTAGCTAAGGAGAGAGCACAACTATGACGATGGTAATGGAAGGCGTCACGCTGACAGAGAACGCAGCCGAGAAGTTGGGCGGCTTGATGGAGCAGAAGGGCATGAAAGAGACCCATGCGCTGCGCGTCTTCGTGAAGGGCGGCGGTTGCGGCGGCATGCAGTACGGCATGACCTTCGATGACAACTTTGGCGACGGCGACGAAGTCTACAATCAGCCCGGCGGCCTGCGTGTTGTGGTCGATGCCACCAGCCTCTTCTACGTGGCCGGCGCCAACATCGACTACGTGGAAAATCTGATGGGCGGCGGTTTCCACATCGACAACCCGAATGCGGTCAGCTCTTGTGGCTGTGGCAGCAGTTTCCGCACAGCGCAGAGCCACAACGGCGAAGAGACAGCCAATAGCTGCGGTTGCTAGAACTCACAGCAGTTCTTTCTGTTCAAACAAGGCGAGGGTCCGCCAGACGGCGCCCTCGCCTTCCTCTTGCTATCGCTGTGAACCGCTATCGATGGACGGTGAACAGGTGAACGCTCGATATTTTTCCTTGCGCGAGGCGCAGTCTTTGCTGCCCGCGGTCAAGGAATTGATGGACGACGTGCAGTTGGCCCGTGGCGAGATCTTGCGTTTACGCCCTGATGTATGGCCTGCACTGCGTCAGGCTGCCGGCAATGGCGGCACCGAGGCGGCAGGCGAGATGCTGGTCCATTTTTTGCGGTTGGAGGCCGGTGTCAAAGGGATTTTGCGCATGGGCGTCGTCGTCAAAGACATCGACTTGGGCATCGTCCACTTCCTGACGCGGCGGCGAGGACGTGAAGTCTATCTCTGTTGGCGGCACGGCGAAGGCGAATTGCATCACTGGCATGAATTGAGCGACGTGTGTACTCAGCGCCTGGTGATCGAGCCTCACGATTTTGAGCATTAAGCGAATGGTTATTTGTGACTGGTGATTGGGGCAGATCTCACCACTGTTTCGATCCTAAAGCACAGATCAGTTAATTCTTGGGTGACTTTGTGAACAACGATACCGTATTGATGGACCGCATTCAGCAGGTGCTGGACGACTACCGCCCCACCCTCTACATGGACGGCGGCGATGTAGAAGTGATCAAAGTAGATGAGCAGGGCGTCGCTCACGTCAAGATGTTGGGCGCGTGCATCGACTGCCCGATCAGCCTGTTGACGATGAAATTGGGCATTCAGCGCCTACTCAAAGAGAATTTTAGCGAAATCTCCGGCGTGAATGCCATTACCGATATCGATATTTCGGCGCTGTACAACCGCAAGCCGTGAACGCAATCCTCGCAAAGACGCGCATTCGATCTCATTCCCCAGCGATGCGGTAGATTCCCTTTTTCTGGAAAGATAAGCCATGCCTAATCCCTACGGCGCGCCCGAAATTTCGGTGCAAGACATCGCCGCCAAGCTGAACGCGCAGGAATCGTTCGTCCTGCTCGACGTGCGCGAACCCTACGAACTCCAAAACGCCAGCCTCGCGCCAGGGACATACGAACTCGTCCCCCTGAGCGATCTGGCCGCCCGTCAACTGGCCGCGCTCCCCGAACGCGCCCAAGACCAGGACGCCGAGATCGCCGTCCTTTGCCACCATGGCATCCGAAGTGCTCAGGTCACCGCCTGGCTACGCCAACAAGGATGGACCAACGTCCTCAGTGTGGCGGGGGGGATCGATGCGTACGCGCGGGAAGTGGATTCGAGTGTGGGGATGTATTGAAAAGGTGATTAGGGATTGGTGATTGGGCAGAAAAGAGGCGTTCGATGAGATCTGCCCCAATCACCAATCACCTCCTGTACCATACCCGTGGGCGAATGGTCCGGTAATTATTCTAAAAAGTCTCATAATTATTTGGGCATCGCTCTGCCGTTGTGATACACTGATCCAACTTGTGAACTAATCTTTTTGGCCGGTTTTGTATTCAGTCGGGAATGGTTTGAATTCCCACTCAGAGGAGGAAACCACTGTGCGTATCGCGCTGATCAACCCACGTTTCCGTCTGCCCATCGACACCCGCACCACGCCGCACCTGGGGTTGGCTTACCTGGCCGCTGTGAGCGAAAAGCGCGGCGATGAAGTGGTCATCTTCGACGCCGATGTGGAAAGGCAGTCTATTGCCGAGTTCGTGCAGGAATATCGTCCTGACCTGGTGGGCATCACCGCCAACACGCCGCAGGTGAAGCAGGCATGGCGCACGGCCAAGGCGATCAAAGAAGTGCATGATTGCCCGATTGTGCTGGGCGGGCCGCATGTCAGCGTCCTCCCCGAGGAAAGCTGCGAGAAGCCCTACGTCGACATCGTGGTGCGCGGCGAAGGCGAAGACGCCTGGATCGAGATCAGCAACCTCCTCGAAGAATTTCTGAAGGATCAGCCGGTCTACTCTACCGAAGCCTTCATGCACCCCGAAAACGAAGTCTTCAAGAACTGCCTGGGCGTCACCTACAAAACCAGCGACGGCCAGATCCACAATAACCCGGATCGCGACACCCATCGCCGACCTCGACAGCCTGCCTTGGCTTACCTACCATCTGTTCAAGATGGAGCACTACACCAATTTGCAGCCCGCCACCGACAGTGTGGACGGCTCGCGCAGCTTCAGCATCCTCACCAGCCGTGGCTGCCCTTACCGCTGCACCTTCTGCTCGCAGAGCATCATGCCCATCAAGTGGCGCAGCCGCAGCGCAGAAAGCGTCCTGGCCGAGTGGAAGCACCTGGTGGAAGACATGGGCGCGCTGGAAATCGGCGTTCTTGATGACAGCGCCAACATTCGCGTCAAGCGCCTCGAAGAACTGGCGCACTTGCTCATCGAAAACAACCTGAACCATGTGCCGTGGATCTTCGTCAACGGCATCCGCGCCAACCTGGCCAGTCGAGAGCTGCTTACTTTGCTCAAGACAGCCGGTCTCAAGCGCGTGGCCTTCGGCGTCGAAACTGGCGACGAGGACATCCTGCTCTCCATCGACAAAAAGGTCGATCACGACACGATCCGTCAGGCCTTCAAAAACGCCAAAGAGATCGATCTGGAGACCATCGCCTTCATGATCATCGGCCTGCCTGGCGAAACCCGTGAGACGATGCAGCGTACCATCGACTTCGCCATCGAACTCGATCCCATCATCGCCAATTTCTCGATGATGACACCCTATCCCGGCACCAAGGTCTACGAGATCGTCAAACGCCAGGGGCGCTTCCTGATCAACGATTGGGAAGATTACGTCTTCTTCGAGCAGAAGGCGCGCTACGAAATGGGCGAAATGACCGCCGAACTGGTGGAAGAGATGTACCGCAAGGCGTACCGACAGTACTACCTGCGCCCTTCACCCATCATCCGCCGCCTCAAGACCAAAGACTTCTGGTTCAACCTGCCGCGCAACATTCGCATCGCCCTGCGCACCTTCCTGCCCAAGAAAGAAAAATCGGGCTTGCGCAAGCAGATGGAAGCCGAAGGAGCAATTTAGTATGCGCATTATCCTGGCCAGTCCAGAAGCGAAAGTTTGGAGCGCCCGCAAGCACATCCCCCTGGGATTGGGCTATTTGGCCGCGGTGCTGCGTGAAGGTGGGCACGATGTGATGATCTTCGACGCCGCCGTGGAAGATGTGGGCGTCGACTATTATCTCGATCTGGCTGAGGAAGAGGGCCGACCCTACGAACTCATCGGCATCACCGCTACCACGCCGCTGATCCAAGAAGCGTGGGAGATGGCGCAACTGTGCAAAGGACGTGGCCTGCACACCGTCCTCGGTGGCCCGCATCTCACGATTATGCCGTTGGAGTCGCTGGAAGCGCCCCACGATGGCTATGTGGACTACGTCTTCCGCGGGGAGGCGGAGTACAGCTTTTTGGAACTGGTCAACTTGCTCGAAGCGGGCAAAGAACCGGGCGTGATCCCGGGCATCCAGTTCAAGCGCAACGGCGAGATCGTCTCCAGCCCCGAAAGCCCCATGATCCCGGATCTGGATGCGCTGCCCTTCCCGGCGCACGATCTGTTCAAGATCGACCGCTACACCAATTTGCAGCCGCTCACCGACGGACTCGATCCCAACGCACGCAGCTTCACGATCCTCACCAGCCGCGGCTGCCCGTACAAGTGTACGTTCTGCTCTAAACCCGTCACCGGGGACACGTGGCGCGCCCGTTCCGTGGAAAGCGTCGTGGCCGAGTGGAAGTGGCTCGTCCACGGGCTGGGGGCCACCGAAATCGGCGTCACCGATGACATTTGGAACCTGAAACTGCCCCGCGCCAAGGAACTCTGCCGCCGCCTGGTCGAAGAAGGGTTGAACCATGTGCCGTGGGTCACCGTGCATGGCATGAAGGTCAACCACACCGATCTCGAACTCTTCCAACTGATGAAAGCGGCGGGCTGCAAGCGTGTCGGCTTCGGCGTGGAAAACGGCGACGAGAACATGCTGCGCAACGTTATCCGCAAGGGGCAGACGCTGGATCAGGTGCGCGAGGCGTTCAAGAACGCCAAAGCTGCCGGTTTGCAGACGATGGGCTTCTTCATCTTCGGCATGCCCGGCGACAACGAAGAAACCATGGAAAAGACGATTCAACTGGCGCTGGAACTCGACCCGAACCTGGCCAACTTCATGCTGGCTGCGCCCTTCCCCGGCACGGTGATGTACGATCAGATCCTGGAAGGCGGCGAGGTCTTCGCCGACAATTGGACCGACTTCGCCATCCACGAGCAGAAGTCGCGCTTCACCATGCACGACGGCGTCTACGATCCCGAAATGGTGATCAAAAAGTGGCGCGAGGCATACCGTCGCTTCTATCTGTACCGTCCTGAGCGGGTGTGGGAAAAGATGATGTTCAAGGAAAACTGGACCAATCTGCCCAACACCTTCGCCCAGATCAAGCGTTTCTTCATCGGCAGCAAAGACCAAACCGCCGACGCCATCGGAGCGTCACCCGAGAAGCAAAAAGTGACGGCGTAATCGATCCGCGGTGCAGGCCGGATCCTGAAATCGAGTGAAACGGCCCGCCTGCCTATCTTTGGCGGGCCGTTTTGGTGAGAAATCATATGATCGGACTCGTTCCCAAACTTCCCCTATACTGGGCTTTTCGCGCCTTTGGCTGGCCCAAAGTCAAACCATTCTCTGTGGTCGTCAGCGTGAGCTTTCGCTGCAATAGCAAATGCCGCACCTGCGACGTGTGGCGCAAGCCCAACGATGACATGACCGTGGAAGAATGGGACAAGGTCTTCGCCAACCTGGGGACGTCGCCCTTCTACATCACCTTCACCGGCGGCGAACCCTTCCTGCGCAAGGATCTGGACGAGATGGTGATCAGCGCCTACCGACACTGCCGCCCCGAGGTGATCACCATTCCTACCAACGGCATGCTCACCGACCGCGTGGTGACGATGGTGGAGCGCATGTGCCGTGAATGCCCCAAGAGCAGCATCGGCATCAACCTCAGCCTCGACGGCATCGGCGACGAGCACGACGACATCCGCGGCGTCGAAGGCAACTGGGCGCTTTCTATGGAGACGTGGAAACAGCTCAAGGACTTGCAGAAGCAGTACAGCAACCTGGTGCTCACCGTCCACACCGTGATCAGCCGCTTCAACGTACATCGCTTCAAAGACATCCAAGACGGTCTCAAGTTCCTCCAGCCCGACAGCTACATCACCGAGGTCGCCGAGGAACGCGTGGAACTGGACACAATGGGCTGGGGCATCACCCCCCGCCCCGACGATTACGACGAGATCGCCGATTTCTTGAGCCAACAGGCCAAACAGTCGCCGGCGCGAGGGATCGCCAAATTCACCCAATCGTTTCGGGCGCAGTACTACCAGCTCGCCAAGCGCGTGCTGCACGAGCGCGATCAGGTGATCCCCTGCTATGCGGGCTGGGCCAGCGCCCACATCGCCCCCAACGGTGACCTGTGGAGCTGCTGCATCCGCGCCGAGGGCGTGGGCAACCTGCGCGAACACAACTACGACATCGTCCCCATCTGGCAGGGGCAGGCCATGCAACAGCTACGTGGCAGCATCAAGCGCAAAGAATGCGCCTGCCCCATGGCCAACGCCAGCTACGCCAACATGCTTTTGCACCCGCCTACGGTGGCGAAGGTGTCGTTGGATGTGGTGAAAAGTTAGTAAGGAGAAATGATGAACTTTTCCTGGCCGTGGAGCCAAAAACGCAAATCAGACATTGTCTGGCTCGATCTGGGGGATCTGGGCGATCTGGTGCATCCCAACGGGCCGCACGAGCAGTGGCAGGATCATGGATTGGGCCTGCTGCGCACGATTCTGCAACAGAACGGCATCGAGACGGACATCCTCTCGACGCGGGCCGTCACCTCGTGGGATCAGTTGGCCAAACAGCTTCCCGGCTACAAGATGATGCTCATGAACGTGCGTAGTTACACCTTTCCGGTGGCGCTCAAGGCAGCGCAGATCTTCAAAGAGATCAACCCGCAGGGGATCATCATGGCGGGCGGCATGCACGCCACCGTCGCGCCCGACGAGATGGAACAGGTCAAGGAGTTCGACAAGATCTGCAAAGGACCGGGCGAAGAGGTGATCGTCGATCTGGTGCGCGATCCCGATTCGTTCCCGCGTGTCTTCACGGGCAAGGGATCGAAGTCCATGGCCGATTGGCCCATGATCAATCGCGAACTGTGGCCCAAACCGGCCAACTGGAAGCTGCGCCGCAAATTCAACTGGCCGCTGGAACCCGAATGTGGCTGGGGTCCGCCGCCGGTGGCAACCATCATCACCAGCCGCGTCTGCCCGTGGCAGTGTGTCTTCTGCAACGAGGCGTCGTACATCCCCAACATGGGCCGTCGCCCCGTGGATGCCGTCATCGACGAGTTGAACGCCCTGGACGAGAGGTACTGGCGTCGGGTCTGTAGTGATCCACGATTCGATGTTCTTCCAGAACCCGTCCTGGCTTAAGGAATGGTTAGAGAAGTACCCGCTGCCGCCAACAAAGTGTGGCCATACTGGGCCGCCGGGCGCGGACACCGTGCGTCAATGGCCCGATCTTTTCGAGGCGCTGGTGCGTGAGACCAACTGGAATCTGATCTCCATCGGTTTCGAGTCGGGCAGCGACCGCATCTTGAAATTACTCAACAAAGAATGCACCGAAGAGGACAACTACTTCGCCATCGATCTGCTCAACCGCATCGGCGACGATCTGGTGGCCGAAGGCAAAGAACCGCCCAAGTTCTGGTCGAACATTATGCTCGGCATCCCCGGCGAAACCCGTGAGGACGCCTTCAAGACCATGCGCATGCTCAAACGCATGAAGCGTGTCTTCCCGTCGATTTCGTACTACGCGCCCTATCCGGGC
This sequence comes from Caldilineaceae bacterium, assembly GCA_041391225.1. Classification (GTDB taxonomy): domain Bacteria; phylum Chloroflexota; class Anaerolineae; order Caldilineales; family Caldilineaceae; genus RI-153. The sequence continues at coordinate 281,211 of JAWKOL010000001.1, forward strand.
TCGGCGCTGGGCTTTCAACTCATCGCCGAAGGCAAGAGCATGATGAGCAAAGACAACTATCACCGCTTCCCCGATGACGAAAAAGTGCGCGGCGTCGACTATGCCTTCTACCGCGAACTGCTGGCGGGCAAGTACGACGAAGAGGTGAACAGCGGCCTCAGCGACAGCGAACGCCGCCGCGGCTACCAAGGACTCTATGCCGAAGCGCTGGTGAAGGCGTAGGAGGACAGATGAGCAGCTTTTCCAATCCACACTTTATGTACCTTTTTTCCATGAAGAATGGGAAGAAGAAACTGGCCTACGGCGAAAGCCCCGAGGACGCGCTGGAGATCCTGCGCATTCGCCTGTCTACGGCAGAACTGGACGAGATCCTCGCGGACGATTTCGAGAAGATCAACCAACGCAAGTTACAGGAACACATCCACGAATTGGGATAGCCTGTCAGTCTGTATATTCGCCAAAGAGCGGAGAGAGCACGCCCTCGTGCGGCGCTTGCCAGGTAGACCCGCACGAGGGCGTGCTCTCTCCGCATCATTTCGTAGACTAATGATCTACTCCGCTGGTTTCCCCACCAGCAGCGCGTTGGCCGGGCCAATCAACTGCAAGGATGGATGATAGAACTCCACGAGACGGCCGGCTTGCAGGTCCTCGTCGCTGGTGCGTTCCATCACACGCAGCAGGTGCTGCATCGTGTCGGCCACGTAGAGACCGGCGGCGGCGTAGTACGAGATGATGCCATGACGCACCGCCTCATCGCGATAGAAGATCTACCGTCTCCACAGCCTCGACGGCGAACAGATCGATCTGCCCAACACCGCGGTTGAACCCTTGATCCAACGCCGTTGGATCCACAGCAATCAGAAGTTCCCCGCTGCAACCTTCCTCATCACGGATGCAGGCAAGGCCGCTCTGACGCAGGTCGGATACGGCGACTCTGGCCCGCTCGGCGCTCGTCAGTTCTTCGCGCATGAGTAGCATCTTCGCCCGCGAAAAACACCTGCCCAATCACGAAGGCCACCCGCCACCCATTCATCATTCTTGCGCAGCGCAACACCGTGCCTCAATGCAGTTGAATCTCCTGAAACTCCGGCGTCAACCGGATCACCCGATTGTTGTAGACGCAGAAGCCATCGCCGCGGATGCGCACCGCCCCTTCGCCGTCCGCCTCAAAGTTGATCGCCCGTTTGGCCAACTGGATCTGGTAGCGGCTGCCATTGACCGACAACTGCCCATGCCAACCGAGCAGGAAGGTCCACGCGCCTTGATCGATCCACTCGCCCTCGCCGGTAGCGCGCACCGAACGTGCGCCGAGAATGTAGGCATTGCCGCCATCCATCGACTCCACATGAACCGATCCCGACATTTCCAGCACAGCGAAACCACTGCCCTCGCAGGAGAGATGCCCCGGATTCTTCTGTCGGGTGATAGGACATTTCCGTGTTGGTGTTCGAACTTGGGCGGTAGGCATTGATTGAACCCTTCCTGTCAGCATAGCGGCTAATCGAACGGCGTGGAGGCGACAGTAGATTACGTTCGTATTCAAGTAGCTTGCGCAGTGATAATGTACAATATCAATACAATAGTGCGCAGCGATGTCTGAAAAAGTACATATCTCTATAGGCTAATATACTTAGATATTATATATATTTCATATAGGATTATACGCCCAAAGCACACTGGGACCAGGGTAACATACAAAAACCTGCGATTGCCCTTCAAAACGCAAACGTTAATTTTGCGTAAGGTAAAAGGACTATTGCATACCTGCGTATCCTGGTCATACAGAAAAATGGCGTTTATTCATCAATCGGTAGGTGAACACCTAACTCTGCGGGGGTTGATGCTTGAAAGGGGTTTGTAAATTCGATCTGGGGGAACTGATCGAAGTTCTGCGTTTCGAGGATAGTTGCGCCGACCTGGCTGATCTGCAAATGGATCGCAGCAGCCTGACGGTAGAATGCCGCCACGTCTACGCCCTGGCAGGTGGTCGGCAAATCACGCAGCCGTGGTAGGCCGCGTCGAAACATCTTGATCGCGCCGCGCCAGTTCTTCCGTTGGATCTGCAAGAATGCCACCCCAACCTGCAAGATCCCCTGGTAGAGATCGCGGATCGGGCGGCTTTCCTCCATCCAGGCCAGTTCAAGATACTCGTGCTGCTCAAAGAACTCACCCTGGTTGAACTCCAGTAGACCCGCCACCGCATAGCGGCTCAGCGGATCATCGCAGCCGGCGAGTTGACGGCGCGGGGGATCCAGATGACGCGCCACCAGATCCACCAATTCTTCCATCATGCGGCTGCGCGCCCATGCGTGATCCGCGCCAGCCTGGCGCGCCCGCTTCAGTACGTCCACTTCCACATGGCTGCCGAACGCGTAGATGGGGACAGCCTGCGTGTGCGGGCGCATCTTGCAGCGCTGAATCGCCGTTGCCCAATCCCCCGGCGTCTTCAAATCAACCAACGCCAGCACAGGGAAGTAGCGATCCACCGCATCGACAAACGCCTCCGGCGTCTCCACGGTGACTGGCTGCCCACCCTGCGCGAGGACAACGTCTTCGAGTCGAGGCGCAAAGAAGAGATCCTCTTCCAGGATCACCACCGTCTCCACAGGACTTTGAAGCGTATCAAGCATTGCAACCTCCAAGCGCATCGTCGTTTGCCAGGCAAAATACGGAATATACTCGGCCGAAGTCTATGTTAGCATACCATATCTTATCCATACTCAAATCCATACTCAACTGAGATCACTTGGGCGGATTGGAGCAGGTTACACGTTTGCAGGAGCATTCTGCTATACTGAGTCGCACCAAACAACAGGCATTCTCCCGTAGGCGACTGCTCAGTGGCAAAGGAGTATCGATGAGCGAGGACACCCAGGCATTGATCGGCCTTACCCAAGTGAAGATCAAACAATTGAGCTACGAAGACACGTATGGCCATCTTCAGCGCGTCCTGGCGCTGCTCGAAAGCGGCGATCTGCCGCTAGAGACGTCGTTGAAAATGTATGAAGTTGGTACGCACCTGGCCACACACTGCGCCAAGACCCTGGAGAAGGCCGAACTTCAGGTTCAACGATGGCAAGAGGGCGGCAACACTGCTCCCTTCGATGGCTGGCAGGGCGACGAATCTGGTTGAGATTCTATGCCGCCATGCCGAAGACGATCACAATCTGGTAACGACTAAATGGCATCTTTTTGGACCAACGACGTACTCTGGGTACCGATTACAGCGGCCCTGGGCGTTCAGCTATACAAATTTCTCTTCGAGTGGGTGCTGCGTAGGGACTTCGATCTGCGTGTCCTCGCTCGTTCCGGCGGTATGCCCAGCAGCCACTCGGCAATGGTGACGAGCCTGGCCTCCACCATCGGCCTGCGGCAGGGCGTCCACAGCGATGTCTTTGCGCTGTCGGTCGTCTTGGCGTTCATCGTCATGTACGACGCGACCGGTGTGCGTCAAGCTGCCGGCAAACAGGCCAAAGTGCTCAACCAGATCCTGCGCGAGCTCTTCAGCGGGCAGCCCGTCAGCGAAGAAGAACTCAAAGAACTTATCGGTCACACCCCGGTAGAGGTATTTGTGGGGGCCGCCGTCGGTGTCATCTACGCCGTCCTCTGGTTTGAGCTTCCTCTCCTGCTGCGTACCTAACCCCAGTATTTTTATGAAATTTCTTGTAAAATTTGCCCTCAGCCGCGCTGTGTGCTAGCATAAGTCTCTGTTTTTCTTATCGGATATTGTATTCGCGGAGGAATTCCATGCGACGTGTCGTGTTGATCAGACCATATCGGGATGGCCGAGTGTTTGGGAAGGCGCCAGGATCACCCTATACGCTGATGCGCCTGGCCTCGATGGTACCCGATGAAATCCCCGTGGAATTGTGGGACGAAGAACTGCGTCCTCTTCCCCTCGACACCCTCCGCGAAGGTGACCTGGTCGGCATTAGCAGCATGACGTTGACCATCGAGCGCGCCGAGCAGATCGCCCGCATCGCCATGGCGCAGGGCGCCGGTGTGGTGGTGGGCGGTGTCCACGCTACGCTCATGCCCGAACACACCCAGACATTCGCCCACAGCATCTTCGTGGGTGAAGGATACTATACCTGGACCCAGGCCATGCAGGACTTTGCCGCCGAGGGCATCAAGGGGCTGAAGCCCATCTACCAGGACGAATCCTGGGCCAACCTGGCCGGCATCGCCCCCATCTCCGACCGTGTGATCCAGATGGTGGACGAAAACAACAACTACTGGACGCCCTACATGGAGATCACACGTGGTTGCCCGCGCAACTGCGACTTCTGCACCGCCATCCGCGTCAGTGGCCGCCGTATGCGCCTGCGCCCCGTGGACGAAGTGGTGGACGAGATTGAGCGCCGCGGCATCAAGCGCTTCTTCCTTACCGACGACAATTTCGGCATCAACTTCTCCACCGATCCCGATTACTGCACTGAACTCTTCGACGCTCTCGAGCCATTGGATCTCAAAGGCTGGACGTGCCAATCGGAGATGAGCATCGCCGAATATCCTGAACTGCTCGAAATGGGCCGCGCCGCCCACCTCGACAAGCACTTTATCGGCTTCGAGAGCGTCAATCCAGACAACCGGCGCTCGCTGGGCGGCAAGTCCAAGGGCGTCGCCATGCAGACGACCGAAGCCATCAAGAAGATTCACGAGACAGGCACCGGTGTCGTGGGTCTGTTTGTGATGGGCTTCGACCACGACACGCCCGATACCTTCCAGGCCATGTGGGATTTCATCCGCACCAGCGATCTGGACGGCGTCAGCGCCACAGTGCTCACGCCGTACCCTGCCACACCGTTCCACGCCCAATGTGTCGAAGAAGACCGTCTGCTCGACGTTCCCTGGAGCTACTACGACACCGCGCATGTGACCTTCATCCCCAAGAACTTCACCGTAGAGGAACTGCGCGACGCCTACGACTGGCTCTGCCGCAAGCTCTACAGCCCCAGCCAGATCGCGCTGCGCGGCGTGCGATCACTGCGCCGCTATCCGCTCAGCATGGCCGGCAAAAAGCTCTTCGGCAGCTTCAGCACCGACTACGGCTACCGTCGCGCCTATGGCTGGCGCCATTCGTACTAGCCGCGCCTCACCAAACAGGTGACAGGGCGACCGTTGACTGCAAAGCGATGGGGCTACCTCGCCGTCGGCGTGTTGGTGCTATTGGCATGGTCAATCTCCATGCCGACGCCCCACCCCGCCGAGGCAACCGCCAATAACGGAACCATCGCGCCCACAGCCACGTCTGCCGTCACCGCGCTCGCCAACGGTGACGTTTCCACCCTGCCCAATTTCACGGTCGCATTCATTGGCGACAGCGGAGACGGCAGCAACGGCGATCAGCGCTTCGACGAAGTGCTGCACCTCATCCAGACGGAAGGCGCGGAGATGGTGGTTCACCTCGGCGACTTCGTCTACACCCCACTCGTTGCATCCACCATCACCGAGCTTTGGCAAAGCAATATCGACACCATCCTGGGGCCGAACTTCCTCTACCTGGGCGTCGAGGGCAACCACGACGTTTGGTCGAGTTTTGAGCCGTTCTTCCGCGAGCGACTGGCGCGCAATCACTATGATCCCAACACGATCAACGGGACGGACTATGCGTTGGCCCACAACGGGCTGAAACTGGTCTTCGTGGGGCAGAACGTGGAGAACAACGCTACTTTTCTCAGCCAAAATCTGGCCGAAGATCGACACATCTGGAAGATCTGCGGCTGGCACCAAAACATGAACGATTTTCAGGCCGGTGGCAAAGCCGATGAACGCCTCTGGACCGAATACCAGATCTGCCAGGATGCCGGGGCGATCATCGCCACAGGGCACGAACACTCCTACGCCCGCACGCTGACCTTGAACGAGCCGGCCCACACCGCAGGTGTCCACCGCACCACCGGTGACAGCGGCCAAATGTGGGTGGAACGCGGGAAACCCGGCAAATCATTCGTCTTCGTCAACGGGCTGGGCGGCTACACAAAACGCGCCTATCGCGCCGATCTGCACGACGATGACGGTTGGTGGGCCACGATCTACACGTCCACCCGCTACTGCCGCGACGACTGCACAGATCCGGTGACGCAAGCACAACAGCGCAGCGCGGACATCGCCGCCTACCGCTACAACCACGGGGCGCTCTTCATCACTTTTCACGTCGACGACGATCCGTACAAGGCGCGTGGCTACTTCAAAACCATCGACGGTGACGTCATCGATACGTTCGAGATCCACGCTGTGGCATCAACGCCAACGCCCAGCGCCACACCAACGCCGACATCTACGGCGACGACCATGATGCCCACCAGCACGCCCTCACCAACGCCAACCGAGACGCCGATTGATCCCACGGCGACGTCTACCCACACACCCACCGCGTCGCCTACCGCTCCCGCTGGCCCAGCATCGACGGCCACGAGCACACCCACACCCACCGCGACGCCTCCGGCACAGGACGCGCCCGCCATCTTCATGCCGATGCTGCTCGGGTCACCTTGACCTCGCCAGGGAACGCCGTATCTCCCGATGATCGGCCCTGAAAAGCACTTGTGGACTATGCCAAGTCGATGGACAACTCCGTCTCGCCCTGGCGCGTCCGCCTGCGTACGGGGACGTTCATCTTTGCCAGCATGTGGAAGATGACAATGTTGTCGGCCTGCACCGTGGCTGTGAGTTCCGAGAACCGCATCTGCCGCGCCAGGATCAGCAGAAGCCGCAGCAACTCCGTGCCGATGCCCTGGCCTTGAAAGTCGTCGCGCACCACCACGGCCACTTCGGCGGTGTTCGGCGTATCGCCGTAGGCGAAACGCGCCAGCCGTGCCACCCCAATCAGGCGCTCACCCTCCGCCGTAGACGCAAAACCGAGGATCGCCCCGCCATTGGTGACATTGTCGACGTCGGCCAACTCTTGCGCTGTCTGACGCACACGCTGTGCCTCCACATTCTGCAAGCCCACGTTGAAACGACGCCGTCGGGTCTCCGGGCTGAGGTGATGAAAAAGATCGATGAGATGATCGGCGTCGTCGGGGCGGATCAGCCGCGTGCGGACGGTGTGTCCGCGTGCGGTGGTGAACTCGGTGACCAGCGGTGACGGCTCTTGTTTGCTCACGTCAACTCCTCGTACTGAAATAGTTTCACGCGACATCGTGGAGTGAGCACACCTTCGTGCGACTTTTCGCCGGAACAGCCGCACGAGGGCGTGCTCACTTCACATAAAAGCAGCGGCTCATCTCCGCCCGAATTCACCAGCGCAACCCCTGGATCGCTTCACCCAATCTACGCTTCGACAGATCTTCCACCGCCACAGGGTGTTCGGGCCGCGGGAACAGACCGGCCAACGACGCATACTGCCGCGCCAGCGCCCCACCACCACACAGCGCATCCCTGCCGCTGCTGCTGCTTCGACGCCGTGCAGGCTGTCTTCGATCACCAGGCAGGTGACCGGACTCCTTGCCCGCCACAGCCGCCCCGCGCAGAAAAGATCCGGCGCAGGCTTTCTCGCGGCACATGCACGCCCGACACCAACGAGAGGAAGTAGTCGGCCACGCCCAACTGCGTCACCATGGACGAGATATTCGCCATCGGCGCCGAAGAACAGACCACCTGCGTCACGCCATCCGCGGAAGACGTCCATCCACGCCGTCACGCCGGGCAGCAGCTTCACTGCACCATGCAGACTTTGGCGGAAGGCGTCTTCTTTGCGTGTGGCGATGCGCTGATGCTCAGCCACACTGCGATCCGGCAACAACTCCGCCAGGATGGAGGGGTTGCTGCGCCCAAAACCACGCTCAAACTCTGCCCGAGTATGCGCCACCCCGATTTCGCCCAGCACCTCCTGCCAGGAGAGAAAATGCAAATCGGCTGTATCGGCGATAGTTCCATCCAAATCCCAGAGCACTGCCCCTTCCACAAGCGCCACGGTCACCTTCCTGAATCGTGTCATATCACATTTGTTCCAGTCTACCCGCGTCGTTCGGCAGAGACAAAACATTGAAACAATGGTTCTGAGCATTTGCCCTCTTGAAGTGGACATTTCGATCCAGTACACTTGGCGCAGCTACCAATGTCCTGAACAAATCCAGAAATTGATCCACGAAGCCACACGAAGGCAGAGAAGAAGATGGACACGGATTGCACGGATATTCAGGACATATAAAACCACAACGTTCTTCTCTGCCGTCCTGCAAATCCTGAAATCCGTGTCCTCTCCTTTTGTGTGACTTCGTGTATCTTCGTGGATCAATTTCTGAGGTTTTCCTAGAGGTGACTTCGTGGACCGATTGCAACGCCGCAAACATGCCGCAGCCTTGTTTCCCCTCCTGAGCGCCGCTCTCTGGTGACACTGCTGATCGTCGCCATGCGCGCCGGTAGCCAAGACGCTGTGGCCAACGCGCCCGCCCACGCCGCGGCGCAGGCAACGTTGGGCGTCACCCGCTACGTTTCCACCACCGGCGTGGACAGCGGAACCTGCACCACCCGCTTCAGCGCCTGTCGCACGCTCCAATACGCCGTCGATCAGGCCACGGCAGGGGACGCGATCCGCGTGGCCGTGGGCATCTACGCCGGGGTGACCAACCGCAGCGGCGGCAATCAGATCGCCCGCATCCCCGTGTCGGTGACCATCGCCGGCGGCTACGATCCGCGTAACTTCGACAGCGCGCCCGATCCGACGCTCTATCCGGTGACACTGCTGCCGGGCGGCGCGGGCCGCGGCCTGGTGATCGCCAATGGCGCGGTCGTCACCGTGCGCGATCTCGATCAGCGGTGGCAACGGCGTAGTGGGCGGTGGTAGACGGCAACGGCGGCGCTATCTGGTGACCAACGCCGCGCTTACGCTGATCAACGCGCCGCTCACCGGCAACAGCGCAGCCAACGGTGGCGCCATCGCCCTGGTCAGCGGCTCGGTCAGTCTCCAGAGCAGCAGCCTGACCAACAACCAGGCCACAGCAGATGGCGGCGCACTGCACCTTTCCGGCCCCGCCGCGGGCAGCACGGCGCAGATCGACGCTGCCAGCCTGCTGGAAACGAACAGCGCCGCCAACAACGGCGGCGCCATCGCCCTGGCCAACGGCGCGGTGACAGTCAACGCCGCGCCCGTGCGCAACAACACCGCCACGGCGGCAGGCGGCGCGCTCTTCATCGCCGCGGGGACAGCCACGCTCAACGGCGCCACCGTGCAGGGGAACGCGGCGGGCGGCGATGGCGGCGCGGCCGCGCTCAGCGGCGGTCAACTGCGCGCCAACGGCAACTCGCTGATCACCCTCAACACCAGCGGCGGGCGCGGCAGCGCCTTCTTCGCCAACAACGCCCAGATTTCGATCAACAGCAGCACCGTCACCGCGCAGACGGGCACAGGCAACGGCGGCGTCGTCTACCTACAAGCCGCCACCTTCAACCTCACCAACAACAGCATTTTCAGCCGGAACAGCGCCACAGGTGACGGCGTGATCTTCGCCGAAAGCAACAGCACCGTCCTCTTCGACGGCGTTTCGGCCAGCGAAAACAGCGCTACCCGTGGTGGACTGCTGCGCGCCGACGGCGGACAGGTCACCGTGCGCAACAGCCAATTGATCAGCAACACGGCCACGTTTCACGGCGGCGCGCTGGCCCTTTCCGCGGCCACGCTCACCAGCGAAAATAGCACGTGGACCGGCAACACCGCGGGCGGCGATGGCGGCGCGTTCACACTGGACGGCGGCACGCTGCAAGTGACCGGCAGCACGTTCACGCAAAATCAGGCCGACGGCGACGGCGGCGCCGCCCACATCCTCACCGGCACCGTGACGCTGGCCGACAGCGACTGGCTTTCCAACCGGGCGGGCGGCCACGGCGGCGCGCTCTACGCTTTGGGCAGCAACGGCAGCGGTGGCGGTGGACGCTTCGAGCAGAATCGCACGATCACCACCGGCAGCGGCGGAGCCATTTTCTGGGAAGGCCCCAGTCTGGCGTTCGACCGCGCCGTGACGTTTTCGGGCAACTGGGCCGCCATCACGGTGACCGCCCGATCACGCTCCGCCGCTGCCCAAAGCGAAATCGCCGCCGCCTTCGCACCGCAGTGGCTCTCGCTGGCAGAGCTCACCGCGCGCGGACTCGTCCACGACGGCCTCGTCGAAATCACACCCGACCAGGTCGACGCTGTCCCCGGCATGGGGATGGGCGCGATCATGTCTCTCTTCCAAAAGCCGATGCCCGCCGACGTGGGGCAGTTGCCCGGCGTCGCCGCGCAAGTGGCCCAATTGACCGTGGACGCTGCATCCCCGCGCGGACGCGCCGCCCTGGCCGCATCCACCGTGATCACCACCGACGTGGTCACCAGGAGCGGCGGCGCGCTCTACAGCCGCAATGCCGCGCTCACCCTCACGTCGCCGTCGTTCACCGCCAACCAGGCCGACACCGCGGGCGGCGCACTTTTTGTGGAAGGCGGCGCTTTCACCCTGACCAATGCCACAGTCAGCAACAACCGCGCCTTCGGTGGGCCGGGCGGCGGCGTCTACCTCAACCGCGTCGATGGGAAGGTGGACACCGTCACCTTTGCCGGGAACCAGGGCAGCAATGGCGGCGGCGTCTACGCCGTGGGCGGGCAGGTGCAGTTCGATGCCAACACCCTGCGCACCAACCGCGCCGACGTTGACGGCGGCGGTCTCTTCTTGGTTGGCGGTACCCACACCGTCAGCGGCAGCACGCTGGAAGCCAACATCGGCGACCGCGGCGGCGGTCTCTACCTCGACGGCGGCAGCATGACCGTCACCGGCAACACGATCCAGGACAACGAGACCACCTTCGTCCGCACCCAAGCGCGCGGGGCCGAAGCAGGTATCGGCGTGGGCATGTACGTCTCCGGCACCAGCGAATTGTCTTTCACCCACAATCTGGTGCAGGGCAACAAGATTCCTTTCCTCCAATTCGTGCGTGTCAACGGCGTGCTCACCCAAACCAAGGTGATCACCGTGGTCGATCCGCCGATCATCAAGTGCGCCACGCCCGCGGATCCCACCTGCCTGATCACCGAGACTGTCACCATTGCCGACAACGGCGGCGGCGTCTACTTGAAGGGCGCCGAAGGGCTGGTGGCCGATTCGATCTTCCGCGAGAACGAGGCGTCGCGATCCGGCGGGGCGATGGTGTTGGACGGCGGCAAGCTCACGTTGATCGACAACCTGATGGTGCGCAACTCCATCGGCGTCTCGTCGGGGCTGGGTAGCGCCATCTTCATGAGCGGCACCAAGGCGCTGCTGCTCCACAACACCATCGCCGACAACATCCACCAGAATCTTTCGGGCGACGGGCGCAATGTGGCCGTCTACTACGCCGCCAAAGGTGACGGGCTGGTGCTCACCAACAACATTTTCGCCAACCACGAGGTGGGCGTCGGCGGCAGTGACGGCGCCAAAGCTGTCGAATCCACCAACGTGTGGTGGAACAACAGCGAGCGCCACTGGACCGAGGATCTCTTCGACACGATGGCGCCCATCTTCGGCGATCCCGCCTTCAAAGACGCGGCGGGCGGCGACTACAGCATCCTGCGCACGTCGGCGGGCTACAACCGCGGCGTGGATCTGCCCGATCTATCCAACGTGGGCGCGGAATTCGCGCTGATCGATCTGGCCAGTGAACGTCGCCTGGCGCCGGTGGACGCCGGGGCCTACGAAGCGAACTACGATCGCGGCCTCAACCTTTTCCACACGGCAACCAACCTGAACCTTGCCAAAGACGTGGAGACCAGCTACCTGATCACGGTGCTCAACAACAGCAAGGCGAGCGTCGCCGGTGTCACCTTCCAGTATGCGCTGCCGCCCGAGCAACAGGCGATCTCCATGAGCAGCAGCCGCGGCACTTGCAGCGTGGGGACGCTCTCCTGCAACCTGGGGACGCTCAACATCGAGGAACAGGCCGTGGTCACCGTGCGGCGCCTGCGCGCGGTGGAGGCGACGCCCGGCGATCAAGGACATGGTGAGCACGGCCACGGTAAACTTCCCGGCCCGATCCCACCGACAGCGACCGAAGGTCCTGCCGCTGACCACCTTTTTGCAAGCGCTGGTGCTGGGCGATGTGGCGCGCAGTCGCGACGGAACGCCAACCTACACCGGCGCCTGCGGCGTGAAACTGGTCACCGAGGAACGGGGCAACAGCTATTGGCCGTCGGTGCAGGACGCCGTCAATCGCGTGCTGCTGGGCAGCGATAAGATCCTCGTCACCGGCACCTGCCTGGGCGCGGTGACGTTGCAGAACAACAAAAACATGATGATCCAGGGTGGCTGGAGCACCGACTTCACGGCCCACGATCCCGCGCTCTACCCCACCACGCTGCGCGCCACCGGCGGCAGCGCGGTGACGGTGCGCAACGAGGGCATCGAGCCGCAGATCTACGATGTCACCATTACCGGGGGCAGCGCGGCGCGTGGGGCCGGCGTCTACATCGTCAACGCCAGCCCCGTCTTCAGCAACGTGACCATCCTCAACAACCACGCCAACACCCAGGGCGGTGGCGTCTTCGTGGACGTAGGCAGCAAGCCCAATTTCGTAGACAGCCGTATCGAAAACAACAGCGCCAGCGTGGGCGGGGCCGGCGTTTACATTAACGGCGGCAGCGGCAAGTTCGAGCGTGTCATCGTCAATAGCAATACCGGCGCCACAGACGGCGGCGGGTTCTACTTCAAGGCCAGCGACGCCCAGGTGGTGAGCGGCGAGATCCGCAACCATTCGGTGGGCGCGCACGGCGGCGGCGTCTACATGTCGGGTAGCCGCGCCCAAGTGCTGGACACGCTGATCCAAGACAACTCGGCGGGGGCCAGCGGCGGCGGTGTCTACGCCTACAAAAGCCCGGCCACACTCCAATTCAACCGTATCATCGGCAACCACACCAACGCGGGCGAGATGAAGTTTGTCCCCTTCATCTTTGATCTGGCGCTGGTGGAGCGGCGCGGCGGCGGCGGTGGCGTCTACGCCGAGGCCAGCGACATCCGCATCCTCAACAACTACATCGCCAAGAACAGCGCGGGCGCTTCCGGCGGTCATGTGGGCGTGGGCATTCACATGTGGCTGTTCGAGGCCGCCGAAGTTAGCGGCAACATGATCGTAGACAACCACGGCAACGGCGTCTACATGCGCCAGAACCGCTCGATCTTCAAGTTCTTCCTGTTGCTGCCGCCGCTGATGCCGCCCCCCTTCGGCCCCGAACTGATCCTGCCGCTGGCCACGCCGCCGCCGGCCAAGCTCTACCACAACACCATCGCCCGCAACAGCGGCGCAGGCATCTACGGCTACAGCCAGACCAACCTGGAGATGGCCAACAACCTGATCTGGGAGAACAGCGGCGGCGGCATCAAGCTGGGCGAGGAGATCATCCCGCACCTGATCGTGATCATCGTGCCGGGGTTTGGCTTCTTCGTCCCGATTCCCATCATCTACCCCACCTTTTACCCATCGGAAGGCGCGGCAGACTTCACGTTCTGGGGGCCGTCGGTGAGCTTCAGTACGTCGGGTGCGTTTACCGACGGCTCACACGAGCACGACTTCGCAGGCGAGAACCCCGGCTTCCAGGACCCCAACAATGGCAACTATCACCTCAAACGCGTCTCGCTGGCCTTCCAAAACGCCAAGGCGTCGGGCCAGAGCCAGGACATCGACGGCAACGAACGCAAACAGGGGTTGAAGCCCGACATCGGCGCCGACGAGTACGAGTTCCGCCGCACGCGCTACGCCACGGTGGGGGGGACCGACGCCGCCGGTGATCACCTGTGCCTGGACTGGAAGAGGCCCTGCACACTGCAAACCGCCATCGACAGCGCCGAAGACGGGGATCTGATCAAAGTGGCCGGCTACACCGACGGGCGCGCCTATTCCACCATCATCAACCGTGATGGACACAATACCGTCGCCATCATCCGCAAAAATGTGACGATCCAGGGCGGCTACTGCGAAACCACCACGGCCCAGAGCGGCGTAATGCAGTGCGACTGGGAGCGCCCCCACCCCGAAACGTACAAGACCGTCTTCGACGCACAGGGCGCAGGCCGCGGACTCACCATCGAAACCGACAAGTATCTTGAGGTTTTCGACGTTCACATCACCGGCGGGTCCGCGGAACTGGGCGGCGGGCTGTACGTGATCTCGTCCACGGCGGTGCTGAGCAACGTGGCGGTCTTCGGTAACCAGGCGACGAACGGCGGCGGCGCTTACTTCGTCGGCAGCAAGGCGGTGATGGTCGATAGCCAGGTGCATGACAACACGGCCACGCAGGGCGGCGGCCTCTACGTGGGCAGCGCCGACGCCGTGATCTTCCAGCGCAGCACGTTGACCAGCAATCAGGCCACAGACGGCGGCGCTGTCTACGCCAACGGCAGCAAGAGCAAGATCCTCGACAACACCATCACCGGCAACAGCGCAAGCGGCGACGGCGGCGCGTTTTACCTGGTGAATAGCGCCATCGGCATCGAGCGCAACCAGGTGGGATCGAACAACGCCCGGCGCGGCGGCGGTTTCTTCCTCGCCACCGGTGAGCCTTCGGTGATCAGCAACACGGTGACGCTCAACCAGGCCGCGGTGGACGGCGGCGGCTTCTACCTCGTGGGCGGCGCCGGCGTGGTGCAAGAGAACATCGTCACCGCCAACCAGGCCAACAGTCAGGCGGACGGCACAGGCCGCGGCGGCGGCGCTTACCTGGAGAACACCAAGGTCAATTTCAAAGAAAACCAGGTGCGCCAGAACAGCGCCCGCACCGGCGGCGGCCTGCACCTCTTCGCCGCCAGCGACGCCATTGTCGACGGCAATCAGGTGGACGACAACACAGCCGTCCTCGACGGCGGCGGCTTTCATCTTGATGCCAGCGCCGCCATCCTCACCAACAACTCGGTGACAGGCAACCGCGGGCGCAACGGCGGCGGTCTCTACCTCTTCAACTTCAGTTCGGCGCAGTTGGGCAACACCACCGTCCTCTCTAACACGGCCACGGAAGACGGCGGCGGCCTCTACTTCCGCCTGAGCAACGCGAGCATCGACACGGCGCTGATCCGCGCCAACCGCGCCCGCACCGGTGGCGCTGTCTTCGCCAAGCTGAGCAAGCTGACGCTCAGTCAGGTCCACGCCCAAGCCAACCAGTCTTCGACGCTGGGCGGCGCGATCTACCTCGACGAGAGCGATTCTACGGTGATGGACAGCAGTTTTTACAGCAACACCGCCACGCTGGACGGCGGCGGACTTTACATTCTGCGTTCCGGCGGCGCGCTGCTTCAGGGCATCGACGCGCAAGGCAACCAGGCGGGCGGCAATGGCGGCGCCGTCTACCTCAGCGACAGCAGCATCGGCGTCCTCGGGCGGCGGATGGTGGGGAACCGCGCCGCGGGCAACGGCGGCGGTCTCTACGCCGACAAGAGCGACGCCACCGTCGAACAATTCCTGGTGCAGGGGAACCAGGCAGTGGACGGCGCGGGGATCTACCTGGCTTCGGGCAGCGACGCTGCGCTGGCGTCCAACGCCTTCGTGGACAACATCGCCACGGGACGGGGCGGCGCGCTGGCGATCCTGGGATCGTCGCCCACCTTCGTGCAGACGACGTTCGCCCGCAACCAGGGCGGCGAGGCCGTTTACGTGGACGTCTTCGGCCCGGTCACGAGCCTGCTGAGCTTCCTCAACACCATCGTGGCCGATCAGCCTGTGGCGCTCTCGCTCACCGAGAAGAACTCGGCCACGCTCAGCGTCACCCTGTGGCACAATGTAGACGTGCGCTGGAATGGTCCTGTGGACGTGGCCACCGGCGACGCCAACATCGAGGACGATCCACTCTTCGCCGCCGACGGCTACCACCTGCTCAAAGATTCGCCCGCCATCAACCAGGGCGCCAAGACCACCGCGTCCAAGGACGTAGACGGCGAGTCGATCCCGCAGGCGGGCGTCCCCGACATCGGCGCCGACGAGTTTCCGGTGCCGTGTGTGGCGCAGATCGAGCGCGATCCTGGGCGCACCTACACCAGCGTCCAATCAGCCGTGGATGCCGCGGCAACGGGTGACCTGATCAAAGTCGCGGGCGTCTGCCGCGAGGTGACGGAACGCAACGGCCTGCGCCAGGTGCTCTACCTGGACAAGAATGTAACCCTGCGCGGCGGCTACGATCCCGACAACTGGACCGCGTCCTACCCCATGACGCAGGTGACGTCGATCCAGCCGATCAGCACGGCGCGTTCGATCTACATCAGCGGCGGCGTGACCCCGTTGATCGAGAGCCTGACCATCCAGGGTGGCAACGGCAGCGGTCAGGGCGGCGGGCCCGACGGCCAGGACGCGGGCAGCAATCTCTACGTGGTCGACGCATCGCCCGTCTTCAGCAACACGGTGATCCGCGACGGCGGCAGCGTGGTCTACGGCGGCGCCGGTTTCCTGCTGCGCAGCGATGCTCAGTTCATCACCAACACCGTCGCCACCAACAGCGCGGTGGCAGGCGCGGCCTTCTTCCTCAGCGACAGCACCGCCACCTTCACCGACAACTTCTTCGAGCGCAACGGCGCCAGCAAAGACGGCGGCGCTTTCTTCCTCAGTGGCAGCACGGCGCAGATCAGCGCCAACACCTTCAAGCAGAACAGCGCAGGCACCGCGGCGGCGCCGCCTTCCTCGACGCCAGCGCTGCTACGGTGACCGACAACCACTTCGATCAAAATCAGGCCGGTTCGGCGGGCGCTCTCTACCTCGACTTCAGCCCGCGCAGATCACGCGCAACCGCTTCACCGAGAACAAGGCGCAGTCGGCGGAAGCGGTGATGATCGCTCACAGCGACGCCACCTTCGACGGCAATTACGTCTTCGGCAATAGCGCGCTCAACGGCGGCGGCGTCTACGTGGAGGCGAGCGCGGCGCAGATCATCAACAACATGGTGATCAGCAACACCGCAAGCAGCAGCGGCAGCGGCGTCTACGTGCTTTCGGCGTCGCCGCAGTTGACACACAACACCTTCCTCTACAACAACGGCGGCGACGGCAGCGCCATCAGCGTGCTGGCCAACGGCGGCGCGCAGAGCGCGGTGACGCTGCGCAACAACATCATCGCCTACCACAAGCTGGGCGTCTTCGCGCTGGACGGCGGCAGCGTCGACGCCGACGGCACACTCTGGTTCCAAAACGAAACTGACGCGGGGACAGCGCCCACCAACCCCGGCGGCTTCAGTGAAGGATCGACGCGCGTCACCTCGGATCCGCTCTTCGTGGACCTGGCGAAGCTCGATTTCCACCTCACCGCCGACAGCCCAGCACGCGAGGCCGCATTGGCTTCCGTGGTGGATCACGATTGGGAAGGACAACCGCGCCCCACCGACCGCGCCCCCGACATCGGCGCCGACGAGTATTTCCTTTCGCAGATGACGCTCTCCGCGGTGGCGTCGCCCGATCCGCTGGTGGCGGGCCGCACAGGCTTCGTTACCTTCCAGATCGCCAACACCGGCAACGTCGTGCTCACAACGCAGGTGACAGCCACGCTGCCCGCCGGGCTAGGCGTGGACAGCGTGCAGGTGTGGGCGGCATCAATCCCCGTGGGCCAGACTTGGGCCGAGAGCGTGGCCTTGCAGATCCCCGCCGACTTCCAGGGCGATGTTGCCTACACGCTCGATGCGTTCACGACGCAGGGCGCGGCCGACCGCATCGCTGGGGCCTTCGCGGTGACGCCGCCCAACTTCGGCGTGGTTGCCACCATCGTGCGCCGCCCCGAAAAGGTGATCCTGGGCCGCCCCGTGGACTACGAGCTGACGGCGGACAACACCGGCAACCAGCCGTTGACGTTGTTTGTCACCGCGACGTTGCCCGCGCAGGCCACGCCCAGCGGCGTCGTCACGTGGACGGCGAATGTGGACGCCGGCACGCGCTGGCGCGAGACCATCACCATGACACCCACCGCGCCCACCGGCGACGGCCAGATGACGGTGCAACTGGACATCGCCACGTCGGACGGTTCGGTGAACATCACACAGAAGGACACCACCACCATCGGCCAACCCGGCTACGTCATCGCGCAGACGGTGACGCCCGATCCGCCGCTGATGGGCCGACCGTTCACGATCACGGCGCACATCACCAACACCGGCAACATCGTCTTGCAGACTGCGCTGACGATGACGCTTGTCCCCGACTTTGTGGGCGCGCCGGTGACGGCCAAGCAGGGGATCGATCCTGGCAAAGCGGCGGTGCAACATGTCGCCCTGCCCGCCAACAGCTACCTCGGCCCACTCACCGGCACGCTGGCCCTGGCCACCGATGCTGGATTCGTGGATCAGGCCGTCTTCTCGACGACGGCGATCCTGGCGCGGCTGGGGCCGACCATCGTGGCTGTTGGCGACGGCGCCTGGAACGATGCCAAGACATGGCAACCGGCGCGCCTGCCCAACACCGCCGACATTGTGGGCGTGCCGCAAGGTCGCTCGGTGCAGATGACCGGCCCCGCCGCGGTGACCGGCCTGCTCAACCAGGGGACACTCGTCGGCCCGCCGGGGGGCGCGTTGGATGTCACCGCCACAGGCGATATCCAGAATTTTGGCGTGATGCAGGCTGCGTCCGGTGAGGTCGGCACAGGCGGCGCGGGGAAGGGCGTGCAACTGACCGCGCAGACAATCTACAACGCGGGGACAATTGCCGCCGGTCATGGCGCGGACAGCGCTCAGGGGCGCGGCGGCGACGGCGGCACCGTGACCGTGCGCGCCGATCTGCTCAACAACCAGGGCGCTGTCCTAGCCGGTAATGGCGGCAGCGGCAGTAGCGACGGCGGCAGCGGCGGCGCGGTGAACGTGGCGCTCACGTCGGCCACGGGCGAACTGCTCAACGCTGGTGAGATCCGCGGCGGCAACGGCGGCGGGGCAGCAGCAGGGGCAGGAGGCGCGGGCGGCGCCATCGCTGTTACTGGCCCTGGCGCGGCCACGCCTGCGTTGGCCGATGGCGGCGGCGACGTCATCGTGACCGGGGTGATGCAGGCAGGCAACGGTGGTCATGGTTCGAGGGCAGGCGGCGACGGCGGCGGCGTGCGGCTGGATGTGGGCGTGGCTGCGGATACGGCGAAGCAGCCCGGCGGCGCGGTGAGCATCGCCGCGGACGGCGTGGTACGCGGCGGCGACGGCGGCAATGTCACCGGCAGCGGCAACGCGGGAGCCGGCGGTCCTGTCAACGCGATTGGGCTGGCGGTGGACGTGGCGGGAACGCTGCGCGGCGGCAACGGTGGCAACGTCGTCGGCGCGGGGAGCGGCAACGGCGGCGCAGGCGGCGCTGCCACTGTCCTCGGCGGCGCGGGCGGCCAGGGATCGGTCCACGTGCGCGGCGATGGGAGCGGCAGCAACGGCATCGTGCGCGGCGGCGACGGCGGATCGGGCAACGCTGCGGCCACATCGCCTCAAAACGGCGGCAACGGCGGAGACGCCACGTTGATGGCGTCGCCCACTGTCGCCGTGGACAACGGCCAGGTGATCGGCGGCAACGGCGGCGCAGGGACAGGCGGCGGCGCGGACGGGCGCAAAGGCGACGTGGTCATCGGTGGCGGCGACGGCAACACCGTTGACGCGCCGATCATCGTGCTCAGCGGCGGCGGTACGCAGGCGTCGGGCCAGGATGTGACGATCTTCGGCGGCGACGGGCTGTTGCTCAAGCTGCTGGGGCTGGGATCAGGTGCGCTCAACGCCGACGGCGTCCTCACGCTGGCGGTGGGCGGGGCCGGTCAGATCGATCTGCGCGGCAATACGGCGGTGATCTTCGCCTCGGGCCAGATCCGTCTTTTTGTGGACGCTGGGGGGCTGCTGCTGGGCGTTGGCGTGAGCGTAGGCAACCTGTCCAGCACGCCGCCGACGGTGGGCGCAAGCCGCATCCTCTACCTGGTGCGGCTGCTGACGCCGTCTTCGCTGCTGGTGCGCCCGGGTGAGTTGGTCCTCGTGCCGGTGGTGGTGACGAACCTGTCTCCCGCGCCGGATTCGTATCAACTGGCGACGGCGGGCCGATCCGCTACGCTGTCGCCGCAGTGGACGATCTCCACGTTGCCGCCGCTGGTGCCTGTGCAGGGGACGGCGACGGCGCGCACCGTCCTCACGGTCACCGTGCCGATGACAGCGGCGGTGGGCAGCGCGCAGCGGGTGGACGTCACCGCGATTTCGTACTCCGATGGGCTGTCCACGGCCCAGGGGACGACGCAGTTGATCGTCTCCGGCGCGCCGATCATGCCGATCTATCTGCCTATCGTGGGCAGGGGTGTCCTCGCTCCGGCGCGAGAATCAGACGCGGAAAATGACGTCTTTTTGCCGTGGGTGGGCGGCCACTGAACGCGGAGGCAGAGAGGGGGAGAGGACACGGATTTCGGGATGAGCAGGACGCAGAGAAGGGGAGAAAAACCTGAAATCCGTGTGCAATTTCTGGTCGTGGTTGTCCTGTTTATCCTGAAATCCGTGTGCAATTTCTGGTCGTGGTTGTCCTGTTCATCCTGAAATCCGTGTGCAATTTCTGGTCGTGGTTGTCCTGTTCATCCTGAAATCCGTGTGCAATTTCTGGTCATGGTTGTCCTGTTCATCCTGAAATCCGTGTGCAATTTCTGGTCGTGGTTGTCCTGTTCATCCTGAAATCCGTGTGCAATTTCTGGTCGTGGTTGCCCTGTTCATCCTGAAATCCGTGTGCAATTTCTGGTCATGGTTGTCCTGTTCATCCTGAAATCCGTGTCCAGCTTCCGCCGGTTTGTGACCGCGTCTCCAGGTCTTTCCCCATCGTCACGTAGGTGTACTCGGTGTAGCCGGGATGCGAGGCGTATTCGAGGATGCGGTAACCGAGGCGCTGGTAGTAGTCGAGATTTTCGGGCAGGGCGAGGCGCACGCCCAACTGCACGCGCGGACGTTCGAGGATCAGCGCCTGCGCCTCCACGTAGTCGACGAGACGACGACCGAATCCCCGTCCTCGGTGGCTGGGCAGGACGGCGAGCCTGTGCAGGTAGACGTGGTCGGGGCAGACCTGGTAGAAGACGGCGGCGACGGGCTTCCCCTCTTCCCAAGCCAAAACCGCGGTTTCACCGGTCAACTTGGCGCGGATTGAGGATTCGTCTTCGCTGTGTGCGCCGGACGGTGGATCGAGGCGTCCGCGGTATTGCTCGAAGGCGGCGCGGATGATGGAAAGCAGGGCTGGAACGTCCTCGGCAGTGGCATGATGCAGTGAAATTGTCGCCATTTTGATCTCCCCGAATGTGCTGTCACGAACCCTCATTTTACCAAGATATCCTGCAAACCACACTAGTTTTCAGAGATTTGTAGAGGGCAATGGGTAATTCCTACATGGACATCCCCCCATCACTCTGTTAAACTGAATGATCTGAGCCGGATTGGTTCATCATTCACTGTAGCGGTTTAGGATGGCTGATGGCGGATAGTCGTTGGCAGGTGGCAAGTGTTTTCGACGTCGTTTGAACCAATGGCATTTGAACCAATGGCGTCTGAACCAATGGCTAACAACCAACAGCGAAGAGCTAACAGCCGGCCGCTATCCGCGCCCCCAGGAGGAGAAGATGACAGGACGACTCGATGTGTATTGGCGGTTGGTGGGTTACCTGCGGCCGTATGGCAAGCAGGTGACACTGGGCTACCTTGGTGGGTTCTTCGCCATGTCGCTCAATCTTTTCGTGCCCCAGATTATCAAGAACGCCATCGACAACGGGCTAACCAATCGGCAGGCGTCGGCGCTTTTCTACGCCGGCGGTCTGATCCTGGGGATCGCTGTGATCCGCGGGGTGGCCGGGTTTGCGCAACGCTACTGCGGCAGTGGATGTCGCACCGGGTAGCCTTTGATCTGCGCAACGATTTCTACAAGAGCGTGCAGCGGTTGCCCTTCGCCTTCCACGATCAGGCGCAGACGGGTGATCTGATGAGCCGCGCCACCAGCGACATCACCGAATCGCAACGCTTCATTGGTATCGGGCTGGAAAGCCTGCTTTCAACGTTGATCCTGCTCATCGGCGTGATTGTTGCGATGCTATTTGAGAGCGTGGATCTTACGCTCTACACGTTGCCTTCGCTGGCGTTGTTGGTGATCGCCACGGTGCGCTTCGGCGGCACGGTGCGCCCCATGTTCAAGAAGATCCGGAGCAGATGGGCCAGCTTTCACGACGATGCGGGAGAGCATGACGGGTATCCGCCTGGTCAATCGTTTGCGCAGGAACCGTACGAACTGGAAAAGTTCGACGTAGAGAATGAACAGTGATTCGACCGTCGCTTTTCGGTGATCAAGGTGTGGTCGAACAGTTGGCCGCTCTTCACCGTGCTGTTGGGTAGCGCCATCTTCTTGCTGTTGTGGTTCGGTGGTCCGCGCGCGTTGACGGGGAGATCACGGTGGGGTCGCTGTTTGCGCTGATCTCGTATGTGTTGATGCTCAACGGGCCTGTGCAGCGCCTGGGGTTCCTGGTGAACATGGCGGCCACGGCCGGCTCCAGCGCCGAGCGCGTCTTCGAGATCATCGACACGCCCCTCGACGTGGAGGATAGCGACGACGCCGCGGAATTGGAGACGGTGAAAGGCGAGGTGATCTTTGAAGACGTCAGCTTCCGCTACGGCGAGCGCGGCGCGCTGATCCTCGACGGCATCAGTTTCCACGCCGAGCCAGGACAAACCATCGCCCTGATCGGCCCCACCGGGTCGGGCAAGTCCACGGTGACGAACCTGATCCCGCGCTTCTACGATCCCAGCAGCGGACGCATCTGCATCGACGGCCACGACATCCGCCACGTGACGATGGACAGCCTGCGCCACAACATCGGCATCGTGTTGCAGGATCCGTTCCTGTTCGGGCTGACGATTGCCGAGAACATTGCCTACGGTCACCCCGACGCCACGCCCGAGGAGATCATCGCGGCGGCCACGGCGGCGCGCGCCCACAAGTTCATCATGGACTTCCCCCACGGCTACGAGACGGCGGTGGGCGAGCGCGGCGTCACCTTGAGCGGTGGGCAGAAGCAGCGTGTGGCCATCGCTCGCGCCCTGCTCTACGATCCACGCATCCTCATCCTCGACGATTCCACCAGTTCGGTGGACACGGAAACCGAACACCTGATTCAAGAGGCGTTGAAGGTGCTCATGCAAGGTCGCACGACGTTCATTATTGCGCAGCGGCTGCTCACGTTGAAGAATGCCGACCAGATCCTGGTGCTCGACGGCGGGCGCATTGTGCAGCGCGGCGCTCACGATGATCTGCTGGCCGAGGACGGTCTCTACCGCATGATCTACGACTTGCAGTTGAAGGATCAGGAGGAATTCGCCGACACCGTCGCTCGTCTGGACAGCGACCAATCCGCCTCACCCGAGCGCCGCCCCGCCGCGGTGACAGGCCGATGAGCCGCCACACAGGGAGAAATGCTATGACGCAGCCAAACGGAAAGAACGGCCAAAACGGCCATCATGCCGAGGAGTTGATTCCCGAAGAGAAGATGCCGCTGGCGCGTGACCGCTTTGGTCGTGACCGCTCGGCGCGCCGCCCCTGGGAAGAGGACAGGAGCCTCAGCGAAGAGGAACGCGAGTTTATGCGTCGCGAGGCCAAAGTGGCCCTGTTGGTGAGCGAAGAAGAAGATGACTTGCTGGGCAAAGCCTACGACAGTCGCCTGGTGCGCCGTCTTCTCAGTTTTATTGCGCCGTACAAGGTGAAAATGAGCATCGCTGTGCTGATGATGGTGATTTCGTCGTTGCTGAGTGTGGCCGGGCCGAGCATCATTGGGCGCGCCATCGATGCGGGCATTCGGGCGCAGGACTTTGGGGAACTCCGTTTGTGGACATACATCTTCCTCGCTGCGATTCTGGGCGAGTTCGTCACCAACCGCACACGCATCTCGCTGATGGCCTACGTGGGGACGCGCATCGTGGCCGACGTGCGCAGCACGCTCTTCCGTCACCTGCACACGTTGTCGCTCAACTTCTTTAACCGCTACAGCGTGGGCCGCCTGATGAGCCGCCTGATCAGCGATGTGGGCGTGCTGCAAGATTTCGTCACCTGGTCGATTACGGGGCTGGCGCGGGCCGTCTTCGTGCTGATTGGCATCATCGTGGCCATGTTGGCGCTGAACTGGCAACTGGCGCTGGTCACCTTCATGGTGCTGCCGCTGATGGTGGTGCTTACCAACTTCTGGCGCAAACGGGTGCGGCAGGCATACCGGGCCACACGGCAACGGCTGGCGCTGATCAACGGTTTCCTCAACGAGTCGATCACCGGCATCCGTGTGACCAAGAGCTTTGTGCGCGAGCGGGCCAACTACCGTCACTTCAACGACCTGAATCGATCCTTCTTCGACGCCAATGTAGACGCCACGCGGCTGGCCGCTATCTTCTTCCCTGGCGTGGATTTCATGGGGTCGTTGGCGACGGCGCTGGTGGTAGGTGTGGGCGGCTGGCTCGTCTTCGGCGACGCCCTGACCGCGGGGACGCTGGTGGCCTTCGTCCTCTACGTGGATCGCTTCTTCGAGCCGATTCGCGATTTGGCGCAGCGCTACAACACATTTCAGGCCACGATGGCGGCCAGTGAGCGCATTTTCTATCTGCTGGACACCAAGAGCGACCTGCCCGATCACGAGGACGCCTACGATCTGCCCGCCATCAAGGGTAGCGTGACGTTCGACGACGTCCATTTCAGCTACAAAGACGACGAACCAGTGCTGCGCGGCATCAGTATCCACGCTGAACCGGGGCAGCGTATCGCCCTGGTGGGTGAGACGGGCGCGGGCAAGAGCACGATTATCCGCCTGCTGGCGCGTTTCTTCGACGTCACCGACGGCGCCGTACGCATCGACGAGCACGACATCCGCGCCGTGACGCAGGCCAGCCTGCGTTCGCAACTCGGCGTGGTGCTGCAAGACACGTTCCTCTTCGGCGGCACGATCCGCGACAACATCCGCTACGGCAAGCTCGACGCCACGGATGAGGAGATCCACGCGGCGGCGCGGGCAGTGGGCGCGCACGAGTTCATCATGAAGCTGCCCGACGGTTACGACACCGAAGTGGGCGAGAACGGCGTGAACATGAGCGTGGGCCAGCGGCAGATTCTGTCCTTTGCGCGGGCGCTGCTGTCGGATCCGCGTATCCTGATCCTGGATGAGGCCACCAGCTCGGTGGACACCGCCACCGAAAAGCAGATCCAACAGGCGTTGGAGCGTCTACTGGAAGGGCGCACCAGCTTTGTCATCGCGCACCGGCTGAACACCATCGTCAACTCGGATCAGATCGTCGTCCTGGATCAGGGGCGTGTGGTGGAGTTGGGCAGCCACGAAGAACTGCTGCGTCAACGCGGGCGGTACTACAATTTGTACACGATGCAGTGGGCGGCGGAAGATGGGGATCAAGGACTGGGGACTGGGGACTTGGGACCGGGGACAGGAGATCTCGGTGCTGATGTGGCGCTGGCGCGGAGTGGATGAGATGATGGAATGATGAGGATGCTGAGGATGATGGTCGCAACGACCATCATCCTCAGCATCCCATCATCTGCATGAACAGGATCTGCCCCAATCACCAATCACAAATCACCAATCCCCTCTTTCAAATTCACCGGCTTGATCGGCGCGTCCTGGGCTAGGAGGGCGAGCGTGGCCTCGAGGACGCGTCTTTGTTGCGCTGTGTTGTGGGGCGCGCCGAGGGTGGCGCCGCGGTCGAGGCGGGTGAAGGTGGCGCGCGGCGGCGCGGTGATGCGGGTGCGGCCGGCGTTCCAACTGGTAAGGGTGGTGGCGATGCCTTCCATTTCCAGCGCACGGGCGATCAGTCCCACGGACTGAGAGCAGATCGGTCAGGAAGGCACCAGTAGCGCGCCGTCCACCTTCTCGGCTTTGGCCGCGGCAAGGATCGCCGGGATCGTCTCATCGAGGACGCGGTTGATGACGGGCTGGTACCCCATGAAGTTGACCACCGACGGCGCCAACTCGCCGATGACGCCCCCGTCTACCAAATCGCGCAGATGGGCCAGCGGCACCAGCACTTGCTGATCTGCGTCCACTGCGGTGTGATCGTAGTGATCGTGGGCGAAGGCGATGGCGTCGGGGGCGGTGTCCACAGGGAAGGTGCGGATCGAGTAATCGCCGAGCAAGTCGGCGGCGTCGAAAGGTTGCTGGCTATCGCGCAGATAGCCGCCCGCCGACGAAATCAGCATCAGGCGACTGTGGCTGAGGTCGATCCCCTTGCCCGCGGGCGCCTGCTTGTTGTCTGGCCGGTTGTAGAGATCCCACTTGGTTTCGCCGGTGGCGTGGAAGTGAGCCAGCCAACCGTCCTTGAACGTCGCCTCCCAATCGGCGCGATTTTCGAGAATTTCCACGGCGTGTCCTTTCGCTCAGGAGATTTCAGAATTTTGATGATCCACGAAGGCACACGAAGAAACACGAAGACAGAGAAGAGCAGACAGAAGGCTTTTCCCTCTGTTTTCCTGGTAGTCCTGAAATCCGTGTCCCTCTCTTCTCCTCTTCTTGTTTCTTTGTGTGGCTCCGTGGATCAATTACTGGGCAGTTACACAGCGGCGCGGATCGCATCCACCGTCGATGGATCTTCCAGGCTGCTGATGTCGCCGAGATCGAGGCCGAGGTAGGCGGCGCGGATGAGGCGGCGCATGACTTTGGCGTTGCGCGTCTTGGGCAGGGACGTGCAGAATTTGATCTCACGTGGTTTGAGCGGACGCCCCAACTCGGTGGTGACCAGGCTCTCCAACTCCGCGCGCAAGGATTCGCCAGGCGCGGTCCCCGGCGCGAGGACGCAGAAGGCCACGACTTCGTTGTCTTTGATCGGGTGAGGCACGCCGATGGCCGCCGATTCCGTCACCGCGGGGTGGGCGTTGAGGATCGATTCCACTTCGGCGGGGCCGAGCCGCTTGCCCGCCACCTTGATCGTGTCGTCGCTGCGCCCAAGGATGTACCACAGCCCGTCCTCGTCGATGGCGGCGAAGTCGCCGTGTACCCACACGTCCTCGAAGCGACGCCAATAGGTGTCGAGGTAGCGTTGTGGATCTTGCCAGAAGCCGCGGGTCATGCCGATCCACGGGGCGCGGATCACCAGTTCGCCCACTTCGCCACGCACGGGCTTTCCCTCTTCGTCCACCACATCCACAGCCATCCCTGGAATCGGGCCGGCGAACGCGCCAGGCTTGAGCGGCTTGAAGAAGCTGCCGCTGATGATGCCGCCGCTGATCTCGGTGCCGCCACTGTAGTTGATAATGGGCTTTTGCCGACCCAGCACGTGGGTAAAGACCCAATCCCACGAGTCGGGGTCCCAGGGGCTGCCGGTGGAGCCGACGGCGCGCAGGCTGGAGACATCGTGGCGTGTCACCTGTTCGGCGCCGTGGGGCATTAGCGCCCGGATCAGCACCGGCGACAGCCCCAGGTGGGTGACGTTGTGTTTGTCTACGATTTCCCAGGTGCGGTCGACGTTGGGGAAGTCGGGTGCGCCGTCGTAAAAGAGCATGGACGCGCCGTTGAGCAGCGCCCCGAAGACGAGCCACGGCCCCATCATCCAGCCCATGTCCGTCATCCAGTAGAGGACATCCCCTGGCTTGAGATCGAAGGCATGGCGTAGATCCTGGGCGGCCTTGATGGGGAAGCCGCAGTGTGTGTGGATAGCGCCCTTGGGCCGCCCCGTAGTGCCGCTGGTGTAGATCAGCATGAGCACATCTTCGGCGTCGGTGTGTTCCGTTTCGGCTTCGATGGAAAAATCGGGGACGTAGTCGTGCCACCAGCGGTCGCGGTCTGCGTTCATGGTCACGTCGTCGCCTTCGGCGCGGTTGACGACGATGACGTGTTCCACACTGGGGACGGCCTGCAAAGCTTCGTCGAGGTTCGGCTTCATGGCGATGGCGTTGCCGCGTCGGTAGTAGCCGTCGGCGGTGAAGACGGCCCGAGCAGCGGCGTCGGCTAGACGGGTGGAGATGGCGGCAGGACCGTAGCCGCTGAACAGGGGCAGGATCACGCCGCCGATCTTGATCACGGCCAGAAAGGCAATCGCCAGTTCGGGGATCATGGGCATGTAGAGGCCCACGGCGTCACCTTTGCTCAGGCCGAGGGCGCGCAGGGCGTTGGCGCAGCGGTTCACCTCGCGATGGAGTTGGGGCGCAGGTGAATTCTTCCACGTAGCCCTCTTCCGACTCCCAGCGCAGGGCGATCTGTTCGGCGGTGGGTGTGTGCTGCCATTTGTCCAGGCAATTGTGGATGATGTTCATCTGGCCGCCCACACACCAGCGGGGCAGTTGAATGCCGTCGCGTGTGTCGATGATCTGGGTGTATGGTCGGTAGAACTGAACGCCGAGATCGGCCATCACCGCGCCCCAGAACCAGGCCACGTCGTCCACCGAGCGCGCCAGCAGCGCTTCGTAGTTTTCGATCTTGTGGCGGCGCATGAAAGCCTGCAAGTTGCTGGCCTCGATCCACGCCGGATTCGGCTTCCATGCAATTGTCTGGCCGAAGGGGAATGTGGTGTCGGGCATTGATCTTTCCTTGCTACGGTATGGATTGCGTAATCGATGAATGAAGAATGATGATTGGGCAGATGGATTCGCCTCTACCCAATCATCATTCTTCATTCATCGCTCGGGTCTCATTATACCGGAGATCTGAGGAATGTGAAGGCGCTGTCCCGATCCCCATTCGATCTTTCAGGGCTGGAAGGTTGCCCAGATTGAGGCGACGATCAACGCTCGCGGAGGCCGTAGGTCAGCCAGATCAGGGAGCTTATGGCGGGGAGTCTGTGCTTGTTGTAGAGATCGATGGCGATGAATGTGTCGCTGATGAGGAAAAGCACGCCACCCAGGGCCAAACCGGTAAAGATCGGACGCTGCAATGCCAGGCCGGTGGTGACGCCTGCAGTCGACGAAAGCAGGAGCGCATAGCCGAAAGCGGCGCGGCGCAGAATGGCGGGCGCGCCTGTGCGCACAACGACCAGGTAGGCAATCACTGTCCCCAGGATCACCCAGAGCAGCCACGCAAGCCACCCCACCGGCGCATAGGTGACCACCGCAGTGATGTAGAAAACGTGACAGAGGCCGAAGGCAATCATCCCGGCCAGTTCACGGGCCGGCGCGGGCAGGGCTTGGCCATGTAGAGATCGCCGATCAGCCCCATTGTCATGCCGGCGGCGATGAAGCCGGCATAGCGCACGGAGACGTCGCTTTCGGCCAGCGCATAGCCGTACCAGGCCAGCAAAACCAGCACCGCGGACGACGCCAGCAGGGCCAGTCCGCGCCGCAGCCAAATTTCGTGGATGACCACAAGAATGGCCCAAACGCCGACGAGCAACCAGGCAATTAAGTCGAGAGGAGGCATTGTGTGTCTACTCCGTGCGATAGCCGAGGAGTTGCGGTTCCGCCCACACCGCCCAATTCCAGCGGGCGTCGCCCAGGCCGTCGGTCATCCATTGGACCACAATGTCCTGGCCGGCCACGCTGGGCAGCTCTACGGCGTGGCGCTCCGATGGGTGCTCTGCTTGGTGGTGCTCCACAGCCGCACACCGTTAACGAAGATACGAAAAGCGCAGATGTTGTCACCTTCCATGAGCGCGCCGTCGCGGATGCCCACAGCAAATTGCAGGCGCAGACGGTCCACGTCGGCGGGGACATGCAATTGGTACTCAACCACGGCGCTGCCGCTGACGGGAGGATGCTGCCACAGGGCGTTCTGCTGCACCATGCCACACGTGGCCGGGCCGACTTTACTTCCATCAGCGCGGGTTGACGGGTGGCCGCCTGGCGCCCTGCCCGAAATGTTCGAGGAAGTCGTACTGCCAGATGAGGCGCTGACCGTCGATATCCTCTTCTTCATCTTCCAAATAGGCTGTGCCAGAGTTCCTCTTGCCACTTGAGGTAGCTGATGTATTGCCCAAGCTGGATCAGCGACTGTTCGCTCAGATCACCGATGCGGCGGATCACAGCGTCGAGCGCTTCCTGGCGGGGATCGAAATCGGACATGAGGCGATCCTGTGTTGAATCAGATTGGTGACTGGTGATTCGTGATTGGGCTTGCCCAATCACGAATCACCAGTCACCGCTCACTTTCTCGAACAAAAAGGCCGACTTTGAAAACAAAGCCGGCCTGATGGGTCGGTGATGGTTGTCTAGAGCGCGCTTCATGCTGTCCGTGGCGAAGAATGGGCGCTGCCCTGCATGAGGCCGTTCATCATGGCTTCCCAGCGTGAGGCGGCGGTGGGGTTGCTGAGCAAGACCAGCGCCACGTAGCTCGGCTCGAACGGCTTGCGTTGGAGCAGCATGCCCGCCTCTTCGGGCAGCATGTTGCCCTTCTTGTGGTTGCACGCCTGGCAGGCCGTCACCAGATTGCCCCATTCATGGCGGCCGCCGCGCTGCGTGGCAGCACGTGATCGACGGTCAACTCGTGGCGGCCGGGCATATCGTGACAGTACTGGCAAGTGTATGCGTCGCGCAACATCACTGCTGCGCGTGTCGGCGGCACCGAACGGTGCGGCAGGCGCACATAACGCGTCAGGCGGATGACGAGTGGTTCGGGCAACGAACGAGACGTGCTACAGAGTACGCGCTCGGTCGTCTCCACCAGTTCCGCTTTTTCGCGCAAAAGCAGCACAACAGCCCGCCGCACCGAGACAAGGCTCAGCGGTTCGAATGTGGCATTCAAAACAAGCACCGATCTCGACATGCAGACACCCTCTGTGTCCCGCACCGTCCTCGATCTGGGCGAAGGACACCACTACGAAACGGCAACAGCGCCGGTACGAATCACGACCTCCATCAAGAAGAAACAGACGATAGCCATCAAAATTGTTTTCACGTTTTCGTCTTCGATGCGGCTGAAGTAGCCATACGCAGCCGGCAAGGTGACGATAGCGACACAGGCATACAGGATGTGGACGAAGGCGCGGCAGGTTTTCGCCCAAGCCCTGACTGTACAAGATGAACCTGAGCGCGAATTGAATTACGACCACAAGTTCAGCGATGACGGCCGCTCCGTACCAACTTCCACCGAGCGGTTGCGAGCGAAGACGGTTGAAGATCGCCATCACGCCGAGAGCGATAAAGAGGAGCATCGATGTCCGCGCCAGCCCTCGTGTAACAAGATCAATGTGTCCAGGTGAAACTCAGCCGTTCACTGGTGTCATTATAGCGGAAGGTTAAGAATGATGTCCATCCAACCGGGTCTGCAAGAGCAAGCTATGCGGGTTTGTGGACACCGAGATATTGGGCCATGACGCCGATGACGGGCGTGCTGCCGATGTCGTAGCTCACCCATTCGTTGCTGGTGCCTAGCCCGTAGATGCAACCGCCGATGACGTAGTCGTCCTGTTGCATTGCCATATCATACCACACCAACTGCTCAACATACGCGCCAGGACCCCACAGACCGTAGCCATTCTGCGCCCAATACTCCTGAAAGTGCTGCCAGCCGCTTCCTGTGGGCCGGGCGACCTGCGCACGAGGCCGTCGACGCCCAGTTCGGTCATGATCAGGGGGATGGCGAGGCCGTTGGGTTTCAAAATCTGGTTGTACACCTGGCGATAGCGCAGCGTGAGCCAGCCTGTATCCCCGGCGGAGACGCCAGGGTACCGTCCTTGATCGGCGCGAGTGCTCAAGAAGTAGATGGTGGGCGCGGCATACTCATGCAGGCCAAGCCAGCCGTCGTGCTGCTGCGCGGCCTGGACGGCTGGCAAGAAGTGTTCCAGAGCTCCAGGGGGGCTGGCCGGTGCCAAAGTTGCCCACGATGCTGCGAATGCCATACGCGGCAAGCAGACGGGTGCGTTCGGCTTCGAAGTCGGCCAGGCGTTTCATTTCTCGGCGTTGCCCGCCACCGGTTCGTTGTAGGCTTCCCAGGCGTCGAACCAGCCTTTGCGCCGGATCGTCGGCGTAGGGCAGCAGTTGATCCACGAAAGCGCGGCCGTAGCGATTGGATCGAAGGTGGCCAAGGAGACTTGATCGGTGTGGATACGCCCGATCAGCCGTGTGCGCGGGGATGTCTGCTTGATCTGCGCGGCAAAACCTGCGTCCAACTCCAGGCTCTTGACGACACTGACACTGCCGGTTTCCAGCAATGTGAACAACTCCGGGTGATTGCGCTCAACGTGAACACCCAACTTGCTGGGTGGACCGGGCGGAAAGGGGGTGGCGATGGGTGTTGGTGTGGGTGGAGGCGGCGCCGGTGTGGGCGTTGCCGGTGCTTTGGTGGGTGTCGGCTCGATCACCGGCTCGATTGCAGATTCTGCCACAGCTACTGGGTTCGCCTCACCGGCGCGAATGTCCGGCAGGTAGGTGGTCTGCGTTGAGGATGTTGCTGCTGCTGCGGGTGGGCGCGGTGTCCGCGGGTGTTGGTGGGTTCGGGCTGCCGCCCACATGTTGCGGCCAGTAGACCCATGCCTGCGCCAAGACCGCGCAAGAAGCGGCGCCGGCTCCAGGGCCGGTCCTCTGCCTGCGCTGTCTGCTCGGGAAGCTGAATTGACTTCGGGGCCGGTGCTCTGTGCAACAGCGCAAGGATCAGGCTCGGTTTGCGGTTTTGGGGATCACTGCGGAAAGCTTCTGCGGTGGTATCCTCCTGATTCATGTTTTCGTCCGTCATGGGCATACTATACCATCTGGAAAAATGCCGACCAAAAACGCTTGCTTGTCATGCTGCCGCGGATGCGCTACACTAGCCCCGCTTCACGATTTTGTTCGTCTTTGTTCGTCGCATCTACGCAGCGCACCGATTGCGCAGACCCCGAAGGAGGCCAACCATGCAGAAGTACGAAGTGAGCATCGAATACTGCGTACAGTGAAACTACACCCCGCGGGCTGTCCGTGCGGCAGCCGATCTGTTGAACAGCTACACCCCATCGATTGAGAACCTCAAACTCATTCCATCCTCGGGCGGGCGCTTCGAAGTCCTCGCCAACGACACCCTGATCTACAGTAAAAAAGCCGAAGGTCGCCACGCCGAAGAAGGCGAGGTTGCGCGGTTGTTTGGGGAGAAGTTGGGGGTTGGTGATTAGGGATTGGTGATTGGGGTGGATCTCGTCACCATCACTTCTGCCCCAATCACAAATCACCAGTCCCTAATCACCCATCCCTACAACCCCGTCGGCAAATCCACGAACTCGAAGGCCACACCGAATTTTTCCACCAACAGTTGACCCAGCGCCTGCACGCCTACGGTTTCGGAGGTGTAGTGCCCGCCGTAGAGGACGTTCATGCCGAAGTTCAGCGCGTCGTAGTACTGGGCGTGGCTGGTTTCGCCGGTGATGAAGGCATCGCAGCCCAAGGACGCGGCTTCTTCGATCTCACGCGCCCCGAAACCGCTGAGGATGCCCACGCGGTGGATCTGCGCCGGCCCATGCGCGAGGACCAAATTCACGTCGCCCACGGCTGCACGGTAGCGGGCCGTGAGTTCGTCGAAGCTGATCGGCTCGGGCGATTCGGCCAGCGCCGCCAGCGGCACACCGTTGACCCTCCCCCACCACGACGTTACTTCCAACCCTAAACGTCGCGCCAACTGGGCATTGTTCCCCACTTCGGGGTGCGCGTCCAGGGCCAGGTGCGCGGC
Organism: Caldilineaceae bacterium; assembly: GCA_041391225.1. GTDB lineage: Bacteria > Chloroflexota > Anaerolineae > Caldilineales > Caldilineaceae > RI-153. Next base: position 314,673 of record JAWKOL010000001.1, read on the forward strand.
GTAGAGGTTGAGATCGGCCTGGATGTAGGCGCGCACCAGCCGCCCGTAACCGCCGGCGATCTTCTGCGGCCCGCCCCAGAAGATACCGTGATGCACGAGTAACATGTCCGCGCCGCGGGCCAACGCCGTCTCCACCACAGGCAGGTGCGCGTCCACCGCGCCGATGATCTTGTGGATCTCGCCGCGTCCTTCGATCTGTAAGCCCTGGGGGCCGTAGTCCTTGATCTCGGGGATCTTCAGGTACTCGTCCAGGAACTGGACCAGTTCGTCTCGTTGCATAGGATGTCTCCTTCGTGTGCCTCCGTGGATCAATCTCTGGTTCTGATTTGAATATGGGGCCATTATAGCAGAGAACCGGACGACGTTGTCCGGTTCTCGTGGTGCGTAGTGCGTGGTGCGTGTACAAATTGACGATCTGACTGCTCAATTGGGAACTTCCAGTGACCACTAGCGGCGCATCATGCGGCCACCGCCGCCGCCCACCTGGGTGACCACGCTAGCGAGGGTGAGGCTGGTGTACTGCGTGCCGCCGCTGTAACCGGCGTCGGTGTAGAGGCCGTCTACCGCTTCGCCGCCGACGCTGCCGCCCAGGTAGAGTTGGTAGGTTTCGCCGCTGCTGAGTTCGGGCGACGAAATCAGGATCGACTGGTACGCTTTGCTCGGCGCAAAGGTGACGATGTCCTCGCCGCTGCTGCTCTGCAAGTGGACCAGCGTGCCTGCCTGTTGCGTGGACGTGGTGTTGACCAGCACCGAGTACTGCGTCGACGACGTATCCGGCGCTTGCGCCATCCCCGCGCTGCCCACCGCCACGAAGAGACCGCCGCTGATCTGGAAGCCGCCGTCGTAGTCCAGCGCGCCATTCATCTGCTCGGTGGGGCCGTTGACCAGCACCACGCCGCCTGTCATCACGATGGAGCCGTTGACGTCCACACCGTCGCCCGCTGCGTCGATGACGATGCGCCCGCCGTTCATGTAGAAGAAGTAGTTGCCGCCGACGAAGCTGTTCTGCCCTGGACGACCACCGAATCCTTGCGCCATGCCCGATCCGTCGACGCCGCCAGCGCCGTTGAGGCCGTCGTCGCTGGAGACGATGTGGATGTCGCCGCCGTTGACGGTGATCACGGCGCTCTCGATGCCTTCGTACGAGCGGCTGATGTCGATGTCGCCGCCGTTGATGGCCAACGTGGCGTCGGCGTGGACACCGTCGTCGCCGCTGGCGATGGCGAACGAGCCGCCGTTGAGCGTGATGTTGTCGTTGGCGTGAATGGCATCGTCCGCTGCGTCGATGGTGAAAGTGCCGCCGTCGATGACCACGCGCACCGTGGCCTTGATGCCCTTGGCCGAAGCGCCGGAAGCGATGCGGCTGTTGCTGCCCCCACCCGCCGAGATGACAAATTCACCGTCAGCGATCATCACATCGGACACGGCCTGGATGGCGTCGCCGCCCGCCGCGATGTTGAGCGAGCCGTTCTCGATCAGGATGTAGCCCAGCGTGGCGTCCTCTTCGTTGTCCGATTTGAGTCCGTCTCCCTGCGCGGTGACCGTGAGGACGCCGTCTTTGACGATGAGGTAATCTTTGCCGCGGATGCCGTCATCGGCGGCGGTGGCGGTGATGTTGCCGGATGCGATGATCAGGCCGTCTTTCGAGGCGATGGCGTCGTTGTAGTTACCCACCACCACCAAGGACCCTTCGCCGTAGATGGTCAGATCGCTTTTGCTGAAAATGGCGGCATTGGGTTCGTCTTCTTCGGCGGACGCGTAGATGTACGTTGCCGCGTCGGCCACGTAGTTTTCCGTCCCCGGCGCAAGGACGATCACAACTTCGTCGGCGTCGGCCACGAAAATGGGCGCAGAGGTGCTGCTGCGCATGTCCACGCCGTCGAGGACCAGATAAACGTCGCCGTCGGCCGCGCTGTCTACGACGATCTGACCGTCGGTCAACGTGCCGCTGAGGCTGTACGTCCCCGGCGCGGTGATGGTGACGGTGCTGCCGTCGACGCGCACGCCTGTCCCCGCGGCGGTGATGCTGTCGCCGTTGAGGCTGATCGCCACGACGTCGCCTTCCTGCCAGGTGTAGTCTTCGGCGCTGTCATGGGTGTCGGCGTTTTCGGCGATGGCGTCGATCACGGTGGTGTCCGCGCCGACAGACGCAGACGAGTCATAGCTGACGATGGTCAGCCCCTGCACCGCATTGAACGTCTCGGCAACGCCCGACGGAGAGGACGACATGGTTTCCGCCACTTTTCCCCAACCGACCAACGCCCCCACGAGGACGGCGATACTCAACAAGAGGGCAATCTGTCTTTTTCCCATATTATTCCTTCACTTTCTGAGCATGGATTGCAGAGATGACTCCACTGCGAAAAGTCCGCCTTCTCTTAGGAGGAGAGCAACCGCAAATCACACAGAAGGCGGACTTTTCGCAGTGGAGTCATCAATCTGTGGATCGAAATTTCTGTCCGCAGGATAGCGAAATCTTGTTCAGAAGTGATGAAGATGGGGAAAAGGAAGTGTGGGGATTCAGGCGATGTCCCAGAGGAGGTGGGCCATTTCGTCCAGCGTGGACGCGGTCAGCGCGCGGGGACACTGGTTTTCGACGGCCTCGAAGGCGTTGAACTCGAAAAGCAGGCTCGCCATCATGGCCTGGTGGACGAAGTCACTCGGCAGCGGGGTGGACGGCGCGTAGGCGTCGAAGAAGATGCGCAAGAGGCGTTGATCCGCCTGGAAGAGCGAAAAGTACAGCGCAGTCAGTTCGTAGGTCCAGTAGCCGACCTGGGCGTCGCCGAAGTCGATGAGGCCGGTGGGCTGCCAGCCTCCGTCGCGGAACTCGCCGAGGACGTGGTCCTCGGTGATGTCAGCGTGGATCAGGCAGTATTTCTGCGTGTCGTGGTAGTCGGCGTGGGCGGACAGGTAGCCGGGGATCTGGGCGACGAGGTGATCGGGCAGCGAACGCCATTTTTGATGTTTGGCGACGCACTGTTCTTGCTGTTGACGGATGAGAGCGTCGAAGCCGCGGCGCATTTCGGCGAAGAATGGTTCGTCCGCGATGGGGAGCTGGTGAAGTTGACGCAACGTTTCCCCCATGATCGCGGCCAGTGCGCCGAGATCGGTTGCGTCCACTTGGGCGCGCACTTCGCCCAGGCTCACGCCCTTGATGACGGTGGTGATCAGGTAGGGCCAGTCGTCGGCGTCCTCGAAGACGCCTTCGGCCAGCAATTGCGCGGCAACGGCAACGGCAACGACGCAGCAAACCGGCTGTAGATCGCACGCTCGACGCGGAAACTGCGCGCGCCGTCGAAGATGCGCGTCTCGAAGAACTTGAGCACACAGGGCCGGTCGCCGTCGATTACGAAGGTGGGGTGTGTCCCCGCCAGCCCGGCGCGGACGTGTGACGCGTCGATGCCGTGCCGTCGGCAGATCTGGTCTACGGCATCGCGCCAGATCTCAACTTTGGTGAAAGCTTGGGCATACTGCTGTAGCGTGGGGAACTGGAGTTGCATGGAGAATCGACTCTACTATGTGCGGTTCTCGTTTGGTGACTTTGCAGGTGCGACGTACTGGCCAGGAGCGCGGTTTGTATGCGCTAACTTCTGGGCCAGTGCGTCGCACCTGAAGCTGAAAAGTTACCTCGTTTGTTACCTGGCATTCAGCGCATGGCGAGGCGGCTGGTAGGAGATGTCATCGCGGTGGGCGTCTCCGGCGCCATTTTGCCGTCGTGTCTTACGCCGAAACGGCCAGATCTGACAACATTCGGCGAAGGACCGCTGCCGGTGTTCCGCCTCTTCTTTGAGCGTGTGCAGGTAGTATTCGCTGCTGGCGTGGACAAAATTGGCGAACATTGCGCCCTCCTCCCTGGTGATCTGCTGTCGTGTCCTGTGTGCCTGTTGGCAGTATACAGGTGGACGTTCAGGAGGGGATCAGCAGAACTGAGGACGCAAAATCCGTCAAAAGTCGCCACAGTGTTTGGTCGACTCCGACAAAAGTTGGAGGACCATTCGATCACTCTGTCAGCCGGCGCATGACTTCGTCGGCGGCAGCGTGCGGGCTGAGTTCGCGGCGGCGGACGGCGTCGATCAGCGCGGCGATGTTGTCCGCGGGCAAGGACGCCTGCATCCGGCGGCTGAGTTCGGTGTGGATCAGCGTCTCCAATGTGCGGGCGATGCGGCTTTCTTCGCGCTGGGCCAGCCCGTCGCCGCGAGCCAGCCAGGCGCGGTGATCGTTGATAGCCAGGCGCAGCGCGTCGACGCCTTCGGCCTCCGATGCCACCGTCTTGAGCACGGGAATCGTCCATGCTTGCTCAGGCTGCGAGGATGGCGGCAGCGCGACGCTCATCACCTGGCCGTGGTGACGCAAGGATCTTGATCCGCCGCGGCGTTGTTCCAGCATCATCTCCAGCGCCGTCACCGTGCGCTCCGCGCCAGGACGATCCGCTTTGTTGACCACGAAGATGTCGGCGATCTCCAGCACGCCGGCCTTGATCGCCTGCACTTCGTCGCCCAGCCCCGGCGCTTCGACCACGAGGGTGGTGTGCGCAGTGGCCGCGATCTCCACCTCAGCCTGGCCCACGCCCACGGTTTCGATGAGAATGCGGTCGAAGCCTGCGGCGTCGAGCAGTTGCAGCACGTCGACGCTGGCCGCGGCCAGCCCGCCCAGGTGTCCGCGTGTGGCCATGCTGCGGATGAAGACGCCGGGATCGCCGCTGAGCTGGGTCATGCGCACGCGGTCGCCCAGCAGCGCGCCGCCGGTGAACGGGCTGGTGGGATCGACGGCGAGGATGGCGATGGTCTCGTCCTGTTGGCGGAAGGCGCGCGCCAGCGCGTTGACGAGCGTCGATTTGCCCGTCCCCGGCGCGCCGGTGACGCCGATGAGGTGGCCGTGGCCGGTGTGCGGGAAGACGCCGTCGAGGATGGCGCGGGCGGCGGCGTCTTCGTTTTCCACGCGGCTGATGGCGCGGGCCAGGGCCAGCCGATTGCCGGTCCAACAGCCCGTCGATCAACTCGGTTGGGGAGGTGGATCTACGCATGGGGGAACTCAAGTCTGAGGTGGTTCATTCAGTGACTGCGCCGAGTTCCTGGTTGATGAAGTCGGCGATGGCCTGGCTGGGCGTCCCTGGTCCGAAGATGGCGGCGATGCCGGCGTCTTTGAGCTTGACCACGTCCTCTTCGGGGACGATGCCGCCCACGAGCACGAGGACGTCGTCCTGGCCCTGGGCGCAACAACTCGACGACTTTAGGGCAGAGCGTCATGTGGGCGCCGCTGAGGATGCTCATACCGACCACATCGACGTCCTCTTGCAGGGCGGCTTCGGCGATCATCTGCGGCGTCTGGCGGATGCCGGTGTAGATCACCTCGAAGCCGGCGTCGCGCAGCGCCTGTGCGATAAATTTGGCGCCGCGGTCGTGGCCGTCTAATCCGGGTTTGGCGACGAGTACGCGGATCTTGTCTGCGGGCATGGGAATGCTCTTTCGATGGAGACGGGGTATGGCGTGCGCCCCGGGTGATTTTGAGATCGTGGTGCGTAGTGCGTAGTGTATCTTCTCATCACACCCCGTTTTCGGCAATTTCACGCTGACTTCAGGGGGACGTCATCGACAAACTGCCGCACGTAGTTCAGTGCTGTGTCTTCGATCTGTTGGGGGTATTCGATCTGCCACCGCGCACACAGGATAGGACCGTGCTGTTGCATCAGCCTGGCCAGGCGCAAGTGTAACTGCACCAGGGCATCATCGGTCAGTTCGGGGAGGTAGATCGCGGATTCCACGGCGGCGCGCAGGTCCGCGGGCAGGAAGTCGTTGCGGGCTTTGGCGCCGCGGTCATTGCGCACGCCGGCGCCGGCGATGAAGACGTCGGTGAGCACCTGGATCTCCACCATCGCCCCGGTGACGCCGACGATGCGTTCACCGCGCCCCCACACCACCGGCAGCATGGCGATGCAGCGCCAAAATTCGGGGATCAGCCATTCCAATTGACGGGTGACTTCGTCGCGCGTCAACTGTGGCGACGGCGCGGGGATCCAGCGCAGCACGTCCTCTTGCTGCCATAGGACCCTGGTTGCGCCTTGCGGCACATCGGCTGCGTCACCGGTGTGCAGCCACAGGTCGAGACGCAGCCCGTCCACCGTCAGCGCGTTGACCATCTGCCCGTCGAACATGAGCCGGAAGAGCACCAGCGGGCGGATCTGTTCCAACCATGCTCGCACGCCCTGGCGGAAGTCTTCGAGCGCTGTCTCCGTTAGCAGGAGATGCGCGTCCACATCGGAAAACTGGTCCGCAATGCCTTTGCCGAAGCTACCCGCCAACCACACCGCCCGCACACGCGGATCGTCCTTGGCCAGGATCGTCAGTTGATCGATGAACGTGGTTTGCAGTTCCACAGAGTCTCCTCACAAGGTGTTGTGGGGGATCAAAAACGCCCTGGCAAGGACCCATCCCAACCAGGGCGTTAGGTTAGTTGGTATCGTCCTGAGAGGATGGAGGTGCGAGGAGTTCGGCAAGTTCATCCATGCTGAGGCCTGTCACATCGGCGATGAGGGCGGGGTCAATGCCGCGGGCGCGCATCGCGCTGACGATCTCGAGGGTGCGGCGGCGGGCGCCCTCTTCGCGACCTTCCTCACGGCCTTCTTCGAGGCCTCTTTCAATACCTGCCTGGCGACCTTGTTGATACCATTCCTCAAATGTCTTTTGCAGCATACTTTTGACCTCCTCTGCTGACTGGTAAATCTCTGTAAGCGAGGCGAAATCCTCGGCGCTGAAGCGTTTGTGGTGCGCCAACTGTTCAAACCAGTTGAAAAAGATCGAAATGGCCTGTTTGTCCTCTCCTTGCTCGAAGAGCGCCATGAACTGCTCGCTCAGCAGTTCGATGTCGGGCCTGGATTCGGCGAAAAAAAGCGTTGAGACGATGTTACCGATGCCCACCAACTGTTCCTGGCTGAATTCGTTTGCCACCAACTTGAAATATCGAAAACCGATGGCATAGTCATCAAGCGCAGGCTCGGCTTCGATCAACTCAGCCATTGACGTAGCAGCGTGCCAACGTTTGTCTCCATTATACAACACCAACGGGAAGATGGGCGGTAGCTTTTTCACCTTCTTGTCGTCGACCAAAGCCATGTAGAAATTGGTGATGTAGTTGAGCATTCTCAACGCCATCCAGTCATCAACTGTCGACTGAAACTCCAGAAGCACGTAGACGTAAAGTTCGTCCTCGCCCCAGGGCAACCGGTAAATGAGATCGCTTTCCGTCTCTTTGTAGTGCTTACTGACAAAGGACTTGTCCACGCGTTCAGCGCGGTCGAAGTCGACTTGAGCCACCCACGGCTGTTTGACAAAGGTCTCCATCAACTGGCGAAAGACGGTGCGATTCGAGAATAGGATCTTGTAACCACTGTCGTGGATGTTGGTCATGCTGACATCCTGGGTTGGTGATTGGTGATAGGGGACGGATGGGACTGGGGATCGGGGACTGGGGATCGGGGACTGGATCGAGTATCTGAAATCCCCTAATCGCTTAATCTCTGCTCGAAGATGATGCAAACCCGAGCAGATCTCATTGTCTCAACCCAATCCCCTGTCCCCAATCCCCCATCGGCGTTAAGTTAAGGTCGAACGAAAGTGCCGGGGACTTCACGTTGGACGAGTCGCCAGAAGTGATGACCCCGTCTCGCTGCGACGAAAAGTCCCCGGCATTTGCTCGTATAGCGCTTATCTTAACGCCTATGCCCCAATCCCCAGTCCCCGCTCTCTACTCCTCCCCAAACGGGAAGTACTCGATCTCATCCGCGATCTCATCGATGAGGATCGAGAGTTCGCGCTTGTCTTGGGCATCCAACGTGTCGGCGCCGGCGGGAGAACGTTCGATGGTATTGCTGAAGACGCCGCGTCGTTTAAGGATGTAGCGCATGAAGGGGTGCGTCTCGCGGATGATCAGCGGCAGCAGGCGTGTGTGCAGGGCGCGGGCTTTGTCCTGTTCACCGGCCCACCACAGTTCTTGAACCTTGGCCAACAGATCGGCGATCTCGCAGGCGGGCATGCAGCCGTCGGCCCCGCGGTTGAGTTCGTCGGGCAGGAATTTGCCCGCGGCGCCGCCGAAGATCGTCTTCACTTTGTTGCCCAACGCCTTGTGGACTTCGGCTACATGCTTGGGGCCGGGCGGGCGTTCCTCTTTGATGTACTCGATAGACGGCACGTCGTCGACGAGTTGGGCGATCTGGTCACCGGTGAGGGGGGCGTACATGCCCGCGTTCTGCACCATGATCGGTCCGTCGTAGACGTCGGCCATGCGTTTGTACATTTCGATGGCGATGGCCTGGTTGGTGCGCGCCGGGGCCATGGCGATGATGCAGTCGGCCCCCGCTTTCTGCGCCGCTTTGGCGTACAGCACCACCTGCGGCACCGAGATCCCCGAACAGCCGAAGACCACCGGCAGCCGCCCGTTGACCTCTTCCATCACGGCGTCGAGGTTGCGGATGCGCTCTTCTTCGCCCAGAAAGTAGAACTCGCCCACCATTACCGGCCAGACGATGCCATGTTGTCCACTGCGGCAGCAGAAATCGGCCACCCGCCGCAGGTCCTCGGTGTGAATCTCGTAATCCTCCTTGTACGGCGTCGGCAGCAGTCCGAAGACACCGCGGAGGTGATCGAAGCGTGGCATAGTTGTTGTCTCCTATGTCGGTTGTGGATTGAGGGGGATCGGGGACTGGGGATTAGGGACTGGGGATTGGGTTGAGTGAGTTGTTGGGGAGTGGGGTTGCTTTGGGGTAAAGCGATGGTGGGATGATGGGGATGATGTCCGTCTCTTGCCATCATCCTCATCATCTCATCATCAACGCACTCCCCAAGACACCCGTCTAAAGAACCAACGTGCTTTACGCTGTCCCCAATCCCCCATCCCTACTTATCCCATCTCCGGTCCGGTTGCCAGAACCCCAACTTCGGGTTGTTCCACTCGTCGGTCGGCTCGAAGAGGCCGGGGAAGCGCAGGTTGGCTTCAATGCCTTCCAGGTTGAGGTCGACGCCCAGGCCCGGTTTATCGGGGACGCTGACGTAGCCGCCTTCCATGTAGTTGTCGGGCAGGCCGGTGACGAGTCCTTCCCAGAAGGGCAGGTCGAGGCCGTGGTGTTCCAGCGAAACGAAGCTGGGGATGGCGGCGGCGGTGTGGACGTTGGCCATGAACGCAATCGGCGACCCGGCAAAGTGCAGCGCCGTGGGGATGCCGTAACGCTCGGCGTAGTCGGCGATCTTCTTGGTCTCCAGCATGCCACCGGAGGTGAGCAGATCCGGGTGGATGATGTCCACGGCGCGCTTTTCGATCATCTCGCGGAAGCCTTCCCACAGGTAGAGTTCTTCGCCCGCGGCTGTGGGGATGTTGATGGCGTCGGTGACAGCTTTGTGGCCGTCAATGTCCCACCAGGGCATGGGATCTTCGAACCAGGCCAGGCGGAAGGGTTCCAGCGCCTTGCCCAGGCGGATCACGTCTTTCTGTGTCATGTAACCGTGGCCGAAATGATCGGTACACAGTTCGATGTCCCAGCCCGCGATGTCGCGGATGGCGCTCACCACTTCCACCACGCGGGCGATGCCGGCGTCGGTGACGTGGATGCTCGCACCGCTGCCGGGCGCGCGCCAGCGTTTGCCCAGGGCATATTCGCTGTGGACAGGCTGACCCACCATGCCGTTTTCGGCGTCGGCGAAGATGGCGGGGCGGATGTCGAACTTGATGAAGGTGAGGCCCATGTCTTTGCGGCCCTGGACACGGCGGGCGTAACCTTCGGGGCTGGTGTCGTCGGGGGCGGGGGTGTCGGCGTAAAGTCGCACTTTGTCGCGATACTTGCCGCCCAGGAACTGGTGACACGGCACACCGTAGACCTTGCCAATCAGGTCCCACAGGGCGATCTCGAGGCCGGAGACGCCGCCGCCTTCACGTCCCCAGTTGCCGAACTTCTTCATGGCGCGGAAGATCATGTCGATGTTACAGGGGTTCTGGCCCAGCAACATGCTCTTGAACTGGAGGGCGTTTTCCTTGTGACCGGCGTCGCGTACTTCGCCGATGCCGTAGACGCCCTGGTTGGTGTCGATGCGGATGATGGGGTAGTCGTAGTTGCTGCACACCACGGCGAGGCGCATGTCGGTGATCTTGAGATCCGACGGGCGCGAGTTGGTGTTGACGGCGTTCTCGACCTGCCCCAGCCGTTCCTTGTCGTCAGATGCGGACATCGTTTTCTCCTGTCTTTTTGTGGGGAAAGAGGACAGCGGCGTGTCTGTCCTGTGGCAAAGTGGACAGACCATTTAATTATCCGCGAAGTGACGCAGAGAGCAAGTCACCTGAAATGATTCTGGGATAGAATGCGGATCGAGCGGTTCTTGGCGGATTTTCCAGCAGCAATCCGTTCAGATCCGCCCAATCCGCTTGATCCGCGTTCTATTTCGCTGCCATTGGGACCGATCAGTATACGATGTAGGGCAGGAAGAATTGGTGATCGACGGAGAAAATGTGAACGGCGACGCTGTCTTCGACGTAGCCGCCTTGGCCGTTGGGGGTGCGCAGGGAGATGGTATGTTCACCCAGGCGCAAGGTGGAGACAGTCAGGCTGTTGCCGTAGCCCAGGAAGCCGTCGAGGTTGGAGTGCCAGGTCAGGGCGAAGCCACCGATTGGGCCAGCGTCGATGTCATACGCCGTGCCGCTGAAGGTGATCGGTTCGCCGAAGACGAAGAAACTGCGCGCAGTCGGCATGGTGATCTCCACGATAGGCGGCCAGTCGGTCACCACCACATCGCCGTCGATCTCGTCCACGCTGCGGTTGACGCCGTCCGACGCCCACACGCGAAAGCGCACCCGATTGCCTGCACTGATCTGCGTGCGGGCGATCTCCACGCTCTGCTCGGTGACGTCCTGGGCAAGCGTGATCCAGATGACGCCGCCATCGTTGCTATACTCCACCGTGAAGACCAACGCATCGCCGTCGCCGTCGGAGGCTGTCCACGCGACGGTGATGGTTTCCCCGTCCAGCACCTGGCCGGGTACCGGCGCAGTTACCGTAATTTCGGGGGCGTCGTTGCTCACCGCAGGCTTTTGAATCGCGGCGTCGGTGGGAAAGAAAAACGTGGCTGCAATCAACGAAAGCAGACTGTTCCACAGGATCAGTGCATGTACAGGAAGAACAGACATTGTCGCATTCATCTACGCAGGCGGCGGGTGTGATATCAATCACCTGTAGATGATATACGACAAATCTGTAGATGGACCTTACGATTTGAATTCAGAATTGCGAGTTGCGAGTTGTGGTTTACAGTTCCGCAACTCGCAATCTGCAATTCACCCCTCCGACACCCGCAACCCCGGTCCACTAAACAGCGAATCGAGCCACGCCGTGCCGATGCCTGGCTGCTGCGGCGGCAGGATGTGACCGGCTTCGATGACGGGCTGCTCGGTGATCAACTGCGGATAGAGCAAGTTGATGTGGGCGCGTACCGTCTCCTGCCAGGCGACGTTGGCGGTGGCGGTGGCCACCTGCACACCCGACAGCATGGTGAGCGGACCGGTGCAGTCGTGCATCACTACGGGGATGTTGTACACCTGTGCCTGGTGGGCGATGCGGTGTGTCTGCGAGATGCCGCCCACCCAGGTGGGATCGATCATGATGTAGTCGGCGGCGCGCTCTTCGAGAACCATGCGGTAGTCATCCGGCCCGATCATCATTTCGCTGACCGCGACGGGAATGTCGGCCTTGTGGCGGAAGTCGGCGATGGTGGCGATGTTGTCAGGGCGGATGATGTCTTCGACCCAGAGCACGTCGAGTGGACGCAACGCCCGTGCGATCCTCATTGCCATCGCTAGATGAAAGAAGACGTGTCCGTCGAGCATCAGTTCCACTTGCCCGCCCAGCGCCTCGCGGATTGCCCGCAGCGGACGCAGCGCCTCGTCGAGGTCCTCGGGGCGCAGGTAGAGACCGCCGCGCACTTTGTGGGCAGCGAAGTCGAGTGTCCACGTTTTGAGGCCGCGGTAGCCCAGATCGAGCATCATCTTGGCGTAGTCCACCGGCTTGTTGACCATCGCCCAGTAGTCGTTGTACGGCCCTTCGTTGCCCACCTCGCCGTAGCCCGGCCAGCCCAGGGAATTGTCCGTGCGCTTGCCGCCGTAGCTAGGACCGCCGCTGCTGTTGTAGATCGGGATCGACGCCTGCGTGCGTCCACCCAGCAATTGCCACACCGGCTGTTCGCACACCTGGCCGAGGATGTCCCACAGCGCCAGATCGATGGCCGAAATCGCCCGCAGTTCGGTGCCGCGCGAGCCAAAATTGGCGGTGCGTTCATAGAGGAAGCGCCAGTGACTCTCGACGGCCAGCGGGTCCGCGCCTAGCAGCCGCCGCGCCATCCAATCGTGGATCATCGAGGCCACGGCGTGGGGAACGTAGTACGTTTCGCCGTTGCCGATGATGCCGGCGTCGGTGTGGATACGCAGCAGCAGCAGCCCCGGCATGATCTCGGGGACGGTGACAGTTTCGATCTTGGTGATTTTTAGGGACATGGTGGGTGTGATCCTTGGGTGGTGGGTGGTTTGGGGATGAGATGATGAGATAATGAGGATGATGTGGCGATCTCGACAGACATCATCTCACCATCCTCATCATCTCATCAATTCGACATCAATGTTCCAGTCGCGCGCACTCTATCTACTCGAACTCATAGTACACCGCCTCCGGCAACGGCACTGGTGGACTATCTTCTGTATTGATGCTCCAATCGGCCAGGTGACCGCGCATCTCAGCGATCACGGGCGCGTGCGCCAGGTCCGCGGCGACGTTGGTCAGTTCCCACGGATCGTTGACCAGATCGTAGAGTTCGTCGAGGTCGCCCATTGGATCGTGGACGTATTTCCAATGCGGCGTGCGCACCATTTTGCGCCGCCCTTCGGCCTCGCGCCAGCGCAAGGATCGCATCAACGCGGCGCGTCCGTAGGGTTTGGGCAGCTTCGCCAGGTCATCCATGTGAAAGAGCGGACCGCCCGCGCCGTACTCGGAGAAGGTCGCTTCGCGCGGCGCCGCCTCGGTGACAGTGGGCAGCAGCTCGCCGTGCATGGACCGTGGAACGGGGATGCCCTGGTGGTGCAGCAGCGTAGGCACGACGTCGACGAGGTTGACCATGCTTGCGTCGCGTACGCCCGCCGCGAAATGACCCGGCCACGACACGATCAGCGGCACGTGGGTGAGGCAGTCGTAGAAGACGCCGCCTTTGGTGGTCATGTTGTGTTCGCCGGCAAAGTCACCATGATCGGCGCAGAAGACGACGATTGTGTTCTCGCGCAACCCCAGCCGATCCAACGCTTCGAGGATCTGGCCCACGCCGTCGTCCACAAAGCGCGTCATGCCGTAGTAGCAGCCGAGCACGCCGTAGATGTCCTCTTGGCTGTCGTCGTCCATGCCCAGGATCTCGTAGAGCACGCGGTTGCGTTCGGGCGCTGTGCCGTCGCTGAACTCGTCGGCGCGGGCGGGGGGCAGTTCGATCTTTTCGGGCGGGAACATCTCGGCGTATTGGCGCGGCGCTTCCCACGGTTCATGTGGATCGGGGTACGACACCCACAGCGCGAACGGCTGATTGCCGAATTCCTCCAAGAAGCGCACTGTCTGCCCGGTGATGAGGCCGGTGGAATAGTCTTCGAGCGGGTAGTCGGTGACGGCGTAGCCGAAGCGCGGACTCTGGCGCGGCATGTTGCGCCGTGTGGCATGGGCGGCGTGGATCGCCTCGATGGGGCGAAACCAGTCCATGCCGCGTGTGGTGGGATCGAAGGGCAGCCCGCCATGCCCAATCTCGCACCAGATGTCGAACAGGGCGCGGTCGCTGGCGCTGGTGAAGCAGTGATTCTTGCCGATCAGGCCGGTGCGGTAGCCTGCCTGCTTCCACAGCCGGAAAGCGTGATCCTGGCCGGGCGGCATCAGCGTCTCATTGCGCCGCCCGCCGTGACTGTGCGGCCAGCGGCTCGTCCACACCGACACCCGCGCTGGGACACACAACGGGTGCGGCGTGATGGCGTTCTCGTAGAGCACACCGTCCTCCGCCAGTCGCGCCAGAAACGGCGTCTCACAAAACGAATTCCCATACAAATGGCTCGCCGTCGCCTTCATCTGATCCGACATGATGAAGAGGATGTTGGGTGTACTGGACATGACAGCCCTTTCTATTTACGATTTTCGATTGACGATTTACGATTGTCGTGCAGAGAAAATGAACGCGTTGCTTGTCTCTAACTTGGTTGACAAGTAAGGTCCCGCCAAAGGCATCACATCCTCAACCCGACAATCGTAAATCGTCAATCGCAAATCGTAAATTGTAATTATCCAAATCCCCGCGGATCCATGTCGAACGGCGTCACGTCCGCGGTTTGGATCAGCCAGTTGAGCATGCGCTGTTCGAGTTGTTGTTGGACGGCGCTGTGTGCGGGCGCGCCGTATTGGTTGTTCAATTCCTGGGGATCTGCCACGAGATCGTAGAACTCGCAGACGCCGGTGGGGCGCTGCACCAGCTTGTGCGTGGACGTGCGCAGCATGGTCACACGCCCGACGCTGTCGGGGTGCGTCTGCTGGAGTTGGCCTTTGGGATAGTAGATGTGGCTGCTGGTGCGGGCGAATTGATCGCGGTTGGCGCGTCCCTCGAAGTTGTGCGGCTCATGCCGTGCGTAGCCCCCCTCGCAGAAGACAGCGCGATCTGGGTCACCGGGCGCGCCGTTGAGTTGGGGCGTCAGCGACTGGGCGAAGTGGGTGTGTTGCGCTTCGATGCCCGCCAGATCCAGCGTGGTGGCCATAACGTCGAAGAGTTCCACGGGTTCGGCGACGGTGTGTCCGCGTGCGCCGCCGGGGATGCGGGCGATGAGCGGCACGCGGGTGATGATGTCTTCCACGGCGCTGGGCCACTTTTCCACCAGACCGTAGTCGCCGGCGTAGTCGCCGTGATCCGAGAAGACGAAGATCGCGGTCTCCTCGGCCAGGCCGCTTTCGTCCAGCGCATTGAGCAGGCGGCCCAACAGCCAGTCGATGTAGCCGGTCATGCCCAGGTAGACGGCCTGGATCTTGCGCAGCACCGCCTCGTCGATCTGATCAAGGTGACGGGTCTGGCGGATCAGCGCGTGGAAGTCTGGTCGGTTGGGCAGGTCGGCGGGCGCAGCGGCGGCAGGTCATCGGGATCGATCTGATTGTGCCACGGCTGCGGCGCGGAATAGGGACAGTGCGGGAAGGTGAGCGGCAGGTAGAGGATGAACGGATCTTGCGGCTTGCTGCGCAGGAAGTCGATGCCCGCCTGCACGTTGGCGTAGTCGCCGTGATCTTCGACGGCGTCGGCGTACGGCTCGTAGAGGAAACTGTAGTAGCGCGGATCGTCCTCGGCGAAGGGTTGGGGCCGAACTTCCCCTTGCCGCGGCTCTCGGCCACGTCCACGCTGTCGGCGAAGCTGCGGGGGCCAGCAGATCGTTCTTGCCGTACCAGTGGACGGTGTAGCCCTTCTGCTTGAGGTAGCGCAGCAGGTTGGGTTCGTCGGGGCGCAGCATGTGCCAGAGCGTGCGGTGTCCGCGTACGTGGGGGTACCAGCCCGTCATCATCGAACAGCGCGACGGCGTACACACGGAATGCTGCACATGACATTGGTCGAAGCGCACGCCCTCTGCCGCCAGCGCGTCCATGTTGGGCGTCTGCACCAGTGGATGTCCATAGCAGCCGACGCTCTCCGCGGAGTTCGTCGGGCATAAAGAATATGAAATTCATGATTTCAACCCTTCCGCCTACTCCATGGTGCAAGACCGACGGTGCCGTAGGGGTTGAAGATGATGTCGTTTTCTTTGGCGGCGAAGCGCCACATCTTGCCCACCAGCTCTTTTTTGATCTCGGCGTAGGACGGGTCCTCGGCCAGGTTGACCATTTCGTGCGGATCGCTGCGCAGATCGTAGAGTTCGTCGAAGTCGAAGCCGTTGTAGACGTATTTGAACTCGTGGGTCATGACGATGCGCTGGCTGTAGTAGAGTTCCACGCCGTTGCATTGGGTGTAGAGCGCATCCGGCCACGACGGGGACACGTCCTTGCATCACGGGCAGCAGGCTGCGTCCGCTCAGATCGTCGGGCGGCTCGATCTCGATCAGTTCGAGGAAGGTGGGCGCGAAATCGGCCAAAGTGACAATCGCATCGACCTCGCGGCCAGGATTGGGAATTCCTTTGGGCCAGCGCATGATGCAGGGGACGTGATACGCCTCGCGAAACGAGGGGACGCCCTTGAGGTAAAGCCCGTGCGCCACAGTAGTCGCCGTGATCCGAGAGGAAGATTACCAGCGTGTTGTCGGCCTGGCCGGTGGCGTCCAGCGCGCCGAGGACCTCGCCCAACATGGCGTCTTCCATCGTGCAGAAGGCCCAGTAGTGGGCGATGGACTCACGCACTTCGTCTTCGCTGAGCTGATCCCAGAGCTGGCGGCGCATGCGCTGGTAGAGTCGCGGCTTGTCTTCGAGGGTGTCGCGATAGCTTTCCGGAAGCTCGATGTCGGCGGGGTTGTACATGTCCACGAACTTCTTGGGCACGTTGAAGGGGTCATGCGGGCCTACTGGGCCGACGAAGAGCGCCCACGGATCGTCGGTGTATTGCAGATCGTGGATGGCGCCCACGGCGCGGCTCACCACTTTGTAATCGTGGGAGTCTTCGTATCCCTTGGGGCCGGCGTCGGGCAGGGTTTTGTAGACGACGAAATCGCCCCAGCCCGGGCGCTGGATGTGTCCGCGCGGGCGTTCGCCGTCTTCGGTGTACTCGGCGGCGTCGCGTCGCCAGTCGTCGATGGTGCGGCCGTGGTTGGTGCCTTTGGTGGCGGTGGTCACCAGTTCCGTCCACCCGCGATCCGAGGGGTTCTCGGCGGCGCTGACGTGCCACTTGCCGCTGAAAATGGTGCGGTAACCAGCCTTGAGCAGTTGTTCACCGAAAGTTGCCACACCGGGGTTCAACTCGGTGTGGATGGCGGCGCTGTTGAAAATGTTGTTGTAGATGCCGTGACGGCTGGGGTAAAGGCCGGTGAAGAATGTCGCCCGCGAAGGGCAACAGTGCGGCGACGGCGTGTAACAATGACGAAAACGCAGCCCTTCGGCGGCCAACCGGTCGGCGTTGGGCGTTTTGCAAGGGTGGCCGGGTTCAACGACCTGTCCTTGCTCCTGGTCGGTCATGAAGATCAGAATATTGGGTCGGGCGGGCATTGGGGTATCCTAACAGGTGGTGGATGTGGGTTCTTCTTCATTGTACTGATTTGACAGCGATTGTCTATAGAGGTCATTCCATAACATTTTTTAGCGATTTGACTATCCTGGTGGGGGATCTGTAGACTGAATCGCGCGCTATACAATGAAGGTTATCTTACATTGGACCGTGAACACTTAGCCATCGATGGAGGATAAAGATGCCCACAAGCTACAATGGAAAGATCCTACATGTGGATCTGACCGAATCGCGTACCTGGGTTGAGGAACTTGATGAATTGATCTACCGCAAGTACTTGGGCGGCGGCGCATTGGCTAGCTACTTTATGCTGCGCGACATGAAGCCGGGCATCGATCCCCTCGGACCCGACAACCTACTGATCTTCATGACCAGCGTGATCAACGGCCTGCCGCTCTCCGGCGCCAACCGTTACACCGCGGCGGGCAAGTCGCCGTTGTCGGGCGGCTACGGTGAAGCGGAAGCCGGCGGCTACTGGGGACCGGAACTGAAGCGCACCGGTTACGACGGCGTCATCGTCCACGGCAAAGCCGAGAAGCCCACCTACCTCTACATCCACGACGGCGAATGCGAGTTCCGCGACGCCGCCAAGTACTGGGGGCAACTGGCCGGCGAAGTACAGGACGGCCTCGAAGAAGAGTTGGGCGACACCCGCATCAACGTACTTCAAACGGGCGTGGCCGGCGAGAATCTGGTCCTCTACGCCGCCATCACCAACCAACTGCGTCACTTCCACGGGCGCGCCGGCCTGGGCGCGGTGATGGGCAGCAAAAACCTCAAGGCCATCGTTACCCGTGGCCGCGAACGTGTCGCCGCCGAGGAACGCGAAAAGGCCAACGGCGTGCTCCAGTGGTTCCGCGAGAACTACGACCGCGAGACCGACCGCATGCACCTGCACGGCACCGCCGGAGGGATCAATGGGCTGGACGCAGACGGCATCCTGCCCACCCACAACTTCCGCGACGGTTCGTTCGAGCACGCCGACGCCATCTCCGGCACGCGCATGTCCGACACGATCCTGGTGAACCGCGGCACCTGTTACGCCTGCACCGTGGCCTGCAAGCGCGAAGTGGAAGTGCCGGAACGCGGCGTCAGCGCCAAGTACGGCGGCATGGAATACGAGATCATCGGCGCGCTGGGATCGCTGTGTGGTGTGGGCGACATGGCTGCTGTGGCCGAGGCGTCGCAGTGGGTCAACCGATACGTCATCGACGGCATCTCCACCGGCGTCTCCATCGCCTTTGCTATGGAATGCTACGAAAACGGCATCCTCACCAAAGAGGACACCGACGGCATCGATCTCACCTGGGGCAACGCCGACGCCATGATCGCCATGATCCACAAGATCGGCAAACGCGAAGGCCTGGGCGACATCCTGGCCGACGGCGTCAAGCGCGCCGCTGCCAAGATCGGCAAGGGATCGGAACGGTTCGCCCTCCACGTCAAGGGGCAGGAACTGCCCATGCACGAGCCGCGCGGCAAAGTGGGCCTGAGCCTGGCCTATGCGCTCTCCCCCACCGGGGCCGACCACATGGAAGCCATCCACGATCCTTCCTTCGAAGGCTTGGGCGTCCTCGACAACGGCCTCAGCGAAGTCGGCCTGATCGAACCACTGGATCGCATGGTGCTCAACGGCGACAAGGTGCGTGCCTTCTTCTACGCCCAGGCGATCTGGAGCCTCTACAACAGCGTGGGCATGTGCGATTTCGTGGGCATCCCCATTGGTTCGCTGAAACTGCACCAGCTGGCCGACTTCGTCAACGCAGCCACCGGCTGGGACATGACGATGTGGGAACTGATCAAGGTGGGCGAACGCGCCAACACCATGTCGCGCCTCTTCAATCAGCGCGAGGGCTTCGGCGAAAAGGACGACAACCTGCCGCAGCGCATGTTCGAGCCGCTGCAGAAGGGCAAGCTCACCGGCGTGTCTCTGAACAAAGACGAATTCAAACACGCCCGTTCGCTCTACTACCAGATGGCCGGCTGGGGCGATAGCGGGCAGCCCACCGAAGCCAAACTGGCTGAGCTGGGCCTCACCTGGGTTAGCGCCAACTGATTTTGTTTCATACGAACGAAAACTGGCGGGTTACGGGTGGAAGCGGTGACACATGCGTCACCGCTTCTACCCGCAACCCGCCGGTTTTTTTTTGTGCAGGACACACATCACCCAGCAAGGATCGTACAAAGACACGATTGTCTTTTTCGGTAGACGTTAGACGATCAAAGGAGCAGCCAATGCCACCCGCAACTTGATGGATGGGGAACGTTTCCTCTGTTCTCCGCCCCAAAAAGTTGCATCGAAGTAGAACTCATCAAGTAAGGACCCTCCAATGGATAGCGCCTTTGTTGTGGACAGCGCCTTCGACGCAATCTTCGTGTGTGCGTTGCTCTTTGTGGTGATGGTGGCTGTCTTCTATGTTACCCGCTGGTTCGCTCTGCGCCACGCTGCGCCATCCGACGCAGACGGCAAGATCGCCGACGCTGTCAACAGCACGACCTTTGCCCTGCTCGGGCTGCTGATTGCCTTCACCTTTTCCGGCGCGTATGGCCGCCTCGACGCCCGGCGTCACCTCATCGTAGACGAGTCGAACGCCATCTCCACGGCCTATCTGCGGCTGGATCTGCTGCCCGAGGCCACGCAACCGCCCCTGCGCGAACTCTTCCGCGCCTACACAACCTCACGCGGTTCACTGTACGGTGATCTCATCAACGCAGAGTCGACGGCGCGGGAGTTGAAGAGTAGCGCCGCCATGCAGATGGACATCTGGCGTCAGGTGATGGCTGCTGGTGACTGCGACGGCGCCGAGTGCGAATCGGCGCGACTGCTGCTGATCCCATCGATCAACGAGATGATCGACATCGTCACCACGCGTACGGTGGCCATCAACACGCACCCGCCAATGCCCGTGTTCGTGGCACTCTTTGCCCTGGCCATCATCGGTTCAGCGCTGATCGGCGTGCGCGCCGGACGCAAGGAACAGTTCGGTCACTTCCACATTTTCCTCTTCGCTGTGGTGGTGTCGAGCATCCTCTATCTGATTCTCGACATCGAGTATCCTCGCTTTGGCCTGGTGCGGCTGGATCACGTCAACGAGACGATTGTCAACCTGTTGCAGATGATGCAGTAGTTTCTTCGAGGATGCGCACACTGCTCAGTTCGCCGCTGTTCAGGGGGGGCAGGCTGTCGTACATCTTGTCGTCGATGCCGGTGATCAGCTCGTAACTGCGAGGGGGAACCGCAGGGCGTTGTCTTCGGGATCTGTTGTGCTTACGTCCAGCGCCTGCTATTCATCTGCCATCACCGGCAGTTCCAGCACAAAGACACTTCCCTTCCCAATCTCACTCTCCACATGTATGCGCCCGCTGTGGCGTTCGGCCACTTTCTGTGCGATGGAAAGCCCCAAACCAAAGCCCTGGGTGGAATGCGCTTCATCGACGCGGTAGAAGCGCTCGAAGATGCGCGGGAGGATTTCGGGCGCAATGCCCATGCCTGTGTCTTCGACCACAACGCGGACGGTGTCGCCGGTGTCTTCGGCGCTCAGGGTGATTCGCCCACCCTGCGGGGTGTAGCGCACTGCGTTGCCGAGCAGGTTCTGGATTGCTGTTGCAAGATAACGGGGATCTCCGAGGATCTGGGGCAGATTGGGCGACAAATCCAAGGAAAGGGTGACGTCGGCTTCATGCGCCTCGAACTGCGATTGGGCGGCCAGATCAGGCAACAGCAGATTCAAGTCCACCGGCGCCAATTCCAGCCCAACCTCGCTGTCCAGCGTAGACAGCGTCAACAGCGCATCCACCAGACCGCTGATTGTCTTCACCTGTGTGTCCATGCGCGCCAGGCGCGACTGCTGATCCTGATTGGCGAGCACGCGGTGGAAATAATGCAGATCCAGGTTGAGCACCGAGAGCGGCGTGCGGAATTCATGCGACGCGTTCTGCACAAATTGGGTAAGCAGGCGCACCTGTTCCTTCTCCAAGTGGAAGGCCAGGGCCTCCTGCTCCACGCGTTTCTGCTCGGTGATGTCTTCTGCCGCCAGGTAAAGCATGGTGGGGCGGCCTGCGTCGTCATGTTCGAAGCGGTAACGCTGCCGCAACCAACGGATCTGGCCGTCTTTGCGCTGGATGCGAAATTCCTGGTGTAGCGATCCCCGTTCCGGCGTGTGATCAAAGACAGCCTTGCCCCGATCTTCCGGCACCACGATCCCCTGCATGCGATAGCCGTCGGGGGCCAATTCCTCGGGTGAATAGCCCGTCAACCGGGTGAGCGCTTCGGTGGTGCGCCAAACGGTGTGCATGGCGCCATCCTCATCCACGCGCAGGATGGTGAACGAATCCGACGACATCTCAGCCAGGATGCGGTAGCGGGCTTCACTTTCGCGCAAGGCGGCAGCGGCGCTTTCGCGTTCGCTCATGTCGTGGCAAATGCTGCCCAATTGAAAACCGTCATCGCTGGGGATGGCGAAAGTCTGCAATTCCACCACTTTCTGTACACCATTGCGCCCGACGATGTGTTTTTCGATGGCCGCGCCCATCACCGACGCCTGACCGGTGCGCAGAGAAGTCTGTGTAAAATCGCGGATGTCCTCTTGGCTTAGCGACTCTCTCACCTCTTCGGGCAGGATGCGATATTCCATCTCCCACACCGGTTTCCCCAGCATTTCGGCGCGCGACCACCCGGTGATCCGTTCCATGCCCTGGCTAAACTCGATGACCATGCCTGCTTCGTCGGTTAGGACAATGCCGTCGTCGCTGGCGTCGAATATGGCGCGTAGTTTTGCCTCACTTGCCGTCAATGCCCGTTGTCGGCGATTCTGTTCTGTAATGTCCTGCGCCATAACGAGATAGCCTTCCGGCGCGCCTTCGGGCTGCACGCCCAATGGTGTGATCAACACATCCAACTCGATCACGCCTTCGCGGCTGGTCTCATACAGATTGGCAGCTTTGATCGGCGCAAAGTCGAAACGGTTGACATAGTGGACGGTTTCGCCGCGGCGCAGGCGTTCCTTCACCTCGTCGGTGACGTTTGGATCGTCGAAAATCTGGAAACCTTTCACCGTCTGTATATCGTTCACGCCAAAAATCGCCATGCCGGCGCGATTGACGTCGATCAATCGACCTGAGCCGTCGAACAATTCAATCGCAATTGGAGAATCGGCAAAGATCGAGCGAAACCAGCGGTCTCGGGCGTGGAGCGTCCCCAATTGTCGGCGCTGGATGCGTGACAGCCGGTAGAAGGCTTCAGCCGCGGCAAATACGCTGACGAAAATCAGCGCGAGGACTGAGAACGATTTCGGCAGATCGCTTGATGTGCTCACAATCACCCAGATCGAGAGCAACGTCAGAATCGTCAACGCCGGCAAATAGAGCCTGCGTTGCCCCAGGTGCGCCGCCAGCAAGATCGGCAAAACCATGATCAACAGCACTAGATCAGAAACGTCGAAGCGGATAAGCGAAGCGCCAAGCACCAGCACCACGGCAGCGAACCCAAGAAAAAACCGTATGGGGGTAAGCCTCTTGATCCATGGACGTAGCATGTCCATTGGCGAAAGCCTTTCGAACAAAATCAGTCAGCGGAATGGTACAGAAAAAGCTCCCTGCTTCAAGGATCTCAGATCGCGCTGTTTTGTCCATCGGGGAAATGTATGTCTTGTCTGTGATTGACAAAACAGTGTTTACCCCGCGCTTGCCGCCACTAGATTCGAGCAGCGCCCCAGCAGACCAGTGCTGTTGGCGCTCGGCTCGGTGGTAAAGAGGACGCACGTGATCCGCCGCGCCGGGTCGGCCCAGACGACGGTGCCGGTGGCGCCGCCGTGGCCGTAGGTGCCGGGCGAGACAAGGTTGCCGAAGTAGCTCCAGCGCACGCCGGGGAAGAGACGCCACCCCAATCCCCATGTTTGCTCCGCTCGCACCGTGTTCGGAATCTGCGCCATACCGCCGGTCTGGTCACCGGTCATGGCGGCGACGGTGGCGGGGCTGAAGATGTCCACATCGCCCAGCCGCCCACCATCCAGGATGCACTGCATGTAGCGGAAGAAGTCGCCCACGGTGGTGAACATGCCGCCCCACGGCGCGCCGAAATGACGCCAGTAGTCGCTGTTCCAATGCCAATCGGTGCGCAGCGCCTCCTCGCCCACATTGATCTCGGGGACGCGGCTTGCGTCCAGCCCGTCGATGCCCAGGGCTGTGTCGTACATCCCCAGCGGCTCGAAGATCTCCCGGCGCAGGAAGTCGGGCAACGTCCGTCCTGTCACCCGTTCCAGCACCTCACCCAGCATCGCGATTCCTGTGCTTTGGTACTCGATATTCGTCCCCGCGGCATAGGACGGCTCCAGCGTGCAGATACGGCGCACGAATTCGGCCAACGGCGCGTGTTCGGCGCGCAACGCCTCGTTTTCGGGCAACATGTCGGGTAGGCCCGACGTGTGCGTCATCAGATGGCGCAGGGTGATGCGATCTTTGCCATTGACGCCGAACTCGGGGACGTAGCGGGTCACACGGTCGTCCAACAGCAACTCGCCACGCTCCACCAGCAACATCAGCGCGGAGACCACCACCGGCTTGGTCACCGAGGCGACGAGGAAGATGGCGTCGGGGCGCAATGCGGGCGCATCTGCCGCCAAACCATGCTGGCCGGCAACGTGCGGCGGCAAAGCCTGTCCATTGCGGGCCACCAGCAGCGCGGCAGCAGGCAGGTCACCGCGCGCCACTGCGTCGTCCAAGAACCGATACGCCCGTTCCAACCGAGCCGCTGAAAAACCGATAGATTCAGGTGTCATCATCTCATCATCCCATCATCTCGCGTTACGCTGTACCCGTTGTCCGACACACTACGCCCAAACATCTCCTCATCAAGGTTCAGCCCAAACCCCGGCGCATCGGGAACGCGCACAAAACCCTCGTCGATCACGTACCCCGACGCGTCGATCTCGGCGACGGTGGCTTCGTCCCACTCCACGAACGTGAAGCCGCCAATGGCCGCGGCCAGGTGACCGGCGGCGTAGTTGCCGATGCCGCGCCCGTAGTGGTGCGGCGCGCTGCGCACCGACGAGCTATCCAACTTTTGCCCCAATGCCAGCCAAGACGTGAACCCGTAGCCGAAAATGTCGTATTGCACGACGTCGATCAGCCCGTCCTGCGCCCACTTGAGCAACGACGGAGACGCCTCGCCCTCGCCATCCGCGATGAGGACGGGCAACCCTTGCGCGGCGAGCCATTCCTTGAGATCGCGGTAGAGGACGGCGTCTTCGTGAAAGGCTTCTTCGAGCCAGTAGAGACGGCAATCGGCTGTCTCGGATAGCACGCGTTTGGTGAGGTTGAGCGTGTAGCCGTTGTTGGCGTCGATCATGAGGACGGCTGCCGGCCCGGCGGCCTCGCGTACAGCGCGGATCACGGCGATGTCGCGTTCTGTGCCTTTGTCCACGGGCAGGTGACGCGCGCCGCGCCCCACTTTGATCTTGAAGTTGCGGTGGCCGCGGGCGTAGCCCTGGCGCGTCTCCTCGGCCAGCAGCGCGGCGGCTTCGGCGTTGTCGGCCAGGTGCAGATCGTCGAAGTAGAGGCTGGTGTCGTAGCAGGGGACGCGCAGCGCGGTGGGCGCGTCTTTGCCCGTCATCGCTGCCGCCAGCGCGTAGACAGGCTGCCCCGCCCGTTTCGCCGCCAGATCCCACAGCGGAAAATCGAAGAGGCGTCCGTGCGGGCGGCTGCCCACGGTGGGGTTGAAGAGATCGTCCAACGTGCGCCCGAGGATGCGTTCGGCGTCTTCTTCGGCGGCGCGGCGAAGCCGAAGCCCTGGCTGCCGTCTTCGGCGGTGAGACGCGCCACGGGAATGCGCACGTCAAGCCCATGATCGCCAAGCCGCGCATTGCGCCCGGCATGGCGTGGTCGCTTGCCAATCAGTTCCGTCCACTCGACGGCGACGATGGCAGGGGATGGGGTGGAAGGCATGGGGGTCTCCTCTGGTGGCAGGTGTGCAGGTGGCAGGTGGCAATCCAGCTTCGTTCGCAACGCGTAGAGTGCAGCATGCGCCCAAGATCCCTAGAAATCGAGGGTCCAGCAGCAGCGGGTTCAGCATGCTGCACCCCTACGGAATTGACGCGACGGCTATCTAGCAGAGAGCCATTATACCATTTGCCACCACCCAATCCCCGCGCTACAATCCCTCCCAATCACCAATCACCAATCACCAATCACCAATCATGCGTCTCTCCCAACTCCAACAAATGGATCCCATCGCCTTCGAGCGTTTCGTGGGCCAGCATTTCGCCAAGATGGGCTACAAAGTAGAAAACACCCGCGCCTCCGGTGACGAGGGGATCGACCTGATCATTCGTAGCGGGCGGCGCATGGCGGTGGTGCAGTGCAAGCGCTACGGCGGCACGGTGGGCCAGCCTGTGGTGCGCGACCTGTACGGCGTGATGGTCCACACTGGCGCGGACGAAGCCTACCTCGTCACCACGGGGACGCTGAGCCGCGCCGCCGTGGATTGGGCCGCGGGCAAGCCGATCCATCTGGTCGACGGTCACCGCCTCGTGGAGTGGACGCGCACAGGCCGCCTCAACTACGATCACAAGCCGCAGCTATCGCGCACCAATCGCCAGATGGTGATGCTGGTTGGGCTGGCGCTGCTGGCAATGGCGACGATCTACCTCTCTTCGCCGCAGACACAGGCACAGGTCCAGCAGTGGCAGCAGACGGTGATGTCCTGGCTACCGGTGACCGCCACCGACACGCCCACAGACGTCCCCGCGCCCACGGCGGACCCGACCTCTGCGCCCGCCACCGAGACGCCCGCCCCCTCAACCGAGCCGACTGCCATCCCCCAGGACACCCCAACCGCCGAACCCACGCCCCTGGAGACCGCACCGTCGGCCCGCCCCACCTGGTCACCGCGCACGCCTGAACCGCCCGCCGGCAAGATCCAACCGCCCGAAATCCCCAATCCCACCGAGTAACGATCCCCAATCCCCAATCCCCAGTCCCCAATCCCCAGCCCCCATCCTTCAACCTCAAAATAAGTGTATTTTTCCTTTCCCCTCGTTGCATATCTTCAGTAACCCTGGTGCGGCACAGAATCGCATACGCCAGGAAGAACCAGAATTTTTCGATCCACGAAGGCACACGAAGATACACGAAGGCAGAGGAGAGCAGACAAAAGGTATTTCACTCTGCTGTCCTCGTAATCCTGAAATCCGTGTCCCGCTCTTCTCCTCTTCGTGCTGCTCCGTGTGTCTTCGTGGATCAAAATCGTTCTGGGTTTTCCGCAGATCGTGTTTCTGAAGATTGACATCGCAAGGAGAGAATCATGGGCAGAATTGGATCACCGCGTCTTCGCATCGCGCTCTATTCGCACGACACGCAAGGATTGGGCCACATTCGCCGCAATATGCTGATCGCGTCGAGCTTCGCTCAGGCCCACGTCCCCGCGGACATTCTGCTCGTCACCAGCGCCGGTGTGGCCACTGCGTTCGATGCGCCCGCGGGTGTGGACTTCCTCGTGCTGCCCGCCATCGCCAAGGACGGCGACGGCCACTACGGCGCCCGTTCTCTTGCCATGCCGCTGGAATCGCTGATCAAACTGCGCAGCCAGACGATCCGCGCCGCGCTCACCGCCTTTGCGCCCGACGTGCTCATCGTGGACAAGGTCCCCGGCGGCGCGTTCAACGAACTGCTGCCCACGCTGCACGCACTCTGTCGCCGCGACCTGGCCCCGCACCGCCGCACCCGCTGCGTGCTCGGCCTGCGTGAGATCCTCGACACGCCCGCCGTGGCCGACGCCGAGTGGACGCACGCCGGCAACAGCCAGATCGTGCGCAGCTACTACGACCGCGTCTGGGTCTACGGCGATCCCAAGGTCTTCGATCTGGCCGCGGAACAGCGTTTCGGCGCGGAGCTGTCCTCGCTGCTGCGCTACACCGGCTACCTCGGCCGCTGCGACAGTGACATCCACACTGACGCCCCGCCCAGCGAAGACGGCCTCACCCTTTGCGTCACCGGCGGCGGGCAAGACGGTTTCGCGCTGGCCCAGGCCTTTGTCGAAGCCCAATACCGTAGCCGCACACCCAATATCGTCGTCACCGGGCCGTACATGCCCGCCGTGGAACGCCAAACGCTGCATCGTCTCGCCGCCGGCGCCGCCAATTTACAGATCATCGAATTTGAACAGGACCTGCCCGCGCTCATGCGCCGCGCCGAGCGTGTGGTCTGCATGGGCGGCTACAACACCGTCTGCGAGATCCTAGCCTACGGCAAACCCACCCTGGTCGTCCCCCGCGTGCGCCCGCGCCAGGAACAGTGGATACGCGCCCAGCGCCTCGCCGATCTCGGCCTGATCGACGTCCTCCACCCCGATCAACTCAACCCGACCACCCTGCGCCGCCGTCTGCGCACCCAGCCCACCCCCGCCCCAACCCGTGGACCGTCCTCGACCTGGGCGGCGTAGAGCGGTTGCCGGAGTTGTTGGGGGAGGTGGTTGGCGTAATGCGTAATGCGTGATGCGTAATTCGTAGACGAAATCACTTTCCAACTGGCACGCCACTTGGTCAACGAAACCTTACTCATTACTCCTTACTCATTACATTCCACAACCAACACGCTTTTCCCAGGAGACCCACCCATGACCATCGCCTACGTAACCAAAATGTACCCACGTTTTTCCGAGACGTTTATTGTGAACGAAATCCTGGCCCACGAGGACGCGGGGACGCCGCTGGAGATCGTGTCGCTGCGGCTGCCCACCGATGGGCGCTTCCACGATGTGCTGGCCAAGGTGCAGGCCCCGGTGACCTACATCCCCGACGACAGCTCGAAGTTGAGCACTTTCTGGGCCGAGCTGCGCCGCGGACGTCGTGAGTTCCCGCGCCTGTGGTCGCTGCTGGCCGACGAACCCGACACCGATCCGGGCGATCTCTACCAGGCCATTCACCTGGCGCGGCTGGTGCGCAAAAAGAAGATCAGCTTACTCCATGCCCACTTTGCCAGCGTCTCCACCACCGTGGCGCGGCTGGCGGCGCTGCTCACCGGCATCCCCTACACCTTCACCGCCCACGCCAAGGACATCTACCACGAAAGCGTGGACCCCGCCGATCTGCGCCGCAAGTTGCGCGATGCCGCCGGCGTCATCACGGTGACAGACTACAACCTCGACTTCCTGCGCCAGACCTACGGCGAAGACGCCCACCGTGTGCAGCGCCTCTACAACGGGCTGGATCTCAGCCGATTCACCTTCCAAGCCGATCAACAGCGCGCGCCGCACATCCTGGGCGTGGGGCGGCTGGTGCCGAAAAAAGGATTCGACATCCTCATCGACGCCTGCGTGGAACTGAAGCGCCGCGGCGTCCACTTCACTTGTAGCCTCATCGGCTCCGGCGAGGAAGAAGCCAACCTGCGCCGTCACCTGGCGGAGACGGGCATGGGCGGCCAGATCCAGATGCTGGGCGCGCTGCCCCAAGCCGACGTCATCCGCTACATGCAGCAGGCCGCTGTCTTCGCCGCCCCCTGCATCGTGGCCGAAGACGGCAACCGCGACGGCATGCCCACCGTCCTCCTCGAAGCCATGGCGCTGGGAACGCCGTGCATTTCCACCGACGTCACCGGCATCGGCGAGGCCATCCGCCACGACGAGACCGGCCTGATGACCACCCCCGGCGACGTGATGGGCCTGGCCGACGCCCTGCAACGGCTGCTGGCCGACGAAGTGTTGCGCCGTCGCCTGGCCCGCGCCGCGCGGACCCAGGTGGAGCACGATTTCGACATTCGCCGCAACACTGCCGAACAGCGGGCGCTCTTTCAGCGTGTGATCCAGCGCCACGCCAATTTCCACATGCAGGAGGCCGCATAATGCGTATCGCATACGTCTGCGCCGATCCCGGCGTGCCGGTCTTTGGGCGCAAGGGCGCATCGGTGCATGTGCAAGAAGTGATCCGCGCTCTGATCCGCCTGGGCGCCGAAGTCCATCTCTTCGCCGTGCGCCTGGACGGCGACGCGCCCGCCGATCTGGCCGCCGATCTGGTTGTCCACGCGTTGCCGCCGGTGGGCAAGGGCGACGCCCACGAGCGCGAACTGCGCGCCCTGGCCCTCAACGAGGTGATCGAATCGTGGTTGGCCCAGGAAGGCCCCTTCGATCTCGTCTACGAACGCTATTCGCTGTGGAGCTACGCCGGCATGACCTACGCCGCGGACAACGACGCCATCGGCGTGCTCGAAGTCAATGCGCCGCTGATCGAGGAACAGGCCAATCACCGCACGCTGATCCACCGAGCCGAGGCCGAAGACGTGGCCCGCCGCGCCTTCGCCGCCGCCGACGGGATCTTCGCCGTCTCCGCGCAGGTGGCGTCGTATCTGGCCGACTGGCCCACCGCCCAAGGACGCATCCACGTCGTCCCCAACGGCGTGGACCCGGCACGCTTCGCCCCGCGCCACAGCCACACCACGCCCACCACAGCCGCACCCTTCACCGTGGGCTTCGTGGGGACGCTCAAGCCGTGGCACGGCGTGGACACGCTGGTGGAAGGCTTCGCGCAGTTGCACGCGCAGCGTCCTGGCGCGCAGTTGCTCATCGTGGGCGATGGCCCCTGCCGCGCCGAGATCGAAGACCAGGTGGCCGCAATGGGCCTTTCCGCCGCGGTGAAGCTCACCGGCGCCGTGGACCCCAGCCAGATCCCCGATCTGCTGGCGCGCATGGACGTAGCCACCGCGCCCTACCCGCACCTGGACGATTTCTACTTCTCGCCGCTCAAGCTCTACGAGTACATGGCCGCCGCGCTGCCGGTGGTGGTGAGCCGCATCGGCCAGATCGAAGATGTGGTCGTCCACGGCGAAACCGGTCTCATCGCCGCCCCCGGCGACGCCGCCGACCTGGCCGAAAAGCTCATCACCCTGCACGACGATCCCCACCTGCGCCGTCGCCTGGGCGAACAGGCCCGCGCCGAGATCGTCGCCAACCACAGTTGGGAGAAGGTGGCGCGTCGTATCCTGGCGGTGGGGACCAATGCAACGGAAACAACGTCCATCCTGGATGCTAGATCCGAAACCGTAGACTGGCTGCGATCTCAAACTGAGCAGGTACAACGTCGCAGCTTTCCCATGATTGGCAAACTCTCTCCACCCAGGATCTCCCTGCCGTTGCAGTTCAACGCCTTCCCCAACTCTGGCGGGTGTTACGACGCTTTGGGCCGACCATTGGGCGAGAAGTGGCTGATTCTGGGCGCATTGTTCGCCATGCTGGGGCAGATCGGGCTGCGGCTGCTGGAACCGTGGCCGCTCAAGTTCATCTTCGACTTCCTTAGCGGCGTCTCTCCGGCCAGTATGTCGCCGTGGTTGGCGGGCTGGTCTTCGGGGGTGCTGCTGGCGGGCGCGGCGCTGGCCATGATCGCGGTCACCGCCGCGGGCGCGGGGATGGCCTACCTCAACACCACGTTGTTGGCGCTGGCGGGCAACCGTGTGCTCACCCAGATCCGCGGCGATTTCTACAAACACGTGCTGCGCCTGCCCCTGGCCTTCCACACCCAGGCACGCAGCGGCGATCTGCTCAACCGCCTCATCGGCGACATGAACCGGCTGCAAGAGGTGGCCGTGACCGCGATGCTGCCCCTGGCCGTCCACTCGTTGACGTTGGTGGGCATGTTGGGCCTGATGTACTGGCTCAACCCGCAGTTGGCGCTCATCGCCCTCGGCACGCTGCCCCTCACCGGCCTGGCCATGATACGGCTCTCTTCGCGCATCCGCAGCGCCGCACGCAAACAGCGCAGCCAGGAAGGGGACATGGCCGCCGCCGCTGCCGAAACCTTCAACGCCATGCAGGTGGTGCAGGCCTACGGGCTGGAACCGCGTCTGGAAGAAGCCTTCGGCGGGCAGAACCGCAAGAACCTGAAAGAAGGCGTGAAGACGGCGCGCTGGCCGCCGCCTGGAACGCTCCATCGACATCCTCATCGCCGCGGGGACGGCGCTGGTGATCTGGTACGGCGCTCGGTTGGTGCTCAGCGGCAGCCTCACCCCCGGCGATCTCATCGTCTTCATGAGCTACATGAAGGGCGCTTTCCGCCCCATGCAGGATCTCGCCAAGTACACCGCCCGCATCGCCAAGGCCGCGGCCTCGGGTGAGCGTGTGTTGGAAGTCTTCGACGTGCAGCCCGACATTGTGGACGCGCCCGACGCCCGCCCGCTGACCCGCGCCGCCGGCGAACTGCGCTTCGAGAACGTTTCGTTCGGCTACACCGCGGATCACCCCGTGCTGCGCGGCGTCGATTTCACCGTGCGCCCCGGCGAACGGGTGGCGCTGGTGGGCGCGTCCGGCGGCGGCAAGTCCACACTCACCCAGTTGCTGCTGCGCTTCTACGATCCCAGCGCTGGGCGCATCCTGCTCGACGGCGAGGACATCCGTCACATCCGCCTGGCCGACCTGCGCCGCCAGTTCAGCTACGTGCTGCAAGAGAGCGTCCTCTTCGCCGTGAGCGCACGTGACAACATCGCCTTCGGCGCAACCGGCGAAGTAGACGACGGAATTGACGAAGACGCCGTCCGCCGCGCCGCCGCCCTGGCCGACGCCGACGGCTTCCTCGCGGCTGCCCCACGGCTACGAGACCGTCCTCAGCGAGCGGGGATCGAGCCTTTCGGGTGGGCAACGCCAACGCGTGGCTGTGGCGCGTGCCGCCGTGCGCATGCGCCCATCGTGATCCTCGACGAGCCGACCACCGGCCTCGATCAGGAGAGCGCGCAGACCGTCCACGCCGCGCTGGATCGGCTCACCGAGGGCCGCACGTCGCTGATCATCACCCACGATCTGCGCGCCGCCGAAAGCGCCGACCGCATTTACTTCGTCGAAGCGGGCGAGATCCGCGAATCCGGCACGCACCACCAACTCCTGGCCCAGAACGGACGCTACGCCGCACTCTACGCCATCCAATCGGCGGCTACGGGGGAAGAGGAACCGGTCTATGTTGACGCCTGAAGATCGCCTACTCATCGATAACGACGTCGCCCTCCCCGGCCTGGCCGCGCTGCTCGATGGCGACACCCTGGCGGCGGCGCTCAACCACGAGCGACCGCGCTGGGGTGTCCGCCACGTCGAGGTGACCTACCTGCGCTACAAACCCGGCACCAACTGCCTGGTCGCCTGCCGCATCCACACCGAAAACGGCGTCGAACTCGCCTACGCCAAGGCGCTGCACCATCTCGACAACGTCCACCGCGTGGACAGCGATCACCTGATCGCGCTGCCCGATCTCAAGATCAAGCTGCACCGCTTCCCCCACGACGCCCGGCTGCCCGCCTTGCAAAAACTCTGCACGCCCGCCGAACGCGCCGACCTGCTGCGCCGACTCGTCCCCAATCAGCCCGAACTGTGGCAGGGGACGATCACGCCGCTGCACTACAAGCCCGAACGCCGCCTGGTCGCCCGTGTCGACGCCGACGATGCCGTCGCCGACAACGCCGTCGCCGCGCTCAAGTTCTACACCGCAGATGGCTTCGAGCAAGCGTCCGCCGCGGCCAGGCGTTTTTCCGCTTTGGAAGAATTGCGTATCCCGCAGCGGCTAGGACGTTCTCGCCGCCACAGTGCGTTGTCGCTGTCCTGGATCCAGGGCGACAGTCTCTCTCGTCGCCTGCCCAGCCCCGCGGGGCAGGACGTTCCTATGCAGGCCGTTGGCGCCGCGTTGGCGCGTATCCACGCCCACAAGCCCGGCGACCTCGCCCCCATCACCGCCCAGCACCACATCGCCGCCGTCTCCGCCGCCGCCGAAGCAGTCGCGGTCACCGCGCCGTGGCTGGGGGAAATGGTGACCGACCTGGCCTACACCGTCGCCGCCCGCATCCGCGAAGACGACGCCCGTCACCACCCGCGCGGCTGCGCCCTCCACGGCGACTTCTCGCCCGATCAGATCCTGATCACCGAAGACGGTCGTGTCGCCGTCCTCGATTTCGACAACGCCGCCCGCGGTCACCCCGCCGCCGATCTGGGATCCTTCATCGCCGCACTGATCCACCAATCCGGCGCGCAGGTCACACCCCAAATCACCGGCTACATCGACCAATTCCTGCGCGGCTACCAAACCGGCAACGGCGCGCCCATCCAATGCGGCCAGGTGTCCACCTACGCTGCCGCTGCCCTCATCCGCCGCTCCCCCGAGCCGTTCCGCTACCGCCGGGCGGCGTGGGGAGAGGAGACGGGGCGGATCTTAACGTGTGCAGATGAAGTTGTGCGTAATGCGTAATTCGTAATTGGCTGACGGCGTTGGTCGCCAATTGGCGAGTGATTCCGTCTACGCATTACGCCTTACAGGAGATCAACCATGCAAACCACCAATCACCCTTCCCCTTGGCGCTTCCCCGCTCGTTTCGCGGCGTTGCAGCAGATCGAACTGCCGCGGACGACGGCGGCGCGTTGGGGACTTTCTTCGCCGCGGTTGGCGCTGCGCCGCACCTGGCCCCAGGACGTAGATCACGTGGCCGTGGAATTTGTGACCGCGACCGGCGAGATCGTCCCTGGCCAGTGGATCGCGGACGACG
The DNA here is from genome assembly GCA_041391225.1 of Caldilineaceae bacterium. Taxonomy (GTDB): domain Bacteria; phylum Chloroflexota; class Anaerolineae; order Caldilineales; family Caldilineaceae; genus RI-153. The sequence continues at coordinate 348,395 of JAWKOL010000001.1, forward strand.
AACGGCGCGTGCAGATCCTGCGCAGCACGCGCAAAGCCGCCGCCGACCCCGATTCGGTGCTCGAAGTGGACGAACTGAAGCTGATCCTGCAAGCCCACGGCGCGGACCGGCGTCTGCCTGGGCTGGCGGATCTGTTGACGCAGCCGGGCGCGCAGATCATCGTGCATCGCCCGGAGCGCCGCGCCGTGGTGCGTCTGCTCGCGGACGGTGAAAGCGTCTTCGCCAAAGCGGTGCGCCCGGAAAAGAGCGGCGCGCTGGCCGCGGCGCTGACCTGGGCGGAGCAGCATGTCACCGCCTTCGCCACGCCGACGCTGCTGCACCACGACGAGGCCGCTGGTGTGGTGTCCACGGCGGCGCTGGCGGGCAGATCGGTCTACGAGCTTTACGGCGCGCCCGTCATTGAGGACGCGTTGCCGGTGATGGGGCGCACGCTGGCCGCGCTCCACGCCATGCCCGCGCCCGAATGGGCCGTCCCCCACACTGCGGGGAAGGAAGTGGGCGTCCTGGCGCGGTGGATGGAGCGGCTGAACGACTTTGCGCCGCGCCTTCACGCCGAACTGGCGATCCCCGCGGCGCGCATCGCCGAAGCCCTGGAGGCAGGGACGTCCACACCGGTGTTGCTGCACCGAGACTTCTACGACAAACAGATCTTCGTCACCGACGACGGCGCGGCCGGTCTCCTCGATCTCGACACCCTGGCCGTTGGCGAAGCCGAACTCGACGTAGCCAATGCCCTCGTCCACCTGGAACTGCGCAGCCTGCAAACGGGGCGGCTGGGCTGTTCGCTGAACCGGGCGCGGGCGTCCTTCCTGCGCGGCTATCCTGTGGAAAGGCTGTCACCGGCGCGGCTGCAAGTCTACGCCGACGCAGCGCGGCTGCGGCTGGCGTGCGTCTACGCCTTCCGCCCCGGCGGTGTGACGTCCTCGCCGAAGCTGCTTGCGCGATTGGGTCGGCCGGTGCTGGAGAGGGTCATCGCGTAGGTTGGGTTGGCAAACCCACTGTGATGAGGCCGGCGCATCATCCTGCACAACCCAAATCTCGACAGCCGCGATTCTGCGCTTTGCCTTTCGCACCTTGCCTTTTGCCCTCTCCCCACCTTTCGCGGGTATAATCGCGAGGACGTTTCTCCTCTCATCCGGCGCCCACGTGCGGCGCACCCTGCAAAGGAACCCGCGATGACCGATTTTGCCCGTTATCTCAACATTCGCAACGCCAATTCGCCGGTGCTTTCGCCCGACGGCAGGCGTGTGGCCTTTCTCAGCGACATCACCGGCAACTACCAGGTGTGGAGCGTCGCCACCGATCCCCACAGCCAGGCGTGGCCGCGCCAGTTGACCTTCTTCGCCGACAAGGTGTGGGAAGTGCATGGCACCGGCGCCGCGGATCACCTGCTGGCGGTGAGCGACGTGGGCGGCAACGAGAAGCAGCAGTTCTACCTCGTCACCAACTACGGCGGCAAGGACGGCCACGATGTGCGCCGCCTCACCCGCGACACCGACGCCATCCACCGTTTCGGCGGCTGGAGCGCGGACGGGCAACGCATCCTCTACACCAGCAACGCCCGCAACGGCGTCGACTTCGATCTCTACATCATGGACATCGCAGGGGACAGCACCGGGGACAGCACAGGCGGTGAAGCCCAATTCCTGTGCGAAATGTCGGGCAACCGCGAGGTGCTGGCCTGGTCGCCCGACAACCGGCAGGTTCTGGTGCGCGAACAGGTCGGCCCGCTGGAAGATCGCCTCTTCGTGGTGACGCTGGGCGATGACGGCATCGACGAGCAGTGCCTCACCAACGGGATGCCCGCGGCGTGTTACGAGCAGGTACGCTGGGAAGCCCACGGCGTCTACCTGATCAGCGACCGCCCCTACGATCGCGGCGCGGTCTGTCGCCTGAACGTGGAGAGCGGCGACCTCGACGCCATCGTCACCGCCGAGATCCACGACGGCGAAGGCGAACTGGAACTGTTGGCCGTCAACGCGCAGGGGACGCGCGCCGCTTACACCTTCAACGCCGGTGGCTACAGTCAGTTGTGGGTGTTGGAGTTGAGCACACACAGCAGCCGCCACGTCGAGGACATCCCCGCCGGGCAGATCAGCAAGCTCAAGTTCCGCGGCGAAGGGCAGGTGATCTTCGATCTGATGACGCCCAACCGCCCGTCCAACGTGTGGCCCGCGGACCTGGTGAGCGGCGATCTGCACGTCCTCACCCAGAGTGACATGGCGGGGCTGGCGTCGTCTTCGTTTGTGCTGCCCGAGTTGATCCACTTCGAGAGCTTCGACGGACGCCAGATCCCGGCCTTCTACTACCTGCCGCAGACGCCGCGGCCCGATGGCGGCTATCCCTGCATCCTCTACGTCCACGGCGGGCCGACCAGCCAGTTGCGCCCCGATTTCGATGTGCGGTTTCAGTATTTCCTCAGCCGCGGCTACGCGATTCTGGGCACGAACGTGCGCGGCAGTGGCGGCTACGGCCGCACCTACGCCGCCCTCGACGAGCTAGAAAAGCGCCCCGACAGCGTGGCCGACCTCAAGCACGCTGTCCTCTGGCTGCAAGGACGGGACGAGATCAACGGCGAGCGTGTGGCGATTTACGGGCGCAGCTACGGCGGCTTCATGGTCCTGGCCGCGTTGACCACCTACCCCGAGCTTTTCGCGGCGGGCATCGACGTGGTGGGCATCGCCAACTGGGTCAGCTTCATGGAGCGAACGGGATCGTGGCGTCGATCTCACCGCGAAAAGGAATACGGCAGCCTGGCCCATCACCGCGATCTGCTGACGCAGCTTTCGCCGATCCACAAGGCCGAGCGCATCACCATGCCGCTGATGGTCATCGCCGGTGACAACGATCCGCGTGTGCCGCTCTTCGAATCCGAGCAGATCGTAGACAAAGTGCGCAACGCCGGCGGCACCGTGGAATTCCTCCACTACGCCGACGAAGGACACAAATTGAGCAAACTCGCCAACCGCGTCGACAGCTTCACGCGGATGGGTGACTTTTTGGATCGGTATCTGTAAAAACTCACCTGAAAGGATTTCTCATGGAATCATCCGCAAAACAGTTCCTCATCGATCTCCTCAACGCGCCCAGCCCTTCGGGGTATGAGCAGCCGGGGCAGAAGGTGGTGCGCGACTACGTGCAGAGCTTCGCCGACGAGGTGATCACCGATGTCCACGGCAATGTGATCGTGGGCAACAACGTAGGCGCGTCGACGCGGGTGCTGCTCGCCGGTCACGTGGACCAGATCGGCCTGGTGGTGACGCACATCGATGAGCAGGGCTTCCTCTACGCCAAACCCATCGGCGGCTGGGATCCGCAGCAGTTGATCGGCCAGCGCATGACGGTGTGGACCAAGAGCGGCCCCATCGCCGCGCTGATCTCGCGCAAGGCGATTCACCTGCTCGATCAGGACGAACGCAAGAAGGTGGTGAAGCTGGAGGAAATGTGGATCGACATCGGCGCCGCGGACAAGGCTGAAGCCGCTTCACTCGTCCGCATCGGTGACCCGGTGACGCTGGAACTGGGCTACCAGGAGATGCTCAACGGCTTCGCCAACGCGCCGGGCATGGACAACATCACCGGCGTGTGGGTGGTGATCGAAGCGCTGCGTCGCGCCGCGGCCAAGGGGCTGAACGTGGCTATGTACGCCGTTTCCACCGTGCAAGAAGAGATCGGGCTGCGTGGGGCCATCACCAGCACCTTCGGCGTGCGCCCGCACATCGGCATCGCCGTCGACGTCACCCACGCCACCGATTGCCCGTCCATGGACAAGCGACAACAGGGCGACATCCGCCTCGGCGCGGGACCGGTGATTGACCGTGGGCCGAACGTCAACCCGCGCCTTTTTGACCGTCTCGTGGATACCGCGGAGGCGGGGCAGATCCCCTACCAGATCGCTGCCCACGGACGCGGTACCGGCACCGATGCCAACGCCATCCAGTTGTCGCGGGCGGGTGTGGTCACCGGGCTGGTGGGCGTGCCCAACCGCTACATGCACAGCGCCGTGGAAACCATCGCCCTGGCCGACATCGATCACGCCGCCGATCTGCTGGCGTCGCTGGTCAGCGGCCTGAGCGGCGACGAGGATTTCACACCCTGATGAGCAGAATAGAACGCGGATGAAGCGGATTGGGCGGATTCAAGCGGATAAAAATCCGTTCAGATCCGCCCAATCCGCTTCATCCGCGTTCTATCGCTGGCGATTCACAAAATCGTCGATTAAACGGCGGGCGATGCTCATGGGTGGCGGCAGTTGGGGCAGGTTGTCGGCGCGGAACCACTGGGCATCGGCGATTTCTGCTTCTTCGAGGACAATGTCACCGTGATCGTATTCGGCGGTGAAGCCGAGCATGAGCGAATTGGGGAAGGGCCACGGTTGGCTGCCGAAGTAGCGGATGTTCTTGACGTAGATGCCGACCTCTTCGTGGATCTCTCGCGCCACGCATTCTTCCAACGATTCGCCTGGCTCCACGAAGCCGGCCAGCACGCTGTAGCGCCCGGGCGGGAAGCGATGGTTGCGCGCCAGGAGGATGCGTTCCCCGTCTTCGTCGCGGCGGGTGACGGCGCAGATCGTGGCCGGTGAGATGCGCGGGTAGCTCGACAGCCCACAGCGCGGACAGCGCCGGGCGCGCTCGTGGGGCGTCGGTTCGGTGGGTGTGCCGCAGCGTCCACAGAACTGGTGGTTGCGATCCCAGTCCACGATCTGCACGGCGCGCCCGCCAATGCTGAAGAAGACGTCGTCGAGCCGCGTGTAGAGTTGACGCAGCCCTTCCGCCGCCAATCCTTCACCCAAAGGCGCGTCGGCGTCGCACTCCGCTGAATAGCAGTGGACACGCGTACCCGTCCCATTCTCCACGTAGCCAAGGTACTGGCGACGCAGCGGCGTGATCCCCAGCGCAGCCGGATCGGCCAGGCGCGGCACCGTCACCGCGTCGGCGTCGCCTGAACAACAACCAGCCGGTCATTCTGAAACACAAACCAATAGCCGTCGTTATTTGCTTCGGTATCCGCCGGTGCATCCACCTGCGGCACAAATTTCTCTCCGCTCATCCCCGTCACCTCATCATCCCATCATCAACTTGACGAATCAACAACCCAATTCGCGGCCAACATTCTCTACCCATTTATCGATCTTCATTCATCCCTTTAATCCGCCGGCAACCAACAAGACCACACCGGCGCCTCTGCCACCGTCTCGAACCCGCGCCGCGCATACCCGCTCGGCGTCGTCGGTCTCTACATCCAACATCAGCGGCGTAGATGTGTCCGCTTGCATCTGCTGGATGATGGCCGAAGCCAGCCCGCGGCGACGGTAGGCTGGGCGCGTGGCTACACTTTCCACGAAGCCCAGTTTGTCTGTCCAAAAGCACATGGCCGTGGCCGCGGGACGCCGTCGACCCAGGCCACGTAGTAGCGCACAGTCGGCTTGGCGATCAACGTGCGCGTGCGGCGACGCAGCCATTCCGTGCCGCTCCAGGGCGAATCGTCGGCCTCGATCTGCACGACGGCTTCCACGTCGTAGGGTGTGGCGACGGCTAGCTTCACCCCGGCGGGCAGATCGGGCGGCGGCGGTGTGTCGGCTTGCCAGCGCATTACACGGTATTCGTTCCTTGTTGATTCGAAGCCGCGTGCTTCCAGCCGTTTACGGAAATCGGCGGGTTCGGTCTGCGGGTCCACGTCCACGCGGGTGAGGCGGCGCGTACGATAGAAGCGCACGATCTCCTCGATCACCGCGCCGGCGTCGTCCTCGGTGCAGCGGACGTAGCGCGCCGTTGGCTTCGTAATAGTCGGGGTTTTCCAGGTTGTAGAGCAACAGCCCCCACGGGCGCTTGCGCACCTGGGTGTAGAGCTTCAAAAATTCGAGTTGCAGCGCCAGTCGGTCGGCGAGTGCGGCCATTTTCAACCTCCTGATTCTTCCAGCAGTATTCTACGGGGATGGTTGGGCAGGGACTTCGCCTGCTGCCGCGAACCACTTTCTTCCAACCGGGCCAGCGTGCCGTCTTGGCGCAGGGTGGTGAGCGCTTCTTCGAGGACGGTGTGTAGCCGGTGTGCCTGGAACGGCAGCGCGATGACGTAGGGATCGCCTCTAACGGCGCGCCGATGGCCTGGATGGCAGCGCCTCGCCCCTGCGCCAGCCGCAAGGTGACGCCGTCGATCACCAGCGCGCCGGCGTCACCGGCGAGCAGGGCGGCGAGCGCTTCGTCGGGTGTGGAGAATGGCAGCCGTTGGAGCGAGGGGACCGTCTCACGCTGGATCTGGCGCACGTCGGCGTCGCCCATGCTGCCCCACTCCACGGCTACGTGCTGATCCGCCAGATCCGCGATCTCGGTGATCTGCGATCCTACAGGCACAACCAGGCGTACCGGCCTCGAAGTAGGCGTGGTGTAGCGGACGTCCTGGGTCAGCCGCGGATCGAGGGGGAGCGTTGATCACGCTGTCGATGCGCCCCACCTGCACGGCGTCGATCAGTCCATCGAAGCCAAGTGTGACGATCTCCACATCCACGCTCAATTCTGCGGCCAGGGCGTGGGCCAGGTCCACATCGAAACCCACCGGCGCGCCGTCGTCATCCAGCAGTTCAAAGGGTGGAAAGCTAGGATCCATGCCCACGCGCCATGTTCCCCGCTCTTGGATCGCCAGCCACGTGCGATCCACCCCGGCGAAGTTGATCACATCGCGCTGCCATAGTACGGCGATGAGGATGATCAGCGCTGCGGCGATCAGCGCGCTAAGCAGCCAGTTGCGCCGCCACGAGAAGACGCTTTTCATTCGGCCACAACCTCGCCGTGGGCATAGTCTCGCACTTCTTCGTAGATCGGTTTCGCTCGAATTCGGTGTCGACGAAGGTGTAGTAATCCTGGTAGGTTTTGGCATCCCAGGGGTAGCGGAAGGCCCAGAAGGCCACACTTTCCATCCACGGCCATTCGGTGCGGGCGATTTCGTAGGCGCGGATGGTGTTGCGGATGCGCGTCCCGGGGCGTACGGCGCGCGTCCAGCGCGGGTGATCGTTCCAGCCGCCTTCGGTGATCATGAGCGGCTTTTCGCTGTCGCCGTTGCGCTGCATGATGGCGTGCAACAACTCGGTGCGGCGGAAGTTGATCACCTGCGGATCGGCGGGTTCGTCGGGATCGGAGTGCCAGCCGTAGGCGTGTACCGAGAGGACGTCGAAATAGTCGGCGACGCCGGCGTCGTACATGCGTTGCAGGTAGGTGAGATCGTCCATGCCCCACTCGCTGCCGGGCGGGGCCAGGGTGGGGGCCAGCGCGCCGGCCAGCACCTGCACGTTGGGGTTGGCTTCTTTGATCATGGGGTAGACCACGCGCAGCATCTCCACGTAGCTTTCGGGGTCCACGGGCCGGTAGCCCCATTCCAGCGAGAGATTCGGCTCGTTCCAAATGATCACGTAGTCGACTTTGCCGGCGTAGCGTTCCACAAAGGCGGCGGCAAAGCGGCCAAAGTCTTCGTAGTTGTCTTCGGGCAGGAACAGGGGCGTGCTATCGGCGGGGCGCGCCCACTCGGGGACGAAGCCCAGCCGCGCGATGACGGTCAACCCTTGTCGGTTGGCATGGTCGATCACCAGATCGGGGTGTCCCCATTCAAAGTGGCCGGGGCGTGGTTCGTAGTAGGCCCAGGGGAAGTATTCCACGATCCAGGGCGCGCCCATCTCGCGTACCATCTCCAGCGTGCGTTTGATCTTCCACGCTTCGGCTTCATCGGTGAGGCGCGTATGCACGCCCATCTTGGGGTTGATGGTGCGTACGTGCTGTTGTGGACCCAGTGGGACTTCGTTGGAGAAATAGCGGGGCAGCCACCACGCCAGAGCGATGAGCGCCAGCGCCAATAGGCCAAGCCAGAGCAGCAGGCGGCGTAATGACATACGATTCACAGAGATTTGTTTCAAAATTCGACTCGGCACAGCCTCAGCGCATCACGACGCTTGGTCCGCGTCGTCTTCAGTCTTGTGATCTTCAGTTTTGTCGTTTTCAACAGCAGGCGGAGCGGGCGCTTCGGCTGGTTTGTTCGCTGGTTTCTCAGCGGCTTTTTTGCCTTTGGGCTGCTTGGCCGGTGTGGGCTGGGCAGGCGGCGGCGGGGTGGCTGCAATCTGGCCCGCAGGCGCGTTGACGTCGATGTCCAGTGCGTTGCCATCTGGGCCAACGCCGGCGCGGCGGCGGTTTTCTTCGATGGCATGGATGCCGTTTTCGGCCTGGCGCACCGACGAACCCAGCTTGCTCACCAGATCGCGCAGCACGTTGAGTGCGTAGTCTTCGGCTTCTTGCACCATACGCATGGCGTCTTGCCGCCCGGCGGCAACGATGCGTTCGGCCTCACGCTGTGCTTCTTGGGTGACGAAATGCTGGCTCACCAGCTTCATGGCTTCTTCTTCGGCCTGATCCAGCATGGTCTCGGCGCGAGAACGGGCTTCGGCCATGATGCGGTCGCGTTCGGCGATCATGCGCTCGCTTTCTTTGATGGCGGAGGGAACGCTGATGCGCATTTGATCGATGAGGCGCAGGCATTCTTCTTCGTTGACCACTAGCGAGGAGGTAAGTGGTACGCGCCACCCTCGATTGAGAACCTGTTCCAGTTGATCGACCAGTTGCAAGATTTCCATAGCTCATCCTTTGCGGCTCGTGCCTGATGAACGCCGATTGACGACGCTGGATCTACCCGTGATACGACAGTTTGCCCCGCGTCTTCGACACGCCTTCGGATCTGGAGCGTCCGTCGGGTGGTGCCGGTGGGCTGGCGGCGAAGCGCTGGGCCAGGGCCGTTGCCACCGGCAGCGCCACCCACTCCGATACGTCACCGTGCAAGCTGGCGACTTCTTTGACAATCGTCGAACTCAAGTAGGTGTACTCGGTGCCGCAGACCAGGCAACAAAGCTCCACTTCGGGGGCCAGATGCCGGTTGGCCAGGCCGATCTGCGATTCAAACTGGTAGTCGGCCACGTTGCGCAGCCCGCGCACAATGACGTTTGCCTCAACATCACGCGCACATTCTACCGTCAAGCCGAAAAAGGGTACAACTGTGACATTGGGCAGGTGAGCCAGCGCGGCGCGCGCCAGTTCAACGCGCTCGTCGGTAGAGAAGAGCAGCTTCTTCGGCGGTGAATCGTAGACGCCCACGATGACCTCGGAAAAGATCGACGCCGCTCGCTCTGCGATGTCCAGGTGACCGTTGTGGATCGGATCGAATGTGCCGGGATACAAGGCTCGGGTCATGGAGCGTCCTTTTTATGCCAAAAACTCTGCAAATACCTGATTCCCCACCATCAATCCCCGCTGTGTGAGGCGTAGACGTTCAGCGTCGACAGTGAGCAAATCCATCTGGGTGAAGCGGCGTACGGTCTCCGGGTAAGCGTCGAGGATGTCGACGCCGTAGCGATGGTGAAAGCGCGTGCGCTCGATACCTTCTTGCACCAGGCGCAGGCCCAGCATCATGCTCTCGCCCATCGACGTGGGCGGATCGATGGCCTCGTGAAACGCTTCGACCGGCTCACCGCTTTGGATGCGCTTGATGTAGCCAGGGACAGCTTTGCGATTGCTCCAGCGTACGCCGTCGAAGATGCCGCCGGTGACGCTGCCACTGGTGATGTCCGCGCGCCAGGGGGCGTGGACATAGCTGTGTGCGCCAGGGCCGACGCCCAGGAATTCCTGGTTGCGCCAGTAGATCAGGTTGTGGCGGCAACGCTGATCGCTATCCTTGGCCCAGTTGGACACTTCGTAGTGGGTGTAGCCGGCTGCGCCCATGTGGGCGATGGCCATTTCGTAGAGCGCACCGGCTTCGTCGTCGTCCGGCGCGGAGACCTGTCCTGTCTCCACCCAATGATAGAGCGGCGTGTTCGGTTCCACGATCAAGCTGTACAGGCTGAGGTGATCGGGGGCTAGCGCCGTGGCCTGATGCAGCGTGTCGGCCCAGTCTTCGGGCGACTGCTGCGGCAAGCCGAAGATGAAATCGAGATTGATGTTGTCGAAGCCGGTATGGCGGGCAGCCTCAAACGCCTGATAGACGTCATCGACGCCGTGGATGCGCCCCAGGAATGCCAGTTCGTCGGGCTGGAAGCTTTGCACGCCCATGCTGAGCCGGTTCACACCCAGGCTGCGCAGGACGGCGAACTTCGCTCTGTCCACGGTACCGGGGTTGGCTTCGCTGGTGATTTCGCAATCGGGGGCCACGGCGAAGACAGCGTTCACCGTCTCGAAGATCTGCGCCAGGTGACCGGCTTCGAGGACGGTGGGGGTACCGCCGCCCAGGAAGATCGTGTCCACACGGCGATGCGCCAGCCGATCCGCCCAGGCGCGCAGTTCGGCACACAGGGCGTCGATGTACGCATCGAAGAGGTTATCCAGCTTGGCGTAGGTGTTGAAATCGCAATATGGACACTTCTTTTCGCAGAAGGGTATGTGAATGTAGAGGCCAAAGGGAGCGGGGGCTTCCTGGTTTGGCGCTTGGGTTGGTGCGGTCCGTGGCGCAACCGAAGTCGACAACGTTTGCAATGCGTGATCCTCGTGTCCGCGTTAGCGATTTTCCAGACGGAAGCCGTGGCCTCGCACCGTGACGATATAGCGGAATTCGAGATCGATTTCGGCGATACGCTCGCGCAGGCGGCGTACCAGGGCATCGATGGCCTGTTCGCTGACGCCTTCGCCGCTGGCTTCGGGCCACACGGTGTCGACGATTTGCTCTCGGGTGACCACGCCGCCGCCCGCTTCCCACAGCGCGTTGAGCAACCGATATTGGTGCAGGCTAAGGGGGGGGTCGATCATCTGGCCGTTGACCCACACCTGACGCGTCTCCTTGTCCAGGCGTAGACCCATCTGGCTTTCGTCGTCGTCCAGGGTGAGCGGTGCGGTAGCGCCGGCATCGACGAAGGCCAGTTTGAAGCGCAGGGCCACCTGAAGCTCGTCGCCGTCTTCCAGGCGCACAGGCGTGGCCACATCCTGGCCGTTGACGTGGGTGCCGTTCTTGCTGCCCAGGTCTTCGATGAAGTAGCCGTCGTCCTGCCAGAAAATGCGGGCATGGTTGCGGCTTACCTGGCGATCTGGCAAGGTGACATCGCAATCTTCGTGACGTCCTATGCTGAGGGGGCGGTGCGGCTGAGGATCCAACGGCGGCCCACTTCGTTGCCCTGGCGCAGGATCAGCATGGCGCTCTCGCGCGTGCATGACGGGCGCGGCGCCGTTGCCCGACGCTTCAAGCGCGCCGGTCTTTTCGGTTGATGTCGTTTCAGTATGTATTTGATCCATAATCTTTTCCCTGATAAACGTCTCAAGCACACAGACGAGAAAGCCACGGCGAACGATTGTTTGATATAGACGCCTGCGAGTCGGGGGAGCGAATCGAATGTGACTACGAATTTCGATCTGTCGATTGTCAACGTTTATAATTGAACCGACTATAATTGAACCGACGATGTGTGTCTGCAACGAACGATATTCGTCTACAAACAGCAGCAAGGACGATGTGCTCCCGTCTCTGCTTGATGGCTTGCACGTTGGCTATTATACCGGATACTCCTTACTTTTGCACAAACAATCTCCATTTTCCTGTCTGACTTTCCAATTTTCAGGAGAGAAAGACAGTTCAAACCTGGGCGCAAAAGTGGCAAAGGTGGACAAGAGCGTATGCATTTGTTAGAGAACGGTACGATCCTACGCAGTCGATATGAAATCGTGCAGTTGGTGGGCCAGGGCGGCATGGGTGCTGTCTATCGCGCCGACGACAAACGGCTCGAAGGCCGCGTGTGCGCCATCAAGGAGATTCTGCCCTCGCTGCTCTCCGCGGCCACCGACGACGATCTAGCCCAGACGGTAGAACAATTTTATCAGGAGGCAAGCACCCTTGCCCGTTTGGATCACCCCAATCTGCCCAAGGTCTCCGACTATTTCTCCGAACGTGGACGTGAATACCTGGTGATGGATTTCGTGGCAGGCCGCGATCTGCATGAAGTGCTGGGCGAGGCCAAGCGCCAGGACAAGAAACTGTCGGAATCGCAGGTGCTCGCCTGGGCCGATCAACTGCTCGATGCGCTGATCTATTTGCACAGCCAGGAAACGCCGGTTATCCACCGTGACATCAAGCCCAGCAACATCAAAGTCACCCCGCAGGGGCGTATCAAGCTGGTGGATTTTGGGCTGGTCAAGGTGATGCAGCCCGACGACAACCGCACCGTGACAGTCGTGCAAGGGCGTGGCACCGCGGCCTACACGCCGCTGGAGCAGTACGGCGGCGACAGTGGACATACCGACGTGCGCAGCGATATTTACAGCGTGGGCGCGACACTCTACCATCTGCTCGCCGGCGTTCCCCCACAAGACGCAAAAGAGCGTTTCTTGCGCCCTGGATCGCTGGAACCGCTACGCCAACTAAACCCCAGTGTATCGGCCCGCACCGAACGCGCCATCTTTCAGGCGTTGGCCACCCACCCCGACGAACGTCCGCGTAGCGTCAAGGGATTGCGTGCGCTGCTCTTCGGCGAAACCGTGACGACGGATGATCTGACGCACTCGAATCTGCCGGCGCCATCGTTGGGTGAGATTCTGTTCCGCCACCGCGTGCTGGTGGGCGCGTTGCTGTTGCTGTTTGCGATGGCCGCGGTGTTGAGTGTCCTTGAGCCACCGATTCAGGGAGGCGGTTTTTTGACACGCCAATTTTGAGATACACCCGCTTCTGTGCGAGAATGTTGACAAAAGCTATACGCCATGTACACTTCTTGCCTGGCCTGCCTTTGTTCGATCCCCAACCAAGGGAGTCTACCCTGTGGATACCGTCGTCCAATCACCGACACAGACAGTCGTTATCGGCCCTGATCAGCCGTTTGTGATCATTGGAGAGCGTATCAATCCCACTGGTCGTAAGAAACTGGCTGCAGAAATGCAGGCCGGTGATTTTTCGCGTGTGGTCAAGGATGCGCTCGCGCAGGTGGCGGCAGGCGCACATATATTAGATGTCAACGCGGGCGTTCCTAGCGCCGAACCACAGAAGATTGAACCGGAGTTGATGGTGCGCGCGGTGGAAGAGGTGCAAGCTGTTACCGATGTGCCGCTGTGTATCGACAGCAGCGTGGTGCCTGCCTTGATTGCGGGCCTCAAAGCAGCGAAAGGGCGGCCCATCGTCAACAGCGTCACCGGCGAAGAAGACCGGCTGGAGACGATCCTGCCCGTGGTGGCCGAATATAACGTACCCGTCATCGCTATCAGCAACGACGAATCGGGGATCAGCTATGATCCCAAGGTACGGTTCGAGGTGGCCAAGCGCATCGTCAAGCGGGCCGAAAGCTACGGCATCAAGCCCGAAGACATTCTCATCGATCCATTGGCGATGCCGGTGGGTGCCGTCAACACCGCCGGCCGCGATCTCTTCACCATCGTGCGCATGGTGCGCGAGGAACTAGGCTGCAACACTGTGTGCGGGGCCAGCAACATCAGCTTTGGCATGCCCAGCCGCGATCTGTTGAACGCCACGTTTGTGTCGATGGCCATCGCCGCCGGCATGACCTGCGCCATTACCAACCCGCTGGAAAAAGAGATCCGTAGCGCCATCTACGCCGCCGATGTGCTCATGGGCAACGATGAATCGGCCATGCGCTACCTCACCGCCATGCGCCAATTGACGCAGGGCAGCGAACCAGACGCGGCAGAAGATCGCCGGGCGGCGCGGGAAGCGCGAAGAGCAGCGCGGCGCGAAAGACAGTAATGCGTAATTCGTGATGCGTAACCCAGAAATCGTCGCTGCAACGCGACAACGTCCTTTACCAATTACGCATCACGGATTACGCATTAAAGTGTTCGCAAACACTGTGAAAATTTGCGCAATAAAAGAACGCCAAGCTATAATGGCGACCGGAAACCGGTAGGCTGTCCAATTTAGGGTTGTTCACTGCCAAACGCGCTGTATTGCGTGTGCGCCGGCATGGTGCTGACGCATTGAGATTGTTTGGCCTTGTGGCGCAAATCGGAGCATGGGGGATATCGTGTCATCCGTACGCATCGATCTTCGACGCCTGACCATCGTCTATAGCGCAGTGATTCTGATCCCATTGGTGATTGGATTGCTGGCTGAACTGCTGATCGATGTCGACTTCTCCCTGATCATCCTCGCCGGATTTGTGTCCATACCCCTAGCCGTTTTCTTTGTCGTAAGAACAGCATTGGCCGAAATGGAACGTGTGGTGCAACTGGTTGCGCCGTCCGAAATCGAGGACGACCAACCTATCGACGCGTTGGAAGGTGTCCAACCTTCGTTGCACTCAAACTGAACCAACTGTCGGAGTCGTCCGTCTTACCCACCGGAGCGTGGATCCGCCGCTCAACCAGGAGGATGCAAAACAGTGGAACGAATTCAGCCCTTCTTCGAGAATCTGTGGGACCGCATCGTCAGCTTCTTTGAGCAGCCGACGCGGCGTAATCTGACCATCGGGATTGTCTTGCTCATCTTGGCCAGTTTCCTGATCGAAATGCCCAATCCGCATGTTTCGATTGCGGCAGAGCCGATCTTTGAAAAAGGTCTCCCTTGGTTTACCAACGCCGTTTTCGCCACGATTGTGATCGACATCCTCTTGATCGTGTTGGCGTTGTATGTCCGTTCCAACATCAAAGAGATTCCAAGCGGCTTCATGAACTTCATCGAATTCGTGATTGAGTCGCTCTACAATCTCACCGAAAGTGTGGCCGGCAAAAACGCACGCAAATTCTTCCCCTGGGTGGCCACGATTTTCATCATGGTGATCATTAGCAACTATTCGGGGTTGGTGCCGGGCGTTGGCAGTATCGGCATCTTCCATGAATATCACGGCGGCGAGGCCGAGCATTCGCTGCTGTTCAACAGCAGCATTGCGGCGGCCGACGAGTCGCTGGCGGTGGAAGCGTTGAACGTGGCCCAAGCGGCTGAAGAAGGCGGCAAGAAGTTCATCCCGATCTACCGCCCGCCGAGTGCGGACCTGAATTTCACCTTTGCGTTGGCCTTGATCACCATGTTCATGGTGCAGTTCTGGGGTGTGCGGGCGTTGGGGGGCAACTACTTCACCAAGTTCTTCAACTTCAACACCGGCAAAGGCTTCATGCGTGGGATTTTCGCCTTCTCGGGCATTCTGGAGCTTTTCAGTGAGTTCGCCAAAATTATCAGCTTCGCCTTTCGTCTCTTTGGCAACATCTTCGCCGGTGAAGTGCTCCTGGGCGTGATGACCTTCCTGGTCGCGTTCTTGGTGCCGGTGGCCTTTTACGGGCTGGAACTCTTCGTCGGTTTCATTCAGGCGTTGGTGTTCATGATGCTGGCCGTCGTCTTCTTCTCCACGGCGGTGATCAGCCACGGCGATCACGGGGATCATCACTAGTAAACTAGTACGCGGTTCGTTGTGTGCTGCCTGTTGTGCGGCTCGCCCGTCGGCAGGAATTGAGACGCCCAGCAGGCAGCATACAACGTGATAAAGATAACTTAACTGTACGATTCTATTCAATCGATTCACTTTCAAAGGAGTCACCACGATGGAACTGGATGCAATGAGACAGTTGGGCGCGGCGCTGGCGATTGGTCTGGGTGCGATTGGCCCCGGCATCGGCGTCGGTATGATTGGTGCGAAGGCCGTCGAGGCGATGGGTCGCAATCCCGAAGCTGCCGGTACGGTTCAGACGAATATGATTCTTGCGATTGCGTTCGCCGAAGCGGTTGCGATTTACGCTCTGGTTATCGCCCTGCTGATCAAGTTCGTCTAGTCGCAACGTCGCCCCTCTCGCCGTCCATCGGGCGGTGCAGTTGGGCCAACAGGAAGGTTTAGGAGGTGTAATTTGGACGTTGTATTGGGTCAACTTGGTATTCAGTTTCCCATCCTCCTGGCGCAGATCATCAACTTCCTCATCATCATGGGCGTGTTGCGGCTATTCCTCTATGAGCCTGTGCTCAAGATGTTGGATCAGCGCCGGGAACGTATCGCCCAGGGCATTCGTGAGACCGAACGCTCGTCGACGGCTGCTGCCGAGGCCGAGCGTCAGCGCAACGCCATCATCGACGAAGCGCGCCGCGAAGCCCAGGAAGTCCGTGCCCAGGCCACACGTGATGCCGAACGCATCGCGCAGGATATTCGCAGCCGCGCCGATCAGGAAGCTGCCGACATCCGCAGCCGCGCCAAGGCCGACGCCGAAGCGCAGGTGGAAGGCATCTTGGCCGAAGCCCACCGTGACATCGCCGATCTGGCCATCGCCGCCACTGAGCAGATCCTTGGCCGCGAGTTGCAAGATCGGGCCGCGCAAGAGCGCTTTGTAGCTGAGTTCCTGGCTCAGCAGAGTGGGAGCGCCAAATGAGTGAACCGCGCAAAGCCAACCGGTATGCAATGGCTATCCTGGAGGCTGTCCTCGATCTGTGGGAATCTTCCCTCAACGAGGTAATGGATGCGGTCGCTCAGAAGTCCAACGTGCGTTCGACGCTGGAAAGCGCCACGGCCGACGTGGACGCCAAGCTGAAGGCGCTGCAGAGCGCCATGCCCAAGGGGACACCCATCGAAGTTCAGAACTTCCTCAAGCTGTTGGTGCAGGAAGGTGACTTGAACTTGGTGCCGGCGGTGTTGAGCGAACTGCGCACCGGCGTCACTGGCCAGGGCGAACCCCAGAAGGCGGAGATCGTCAGCGCGGTGGAACTGAGCGACAAGGAACAGGCCGAAATTCGCCAGGGGCTTACGGCCGAACATGGCGAAGGGCTGATCTTCAGCTTCCGGGTCGATCCTTCTTTGATGGGCGGCCTGCGTGTGCGGGTTGGGGACACGTTGATCGACAACACCGTAGCCAGCCGCCTGGCTGCCATGCGCGAAATCGTCAGCGCCAGCGTTCGCTAACGCAAGTGGCTGCTGAGCAGCCGCGGCCACCCGGCTTCTATGCCGGCGCCGAATCAACGGCAATCTGTGTCTTTTCCCTGGGATCCTGAGCCGGGGAGGTGTAGGTGAATTTGTCGCCTGTCTCTCCATCGCTCAGGTTCTCTGTTCCATCTGATCTGCGCGTGCGCCTGTCTTTCCACTGCTCACGAAGTCGGCCATCCACACGCCGTTGAGTTGGCCAGGGGGAGACCAAAAGGAGAACAAAGCCTATGGCTATCCGTGAAGACGTAACCAAAGATTTTACTGATTTACTCAAGAAACAGATCCTCAACTTTCAGCCTGCCCCTCGTCGTGTAGATGTGGGCCAGGTGACCGAAGTCGGCGACGGTATCGCCATCGTCGAGGGCCTGCACGGCGCCATGGCCAGTGAGCTGGTGGAATTCACCAAGTCTGGCACGCTGGGCATGTGCCTCAACCTCAACCAAGATTCTGTCGGTGTCATCATTATGGGTGAGTTCACCGACATCGAAGAAGGCGACCTGGTGCGCAGCACTGGCCGTATCGCCTCCGTCCCTGTGGGCGACGCCATGATTGGTCGCGTGGTCAACGCGCTCGGTCAGCCCATCGACGGCAAGGGGCCGATTGAAACCGATAAGTTCCGCAATGTGGAACGCATCGCCCCCGGTGTGGTGACCCGTCAGTCGGTGAACACCCCGGTGGAAACCGGCATTACCGCCATTGACGCCCTGATCCCGATTGGCCGCGGCCAACGCGAGCTGATCATCGGCGACCGCCAGACCGGTAAGACGGCCATCGCCATCGACACCATCATCAACCAGAAGGGCAAGGATCTTACCTGTATCTACGTCGCCGTCGGCCAGAAGCAGTCGACTGTGGCGCAGGTGGTAGGTATCCTTGAACGCCACGGCGCGATGGATCACACCATCGTTGTTACGGCGTCGGCGTCGGATCCGGCGGCGTTACAGTACATCGCCCCCTACGCCGGTTGCGCTATGGGTGAAGAGATCATGGAAAGCGGCCGCGACGCCCTCATCGTCTACGATGACCTTTCCAAGCACGCCCAGGCCTACCGCCAGGTTTCGCTGCTCCTGCGCCGCCCGCCCGGACGTGAAGCGTTCCCCGGCGACGTCTTCTACCTGCACAGCCGTCTGCTGGAACGCGCCGCCCGCATGAATCCCGAGAATGGCGGCGGTAGCCTCACGGCGCTGCCCATCATCGAGACGCAGGCCGGCGACGTCTCCGCATACATTCCCACCAACGTCATTTCCATCACCGACGGCCAGATCTTCCTGGAAAGTGACCTCTTCTATGCCGGTATTCGCCCGGCCTTGAACGTGGGTCTTTCGGTGAGTCGCGTGGGTAGCTCGGCGCAAACCAAGGCCATGAAGCGTGTGGCCGGCCGTCTGAAACTTGAATTCAGCCAGTTTCGCGAATTGGCGGCCTTTGCCCAGTTCGGCAGTGATCTCGACGCTTCGACCCAGCGTCAGCTCAACCGTGGTCAGCGTATTCAGGAGATCCTCAAGCAGCCGCAATACCAGCCCATGCAGCTCGATAAGCAGGTGATGAGCCTCTTCGCCGTGACCAACGGTTACCTCGAAGCCGTCCCTGTGGATCAGGTGAAGACATGGGAACGAGACATGCACGCGTACATGGATGCCAACCATCCGGAGATCGGCCAATCGATCTCGCGCAGCAAGCAGATCACCGACGACATGATCGATTCGCTGCGCCTGGCGCTCGAAGATTTCAATCGCACGTGGAGTGCTTCCTGACGCGGATGTAAACCGCCACTTCCGCTCAACCAGGGGAGGTCCTCTTGGCAAGTACACGAGAAATTCGACGTCGTATCCGATCCGTCAAAAACATCGCCCAGGTGACAAAGGCGATGGAAGCTGTGGCGGCGTCGCGTATGCGTCGAGCACAGAATCAGGTTTTGGCAACACGCCCCTACGCTCAGAAGGCGCAGGAGGTGCTTTCGTACATTGCCCGCCTGCCCACAGTCGAAGAAGATCAACTGAACGCGCTGATCCGCGCTCGCTCTGTGGTGCGCCGTATCGGCGTGATGCTGGTCACCGCGGACCGTGGCCTGGCAGGCGGCTTTAACGCCAATGTGATCCGCCAAATGGCGCGCTTCATCCGAGAAAAGCGCGCCACTGGGGCTGAGGTCGAAGTGGTGGCTGTGGGCAAGAAGGGGCGCGACTGGTTGCTGCGCTACGATCCAGTGGTGCGCGCCGAATTCATCGGCCTGCCCGATGCGCCCACCACCAACGACATTGCGCCCATCACCCGTGTGTTGGTCGACGACTTCACCACCGGCTACTTCGACGAGGTCTACACCATCTACACCGACTTCGTCAACACGCTGGTGCAGCGACCGCATACGCACCGACTTCTACCCATCGAACCAGTAGAATCACCGGTGAGCATGGCGCCGGAGTACATCTTCGAGCCAGATCCGTACACGGTGCTCAGCCAGGTGCTTTACGGCTTCACCGAAGTACAGGTGCTTCAGGCGATCTACGAGTCCATGGCCAGTGAGCATTCGGCCCGCATGGTCGCCATGCGCAACGCCACCGAAGCTGCGAACGAACTGGTGGACGATTTGACCCTGACCTACAACAAAGCCCGCCAGGAAGGCATCACCCGCGAGTTGATGGACATCGTGGGCGGCAGCGTGGCGCTGGAATAGTCTCACATGGAATGTCACGGCTGATATTTCATGGCTGGAATATCATGGCGAACGTGATCTACAGAGGAGTGTACAATGGCTAATAACGGCAGCAATGGTCGCATTGTTGGCACAGTAAGCAGCGTCATCGGTCCGGTGGTAGACTTTGCCTTCACCGGCGAGGGCCTGCCCGAAATCTACGACGCCGTCTACGTCGACATGGCCGACGGCTCGACTTTGACCTGTGAAGTACAGCAGCATCTGGGCGATGGCGCGGTGCGCGCCGTGGCCATGAGCAGCACCGACGGTATGCGGCGCGGCATGGAAGCGTGGAGCGAAGGCTCCCCCATCACCGTGCCGGTGGGTGAGGCAACCTTGGGGCGCATCTTCGACGTTACCGGTCGCCCTATCGACAATGCAGGTGATGTCGGTGCAGAAGAGTATTATCCGATCCACCGCGAACCGCCTTCGTTCTCTGACCGCAGCACGCAGGCCGAAGTCTTTGTTACCGGCGTAAAGGTCATCGATCTGGTGGCGCCTTTCACCAAGGGTGGCAAGACGGGCATCTTCGGCGGCGCCGGCGTGGGCAAGACCGTGGTTATCCAGGAGTTGATCCACAATGTGGCCGAATTCCACAGTGGTTACTCCGTCTTCGCTGGCGTAGGTGAACGCACCCGCGAAGGCAACGATCTTTGGCACGAAATGCAGGAATCGGGCGTGCTCAATTCCACCGTGATGGTCTTCGGCCAGATGAACGAACCGCCTGGCGCCCGCCTGCGTGTGGGGCTGACCGGCGTCACCATGGCCGAGTACTTCCGCGATGAGGGCCGCGACGTGCTGCTCTTCATCGACAACATCTTCCGCTTTGTACAGGCCGGTTCGGAAGTGTCGGCGTTGCTGGGGCGTCTGCCCAGCGCCGTGGGTTACGCGCCCACGCTCGGCACCGACATGGGCGACCTGCAAGAGCGCATCAGCTCCACCAAAACTGGCTCGATCACGTCGATGCAGGCTGTCTACGTCCCTGCCGACGACTACACCGATCCGGCTCCAGCCACAACCTTCGCCCACCTGGATGCGACGATTACGCTGGAACGTGCGCTGGCCGACCAGGGGCTTTACCCCGCTGTGGATCCGCTGGGTTCCACCAGTCGCATCCTCGATCCGAACATCGTGGGCGAAGAACACTACGACGCCGCTCGCGGTGTACAGCAGACCTTGCAGCGCTACCGCGACTTGCAGGACATCATCGCTATTCTGGGCGTGGAAGAGCTGAGCGAAGACGACAAGCTGATTGTGGCGCGTGCGCGTAAGATCCAGCGCTTCCTCACACAGTCGTTCTTCGTGGCCGAACAGTTCACCGGCTCGCCCGGCGTCTTCGTGAAACTCGAAGACACTGTGCGTGGCTTCCAGATGATCCTCAACGGCGAATGCGACGATCTACCCGAGCAGGCGTTCTACATGGTCGGCACCATCGAAGACGCGTTTGAGAAGGCCGAGCGGATCCGCGCTGAGGGCTAACCTGCCCTCGAAAACAGTTGCTGATTCGGTGCGGCGCGTCGCCCCGAACACTGCCCTCTCATCGATCTCACGTGGGCGGTGCGTCGCACCTAATCAAACCTGTTTTCGACAACGATCAGAATTGTCGAGGTAACCTATGCCGATTGAAGTCGAAATTGTCACACCCCGTCGCCAACTCTTCGCCGGTAACGTAGACATGATCACCCTGCCGGGGGCGGACGGGCAGATGGGTGTGCTGCGCAACCATGCGCCCCTGCTGACCATCTTGGATATCGGCGAGATCGTGTTGCACATGCCCGATGGCGCAGAAGACTACATCGCTGTCAGCGGTGGCGTGGTCGAAGTGCGGCCCAACAAGGTCATCGTCCTGGCAGCGCTCGGCTGACGCGCCGACGAGATCGACATCGATCTGCCCAGGCCGCCATGCAGCGCGCACAGGATTCAGTTCGTAACCGCCCTGCGGAAGAACGCCGTCCTGTGGAATTGGCGTTGCAGCGCAGCCGTGTGCGCCTGAAAGTGGCCGAACGTCGCCGACGACAGCGCACCCCGGCGGGTGTGGGGAGTCGCGAAGAGTAGAAGAAAGAAGTGCGCAGGCGTCAATATGCGCTGAATAGTTGAGATTGAGCGATTAAGAGATTAGGCGATTGGATTTCTTCTCCAATCGCCTAATCTCTTAATCTCCTGATTTCAGTATCAGAATACTCGGCGAGAATTTGTGAAGCCTGCTCTGCTGCACGTATAATAATCGGCGCGCCGAATGCAGGCGTGCGTATCTGTTTTGTGTAGGGATGGGGACGAACCCTTCATGCTAGAGAAGCACATCGGGATCGATCTGGGAACTGTCAATGTACTCGTCCATGTGCGTGGGCGCGGCATTGTTCTCCACGAACCCTCCGTTGTGGCTATTCGCCTGCGCGACAACAAAATGGTGGCCGTCGGCCACGAAGCGTACGATATGCTGGGCCGCACGCCCGAAAGCATCGAAGTGGCGCGCCCAATGCGCGACGGCGTCATCGCCGACTTTGTGGTTACCGAAGCCATGCTACGCTACTTTATCCGCGTGGTGGCTGGGCGCTTCAATCCCCTCTTCAAGCCCAAAGTGATGATCAGCACACCCCGCGGCGTCACCAGCGTGGAAGAACGCGCCGTCCACGATGCCGCCATGCAGGCCGGCGCGGGCGCGGCGTACTTGATCCCCGAACCGTTGGCCGCAGCCTATGGGGCCGGTCTGCCCATCGGTACCCCTACCGGCAATATGGTGGTGGACATGGGCGGCGGCACCACCGAGGCTGCCATTGTCTCCATGTACGACATTGTGGTGTGGAGCAGTGTGCGTGTGGGCGGTAACCGGCTGGATGAGTCGATCATCAACTACATCCGCAAGAAGTACAACCTGCTCGTCGGTGAGCAGACAGCCGAGGAGATCAAGATCGCCATCGGGTCGGCGTTGCCGTTGGAAGAAGAGCGGCGCATGGAAGTGCGTGGCCGCGACCAGGTTAACGGCCTGCCCAAGACGATTGAGATCACCAGCAGCGAGGTCACCGAAGCGATGACCGAACCGTTGCAAGCCATCGTCAGCACCGTGCGTGCCACACTGGAAAAAGCGCCGCCCGAGCTGGCGTCGGACATCATCGACCGCGGTATGGTGATCACCGGCGGCGGGGCGCAACTGCGCTACATCTCGCAGCTCTTTACACGGGAGACAGGCGTACCCGCCTACGTGGCCGAAAACTCGATGGCATGTGTGGCGTTGGGTGCAGGACGGGCGCTGGAAAACTACGAAATCATGCGCCGTAGCCTGCCCACTGTGTACTCATAAATTTGTTCTCAATGTCTTATCTGCCGTAGCTGCGGTTACCAACCACAGGGCTTGGGATTCGAGAGCACGTTCTCGAAACGAGGCTCCAAACTCGTCAAGCGTCCTCGTCACGCTGGCGGTGTTACCTACGACAGATGCAAGATACGGCGTTCTAAAGCGTTTTACATTACGTGGAAATAACCGACCGAAAGAAATCTTGTGACTTTTCAACCCTCTTCTTTGCAGACCAAAA
This sequence comes from Caldilineaceae bacterium, assembly GCA_041391225.1. Lineage (GTDB taxonomy): Bacteria > Chloroflexota > Anaerolineae > Caldilineales > Caldilineaceae > RI-153. The sequence goes on from JAWKOL010000001.1 coordinate 371,454, forward strand.
CCGTCCACGGCGGCGAACAACGCCGTTACCGCGCCGACGAACCCGCCATCGGCGCAATTCCGGTGGCTCAGTCGATTCATCCCAGCGTAAGCTACATCTACAACAGCAGCGACGACCTGGACGCCGCCCTGGCCGGTGATCCCGAGCGCTTCGTCTATCACCGATATGGCAACCCCACGGTGGCGGCTTTCGAGCAGGCCATGATCGAGCTGGAGTGCCACGACATGCCCGAAAAGGCGCATGAATACGTCGCCTTCGCCACTGGCAGCGGCATGGCTGCCATCCAATTGGCGATGATGGCCGCCGGCGCCGCCGCTTGGACGCCACCATCGCCGCCGCACAGACTGTTACGGCGCCACCTACTCGCTGGTTGGGTCGCTGTGGCCGGAGATGGGCGCACGTGGCCTTTTCACCGACACCACCGACCTGGCCACAGTGGAGAAGATGCTGGCCCAAGAAAGCCCGCGCTTCCTGCTCATCGAGGCCATCTCCAATCCACTGCTCAAGGTGACCGACGTCCAGGCAATTGCTGATCTGTGTCACCGCTACGGGGCGCTGCTGCTGGTAGACAACACCTTCGCCACGCCAATGCTCTACCGTCCGCTCAACCACGGCGCCGACATGGTGATCCACAGCGCCACCAAGTTCATCGGCGGCCACGGTGACGTGATGGGCGGCATCGTCATCGCCCATGAGCGTTTCCGCGCGAAGTTGTGGGATCTCCTAAAGAAGACCGGCGGCAACTTGGGGCCGCATGAAGCCTGGCTGCTCTCGCGTGGACTCAAAACCCTGTCGCTGCGTGTGGAGCGTCAATTCGCCAATGCCTTGCGTGTGGCCACATGGCTGTCTGAACAAGCAGGCATCACGATGGTCCACTACCCGGGATTACCGACGCATCGATACCACGCATTGGCGCTGAACCAGTTTGGCACACCGGAGGCAGGCGCCGTGGTGGCGTTTGATCTGGCCAATGCCGGTCGCGCCGAAGTTTTTCGGTTTTTCGACGCCTTACGTATGATTCAACCAGCCACCAGCCTGGGCGATGTCTACTCGTTGGTGCTCTACCCGGCGCATTCATCGCATCGTGCCTTAACGCCCGAACAGCGTGCTGCGGTAGGAATCGGCGAGGGACTGGTGCGATTGTCGGTGGGTGTCGAAGCCGCCGAAGACATCATTGCCGACCTGGCACAGGCCATGCAGGCAATCGGACTTTAACGCTGAGTACAAGCTGTAGATTTGATGAAGTTTCAACGGTCTTGAGTTTGACATTTGGCGTAAGGTGAACTACAATATGTTGGTGTCGAAAATTCGTGAATTCGCATGAATTTTTGCGCCTTCTTGTATACCCCGAGTACAACGTTATTGGAGATCAGGGCAGACAAATATCTGTCGGACCCTGCTTGAGCAACAAAGAGAAAAGCCCAGTGGATCGCCACGTCATACATACTGAAAAAGCCCCAGCCGCTGTTGGTCCCTATTCCCAGGCGATCAAGAGCGGTGGTTTTGTGTTCACGTCTGGGCAGATCGGCATCAACCCGTTAACCAGCCAACTGCGCGTCGGTCTCGAAGAGCAGACGCGGCAGGTGCTGGAGAATTTGACGGCGGTGTTGGCTGCTTCCGGTTCCAGTGTCGACCGTATCGTGAAGACGACCATCTTCCTCACCGATATGGCCGACTTTGCCACCGTTAACGGCATCTATGCTGAAATGTTCGACGCCGAGCCTCCGGCGCGCAGCACCGTCCAGGTGGCGGCGTTGCCGTTGGGCGCTTTGATCGAAATCGAAGCCGTCGCGCTTGTTGAGTAACGAACAGGCGACGGTTTTTTATATTTTACCGTGTCTCTCGCCGGAGCTATCTGCAGATCCAGACAGCAATGGCCTTACTCGTGGATCCTATTTTGTATCGGAGGAAGTCTCGAACCTATGAACAGCCAGCAGGAACTACTCGACAATCCCCTGAACAGCTACATGTTTGCTTTTGACGAACCAGTCAATCTGGAAGATCACCCGATGGCCAAGCTTCTCGATGAATTCGAAGAAGCTTACAACGAACCGCAGACCGGCGAAATCCGGCAGGGTATCATCGTCGACAAGCGCAGCAATGAATTGCTCGTCGACATCGGATTCAAGTCTGAGGGTATTGTGTCGGGCCGAGAGTTGGACCGACTGGGAGAAGAAATTGCAGAATTGAGTGTTGGCGACGAAGTGCCAGTCTACATCCTCCGCGAGGACAAAGACGGCAACGTCATGTTGAGCATTGCACGAGCGAAGGCTGAAGAGGACTGGAAGCAGGCAGAAGAACTGTTGAACAGTCAGGAAATGTTCATTGGGATTGTGAGCGGTTGCAACCGTGGCGGCGTCATTGTGCGTATTGGCCGTGTCCGCGGTTTTGTGCCTGCCAGCCAATTGAGCAGCGAGAGCCAAAGCCTGCAACTCACCGAGATCGACGACGAAGATGGGCGTTGGAATCAGTTGATGGACAACGAACTGCGCGTTAAGGTGATCGATCTGGATCGCCGCCGCAATCGTCTGATCCTCTCCGAACGCGTCGCCATGCGCGAATGGCGCAAGGAGCAGAAGGAAAAGCTCCTGCAAGAGTTGGGCGAAGGCTCGGTCATCGAAGGTGTGGTCAGCAGCCTGGCCGACTTCGGCGCCTTCGTCAATCTGGGTGGGGCCGATGCCTCGATCCACTTGAGCGAGCTCGGTTTCGGGGCCGCGCCAACCACCCCAACGAAGTCGTCAAGATCGGCCAGAAGGTCAAAGTTCAGGTTATCAGCGTCGATCAGGATCGCAAGCGCATTGGCTTGAGCCTGCGTCGCTTGCAGCCCGAACCGTGGGACACTGTCACCGACAAGTACGAGGTCGGTCAGGTTGTCCCCTGCACCATCACCAAGCTGGTCAACTTTGGCGCCTTCGCCCGTCTGGACGGCGACGCCATCGAAGGCCTGATTCACATATCAGCGAGCCTGGCGGATCGTCGCATCAACCACCCCAAAGAAGCTGTCTCTGAGGGTGAGCAGTACGAACTGCGCATTATCCGCATCGACGTGGACAAGCGCCTTCGCATGGGCCTGAGCTCGAAGCAGGCGTTGCCCGCCGAAGTTATAAGCGTCGAGTTCGACTGGGCGCCTGCAGAGGAAATTTGCTGGAAGATGCGCCTGTGGCGGAAGTTGAGGCGACGTGGAAGTCGATTTGGAGCGGAGTGAACCGGTCGGTGAGCCTGCCTGATTGTCTTCCTTTCTCGAATAGCTGATACCGATGAGGCACAGTCCAATGACTGTGCCTCATTGTTTAACTTTGCAGGGGTGCGTGCGGTTTTGTTCGTAGTGCAATCATACGGGAACAAAGCAAATGGCATAATCGTTGAAACGAAAACCCCGAAGAACAGATGTTGTAAGCAGTCTTACACCTGGCGCCGTTTCCCCATGTTGACAAACTCAAATACGCATCGTTACAATGACTGAGAGATTATCATCGTCTCCTTCCAACGGTAGTAGCCCGTGCTTGGCAATCCCCTCAAGCAAAGCGGAACTCCCATTACGGGAGCAGTGGCAGTATCGTGCTAAACTTCCTTTATCCACAAGCTAGGTGGAAGAGATCGCTAGGTCACTTTTGAGGTATAGAACCCGCATGTTCGACAAACTTGACCGTTTTACCAAACGTGCGCGCCGTCTTTGACGGCCCAAGAAGAAGCTCTGCGCTTGAATCACAACTACATCGGCACCGAGCATCTTCTGTTGGGACTTGTGTGAGGAGAATGCGTAGCGGTAAAAGTATTAGCGAATTGGGAGTGGAACCCGGCCAGGTTGTGCGCGCTGTCGAGCGTACAGTCGGGCGTGGCGAACGCACTCCTTTTGGTAAGCCTACGTTAGCGCCGCGCACCAAGCGCGTCATCGAATTGGCGGTGGAAGAAGCCCGCATGATGGGGCATCACTACATCGGCACCGAACATCTGCTCTTAGGGCTGGTGCGCGAAGGCGAGGGCATTGCCGTCAACGTGCTGCGCGGTTTGGGCATCAACCTCGACCGTGTGCGTACGCAGACGGCGCGCAACATCCTGCAAAGCCAGGCGCAGACCAAGGACAAGCAGAAGAAGGAATCGAAGACACCGCTGGTCGATCAGTTGGGTCTCGACCTCACCGCCGCCGCCGAAGAAGGACGGCTGGATCCGGTGATCGGTCGGCAGACTGAAATCGAGCGTGTGATCCAGATCCTGAGTCGGCGCACCAAGAACAACCCCGCCCTCATCGGTGAACCAGGCGTGGGCAAGACAGCCATCATCGAAGGGCTGGCCCAGCGTGTCATCGAGGGCAATGTGCCTGAACCACTGCTCAACAAGCGCATCCTGATGCTGGATGTGGGCAGCCTGGTGGCAGGGACGATGTACCGTGGTCAGTTTGAAGAGCGGCTGAAGAAGGTCATCGACGAAATCATCAGCAGTGGCGCCATCCTGTTCATCGACGAGGTCCACATGCTCGTAGGCGCGGGCGCCGCGGGCAGCAGTGTCGACGCCGCCAACATTCTCAAACCCGCGTTGAGCCGTGGTGAACTCCAGGTGATCGGCGCTACAACGCTGGATGAGTATCGCAAGTATATCGAAAGCGATGCCGCCCTGGAACGACGCTTCCAGCCGATCCTGGTGGCCGAACCCGGTATCGAGGAGACCGTCGAGATCCTGCGCGGTGTCAAGGCTCGCTACGAAGAACACCACAAATTGGTGATCACCGAAGAAGCCATCGACGCCGCCGCCCATCTGGCCGCTCGCTACGTGCCCGACCGCTTCATGCCCGACAAGGCCATCGATCTGATCGACGAAGCCGGCAGCCGTGTGCGCATGTACAAAGCGCCCCATGCCGCCAGCCTGCGCGAAACCTTCATCAGCCTCAAGAAGCTGCAAAAAGAGAAGGAAGAAGCGCTGGAGACGCAACGCTTCGACGACGCCATCGACCTGCGCTACCGTGAAGTGGAATTGCAATCGAAGCTCGAAAAGCTGCGCGAAGGGTGGCAGCAGGTCGCCAACCGCCCGCAGGTCACCGCCGACGATATCGCCGAAGTGGTGGCGATGTGGACAGGTATTCCCGTTCACCGTATGGCAGGTGAGGAACGCGAGCGGCTGCTCGAAATGGAGCAGCAACTGCACAAGCGCATCATCGGCCAAGAAGAGCCGATCAAAGCTATCAGCAAAGCGGTGCGCCGTGCTCGCGTTGGCCTCAAGGATCCGCGCCGCCCCATCGGCACCTTCATCTTCCCTGGCCGACCGGCGTCGGCAAGACAGAGCTGACCAAGGCGTTGGCCGAATTCCTCTTCGGCAGCCAAGAAGCGCTGATCAAGCTCGACATGAGCGAATTCATGGAACGGCACAACGTCAGCCGCCTGGTTGGCGCCCCTCCTGGGTACGTGGGCTACGAAGAAGGTGGTCAACTGACCGAGGCTGTGCGCCGTCGCCCGTACTGCGTGATTTTGCTGGATGAAATCGAAAAGGCGCACCCCGAAGCGTTCAACATGCTCCTCCAGATCATGGAAGACGGGCATCTGTCCGACGCCAAGGGTCGCCGCGTCGATTTCCGCAACGCCCTGATCATCATGACCAGCAATATCGGCGCCAAGTTGATCCAAGGCTCCAAGGGCATCGGCTTCGCCATCACCGCCGACGAGGAAACGCAGCAAGAAAACGAATACCAGCAGATGAAGAACCGGGTGATGGACGCGCTGAAGAAGACCTTCCGCCCCGAGTTCATCAATCGCCTCGACGGGATCATGGTCTTCCGCAGCCTGAGCAAGGAAGAGATCACCAAGATCGTCGAGTTGGAGATGCGCACGCTGCGTATGCAGTTGGCCGAGCAGGAGATGGAACTGGTGCTCACCGAAGAAGCACGTCTGGCCATCGCTGATTCAGGCTACGATCCCGACTACGGCGCCCGTCCGCTGCGTCGTGTGATCCAGAATGAGATCCAGGATCCGCTGAGCGAAGCGCTGTTGGGTGATCGCTTCTCACCTGGCGATACCATCCAGGTCGATTTCAAGCCAAGTGAAGAGACCGGTAAGGGCGCCAAGAAAGGCGAATACATCTTCGAGGCGGTTGCACATCGCGAAGTTGAACCCGAAAACACCGAGACGACCGAAGCAATCGAGGCAATGTTGCAGCAGTAACCTGTGGGTGTCGTGTTGGCAGACAAAAAAGGGGCAGGTATGGCGTCGCCATACCTGCCCCTTTTCGCGTGAAGAAACAACCTAGTGGGAGACATTTCAATCTCTGGATCTAGTCACACATCACTTTGGTTTTTCGGGCTGACCAGCGCCGCTTGAGTAGCGCAGCGTATCGAAACCAAGCGGGTCTACACGAGAACAGCCGCACGAGGGCGTGCTCACTCCGTAGGATTTCATGGGATCTTTTCGGCCACCTTGTACTAGCGATCAACCAAGGGCAGAAATTTCGGTGGACAATATGTGAATCTTCATCGTAGCGGATGGGTGCTTGAATTATCAAGAATATAAGTTTATGATTACTCAATGCGAAGGAAACATTTATCGTTGCCCCTTTCATTTTAGCATCTCATCGCGAACCGTTGACGACAGAAATGAGTAGTATGATGCGGAATCCATTGCCCCCGATATCAAACACCCATCGAATATCAACCCAGCAACTCGACGTCCCGCTGCGTACCCTGCTTGGAACCGGACCCTCTAACGTGCCTTCTCGTGTATTGCAGGCACTGGGGACACAAGTAGTCGGCTCGGACGATGTCGCCTTTCAGCATGTTTTGCATGATGTGCAAGAATTGCTGCGCTACGTTTGGCAGACGGACAATGAATGTACTTTTGCCTTTGCCGGTGGGGAGCAAGCAGCTCTCGAAGCCGCTATCGCCAGCGTGCTACAACCCGGTGACGTAATCGTCGTGGGCGACTCAGGGCAGCACAGTGAACGGATCGAACGCCTTGCCAGGGGCTATGGCGTCACCGTGAAACGCCTCGACCGTAAGGATGATGGCATCGTTCAACTCGACGATATTCGTTCCGTGCTGGAAACACATCGCCCCACGTTGTTGGCGCTGGTGCATGGGGATCTCGCCACTGGTGCTTTGCAGCCGCTGGATGGTGTGGGCGCGCTTTGCCGAAAACATGACGTGTTGCTGATGGTTGATACCATCGGCAGCCTGGGCGCGACGCCTGTCTATGTGGATGCGTGGGGCATCGACATCTGCTATAGCACAGTGGACAAATGCCTGAGTGCTGTGCCAGGGCTGTCTCTGATCACAGCAAACGAACGTGCGCTTGAAAGAATGCGGCAACGCCCGGCCGACAATGTTCCGGCCCAATGCCTGCAGATCACCCAACTTGCCGAGGCCTGGCTGTCGGCGGACTACGCTGCCGATTTACTACCTGTGAACCTCGTGTACGCTTTGCGCGAAGCACTACGCATCATCGCAGACGAAGGATTGGTTGAGTGCTGGCAGCGACACCGCAACAACGCGGAACTCCTTTGGTTCGGCCTGGAAGATCTGCACATCGCCTGCCCTGTGGCGCTGGCGCATCGCCTGCCCAGCCTCACCGTGGTCAATATGCCCGCTGGTGTAGACAGCAACGCCATCAAACGGCATTTGTTGTCTCACTACAATATCGCGGTGGCGCCTTCCGCCCATGCCCAGGAACCCGCAACCTGGCGCATTGGCTTGATGGGCTACAACAGCCGCGCCGAGAATGTGACACTGCTACCTGCGCTTCTGGAGGACGCATTGCGTATCTTCCATTGATCTTGGGCTATGTTCTCAAAAGACAGGGCGTCACGCCCTGTCTTTTTTGTGCCTTGAGGTACACCCCCGAGAAGCGCCGAGAAACACGAAGTTACCCAAGTTGTGGTACGATATGTCTTGTTTTGCATGTCTTGTTTGGACAGCAGAAACCATCCACACAGAGAGGAATGAAAGATGAGTGAACGGATTGGCTTCATCGGATTGGGCATCATGGGTCGCGGCATGGCCCACAACCTACTCAAAGCCGGCTTTGCCGTGCGCGTGTGGAACAGGACCGCCAGCCGCATGGATCCTCTGGTGGAGGCCGGCGCCAGCGCAGGCGCAAGCCCTGCTGACGTTGCAGCCAACAGCGACATCATCATCACCTGCGTCAGCGACACCCCAGACGTTGAGAAGGTCATTTTGGGCGAAGACGGCGTGATCCACGGCGTCAGCGAAGGCGCGTTGGTCATTGATTGCAGTACCATCAGCCCTCAGGTCACCGTTGACATTGCCGCCAAGCTTAACGAAAAGGGCGTAAAAATGCTCGACGCGCCCATCAGCGGCGGCAGCGAAGGCGCGGCCAAGGGGACACTGAGCATTATGGTGGGTGGCGACGCCCAAGACTTCGCACGCGCCATGCCCGCCTTCGAGGCAATGGGCAAGACGATCACGCATGTGGGTGGGCAGGGCGCCGGGCAGACGGTGAAGTTGGTGAATCAGATCCTGGTGGTGGGCAACTGCCTGGCTATGTGCGAGGCGTTGGTCTTTGCCCAAGCCGGCGGCGTGGATCTGCAAAAGTGCCTCGATGCCGTCACCGGTGGCGCTGCAGGCAGTTGGATGCTCAGCAATCGCGGTCCGCAGATCATCCAGCGCGATTGGCGGCCCGGCTTTACCATCGATCTCCAGCAGAAGGACGTGCGCCTGGTCATGCGCGAAGCCGATGCGCTGGGCGTACCAGTGATGATGTCGAGCATGATCTTCAACATGTACCGCACACTGCAAGAGAAGGGGCTGGGCGCCGAAGGCAACCACGCGCTGGTCAAGGCGCTGGAGAACCTGAGCGGGATCACTGTGGATGCCACCAAGTAGTCAACCTGGCGCGGATCGAAGCCTGTTCTTCGCTATCCGACCTGCGGCGCGTGCTGACCGTTGGTTGATCATCCGCCGCATTCTGCGCGAAGGACTCGATCCCACCAAACTGGACTGGCGTCGTTTTGTTGTGGCCCAGGCCGCAGATGGTGAAGTGCTGGGCATCGCCCAGATGAAGGATCTGGGCGACGATGTGCAGGAATTCGGCAGCCTCATCGTCGAACCCACCGCACGCGGACAAGGCGTTGGCGCTGCACTGATCCGTCACCTGGTGGCGCCGTGTGAGACGCCGATCTACCTGCTGTGTGGCGAACGAAACGTGGCGTACTATCTACGTCTCGGCTTCGCTGAAATTCAAGAAACAGAAATGCCGGCGCCGCTGCGCCGTAAATGGCGGGCCGGCAATTTCTTTGCTCGTCGATTGGGGAGCCGCGTAGCGGCCATGATTTTAGAGAGAACATGATTCAAGAGCTACCACAACACCAGCAGACTCAAGCTACGCCGCTTTTCTTTGTACGCGATGTGCCGGTTTATCGGCGGCTGATCCTGGCGCCCATGGCCGGCTTCAGCGATATGCCCTATCGTTCACTCTGCTTCGAGTACGGCTCCGGTATGTGCTATACCGAGTTTGTCTCCGCCGAAGCGGTAAACCAGGGCAGCAACGAACGCACCGACCGCATGTTGGCCTTCATGCCGCACGAACGGCCCATGGTCTTTCAGATTTTTGGCAACCGTGTGGAACAGCTTGTCGAGGCGGCGCTGCGCATCGAACCGCTGGGTCCGTCGATCATCGACATCAACATGGGCTGTTCAGTGCGTCGCGTTAGTGGGAAGGGGGCGGGCGCTGGTCTGTTGCGTGATCCGAAGAAGATCGGGCGTATCTTCCGCGCCTTGACGCAGGCGTTGTCGGTGCCTGTCACCGGCAAGATCCGCCTAGGCTGGGACGACGACAGCCGCAACTACCTGGCTGTGGTGCAGGAGATGGTGGACAACGGCGCCTCACTGGTGGCCGTCCACGGGCGCACCAAGGATCAGGGCTACAGCGGTCAGGCCGACTGGGACGCCATTGCCGAAATCGCCGAAGCCGTGGACATTCCTGTCATCGGCAACGGTGACGTGACCACGGTTGCCGACGCCGACCGGTTGTTTGCGCACACCGGCTGCACCGCCGTCATGATCGGGCGTGGCGCCATCGGCCACCCGTGGTTCTTCCAGCGCCGCGACCGCCATGAGGTCGGCTTCGACGAGAAGGCCACCTTCATCCGCCGCCACTTCGAGCGCATGTGCTCGCTGTACGGCGAAAGGCTGGCGCTGGTCCTGGTGCGCAAACACATCGTGCGTTACCTCAAGGGGTACAGCGGTATCCGCGATCTACACTTGGGATTGGTGCAGGTGAATTCTACGGCAGACTTCTACAGCCTGATCGCCGCCACGGCAGAACGCCTGGGGACACAGCGGCTCGGGGGCGTGACGCTCGATCCAGTGGATGAAAGTTGTGACAGTGAAGAGAAAACGGCGGACACGGATTCCGCAGACTTTCAGGAGTATCAGATGAACAGGGAGGCGTGCTTACCTCTGTCGTCCGCGTAGTCCTGAAATCCGTGTCCCTTACGTCTGTGCATTGTCCCCGTTCTTCAGCAAATTCCCCACAAAATCCGCATCCGGCCCCCACTTCGGATCGTGAATGCCCAACATCGGCATCACGCCGTAGACGGTGAGGAGGTGGTACATGCGCACCATCTCTTCCACCGAATAGGGCAGATCGTTCTCCAACCACCAGCCGATCAGGTGCATCTGCGCACCCGCCAGGTAGACGGCCGTCACTTCTACGGGGATCTGCGGGGCCTTCCCCACGGCAGTGACGAACTTCTGCAACATCGAGACGATGGTGTCGCGCGTCCGCGTCAGGATCGCCGTCTTCCCTGCACCGCTGAGCACGACTTTGTACAGATCGCTGTTTTCGGCCGCGTGCTCGAAGACCAACTGGATCGGCGGCGGCCCGTCGAAGCCTTGGCTGCGGATCTGTTGATGAATGCGCGCCAGCAATTCGTCGTGAAGCTCATCCAGCATCGAAAGCAGCAGATCGTCCTTATCTTTGTAGTGTAAGTAGAAAGTTGCGCGCCCCAAATTGGCCCGGTCGGTGATGTCCTGGACGCTGATGTCGTCGTATTCTTTCTCCAACATCCAGTTGACAAGGGCATTGCGCAACAGGGCGCGCGTACGAACTGTTCTGCGGTCGATGGTGGTCACGATTTCCTCACATGCGTGCGATCTGATCATCACTAAACAGGATCGTCGTCCAAGATTTCAGGATAGATCGAAAGTGCGTTGAGACAGGCTCAGTTTTGACAGCAAAGATCTCGCTCATTATACTCTTTTTGGACAACGTGTCTAAAAGTAGACACTACCGCGTTGCTCTGTTTATGAACTGAATTAAAAACTAGAGGCTTGAGCTTACATACCTGGACAGCGGCTTGATTTAACCTGTTCAGCAAAATGCAACTTTTGCCATCCTTGTGCGTAGTAGATAGTGTCTGTGCTCGAAAACGTACCCATCTCTGTACGCCGAACCCTAGTAGGACAAAAACATGCGACGTCTGATCACAACCCTCTTCATCTTGATCGTGCTGGCCGGCGTAGCCTGGTTTGGCTACCAGCGGTTCAGCGAAATGCAGGCTTCCGCAGCCGAGGAACCCACTTACGAAATCGTTGCGGTTGAACGTGGCTCGATCAACAGCACGGTGAGCGCCACCGGTAGCATCGAACCCGAATCGCAGGTTTCCCTGTCGTTTCGCTCGGCGGGGCGCGCATCACAGGTGCTTGTGAGCGTGGGCCAGTCGGTGGCCGAGGGCCAGTTACTGGCTCAACTCGACACCAGCGACATCGAACTGGCGCTGGAGCAAGCGAACGTTTCGTTGCAGATCAGCCAGGCCCAGCTCAAAAGCTGGAAACACCGCCTAGTGAAAATGATCTGGCTGCGGCCCAGGCTTCGGTGACAGTGGCCCAGGCCAGCGTAGCCAGTTCCGAAGCGGCATTGGCCAGCGCTCAGGCCAGCTACCGTCAACTCCTGGCCGGCGCGACGCCCGAAGAATTGGCGGTGCAGGAAGCCCAGGTGCGTCAGGCTGAGACTAGTGTGCGTCAGGCGCAGCAGGCCTATGATCAGGTGCGCGGCCTGCCCAACGTTGGCGCGCTGCCGCAGGCCGCTCAACTCGAATCGGCTACTATTTCTTTTGAGGTGGCCAAAGCACAGTTGGCTGTTACGCAGCGGGGCGCCACCGAAGCGCAAATTGCTCAGTCTTTGAGCCAGATTGCGCAGGCGGAACTTAGTTTGCGCCAGGCGCGTAGCCAGTTGATCACCGCCCAAAACACCCTCGATACGCTGGTGCAAGGGCCTTCGGAAGAAGATCTCGAAATTTCGCGTGCCCAGGTACGCCAGGCCGAACTGAGCAAGATCCAGGCCGAACGCAACCTCGACAACGCCCGTGTCTTTGCGCCTTTCACCGGCGTGGTGAGCGCGGTTAACGTGCGGCAGGGTGAGCTGTACGGGGGCAGTTTGCCGGCCATCAACCTCACCGATCTGGATAGCTTCCACATGACCGTCCTCGTAGACGAGTTGGATGTGCGCCAGGTGCAGGTGGGCCAGACCGTGCGCCTCAGCCTCGACGCTTTGCCCGACGCCGATATCACCGGCGAAGTGGTGCGTGTGTCGCCCACCGCCAGCGATGTGGGTGGCGTGGTCGCCTACGAGGTGGAGATCGTCCCCAATCAGACCGACGCCCAGCTCAAGGCAGGCATGAGCGCCACAGCCATCATCACCACGGCCCAGGTCGATAACGTCCTCCTGGTGCCGAATCGCTACATCCAGTTGGACCGTGAGACAGGTCAGGCTTTCGTGCAGAAGATGATCGGCGGCACACCGGCCTTGCAGGAGATCGAACTGGGCCTGCGCAATGATCGCTTTAGCCAGGTTGTGGCTGGGCTGGCCGACAGCGACGAGGTCGCCCTGATCCGCACGTCGACAGAGGATCAACTTCGTGGCGCGTTGTTTGGGGGGAATTGATGTTCAAACAACTCTTCTCTAAGAACGGCGCCAACGGCAACGGCGTCAAAGACGAAGGCCCAGTGCCGGTGGTGCAAGCGCGTGGGCTGACCAAGACCTACCAGATGGGTGAGATGGAAGTCAAGGCGTTGCGTGGCACCAATCTGGACATTATGCCTGGCGAAATGGTGGCCATCATGGGGCCGAGCGGCAGCGGCAAATCGACGCTGATGAACATTGTCGGTTGTCTCGATGTCCCCTCGGCCGGCGTCTATCGACTCGACGGCACCGATGTGAGCCGTTTGCAGGACGATCAACTGGCGGCGATCCGCAGCAAGAAGATCGGATTCGTCTTTCAGAGCTTCAATCTGCTCTCGCGTACGTCGGCGCTGGCCAACGTGGAACTGCCGCTGATCTACGCCGGTATCAGTGGGCGCGAGCGTCATCAGCGCGCGGTTGAGTCGCTGCAACTTGTGGGGTTGGGGGATCGTGTTGATCACAAACCCAACGAGCTTTCCGGCGGTCAGCAGCAACGTGTGGCGATTGCCCGCGCCTTGATCAACCGCCCCAAGATGATTCTGGCCGACGAGCCGACAGGTAACCTCGACACCAAGACCAGCGACGAGATCATGAAGCTCTTCCAACGCCTAAACCAGGAACGCGGCATGACAATCGTCTTTGTCACCCACGATCCAGAGACTGCGGATTACTGCCAGCGGGTGATCCATATCCGCGATGGGCAGATTGAGCGCGACGAACGCCGCGGCCCCGATGGTCAGTGGATGGAAGCCGGGTCCGAATTTGTCCCTGAACTGGAGTTGTCCACCGACGTGGCGTTTGGTTGATCATCTCCACATTTCGATTAGAACCGTAGGACGAGATACGCACCATGAATATTATCGAATCGCTCCGAATTGCCATGCGGGCGCTGGCCGCCAACAAACTACGCAGTATACTGACCATGTTGGGCATCATCATCGGCGTGGGCGCGGTGATCGCGCTGATGTCGATTGGTCGTGGCGTGGAGAAATACGTCACCGATCAGTTTGCCAGCGCGGGGACGAATCTGCTCTTCGTGGTGCCGGGCCAACTCAGCGAAGGACCGCCCAGCGCCAGGAGCGGCTCGGCGGGCATTCTGACGATGGGCGACTCTGATGCCATCGGCAACCCGCTCCAAGTGCCTGATGTGGTGGCCGTAGCGCCGGAAGTCAGCGGCAGCACCACGGTGTCGCGGGGCAAGAAGAGCTTTCGCGCCTCGGTGAGTGGTATCACCCCTGCCTACCAGGATGTGCGCTCGTGGCAGACCATCGAGGGCGACTTCATTGCCCAGACCGATTTGCAGGAACGTTCGCGTGTGGCCGTGATCGGCATCGAGGCATACCGCAACCTCTTCGAGCCGGGTGAATACCCCATCGAGCAGACGATTCGCGTCAACAACCTCGTCTTCCGCGTGATCGGTGTGATGGAAGAACGTGGCGGCAGCGCCTTCGGCAACCAGGACGAGAGCATCCTGATTCCGCTTACCACCGCGCAGGATCGTCTTTTCCGCCGCAAAACGGTCAGCGGCGATTACCAGGTCAACGTGATCTACGCGTCGGTGGGCGACGCCGACCGCATGGATGCCGCCAGTGAACAGATCGCCGAAGTGTTGCGTGAACGTCACGGCATCGCCTACCTCGACGAAGACGATTTCAGCGTCATCAACCAGACCGACCTGATTTCCATTTTCGGTGACATCTTGGGCGCGTTGACGCTCTTCCTCGGCGCCATCGCCGGGATCAGCCTGCTGGTAGGCGGCATCGGTATCATGAACATCATGCTTGTCAGCGTCACCGAGCGGACGCGCGAGATCGGGCTGCGCAAAGCCGTTGGCGCCAAACGTAAAGACATCCTCGGCCAGTTCCTGATCGAAGCGATCACCCTGGCCGTCTTCGGTGGCCTGCTTGGCATCGCCCTCGGTTCCGGCGGCGCGCAGGCGATCAGTTCACTGTTGGATAGTTTCAGTGCCGTCGTCGGTGTTGACGCCATTCTCATCTCCATTCTTTTCTCGATGGCGGTGGGTCTCTTCTTCGGCATTTACCCGGCGTACCGCGCCAGCCGACTCAACCCAATCGACGCGCTGCGTTATGAGTAATTCTGAGTGAACACTTGCAAAGGCCGTTATGTGATGGTCCGTGCGTTGCTGAAACGTCATAGCTGGATCTCCGTTGTCACCTTGATCTGGGCCGCGTTGATCTTCTCCGGTTGTGGTGGCCCGCCTGGGCGTAGTGCGCCCACGCCATTGCCGCCCGGGGATCGCGTTGAACAGCCGACGCCTGTCTTCGTTGCGCCTACGCTGACGCCGTCGCCCGATGTCAGCGCGAGCGATGGCGGCGTCTCCTTGCAGGCGCGGCTGGCCACGCAAATTGCGGCGCAGGCGGATGCCGACGCGACACCCACTTCGACACCCACTTCAACGCCGACACAGTCCACCGCTGCCATCGAAAGCGCGCTCCGTCGCGCCCTGTCCGACGTCCCGTTGACAAACCCCACTTCGCTGGGGATCGTGGGCGGCGCTGGGGCCGGCTTCTTCGCATCGCCCAACGGCGCGCTGATCCAGAGCTTGCCTGCCGGCACAACCATGACCATCACCGGCCGTTCCGGCGATGGCGCCTGGTATGCCGCCTACCTCGAAGACGGGCGCTCCGGCTGGATTGCTGTGGGCGCGGTGCAGATCTTCGGCGATCCCGAAGAGTTAGAAACGGTGGACGAATCGTTCAGCCCATCTATCGTGGCGACGATGCTGGCCGAGGCCGAGCGCCCGGTGACGCCGTTCCCAACACGCATCCCTGCCACACCGATTCCGCTGCCAACAACAGACGCGCAGAACGCTGCGCCCGTTGCACTGCCGCCCACGATAGCGCCCACGGCAACCACTGCCGTCACCATCGACGGACCAAGCGCCACGGTGATCGTAGAAGGCGCCAACGTGCGCGGCGGCCCCGGCACCGATTTCGACATCGTCGGCGCTTTGGTGCAGGGCGCGCAGACAGCCGTCCTTGGGCGCAACGAGGCCGGCGACTGGTTGCGGATTCAGACACCGCAAGGCGCGGGCTGGATTTTTGCCACACTGGTGGAAGTCAGCGTGCCGGTGACAGAACTACCCGTGTCCACAGAGACGACGTCACCCGCGGTGGCAGCGTCGCTGCCGTCCACTGTGCAGACAACCCAAGCGCAACCGCAAGCTGCCCCGGCCAATGGATTGGTGGGGCAGTTGGTCTTTCAGGAGCGCAACGGCGGCACAATCTATCGCTATGATCTGGGAACAGGGGATCTACAAGCGTTGACCAGCGGCACCGATCCGGCCATCAGCCCCGACGGCAGCACAGTGGCCTTTGTGCGCGGTGGCGGCGAGACCGGCGTCTATCTTATCGACATCAACGGGGGCAACGAACGACGAATCTATGTCGGCAACAACCCACGCACGCCCAAGTGGAGCCCCGATGGACGGTATGTGCTCTTCAGTCACATCACCGGCGAAACGCAGTGCTACGATGTCGGATTTCTGTGCCTGGCCGATCCGCCGCCGCCACAGTTCAATGCCCGTTTGACGACGCGTTGGCAGCGCAACCTGGCCCGCGTCGACACCAACGGCAACGATTACCGCGATATCGCCAGCCTCAACAGCGCCAACGCGCCGGATTGGCACCCGTGGGGTATCGTGTACCAGAGCGATGCCGGGTTGCAGGTAACACAAGATATACCGGACGCGCAGACACAGCCATTGATTGACGAGTTTCGCTTCCAGGACCCTGACTGGCAACCCGGCGCCGGTCGCGTCGTCTTCCAAAGCCAGGAAGGCACACATTGGGAGATCTTCGCAGCCAATGCGGATGGCAGCGGCGTCGGCGCGTTGACCCGCCCACCCATCGGCCAGCAGCCCAACAACGTGGCCCCCGCCTGGAGTCCCGATGGGCAGTGGATTGTCTTTTTGAGCAATCGGGGCGGCAGTTGGGGGATCTGGGTGATGGATGGCAGCGGCGGCAACCTACAGCAACTGCCGGTGGACCTGCCCATCGACTATGCATTTCAGGCTGAGCAAGCGGTGGATTGGGGGCCTTAGTTCCCATCTACTGCGGCGCAGACAGCGCGTGAATGACTCAGATCAACCCGAGTTCGCGGGCGCGCAGGGCTGCTTGCGTGCGATCTCGCACGTTGAGCTTCTGCATCACGGAGGAGACGTAATTCTTCACCGTGCCTTCAGCCAGGTGCAGCCGATCAGCGATTTCACGGTTGGCCAGGCCCAACGCCAACAGTTTGTGGATGTCTAACTCGCGGTCGGAGAGTGGTTCGAGTAGGCTTTCCACGCGCTCCTGCGAAGGACGCGAGATGCGGGCGAATTCCGCCATCACCCGCCGCGCCACCGATGGCTCGATCAATCCTCCGCCGGCGGCGACGGTGCGTACGGCGTCGGCCAACTCCTCGCCGGATGCCGCTTTGAGCATGTAGCCCAGCGCCCCAGCCCGCACCCCCTCGAAAACGTATTCGTCATCGTCGAACGTGGTGAGAATGATCACCCGCGCCGCCGGATCGTCCGTCACGATGCGCCGCGTGGCTTCCACGCCATCCAACTCGGGCATGCGAATGTCCATGAGGACCACGTCTGGGCGCAGTTGGGCGTAGGCAGTGATGGCGGCGCGCCCGTCGGCCACTTCGCCCACCACTTCCAGATCCGGCTCCAGATCGAGCAGGATGCGCACGCCCTCGCGCATCAGGCGTTGATCGTCCACCAGCAGAATGCGGATCGGTTTGGCGTCAGACATGGAGCGTCTCCTGTGGGATCGGCAGTGTCAGGGTGAGGCGCGATCCCTGTTGCGGTTGAGATTCGATGTCGACCGTTCCTTGTAATTGCAGGGCGCGTTCACGCATCCCACGCAGGCCGATCCCCGGCGCCTCGCGGACAGGATCAAAGCCGCGCCCGTCGTCCTCGATCTGGACGCGCACACCGCCGTTCTGCTGTTGCAGCGAAAGGCGCACCGTACGCGCGCCGGCGTGGCGCTGGACGTTGGTCAACGCTTCTTGGGCCATGCGGTAGATGGTGAGCGCCTGTGCTTCGGTCAACTCGGGCCAGGTGGTGGGGAAGTCGGTCTGGATGGTCAATTGTGTGGCGCGTTCAAAGTCCACTGTCAGCTTGTGCAGGGCGTTGGGCAGGCTGTCGCCGGAGACGATGGGGTTGCGCAGCGCGGCCAACGTCTGCCGCAGATCGGCCAGCCCGTCGACAAGTTCGCTGCGCACTGTCTGGATCATCTGCCCGGCGCGATTCGGGTCTCGGTCCAAAAGACGACCGGCGCCTTCCAATTGCACAATCGACACGGTGAGCCGGTGGCCCAGCGTGTCGTGCATTTCTCGAGAGAGGCGGTTGCGTTCCTCGGCCACGGCCAGGGTTTCCACACGTTCGGCATATGCCTGGAGCTGACCGTGTGCTTCTTGTAGTTCAAGCAGTAGTTGTTGGCTTTCGGCGCGGGCCGTTTCGGCGCGCATCAAGGCGTTGCCGAATGCGCCAAAGAAGAGGAACCCGGCGCAGTTGATCAGCGAATTGATCAGATCGGGGACCAACTCAAAGTCGTTGTAGAAGTTGCCGGCCACTGTGATCACGGCGAACAGCGCAATCCAACGCAGCCCAGCGCGCGTGGGCAAGCCCACCATCGCCTGCGCGCTGAGGACGAAGAAGAGTAGCAAGAAGACTGTATCTTGTAGCATCGCCAGCGAGACGATCAACGTCTGCACCGAGATGTAGAGATGCATCTGGCGCGGCGACCGATGATCGTCTGTGCGCGCCACCATGACCATCGCAAAGAGGATCATCAACCCCAGTTGAGGTCCACTTTCCTGCCACGATTGCCAGTCGCTGAGGATGACGACCGACAGGATCGCCACCATCACCAGGGCAGCGACGTTGGCCAGGTTGCCGTCGTTTGATTCAATCGTGGAACCAACAGCGTGTGTACGTGTATTCATGACATCCATCATAGACGCTTTCTCGGCGCGGGTGCAACATCGTGTGGATGGCGCCAGTTTAGCGAAAGCGGGTCACATCGCTCAGTGCGGGCGGTCATCTCTTCGGTCATGTGACCGTTTGTATGTTCGACATGCTTATTTCATTGACATCACTGCGCCTTTGGCTTAGGATTAGAATCCTGAACAACTGCGACGGAGAACGTGGAGGATGGCCGACCGTCAGAGAGAGCGCCCCACCGGCTGCAAAGGCGCTTCGGCCCCGCATCCTCGAATTCACTCCTGAGTTGAGACGCTGAACCGCGAGCAGTAGGCGTCTTCGGCCCCCACCGTTACCGGGACATGAGCGCCCACGGATCCGCGATCCGCTGGGAAATCAGGTGGCACCGCGAGCGAGCACCTCGTCCTGATGGATGTGGGTGCTTTTTTTGTGGGGGAGAGATGTAGTGCGTGGTACGTGGTGCGTGTACCAGTAGAGACACTGGTTCTACATTGGGCTAATTGAGATCCCCAGTAACATCGGTCTCAAAATAGCTTGCCAATGTACACGCATTTCTCCATTGGTACACGCACCACGCACTACGCACTACGCACACGCACCACGCACACGCAACATGCAACACGCAACATGCAACACAAGGAGAGAAAAAATGAGCGCACTCGTCGATAAACTCAAATCACTTCAGGCCGAAGCTGAGGCAAAACTGACCGGCTTAAACACCACCGCTGAGACCGAAGCCTGGTTTCGCGATTTCCTGGGCCGCAAGGGCGCGTTGACCAATGCGCTGGCGGGCATCGGTCAACTGCCCGCCGAGGAACGTCCGTTGATCGGCCAGGCCGCCAACAAGGTGAAGACGGCGCTCACCGCGGCCCTGGAGGCGCGGCAGGCCGCCATCGCCGATGCCGAGATGGAAGCCGCGCTCTCCGCCGAAGGCATCGACGTCACGTTGCCGGGGCGCCCGCAGAACGTGGGCAAGATCCACCCCAGCAACGCCGCCCTGCGCGACATCAACGCCATCTTCACGCAGATGGGCTTCCAGGTCTACGACGCGCCGAAGTGGAGACCGACGAGATGAACTTCGAGCTGCTCAACATGCCCGACGGTCACCCGGCCCGCGACATGTGGGACACCTTCTACACCACCACACCGGGCGTGCTGTTGCGCACGCACACCAGCCCAGGCCAGATCCACGCCATGCGCGAGTATTGCCCAGAGCCGATTCGCGTCGTCCTCCCCGGCAAGTGCTTCCGCTACGAAGACGTCACCGCGCTCTGAGATGATGTTCCACCAGGTCGAGGGTCTTGTTGTCGGCCCGAACATCACGTTCAGTGATCTCAAGGGGACGGTGGTAGCCTTCGCCAACCAGATGTTCGGCGAAGGGCGCAAGCTGCGCTTCCGCAAGAGCTACTTCCCCTTCACCGAACCCAGCGTGGAAGTGGACGTGGACTGCGTCCTCTGCGGCGGCAAGGGCTGCCGTGTGTGCAAGTACACCGGTTGGCTCGAAATCATGGGCGCAGGGATGGTCAACCCGCTCGTCTTGGCCAACGGTGGCTACGATCCGGCTGTCTTCAGTGGGTACGCCTTCGGCATGGGCGTCGAACGTTCCGCCATGCTCAAACTGGGCGTGGACGACATTCGTTACTTCTTCAGCAATGATGTGCGGTTCTTAGAAAGGGTGGGCGCGTAGGAAATGAACAAAGAATGATGAATGGGTAGAGATGAGCGACGGGATACCTGTGCATCTCGCGTGAGTGTGGCCGCCCAATCATTATTCTTCATTCATTCTTCGATCCCGAAGACTATGACAAACGTAAGACTACTTTCTGAATCTGATCTCCGCTCTACGCCAACATCGGCGCAGAAGCGTATCCGGGCGTGCAGATGACGCCGGAACAGTGGCTGGAAGGTTACCAATACAGCTTTGCACGCGAACACGTCCACTTTTGGGGCGTCTTCGACGACGACGTGTTGATGGGTGCGTACCAGCACTACGATTTCTTGATGACAGTGCGCGACCGCCCGGTGACGGTGAGCGGCATTGGCGGCGTGGCCGTGGGTCTGCTGCACCGGAAACGGCGGGCGGCGTTCCACCTCTTGCAGAACTACGTGCGCGATAGCCGCAGCAAGGGGCAGTCGCTCACCTGGCTCTACCCGTTCCGCCCCGATTTCTACCGCAAAATGGGCTACGGCTACGCCACGCTCCAAAATCAGTTCCGAATTTTGCCTGCCGGCCTGCCCCGCGGGGAGACCGATCATGTGCGCTATGCCGTCAAGGAGGATCAGGCCGATCTGCTCGACTGCTACAACGGTTACGCCGCCATCACCAATGGCATGGTACACCGTCGCCTCACCGACTTCGACCGCTTTTTCGATGCCGCCGATCAGCAGATTCTCGTCTACCGCGATGGTGGCGCGGTGCAGGGCTATCTGATCTACAAATTCCTGACCACACCGGGGAACTTCCTGGCCAACGACGTGTTGGTGGTGGAACTTGCCTACACCGAGGCCGCGGCCATGCGTGAACTGCTCGGATTCCTACATCGTCTGGCCGACCAGATCGGCCGCGTCGTCGTCAACACACAGGACGAGTACTTCCACCTGCTGCTCAACGATCCGCGCAACGGCAGCGGCAACATCGTCAATCTTTACCATGAGGCCAGCGCCCAAGGCCTGGGCCTGATGGCGCGTGTGGTGGACACACGGGGTCTCTTCGCCGCGTTGAACGATCACAACTTCAACGGCCAGAGCGTGCGCCTGCGCCTCTCCATCGAAGACGACTTCCTGCCCGAAAACGCCGGCGACACCGTGCTCCATGTCACCGAGGGCCACGCCGAAGTCGTCCCCGGCGGCGCCGCGGACGTGACGCTGCGCCTGCACGTGCGCGACTTCTCGTCGCTCATCGTCGGCGCTGTCTCGTTGGCCTGGCTCACCCGCAATGGCCTGGCCACGCTGGACAAACCGGAACTGCTGCCGCTGCTGGATCGTCTCTTTGCCTGGCCGCAGAAGCCGATCTGCTTTACGAGGTTTTAGGATTGGTGATTGGTGATTTGGTCTCGGAATTCGAGACCGAAGGGAGGCTGCCTCATGCTCGACCAGGCTCTGGTTTATCCATTCACAAACGCATGGACAAGCCTAATCACCAATCACAAATCACCAATCACCTTCTCCACCCAACCATGAACATCCTCCGCCGTCTCGATCCCATCCTAATCCTGCTGCTGGCGTTGACCGCCTTCGCGCTGGCGCCGCTGCTGAGTGACGGCTATTTCTACAGCGCGCACGATGGGCGGCACAGCGTCTTCTTCGTGAGCATGTTCGATGAGGCGATCCGCGACGGCGCGCTGTGGCCGCGCTGGGCCATGCACCATTCGCAGGGCTACGGCTACCCCACCTTTGTGATCCAGGCGCCCTTCGCCTTCTACGTGGCCGAGATCTTCATCCTGCTGGGCGCGGGGATCACCAATGCCGTCAAACTGACCTGGTTCGTCTCCACAGCTGCCGCGGCCTGGGGCATGTACATCCTCGTGCGCGCCTGGTCCGCGCCCGCGCCACCCACAGGCCAAAATTCGCAGTTCGCACCTCGCAATTCGCAACTCGCTGCCCTCCTCGCCGCCCTCCTCTACATCTTCATCCCCTACCGGCTGCTCGACATGTACGTGCGCGCCGCGCTGGCGGAGACGATGCTGCTGGCCTGGTTTCCGTGGGCGTTCTGGGCGTTCGACCGGCTGATCGTGGGTGGGGCGCGCCGCGGTTGGCAAGGACGGCTCCTGGTTGCCGCCGCCGTGTTGGGCGCGCTACTGATGACGCACGTGATCGCGCTGATCACCTTCACGCCGCTGCTCGTGGTCTTTGTGCTGTTCCGGTTGTGGCATGTACAGCGCACCGATTCCGCCGCTTCGCCCTGGCTCGCGCGGACAGCACAAGCTGCCGCCGCTGGGATCGCCGGGCTGCTGTTGGCTGTGGTCTTCATCCTGCCGCTGTTGGCCGAAGGGCCGCTGCTCAACCAGGAAACCTTCGTCGAGCAGACCTACCAATACCAGCGTCATTTTGTTTACTGGGGGCAGTTCTTCGATTCGTTTTGGGGGTACGGCTACTCCGACGACCCAACCGGGGCGAACGACGGCATGGGCTTTCAGGTGGGTGTGATCCCGTTGATCGTGGCGCTGGCGGGGATCGGGCTTCTGTGGCGACGAAAAGACGACGAAGACGCCGCATGGCGCCCGATTGCGGGGTTCCTGTTGGCGGCGACGGCTGCCATCCTACTGGCGATGACGCCGTGGGCCGCGCCGCTCTGGCAAATCGCGCCGCAGGCATCGGTGATCCAGTTTCCGTGGCGATTGTTGGGGCTGGCGGCGTTGACGATCAGCGCTGCGGGTGGGCTGATCCTGGCGCGCATGTTGGCTGCGGTCGACACAGAGGTCGACACAGAGGTCGACACAGAGGAAGCGTTGGGCGGTGCGCTGGTGACAGGCGTCCTCGTGATGCTGGCGAGCTTCACCTACGCTCGCCCTGCGGCATTGCAGCCCATCGAACCCTGGCGCGAAGACGGCCGCGCTGTCTTCGAGTTCGAGACGCAGCACCCAGACATGTACGGCTACACGCGCCAGGTGGAAGAGACGTTCGACGTCTCGCCCATGACGCCCCAATACGAGGATACAGACTTCAGCAACGACAAACTCGAACGTCTCGCCATCCTCAGCGGCCAGGGGACGATCCTCAGCCACGACAGCCGCGGTCACAGCTTCGGCGGCGAAGTGGAGATGTCCACGCCCGGCGTTGTGCAGATCCGCGTCTACGAGCACCCCGGCTGGCAGGCCCGCATCGACGGCGAACCCATCCCCCATCGCGTCTCCCCACCCTACGGCCTCGTCGAAGTGGATGTCCTCGCTGGACGCCACACCATCGACCTGCGCATGGGCAGCACGCCGATCCGCACTGCCGGCGCGGCTACGTCTGCGGGAACGTTGGTGGTGCTTCTTGCACTCTGGGCGCTGGGGAAACGAAGATGATGAGATAGTGGGATGATGCAATAAAAAACGTCGACACCGATGGCTTACATCGGTGTCGACGTTTTTGCCTTTTGCACTTTGCCTTCTACTCCGCCCAATCAATCCCCTGCTCCAGCCAATTCGGCAGATCCGGCCCGATCTCAAACACCCGTTGCGCCGTCCCCCCGGTGATGGGGACAACCCACACGCCCCACGAGCCGCCGCGGTTGCTCACGAAGGCCACGCGGCTGCTGTCGGGGCTGACGGTGGGCAGGCCGTCGAGGGCGCTGTCTTCGGTGAGGCGGGTGACGGCGCCATTGGCGGCGTTGAGGCTGTAGATCTCCCAGTTGCCGTGGCGCGATTCGCTCATGAAGACAATGGTGCGTCCGTTGGCCGACCATACAGGCCGCGAGTCGGTGACGTTGTCTGTCAGCGCGCGTGGGTTGCCGCCGTCGCTCGTCATCGTCCACAGGCCGCAGGCTTCACCGCGATCATCGCAACCTTTGAAGACGATCACATCGGCGGTGGGGTGCCAATCGGGATCTAGCCCGAAGCGAACCTCCTGCGCCGTCTGGCCGCCGTCAGCCGGGGCCACGTAGACACGCCAACGCCGGTCGCCGTGGCGGGTGCTGGCAAAGACGAGGCTGCTGCCGTCGGGGCTCCAGTTGGCGAGGCTGTCTTCCAGATGACTGGTGACGCCTGTCAACTGCGCGCCGGCCAGATCAAGCACGCCGATGCCCAGTAGATCGCTGCGCGTGCTGCGCAGCGCCAGTCGGGCGCCGTTGGGGCTGAGCGCAGGCTGCGACGCGTCGGCCAGCACTAGCTCCGTGGGCGCGCCCGGCGCCAGGCTGTGCGCAAAGATCGACTGTACGCCGTCTGCGTTGGGCGCTGAGTAGAAGACGCGCCCAACCGAGCGCGGTAACGGCGGCGGCGTCACCACAGCCACATCGTCGGCGTTGGTGGCGGCGCCGAATTCAGGATCGCCGGTTACCCAGGCGCGGGTTTCAGTGCCGGGCGGGTAGAGGATCTGCCACCAGCCGCCGTCGGGCGAGATGCCGGTGATGCGCGTGGCTTCGTCTGCCGCCAGTTCGCCGATGATGGGGAAGGCTGTGCTTGGTCCACTGCGCACATTGAGCAGCACTTGTGCGGTGAAGGTGGCGGCGCCGTTCGGGGCGCCGTCGTCGCGCGCCGGCTGTTGGCTGTCTTCGGCGTCGCGTGTGGGGGCAGCGGGCGTCGTTGCCGATGGTCCCCACTGTAGATCTTCACCCACGGCGGGTAGTTCGATGGCCGGGCCGCCGTCGGCAGGCAACCAGTGGATCGGCCCTGCAAAGCCCAACGGCCCCGGTTCGGTGATCATCACCACAGCCGCGCCGCTTCCGTCGCGCGCCACAGCAGATCGCCGATGGTGTCGAACGGATCGTCGCGCAGCGGTACAATTTCTTCGCTGTCCACCTGCGCCATGACGTATGCAACGGGATCTTCCATCCTCGCCTGTTCGCTGACAAAGGTGAGCAGCGCGCTGTCGTTGGTCTGGTGCGGGCCACGGAAAAGGCGCAGTGGGCTGTCTGCCGTAACCTCTCCGTTGGGGAAGCCGGGGAGAATCAGGCTGACCGCGCCGGATGCTACGTCGATCTGCGAGAGGCCGGGCGTGCCATAGGCGAGCAGGTTGCTGGCAATGAAGCCCTGCGCGCCGTCACGGCTCCAGGTCCAATCACAGCAGATCGGCGCGTTGGGATCGTCGTTGGTCAATTCGGTAAGTGCGCCATCAGCCACATTCAGGATCGCCAGGCCGCCGGCTTCGGGCCAGTAGCTGAATTCCACCAGCAGCAGGCTGCCGTCGGGCGACCAACTGCGCGGGTAGAAGAAGCGCACGTTGGAGCGGGGCGGGTTGTTGGGATCTGGGTAGGGATCGCTGGGCAGGAGCAGCGTTGCCTCGCCTTCCTCGCCCGCGGGGACCAGGTTGACGCCGTTCAGCCCGAACGCGATCTGGTTGCCGTCGGGCGAGAAGCGCGGATTGGCGATGCGTTGGGTCACGTAGTCGCCCGGCTCGTTGGGATCGACCATGCCACCGGTCACCTTGACGATGCGCGTGCCGTACTGCGGGTTGGCCTCGATGAGCAGGTTGTCTGTCACGTAGACGAGGCGGGCGTCGATGGGCGACACGTCGAAATCGGTGATGGGTGCGGCTTCTTGCGTCAACTGGGTGAGGGTGACGCCGTCTGTCTCCAATCGTTGGATCTGGCCGTCCACCAGGAAATAGAGCGGCGCTGGTAGCACGATCTCCGGCTCGGGGAACGGCGTGGGCGAGGGGATGGCGGTTGGGCTTTCGGTGGGCGCTGCCGTGGGGGGCGGAGCGTCCTCGGGGGTCCCCTGATCCGTGGGTTCGATCACAGACGCGGCGGTGGGGACAGGCGCGAATACCGTTTCCGGCTCATCGTTGCAGCCTGCCGCAAGGGTTGCCAGCAGTAGCAACATCGCGAAAAGGCGTAGGTGTCGGGTGTACAGCATCATGTGCAACTCCGCCTGGGGGTGTCCGGCGAGGAACGGTAGAAGCAGTGGAAACGCAGTGTGTTCCGTCCCTGTTGGGATGATCGTGGACGTCGAAGACAACATTTGTTGTCTCAAAAAGTGGCTTCATTGTAGATGGAAACCGGTTGTTCTTCAAGAAAAGAATGCTTAGGAAAAACCAGAGAAATAATGATCCACGAAGGCACACGAAGAAACACGAAGACAGAAAAGAACAAGTGGATCAAAAACTCTGTAATCTCCTGAGATGTCCTAAGGTGCCTTACGTCCCGGCGCGGTCAGCGTTTCGAGTTCGATCAGGTAACGCAACGCATCTTCGCGATTGGCGCCGCACATCTCGGGCTGTGGACGCAGCCGCACACACAACAGGCCGTTCGGGCAGGCCGAAGAGCTTGCAGCGGTTGTCGTCGGTGAGCTGAATACAGCGCACACCGGCGGGCTTGCCGTTGGGCATACCGGGGATGGGCGAGGAGATTGAGGGGGCGATGCAGCAAGCGCCACAGCCGATACGGCATTCCATCACGTTGACCTCCCCGTTCTAGACATGGTGGCCGAAAAGAGTCCATGAAATCCTGCGGAGTGAGCACGCCCTCGTGCGGGTCTACCGGGTAACAGCCGCACGAGGGCGTGCTCACTCCGCATTTCAACTGAATACAGCGACTCATCTGCGCCGCTCTGTACTAGCCAGTCAACTGCCCAACCGGCGCGCCGTCTTCCACCCCCGCCACATAGGACAAACTCTGGTGGCGGAAGTAGGTATTGTAGAGTTCGGCGTAGTGTCCGCGCTGCGCCATGAGCACGTCGTGATCGCCCTCTTCGATGATCTCCCTTGCGCAGGACGATGATGCGATCCGCCGCCCGAATCGTGGACAGTCGATGGGCGATGACGATGGCCGTCCGCTGGCGCAGGACGACTTCCAGCCCTTCCTGGATCTGCGCTTCGGTGAGCGGATCGATGCTGGCGGTGGCTTCGTCGAGGATGACGATGGCCGGATCTTGCAGCAGTACACGCGCCAGCGCCACCAACTGGCGCTGCCCCATCGAGATGCCCCGTCCCTGCTCGCTGATCGGCGTCTCCAGCCCTTGCGGCAGGGCGTCCACCCAGTCGCCGCCACCCACGCGCCGCGCCACGGCTTCCACTTCGGCGTCGCTGGCCTCTGGGTTGCCGTAACGGATGTTGTCGGCCACCGTCCCCGAAAAGAGGAAGGGCGTCTGCGGCACGATGCCCAGTTGACGCCGGTAGTCGGCCAGGTCGAAGGTGCGGATGTCGAGATCGTCGATGAGCAGCCGCCCGCCCTGGAACTCGTAGAAGCGCGCCACCAACTTGCCCAGGCTCGACTTGCCGGCGCCGGTATGGCCCACCAGGGCGATGGTCTGCCCGGCGGGGATGACGAGATCGAAGTTTTGGAGCACGGTCTCCTTCTCGGTGTAGCGGAAATCGACGTGCTCGAACTCGATGCGTCCCTTCAGCGCGGGGACAGACCGATTGTCCGTCTGCACCACCTGTGCCTCGGCGTCGATCAGCGCGAAGACACGTTCACTGGCCGACATGCCCAACTGGAACTGGCTCCAAAACGAGGCGATACCGGTGAGCGGGAACCAGAAGAGGTTGATGCTCTCCACGAAGAGGAACCACGCCCCCGCCGTCACCGCGCCGGCCAGCACGCTGCGCCCGCCGAAGTAGAGGATCAGCGCGGTGCCGATCCCCGCCACGGTGCCGAGGATGGGAAAGATCGAGCTGAACACCAGCCCCTGCCGCCAACTCAGCCGGTACGACTGCGCGTTGACCCGTGTGAACTCGTCGTAGATCGTCTGTTCCTGGCGGAAGTTCTTGGCGATGGTGATGCCAGCGATGGACTCCTGCACGTTGGCGTTCACCTGCGCGATGACGCGCCGCGCCTGCTGTGTGGTGTGGCGGGCGATGCGGCGGAAGCCCAGGGCGATGCCGATGATCAACGGCGCAATCGCCAGCGCGATGAAGGCCAACTGCACGTTGATGAAGAGCAGGATCGCCACCACCACCGTCACCTGCAGCACCTGGCTGATCAGGTTGAGCGTCAGTGTGACCACGTTGGCGAAGTCTTGCGTGTCCGACGTGACGCGGCTGACGATCTTGCCCGACGAGAACTCGTCGTAGAACGACATGTCGCGCGCCAGCACGGCGTTGAAGGCGTCCACGCGCAGATCGAGGACCACGTCGCCCACGGTGCGCGCCGTGTAGCGTTGACGCACGAAGTTGAACGTCCACGAGAGCACGCCGGTGAGAAAGATCGCCACGATCAGCCACCAACTGCGATTCCAAATCTCGACGCGAATGTTGTCGCTGCCGGTGAGCACGTCCAACCCCGTGGCGATCAACACCGGGAAGGCCGCGTCCATCAACGAATTGAGCACAATCATCCCGCCCACCAGCAGCATCTGTCCCCGATACGGGCCAAAGTAGCCGCCGATGCGCCCCAGCAACTCCCGATCCGAATAGCTGCGGTCGTACGCCTCGGCGTCGAGACCGTCCATGATGAAGCCCATGTGTGTCCTCCGTGGGGGGAGTAATGCGTGATTCGTAATGCGTAATTCGTTGACGCAGTCACTTGCCAATTGGCAACCAATTTCGTAGACCAATTACGCATTACGTATTACGCATTACGAATATCTGGCGAAAATCCGCTTGTACAGCGCGCTCCGCTCCATCAGTTCCGCGTGCGAGCCTTGGTCCACGATCGTCCCCTTGTCGAGGACGAGAATGTGGTCGGCGCGGCGGATCTGGGAGAGGCGGTGGGTGATGAGCAGGGTGGTGCGCCCTTCCATCACTTTGTCGATGGCGCGCTGGATCTTGTCTTCGGTGGCGCTGTCGATGGCGCTGGTGGAATCGTCGAGGATGAGGATGCGCGGATCGGTGAGCAGGGCGCGGGCGATGGCCAGGCGTTGCCGCTGCCCACCCGAAAGGGTGACGCCGCGCTCGCCGATTTCAGTCTCGTAGCCGTCGCGGAAGCCTTCGATAAAGTCGTGGGCCTGGGCGGCGCGGGCCGCGGCTTCGATGGCGCTGAAGTCGGCCTTCTGCGACATGCCGAAGGCGATGTTCTGGGCAATCGTGCGCGAGAAAAGGAAAATCTCCTGCTCGATGGTGGAGATCTGCGAGCGCAGCGCCTCCATCTGCCAGTCGCGCACGTCCACGCCGTCGATGAGGATGCGCCCACCGTCGACATCGTAGGTGCGGTTGACGAGCTTGGTGAGCATGCTCTTGCCCGAACCCGTCTGCCCCACGATGGCGATCACCTGTCCTGGCGCGGCGCGGAAGGATACGTCCTTGAGGATGGGGACGACGTTGCCGCCGCTGAAGCCCATCTGGAACGTGACATTCTCGAAGACGATTTCACCGCGCATGGGTTCGGCGTAGCCCACTTTGTTCTCGTCGAGTTCGGTCTCCTCGCGCATCAGTTCGAGGATGCGTTCCGCGCCTGAGAGGCCTAGCTGCACCAGCGAAAAGGTAAAGATCGAGATGAAGGCCGGGAAGCGCAACACGCCCATCAACCCCATGTAGGCCACCAGTTCGCCCACGGTCAACTCGTCGATGGAAAAGAGATACAGCCCGTGGACAAACGCGCCGGTCAACGCGAAGCCGAGCAGCAGCAGCGGCAGGTAGCGCGCCTGGATCTCACCCTGGCGCACGAAGTAGTCGCGGTACAGCCTGGCGTTCTCCATGTACTTCTTGCGCTCTTGCACCTCCTGCGCCATCGACTTCACCACTTCGATGCCCGAGATGGTCTCATTCAGCCCCGCGTTGAGGACGCCGAACTGCGTACGTTGCAGACCTGCCACGGGGTTTAACTCGCTGGTGTAGCGACGTAGGGCGAAGGCGAAGGCGATCACAAAGAGCACGGGCGCGACGAGCAGCCGCGGATCGATGGTGATGATGAAGATCAGCGGCGTGACGATCCCTGTGAGCGATTCGGTGATCAGGGAGACGCCGGGGTTCATCATCGGGTTGAGCTGACGCACGTCGTTGCTGGCGCGGGCCATGATGTCGCCCACCCGCTGCCGGTTGTGGAAGGTCTGACTCTTGCCCAGCAGGCTGATGTAGAGTTCCTCGCGGGCGTCGCGTTCCAGGCGTTGGCCCAGCGTCTCCACCGAGAATGCGTTGGTGAGATCGAGCAGCCCGCGCACGAGGATGATCCCCAGCGCGGCCAGTGCGATCCAGAGCAGCCGCTGCACACTGGCGTCAGGCTTGAGCACCTCGTCGAAGGCCAGGCCGATGATGCGGGGGATGGACGAGAAAAGCACGTTGGTCAACATGGCCGCGGTGACAAAGCTGACGATCAGCCACTTGTAGCGCAGCAGGTGAGAGAGGATCCAGCGAATGGGGCCGCGACGATCGTAGACATACTCGTCGGCGACACTGAACTCACGTTTGAGCGGTGCTCCGCTGAGGTTGAGGGATTCGACAGCCACGGCATCGTCCTTCCTTGTTTGGGGGCGCAAGAACAAATGTTCGCGAGGGGTCAGTATACTACAGAAATGGGTACGGTGTCGAGTCTCGTTAAGTGAGAGGGTGTATTTCATTCTTGGGGCGAAAGTGCCGGGGACTTCACGATGGACGTGGCGATAAGAGCGAAAACCCCGTCTCGCTGCGGCGAAAAGTCCCCGGCACTTGGCCTGCCCCCAATTTGAAATGCACCCTAAGTGAGAATAGAACGCGGATTTGGCGCATTGTATCACATCGGCCCAATTCGTTCTGTGCCTACATCGACAATCCCGCGCATGGACGCGTCGAAGCTGCGCAGCAATAGCGCGCTCTTGATCGCGGCGTGAGCGGGATCGTCCCACAGATTGGTGAATTCGTGGGGATCGAGATCCAGATCGTAGAGTTCGCCCAGCCCGTGACCGTGGTAGACCACCAGTTTGTAGCGACGGTCGCGGTACATGGTGGCGAAGGTGTGATCGGCGTGATCGAGGGCGTCGAAGTACTCGCTGCGCACAAAGGACCGATGACCGTCGTCGTCACTCGCGCCGGTGAGGATCGGCAACAGGCTGCGTCCTTGCATGTGCGCGGGGACAGGCTGCCCGGCCAATGCCAACAACGTGGGCGCCAGATCGGTCAATTCCACCAGCGCACTGCTCACCGTCCCCTGCACAAAGTGACCGGGCCACGAGAGGATCAGTGGCACCCGCACCAGCCCTTCGTAGAAACGCGCCCCCTTCTGGATCAACCCGTGATCACCCAACGTCTCGCCGTGATCGCTCATGAAGATGATCACCGTGTTCTCACGCTGCCCGCTCTCTTCCAACGCGTCGAGGACGCGCCCCACCTGGTCGTCGATCAGCTTGATCATGGCGTAGTAGGCCGCTTGCAGCGTGCGGGCGCTGCGGTCACCGCCGCCGTGGGCGTCGAGCCAGTCGGCGTTGAGCGGCGAACGCGGCACAATGGGGCTTTTGATGTCTAGCGCGTCGGGCGTGTGCGCTTTGGACTGGAAATCCACCGCTTCGAGTTTGCGCTGTGTCTCCAGATCGCTCTCCCGAAACAGCGGACCGGGCATCTGCGCCGGATCGAAAAGATCGCGGTACGCCTTGGGCGGATTGAACGGCGGGTGCGGATCGTAGATATTGACGCTGGCCAGCCACGGTCCATTGTGCGGGCGGGTGATGAACTCGATGGTCTTCTCGGCGCACCAGGTGGTCTGGTGGAACTCGGCGGGGACGCCGTCGAGGCTCATGCTCATCTCGGCCAGGTTGCCGCCCTTTTCGCGTACCCAATCGGCGTAATCGTGACCGGTGGACCAGTCATCGCGCGGCGCGTGGCTGTATTGCCAGTAGCTGTAGCCGTCGTCGGTGCGCTTTTCGATGCGGCGGTAGGCGCTGGTGAGGTGCAATTTGCCGATGAGGCCGCAGGTGTATCCTTGATCGGCGAGCAGGCGTGTCACCAGCGGCGGGTGGCCCGGTGACACGTCATCGTTGCCGTTGCGCGTGTTGCGAGTGAAGGCAGGGTACGTCCCCGTGAGGAAGCTGGCGCGGCTGGGCGTGCAGATGGGGCTTTGACAGTAGGCATAGTCGAAGGCCATACCTTCCGCTACCAGCCGATCCAGGTTCGGCGTCGACACATGTGGGTTGTTCAACGCCCCAATCGTGTCAAAGCGCTGCTGATCCGTGCAGATCCAAAGGATGTTGGGTGCGTCGGCCATGTTTGGTCTCCTGTGGGATGGTGAATGGTGAATGGTGAATGGTGAATGGTGATTTGTGACTGGTGATTGTGGCATCGTCGACGAGATGAGTTGGATATTGGGATCATACCGTCAAAACGAACCTAATCACCAATCACCATTCACTAATCACTTACCTCCACCCCAACCATTTCCTTACTCAAATCCTCAAAAAGTCCTATGTCACTCCTGTTTGACTGATAGTGCCTGTCAATTGTATGCTGTGCAAACCGGTATATACCTTACATTTACTCAACTGCTCAATTGGGTTTTCTGCTGTTGCGAGGACAGTGCCTCATGGCCAATCAAGCTTCCTTTTCCACCCAGGCCCAGTCTGAGCGGTGTTTTTCGCGCCGCGATTTTTTACGCTTCAGCGGGCTGGGCTTGGCCGGCGCCGCGATCTCGGCCTGCGCCGCCAATCAACTGTCGCTTGCACCTACCGAGCCGACCCCGGCCACCATCCAGCTTGTCTACCAGGATTGGCGCACCGACTGGTTCCCGCCTATGGCGCAGCGCATGTTGGCCGATTTCCACGAAGACCACCCCAACATCCGCGTCTTCTACACACCGGACCCCGACAACGTGGGCGATGTCATGCTGTCGGACATGGCGTCCGGCACCGCGCCCGATGTCTTCCAGGGCTGCTGCGACTTCTTTCCCACCTGGGCGCAGCGCGGCGGTGCGCTGGATCTGCGTGAGTACGTGGCCGCCGATCTCGATGACGCCACCATCGGTGATTGGTCGCCTGCGCAGTATCAGGCCTTCTTCCTGCGCACAGGTGAGCAGTTCGGCCTGCCCAAGTACCACGGCGGGCTGGCGCTCTACTACAACAAGGATCTCTTCGACGCCTACGATGTGGCCTACCCAACCGGCGACTGGGATCACGACGACTACCTCGACGCCATGATCCTGTTGACCCAGGATCGCGACGGCGACGGGCGCGTCGATCTCTTCGGCAGCATGGTGGACATTTCGTGGGAACGCATCCAGGTTCACGTCAACGGCTGGGGCGGTCACCTCATCGATCCCGAAGATCCTACCCACTGCCGCATGGACGAGACCGCGGCGCTGGCGGCGATGGAGTGGCTGCGCGCCCGCATGTGGGACGATCACGCCATGGCCACCTTCCTCGACGTGCAGAACAAGGAGACGCGCCAGGCATTCATCGATCAACAGATCGCCATGGTCGAAGACGGCTCCTGGGCGCTCAAAGACATCATCGTCAACGCCGACTTTCGCATCGGCGTTGCGCCATTCCCAGCCGGTCCATCGCGGCGGGTGACCCTGGCCACAACCGACGGGTTCGGCATCTACGCGCAGACTCGTTATCCCGATGCTGCCTGGGAACTGCTCAAGTTCCTCACCGGCGAAGAATACGGCCGCGCTATGGCGCAGGCCAGCTTCCTGCAACCGGCGCGCGCCTCGCTGGTGGAAGCCTGGGCCGACTTCATCCGCGCCGATTTCCCCGAGCAGACGATGGGCATGGACATTGCTGCCTTCGCCGACGGTCACCTCAAGGGGTACTCCGTCACCGCGGAAATCGCCGCCAACATGGCCGAAGCCGCCCGCCTCACCACCGCCGCCTGGGATCGCATCTTCACCCTAGGCGAAGCGCCGGTAGAGACGATGATTGATGTGTGTGCGGAGATAGCGAAAGGGTGATTGGTGAAAGGTGATTGGTGATTGGGAAGAAACAAACGAAGCGGCTGATGAGATGATGTGCAAGATACATCATCTCATCAGCCCACCATCTTTGGCATCGGCATCTTCCCAATCACCTTTCATCTTTCACCAATCACCACCAACACAATTGCTCACATGAAACTCAAGCCCCCCAACCTACCCGCCACCTTCACCGCCAACTTCGCGCCATCGTTGAATCTGCGCGGGTTGCGCGCAAAGATCATCGCCTGGGCCTTCGTGCCTACGGCGATCATTCTGCTGGCCGTGGCGATGGTGACATACCAGGCCTACCGCCAGGTGACGGAAGAACTGGTGATCGGCCGCGATCAAGAGTTGATCCGGCTCTCGGCGGATCAACTGATCTCCGAAATCGCCGAGTACAGCGACCGCCTCACCGACGAGGCCCGCGCCGACGACATCCGCGCCACCGATGATCCTGAACGGTTGCAGGCCGCGCTCACCGAAGCCCACAATCGGCTCGTCGTCTTCGACGGCGGCGTGGTGATCTTCGACAACTTCGGCACGGTGGTGGCCACCGATCCCCCGCGCCCCGAAATCCTGGGCGAGTCGTGGCAGAGCAAATCCTACGTCAGCCGCATCCTGCTCTCCTCTCGCCCCGTCTACTCCGACATCGTGCCAGATGGCCCCAACGGCGAGGACGTGATCGTGGTGGCTGTTCCCATCATTGGCGCGCAGCGTGAATTCCGCGGTGCACTGGCCGGCATGTTCCGCCTCAAGGCCGACACCGTAAGCAGCTTCTACGGTGACCTGGTCAAGCTGCGCCTCAACAAAGGCGGCGTCGCCTATCTGGTGGACAGCAAAGGGCGCGTCATCTACCACGTGGACATCAACCGCATTGGCGAAGACCTCTCGGCTTCGCCAATTGTGCAGCAGGTGATCGCCGGCGAGAACGACGCCGTGCGTACGCGCACCGAAACCGCCGACGACATCGTCGCCGCCTTCGCGCCCGTGCCGGATACGCCGTGGGGGCTGGTCACCGAAGAAAGCTGGCTCGAGTTGAACCGGGCCAGCGAAGGCTATCGCCAATTCCT
The DNA here is from genome assembly GCA_041391225.1 of Caldilineaceae bacterium. Lineage (GTDB taxonomy): Bacteria > Chloroflexota > Anaerolineae > Caldilineales > Caldilineaceae > RI-153. The sequence goes on from JAWKOL010000001.1 coordinate 406,749, forward strand.
GGCGCTGCTGCTGGTGCTGGGCTTCGTGCTGCCGTCGCTCTTCGTTGCTTTCGGTGTGCAGCGCATCACCCAGCCGCTCCACGACGTCATCGACGCCGCCAAGAAGGTGGCCGCGGGCGACTTCGAGCAGCAGATCATCGTCCACACCAACGACGAAATCGCCGAGTTGGCGCGCCAGTTCAACCACATGTCGGCGCAGTTGCAGGCGTCTTACACCGAGATGGAACGACGTGTGGCGGCGCGCACCCGCGAACTGGCCACACTCTACGACATCACCCAATCTACCAGCCACTCGCTGGATCTACCCACCGTGCTCCAGACCGGCCTCGAAGGTGTGCTCAGCGCGCTGAACTTTGAACTGGGCGTCATCTACCTGCGCGATCCTGTCACCGGTGAGTTGGAGCAGATCTACGACTGGGGCATGAGCGAATCCTTCCGCAAAGAACCCGCGCGCGGACAGTTCTCACGCCGCGTCGCCGAGACAGCCGCCGCCGTCCTCATCGACGATCTGGTGCTGGCCGACGATCCGCCGCAGAATCTGCTGAACGCCGGTTACCGCGCCGTGGCCGGCATCCCGTTGCTTTCCAAACAGCAGGTGCAAGGCGTCCTCAGTGTGGCCAGCCGTGAGCCGCGCATCTTCAAACCACAGGACGTGGAATTGCTCACGTCGATTGGGCGGCAGATCGGCATCGCCATCGAGAACGCCCGTCTCTACGAAACCGAACAGCACCGCGCCGAACAGTTCCGCGTGATCAGCGAAATGGGACGCTCGATTACGTCGATCCTCGACGTGGACGATCTGCTGCGCCAGATGACGAAGTTGATCCAGTCGACGTTCAACTACTACCACGTGGGCATCGGCATGGTGGAAGAGGACGACATTGTCTACCAGGTAGGCGCGGGGCGGATGCTGGAAGAGAACGACAACCGTTTCTCGCCCAACCGGCTGCGCATCGGCCGCGAAGGACTTTCGGGGCTGGTGGCCTCGACGGGCGAACCGTACCTCTCGCGCAATGTCAACGCCGATCCGCGCTACATCGCTCTGGCCGGCAGCCGCACCCAATCTGAACTGGTGCTTCCCATCAAGTCGAAAGGGCAGATCATCGGCGTGCTCGACGTGCAGGAGGAACACGCCAACGCCTTCGACGATGTCGAGGTGACGGTGCTCCAATCTCTCGCTAACCAGGCAGGCGTCGCCATCGAGAACGCGCGTCTGTACGAGCGGGCACGTCAACTGGCGGTGCTGGAAGAACGGCAACGTCTGGCGCGCGACCTGCACGATTCCGTCACCCAGGCGCTCTACGGGGCCACCCTCTATGCCGAAGCCGCCGCCCGACTCGTCGACGCGGGCAAGACGGAGATCGCGGCCGAGCACCTGCGCAACCTGCGCGATACCACCCACGAAGCGCTGGGCGAGATGCGCCTGTTGATCTTCGAGCTGCGCCCGTCGATCCTGGAAAGCGAAGGGCTGGTGGCCGCGCTCCACGCCCGCCTCGAAGCTGTGGAAGGACGCACCGGCCTCAACACCGAGATCAGCGTCGACGGCGTTGCCAAGTTACCCGCAGACGTGGAAGAAGGGTTATACTGGATCTCGCAGGAAGTGCTGAACAACACCCTCAAGCACGCCAAGGCCACACACGTCACCGTGAAATTGCAGGGCGCGCCCGAGAAACAAGGTCGGCAACTGGTGATCCAGGACAACGGCATCGGCTGCGATCTGGCCGAAGCTCGCCGCGCCGGTGGGCTAGGTCTTCGCGGTATCGAAGAACGCGTGAGTCTACTCAACGGCCGCCTGGAAATGCAAAGCCAACCCGGCGCAGGCACCACTGTGATCGTCGAAGTCCCCGTCGATCAACATTACTTATCCCGACAGGAGCACACGGCAGCATGAGCAACTCGATTCGAATTCTCATCACCGATGATCACGTAGTGGTGCGGCGCGGCACGCAGGCGCTGCTGGCCACCGAACCCGAAATTGAAGTCGTGGGCGAGGCCAAGAACGGCGAAGAGGCCGTGGCCAAGGCGCTGCAATTCCAGCCCGATGTGATCCTGATGGATCTGGAAATGCCGGTGATGGACGGCATCGAAGCGATCCGGCGCATCACCGCCAGCCGCCCCGACGCCCGCATCCTCGTGCTCACCAGCTTCGCCACCGACGACAAAGTCTTCCCCGCCATCAAGGCCGGCGCGCTGGGCTACCTGCTCAAAGATTCCAGCCCCGACGAGTTGGTGCGCGCCATCCGCCAGGTCCACCGCGGCGAATCGTCGCTGCATCCCACGATTGCACGCAAGCTGCTGCAAGAGATGTCGCGCCCAATGCAGAAGCCGCCCACCGAGGATCCGCTTACCGAACGCGAGGTCGAAGTCCTCAAACTCGTCGCCCAAGGACGCAGCAACCAGGACATCGCCGACGAACTCGTCATTAGCGAAGCCACCGTGCGCACCCACGTCAGCAACATCCTGGGCAAGCTGCACCTGGCCAGCCGCACACAGGCGGCGCTGTACGCGTTGAAGGAGGGGCTGGCCTCGTTGGATGATGCGGATATCGCGCCGTGAACAATTACCCATTTCCCTCTTCTGCGCAAAATGTCCAGGTCATACACTGGTCATCTGTCCATTGGAGAATCGCCAACCTCTGGTAGAGTAGTGAGTAATGAAACGTCACTGTAGCTGATACATCAAACACTGATTTTTACTTGATGAATTCACCGGTGCGTTCATACTGACACTGAAGTTTTACCTCCTTCTCTCCTGGTTGGTGGTTCTCCTTTCGGTGCAAGGCCCGGCCCCTTCGTGTGGAAGGTAAGCCGGGCCTTGTGCTTCCAGGCTACCGCAAAAGTTGTACCCCTCTCGCTGTTCCGCGTTGCCGTTTCTCCACATTCACCGCCAATCGATCCAATTCATGCGTATGTGAAACTCAGCACAATGTGGATCTCTTTGTGGTTGAACCCTGCTACACTGGGGACACGAAATCTACCTGGTGTTATGTGAAAGGACCACACTCGATGATGACAATGCCACTGACCAGCCCCATCCACTCCAATCCTATCGACCGCGAGGCGCAGAACAAGCGCTTTCAGGGCATCGCCTGGGCGATCTTCTTGATCATGAGCGGCGTGCTCTGGCTGCTGCCCAGTTGGATGTTGCCCGACGGGCTTTGGTTACTGGGAACGGGGTTTGTGCTGTTGGGGCTGAATGTGGCGCGTGCGTTGAACGATATCGAGACCAGTGGCTTCACGGTGGTGCTCGGCCTGCTGGCGCTGATCGGGGGGCTGGGCAAGTTGATGAGTGTAAGCCTGCCCATTCTGCCGGCCCTGTTGATCGGCGCCGGCGCGCTGACCATCTGGCGGGCGATGCAGCAGCGCAGTTTGTAACAACCAACGGTTTCACAAAGCGGACGGGATCTACAACAAATGCTGTAGATCCCGTCCGTATTTTTCCTAAGATGTGTGGGCAACGCCTCCTCAGATTGTGGAGGCCAGTTTCCGCCGTTCAATGATCCCACGGATCTTTCGCCGTGCTACCGTAGGGGGAATCAGGATTGGCGGCTATCCCCCACCGCGGATCTGTTCCGTTGTTCACAAAGCGTGTTTTCTGGTAAATCAACTCATGTAAACAAGATGCTTGTGCCAATCCAAACTCTGATAGTTGACGACAGTCCTCGATCTCGCGCTGGTTTGCGCGCACTGCTGACCACCAGCCCCGATGTCGAAGTGGTGGCCGAGGCATCCGACGGCAACGAAGCCGTGGAGCAGGTGGCCCAGCACCATCCCGATGTCGTCCTCATGGACGTGCGCATGCCCGGCATGGACGGCCTCGCCGCCACCCGCGCCATCAAAAAGCTGTGGCCTCAGATCCGCGTGGTCCTCTTGACAATGTACGATCACTACCGCCAAGAAGCCCAAGCCGCCGGCGCAGAAGCGTACTTGATCAAGGGATGCTCGCTAGATGAATTGCTCCAGGCGTTGGGGACTGGGGATCGGGGACTAGGGACTGGGGACTAGGGACTGGGAATGTATCGCTGACACAGATGATGGGATGATGGGATTACCAGCCCCCGATCCTCAGTCCCCAGTTCCTAATTCCCCAACAACGAAATCCCATACAGCGACATCATCACCGTTAGGAAGTTGTAGAGCCCGTGGGTGATGGCCGCCGTGGATGTGTTGGTGTACTTGCGCAGCACGCCGAAGATCGTCCCCAGCAAGAAGACCACCAGGAGTGAGTCCCAGTTGTACTGGAAGGCATGCAGGCTGGTGAAGAAGAGATTTGAGAGCAGGATACCCAGCCGCGGTTGTAGGACACCACGCACGCCCAATTCCTCGCCCAACCCTGCCGTTACGCCGATCACCACTGCCCCCAATGGACTCAAGGCGAAGGCCAGCAACTCGCCAAAGGCTTCGGCGTCGGTCTGCGGCCAGCCCATCGTCTGCCACAGCCACGTCAGCCCCACATCGAGGACGTTCATCGCCAACACCATCAACAGCGCTGCGCCAACGCCGATAAGGACCTGACGCAGTGACGGAGCCACGAACCCCAGCCGAGCGAAAGTCTCTCGCAGCGAACGACGAATGCCAAACCCGACGGCGAAGATCGCCACCGGCACCGTCCACACCATTGTATAGACCTGGGCCAGCAGACCGCTCGTTCCCGTCATCTGGCTTTCCTGGACGGCGTCGAGCATGGCGTCACTGAGCAGCGGGGGCTGTCCTAGCACGATCAGCGGCACGTAGCTCATCAAAAGCATCGCCGTCTCGCTGACCTGCGCGTTTGTGTTGACAAACGAATGCGGGTCCCGCGGCAGCAGAGGGCTGATGCCGCGCCTCACCGCCGGGATGAAGCCCAACAACGCCACCAACAGCGCCACAACCGCAAGCCCACCGGTGCTCATCACCGTCGACAACAACGCCGGGTCGGGCGTCGCATCTTCGAAGACGGCATTCAGATCGACGGTCGCCATCACGCTGAAGCCCGCTACCACCAGAATGTAGATCCCCAACAGCGAAAACAACCACAGGACGGCCAACACACGCGCCGCCGGGTAGCGGATCCCGAGGTAGGCCAACACGGCGATCACCAGAAACGGCAGAAAGGTCAACCCGGTCTGCGCAAAAGATGCGCCTTCCCCGCCGAACAAGAACCCCAACACCACCAACATCACCAGCGCCGCATACCCAACCAGCGCCGTCGTCGTCAGCCGGATCTGTGGCTGAGATTTCACTTCTACTTCATCGATTTCATCAAATGTGCTTGTCATATTTTCACCTTTGAAGGATTTTGAATGCACCATCGTCTCTGCGACAGGTTACAGCATAGCCGTTCACCAGCGATCCTGTCCAGCATATCCCGTTACCAGTCGATCCGCCATAGCCGAATTCTATCTCGTGCCTTCCGCCAAGGATGTATAATGGAATCCGCACGCAGACATTCCCCCGCCGCGAAAGGACAAACCATGTTCAAACGCTTCCTGCTCTCTGGCGTCTGGCCGGCGCTCCTGCTGGCTGCGCTCACGGCGACGCTGACCTTTCAAGCAGACGTCCGCGCCGCCGATCACCTTGTGATCAACGAATTTGTGGCCAACCACACCGGCAGCGATACCAGCGAATACGTGGAACTCTTCGGCGCGCCCAACACCGACTACAGCGCCTACACCATCCTCCAAATCGAAGGGGACAGCAGCAGCAACCGCGGCCAGATCAAGAGCGCAACCGCCGTCACCAGCACCGACGCCGCCGGTTTTTGGACCACCGGCCTCGTGGACAGCGTGTTCGAGAACGGCACGCTCACCCTCCTGCTCGTGGACAACTTCCAGGGCAGCGTCGGCGACGATCTGGACGCCAACGACGACGGCGAACTGGACACGACGCCCTACGATACCGTGATCGACAGCGTGGCTGTGAACGACGGCGGCGCCGATGACGCTGTCTACGCCGGACCGGTGCTGACGGGGGGATTCGATGGCGATTCGTTCACGCCGGGCGGCGCTTCGCGTATCCCCAACGGCGCGGACACCGACAGCGCAGCCGACTGGCGACGCAACGACTTCGACCTCGCCGGTCTCCCCGGCCAGGACGGCACACCCGCCTACCCCGAGGCGTTGAACACGCCAGGGGCCGTCAACGTGGCCGTGTTGCCAAACGTGAAGATCAACGAACTGCGCATCGATCAGCCCGGCGACGACAACAACGAATTCTTCGAGCTGACCGGCGCACCCAACACGCCGCTGGCGAACCTCACCTACCTCGTCATCGGCGACGGGACGGGCGAAAACAGCGGTGTCGTCGAATCGGTGACGCCCCTCGTGGGCCAGGCGCTCGACGCTGGTGGCTTCTTCTGGGCCGCGGAAAGCACCTTCACCACGTCCACGCCCAGCCTGATCACCAACACACTCAACTTTGAGAATAGCGACAACGTCACCCATCTGCTCGTGGCCGATTTCAGCGGCAGCATCGGCGACGACCTCGACGTCGGCGACGACGGCGTCGTTGATGCCACGCCGTGGAGCGCCCAACTCGACTGCCTCGCGCTCATCGCCACGCCAGGGCAGAACAACCTCACCTACTGCGAATCGTCCATCGGGCCGGATGGCAGCTTCGTCCCTGGCACAGTGTACCGCTGTGAGAGCGGCTGGCAGATCGGAGACTTCGCCGATCTATCCGCCAACACACCGGGCGCGGCCAACAACTGCCCCAGCAGCGGCGACTTCGGCGTCTGCGGCGATCTGGCTACCTTCATCCACGCCATCCAGGGTGTCACCGAGACCAGCCCGCTGTTGGGATCGATACAGATCGTGGAGGGTGTGGTTTCGGGCGACTACCAATCGGGGCTGGGGGGCTTCTACTTGCAGGAAGAAGTCGCCGATCAGGACGCCGATCCGGCTACGTCCGAAGGCATTTTCGTCTTCGATTCCGACGGCGTCCCCGCTGTGGACGTGGGGCAGATCGTGCGCGTGCAGGGTGAAGTGGGCGAGCTTACCGGCAGCGGCAGTTCCCTCACCCAACTCAGCCAGATCCAGAATGCCGTCGTCTGCACAGGCACGGAGACCATCGTCCCCGTGACCATCACATTGCCCGTCAGCCCTGTGACCCAGTTCGAGGCGTACGAGGGGATGCTCGTCACCTTCCCCATGACGCTCACGGTGACGGAGCACTATAACCTGGGCCGTTACGGCGAAGTGGCGCTTTCGGCAGGCGGACGCCTGCCCAATCCCACCAACGTGATCACACCGGGCGCGCCCGCCATCGCCATCGCCGCCGAAAACGACAGCCGCCGCATCCTGCTCGACGACGGCAACGGCGTGCAGAATCCCGATCCGATCCCCTACCCGTTGCCCGGCATGACGGCCACCAACACACTGCGGGTGGGCGATTCGCTGGAAAACCTCAGCGGGGTGATGGACGAACGCTTCGGCGTCTACCGCATCCAGCCGTCCGGCCCGATCTCGTTTACGGCGAGCAACCCGCGCACCTCGGCGCCCGACGCCGTGGGCGGCGAGATCCAGGTGGCCAGTTTCAACGTGCTGAACTACTTCCTCACGTTGGACAACGGATCGTCGATCTGCGGTCCTAGCCAGAATATGGACTGCCGCGGGGCCAACACGGCGCAGGAGTTTGAACGTCAGCGCGCCAAGATCATCCAGGCCATCATCGCCATTGACCCCGAGATCGCCGGTCTGCTCGAAATGGAGAACACCACCGGTGTGGAGCCGCTGGCCGATCTGGTAAGTGGCCTCAACCAGATCGCGGGCAGCGGCGTCTACACCTACGTGGACACCGGCGTGGTGGGTACCGATGCGATTCGGGTGGGTATGATCTACAAACCCGCCGCGGTGACGCCGCAGGACGGCTTCGCCGTGCTCGATTCGTCGGTCGATCCCACCTTCATCGACACGCTGAATCGCCCGTCGCTGGCGCAGACTTTCCGCAGCGCCAATGGTGGCGTCTTCACCGTGGTGGTGAATCACCTCAAGTCCAAAGGATCATCGTGTAGCGGCGACCCCGACACCGGCGACGGGCAGGGCAACTGCAACGGCGTGCGCACGGCCGCGGCCAATGCGCTGGCCGGGTGGCTGGCGGGTGATCCCACCGGCAGCGGCGACGCCGATTTCCTGATTATCGGCGACTTCAACGCCTACGCCCAAGAAGATCCGATCCGGGCGCTGGTGGATCGTGGCATCACCAACCTGGTGGCGCAGTTTGTGCCGACGGAGCAGGCGTATTCCTACATCTTCGACGGCGAGTCGGGTTACCTCGATCACGCGTTGGCCACGTCCTCGTTGACGGCGCAGGTGACCGACGTCACCATCTGGCACATCAACGCCGACGAGCCGCGCGTCCTCGATTACAACGTCGAATTCAAGTCCGCGGGCCAGGTGGATTCGCTCTACAGCGCCGATCCCTACCGTTCGTCCGATCACGATCCGGTGATCGTGGGGCTGGATCCGGCGGGCGTCGACTATCGGGTCTACTTGCCGGGTGTGTTGCGGGGAGAAGATTGACGATTGTCAATTGTCAATTGCCCACAGCACCGCTTCGTGAATCCGTCCGTTGGTGGCGACCGTGCTGTCGTTGGTGACGGGATCGTTGCCGCGCCAATCGGTGATCACGCCGCCTGCGCCGCGGATCAGCGGGATCAGGGGCAGGCGATCCCAGGTCTGCATGAACGGTTCCAACGAGATGTCGGCGCTGCCCTGCGCCACCAGCGCGAAGCCGTGACAGCCGCCCCAGCCGCGGTATTCACGCACGCGGCGGATCAGATCCTCGAAGCGGACGCCGTTTTGGTAACGATCCACGCTCAGGTGCTCGCTGACGAGCAGCAGCGCGTCCTGAATACCGGCGGTATCGCTGACGCGGATCACCTCGTCATTGCGCCAGGCGGTGTGGTTGTCGCCCAGAAACAGCTCACCGGCCACGGGGTGGTTGACGAAACCCAGGATCGGTTGGCCGTCTTCGAGCAGGGCGGCCATGTTGCCGAAGAGGTAGTTGCGCGCCACAAAGTTGGCGGTGCCGTCAATGGGATCGAGCACCCACACGTAGCGGGCGTCGGGCTGGTGCGGCGGGAACTCTTCGCCGAGCACGCCGTGATCGGGGAAGCGTTTGTCGATCAGATCGCGCATGCGCAGTTCCGCCTCGCGATCCGCCGTGGTGACAGGTGATCGATCCTGTTTGATGTCCACCTGAAAGCCGGTGCGGAAGTAGTGCATGGTCACGTCACCGGCGGCGAGGGCCAGTTCGCGGGCAAAAGGAAGAAAATCAGCCACGGGGCTAGGCATGGAAGATCTCCTGGGGCGCGCTGCCCTCCCACTGGAAGTGTGGCGCCAGATCCATGATACGCGCCAGGGTGGGCGTGGTATCCAACAACGAGACGGGCGATTGGATGGCGTAATTCTCGCGAATGCCAGGCCCGCTCACCATCCAGGGAATGTTCATGTCTTCGGGCATTTCGGTGCCGTGACTGCGGTCGTGGCCGCCGTGATCGCTCTGGAAGAGGACGGTCGATCCTTCGGGCAGGCCGTCGAGCAGGCGACCGACGGCGACGTCCACGTGGGCAAGCTGTTGCAGGTAGCCTTCGTTCATCCAGCCGAAGCGATGGCCAGCCTCGTCCACAGTGCCGAGGTAGACGAAGGCGAAGTCGGGCGCGTGTTCGGCCTGGTATTCGAGATAGGCGTCTACCGTGGCGTGATCGCTGTCGGGGTTGGTGGCGCCGTCGTGGATGCAGCGGCTACAGTGCAGGTGACCGGGCCGGCTCAGGTCGCGCAGTTGCTCCCAGTTGAAGAAGAACGCACAGCGTTTCCCGGCCTGCGCCGCCACTTCGATCAGGCCGGGCAACGGCCGCGCCATGGGGATGTAGGTGTTGGAGGTAATACCGTGGCGTGTGGGCGGCACACTGTGGAAGATCGACATGTGACACGGCAGCGTGATCGAAGGCATCACCGACGAAGCTTGGAGCGTATAGGCGCTGCGCTGCTGCAACGCCGTCAAATTGGGGCAACCCGCCGCGGCGATGGCATCGGGGCGGGTCCCATCGATCATCAACAGGATGACAGTTGGCACGTTGGATTCTCCTTGTGTGTTTGCGAGGTATGAGAGTTGTGGACACGGATTGAGATGAACACGGATTGATCTCAGTCTTCTACTCGAACCTGGCGTTCTGATCGGGCAATTGGGCAGAGATTTGGGTACAGAATTGGAAAAATCATTTGAAGTGGATAGAAGCCGTCTGCTACAATATAGCATCCAGGTAGGTGTGTCAACGAAGTTTTTCATCTTATCGAAAGCGATCACCTCATGAACCTCAAACGTCTCTTCGCCGTCTCCATCGGCCACTTCGCCATCGACATTTTGAACTCGTCGGTGGCGATGATTTTGACGGTGCTGGCGGTGCCTTTTGCCATTTCCAACGGCCAGATTGGGTTGGGCATCATGCTCTACCAACTGGTGGGATCGCTTTCTCAGCCCATTTTCGGCTGGCTGGCGGATCGCTTTTCGGGGCGCTGGCTGGGCGCGCTGGGCCTGCTGTGGACGGCGACTTTTTACAGTCTGGCTACCTTCGCCCAGGACTACATCTTCCTGGTGACGATGATGACGTTGGCTTCGCTGGGCAGTGGCGCGTTTCACCCGCAGGGCGCGATGGTGGCCAGCCACGCCGGGGGAAGGCGTTCGTCCAGCGCCACGGCGATCTTCTTCTTGCTGGGGCAGATGGGGTTGGCGTTTGGCCCGATCATTGCCGGGGTGGTGCTCCAGTATCTGGATCTGGCTGGGGCGCGGATCGTGGCGATGGCGACGCTGCCCGCAGTGGCTTTGATGGCCTACGGCTTGCATCGTCCGCTGGAGGCGCATGGACATGACCACGATGCCCACGCCACATCGGGGAAAACGCGGGCGCCGTCGGTGGATCGTCGCCTCAGCGTGATCGTGGCTTTCGGACTGCTCGTGGCGCTGCGGGCGACGGTGCAACAGGGCTACTATGGCCTGCTGCCCAAGTTCTTCGCGGATCAGGGGCTGGAACCGGCTGTCTACGGCCTGCTCGTCGGTGTTTTCAGCACGACGCTGGCCGTGGGTACGCTCACCGGCGGCATCCTCGGTGATCGTCTGGAACATCGTACACTACTCATCTGGGCATCGGCCATCACCGCGCCCTTCACCTATGCTATGCTCTTTGTTGACGGCTGGATCTACTGGGTGCTGGCGGGCATCGCGGGCTTCCTGGTAGGTATTCCGCACAGCATCCTGGTGGTCATGGCGCAGAACCTGCTGCCCAAGCGCCAAGGACTGGCCAGCGGCGCTGTCCTTGGCTTCATGTTTGCTACCGGCGCCGCGGGGACAGGCATCGCCGGCTGGATCGCCGACTACACCGGCATGGCCGCCGCGCTGCACGGCGTGGCCCTGCTCCCCATCGGCGCGACGATTGCGGCTTTCTTCCTGGCCAGGCAGCCGAAGGCGGCAGTGGAGCCGATCCCTGCGGCGGGATTGGGCCGCGGCGATTAAGCGATTGGGGGATTAGGCGATTTCAGAGCGGTGACTCTACGATGACGCAATCGCCCAATCGCCCAATCGCCCAATCGCCCAATCGCCCAATTTCAATGCGTTCAATGTGCCATTTTCCCAAAGGATCCCCCCCATGAGCATTACAAATCTTCCCGATGAATACGAGCGGCATCGTACCGTGCAGATACGCTGGATGGGGCGGCCACCGCGCCGACGTGTGGGGCTGGCGCTGGGCGGCGGCGCGGCGCGTGGCATCGCCCACATCGGTGTATTGGACGTGCTAGAGCAGCACAAGATTCCCGTCGATTGCATCGCCGGCACCAGTGCGGACGCCATTGCCGGTGGCATGTACGCTGCCGGGCTTTCACCCAAGCGCATGACGGAGTTGATCCGTAAGACGAGTTGGTTTGAGCTGGCGTCGTTGGCGCTGCCCAAGTTGGGGCTGCTCAACTACGACCGCGTCACCCAGTGGATCGAAGATTGCCTGGATCAATACCCTGCCACGTTCGATGCCTTGAAGATCCCCTTTGCCGCCGTCGCCGCGGACATCGTCACCGGCGAACTCGTGGCCATCGCCGAAGGGCGCATCGCCGACGGCATGCGTGCCAGTTCCAGTGTGCCGGGCATCCTCAGCCCCACAGATCAATGGTCATCTACTCGTCGACGGCGGTATCCTCAACAATCTGCCTGTCACCGTGGCGCGAATTGGGTGCGGACTACGTTATCGCCGTCGATCTGCTGCCGCCGGGGTCGTTGGTGGGCAAGAGTCCGCAGAACGTGCTGGATCTGACGATCACCGCGCTCTACATGCTCATGCGCTCCACCCACAACGACGGCGCCCGCGCCGACCGCGTGATTCTGCCCGCCATCAGCGAGTTCAACCTCGTCGATCTCGGCCGCGTCGACGAACTCATCGACGCCGGTCGCGCCGCCGCGGAGGAGATGATCCCAAAGATCAAGCGTGATTTGGATATGGGGTGACAGGGTGACAAGGCGCGGGGGTGACAAGGCATAGGCGTTAAGTTAAGGACCAGCGAAAGTGCCGGGGACTTCACGTTGGACGAGTCACCAGGAGTGATGGCCCCGTCTCGCTGCGACGAAAAGTCCCCGGCACTTGTGTCTACGACGCTTAACTTAACGCCGATGGGGTGACAAGGTGAGGGGGGTGACAGGGTGATTGTGTTGGCGAACCTGCGTGGCGGGATTCAATCCCGTTGTGAGTTTGCCAATGCTGCGTCAACACCCGCCACCGGTACACGCATTACGCACTACGTCTCCTACATTTCATCATCCGCCCCCCATCCCGGTTCCTCGATCTCAACCGCCACAAACGGATCGCGCTTGCCCGCTTGCAGCCGCCCGGTGACCACTTGCCCATCGTGTTGGAAGACGAGCAACGCGTTGCGCCGCATGGCTTCTGCGCGCAGACGTCGCTTGCCTTCGATGCTGGTCATGGGTTTGATATCGAACGAGGGGACCCAGGCCAGCCGGTCCATGTGGACGGCCCAACTGCATGTGTCGCCCAAAAAGAGTAGACTTTCGCCGCCGTTCTCCACCCACACTGCCTGCATGCTGTCGGTGTGGCCGGGGACGATTTCGGTGCGCACGCTGGGTGTGAGGTATTGATCGCCCACCACCACATCCAACAGACCAGCATCGCGTAGCGGTTCCCAGTTTTCGGGGAAGTAGGTGCCGCGGGTGCGTTCGTTGGGGTAGCTGGCGTCGGCCAGTTCCTGGCGCTGCGCCAGATAGCGCGCCCGCGGAAAGGTGGGGACGGCGCCGCTGCTGGGATCGCCCTCAACACGGAAGCGCGTGGCCCCGCCGGCGTGGTCCGCGTGCAGGTGGGTGAGGAGCACGATGTCGACGTCTTCGGGCGCGATGCCCAATTGGGCCAGGTCACCGAGCAGCCGCTGATTGGCGTCGGTCATGCCCATGTAGGCGCGGGTCTTGGCCGTGATTTTGTCCCCTTGACCGGTGTCGACTAGAATCAACCCCTGCTCCGATTCGATCAACAGGCAGCGCAGATCCGATGGAATGCGATTCTTGGTGTCGGGTTTCACCACCGATTCCCACAACATGCGCGGCACCAATCCAAAAAAGCCGCCGCCGTCGGTCCGCTGCCGTCCATCGCTGACAATGTGACAGCGAATCGCGCCGATTTGGAGTGTGTAGGGCATGAGCATAGACTCTTTCTAGCGTGGGTGGCAAGCAGCGTTGGGATTAAGCGATTGGGCGATTCGGATCTGGTTTCTCCCAATCGCCCAATCGCTTCTCCGAGTATAGCACGCCCCCATCGAATCAACAGACCCGCCTCTGTTCCAGGACAACAACCATGCAGCCATCTGATCACGAAGAAAACGAAAACGGCGCGGCTACCGGCGCTGAGTATGATCATCTATACAGCGAGGGCATGGAGGCCCTGACGCTGGACGAGTTGGACGAATTCATGAAACGCGCCAAGGCGCGGGCGCAGAACTTCGGCGAGGCCGAGCGCCGCTCGCTGCGCCAGGATCGGCCCGACGAGATCGAAGAAGTCGCCGCCGATCTCGATGACGAGACACTGGCCGCGCTCAGCCGCAACTTTTTCCCCGAACTGCCCGCTGCGCTCCGTCCGCGGCGGTTGGTGCAGGGGATCGTCTTCGATTTCGACAACACGCTGGCCCGGCTCAAGCGCCCTATCGAGGATCTGATGGCCGAAGGCGCCAGGAACGCCGAAACCTACATGCGTTCCACCGGCATGGATCTGCCCGACGCGTTCTGGGAGAGCATCGTCGAGGCGCGCATTTTTGCCGCCACCAAATCAGACGATGAACAGGAAGAACACATCGCCGACGACACACTGAGTTTCCTTTTGCAGTTTTTCGGCTACCCCGCCTCGAAGATGGACCCGGACGTGCTTCACCGCGCCGTGGATCTCTTCTACGCGCCCGAGATGACAGCCTGGGAACCGATGCCCGGCGCGCTCGATCTGCTGCGTCGCCTACAAGACGACGGCTACCGGTTGGCCGTGATCGCCAACCACCCCTGCGACCGCGCCTTCCAACGCATTGTGGACTACACTGGCCTGCGTCCTTTCCTCGACGTCTGCATCAGCAGCGCCGCCGTGGAATGGCGCAAACCCGGCCGCGACATCTATGACATTGTGATCAAACGCTGGGACGTGGAACCGTACGAACTCGTCTGCGTGGGGGACAGCCTCAAGCACGACATCGCCGGTGGCATCGATCTAGGCGCGCAGACGATCCACTGCTGCATGATCCCCCTGGCAGAGGATCAGCGCATCGTAGACGAGGTCAACGCGGACGCGGTTGTTGGGGATCTTGGAGAAGTCTGGGGGCTGGTGGAAGCGTGGTGTTAGGATGAGAATAATGCGTAATTCGTAATGCGTAATCTTCCCTCATCACTCAGAACTCTACCCAGAACACTCGTGTAGAATTTCCTTCGTCAGTGGGAACTCACGCATTACGAATTACGCATTACGACTTACAAATTACGCAACGCGACGGCGGAAGAACATCACCGCACCCGCCACAACGGCGGCGAAGACAACCACCACCCAAGTCAAGGCGTTGGTGCTCTGCTCGGCCTGGCTGCCACCGGTGACGGGCAGCATTTCTGGCGCCATTTCTTCCTCAGCGGCAGGTGTGCCAGTTGCCATCGCAGCTTCCGCCATCTCTTCTTCGGCGGCAGGCGTCGGGGTGGCTTCGGCCATCTCTTCCTCGGCGGCGGGCGTCTCAGTTGCCATCGCTGCCTCGGCCATTTCCTCTTCGGCGGCAGGCGTTGCGGTGGCTTCGGCCATCTCTTCCTCGGCGGCGGGCGTCTCAGTTGCCATCGCTGCCTCGGCCATTTCCTCTTCGGCGGCAGGCGTCGGGGTGGCTTCGGCCATCTCTTCCTCGGCGGCAGGTGTTTCAGTCGCCATTGCCTCTTCGGCCATCTCTTCCTCGGCCCCAGGCACAAGCACAGCGTCGATCACGTGGATCACACCGTTCGAGGTCATGATGTCGGCGGTCACCACATTGGCGCCGTTGATCATGACGCCGTCAGCGCTGACGCTGACCTTCAACATGCCGCCGCCTACTGTCTCGATCATCATGCCGTCTTTGAGGTCGCTGGAGAGCGCTTCACCCACCACCACGTGGTAGAGGAGGATATCGGTCAACGCGCCGGAAGGATCGGCCAACAGCGTGTCGATCGTGCCGTCGGGCAACGCGCGTTGAATGCGTCGTCGGTGGGCGCGAAGACGGTGAAAGGACCGTCGCCGCTCAACGTTTCCACCAGACCGGCAACCAGTACAGCGTCGACCAACGTGGTGAAGCTACCGGCAGCGATAGCTGTTTCCACAATGTCCATGTTGGCCATTTCTTCTTCGGCGGCGGGTGTGGGTGTCGCGTCTTGGGCGCTAGCCAACGTCGCTGTGCCGAAGAACAGTGTGAAAGCCAAGAACAACGACAGCATGTTTCGCAATCTGTTCATCGGTGAATCCTCCATGTGTGATTTGACAAAAGATGGGTTGAATCTTGAAGACGCTAGAGATGGAATGGCAGCAAGAGAGAGGGATCATTTAGATTCTGCTCAACCTGGATTCTGCTTTACGGAGTTTAGCGTAGACCGCTGCAATTGTTCGTAGAAAGAGTTACAGTTGCCCAAGGAATGTCCAAGTTTCGGCGTGTGCATCGATGAATTGGTTCACCTGTTGCGCAATTGTATAATGTCAGGATACGATGATCCAAGTACGCGAAGGCAACGGGGAGTAGTTGAGATTGAGTGCTGATAACACCGAGCGGAAACCGATCAAGGTTGTATTTCAACCGGCGGGGCGGCAGGGCGAGATTCCCGCAGGCATGACATTGCTCGAAGCGGCGCGCCGTTTGGGCGTAGAGATCGAGTCGATCTGCGGCGGACATCAGACCTGCGGCAAGTGTAAGATCGTGGTGGAATCGGGCGATTTCCCCAAGTTTGCCATCCAATCCGCCGCCCATCACCTAACACCGCCCGAAGAACGCGAAATCGCCTACGCCGCCCGCCGCAGCTTCAAAGACAACGAGCGCCTCAGTTGCGCCTGCCAGGTGACCGACGATCTGGTGATCCGTGTCCCCGAAGAAAGTCAGACGCGCAAGCAGGTGGTGCGCAAAGCCGTGGGCGTGGAACGCCAGATCACGGTGGACGCGCCCATGCGCCTCTACTACGTAGAACTCCCCGCCGCCCAAATGAAGGATCACCGCGGCGATTGGGAACGGCTGCGCGACGAACTGCACAGCGTCCACGGGCTGGAAAATCTGCGCATGGACCCGGTGTTGCTGGCCGATCTCCAACCTGCGCTGGCAAAGGAAGGCCGCGCCATCACCGTCACTGTGTTTGGTGGCGCAGAGGTGGTGCGCATCCAGCCCGGTTTCCACGACGCCATCTACGGCGTGGGCGTGGACGTGGGCACCACCACCGTGGCCATGCACCTGTGTCACCTACGCACGGGCGAAGTGCTGGCCACCGTCAGCCGCATGAACCCGCAGGTCCCCTACGGCGAAGACTTGATGAGCCGCGTCAGCTATGCGATGGTCAACGCCGACGGCACCGAGCGGATGCACCGCGCCATCGTCGACGGCCTCAACGAGATGATCGCAGAGGCCGCGTCTGCCGCAGGCATCGCCACCGAAGACGTGGTGGAGATGGTCGTCGTGGGTAACACGACCATGCACCACCTGATCTTGGGCGTCAACCCCAAGGAATTGGGCGGCGCGCCCTTTAGCCTGGTGGTACACGACGCCGTTGACGTCAAAGCCCGCGATCTGGGCATCCACATCGCCCGTGGTGGCAACGTCCACGTGCCGCCGTGCGAAGCCGGTCACGTGGGGGCCGACAACGTGGGCGTCCTCGTGGCCGAAGCGCCCTACCAACAGGACGCCCAAATGCTGATCCTCGACATCGGCACCAACGGCGAAATCCTGCTGGGCAACCGTGAACGCATGCTCAGCGCCAGCAGCCCCACCGGTCCGGCCTTTGAGGGCGCGCAGATTGTCCACGGTATGCGCGCCGCGCCCGGCGCCATCGAACGCGTGCGCATCGATCCCGCCACCCTGGCGGTGAAGTACAAGATTATTGGGATGGATGAGTGGATTGAGAGTGGGGATCGGGGACTGGGGACTGGGGATCGGGAATCGGGGACAGAATCGAACAACGACGACCCCCCAATCACCAATCACCAATCACCAATCACTGCGCGCAGGCGCCGCCGCGATGCTATCCTCAACCCCGAACTCAAGACATCCGGTATCTGCGGCTCCGGCATCATCGAGGCGATTGCCGAGTTGTTCACGGCGGGGGTGTTGGCGGCCAATGGGCGCTTCGCCGATTTTGTGCATCCGCGGCTGCGCACCGGGTTGGGCGAAGGCGGTGGCAAGGCCGAGTTCATTCTGGCTTTCCCGCACGAGACCAGCAACGGCCAGCCGGTGACCGTCCACTCGGATGATGTGCGGGCTATTCAACTGGGCAAGGCTGCGCTCTACGCCGGGGCCAAACTGTTGATGAATCGATTCGATCTTAGCGCGGTGGACAAGATCGTGCTCGCCGGCGGCTTCGGCAGCTACATCGATCCCAAACACGCCATGATCCTGGGGCTGATCCCCGACTGTGATCTGGCAAACGTCCAGGCTGTGGGCAACGCCGCCGGCGACGGCGCCCGCATGATGCTGCTGGATCGCACCAAACGCCAAGAAGCGCAGTGGGCGGCGCGCTGGGTGCGCTACATCGAAACCGCCGTCGAACCCACCTTCCAAGATGAGTTTGTGGGCGCGATCAACATCCCGCACGCCACCGATCCCTTCCCCAACTTGGCCGACTATCTGGCCGAATGCCGGGCGCAATGGTCGCCGGAACGCCAGGAGGCCATCGCCGCCCTCGAAAACAGTGGACGCACCAGCCGCGCCGACCGTGAGGCGCGGCGCCGTGAACGCCGCGAGCGTCGCAAATCAACAGGAGTAGAGAACTCGTGAAATGCATCGTCGAAACCTGTGACGGCGAATACGAAGATCGCGACATCGAACACAGCATGGACGTGAACGGTGAACTCATCGTCGTCGACAATGTGCCGGCGCTGGTCTGCCCGGTGTGTGGCAACATTCTACTGGCGGAAGAAACCGTGGCTGCGCTCAACCGCATTGTGGCCCAAATCGAAGCAGAGCAAAGGACGGCCTGATGACGAAACAAGTGAAACCCTACGGCGAGTGGGTGTCGCCGATCACGGCTGATTTCATCGTCTCGCAGAGCATCCGCCTGGGCAAACCAACCTTTGACGGCGACGACATCATCTGGCTGGAGATGCGTCCGGCAGAAAGTGGGCGCATTTGTGTTGTGCGGCGCACGCCCGACGGCGCCACGCAGGATCTGATCCCCGCGCCGTACAACGCCCGCACCCGCGTCCACGAATACGGTGGCAGCGCCTACCTCGTGGATGCGAGGACGCTCTACTTCGTCAACTTTGCCGATCAGGTACTCTACCGCGTGGACGACGGCGGTGAACCGCAAGCGCTGACGCCGGCTGGCGATCTACGTTACGCCGATTTTGTGGTGGATCACCGCCGCAATCGCCTCATCGCTGTGCGCGAGGACCATCGCCAATCCAGCCGTGAGGCCGTCAACAGCATCGTGTCGATCCCACTCGACGGCGTCCCCGCGGCGGAGAACGAAGGAGTGGTGCTGGCTGCGGACAGCGATTTCTGCGCGAGTCCGCGCCTCAGCCCCGATGGCGACTGGCTCTGCTGGATCACCTGGGATCACCCCAACATGCCCTGGGATGGCACTGAATTGTGGCTGGCGCCTGTGCTAGAAGACGGGCGACTGGGCGAGGCTGAGTTGATCGCCGGCGGCGTGAGCGAGTCGATCTTTCAGCCGGAATGGTCGCCGGATGGTCGGCTCTACTTCGTCTCAGATCGCAGTGGCTGGTGGAACCTCTACCGCGTCGACGGCGGGCAGATCGAGCAGATCACCGCGCTGGACGCCGAGTTCGGTGTACCGCAATGGTCCTTGGGGCCGTCGACGTATGATTTCGTATCGGCGGCGCAGATCGTCTGCTCGTACACGCAGCAGGGTGTTTGGCATCTGGCGCTGCTGGATACCGGCAACTCGAAGCTGACCCCGGTCGATTGCCCGTACACCGATATCGGTGGCATTCGGGCAGGCGCGGGCGCTGTCCTTTTTGTGGGCGGATCTCCCACCGAAATGCCGGCGCTGGTCCGTTTCGATCTGGCCACACGCCGCTTCGATGCGCTGCGCAAGAGCAGCGAAATGCCGGTCGACGCTGTCTACCTGTCGGTACCCCAAGCCGTGGAATTCCCCACCGAAGACGGGCTGACGGCGCACGCCTTCTACTATCCGCCGCACAATCCCGATT
This sequence comes from Caldilineaceae bacterium, assembly GCA_041391225.1. Lineage (GTDB taxonomy): Bacteria > Chloroflexota > Anaerolineae > Caldilineales > Caldilineaceae > RI-153. The sequence continues at coordinate 426,618 of JAWKOL010000001.1, forward strand.
TTGCTGCGCCCGAGGGCGAACTGCCCCCGTTGATCGTAGACAGCCACGGCGGCCCCACCGGCGCCACGTCGAGTACGCTGAATCTCGACATCCAATACTGGACGAGCCGCGGTTTTGCTGTGTGGGATGTCAACTACGGCGGCAGCACCGGCTACGGCCGCACCTATCGCGAACGCCTCAAGGATCGCTGGGGCATCGTCGACGTGGACGATTGCTGCAACGGCGCCCGTCACCTGGCCGCGCAAGGATTGGCCGATCCCAAGCGTCTGCTGATCCACGGCGGCAGCGCCGGAGGCTACACCACCCTGGCGGCGCTGGCCTTCCGCGATGTCTTCATTGCCGGCGCCAGCTACTACGGCGTCAGCGATCTCACGGCCCTGGCCCAGGAGACGCACAAGTTCGAGTCGCGCTACCTCGACGGCTTGATTGGTCCCTATCCCGAGGCCAAAGAAATCTACGAGGCGCGTTCGCCCATCCACCACGTGGAAGGGCTATCCTGCCCCGTGATCTTCTTCCAGGGGTTGGAAGACAAGATCGTCCTCCCCAACCAGGCCGAGCGCATGGTCGAAGCGCTCAAGTACAAGGAAGTGCCGGTGGCCTACGTCCCCTTCGAGGGGGAGCAACACGGCTTTCGCCGCGCCGAAAACATCAAACGCGCCCTCGAAGGCGAACTTTACTTCTACGGGCAAATCTTCGGGTTCGAGCCGGCGGATGAGATTGAACCTGTAGAGATTGAGAATCTGTAAATCATGGCTGAGTATCAGATCACCTACTGGCAACAGATCCCATCTCTCGTCACCGCCCGCGAAGGACGGCGCAACCGGGCCGGCGTAGAACTGTCGCAGCGCTTCCAGGTGGCCATCGACGAAGCGGCCATGCGCGCCGGGATGACCGGCACCGACGCCTACCTGGAGCAGTGGCGGCGCAGTGAATGGCAAGAACGCCCCGGCGCGCCCGAAGACGTGGCCGCCGCTGTCGCCGCCGAAATCGAAGCCGAGTACACGCCGGAACGCATCCGCGAGATCCTGCGTGGCTTCTAGGAGATTTCAGGATTTTATTGATCCACGACACCACACGAAGACGAGAAGAGAGGGGCACGGATTTCAGGATTAGCCGGACGGCAGAGCGGAAAAGCTTTCTGCTTGGTTACTATTCAAGTGCGTCGCACCTGAAGCTGAATAGTCACTCTGCTTGTTCTTCTCTGCCTTCGTGGATCTTCGTGTGGCTTCGTGGATCATGATTTCTCTGGTTTCTCCCTATGACGCAGATTTTCATATTGATAATTGATACTTGATAAGGGAGCCAAACATGTCCGAAAACAAGCTGCTTGCCCGCCTAGAGGCTGGTGAGCCGATCCTGAGCGACGGGGCGATGGGTACGATGTTGCAGGAGGCCGGCCTCACCGACGGCGGCGCGCCTGAACTGTGGAATGTGAAGAAACCCGAAGTGGTGAAGCAGATTTACCAGGGCTACATCGACGCCGGTTCGCAGATCATCTCCACCAACACCTTTGGCGGTACCTCGGCGCGGCTCAAACTGCACAACTTACAGGATCGCGTCTATGAGCTGAACAAGGCCGGTGTGGCACTGGCCAAAGAAGTGGCCGAACCGGCGGGCGTCCTCGTGGCGGCCAGTATGGGGCCGTCGGGCGAGTTGATCTTCCCCCTGGGCGCGCTGAGCATGGACGACGCCATCGAGATCTTCGCCGAGCAGGCCAAGGGCATGGCCGACGGCGGCGCCGACTTCGTCCTCATCGAAACCATGAGCGACCTGAACGAAGTAGAAGCCGCGGTGAAGGGCATTCGCAAAGTGTGTGATCTGCCTATCGTCGTGACCATGACCTTCGATACCAACTACCACACCATGATGGGCGTCAGCCCGGCGCAGGCGGTGAAGACGTTGAGCGGGTGGGGCGTCTTCCTGATCGGGGCGAACTGCGGCAACGGCCCCGCCGAAACCGAAGCGGTGATGACCGAAATGGCGCAGCACCGGCCCGAAGGTGTCTACTTGATGGCGCAGAGTAACGCCGGCCTGCCTCAGTACAACCAAGGGGTGATCAGCTACGACGGCACGCCCGAAGTCATGGCGCAGTACGCCGTCACCATGCGGCAGTTGGGCGTCAACGTGATCGGCGGTTGTTGTGGCACCACACCGAATCACCTGCGCTCCATGTCCGCCGCGCTGGCCGCGGCCAAAGACGATCCCATTGTGGGCGCGGGCGAGGCCAGCGGCCCCGAAATCGAATCGGACGAGAGCCGCGCTGCGCGACGCGACGCACGCCGAGCTGCGCGACGGCAGGTGTAATTATGACCCAGGCGATGAACGTCTTAGGCGGGCCACTACAGCCGGCAAGCACAGATCCAATCACCGGCTTCTACCGTGACGGCTACTGCCACACCGGCCCCGACGATCGGGGCGTCCACGTGGTCTGCGCCCAGGTGACGGTGGAATTTCTGGAATTCTCGAAGGCGCACGGCAACGATCTGAGCACGCCGCACCCAGAGTATCGCTTCCCTGGCCTGAAACCGGGCGACCGTTGGTGTCTTTGCGCGGACCGCTGGCAAGAAGCCTTCGACGCCGGCGTCGCGCCGCCCGTTGTCCTGGCCGCCACCCACGTCGCTGCGCTGGAGTTCGTGGATCTGGAAGATCTGGTGGCATGCGCCATCGATGCCGATGAATCCGCTTCTGTGTGAGACAAGATTGAAGATTGTGCCGACGATGATTGTTTCCAATTGGGAAATGATCTTGGCCGACACAATCTTCATTCTTTGTTCGTAAACAGCGACAGGTGCGACGCACTGGCCCAAACGTTGACGCATACAAGTTACTCTCCTGACCAGTGCGTCGCACCTGTACAGTCACCTTTGTTCATCCCTTCCTCTCGCTGAGTGATGATGACAAACCCGCTTCTTCCTTCTGAACCGACCTGGTTGACCCTGCGTGAAGCGAGCGAACTGTTGGGGATCCACTACAGTACGCTGCGCACGTGGGCCGACGATGGTCAGATCCCCGTTTTTCGCACGCCAGGCGGCCATCGACGGTTCCGCCTGGCCGATGTGCGCGCCTTTCTGCAGGAACGCGCCGAACAGTCCACACAGGCAAGCAACGTTGAGCACGCTGTGGAATATGCCCTGACCCGCGTCCGTCGCGAGATCGCCAAGATGCCCGGTGAATGGCGTCACGAGTTGGATGAATCGGTGCGCGAAGCCAATCGCGAACGCGGACGGCGTCTCTTTGCGCTGGCGCTGAACTACGTCATGCGCGCCGAGCAACGGACGGAGATCCTCGACGACGGGCGTGTGCTGGGGCGCCAGTATGGGATCGAAGCCGCCCGCACCGGCGTCAGTCTCACCGAGACAGGGCGCGCCGTGCAGTTCTTCCGCCGTCAACTCCTGGAATCCGTCCGCCGCGACGATACACTCGACCCCGCCGACATGGAGATCCGCGGCGCCATCGCGCAATTCCTCGACGAAGTGCTCTACGCTGTGCTGGAAGGGTACGAGACGGTGTGGGATGAAGGGAAGTAGGGAAGGCAGAAAGTAGATTTTTTTGCTTGACAAGGAAAACGTTTTCCTATAAAGTTAGGAAAACGTTTTCCTTACCCCATGCTTACTGGCATTTCATGACCCCAACCCTTGCAGAAATCGCTGATGCCGCAGGCGTCTCTGTCGCCACCGTTTCTCGTGTAATCAATGACAATGGCCATCCCGTCGCCGAGAGGACGCGTACGCGTATCCTCGCCCTGGCGCAGCAGATGGGCTACGAACCCAATCTCGTGGCCCGCGGCCTGCGCAAACAGCAGACCTATATGGTCGGCGTGATCGTGGACCGCATCAGTTCGCCCTTCGCCGGCGCGACCGTGCAGGGTCTACAGGATCGCCTAAAAGCGGACGGTTACTCCACGTCGATGGTCAACGCCAACCGCGAGGCCGACACCGTCCTCGAAGCGATCAAAGAGTTCAACCGCCGCCGTGTGGACGGCATCATCCTGCTCAATTCGTGGCTGCATCCCTACAACGACGCTGTGCTCAGTTCGATTCAGGGCAAGCCGTTCGTGCTGATCAACCGCATTATCGAAGAAATCCGTCACCAATGCGTGGCCCCCGGCGATGAACTGGGCGCGCAGATGGCGATGAGTCACCTGGCAAATCTTGGACACCGCCGCATCGCCTACATCAACGGCCTGGCCGACTGGATGGAAGCGCAAAATCGCCTCATCGGCTACCAGGACGTAGTAGACGAATTCGGCCTCGACGCCGACCCAACCCTGATCCAACAGGGCGATTGGGGTGTGGAATCCGGCTACGTCGCCACCCAGGCGCTGCTGGCATTGGATCGGCCGCCCACGGCCATCTTTGCCGCCAACGATCTGATGGCGCTAGGCGCGATCTACGCCCTTCACGACGCCGGCCTGCACGTCCCCGCGGACATGGCCATCGTGGGCTACGACGACCGTGATTTCGCCAGTTGGATCCGCCCATCCTTGACGACGGTGTGTATGCCGTCCTATGCGATGGGTGAAGCCGCCGCCCAACTGCTGCTCAACCAATTCACCGAAACCCAAGATCCACTCGACGCCACGCATATTCCGGGGCGGTTGATTGTGCGGCAGTCTTGTGGAGCGAAAAAGTAATGCGTAATTGGCCTCCAACGTTGAATGTACAGGCCACAGTCTCCACGAATTACGCATCACGAATTACGCATCACCTTCACCCGTAGCGCCCCACAATCACGCTACGGATCCGAACGACATCGTGTTCCCCCACCCTGCCGTGCGGAAGGATCAGTTGTTGATGCTTAACTCCTTGTTAAGCTAACATATTGCTATCCACGCATCTGCATTTGGTTTTTGTACCCATTTCCCACATGGAAAAGGAGAGATCCACGATGTCTCAAAATCTGTCACGCCGAAGATTCTTGCAGTACGCGGGTTTGACCATTACCGCAGCAGCGGCGGCGGCCTGTGCGCCAGCGGCCGCGTTCTGCCGGTGGTGGCAGGCAGGTGCGCCCGCCGCCGATGTGGTAACCATCAGCTTCATGGGCTGGGGCAACCCCGGTGAAGACGAAGGCGTGCGCAACGCCATCGCCAAGTTCGAAGAAGAAACCCCCGACATCAAGGTTACCTGGCTGCACACGCCGGACAACTACGCCGAGAAGTTCCTCGCCAATGTGGCCGCCGGCACCCCGCCCGACACCGCCTTCGTCGGCAGCGACGTCTACGGCACCTACGTGCGCGACAGCCTGCTGCTCGACATCACCGATTCACTGAAGGCCGATCCGTTGGTGGGCGCGCCCGACTATTTCATCGAGCCGCAAGAAGAAGACCGCTGCACTTTCGACGGCCGCTGGTACGGCATCGGCTCCTGCTGGGTCGCGCCGCACATTTACTACAATGCCGACGTCTTCGCGGCGGAAGGCATCGAACCGCCCAGCAACGATCCCGACGAAGCGTGGACTTGGGAACAGTTCCTTGAAACAGCGCGCATGCTCACGGTGGATGCCAACGGCAATCACCCCGGCGACAGCGACTTCGATGTGGAGAACGTAGAGCGTTGGGGCGTGCATTGGCCCACCAGCGCCGGCGGCACACAGATCGTCTCTGCCATCCTTGCCAATGGCAACAGCTACCTCGATCCCGACAGCCAGTTGCTCACCGTCGACCAGCCCGAAGGCATGCAGGCTGTGCAGAACATCGCCAACTTGATGCTGGTGGATCAGGTGATGCCGCGCACTGCCGCCATGGAAAGCCTGGGCATGACCAACACCCAGATGCTCGACAACGGCAGGCTGGCGATGGCCATTGACGGTTCGTGGGCGCTGGACTGGATGAAGGAAATTGAGTCGACGTTGGGGACCGGTGTGCTGCCCAAGATGGGGTCGCAAGCCGTCCACATGCAGGCGCATCTGCACAGCGCCCTGGCCGCCACCCAATCGCCCGACGCCGCCTGGCAGTGGGTGCGCTTCCTCTCGACGCCGTTCTACCAGTTGCAGTTCTGCCGCACCGGCCTGTGGCTGCCCAGCCAGACCGCGCTGGCCACCGAAGAAGGCCAGAAAGAGTGGATCAGCGACAAGCACCCCGCCGACTACGCCAAGATGGTCACCGAGTACCTGCCGCGCTTCGGGCAGGCCATCTACATGCCCGCCGGCTGGCCGCGTGCCAATGCCATCCTCACCCCGGCCTTCGACGCCATCTGGAACGGCGACATGACCGCCGAAGAGGCGATTCCGCAGGCTGTGGCTGAGGCGAATGCGATCTTGGAAGAAGAGAAGGTTGGGTAAGGGATAATGTTGCGAATTGCGGATTGCGAACGAGGCGATATGTCTCCGCAATTCGCAATCCGCAATTCGCAACCGCATAAGGAGATCGCCGTGACCGCATCCACAAACTTTCTCAACCGCTTCAGCCCCAAGACACATTCCGGGCGGCAGGCGCTGATCGGCTATGTCTTCATTATGCCGTTTGTGCTTGGCTTCTTGCTCTGGTTTCTGTTCCCGGCGCTGATCGCGGTATGGCTGACCTTTACCGACTGGAATCTGATCCGCCCGCCCCGGTTCGTGGGTTTTGAGAACATCCTCGACCTGGGTACGGACAAGCTCTTCTGGCAGTCGCTCAAGGTGACGACGATCTACACGCTCGTCTCCGTGCCGACGACGCTGGTGATGGGGTTCTGCCTGGCGCTGCTGATGAACACCAAAGTGCGCGGGATTAGCGTCTTCCGCACGGTCTACTACCTGCCCAGCATTGTGCCTGCCGTGGCGAGCGCGGTGCTGTGGGCATGGATCTTGAACACCGAATTCGGCCTGCTCAATGTGATCATGCGCTGGTTCGGGTTGCCCAAGATTGGCTGGCTGCAAGAACCGGAATGGGCGCTGCCCGCCCTGATCCTGATGAGCCTGTGGGGCATGGGTAACACCATGATCATCTACCTGGCGGGCCTACAGGGCATCGAGGAATCGTACTACGAAGCGGCCAAGATCGATGGGGCCGGGCGTTGGGCGCAGTTGCGCTACATCACCATTCCCCTGATGTCGCCGATCATCTTCTTCAACCTGATCATCGGCATCATCGGCTCGTTTCAGGTCTTCACCGCCGGCTACCTGATCACCGATGGTGGGCCGCAGAATTCCACGCTCTTCTACGTGCTCTATCTCTACCGCAACGGCTTCGAATATCTGAACATGGGCTATGCGGCGGCCTTGGCCTGGGTGCTCTTCCTCATCATCCTGGTGCTGACGCTCTTCGTCTTCCGTTACATGGGCGGCATGGTCCACTATGACGACGCCGACTAACCCCCGTTTCTGCTGCAAGGAGGAAACCCGATGACTAAACTCAGCGACGTTTCACCTGCCGGTACCAGCGCCATCGCCCGCTATCAAGGACGGTCATTTGCACAGCGCTGACGCAATCCCTTGACCAGCAGCGAGACGTGGACGCGTGTGCTGGTGTGGGTGGTATTGGTCATCGGCGCGGCGGTGATGTCCGTCCCCTTTGCCTGGCTGCTCAGCAGTTCGCTCAAGTTAGAAAACGATATTTTTACCTTCCCGCCGGAGTGGATCCCCAACCCGGTGCGCTTTCAAAACTACGCCGACGCGTTGACGTACAAACCGTTCGGCACCTACATCCTCAACACGCTCTTTATCGTGGTGCTCAACGAAATCGCCATCGTGGGAACGGCGTCGTTCTGCGCCTACGGTTTCGCCCGCATCCGCTTTCCGGGCCGCGATTTCTGGTTCGCCATTGTCCTTTCCACGATGATGGTGCCCTACTTCGTGTTGATGATCCCGCAGTTCATCATCTTCACGCGGTTGGGCTGGGTCGATTCGTTCCTGCCGCTGACGGTGCCGTTTTTCTTCGGCGGCGGCGCGTTCAACATCTTCTTGATGCGCCAATTCTTCCGCACCCTGCCCGAGGAACTGGCCGACGCCGCCCGCATCGACGGCTGCAACGAGTTCATGATCTACGGACGCATCATGTTGCCGTTGGCCAAGCCTGCGCTCACCACCGTGGCCATTTTCACCTTCCTCAACGGCTGGAACGACTTCATCGGGCCGCTGCTCTACCTCTCTTCGCCCGACAAGTTCACCGTGGCGATTGGGCTGGCCACCTTCCGCAGCGTCATGCGCACGCGCTGGGATCTGCTCATGGCCGCCTCCACCGCCATGATCCTGCCCGTCGTGCTCCTCTTCTTCTTCGCCCAACGTTATTTTATTCAGGGCATTGTTCTGAGCGGATTGAAAGGATAGGGATTGGGGACTGGGGACTAGGGATTGGGGACTAGGGATTGGGTTGCGTATCCGAATTCTTCCTTTGAAATCCCCTATTTCAACGAGAGATTAGGCGATTGAGAGATTTAGTTACTCTACCCAATTCCCAGTCCCTGATCCCCAGTCCCCAGTCCCCAATCTCCAATCCCCCCACAAAAAGGATCTAGCAATGCAAAGGCCACACCTCTCCACCATCGCCCCCCGCGATGTGACGCATGTGGGCGGGTTTTTGGGGCAACGCTTTCATGCCAATCGCACCAAACGCCTCAAGGACCGTACGCTCTCTGAAGAATTTATCCGGCTCCACGAAAAGAAAAACTACGACGATTGGTTCTGGATGGGCGAGCAGATCGGCAAGTGGATCGACGCCGCCGCCTACGCCGGTCTCATCGCGGATGATCAGGAACTGCTGGATCGGGTCAACGAGTTGATCGACCGCCTGGCCGCCAGCCAGGAAGCCAACGGCTACCTGGGCATCACTGCCACCTATCACCGCAACCCCGTGCGCGGCATGGAACTCTACGAGATGTACTACGTGCTGCTCGGCCTGATTGCCTGCTACGATCTGCTGGGCAACGACGCCGCGCTCAAAACCGCCGAACGGCTGGGTGATTTCATCATCCAGACCTGGGGCGTGGAACCAGGACAGTTCCCCCTGGTCGGCCCGTACCCCGGCAACGGCCACGACGGCGGCGAGGGGACGTTGATCCTGGAGCCGATTGTGCTGCTGGGTGGCCGCACGGGGCAGGATCGCTTCGTCCGCTGGGCCGAGGACACCCTGGCCAAGTGGGATGAATGGTGGGAAAACTACCCGCCCGCCAACCACACCTGCGGCTATTCGGCCATGCGCGCCTTCGCCGCCGGTGAGATGGACGTCTACGATCTGCGCGAGAACATGCACGCCCACACCTACCACATGACGCTGTTGGGCATCGCCGCGCTCTACAACGTCACCGGCAAGCAGGAGTACCGCGACGTCGTCGCCGGCAGCGTGGATCGCCTGGCCGACGAGTGGATCTTCCTCACCGGCGGCATGAGTTCCACCGAACGTTACGTGCCGCCGCGCTACTACCACGCCCGCAACCAGATCGAAGTCTGCCCGCAGCACACCTGGATCCTGCTCCTCGATCAGATGTTGCAGTGGACAGGCGACGCCCGCTACGCCGCCGAGATCGAACGTGATCTGCTCAACCACTTCCTGGCCGCGCAACTGGTCGACGGCTCGAACTGGAGCTACTTCACGCCGCTCAACGGCCACGCCGTAGAACCGACGCACCCCAACTGCTGCAACGCCGCCGGTCATCGCATCACCGGGCGCATGCCCACCTACTTTTACGGTCTGCGCAACAACGCGCCTGCCGTGCTCATGTACAGCGAAAGCGGCGGTGTGCTGCGCCCTGAAGGCCTGCCCGCGGTGACGCTACGCCAGGAGACCAACTTCCCCGCCTCGGGCAATGTGACCATCCACGTTGATCCCGAAAGTGCAGCCCGCTTTGCGCTGCACCTGCGCATCCCGCCCTATGCCGCCGGGGCCAGCGCCCGCATCGGCGACGAGACCGTCCACGGCGAGGCAGGCGACTTCCTCGTGATCGAGCGTGAGTGGCAGCCGGGCGACCGCGTCGAGGTTGACTTTGCCCTTCGTAGTCACCGTGCAGGCCGACGACAGCGTGGCCGCCATCGCGCACGGACCGCTCACCTGCGCTACTTCAAGACATGAGCCGATCCCGCTGATCTTCCACTGGCGGCGCGGCCTCTGCGAAGACGTGGTGCTGCAACTCGATCCGGCCAACCCCGCGATCACCGAAGAAGCCGTCGACGGCAACCTGATCGGGCCGGCGTTGCACGTCCCTGCGCTGGTGAAGGCCCGCGCCCCCATCTTCTCCACCGCGGCGGGCAACGCCAAACTCCCCCCCACCGAAACCCCGGAGCTGTGCGTCTGCTGCCCTTCGTCAACCGAAACATTGAGAGGGGAGTATCGGAGTTTTTTGTTGATTATCGGAAATGAGGGATTGGGGACTGGGGACTAGGGATTGGGGATTGGGTTGAGTAAATTGGTTCGATAATTCACGATTTTGGCGCGGAGTAGGCATCCTCAGATGCCGGGTTGACGAGAACAAGCCGCATCTGAGGATGCCTACTCCACCAACAGGTGATTCCGCACTTTTCCCACAACCGACGCCGAAAGCATTCACACATAACCCAAATCCCCAGTCCCCGATCCCCAATCCCAGTCCCCAATCCCGGGACAACACCGCGACCACACAAACCTTCTCCCCCCCTCCTCCCAGCTTGGTGACCTTGCTGCCGGGGCTGTTCCAGCAAACGCTATGACCTCAACCGTCGTTATGTGATGGACCTGCGCAACGACATCTGTTGCAGAATTTCTACCGGAGGCGGGCTGTGGGCGCCCGTCACCGCGCTGAGACCGGACATCCACGGCGGCAGGAATTCCCCACCTGCCAGCTTAGGACATAACCCGGGCCGCACTGGCTGTCGGCGGCGGCGCACCGCAACCGCGGTGGAGCCACGACGTCCCGACGCACGCCAAGGCCGGGTGATCGTCTCGGAACTGGGCCGCGATGCAAAAAGGAGAACGGCGGCGAATGGGTCGGCTCGATCCGCCGACGTACCTGAGACTGGGTCGCTCGCGGCAAGCGATCGTTATGGGCGCCTGCACGCTGCTGCAGACGCTCTATAGGCCTCTACGACATGTACGCCCTCACCGGCAACACCCAGGCGCTGAGCATTCTGATCAACTGGAAACGCTGGTTCACGCTGGGCCGGTCAGTTCAGCCGCGAGCAGATGGACGACATCCTCGACGTGGAGACCGGCGGCATGCTCGAAGTGTGGGCCAACCTCTACGGCGTCACCGGCGCGCAGGAACACCTGGATCTGATCGAACGCTACGACCGCCCGCGGTTGTTTGATCGGATGTTGGCCGGCGTGGACGTGCTCACCAACATGCACGCCAACACCACCATCCCCGAAGTTCACGGCGCGGCGCGCGCCTGGGAGGTGACAGGCGACAGCCGCTGGCGGCAGATCGTGGACGCCTACTGGGATCTCGCCGTGACGCAGCGCGGCGCCTACGCCACCGGCAGCCAGACCTGCGGTGAAATCTGGAGCCCCAAGATGGAACTGTCCACGCGCTTGGGCGACAAGAACCAGGAGCATTGCGTCGTCTACAACATGATGCGCCTGGCCGACTACCTGATCCGCTGGACCGGCGACGTCCGCTACGCCGATTACTGGGAGCGCAACCTGTACAACGGCATCCTGGCGCAACAGCACCCCGACACCGGCATGATCGCCTACTTCTTGCCTCTGCACGCGGGCGGTGTGAAGCTGTGGGGAACCCCCACCGAAGACTTCTGGTGCTGTCATGGCACACTGGTGCAGGCGCACCCGATGAACCTGCTCAGCCTCTACTACGAAGACGACGCCGGTCTCGTTATCGGCCAGTATGTGCCGTCCACGGCCAAGTGGACGCGCAACGGCGCGGACATCCAGATCCGCCAAACGTGGAACCCGCAGCACGAGTTGGACAGCCGCCCCAAACAGTGGGTGATCGACATTGCCGTCGAGTGCAGCGTCCCCACCGAGTTCACCCTGAAACTGCGCATCCCAAGCTGGCTCGCCGGCGACGCCGTGGTCACCATCGACGGCGCGGCGGAGAACGTGCAAAGCGAGGGCGCGACATTCCACGCCGTCCACCGCACATGGACAAACCAGCGCGTCCGCGTGGAACTGCCCAAGACGATCACCGTCGATCCCCTGCCCGACCGGCCCGACATGGTCGCCTTCCTCGATGGGCCGGTGGTGCTGGCCGGGTTGATCGACGAGGAGCGCGTCCTTACCGGAAACGTGAGCGATCCGCCGTCCTTCTTCACCGGCTACAACGAGCGTGAATGGACCACCTGGCAGCCCGGCTACCAGACCCGCAACCAGGCGCGCAACTTCCGGCTCATGCCGCTTTACGAAGTGCGCGACGAACCGTATACTGTGTATTTTCCTGTGGCGGAGTAAGACAACAACCATCATCAAAGGAGTCACCCTATGCAACTCGGACCGGTGGACAGCACCCACAGTGCCTTCGCCCGTCAACGTACTTTGGCGCTTTCAGATGTGACGCTGCAACCGGGGTTTTGGTCGAAGTGGCAGGAGACCAACCACAAGGTGAGCCTGCGTCATGGCTTTGATCAGTTGGAGCGCTTCGGCAATTTCAACAACCTGATGCTGGCAGCGGGGAAGGGTGAGGGCGAATACCGCAAGCCGGTGTTCATGGATTCCGACGTCTACAAGTGGTTGGAGGCGATGGGCTACGAACTGGCCTGCAACCCCGACCCCGAATTGGAGAAGATGGCCGACTACGCCATCCGCCTGGTGGAAGACGCCCAGGGCGAAGACGGCTACATCAACTCGTACTGGGACGTGGTGGAGCCGGATCGGCGTTGGGCCGATCTCGAACACGGCCACGAACTCTACTGCGCCGGTCATCTCTTCCAGGCCGCGGTGGCCTATCACCGCGCCACCGGCGACCGGCGGCTGCTGGATGTGTCGATCCGCTTCGCCGACTACATCGATTCCGTCTTCGGGCCGGGGAAGCGGCAGGGTACACCCGGTCACCCCGAGATCGAGTTGGCGTTGGTGGAACTTTTCCGCGAAACCGGCGAACGCCGCTACCTCGATCTGGCCATCTACTTTGTGGACATGCGCGGCCGCGGCATCCTCAAAGACAGTCGCTTCGGCGGCAGCGCCTACTACCAGGATCACAAGCCCGTGCGCGAGCAGACCACGATGGAAGGTCACGCTGTGCGTCAGCTCTACCTCACCACCGGCCTGGCCGACATCTACATGGAGACCGGCGAACAGGCGCTCCTCGACGTGTTGATGCAGCAGTGGCACAACCTCACCAGCCGCAAACTCTTCATCACCGGCGGCGTGGGGTCGCAGCACTCCGGCGAAGCCTTCGGCGAAGAGTACGAACTGCCCAACGAACGCTGCTACTGCGAAACCTGCGCCCAGATCGCCAGCATCATGTGGAACTGGCGTATGTTGCTCATCACCGGCGAGCGACGCTTCGCCGACCTGATCGAGCGCACGCTCTACAATGGATTCCTCAGCGGCGTCTCTTTGGACGGGCGCTGCTACTTCTACGTCAACCCGCTGGCGAGCCGGGGGACCGAGCCGCTGTTGGGCCGAAAGCACATCGTGCGCCCAGAGTGGCACGGCTGCGCCTGCTGCCCGCCCAACGTGATGCTACCAACGGCGTCTCGCTCAGCACTACCTGGCTACAACCGACAACGGGCTGATCGTATCACCAAATGCGCCCACCACCATTCACTTTACCATAACGAGGACGCCACCATCCACCAACCCTGCGCGGCTGGAAACCAACTTCCCTGGGACGGCGCGGTGAAGATCACCGTGGAAGAAGCGGGCATTGGGCGCTGCACTCTGCGTGTCCCCGAGTGAGCCGGATCTCGCTGGCGGTGACAGTCAACGGTGACGCCGCGTCCTTCGCCGAAGCGGACGGCTACATCGTCCTCGAACGGGTTGGCAGGCGGGTGACGTCGTGGACATGACGGTGGCGATGGCATGATGCTGGTGGAAGCCCATCCCGTTGATCCGCGCAACAGCGTCGCCATCGTGCGCGGTCCGCTGGTCTACTGCCTGGAGGACGTCGTCGATCAGCAGTCCGGCTGGATCTATTGCGACGTGCAGATCGACGTCACCGCGCGCTGAGCACGGCGTGGAACGACGAACTGTTGGGTGGTCTCGTCGGCGGCGGGGACAGGCGTCGTCGCCGCTACGGCGTCATTGGCAGGATCAATATCGCCCGCTGGGTGCGTCACACTGCGGCAACGGCAGAGGCGACAAAGCTTGTGGCGATCCCCTACTACGCCTGGGCGAATGCTGGCGAACAAGATGCGCGTGTGGGTGGCGCGGACGGGGTGAGAGTGGTTAGCAGAGGATGAACGAATAAGCGATGAATGAAGAAAAAGATTGGGTGAAGTCTTCCCCTACGTAGCAAGATCTTGCTGCGCCAAGAACATGCTCGACCCGGTCTTTTTTGGCATTCATCTTTCAACTCCAGACTCACCTCTTCCTCCGCGGAAACGGCACCGTCGCGGCACCGTACGCAACCACGCCCGCACTTGATCGGGCGACCAGGTGTCTGGTCTACGTGGTGCTGGGCCAGGAAGGAGGTTATCGCCGCAGCGTCGAGAGGATGCGGTGGAGGCGGTCGTCGTCTTTCGATGTAGACCACCGGCGGCAGCCAGTATTGGGGCAGTTCATGCAGGGCGCGGACACACTGTTCTTCGTTGTCCAATGGCTGCGGATGGGTGACCACCGAAGCGCGCCATCATGCGCTGGATGAAGCGGGCATGGTGCGGCGACCATGGCGCTGACCACGTCCTCGGCTTTGACCGCGTCGCCGGGCAGGCCGATCAAGCATGGTCGCGCGCGGCAGGTGAAAGCGCATCGCCACCAAGATCAGCCGCTCGAAGTGTTGCTGCGCCCGATCAGCATATTCGCCACCAACACCATGTTGACCGTATTGCGGGCTTCCGCCGTCTCCAACCACAGATCCGCGGCGGGGACGCCGAAGCGCCACTGATCAGCGCCCATCAACTCGGCCTCGGACGGTCTGTCCGCGCCGCCGGTGCGCCCGCCGCTGATCAGCGTCGTCACCTGGCCGGTGGCGTAGAGCGTCCGCGGCCAGGGCGTTGATACGGCCGGAAAGGTTGAGGTGTCCGGTCCCGCATTGAGTGCGGGCATCACGGGGCCATAGCCACGGCGATGTGCAGGGTTGTTGTTGTTGTGATTGTTGTTGGATGATAGTTTGCATAGGGTTTCTTCAGGAATCGCGGCGTCGTCTACAGCTTGATGCGTGGCATGACATCCCAATCGGATCTGCTGGACTGGTGAACACACAAATCTGTGGTTGAAGTTCTGTTGGCTGCGCTAAACTGGCTGCATTATATTCGGAATCTGAACATTTTGGGAATGGGCGCGCATGTACACGGCATCTTTTGCGCTGGCCGAGACGGCGGCAGCGCTGCGTAGCGGTGAAATGGATCTGCTGGATTATGTGGATGCGGCCTGTGATCTTGTCGAGGCGGTGGAACCACACGTCCACTCGCTGTTGGCAGAGGCGGATCGGCGGACGTCTGCGCCAGGACGCACGGGCGTTGCTCGAACGCTTCCCGATCCTGCCGGGCGACCGGCGCTGTTCGGCGTGCTGGTGGGCGTCAAAGGACATCTTCCGCGATGACGGAGTTCCCCACGCAGGAAGTCGCAGTTGCCCGCCGATCGTCTCGAGGGCGCCGAAATATCGGTGGCGCGCTTGAAGCAGTGGCGCGTTGATCGCGGGCAAGAGCGTCACCCACCGAGTTCGCCTACTTCCAGCCAGAGCCGGCGCGCAATCTGCACAACCCGGCGCACACCCCCAGCGGCTCCAGCAGTGGATCGGCGGCAGGTGTGGCCAGCGGGTGAGTTTCAACTGGCCCTGGGCACGCAGACCATCGGTTCGGTGATCCGCCCGGCAACGTTCTGCGGCATCGTCGGCTTCAAACCGTCGTACGACCGCATCCCCAGCGCCGGGACTGTCTCTACTTCTCAATCGCTCGATCACGTGGGTCTCTTCCCAGGATCTGGCGGGCATGGCGCTGGCGGCATCGGTGCTGTGTGCCGGGCTGGGATTGCCGACCTGGCCGCGCTGGAACCGACCGCGCGCGCCTGTCCTCGCCGTACCCGAAGGACCGTACCTGCTGCGCCGGCCGGAAGGACGCGCCGCCTTTGCTGCCAGGTCAACCGCCTGGAAGCGGCGGGGTTCGTGGATCACGGCGCGCTCCCTTCCTCACCGATTTCGACGAATTGGAGCGCAAGCACCGGCGCATGATGGCCGCCGAAGCGGTGACCAGACATGAGGGCTGGTACGCCCATCCGCCGACCGCTACAGCGATCACATACCTGGCATCAGCTGCGGATATGGTACAGCGTCGATCGCCGAACTGACCCAATCTTCGGGAACGTCTTGTGTTGCGCAAGCAAGTGGCCGCGGAACTCGCCCGTCTTGGCGCGGATCTGTGGATTTCGCCGCCTGCCACCGGTGCTGCGCCGGAGGGCATCGCGGCCACAGGCCAACCCGATCATGAACTTGCCGCGTGGACCAATCACGGGCGTCCCGCGTTGACGATCGGCGGGAAGCGCCGCCAATGGCCTGCCCAATGGGTTTTGCAGATTGCGGCGCCGTTTGGGCAGGATGAGCGGCTGTTGGCATGGGCGCGGCGGCGCGATGAAAGAGATGGATGATGAGATGACGGGCTGTCAAAAGTGCGGCGCGCGCCGCTGCGTCCTGTGGCTGGGAAGAACTGTTCGTGTGCGACTACTGCACGGCGTTTCACTTTCCACCGGAGTCGGAGGAAGGGGTGCGCGTCCTCGGCGTGGACGGATATGTCCTGCCCAATTGTCGATAGATGCTGGTCTCGGCGGCAGTGGACGGCATCCCCGTGCGCCATTGCACCAGAGATTGCGGCAACCTGATCAAGCCGCTCGACTTCCGCCGCATCGTGGAGACACCTGGCAGATCAAGAGCGACAAGCTCTCGCAACTGGTGCCGCTGGTAAGCACGCGCCAACTTGAACGGCAGATTCTCGCTGGCTGGCGCAATATCCTGGATGCATCCCTACTACGGGCCGGGTAACGCTGTCATCGATTCGTGCGGCACGTGCGCCTTGATCTGGCTGGATCACAGGGCGAACTCAAGGCGATTGTCTGCCGCGCCCGGGCGCAAGCGGCCGGTGATCCGCCAAATCCTTCGCGCCCAAATCCACTCAATCTCCGTTGTCCCGGCGGATAGACCCAATCCACTTCGCGCTCGCCTCAAATTCCCATCACCCCGTACGCGATGACGAGCGGATCGTCCATGTGGCCGAATGGGGCGCGCACGACAGCGGTGGGGACGCCCAGGATTTCGCTCCTTGGCCAGGATCTCGTCTGTGGTGGGGCCGCCGTAGCCGTAGGTCTCATTGTGCTGGAACGAACCGGCCATGAGGCCGATGACGCCGTCGAGTTTGCCCGCCAGGTGCATCTGCGTCAGGGCGAAATCGACGGCGTAGGGGCGCTCGTCCACGTCTTCGATGGCGGGGATGTGTCCGCGCGGAATCCCGGGGTAGGCAGAGGGGGTGCCGCACAGACCGGCCAGCACCGCAGGCAGGCGGCGAAGATCGGCGCTTTCACCGCGCCAGGACGCAACACCCGCGCCGCCCGCG
The DNA here is from genome assembly GCA_041391225.1 of Caldilineaceae bacterium. Taxonomy (GTDB): domain Bacteria; phylum Chloroflexota; class Anaerolineae; order Caldilineales; family Caldilineaceae; genus RI-153. The sequence continues at coordinate 444,162 of JAWKOL010000001.1, forward strand.
CTTCCGTGCGATCGGACACGCTGAACGGGTCACCTGCGCAGGTAGGCGGCGGAGCTCTCTCCCTTGGCGGCTGTCGGTGAGGCTTTCGGCCCATGGTGCCGTGGGATGATTACTGACAACCTGAACGCGTGCCAGCAGGCGTACTGGCTTTCGTGATGTCGCTGTAGCCGATGAGCAGCGGGCGGTTCGCCGTCTGCATTTCCAGCAGGTAGGGGACCAACTGCACCGCGCTGTAGCCGCGGAATGCCCAGACGACGTCGTATTCCGGCGCGGTGACGAGATCGGCGGCTCGGTCCTCGGCGGGAATATACACGCCGGACTGGTGATAGCGTTCAATGGCGGCGACACTGTGATCTCCCAGCCAGCGTCGGCCCAAGTCTGCGCTTTCTTCAAGGTCTTAACGTGCTCGTCCGGGTTCTGGATGGCGTAGGATGGCGGCGTGATGTAGACACGGGGCATGGATTGCTCCTTTGGGATGATGATAAAGATGATGGGATGATGAAATTGTATCGTAACTCCTGACTCAACAGAAGGGAAAGCCATGCAGATCTACATCGTGGGCGACAGTATTTCGCTGCAATATGGGCCGTATTTGGCGGCCAATCTGGCCGGCGTGATGGGCTACGCGCGCAAGGAAGGCGAGGACGAGGCGCTGCTCAACCTGGATATCCCGATGGGCGCAAACGGTGGGGATTCGGGGATGGTGTTGGCGTTTTTGGCAGCAAAGGCGCGCGCCGGCGGTATCGACGCCGATCTGTTGCTGGTCAACTGCGGGCTGCACGACATCAAGACAGATCCCGTCTCCGGCCGCAAACAGGTGACGCTCGATCAATACGAAGCAAACCTGCGCGCTATCCTCCAGGTGACGGCGCAGATGCGGCCGAGGCTGATCTGGATGCGCACCACGCCCTGCGATGAGGCCGTCCACAACCATGCGGGCATGGCCTTTCACCGCTTCGCCGCCGACAACATGCGCTACAACGCCGCAGCGGACGCCATCATGCAGGCGGCGCGTGTGCCTGTCCTCGATCTCTATACCTTCACCCGCAACCTGGGGGTGGATCTCTACTGTGATCACGTCCACTTTCACGAGGACGTGCGTCGGCAGCAGGCGGCCTTCATTGCCGGCTGGCTGATGGCGTTCACGGCGTGATGGTTGACAGCCAGGATCGCTTCTGCTACGATTCCTTTGACGCACTGCGTCAGGCGGGGCAGGTTTGCAGGTGGCAGGTTTGCAGGTGACATCAAGCCGGATGACAAGTCGTCCGCTGTCCTCAGCGGCGTCGTCTAACACCCAAGGGAGAACTTCAATGAGCGAGGAAGAACGCAACTGGCAAGAACAGATGAAAGATAAAGTCATCGACGTGCGCAACGAGGCGATTATGCAGGGCGCATCGCTCTATCTGTTGGCGCGGCGGGTGCTGTTGGCCGGTCTTGGCGCGGTGGCGTTGACCGCGGAAGAAGCGCAGGCTTTCGTCGACAAACTGGTGGAGCGCGGCGAAATCGCCGAGGCAGACGCCCAAAAGCTGATCGAAGACTTCCGCGAGCGCATGAAGAAGAGTGAGTCACAGGTACAGCAGGCCGGTGGCGAAGGCGCCAAGCAGATCGAAAACATCCTCGAAGATCAGATCGGCGCCGTCCTCAACCGCATGAACGTCCCCAGTAAACGTGAGATTGATCAATTGAGCAAGCAGATCGAAGCCCTCAGCGCCAAGATCGATGCGTTGCATAGAGGTGATTAGGGATAGGTGATAGGGGCAGAAGTAGGATTTGCCCCAATCACCTATCACCAACCCCTAACCCCCTCTTTACCTCACCTTAACCGCACGCTTTTCGGATGTTAAAACGGCCTCCTTAGGATCGATGGCATCAAGTGCCATGATCACAAGGAGGCCGTTATGTTAATCAATCAAGATGATGCTGCTGTGGCGGAAGTGGAGGCGATGCTGGCACGGACGCAGCCGGTGTCGTCGTGTGTGCCTGTGGTGGGTGCGGCCTTGGAGATCGCGCATCTGGCCTCACACGTGGACTGGCTCATCAGTGATCAGCGCGATCTGGAGATCCAGGACACCGTCCACCCTGCCTTTCTGGATGGCGACTGGCGTAGCGCAGTGAAACAGGCGCGCTCGCTGTTGGCCGATTTCCGCGGACGTTTGGGGATCCACGGCCCGTACAAGGGCATCTGGATCAACGCCGAAGATTCGCTCATCGCCAATGCCGTGGTGCAGCGGCTGTCCACTGCGTTGACGATTGCCGGTGAATTGGGCGCCACCCACATGGTGGTACACAGCCCGTTTACCACCTTCGGCAGTCCCTTTGTTACCCACGGCAGCGTGGCCCAAAAGAATCGGGAGATGTGTGCAATCCATGCCATTCTGGAACGGCTGCTGCCCCAGGCCGAGAAGACAGGCTGCACTTTGGTGCTAGAAAACATCTACGACGCGAACCCGCGCCCGTGGCTGGAACTGGTGCAGAGCATCGATTCGCCCTGGCTGCGCCTGAGTGTGGACGTGGGCCACGCCTTCCTCACCTCGCAGATCGGCGGTCCGCCCCCAGATCAGTGGATCCGCGAAGCCGGCGCCTGGCTGGCGCACGTTCACCTGCAAGATTCCGATGGCTGCGCCGACCGTCACTGGCGGCTCGGACAGGGGAACCTCAACTGGTTCGCCATCTTCAACGCGCTCAACGAAATCGACGCGTCGCCACGGTTGTTACTGGAAATGCGCCAGGCATGCGATGTGCAGTCTTCGGCGCGCTGGCTGATGCAGCGTGGATTGGCGAGGTAGAGCGAGTTGCGGGTTGCGAATTGCGAATTACCAGATCGCAATCCGCAATCTGCAATCCGCCTCACTCCGCCATCGTCGCCTTGCTGCGCAATGACACCTGGGCGGCGGCCAATCGCGCCAGCGGCACGCGGAAGGGTGAACAGCTCACGTAGTCCATGCCGATGCCGTCACAGAAGGCGATGCTGCGCGGTTCGCCGCCGTGTTCGCCGCAGATGCCCACTTTGAGCTTGGGATTGGTGTTGCGGCCGCGCTGTGTGCCGATCTCCAGCAGTTGCCCCACACCTTCCTGATCGAGTACCTGGAAGGGATCGTCGGGCATGACTTTGCGCAGGATGTAGTGGGAGAGGAAACGGGCGCTGTCATCGCGGCTCATGCCCAGCGTCGTTTGCGTGAGATCGTTGGTGCCGAAACTGAAGAAGTCGGCGTGCTCGGCGATCTTGTTTGCGAGGAGGGCGGCGCGCGGTAGTTCGATCATGGTACCCACCGTGTAATCGACGCGCAGGCCGTAGGCGCCCATCACTTCTGCGGCCAAGCGGCGGATCAGTTCGCCCTGGTGATGCAGTTCCTCGGGCATGGAGACCAGCGGCACCATGATCTCGGGCATCACGGCCAGCCCCTCACCTTTGGCCGTACACGCTGCCTCAAAGATCGCGCGTACCTGCATCTCCGTCACCTCGGGGTAGATCAGGCCCAGCCGGCAACCGCGATGACCGAGCATGGGATTGGCCTCACGCAGCCGATCCGCCTGGCGTAGCAACGCCTCCTTCTGCCATACCTGTTCCATCAACTGGGCCACGTGGGCCATGCTCTCGGCGCGCTGCAAAATGGTGAAGCGCAGCTCGGTGATCTCGGCCACCAGGTCATCGCGATTGGGCAGGAACTCGTGCAGCGGCGGGTCGAGTAGACGGATGGTGACGGGCAGCCCGCCCATGGCGCGGAAGATTTCTAGAAAGTCCTGGCGTTGTAGCGGCAGGAGCTTTTCCAGGGCGCGTTCACGTTCGCCGCGGCCTTCGGCCAGGATCATCTGACGCATGGCGGCCAGCCGTTCTTCGCCGAAGAACATGTGCTCGGTGCGGCAAAGACCGATGCCCTCCGCCCCAAAATTGCGGGCGACGGCGGCGTCGGGGCCGTTGTCGGCGTTGGCGCGGACACGCAGACGGCGACGGGCGTCGGCCCAACCCATGAGCGTCTCGAAGTTGTGATCGAGGATCGGCTCAATCGTCGGCGCCTGCCCCAACAACACCTGGCCCGTAGACCCATCCACCGTGATCCAATCCCCCTTGCGCACGCTGATTTCGCCCACACTGAAGATGCCCTGTTCGTAGTCGATCTCAATGTCACCTGCGCCCACCACACACGCTTTGCCCATGCCGCGGGCGACGACGGCGGCGTGGCTGGTCATGCCGCCGCGCGCCGTGAGCACAGCCTGCGCGCCCACCATGCCGTGGAAATCGTCGGGGCTGGTCTCCTCGCGCACGAGGACGTAGGGATCTGCCCCCGGCGTCTGCGCCAACTGTTCGCCTTCGTCGGGATCGAAGACGGCGATACCTGCTGCCGCGCCGGGGCTGGCCGGCAACCCTGTGGTGAGGACGGTCACCTCGGCGTCGGGGTCCACCATCGGGTGGAGCAGTTGATCAAGCTGTGTCGGTTCCACGCGCTGGATGGCGGTGTCCTCGTCGATCAGCCCCTCGCCCACCATTTCTACGGCGATGCGCACGGCGGCGGCGCCGGTACGCTTGCCGTTGCGTGTCTGGAGCATCCACAGCCTGCCGCGCTCGATGGTGAATTCGGTGTCTTGCATGTCGTGGTAATGGCGTTCCAGTCGATGGACGATCTGCTGCAACTGGGCGGCGACGTCGGGCAGTTCTTTGGCCAGGGTGGCGATGGGCTTGGGCGTGCGGATGCCGGCCACCACGTCTTCGCCCTGGGCGTTGAGCAGATATTCGCCGTAGAGGACGGCCTCACCAGTAGACGGGTTGCGGGTGAAGGCGACGCCGGTGCCGCTGTCCCAGCCCAGGTTGCCGAAGACCATCGCCTGCACGTTGACGGCCGTCCCCAGATCATCAGCGATGCGATGGATGCGGCGGTAGTCCACGGCGCGTCGCCCCATCCACGAATCGAAGACGGCGGAGATGGCCATGCGCAGCTGATCGTGCGGGTTCTGGGGGAACTCCTCGCCGTGGCGCTCGGCGAAGATGATGCGCTTGTAGGCGTCGATCACCTCGCTTAGATCCTCTTCGGTGAGATCTGTGTCCTCGCCGCCGGTGGTGCGCGCCTTGACGCGCGCAAAGACACGGTCGAACTTCTCACCTTCCACCCCCATCACGATGTGGCCGAACATGGAGATGAAACGGCGATAGGCATCCAGGGCGAAGCGGCGGTCACCGGTGAGGCGGGCCAGCCCCTCCACGGTCTCATCGTTCAGGCCGAGGTTGAGCACGGTGTCCATCATGCCGGGCATGGAGATGGCGGCGCCTGATCGCACCGAGACGAGCAGCGGGTTGCCCGCGTCGCCGAAGCGCTTGCCTGTCTCCGCTTCCACCGACTGGAGCGCCAGGTTGCTCTGTGTCCACATACCTTCGGGGAACTGGCGGTCGTAGGCGTAGTAGGCGTTGCATGCTTCGGTGGTGATGGTGAATCCCGGCGGCACCGGAATCCCGGCCTGTGTCATTTCGGCGACGCCTGCGCCCTTGCCGCCGAGCAATTCCTTCATGGCGCCGTTGCCTTCTGCAAAAAGATAGACCCACTTGTGATCGCGGTTGAACTGGCTCATGTTTTCACTCCGGGCGTTTGTAGGGGAAAAAGGGGACACAAGGATGACAATTGTTGTCCATATGGTGAATTTTATCACAATGTATTATATTTGTCAGGCCATTTGTCCAAAATCTACAAAATGTCCAATTTTTGCAGAGAAATAAGTGGGCAGATCGCGCAAAAGAAAACCCGCCGGATCTCAGAAGACCCGGCGGGTTTGTGCAACGCAGTTGGCGAAAGCGGTTGTATTAGCTTTGGTTGGTAACCAGTGTCACAGTCATTTCCATCTCGTCGCTGATCAGATCGTCGCCAAGGTCACTGAAGAAGCTGCCGGAGCCGTAGCGCACATCGAACTCGGCGCGATTGACGATGATGTCCGCCGTTGCCGTCAGTGTTCCTTCGCCCACCACCACATCGGTGATAAATTCGATCTCCTGGGTGGTGGCTTTGATGGTGAGATCGGCAACCACAGCGTACTGGTTCGCCATGTCGGTAGGTGTGGCGGACTTGATCACAAGCGTCGCCGTGGGGTAGGTCTCCACGCCGAAGAAGTCATCGGAGGCAAGATGGCCCACCAGTTGGTTCGCCATGCCGCCGCTTTGCGTGGTGGTTTCGATGGAACCCATGTCGATGACGAACGAACCCTCGACCAGTTGATCGCCGTCGAAGGTCAACGCGCCGCTGGCGATGTCGACTGTGCCGGCTTCTGACGCGCCGATGGGTTTGGAACCATACCATTCGACGACACTGGCTTCGGTGTCGACGACGTAAGTGGCTGTTTCGCCGGCTGCGGCAGCCGCGTCGTCACTTTCTGCGGCGGCTTCCTCGCCGGCTTCAGCGGTCGGCTCCGCCTCTTCCACTGGCACTGCGGTTGGCTCGGCTACGGATTCTGCCGCCGACTCTTCCGCTTGCGGTGCGGCTGCGGGCGCTGTGCTTTCCGGCGCACAAGCGACCAGCATCGCCAACGTGACGAGCAAGACCAGCGGCAAAATGAGTTTGCGTACCATGAGTTTCCTGTCCTCTTTCTGATGGCTGATAGAAATGACGTCCGTTTGTTGGACTGTGCCAGAGTATCGAAAGGGCAGGAAGACTTATGGAAGTTTGGCTACAAGGCCAGTTCAGAATTCTTAACGAAATAGTTGCGTTACCGTAACAGGCGTCAATGGATGGTGTCGGCCAGCGCGTCGATTTCGGCTCGATCTTCGATGATGCTGCGGATCACGCCATCCTGCATCTGGATCACCCTGTCTACGTGACGGCACATGCGCAGATCGTGGGTGACCATGATGCCGGCGCGTTGCTGTTCGTGGATCAGCGAGGCGAAGGTCTCCACCACCTGGAAAGCGCGTTCGGTGTCGAGGCTGGCCGTCGGCTCGTCGGCGAGGACGACGCTCGGTTGGTGGATCAGCGCACGAGCGATGGCGACACGCTGCTGCTGTCCACCCGAAAGCTGCGACGGGTGGTTGTGTAGTCGCTCGCCGAGGCCAAGTCGCGTGAGTAGATCTTTGGAGCGCTGGCGACCACCGTTGCCGTTGCGCCCGTTCATGCGCAGCATCAACTCCACGTTTTCTACGGCGTTGAGGTATGGCACCAGGTTGTTAAACTGGAAGGTGAAGCCAATCGCTTTGGCCCGGAACTGTGTGCGTTTGGCGTCGGACAGGCCGAAGAGGTCTTCGCCGTCGATGAGGATGTTGCCCTGGCTGGGGGTGAGCAGGCCGGCCAGCATGGCCAACATGCTCGTCTTCCCCGAGCCGCTGGGGCCGACCAACGCCACAAATTCGCCGGCATTCACCGAAAACGAGACGTCGTTGACGGCTTTGACCTGGGATCCTTCCAGATCGTAGAACTTTGATACGGAACGGGCTTCGAGTACAGCGGTCATGGTTATTGTCCTTTACTGCGCCAACCCCAGCGCTGTTAATGGTTCCACACGTAGCAACAACCACACCGACACTAGCCCGCCAATTGGCCCGATGATCATCAACAGCGCGATGGCCGCCGCCGCCGAATCCCCGGTGAAGATGATGGGGACGGTGGGTGGGAAGGTCAGCGATAGGCCGAACGATCCCAGAGCGCCCAGCAGCACACCCAGCGCGTTGATGGCGATGATCTGGGTGGCCGAGGCAATGGCGACGGTGGTGTTGGGGGTGCCGATGGCCTTGAGCATGCCGATCTGCGCCACTTTTTGCAGCGTCTGAATCTGGAAGAAGCCACCCACCACCAGGATGCCGATGAAGAGGGTGAAGTAACGCTGCGTGTTGAGCGTGCTCTGCTGTGCGGCGTAGCCGGGCGTCGATTCGTAGGCCGTCTTGCGGTCGGCCACTTCCACGCGGCTCACGTTGGCTTCGATAGCCTGCTTCATCTCGTTGGCGCGGCCGGGGTCGGCGATCTTCACCGCCACGACGTTGGAGATCAGCTCACCACGGCCGACATCGCCTTCCCCTTGTGGGCGCACTTTCTCCCAGGTGAGGAAGGGCAGGAAGATCGACGGCGCCAGAGAGTATTGCCGCCCGTCGCTGATCCCTACCACCGTGAGTGTGTAGAATTCCTCGTCGGTGCCTTGGATCGCCTTAATCGTAATGGGATCGCCGACTTTGAGGCCGGTGCGCAGGGCGGCGTTGCGATCCAGCACAACTTCGTCGGCGCGGTCGCGGCCCAGGTTGCGGCCATCGAAGGCGGGCGGCTCGCCCGGTCGGCCCGGTTCGACGCCGATCAATGAGACGTCGAGCGGTTCAACGCCGGTGATGAAGCCGTCGCCGCCGTCTGCTTCATCGAAGACCAACGTGGCGCTGCTGAAGCCGATCTGCCCCAGATCCACCACACCGGGGACACGGCGAATCTCGGCCACGGTGGAGCGCCCAATGCGGCTGGCGCCGATGGAGAGATCCACCTTCTCCTGGTAAACGATGAGTTCGCCGTTGAGTTTTTCCAGGTACTCACGGTTGCCGCCGCCCAGCCCTTCGCCCAACGCTGCGATGAAGAGCACGAGCGTTGTGATCAGGGCCACGATCATCGGCAATCAAGAGAAAGCGCCCTTTGTTGTACCAGATTTCCTTGAATGCGAGATAGAACGCCATCACTTTGCCCCTTACTTCGCCTGAATGTTGACCACTGCCGTCATGTTCCAGAGCAGTCGGCTGTCCTGTTCGGCGGGGTCGACGATGACGGTGTAAACGATGTCGCCGCGACGATCTTCGCCGATGGGGCGCACACGCATCACCTGTCCCTGCTTTTCGAGGCCAGGAATGGCGTCGAAGACGATTCGTGCTTCGGCACCCTCGGTGATGTCAACCACGCTCAGTTCGGTGAGATCTTCGGTTTCGATCTGCCAGCGGGTGAGGTCGGCCAGTTGCATCACCGGTGCGCCTGCTGTGGCCTGTTCACCCACGGCGACGTTGAGCGCCGCAATGGTGCCGGCGAAGGGCGCCTGTAGTTCGGTGTCATTGAGCGCGGCCTGGGCCTGTTCGAGGCGAGCCTGGGCCAGCGCCACCTCGGCCTCGGTGACGGCGATGGTCTCGGCGCGGTTGCCTGCGGCGAGCAGATCGAACTGGGCCTGCGCCCGCTGCACGTCGGACTTGGCAACGATCACGTCGCTGGGGAAGGCGGCGCGCAACGCTTCGAGTTGGGCCTGTGCGCGGCGTACCTGCGCCGTGGCCGCGTTGACATCCGATACCAGGGCGCCGCGTTGCAGGTCTTCGAGGCGAGCCAGCGCCGCGTTGTAGGCGTTGGTTGCCTGCTGGAGCTGCACCGATTCGGGCAACATGCCCACGTCTGAGCGATCTTTGACCCGATCATAGGCGGATTGTGCCTGTGCGCGTGATGCTTCGGCGTTGGCCAGATCGGCGCGAGCGGCGATGATCTGCTGCTCGCTTGTGCCTTCGTAGACGCGCTGCAGGCTGGCCTGGGCCGCGGCCAGATTCGCTTCGGCGGCGGCGATGTCGTTGGGGCCGGTCTCTTCCAGGCGATTTTGTCGCGCCTGCGCCGCCACCAGGCCGGCCAGCGCGCTCTGAATGTCTTCTTCGCGGGCGCCGGCCTTGAGTTCGGCCAGCCGCGCTTCGGCCTGCTGTAACTGGGCCGCGGCCTGGGTCACTGCGATGGATTGCTGCTGTGAGCGCAGGCGCAACAACGGCTGGCCTGCTTCTACCATGTCACCTTCGCTCACCAGAATCTCGGCAATCACACCGCTGACGGGCATGCTAAGATCTGAGCTAATTGCAGGCACCACACGGCCGTCCACCTCGACCCAGCCATTGTTGCGGGTGACGAATTGAACCGGCGCAGAATCTCCGGCGTCCTCCACTTGTGCGATGTCGGCGGTGTCGCCGTCGGCGGCAAGGACGGCGTTCATCGAGCCGGAGCGCATGAACCAGAATCCGCCCACTGCTGCCAGCACAATCGCACCCAAAACCACTGTCAAAAGCATTCCCCAACGTTTCATCTTAAAGTCTCCCCAGTTATCTATGTGCGTAATCACCACAAATTTGATCGTTCGTTTTGTTTCAGAAGTCATCCCTGCGGTGCGCTGCGAGGGTAAAGCCCTCCAGCAAGATCGAGAGGATCGTGTCGATCATCTGCTCGGTGGGCGGCGAGTGGGCCGGTGTTCGTAGATGTAGGACATGCCGTCGACGATGGAGAGCATCAGGCCAGCAGTGTATCCACATCGCTGACACGAATTTCGCCACGCTGCTGCGCATCGACGAAGAGTTGGCGAAGTGGGGCAAAGGTTGCCAGATACGCCAGTTGCGTGAGATGCGCCTGGTTTTCGTCGCTGAGCAGCGGCATGTCCGACTGCATCATCACCAGGAAATGAACTGGCGGTTGAGAGGCAAACCAGCGTAACGCCGCCGCCAGTTGATCGCGCAACGCCACCGGCTCTGCCATGATCGCCTGGCACAACCCGTGTTGGTGACGGGCCAGGCGCCGCTCGATCACCTGCACAAAGAGCTGTTCTTTGCCCTGTGGCACATGGTAATAGAGCGAAGCCTGCCGCATACCCAGTGCATCGGCGATTTCTTGCATGGTCACCGCTTTGTAACCGTGCAGATGAAATTGCTGTTCGGCGGCGTCGAGCACCCGTTCCTTGGCGTCGCTTGTCTTTTCGGTTGTGATTGGTTCGAGAAAGTCAAAGGTCATGGTAGGAAAGGGATTGGTGATTTGTGATTGGTGATTAGGTGGGCAAACCACCTACCTAATGATTAGTAGGTTAACGGGATTATAGAACACTTTCGGTAATTTGTCTACCATTTGTTCATGAGATGTCTATTTTTGAGGTGGATCTATCGTGGGGGATGTATGGCATAGGCGTTAAGATAAGGACCAGCGAAAGTGCCGGGGACTTCATGTTGGACGAGTCGCCAGGAGTGATGACCCCGTCTCGCTGCGACGAAAAGTCCCCGGCACTTGTGTCTACGACGCTTAACTTAACGCCTATGGGGATGTACGGGGTAGGGGTAGTGATTAAACGATTGGGCGATTAGGGGATTTCAGATCCTTTTGACGATCTGAAATCCCCTAATCGCCCAATCGCCCAATCTCAGTTGTTGTCAGGAGTTCTATGCCTCTTCAATCGCCACGGCGCGCACGGGCGACCCATCGCAATCGCGCACTTTGAGAGGCAGCGCGATGAAGTGGACGATGTCTTGGGTGAGGAGGTTGAGGTTGGTGAGTCCTTCGACGATGACGGTTTCGGCGCGCAGCAAGATCTGGTGGACTTCGGTGAGTTCGGCGCGGTTTTCGGGGCGCAGCGAGGCCACCGACGGCTGTTCAACGCCGACGAGCGCGATCCGCCGATCCACGAGCCAGTGCGCCAGATCGGCGGAGATACGCGGCATGTGGCTGCGGTAGTCGTCCATTTCGGCGTGTGCAGACCAATCGGTGCGCAGGAGCAGGCGTGTCCCTTCGCCGATGCGGGTGGCAACGTCACCCAGATCGGCGATTTCGATCAGGCCGTTGGGGCCGATGTGTGTCACATCTACCACCAGCGCGGGGCCGATGCACTTGTCCAGCAATACATGATCGATGGTCCCGCCGCCGGGGACGAAGTGCAGCGGCGCGTCCATGTGGGTGCCGGCGTGGCTGTAGAGGTGTAGCGTGGTGGTGTTGTATCCTTCGGTTTCGATGCGTGAGGCGGGATCGCTGTCCACGCCGCGCATGCCGGGGTAGAGCGTCAGGCTGAGATCGATGATTCGTCGCGACATTGCGTTTCCTCCTGTGGGGTGAGGGTTACCGAAAATAGACACATAATATCATCAAGGTAAGCGATCAACGCTTGAATATGTGCAGAGTGAGCACGCCCTCGTGCGGGTCTAGATGGTAAGACCCGCACGAGGGCGTGCTCACTCCGCGCTTAACTTGATGACATTGGATAGACACAGCATACACAAAAACACGGGATTTCAGAACCTATCGCCCTGAAATCCCGTGTTCTATCACATCATCGTTCCCAATGCAGAGATCGTCTGCTCTACCGGTACACGCACTACGCACTACGATCAGAAGATCTTCAAATACCGATCCAATTCCCACTGCGTCACGTAGATGCGATACTGATCCCATTCCAACATCTTGGCTTCGACAAAACGCTCGAAGACGTGCTGCCCCAGCGCTTCCTGCAACACCTTGTCTTCTTTCATGGCGTCCAGGGCGTCGCCCAGGCTGCCGGGCAGGGTATCGAGGCCGGCGCGGGTGGTGTCCACCTGGTAGAGGTCTTCTTCTGCGGGCAACGGCGGTTCCAACTTGCGTTCGATGCCGTCGAGGCCGGCGGCCAACATGACGGCGAAAGCCAGGTATGGATTGGCGCTGGGATCGGGGCAGCGCAGTTCACAGCGGGTGCTTTGCGGGCGATTGTGCGATGTGCGCGGAATGCGGATCAACGCGCTGCGGTTGGTGCGTCCCCACGAGATGTAAACAGGCGCTTCGTAGCCGGGGACCAACCGCTTGTAGCTGTTCACCAGGGGCGCCAGGATCGGCGTCATCCCCTTGGCGTGGGCCAGTTGACCAGCGATGAACTGCTGCGCTGTATCGCTCAGCCCGTATTCGTTATCCACGTTGTACATGGCGGATTCGCCGGTGCCGTGGTGCCACAGGCTCTGGTGTACGTGCATCCCTGATCCGTTGACGCCGGCGATGGGCTTGGGCATGAACGTGCAGTGTAGGCCGTTCTTCTGCGCAATCGCTTTGAGCGTGGTACGGAAGGTGATGGCGTTGTCCGCGGTGATGAGGGCAGGGCCGTATTGGAAGTCGATTTCGCTCTGGCCGCTGGCCACTTCGTGGTGGGCCGCTTCGACCTTGATCCCCATGGCGCTGAGCGAATCGATCATCTGACGGCGGACGCTGTGCGCCAGATCTGTGCTGACGTCGAAGTAACCGCCTTCGTCGTGCGGTTCCAGCGGGTAGAGGCTGCCGTCTTTGTGGATGCGGAAGAGGAAGAACTCCAATTCCGGCCCCACCATGAAGTCGAAGCCCATCGCCTTCGCTCGTTCCAGTTGACGGCGCAGGATATGGCGCGGATCCCCGGCAAAGGGTTCGCCGTCGGGGGTGTAGACGTCGCAGATCACACGCGCCGTCGACAGTTCCATTTCCCAGGGGATAGGGGCGAAGGTCTCCAGATCGGGGACCAGGTACATGTCACTTTCGGCGATGCGGGCGAAGCCTTCCACCGAGCTGCCATCGAACCAGATGCCCTGTTCCACTGTCTGATCCCAGTGTTCGATGGGGATGGTCACCTGTTTGACTACGCCGACGACGTCGCTGAATTGCAGCCGCACAAAGCGGATGTTGTTGCGCTTGATCAGATCGTCGACGATGGCCAGTTGATCGAGTCTGTCGCTGTGGGTCTTATTATCGTACAACATGAAGGCTATCTATCTCCTTCTTACTGTCTATCCGTAAATTACTGTGCGCAGCAATACGTCCGCCATAAACGGCCAACGTCGCCGGGCTGCTGTGAATTTACGGCTAGATTCTTGGTGTTCGCCGGGCTGCTAATTTCAAGATACATGCTTCAGGCGTTGCAGGTGGTCGCGGGGAGGAAATGATGCTTGGATTGTATCACTGCTTTGGTGGGGCGGCCAACTGCATTGGATATGTTTGGTCCTCACAGCGCAAAACGAGGGCAGCAGCGCTCCTGATGGATCGGCTGCTGCCCTCATCTGTTCATCGAATATAACAGTGACTATCTGCCTTGAAACGTTGCGTTTCGAGGTAGACGCTCGTCGTTGTTGGCATTAGACGCCGTAGTACATCACGAATTCATGCGGATGCGGGCGCAGGCGCACGGCGTCGACATCGGCCACACGCTTCTGCGCGATGTAGGTCTCCAGCAACTCTTCGGAGAAGACGCCGCCCGCGGTCAGGTAGTCGTGATCGGCTTCCAGCGCGTCGAGGACGTCGGTTAGGGAGCCCTTCACTGTCTTCACCTGCTTCAGGGTCTCGCCCTCGAAGAGGTCCATTTCCGAAGGCAGACCCGGATCGATCTGGTTCTGGATGCCGTCGATGCCGGCCATGAGCATGGCGGAGAAGGCCAGGTATGGGTTGGCCGCCGGATCGGGGCAGCGGAACTCGACGCGCTTGGCCTTGGGCGACTGCGAAGAGACCGGGATGCGGCAGGCAGCCGAGCGGTTGCGGGCCGAGTAGGCGATGACGACGGGCGCTTCGTAGCCAGGCACGAGGCGACGGTAGGAGTTGGTGGTGGGCGCACAGATAGCCAGTAGCGAGTTGATGTGCTTGAGGATGCCGCCGATGTACCACAGCGCCATCTGGCTCAGCCCGGCGTACTTGTCACCGGCGAAGAGCGGTTGGCCGTCTTTCCACAGGCTCTGGTGTACGTGCATGCCGGAACCGTTGTCTTCGAAGATGGGCTTGGGCATGAAGGTGGCCGTCTTGCCGTTCTTGGCCGCCACGTTCTTCACAATGTACTTGTAGATCTGCATCCAGTCGGCCATCTGCACCATGGGCGCAAACTTCAAGTCGATCTCGGTCTGACCGGCAGTGGCGACTTCGTGGTGATGGCGCTCGACCTTGAGGCCAGCGGCGATCATGTCGTTGACCATTTCGGAGCGGATGTCCTGCAAGCTATCGAATGGGGAGACGGGGAAGTAGCCCTGCTTGTGGCCCATCTTGTGGCCGGGACCCCAGTCGCCGGTGTTCCAGGCACCTTCGACGCTGTCCACTTCGTACTGAGACGAGATGCGGCTGGTTTCGTATCGCACCGCGTCGAAGACAAAGAATTCGGCTTCAGGGCCGCAGAACATCACGTCGGCCAGGCCCAGGGACTTCATGTAGGCTTCGGCGGCCAGGATCACGTTACGCGGATCGCGATCAAAGCGTTCTTTGCTCAGCGGATCGAAGACATTGGCGATCAGGCTCAGCGTGGGGTGGGCGCAGACCGGATCGACAAATGCCGTCGTCGGGTCGCACACCAGGAGCATGTCGCTGTTTTCAATCGATTTGAAGCCACGCACCGACGAACCATCGAAACCGAGCCCAGTCTCGAAGAGATCGCCTTCATCGTACAGATCTACCGGCACCGAAAAGTGCTGCCACTGACCGTAGAGATCGGTAAACTTCAGATCGACAAACTGGATGCCCAATTCCTCAACGGCCTTGGTGACATCCCCTGCGGTCTTGCAATTGAGAGCCATGAACGAAACTCCTTCACTGATATGGGGTATGAACAAAACGGAAAACGACAGACAGGCAGTTACCGAAACAGGAGCAGCGCCTGCGTCATTACTAACAAAAAACCGGCGACGCACCCTCTCGTCAACAGAGTGATCATGGACCGCTACGGCGGCTGATCACGCTCGATTGCCAGGAGTGCCTGCGATGCCGGAATCCTACTTCTTTCTGTTTGGATTACAATTCTCTCGCATAGTATAGACATTCCCCAGATCGGCGGTGATGGTCAATGTCGACAAAATGTCCAGAGTGGGCCTTGTGCATAATGCACAACAGAGCAAATAGGCCGAAATGGTTTGCTGACCAGAGATCTATCCTGTACACTGAACAGTACGCTACGCCAAAGAGAGCGCATCGCCAGTTTAGGAGATCCCCATGTCGAAGTTGACGCTGTACGAAAATCGTGATGACGTCGAAGTGATCACCGGCGCCTGCCCGCATGATTGCCCCGATACTTGTAGCTGGCAAGTGGCTGTGGACAGGTCAACGCGCCGCGCCGTGGACATTTGGGGCAATGCCGCGCATCCCATCACGCGGGGCAAGCTGTGCGGCAAGGTAGATCGCTACCTCGAACGCACCTACCACGCAGATCGCCTGACCACGCCGCTGCGCCGTGTCGGCCCCAAAGGCAGTGGGCAGTTCGAGCCTGTCACCTGGGACGAGGCTATCACCGATATCGCCGCCAATCTCTCGTACATCGTCGCCGAGCATGGCCCCGAGGCGGTGCAGCCCTACTCCTACGCCGGTACGATGGGCTTACTTCAAGGGGAAGGCATGGCGTCGCGCTTCTTCAACACCATGGGCGCCGCCCGCCTGGCTCGCACCATCTGCTCCGAAGCCGGTTTCGAGGGATACCGCTACACCATCGGCGCCTCCGAAGGTATCGCCGCCGAAGACTTCGCTCACGCCCGCCTCATTCTGCTTTGGGGGACGAACACGCTCACCAGCAACCTGCATTTGTGGCCCTTTGTCCAGGACGCACGCAAGCAGGGCGCTCGGGTGATCGTCATCGATCCGGCGCAGACGCGCACCGCCCGCGCCGCCGATGAGTGGATCCCCATTCGCCCTGGCACCGACGGCGTGCTGGCCCTGGCCATGATGCACGTGATCATCGCCGAAAACCTGATCGACGCCGACTACATCGCCCGCTACACCGTAGGTTACGCCGAACTGCAAGCCGCCGTGGCCGAGTGGACGCCGCAACGCGCGGCCGATATCACTGGGATTTCGGCGGAGCGCATCAGCCAACTGGCGCGGGAATACGCGACCACCGCGCCGGCCGCGATCCGCATCAACTACGGGCTGCAACGTCATTACGGCGGCGGCATGGCTGTGCGCAACATCGCCTGTCTGCCTGCCCTGATCGGGGCGTGGAGACTGCGCGGCGGCGGCATTCAACTTAGCGTCAGCGGCTACTTCCGCCATTTCGATTTCAGCGGCTTGCAGCGCCCGGATCTGTTGGCGGGGCGCACGCCACGTACCCTCAACATGAATCGCCTGGGCGACGCGCTTAGCCTCGATCCCGCGCGAGTGGCGCAGGCGCACTACGCCCCCCGCCCCGTAGATCGCAAACCCGATCCCGCCCAAGCCGGCCCGCCAGTGAAGGCGCTGATCGTCTACAACTGCAACCCCGCCGCCGTGGCGCCGGATCAATCTGCTGTGCTCGACGGTCTGCGCCGCCAGGATCTGTTCACCGTCGTCCTCGAACACTTCCAGACAGACACCGCCGACTACGCCGACTACGTGTTGCCGGCCACCACGCAGATGGAACACTGGGACATTCACCGCGCCTACGGTCATCAGTTTGTGGGCCTGAACCGCCCGGTCATTGCGCCGGTGGGGCAGGCGTTGCCCAACAGTGAGATCTTCCGCCGCTTGGCCGCGGCCATGGGCTACACCGATCCATGCTTCACCGAAGACGACGAGATCATTGTGCGCAACTTCGTCGAGGCGCAGACGCACACAATTTTCCGAGGCGTCACCTGGCAGCGGCTGCTCGATGACGGCTTTGCCCGGCTCAATCTGCCTGATCCGCATCTGCCCTTTGCAGAGGGGAATTTCCCCACATCCAGCGGCAAGTGTGAGTTTTACAGTCAGCGGATGGCCGACGACGGTTATGAGCCGGTCCCTGTTTATGTGCCGCCCAAGGTTGCGGCAAGAATGATGAATGATGAATGGGTTGAGGATGGAGCGCCGCAGCATGGATCAGTATCCGTTCATGATAGCCTGATCTGTATTTCGCCGCCGGCGCATTCGTTCCTCAATTCGTCGTTTGCCAATGTGGATCGCTTCCTGCGCCGCGAAGAGACGCCGCTGTTGCAGATCCATCCTGTCGACGCGAGTACACGTGGCATCGTCAACGGCGCTGCGGTACGCGTGTGGAATGAGTTGGGCGAAGTGCGCCTCACCGCCGAAGTCACCGAGGGTATCATCCAGGGGACGGTGTTGGCGCCGGGGATCTGGTGGGCGAAGTTCAGCCCCGATGGGCGCAACATCAATCAGATCACGCCGCAGGGCGAAACCGATATGGGCGCGGCGGCGCGTTTTTACGATGTTCGTGTCTTTGTTGCGGTGGCTGTGGCGGAGGCAGATACTGGAGAGCTTCTCGATGAGTTGTCGGTAGCGGCGGATTGACGACGATCACAGATAGTTTTATCAAAATGGTTACCAAAATCATTGCGTCACCAAAGAGGGTATACCGTGTTCAAACGCATCTTCATTTTTCTGCTGTTCGGATTTGTTCTTGCCGGCGGTGCTGAGCAGCGCGGCATCCCAATTCTTGCACCGGAGACCTTTCGACACCCGGTAGAGGAGAATGCACCTGGTACGTGGGTGCAGGTGAGCACACTGCCCACAGCGCGCTCGGAGATGCCCGTTGCCGTCAGCGACGGCAAATTCTACGTCCCCGGCGGCTTTCTTGGGCTGCGCACGCTGGAAGCCTACGATCCCACTGCAAATCAGTGGACGTCCTTGGCCGCGATGCCGCAAGGACGCCATCACGCCATGTCTACCGGATACGACGGAAAAGTCTACGTCTTCGGCGGCGCATACAACACATCCTGGGTACCCACCAATACGACTTGGATCTACGATCCCACGACCGACACCACTGGACGGAGCAGACGCCCATGCCAGAGGCGCGCATGTCGAGCGGCGCTGGTTTAGGCGACGCCATCTACGTTGTGGGTGGGGTGGGCGGCACCGAGGCGTTGCTGCACTACGATCCTGCTGCGGATACATGGACCACGGCTGCGTCGTTGCCGCGTCACCGCGAGCACCTGGCCGCGGTGATCTTCAAGGGCGAACTGTGGGCGCTGGGCGGTCGCCAATCCGACAGCGAGACGCTGGCCAGTGTCGACATCTACGATCCCACCACCGATACCTGGCGCGAAGGGCCGGCTATGCAGGAAGCGCGCAGCGGTTTCGGCGCCGCCGTGGTCAACGACAAGATCGTAGCCATCGGTGGCGAAGTCCTCGATCAGCAGCCGTGGCAAGTCCTCGCTACCGCCGAAGTTTACGATCCTGCCGCCGGTTGGACCTTCCTGCCCGATCTGCCCACCGGCCTGCATGGCCTCCCCGTCGCCGCCACCGACGACAAAGTCTATGCCCTCGGCGGCTCTGTCCGCGCCGGTGCGATTGAGAACGAGGGGAAGGTGTTGATTATGGTGATTGGTGATTAGGGATTGATGATTGGGGAGCGGGGACTGGGATCTTTGCATTCGCACGGGACTTCAGAACCCAATGATGGCTACCAACGAGTGTTCTCACTACAAGATCGCAACGAGTACGACGATCCCACTCCCCAGTCCCCGATCCCCAACAAGGAGCAATCCATGCCACGCGCACGTGATCTACAGATTCCCTTCCCCGGTATGCCGGGGCGCTTCAACGCCATTACCGATGTGGACGGTGTCCACGTGGGGCATACGACGCTGGTCGAGGGGGAGGGTCCGCTGCAAGTGGGGCAGGGACCGGTGCGCACCGGCGTAACCGCGATCCTGCCGCAAGGGCGTGTCCACGCGCCGGTGATGGCCGGGGTGCATGTCCTCAACGGCAATGGCGAGATGACGGGGACGATCTGGATCGAAGAATCGGGCTGGTTGGAAGGGCCGGTGATGATCACCAACACCCACAGCGTGGGGACGGTGCGCGATGCCGTCATCGCGTGGACGGTGGAACGCAAGCTCTACCACCCGCTGCAAGGGGATGTGTTTTGGAGCTTGCCCGTGGTTGCCGAAACCTACGACGGCGTGCTCAACGATATCAACGGTTTTCATGTGAAGCCGGCGCACGTCTTCGCGGCGTTGGATGGTGCGGAAAGTGGGCCGGTGGCCGAAGGCAACGTGGGCGGCGGCACGGGTATGATCTGTCATGGCTTCAAGGGCGGCATCGGTACGTCTTCGCGGGTGTTGAACGAAGAAAATGGCGGTTATACTTTGGGCGCGTTGGTGCAGGCCAACTATGGCGCGCGGTCCAACCTGCTGATTGCCGGTGTTCCCGTGGGCCAGGAGATCACCGATCTGTTGCCGGAGATCCACAGCGGCGCGGCGCCGATGGGCGCAGGGTCGATCATCGTCGTCCTCGCTACGGATGCGCCGCTGCTGCCCCATCAACTGCGGCGGGTGGCGCAAAGGGCGTCTTTGGGCATCGCGCGCATGGGCGGCATGGGCGCCAACAGCTCGGGCGATATCTTCATCGCCTTCTCCACCGCCAACAGCGCCGCCTGGCATCGCAACGAGTTGACCCAGGTGACCATGCTGCCCAATGATCGCATCACGCCGATCTTCGAGGCGGCTGTCTACGCTACCGAAGAAGCCATCGTCAACGCCATGATCTCGGCCCAAACCATGCGGGGGCGCGACGACAATGTTGTCCACGCGCTGCCGCATGATCGGGCGTGCGAAGTGTTGCGAAAGTATGGACGATTTACGATTTTCGATTGACGAATTACGATTGTCATGTCGAGTCTCTGGTTCCGTACCTGGCAGCACGGTTTCGTCGTAGGGTATTTCTCTGCAATCGAAAATCGTCAATCGAAAATCGAAAATCATCATGACTGATCCTCTTTCTAAACCTGTCTACCAACGCATCATCCGCATTGCCCGCCTGATCCCGCGTGGGCAGGTGGCTACCTACGGCCAGATCGCGTGGATCGAAGGCCATTGCACGCCGCGTATGGTGGGGTACGCTATGGCCGGATTGCCCGCAGGGAGCGGCGTCCCCTGGCAGCGGGTGATCAACAGCCAGGGGCAGATCAGCCCGCGTGGCGACATGTCGAGTACACTTGAACAGCGCCGCTTGTTGGAAGAAGAAGGCATCGAGTTCGACGCCGAAGACGCGGTGGATCTGCGCCGCTACGGCTGGGAAGGCCCCGATCCCGAGTGGCTTACCGAAAATGGCTTTGCTGTAGGCATGCCCTACCGCCACAATCGAAGGAGACGAAAATGAGCGAGAACCCCATCGAGATCGACGTCTGGTCCGACTTCAACTGACCGTGGTGCTTCCTCGTCTCCGTCAGTTTGGCGGAGCTAGAACGCACCGACGATGTAACATTGAACTGGCATTCATTTGAGTTACGGCCCAAGGGTGGCCCACCGATCCCGCCCGAATATCGCGCCAAGATCGAAGCCGGCCGACCGCAACTTTACGCCACGGCGCGTGAGCAGTACGGTGTGGAGATGAACCCCGGCCCCTTCGGTCTGGACAGCCGCCCCGCGCTGATCGCCGTCAAATATGCCGAGGAGATGGGCGCAGGGAATGCCTTTCACGCCGCTGTCCTTGACGCGTATTGGCTCCAGGCCCGTAACATCGAAGACCGCGCTGTGCTGCGCGAAATCGGCGAAAGCGTCGATCTCGACGGCGACGCGCTGATCGCTGCCGTCGACGATCCGCGTTACAGCCAACAAGTGGATGCCGACATCAATCCCTGGAGCTTGCACGTACGGGCTGCAAGGCGTCCCCGCGTTGGTCTTCGCGCGAAGTACCTGATCCCTGGCGCTGTGCCGTATTAACTACCTTGCAGCAAGTTGTGGCGCAGATTCGACAAGAGAATGCACAATGATATCCATACACTCAATCTACACAGGACAACCCCAGACCTACACCAGTGAACGAGGCACCTGGCAATCGTCGATCTTCCGCGCGCCGGTCGAAGGGCCGATTGAACTGGGCGAACGTGGCCTCGCCGGTGATCAGGTCAGCGATACGAAGAACCACGGAAGCCCCAGCCAGGCCGTCTGTTGTCATCCACTGGAACACTATGTGTTCTGGAATCGTTCATATGGCATGTCTTTGCAGGCGGGCAACGTCGGCGAGAACTGGACGCTGGCCGGCGCCGCTGAAGACGAGATCTGCATCAACGACGTCTATCGAGTGGGGACAGCACGGGTGCGCGTCAGTGGGCCACGCGTCCCCTGCTTCAAGCAGGCGTACCGCGTCCAGCGTGAAGATTGGGTGGATCTGACAATCAAGGAATTGCGCACGGGGTTCTACCTCTGGGTGGAGAAACCCGGCGTTGTGCAAGCAGGCGACACTTGGGCGTTTGAAGCACGTAGCCACCCAGATGCATCGATTCAGGCCCTGAACCGCTGTGTCTACCAGAAATTCGATCCGGCGTTGGCACAGCAACTACTGACAATCCCTGATCTAAATCCATACTGGCAGCGCAAGTTGCGGGCAGGAATACAGCCTTAGCCCAAAAGGACTATGGCCCCAATCAGGGATCGGTTTCATAATAGTGTCAGTCGAACCGTTCATCTGATTGGAGGAAGCCATTATGTTGACAGCCCTGTTGTGGATCGCCGTTGCTTCTATCTTGTTCAGTGGCACGTTTGCATTCATGGCTGCGATGGCCTCCAGCCGCATGAGCCGCTCGCATGAGTGGGAAGAGCCTATTCGAGTCGAAGCGAATTACGCGGTGCGAATTTCCAAAGCCGCCTGATTCATAGCCCTTATCTACTTCAACCAATCTAATGCCGCCGGGCCTTGACTAAAATGGTCAAGGCCCTTTTTTGTGTTGATACTAAAAATCTATGCGAAATCTACGAGATTTACACAGTCGATTTCCTATACGAAAGACAACATAGTATATTGGACGTGTAAATCGGCTCACCTTCAAGAAAGGATCGATGATCGTATGGATAAATTTGCCGACACGCAACACG
This sequence comes from Caldilineaceae bacterium, assembly GCA_041391225.1. GTDB lineage: Bacteria > Chloroflexota > Anaerolineae > Caldilineales > Caldilineaceae > RI-153. Next base: position 466,543 of record JAWKOL010000001.1, read on the forward strand.
CACCAACACCAACACCTAAACGATACAGATTGCGCCCCCCAAAGCCAGTCGTCCTGCTGGTGGTGGCCTTGCTTGCCGTGGCCATGATGTCCACCGGCGTCGTCGCCGCGGACCGCCTGCTGCCCCGCACTGCTGTAGACACCCAGAGCGACGGCTTCTGGTACACAGTGCAGCCAGGTGACTATCTATCGCGCATTGCCGCCCGTTTCGGGGTGACGGTGAGCGCGATTGTACAGGCCAACAACATCGTCAACCCCAATTTGATCTACGTGGGGCAGCAGTTGTGGATCCCCGGCGCTTCACAGTCGACGCCGCCACCTTCTCCTTCGCCCACTGGCAGTCCTACCCCATCGCCTACAGCGCCGCCATCCGAAGGTTTCTGGTACACGGTGCAGCCAGGTGACTATCTGTCGCGGATTGCTGCCCGTTTTGGGGTGACGGTCAGCGCGATTGTACAGGCCAACAACATCACCAATCCAAACCTGATCCGCGGGGCAGCAGTTGTGGATCCCTGGCTCGGTGGGCCACAGCCAACTCCAAGCGCAACGGCGTCACCTGCGCCCACGTCCACTGCACAGCCGACTGGCACCGCCGAACCCACTGCCACCAGCACTCCTTCAGATGAAGGTTTCTGGTACACCGTCCAGCCTGGGGACACGCTCGCGCATCGCCGTCCGTTTTGGGGTGACCCTGGCCGCGCTAATCGAAGCCAACAACATCACCAATCCGAATTTGATCAACGTGGGGCAGCAGTTGTGGATTCCAGCGGGCGGTGACACGCCACCCCCACACCCACAGCCACGGCTACAGCGCCGCCGCCAACACCTAATCCTGATACTACGTTGGGCTATGGCTTTGGTATCCAACCCTACGGCACGGACATGGACTTCGTCGTCGATGCCACCAAGGGGGCCGGCTTCGACTGGGTGCGTTTCCAAGTACCGTGGCGTGATTTCGAGCGAGACGGCAAAGGACAGTACCGGTGGGGCGATCTCGACAACATCATTGATGCACTGCACGCCGGTGGCATCAACGTTGCCGTTTCCATCGTCAAGGCGCCGGACTGGGCACGCCCTGCCAACACAGATTTCAGCGTAGACGGGCCGCCCGCCGATGCGCAGGATTTCGCGGATTTCCTCACGGCGTTTGTGGTGCGCTACCAGGGCAAGGTACAGGCCGTTGAACTGTGGAACGAGCCGAACCTATGGCACGAATGGGGCAACGAGCCGTTGGATGTCGCCCGTTACGTAGATTTGCTCTGCGCAGGTTATGCCGCTGTCAAGGCACAGGATCCAGCCGTGCGCGTCATCTCTGGCGGGCTGACGCCTACCGGTGTCAACGACGGTGTAGTCGCCATCGACGACCTTGTCTTCTTGCAGCGGATGTACCAGAACGGCGCTCGCACCTGCTTCGACGGCCTGGGCGCACACCCTAGTGGTTACAACAACCCACCCGATGTGCGATTCGGCTACACCAATCCCGATGAGCCGGAATTCAAGAATCATCCCTCGTTCTTCTTCCAGGAGACGATGCTGCGCTACCGCAATGTGATGGTCTCCAACGGCGATTCTGCCAAGCGCATCTGGCCTACTGAATTCGGCTGGGCTAGCAGCCCCGAGCCGATCACTGGCTACGAATACGCCGCCGATGTCACACTGGAGGAACAGGCCCAGTATCTCGTCCGCGCCTACGGCATGATGAAGGATTGGGGGTGGGTAGGCCCGGCCTACGCATGGAATCTCAACTTCGGTGTTGTCAACCCCGGCAGCGAGATGGCCCAGTTCGGTATCTGGGAGCGACCGGCGTATGCGGCGCTGCGCGATATGCCGAAGTGAGGAAGATGAGATCAAGCGACTGGGCGACTGGGCGATTGAAGATCGTCAACAGGATCTGAATTCTCCTAATCGCCTAATCTCTTAATCGCTGTCGAAGAATAGAGATCTACCGCAAAACAAAGACGGGCGACGTTCAAGTGAATGGGTCGCCCGTCTTGTTTTGCGGAAGTCGAAGGTACTACTGCATTTCCACGTCGGCTCCAGCTTCGAGCCAGCCATTCATGCTGGGCGGGAAGGAGCGCACGTTGGCGAAGCCCATCGATTGCAGCGCACCGGCGGCGAGGGCGGCGCGGAAGCCACTCTTGCAGTAGACCACCACCGGCATGTCGGTGGGGATCTGGTCCACACTCTGAGCCAGGGTGCGGATGGGGATGTTCACGGCGCCGGGGATCTTGCCTGTCTCGGCGACTTCGCTCTCTTCGCGCACGTCGATCAGGAAGATGTCGGTGGCGTCCATCATCTGCTCCAGCGCTTCCACGGAGCCGATGGCGTAGAAGCCGTCGGGGATGTTGCTCAAGAAGCCGTCCACCGAAGCCAGAAGCGCCTCGTCGATGGCAGGTACATCAGTTCCCGCTTCGACGGCGTCCATGCTCACAGGCTCTTCAGCGGCCGTCCACCCACGCCAACCCGCGGCGAAGGGACGTACATTGGCGTAGCCGAGCGAGCGCAGCGCGCTGGTGGCCATCCCCGCGCGGTGACCGGATGCACAGTAGACCACCACCGGCATGTCGCTGGGGATTGCACTCAGGCTCTGGGCCAGGGTGCGGATCGGAATGTTGACCGCGCCTTCGATGTGACCGGCTTCGTATTCGCCGACTTCGCGCACGTCGATCACGTAGACATCGGTGACGTCGCGCTGTTCCTTGAAGGCATCCAGGCCAAGGATCATGAAGCCGTCGGGAATCGACTGTGGGCATACGCGTCCACGGCGGCGATGACGCTGTCGGCTTCGGCCTCACCGGCTTCGACAGGGGGTTCCACAGCCGGCGGGCTTCGGCTTCGAGCCAGCCGTTCATGCTGGGCGGGAAGGCCTGAACATTCTGGAAGCCCATCATGTGCAGGGCGCCTGCGGCGAGGGCGGCGCGGAAGCCGCTCTTGCAGTAGACCACCACCGGCATGTCGGTGGGGATCTCGTCGGCGTGCTGGGCCAGCGTGCGGATCGGGAAGTTCACAGCGCCAGGGATCATGCCGGTTTCGGCCACTTCGCCTTCCTCGCGTACGTCGATGAGGAAGATGTCGGTGGCTTCCATCATGGTTTCGAGCTTTTCCACCGTTCCCACAGTGTAGAAGCCGTCGGGGATGTTGCTAACGAAGTCGTCGGCGGCGGCGATGAGGCCCGGATCGGCGACCTCAAACGAACCGGCTTCGGCGGTATCGGTGCTCACCGGCTCTTCGGCCGCGATCCACCCACGCCAACCGGCGGCAAAGGTGTGCGTACATTGTCATAGCCCAACGTGCGCAGCACACTTGTGGCCATGCCGGCGATGCCCGGAGGCGCAGGTGCAGACGATCACCGGCATGTCGGTGGGGATTTGGTCGAGATGTTAAATAACGAGCGCAGCGGAATGTTGACCGCTTTCGATGTGGCCTTCGGCATACTCACCGGCTGTGCGCACATCCACCAGATAAACGTCGGTGATGTCCATCTGTTCTTTGAGTGCGTCCAGCCCAACGGCATTGAAGCCGTCGGGGATGGCCGACAGGTAGGCGTCGACGGCAGCCACCAGGTCTACTTCACCGGTAGCTTCCTCGGCCATCGGCTCTTCCATCGGTTCAGCGGTTGGCGCTTCGGCTACCGGCGCAGCAGGCGCTTCGGGCATCGGGATGGCGATTTGTGGCATGGCGGTGCAGCCGGCCAGCAACAGTGTGAAGATCAACAACAGTGCGGCTACGTTTCGGGAAACACCCCAGTTACGCATCAATCTTCTCCTTGCAGAGTGATAGTTGATAATGAAGGGATTGCTGATTAGGGATTGGTGACTTGTGATTGGTGATTGGGATAGTCCCACGAAGCATGGTGCTCTTCCCAATCACCAATCACAAGTTCCTAATCACCACCTAATCACCAATCTCTAATTCGATTTCGTGGCGGTTTACCTGTTTGCGGCGGTTGAAAAGGGCCGCAAGGCCGCCGAGTCCTAGCGCCAGGGCCATGCCGCCCAGGCTCGATTGTTGTACTTCGGCGCGTTCCTCCGCGCGCGGACGTGCTGGTAGCTCTTCCAACTGATCGCCGATTTCTCTGTCGCTGGGCAGATCAAACATGGTCGGCTCGTCGGGTAGGATCAGGAAGACGCTGAGGCCGCCGGCTTCGGTTTTGCCGTAGATCTGCGCCTTGGGAAACTGCTCGCGGATCGAGTCGATGTTGTTCAATGCTGCGTTCATCAACTCGCGGCGATTGCCGAACGTGAGCGCGCCGCTGGGGCAGGTCTGCACACACCAGGGTTCGCCGCCGGATTCCACCAATTCCATGCAGCCGGTGCATTTGGACACGTGGTCATCGATAATCTCCGGCACGCCGAAAGGACACGCCTTGACACAGCGTTCGCAGGCGATGCACTTTTCTTCGTCCACCGCGGTGAGGCGATACTTCTTGTAGAGCGCGCCGGTGGGGCAGACGGCGACACAGGCCGCATCGCCGCAGTGGAAACAGCGATGGGTGAGGAAGGCGGCGCTCAGAATGGGAAAGGTGCCGTGTTCCTTCGACTGGATGTCGATGTACGCCTGGCCAGGGACGAGTTCGTTGCCCGTTTTGCAGGCCACCACGCAGGCCTGGCAGCCAACGCAGCGGGTGAGGTCGATCATAATACCGTAGCGGGGTTCCATCCTATGCCTCCTTCACCAGCCGCACAAAGTTGACGCGCATGCCTGCGCTGCCGGCAATGGGATCGAGTTTGTAACGAGTCGTCAGCATGGCGTCGCTGGCGCCCTTGCCGTTGGCGTTGGTCAGGCCGGGCGCTGTATGCCCAAAACCGTGGACAAGATAAACAGCATCGCCGCGGATGCGCTGCGTCGCCTTCACCTTGATGGGGCCGCTGCGCACACCGTCCTGGTTTTCCAGCCACACGTAGTCGCCCTGGCTCAGGCCCGCCTCGGTGGCTTTGTCCTCGTTCACCCATACTTCGTTTTCGGGGTAGAGTTCATACAGCACCGGCGTGTTCTGGGTTTTTGCGAAGGTGTGCAACGGGTGACGCCCGTAGAGCATACGGAAGTAGCCGTCGGGTGGCTCTTCGGTGGGTTCGTAGACGGGTATCGGATCCTGGCCGACGATGGCCATCGACTCGGAATAGAGTTCGATCTTCGCTGACGCCGTGTGGAAGGGCGAATCACCCTTGAAATCGGCGATGTAGGGTTTCCCCTTCTGCTGGATGATGCCGCCGTCGTCGTGCAGTTTCTGCACATTGGAGCCGACAGAGATCAGGCGGGCATCGAGATATTCCTGCGCCGTTTCCCAGCGGAAGTACTGTTCCAGGCCAAGGCGCATACCCAATTCGCGCACCATCCACCAGGCCGGTTTTGTGTCATACAGCGGATCGACCGCGGGTTCGCGCAGGCCGATGTAGGGCGTCTTGTGGCCGCAGGTCCATAGTTCGTCGTAGCGTTCCAGGTAGGTGGCTTCGGGGAAGACCACATCGGCCCAGGCCACGTGTTCCATCGGCAGTACGTCTACGGCCAGGAAGAAGTCTAGGTTCTTCAACGCTTCCTCGGTGCGCGGTGCGTCGGGGATAGTGTGGAAGATGTTGGTGCCGTAGGCGATTAGCCCCTTGATCGGGTAGGGTTCGCCGGTGATCATCGGCTCGATCAGTTCTGCATGGCCGGGGCCGCGCCATGAACTTTGCGCACACCGTCGGCGCGGGCTTTGCCGGTGGGGCCGAGCGGCAGAGTGTCGCTTTCTTCGCCAGGGGTGGCGGAACAGCCGCCCGAACTCCCCTGCACCGTGAAAGGTGGGTGGGGGTACGATTCGATATACGGCGTCTTGTTCAGGTAGAGGCCACCTTCGGTGCCGATGGATCCCAACAGCGCGTTGACAATGTAGAGCGCGCGTAGGCGTTGGCTGTCGTTGCCGTACCAGGTGACATGCCGACCCGGCACAATCACCGAGCGGGGGAGCTTGTCGGCCATGAGTTGGGCTGTGGCGACGATCTGTTCCACCGGCAGGTCGGTGATTTCGGCGGCCCATTCGGGCGTAAATTCCTGCACGTGGGCCTTGAGTTCGTCGAAGCCCACTGTCCATTCTTCGACGTACGCCCTGTCGTAGCGTTCCTCGTTGATGAGGATGTGCATCCACGCCAGGAGTAGGGCTGTGTCTGTCCCCGGTTTGATGGGTAGCCAGTAGTCGGCCTTGCCGGCCACGGTGGAGAACCGCGGATCGACCACGATCACCTTGGCGCCGCGGGCGCGGGCGTTGGCGAAGTCCTGCATCATTGTGTTGTGGGCGTCTTCGCCGATGTGGGTGCCAAAGAGGACCACACAGGTCGGTGAATTCCCAATCCACCGGTTCATGGTTGCCGATGGCCATGCCGAAGGTGAGCAGCGCCGCTTCTTCGCGGGCTGGTACACAGCGACGACGACGGCTTTGCCGCATTCGGCGTACCGAACGCCTGGGCGAAGTAGTCGGTAAACCAGAAATCGCCGGAGGTGTGGCCCAGCACGGCCAGCGATTCTTGACCGTGGGTGTCGGCCAGCGCCTGGAGCTTATCGGCGGTGTAGTCCAGCGCCTCTTCCCAGGTCACCTCTTTGAACTTGCCTTCGCCGCGTTCGCCGGTGCGGATCATGGGTGAACGCAGTCGATCCGGATCGTACATGAACGACGGCCCGGCCTGTCCGCGCGCGCAGAGCAGGCCCCGGCTCTTGGGATCCTTGGGGTTGCCGTCGATCTTCTTGACGACGCCGTTCTGGCTCTGCACCACGACGCCGCAGCGCCACGGACACATGTCACAGTAGTTGTAGGTGGTTGTGATTTCTCCTTGCAGGAACCAGGGGACGGGGATGCCCGATTGTTCCAGCTTGTTGGCCAGCGTCATGCGCGCCGAAAGCAGTAGGCCTCCTGCACTCATGGCGCTCGCCTGCAAAAAGCGGCGGCGGGTGATCTGAAGGTTTACTCTAGCCATACACAGCTTCTTCCTTTTTACAGGTGGACAGGATGCGGTTCTCGCGCTCCATCGCCCGATGCATCAGGCAGAGCACGGTCGACAGCCATTCCTGATCCATGTGCTCACGTGGGATGCCGTTACAAGCGCCGGCGTCCCACACCATTTGGCGATATTGACGATAGGCAAGCGGGAGGAGAACAACAACTCGCAATTGAGGACGTTTGCGAAGGATTTCACTGACCAGCGCCGGTGTTTCTGATTCGGCCATATCCCAATCGAGCATGACGATGTCGTGACGATCTTCGACCACGGTGGCGTGCAACGCGTCGACTGTTTTCACTTCGTCGGCGACCACGTCGAGACAGGTCAAATCCAGGGCCGAATCAAGGATCGAGTGGACCAATGCAAGTTCTTCGCCTTGTGGAATCGCGAGGAGCAATCTGAGGATCATACGGTGGAACCCTTTCCGGCCTTGGCGATCGTATCGATCATCTCTTGGAAAGAGTGTAATGAACGGCACGCCGTTGCGGTATCAGGAAAAGTCTGACTGCGTCGTGGGGGAAATTTTCCGTATTGGGCTGTCCGGCCAGGCAGGATCACGCAATTTCAAAAACTCGTGTATCAAACGGGCGCGTGGACGGCATATGTTCTGTGTAGGGCATAATTCAGAATTGACCAACCAAGGAGTTAATCCGTGAGCACAACACAGAACACACACAAGTCGCTATTTTCGATGGTTTTGGCAGTGATGCTGTTTGGCGTCCTCTTCGGGCTGATGGGTTTGCAGACAGGTCAGGCCCAGGCCAAAGACGGCGATCTGATCTGGCGTGGCGTCGTGGAAGCCACCCCGGGCGACGGGCAACGCATCGGCAATTGGACGGTTGGCGGCGAGGTCTTCGTGGCCAACGGCAGCACCGAATTTGATGAAGAAGAAGGATCGTTGGTTGTGGGCGCTTGCGCCAAGGTTAAGTACATCGAATCCGACGGCGCCAAGATCGCCGAGGAGATCGACAGCGAACCGGCGACCGACTGCGACGGCAGCAGCGGTGGCGGCGGTGGCGGCGGTGGCGGCGACGATGACGGCGATCCGCTGGAATGGCGCGGCTTGGTGGAAGCCACACCCCAGAACGGCCAACGCATCGGCGAATGGACCGTACGCGGTCGTGTCTTCGTGGCCACCAGCAGCACCGAATTCGACGAAGTCGAAGGCCCCGTGCAGATGGATGCCTGCGTGAAGGTAGACTACTTCGTGCAAGACGACGGCAGCTTCCGCGCCCGAGAAATCGACAGTGAGCCTGCCTCTGACTGTGGTGGCAGCGGCGGTGATGACAACGGCGGCGGCGGTGACGACAATAGCGACGATCAGAAACGCTACGCCCGTGTCGATGCCATGCCCCAGAGCGGCCTCGTTGGCCAGTGGACCATCGGCGGCACTGTCTACACAGCAGACAACAACACCTACTTCGAGCAGGAAGACGGCGGTTTCCGAGTAGGCGCCTGTGTTGAGGTTGAATATGTGAACGGCAACCCGCCGGTGGCCAAGGAGATCAAAACCGAGAGCAGCTACAAGTGCGATGGCCAGGGCAGCGACGACGATGACGACGACAACAGCGCCCAGTACCCCAAGGGTGAACTCTACGGCGTCATTCGCGAACTGCCGCAGAGCGGCCTGATCGGCAAGTGGATGATCGGCAGCATCGCCATGACTGTCACTGAGCAGACGCGGCTGGATGCGGAACATGCACCCTTCGAGGTCGGCGTGCTTGTCGAAGCGAAGTTCTACACCAACGACAACGACGAGAACATCGCCCTGAAGATCGAGAGCAAGTACCGAACCGACGACAACGGCAGCGACGACGATGACAACGGCTCGCACGAAGGCAACGAAGGCCACGCGTACGGTGTCATCGAGAGCATCGGCAGCGGTACACTCGGCGGCTTCGGCACGTGGATCATCAGCGGCATCGACTACCTTGTGAGCGACACCACCCGGTTGGATAGCGGGCTGGCCGTGGGTGTGCAGGTGAAGGTGGAATACTACGTCAACGCCGACAAGAAGCGCGTGGCCAAGGAGATCGAAACCTCCAACGACGACGGCGCGCCTTCGCAGACCGGCCACTTCAAGACTTACGGCTTCGTCGACCAGCGCCCGGCTGGCGGCATCAACGGTCAGTGGATCATCGACGGCGTCACCTTCGTGGCCGACCAGACCACCATCATCGATGACAGCCGCGCTGTTCCGGTGGAAGGCAGCTACGTGGAAGTGGAATACCGCGTGGAGAATGGCGTCAACAAGCTGAAGAAGATCGAGACGCACGTGCCGCCCGGCGCCGGCAGCGACGACAGCATCGGTCGGCTGGACTCGGTGGGTCAGCTTGCCGCCAGCGACATCAGCGCAGGCAACGCAGTGTGGGTCATCGGCGGCGTCAGCTACAACGTCATCGACGCCACTGCCCTCAACGACAGCCGCGGCGCATTGACCGTGGGCAGCACTGTCAGCGTCAACAGCTACACCGACGCCAGTGGGAATGTGGTCGCCACATCGGTGCGGGGCATCACACTGAGCAACATCATCTACCTGCCGGGTGTGGATCGCTAAACCGACAAATCAGCGAAACAAAAAAGACGCCATCCCCGCGGGGATGGCGTCTTTTTTGTTTCGCTGATGCACTAGGCGCGATCAGGGTGACGAGGGGTAATGGTGCTGAAAAAGGCGCGGATTTCGGCCATGTCTTTTTCTAGATCGCCGCTTGGCTGCATGAGTGGGCCGATGCCAACTTCACGCTTTGCATAGTCTGCATAGACGAGTACAATCGGTACCTTGGCCCCCAACGCAATGCGATAAAACCCCGTTTTCCATCGTTCTACGCGTTTGCGTGTGCCTTCAGGCGCAATCACCACAACGAATTGATCTCGCTTCTCAAATCTGTCGACGATCTGCCCTACCACATCTTGCGGCGATTGCCGATCGACGGCTACGCCGCCCAGCCAACGCAAAAGCCCACCAAAAGGATTGTCGAACACCTCTTTTTTGACCATCCAGTGCAGGTCTAAGCCCACCGCCATAAGGACAAAAACCGCTAGCACACCGTCTAGATTGGATGTGTGCGGCGCTCCGACCAGCAGAAACTTGGGCAGGTTGGGCAACTGACCTACGGCCTTCCAGCCAAGTAGACTGAGCACGGCATTTGCAAATCCACGTGAAAACCAGTTGCCGCGGCGTGGGATGGCGTCACCGCTGATCCACTTTTCAAATGAGTTGCTCAAGGTGCCCCCTCCGGTGCAGGACGCGGTGTGCGTACAGTGTCGTAAAGCTGGAAGCCGCGTGCCTGATAGTTGCGCAGCGCCATCGGATGATCCAGGTTACAAGTATGCACCCAAACGCGGCGCGCGTCCATGTCCCAGGCGCGCTGAATGGCGGCAGTGAGCAGCGCGCCGCCGTATCCTTTGCCCACGAAAGGCGGCAACAGGCCGAAATAGGCCAGTTCCACGTTGGCTTCGGGCTGGGCTTCCAGTTCAAAGTAGCCGGCGGGCGTCCCCTGCACGTAGCCGATCCACGTCTGCTGTTGCGGGCGATCCAGCCAGGCCAGCCACTCGGCTTCGCTCCAGCGCAGGCGCATGGTCCACTCGTACGCTGCGCCCACCTCGGCGTAGAGGAAGCGGCTGAGCGCAGGGTAGACGATCCGAGATCGGCGTACTTCCAACGGAATCTCGGGCATGCGCGCCGGCATGAGTTGGCCGGGATCGCGCATTTCGAGATAGTAGGTGATCAGTTCAGACGGTATGTCAGATGGTATGTCAGATGGTATGTCAGATGTCATCTAGTCCATTCCTGCAATGTGGCTGCGTCGTTCCATAAAAAGTACATCACGCCAGACGCCGTGCAGTCGCCCGATGCGTTCACGGCGGCCCACCACGCGGAAACCACAAGCCTCGTGCAGGCGCACGCTCACCTGGTTTTCGGGGAAGATGCCGGTCTGGAGCGTCCAGATGTCGGCGGCTTCCGATGCGATGATGATGGCGTTGAGAAGCGCCCGCCCGATCCCCTGTCCGCGCGCGGACGCTGCGATGTAGATGCTCTCTTCCACCACCCCCGCATAGACAGGACGGGCCGACACCCGGCTCAGCGCCACCCAGCCCAGCACGTCCTCGTCGGCGCGGGCCACAAGGCGCGGCGACGGCAAGTGTCCGGCGTCCCACGCCTCCCAAGATGGCGCTTCCGTTTGAAACGTGGCGTTGCCTGTGGCGATCCCCTCCAGGTAGATTCGGCGAACCTGTGGCCAGTCGGCGGGAAGCAGGGCGTCGATGGTGTAGGTCATTTGGCCTCACCTGCCCACAATCTCGTCCATGATGCGTGAAGGCGCGTTATGGTCCGCCCTGAAAGAAGGAACGTCTGGCTACAACTGTCCAGACAATGCTCTTGATCAACGGTTGTTGCACATGCTCAGGGTAGGCGATGGGAAATGGTTGAGCAGCCCGTCCCATTCCAGGCGCACAGATCGTCGCGCTGAAGGCGGCAAAGCGTGATGCGCCCCTGGCTCCCGAAGATCCGATGGTGTCGCACTTTTTGGTGCGCGCTCCACGGTGAAACACCAGGATGCCGGATCCTGCACCCCCGAGACAGCGTAGTTGGCGCTGACGATGTCTTCGGCGGGGTAGATGCCGGTCTGGTTGGTGGCCTGTCCTTGCGCGGAGACAATCGGGCCGAAGAGGTAGTCGAGAAAATCCAACTGGTGCGAGGCGAGATCGAAGAAATGTCCACCGCCCGCGATCTCCGGCTGCACGCGCCAGGGCAGGTTGGCGGCGTCGCGTTCTGCCGGTCGGATGGGTTGAAAAAGGCGAATGGCCACAAAACGGATTTCGCCGATTGTGCCGGCGTCGACCAGTTCCTTCACTTTGAGGAAGTTGGGCAGCGCCGGTAGTAGGCCACGAACAAGGATCGTCGGCCGCCGCACGCCTCGATTCGATGCAGATGACACCGGCGCAGGTGCGTTTGGCGGGCTTCTCCATCGGTAGACGGCTTCCTGCCGCTGCCACTCGCCGGGTGTAGTCGGCATGTGAATCGGGCGGCGTGGCGATGTAGACGGCGTCCACCTCGATCATGGATCAGCGCGTCGGCGTCGCTCGTCCACCTTGGCACGGCGTGACGCTGGGCGTAGTCTTCGGCCAGGGCGGCGTCACGCGCATCACCATCACCAGATCAGAGCCTTCGATCTTGCGAAAGGCTGGTCCACTCTTCACTTCAGTCACATTGCCACAGCCGATAATGCCCCAACGGATCGTGTGGGGCGGGGGTGTCGTCGCGGACATGAGTTTTCCTTTCGCACATAAGCGGGATTTCATCCGCATCATTCTATCCTTCATCTATACCTACTTACAAAACACGTTTGCGGTCGCCCGGCACAGCATCCGCCAAGGAGATTTCAGAATTTTATTGATCCACGAAGGCACACGAAGCACCACGAAGAGGAGAAAGAGAGACACGGATTTCAGGATTCGCAGGACAACAGAGCGGAAGAGCTTTCTGCTTGTTCTTTTCTGCCTTCGTGTATCTTCGTGGATCATTATTTCTCTGGTTTCTCCTAAGAACGCGTTTTGTGAGAACAAGCCGAGTTTGCATTTCATCATCATCTTACACTACGCTTGGGGGTGAACTCATTATGTTTAGAAATGAGTAAACAACATCAATACACAAACCATAGAAAGGGTTAACTGTGTCTATTAAACACAAACGCCTGGGTCGGCATGGTGTACTTGTCAGCAATATCTGCTTGGGGACAATGAACTTCGGCTGGCATACCAGCGAAGAAGAGAGCTACAAGATCATGGATCGGGCGCTGGAACTGGGCATCAACTTCTTCGATACAGCGGATGTCTACGGCTGGGCGGTGGAGAATGGCCATACCGAGGACATCATCGGCCGCTGGTTTGCGCAGGGTGGCGGTCGCCGCGATGCGACTGTCTTGGCGACGAAGGTGTTCAACCCGGTGAAGCGCAAGGCGAACCTGCCCGAGGTGAATAGCGACAACCGCAGCCTGTCTGCCTACAAGATCCGCAAGCACTGCGAAGGCAGCCTCAAGCGCTTGCAAACCGACTGGATCGACCTCTACCAGATGCACCATATCGACCGTGAGTGCCCGTGGGACGAGACGTGGCAGGCCTTCGACAGCCTGATCGGCCAGGGCAAGGTCGTCTACGTTGGATCGAGCAACTTCGCCGGTTGGGACATCGCCACGGCGAACCAGGAAGCGTCCAAGCGCGGCATGACGGGGCTGGTCAGCGAGCAGAGCATCTACCACCTCAACAACCGCATGGTGGAACTGGAAGTGATCCCGTCCTGTCGGCACTACGGCCTGGGCTTGATTCCGTGGAGCCCGCTGGGCGGCGGTCTGCTGGGCGGCGCTTTGGAGAAGATGGATACCGGTCGGCGCAAGAGCGAAGACTTTGAAAAGCAGGTGGACGCCAACCGCAGCAAACTGGAGAAATACGAGGCGCTGTGCCGCGAGATCGGGCATCCGCCCGGTGAGGTGGCGCTAGCGTGGTTGCTGCACAACCCGATTGTCACCGCGCCGATCATTGGCCCGCGCACCATCGAGCAGCTCGAAAGCGCCGTCCGCGCCACCGACATCGTGCTCGATGAAGAGACACTGAAGAAACTGGATGAGATCTTCCCCGGTCCTGGCGGCGAAGCGCCCAAGGCGTATGCCTGGTAACGGAGAACAACATGACACCCACCCAACATCAATTGCAGGTCGCCCCAAACCGTCGCTTTCTGCAATACGCCGACGGCACGCCTTTCTTCTACCTGGGCGACACCGCCTGGGAACTCTTTCACCGCTTGTCGTTGACCGAGGCGGAGCGCTACCTCACCAACCGCGCCGCCAAAGGTTTCACCGTGATTCAGGCCGTGGTGCTGGCCGAGTTGGAGGGCCTCACCGTACCCAACGCCGTCGGCGAGATCCCCTTGCACGATCAGGATCCCACCCGCCCCAACGACGCCTACTTCCGCCACGTGGACGCC
>JAWKOL010000002.1:0-436316 GCA_041391225.1 Caldilineaceae bacterium
CAGCGGCACCATCGTCTTCACGCCGTTGAGGACGAAGTGATCGCCGTCCTTTTCCGCCGTCGTCGCCAGTGTGGCCGGATCGAATTGGTAGACCGGCTCGATCAGCGCGGCGGTGGCGCGTGGGAAGTCTTCGTCGCAGAAGCGGGGCAGGTACTCGGCCTGTTGATCCTTCGTCCCAAACAGCGCCACGGGCAGGGCGAAGAGATTGGGCGCAAGCAGATGCAGCGACATCCCCACATCGCCCCAGCCCAACTCTTCGAGGAAGAGCGCGCTGGTCAGCGCCGAATACTCGCCGAAGCCGCCGAACTCAGCGTCAATCGATGCAGGCAGCAGCCCCAACTCCCACCCCGTGCGGATGGCATTGGCCGGCGCGCTGCGGTCTTCCTCCGCCTCGCGATACACAGGACGCAACACCTTCTCGGCGTAGCGATGCACCGTCTCCACCAACATCTTCTGTTCCGACGTCATATCGAATGAGTACATAGATCCTCTCCTTCTAATTTGTACACACAAAATGGCAGAAACACAGATCTTCAGTCCAAAAAATCCGTGTTCTCTCCAATCCGTGTCTACAAGAAATCCTCTCTGGGTAGCGATACGGTAATGGAGGGGTGTTTTGTTGGGGTTGTGGAGGTGTTGAGACGTAATGCGTGATGCGTAATGCGTAATTGGTAGACGAAGTAGTTCTCCAATTGGCGACCAACTGTGTTGACGCATTACGCATTACGTTTCACGCATCACGCATTACGCAGATCATTTGGTCCGCATCCACTCCTACGGTACAATGGAAACGTTCTCGACCGCCCACCCAACACCGCCCTGTGAGGATCTATGCCTGCGCCCGAAGACTGTCAAACGCTAGACCAGGTACGGTCTGAAATCGACCGCGTGGACCGTGCTATTGTCGAACTGCTGGCCGAGCGGCGCAGCTATGTCAAGGCGGTGATGCGCTTCAAACACACCGCAGAGGACGTCCACGCCGTGGATCGCCAGAAGCAGGTGATCGCAGCACGCCGCGAGTGGGCCGAAGCGTTGGACCTGAGTCCTGAACTGGTGGAACGCATCTACCGCACGGTCATCGATCACTTCGTGGCCGAGGAACTCGACATCCTGTCGGAGCGTTCGCAGTCGTGAGTGGGCCGACGGGCGGAGAGCCTTTGGCGAAGAAGAAGGTTGCGCTGGCCCACGATTGGCTCAACCAGATGGGTGGCGCAGAGAATGTGCTGGAAGAATTGGTGGATCTCTTCCCCGACGCGCCGCTACACACCAGCATCTACGCGCCTGATTTGATGCCCGATGCCTACCGACGCTGGCCGATCCACACCAGTTTCATGCAACGGTTGCCCGGTGTGGCCCGTCACCACCAGGCGTATCTGCCCTTTTACCCGCTCGCTTTCCAGCGCACCGATCTGAGCGGTTTCGACCTGGTGCTGAGCAACAAGAGCGGGTTTTGTCATGGCGTACGCACCCGCAACGGTGACCGCAAGGCAGTTCACGTCTGCTATTGCCTCACGCCTACCCGCTTCCTCTGGCTCTATGACCAGTACCGCGAGCGCGAGCAGATCGGGGCGGGGTTGAACGCTGTGTTGCAGCCTGTTTTGGCGCTGTTGCGCCGCTGGGATTGGTCCGCCGCCCAGCGCGTGGACCATTTCATCGCCATCAGCAGCGAAGTGCAGCAGCGCATCCAGGCGATTTACGGGCGCGACAGCGTGGTGATCCACCCACCCGTGGACACGCAACGCTTCACCCTCGATCCGTCGGCAGTGATGGGCGACTACTACCTGATCGTCAGTCGCCTGATCCCGTACAAGCGGATCGACCTGGCCGTGGACGCCTTCGCCCGCCTGCCCGCGGAGAAGCTGATCGTGGTGGGGGAAGGACGCGATCTGGCCGCGTTGAGGGCATCGGCGCCGCCCAACGTCACCTTTTTGGGGCGGCAACCGTGGGATCGACTCGTCGCCCTGATGCGCGGCTGCAAGGCTTTCCTCTTCCCCGGTTTGGAGGACTTCGGCATCGCGCCCGTAGAAGCCATGAGCGCCGGACGGCCCGTCATCGCCTTTGGCGGCGGCGGCGCGCTGGACACCGTGATCCCCGGCCTCACTGGCGAGCATTTTGCAGCGCAAACCGTCGACGCGCTCCACGCCGTTCTCGCCGACTTCGATCCGCGGCGCTACGCTCCACAGGCGTGTCGCGCCCAGGCGGAACGGTTCAGCCGGGAGCAGTTTCGGGGCAAGTTGCTCGATTATCTGGCGGACGTGGTTGGTGATGCGTAATTCGTAATGCGTAATTGGTAGACAAAGTTGCCTACCAATTGGCAACCAATTTCGTAGACCAATCACGCATCACGCATTACGAGGTTCTCGTCCAACATGGAACTACGTGAGTACTGGCAAATCCTAACCCGCCGCTGGTGGATCCCCGTGCTGTTGACGGCGCTGGTGGCGGTGTTGAGCGCCTGGCAGTTGCGCCCGTGGCAGTCGCCGCCGCCTACGTACACCACGTCGTTTCGGCTGTTGATCGGTGTGCTGCCCCTGGTCGACGCGGACGTGGCAGATTACGATCCGCGCTACTACGCCTGGCTCACCAGCGAATACCTGGTAGACGATTTCACCGAAGTGGTGCGCAGCCAGCTTTTTGCCCAGGGGATCAACCGTCGCCTGGCCGATCAGGGCATCGAGATCCCTGCCGGGCTGATCAGCGGCAGCGCCAATACCGGACGCCAGCACCGCATCATCCAACTGTCCTTTGCCTGGGGTGACGCCGATCAACTGCTGGCGATTGCCAACGCCGCCGCCGCCGAACTGAGCGAAAACGCCGCCGACTACTTCACCCAACTTGGCACCGAAAATGCCGTCGTCTCTGTATTGGACACACCGTCGGTGGGCGTCGTCGGCCCCGATCTGCGCAGCCGATTGGACTTTCCACTGCGCGTGATCCTGGCCTTCATCGCAGGCGTGGGCATCGTCTTTGTGCTGGCCTACCTGGACACGTCGGTGCAGCGGACACGCGATCTCGAAGAGATTGGGTTGCCGGTGATTGGGATGATTCCGAAGAAATGATGAAGGATTTTTGTGGACACGGAATGGCGGAAACACGGATTTGAAGAAAGAGAAATCAAAAGATCCGTGTTCTCTCCAATCCGTGTCCACAATCCTCTGATGCTCGTTCCGAACGGAGAAACGCATGACGATTCAAGACTATCTGCGCATCCTGCGTCGCCGCGGATGGATCATTGTGGCGGCGATGTTGCTGGCAGGGCTGGCCGCTTACGGCGTCAGCGCCCTGCAAAAGGACATGTACCGCGCCACTGTGCAAGTGAGCACCGTCCCCGCGCGGCCAGATTGGGGGCTGGGCAATACCGCCAAAGACTTGATGCGCAACTTCGCCCTCAACATCCGCACGCCCGAAGTGTCGCAGCGGGCCATCGAACGCGCCCGCCTCGACATGAACCCCTACGATTTCTTGGGGCAGACCACGGTTTCGCCCGATTCCAGCACGTTCATGATCAAGATCGAAGCGCGTTCGCGTGACCCTGAAGTGGCGAAACAGATGGCACTATCGCTGGCCGACGAGTTTGTTGAGGAGCGTACCGCCTACTACGCCCAACAGGACAAAGAAAACCGCATCGAAGTCAAGATCGTCAGCCGGGCCATCGACGCGCCGCAATATCAGCCGCAGCCGCTCTTCAACGCCCTAGCCGGCAGTGTGCTCGGCTTGCTGCTGGGCATCGGCGTCGTCCTCTTGCTGACGTGGATGGAAGCCGACCTGCTGCGCACGCCCGACGCCGTGGAGCGCACCCTGGCCGTCCCCGTACTGGGGGCCATCCCCGCCGTGAGCGGACAGGCCAACACCGTCCCCGCGCCGAGGGGGAGAGCGATAACGCCAAGACCGAAGACAGCGTAGGAAGTATAATATGTCACTCATCACACTCACTGATCCACGCAGCCCGGCGGCGGAAGCCTTCCAGAGCCTGCGCACCAACATTGAATTTTCGGGGCTGGAGCGGACGTTGCGCTCATTGCTCGTCACCTGCGCCGATCCGGAGACAGACAAGAGCCGGGCGCTGGCCAATCTGGCTGTGGTCATGGCCCAGGCTGGTGACCGTGTGCTGGTGGTGGACGGCGATCTGCGCCGCCCGCAACAGCACGAGATCTTCGAGTTGAACAACAGCCGTGGCCTCACCGACTGGCTCAAGGACGGCGGCGCGCCGCTGTTGCAGGAGACATCGGTGCCGGGGCTGCGTGTGCTCACGTCGGGGGGATTGCCGCCCAACCCGGTGGCGTTGCTCAGTTCCAACCGGCTGGCCGAGTTGCTGTCCACCTTGCAGGACGAGGCGCAGTACATCCTGTGCGACGCGCCGCCGGTGTTGGCCGTCACCGACGCCGCGCTGTGGGCCGGCAAGGTCGACGGCGTGCTGCTCGTGGTCAACGCTGGGCGCACCAAGCGCGAACAGGCCAAGCGCGCCCGCGATGTTCTCGAAAAAGTGCGCGCCCACATCGTCGGCGCGGTGCTGGTGAATGCGGAGGAAGATGCCGCCGTCGCCGGGCGGTACGGAGCGTAGAAGAGATTGGGCGATTAAGGGATTTCAGATCGTCTACAAGATCTGAAATCGCCCAATCGCCTAATCCCCCATCGAACAGACCAGATCTAGAAGAGCGAACACTCACATTCCCCGAGGTCAACCATGAAAGGCATTCTTCTCGCAGGTGGACACGGCACACGCTTGTATCCGTTGACGATCAGCATCAGCAAGCAGATGTTGCCTGTCTACGACAAGCCGATGATCTACTATCCGCTGTCCATGCTCATGCTGGCAGGGATCCGCGAGATCATGGTGATCAGCACGCCGGACGCGTTGCCGCTGTTCCGCTCCCTGCTCAAGGACGGTAGCCAGTGGGGGCTGAACTTCGTCTACTGCGAGCAGGATCAGCCGCGTGGCATCGCCGAAGCGTTTGTGCTGGGCAAAGAGTTTATTGGCAACGACGGCGTCTGCCTGATCCTGGGCGACAACATCTTCTACGGTCATGGCCTGCCCGAAAAGTTGCTGGCCGGCGCGCAGCAGACGCACGGGGCGCGCATCTTCGCCTACCCAGTGCGCGATCCGGAACGCTACGGTGTGGTCGAGTTCGACGAAACCGGCAAGGCACTCAGCATCGAAGAAAAGCCCAAGCAGCCGCGCTCGCACTACGCCGTCCCCGGCATCTATTTCTACGACAACCAGGTTGTGGACATTGCCGAGAATCTCAAACCGTCACCGCGTGGCGAACTGGAGATCACCGACGTCAACCTGGCATATCTGGCTCGGGGTGAGATGCAGGTGGATATCCTGGGCCGCGGTTTCGCCTGGCTCGATGCAGGGACACACGAGTCGCTCTTGCAGGCGGCCAACTTCGTGCAGGCGTTGCAGGATCGCCAGGGCATGATGATGTCCTGCCCTGAAGAGATCGCCTACCGCCGCGGCTACATTGATCGAGAACAACTCGAAACACTCGCGCATGGCATGAAAAGCAACGGCTACGGACAGTACCTGTTGCGCCTACTCAACGACGAATTGTAGATGGAGACAGCCCAGATCCGTTCTCTACCTGCCTTTGCGGCCACGCTGCGCCGGATCGACCGGGCAAAGCTACCCGCATCGCTGGTGACAGAGTTGCTCGACCAGCCGGTGGTACCTGCATATCAGATCGAAGAAGGCGACTTTGAAAAGGAAGTTGCATCGGCGACCCACACCATCGCGATGGTGGCAGACAAACTGCGTCGCCTGGCGACGGCCTACGGTGAGTGGCGTCATTTCGACGCCCCGGCCTTTTTCGATCTTTACCCGGCGCAGGTTGCGCTGCTGCTTTCGGTGTCGGAGCGGGTCAGCACGGTCCACGTGGGTTTTTACGCCGACCTACTGCTTCCTTCATTTCAGCGAATGGAGCAGTATTGGGCGCAGGAGTTTGTCCCGGCGTACCAGGCAGGCTACCCATTCACCGAGCGCACCGATCAGCAGTCGTCGTTTACCCGTCATTTTTTCGAGATCGAGCAGCCCAAACTCATCGCCTACTGGGAACGTACCACGGCGGTGGTGCAGGCCACTCGTGCCGAACTAAGCGACGACATCGGTTTCCTCGCCACAGCCGGCGGCAGCGAGGAACGGGCGCAGTGGCAGCCCCTTTGGCCGCAACGCCCCGCCCTCGGCTTGCCCGAGGACATGCTGCCTCCACTGGAAAACATCCCAACGTTGACACTGTCTACGTCTTTCCCGCTGCCCGCGCACCGTCAACCCGGTCGACTGCGCCGTCTTCGTCGCCAGTGGGCGCGCAAGAACTGGCGGCAACGACGGTAATTGCTGGGTTACGCATTACGAGTTACGTATTACGACAAAGCGAAGCATATTCTCAGGAGATCCCATCCCATGCAAAACGTCCTCGTCACCGGCGGCGCCGGCTTCATTGGCTGCAACTACGTGCGTCTCATGTTGGAAAAGTACAGCGACTACCGTGTTGTGGTCTTCGATAAGCTGACCTATGCCGGTCGCCTGGAGAATTTGCAGGACCTGGCCGAACGCTACGGGGATCGCTACGCCTTCGTGCAGGGCGACATCTGCGACGGCGACGCCGTCGACGCCGCCATCGCCCAATATGACATCGACACCATCGTCAACTTCGCTGCCGAAACTCACGTGGATCGCAGCATCCTGGAGCCAGACGCCTTCGTGAAGACCGACGTCTTCGGCACGTACACGCTGCTCGAAGCGGCGCGCAAAGCGGGCAACCTGCGCTACCACCAGATCAGCACAGACGAGGTCTACGGCCACATTGTCGGCGACCACAACAGCCTTGAGGACGACAAAATGATGCCGCGCAGCCCCTACTCGGCCAGCAAGGCCAGCGCCGATCACTTTGTCCACGCCTATCACATCACCTATGGGTTGCCTGTCACCATCAGCCGCGGGGCCAACAACATCGGCCCATACCAGTACCCCGAAAAGGTGGTGCCGCTCTTTGTCACCAACGCGCTGAACGGCGAATCGTTGCCTGTCTACGGCGATGGACAGCAGATGCGCGACTACCAATACGTGGTCGATCACTGCGAAGGCATCGATCTGGTGCTGCACAAAGGCGTCATCGGTGACGTGTACAACATCGGCACCGGCAAAGAGATGACCAACCTGGCGATGGTCGAAATCCTGCTGGATGAGTTGAACCTCCCCCGTACTTTGATCCGTCACGTTGAGGATCGCCAGGGCCACGACCGTCGCTACAGCATGGACGTGCGCAAGATCATGTCTTTGGGCTGGGAACCGTCCTATACGCCCGAAGAGGCCATCCGCGCCACCGTGCGCTGGTACGTAGACAACCGCTGGTGGTGGGAACCGATCCGCAGCGGTGAATTCCGCGAATACTACGAACGCGTCTACGGCAACCGCAAGACGATTGCCTAGCACCCAACGCTTTCTATGCCGATTCGCCCTGGTCTGCCCGCCGATCTACCTCAAATCCGTCAGTTGCTCCACAGCAACCGCAGTTTTCTCAATACGGGAATAGAGGATCTGCCTTCCCTGCTGAGCCAGGCGGTCACCGTGGTTGGGGAAGATCAGCGCGGGGTGCTGTGGGGCTTCCTGGCATTCCAGACTGAATCGCGATCAGAGGCGTTGCCGGCAGAAAGTGCAGCGCTCGCCTCTTTGCGCGCGGCCGCAGTGGTACAGGGACTGTTCACGACGCAGCGTATGCCTGGATTGGTGGAGACACTGCTGGAAATCTGCTACGGCAATGCGCAACCCATGCAGTTGATGGCGCTTACCGGCCACAGTTGGCTGACATCGGCCCTGCGCCAAAGCGGCTTTCGCGAAGCGGATCAGATCCGTTTCTATCTGCGCACGCGTCACGATCTGCCCCAAGTGCCAAAACCGGCGCTTTTACGCCCAGTGCAGGAAAGCGATCTGAATGATTTGGCACGGATCGACGCCGAGACCTTCGATCCCGTCTGGCACATGGGGCGCGCCGAGCTGCTTCAACTCTGTTTCAGCGCCCGTCTGCAGGTGGCGGAACTGGCCGGTCGGCTGGTGGGCTATACCGCCACATCGCTGTATGGAAACGGCGCTCGCCCATTTGGGCAAGGAGAAGCACAGATCGTCCGCATCGCCGTCCACCCTTCGGTGCAAGGACACGGCATCGGTCGCCAACTATTGACCGACGCCATTCAGCACGCCCACGAACACAACATCTACCGCATTCAACTGAACACCCAAGAGAGCAACCGGCGTTCACAGCGCATGTACGAATCGTTCGATTTTCGCAAACAAGGTGGTAACATCCCCGTGTTACTTTATGACATCCCTGACAGTGCAACGTCACTGAGTTGAGCCTCGACGACGAACCACAGACGACCGAATTTCATCACCATTCATCAGAAATCAACGAAGTATGAAGCAATCGCTCCCAGGCATTGGCGCAAACAGCACCGATCTCCTACGCAGGTTGATCGCGGTATTGATGCTGTTCGGCGGCCTGTTAACGTTCGGCACACTGGGCTACATGATCCTCGAAGGCTGGGCCTGGTACGATGCTTTCTACATGACGGTGATCACACTCAGCACGGTCGGGTTCGGCGAAGTACGCTCACTTGATCAGGGCGGGCGCATCTTCACCATGATTTTGATTGTGCTCGGTGTGGGTGGGGCGGCGTACACATTCAGCACTGTGGCCGACTACATCGTGGCCGGCGAACTGCGCGGGATTCTTCGGAGGCGAAGGATGGAACAGATCATCAAACAGCTTCAGAATCACTACATCGTCTGCGGCTACGGTCGCGTGGGGAGTCAGGTTGTGCAGGAACTACGCCAGAACCAGGTGAGCATGGTTGTAATCGAGGCCAACCCCGATCTGTCCACCGAAATCGAGGAGATGGGCATTGTCTCAGTGATCGGCAACGCCTCCGAAGACGCCATGCTCAGCCAGGCTGGCATCGAGCGCGCCGCCGGCCTTTGCGCCTGCCTGCCCAACGACGCCGACAACGTCTTCGTCACCCTCACGGCGCGTACCCTCAACCCGCACCTCACCATCATCGCCCGCGCCAACACGCAAGAAAACGAACGCAAACTGCGCATCGCCGGCGCAGACCATGTGATCAACCCCTACTCGATCAGCGGACACCGCATGGCGCGCCAGTTGATTCACCCCAACGTGGTCGAATTCATGGACGTTGTCATGCGGCGCGGACAGGTGGAGATGCGCATCGAAGAAATCCGGGTTCATGCGGGGTCGAACCTATGCAACAAATCCATCGCCGAGTGCGACGTGCGTCGACGTACCGGCACCAACGTCCTCGCCATTCGCCGCCCCAGCGGGCAGACACAGACTGTCCTCAGTGGCGACATCGTCCTCACCGCAGGGGATACCCTCATCGGCCTGGGGACGCCGGAGCAGCTCGACGCCCTAGCCGCGTTGGCGGACGACGGACGATAGACGGCTGACGACGGACGACCGATCTCGTCCAGCTTACGTTCGCACGTTGGGCAACAAAAAAGGTCAACGCGGTGTGCGCGTTGACCTGGTTCTCCACGAGAAGCCGTCGTCTATCGTCGGTCGTCCGTCGTCTTCTCCTACGGCAACTCGATCTCCTGCCCAATCGACAGCACCGAACCTTCGCCCAGCCCATTGACGCGCATCAACTCATACCAGTCGGCGTCGTAGGCGGCGGCGATGCTCCACAGCGTCTCGCCCGATTGGACGGTGTGGTGGCGCACACTGGGGAGGGTGACGGTGTTGGCCCCACCGATGGCCGGCGCAGGGATGCGGATCGTGTCGCCGATCTGCAAGATGGCGTTGTTGCTCAGGCCGTTGTATGCGGCCAGGGTCTGCCAGTTGAGGCCGTGCTGCATGGCAATCGCGAAGACGGTGTCACCCGCCTTGACGGTGTGAAGCGCGTCGTTGACCGTCACCGCGCCGTTGCTCTGCGTCAACGCCGATGCGCCTGTGGTAGGCATCGGGCGACGCTTGCTGAGCTGAGGCAACACCCGGCAGCACGATCACCTGCCCCAGGCCGAGTACGGAAAACTCGCCCAGCCCATTGGCGTTCGCCAGCGCCTGCCAGCTTAGCCCATAACGTGCGCCGATCCCCGAGAGCGTGTCGCCGGATTGCACGGTGTAGCGCATTCCCTCCGGCGGAATCGCAGATGGCGCGGATGTCACCGCCACAGACGGCATCGGCGCGTCCGCCGTCTCCGGCACGAGCACAACGCCGCTTTCTTGATTGTGGCTGCCTGTGGTGAAATCCACAACCAGGATCAGCCCCCAGCCCTTGGGGTGCGGATAGACGCCGACGCCCATCTCCTTGTAGCCGCGGCCCAGCACATTGTCTCGGTGCGGCGGATCGGTCATCCACCACTGGATCGACTGCGCCACTGTGTCGGAGACAGCCCAGTTTTCACCAGCCCAGCCCGCGATGCTGTAGCCAGTACGGGCAATGCGCTGATGCACATTGCTGCCGTCGCTGCCGCTGTGGCCGTAGACGCCGGATGTCACCATATCGTGGATGTGGCTGGTTGCCGCCAAATTGAGGAGCGGGTGTACGGCAAGCGCAGGAAGCCCGGCGTTGATGCGCAGGCCGTTGATGATCAACGCCGCCTGGCGCGCCTCCGCCGACAGATCCGTCGTGGCTTCCAATGCAGGAGCGGCCACGGGCGACGCCCAGGCCGTGACATTTGTCAGCGGGAACGAAAGCAGAATCAGCAGAATGAGGCCGAAAGCCCGGCGGGGAATCTGTAGATACATGGGCGGCATTGTAACAGAATCGCCGCGCCAAGGCGAATTGTCATTGCCAAGAGTGTGGCGCAGACTACTTGTCAGCCCCCTCCATTTTCTGTAGAATGAAGTATCAGCCCGTTGGCTACAAGTTCGTTTTGTGCGAATTCAGGAGCGTACCGTTTGGCAATTCGCCCATTCATGCTTGGCGATTTCGTTCTGCTCCAACGTTTGAGCAGACATGCGACACAACTGCACATTGAGAAGAGCCTCTTGCAGCCCCATTCGTGCATGTGGGATGCATTGCGTACTGCGTTGCCGTGGGGCAGCGGCCCCTGCATGACATACGTACTGCGCCAGGAAGAAAACGGACTGGCGCGTGCTGGATTCCTGCAGATCGAAATCCGCCCCGAACGCACCGAAGCAGACGTTGTCCTCTTGACACCGGCGCTTGCTGCGCCACAGGGCCACCCCGCCATCTGGCAGAAGCTGCTCTCGCAAAGCATTCAAGATCTTACCGAACGCCGCATTTCGCGGCTCTTCGCCGATCTCCCTGATCAACCGCTGGTGGTGAACACCTTCAAACAGTCGGGCTTCCAACTGTACGCCCGCGAAACGATCTGGCGTTTGGCGCTGCCACCCGGCCAGTGGTCTTTGCCGACGGAAGCGCCAATGCGCCTGCTTCACCCCGAAGACGGCTGGCACATCACGCGCCTCTACAACCGCACCACCCCTTCTCACGTGCGCCAGGCAGAAGGCGCCCTGACCGTCGACGATAAAGAGTACATCGACAGCCTCACCTGCCCGATCCTGGTGGACGATCTGGGTTTGCCGCGCAGCCAATTCGTGCTGGATGGTAGCGACGGCATCGACGGCTGTGTGCAGGTCATCTGGGGGCGATTGGGTGTGTGGATTCGTCTATGGACCGACACCAACAACCCCAACACCGAGGCAATCCATCATCTCTTGCGCCACGCGCTCTCAGAGATTGCGGCGGATCAGAACACGCACCCAGTGTATATTTCGGTGCGTGAATACCAGCGCGGTATGGAATCGATCCTGGCCGACTATGGCTTTGCGCCCTTCACCGATAGGGCGCGTATGGTGCGGAATATCTGGCAGTGGGCCTATCGCCCAGTAACCGCACCCGCGCCGGCCATCGAAAGCATCCCCGAAGCAGTATCGGGATCGTTGGTTGTCCCCAAAGCCGTGCGTCCGCGCGACCGACGTGTCGCCATTCACGTCATCGACAAAGAGATCGAACAGCCATAAGCCCAACGCTGCCCTGGCCCTGAACGTTAACAATTCACTATGCAACCAATAACGTTCTATCAGCACCTTCAGGGTATACTGGATCGTTGAATCCGAAACATCATATCCGAAACATCGAATCCGAAACATCATCGAGTAGAAAGGCGGTGCGAAATGAAGAGAAGGCAGGGCAGGCGGAACCCACACCGCCCATCGAACGTATAGGTTTCGAGATTCCATCCTGATATTCACAGCAGATCGCGAATCCGCATCCTGTTAAGCAGACGTGCTGCTGCGCACTGTAATTTCAGGCAAGGACCAAGGCTGAATGCCACAAAGGTAGACACCAATACAACTATGGCCAATACCCAAGAAACAACTGCGGCCTTCGCAACGGAGCGATTGCCAATGACACAATCGAATAGAGAACCACAACTGGAATCCGGTCAATTGACCCTGAAGATCACCGACGATCTGGATCTCCTGTTGCAAGTATTGCCGGAGCGCATCCAATCCGCCCTGCGTAAGGAAGGGCGCGCCGCCGAACTCATCGAAATTGTGATGGATTTCGGTCGACTGCCCGAGGCGCGCTACACCGACAGTGAAATCTACCTGAGCCAGGACGAGATCACCGAAGCGGATCTGACCAACGTCATCGATAAGATCGGCGACTTCGGGGCCGACAACCGCGCCGGCATCGAACGCACGCTGCATCGCATCTCGGCCATCCGCAACCGCCGCGGCGACGTCATTGGCCTCACCTGCCGCGTCGGGCGCGCCGTCTACGGCGTCATCGACATCATCGAAGACATCGTCATGAGCGGCAAGAGCATCCTGCTCCTGGGCCGCCCTGGCGTGGGCAAGACGACGCTGCTGCGTGAGGCAGCGCGCGTCCTCGGCGAAAAGAAACGCGTCGTCATCGTGGACACCAGCAACGAGATCGCCGGCGACGGTGACATCCCGCACCCAGCCATCGGGCGGGCGCGGCGTATGCAGGTAGCCACGCCGACGCTGCAACACGAAGTGATGATCGAAGCAGTGGAAAATCACATGCCCCAGGCCGTCGTCATCGACGAGATCGGGCGCGAACTCGAAGCCATCGCCGCCCGCACCATTGCCGAGCGCGGCGTACAGTTGATCGGCACCGCCCACGGCAACAGCCTGGAAAACCTGCTCATGAATCCGACGCTCTCCGATCTGATCGGCGGCATCGATTCCGTCACCCTGTCCGACGAAGAAGCACGGCGTCGTGGCACCCAGAAGACGGTGCTAGAACGCAAAGCGCCGCCCACCTTCGAGGTGCTCATCGAAATCCAGGATCGCCAGCACATGACCGTCCACCACGACGTGGCCGAAGCGGTCGACTCGTTGCTACGCGGCTGGACGCTGACGCCCGAAGTGCGCTGGCTCGATCAGCACCAGCAGGTGCAGCGCAAACAGGTCACCAGCACCGCTACCCGCGGTGAACAGGGCCGTGTGGGCGGCGGACGCAGCCAGCGTGGCGAACGCGGCGAGCAGGGCGAATACCGCAGCGGCGAACGACGGCGCAACGGGCGTCGCCAGGCCGGCCCTGTGGAATTCCAGGATCTGGTGGACGAGTTGCCCGAAGCCGAAGGCACGATCACGCCACCCAAGCCGCAGCGGCGCATGGTGCGCGTCTTCCCCTACGGCATCGGCCAGAACCGGCTACGTTCGGCGGCCAAGAACCTCAACGTCCCCGTCGACATTGTCAACGAACTGCGCGATGCCGATATCGTGATGACGTTGAAGAACTACTTCCGCCAGAAGCCGCAGCCCATCGTCGACGCCGAACGGCGTAACACGCCTGTCTACGTGCTGCGCAGCAATACCGTCACCCAGATGGAGCAGGCGCTGCTCGACGTCTTCCAACTGTCGTCCGACACCAGCGAAGACAGCTTCGACGCCGCCATGCGCGAAACACAGGACGCCATCCAGCGCCTGCTGCGTGGCGAGGAATCGGTTGAACTCAGCCCCCAGACAGCGCCGATCCGCAGCCAGCAGCACCAACTGGCCCGCGCCGCCAACCTGATCAGTCACAGCTACGGGCGCGAGCCGTACCGTCGCGTGCGCATCTTCAGCCACTGACGGGTGATCAGTACAGAGCGGCGCAGATGAGTCGCTGTATTCAGTTGAAATGGGGAGTGCGCACGCCACAGGATTTCATAGACTCTTTTCGGCCATCGTGTACTAGACGTACAAAGACCGAACAGAAGGGAGCCGCCCCAACGTTGGGGCGGCTCCCTTTAGTTGTTTGGCCCGTAGAGCATCGATCCTTTTGGTGACATACAGTGTCTGTCACCAAAAAGCGAACCATACCAGTGTGAGCGGGCTTTCTTGACACGAGTCTCAAGAGTGTCTATACTGGCGAACAAATCACGAGCGGAGTGTGGGCGCCGCCTACTGCTCCAGCCATTGGTCCCCCGAGTTCTGATTTCTTGTCGCCAGCCTCACGCACCTCGACATGGAATTGCTCACCACCTTGGCATCGCCTGCTCAATTACTTCGAACCACAGGGTTCATCCATCGGACAAAGTTGTCTTTCCTTCTCTGCTGCGTTTTCCCATCCGCACTTACGTATTTCTGGGTGTGAAGCAAACCATATTTCACGAAAGGATCAGGTTATGTCTGAGCAGAACGAACAACGATCTCAGGGGATCAGCCGTCGTTCCTTCCTGCGCTATTCCGCGCTGGGAACCGGCGCGGCTTTCCTGGCGGCTTGTGCGCCGACGGCGGCGCCTGCGCCCAGTGGTTCCACCGGCAGTGAATCGGCAGAAGCGCCTGCCGAGAGCAGCGGTCCTACACAGGGCGGCACGATGGTATGGGTCGGTCACCAGGAACTGGCCGGACTCAGCCCGGCGGATGTTGGCCCGACGGTGCAATATGTGATCATCGGCAACATTCTGAACCCGCTGGTCTACTACAACGAGTTCACCGAACTCGAAAACGTGTTGGCCGAATCCTACGAGGTTTCAGAAGATGGTACCACCTACACATTCAACCTGAACCAGGGCGTTCTCTTCCACGATGGCACAGAATTCACTTCTGAAGATGTCAAGTACACCTACGATTTCTATGGCAATCCAGACAATGCCACCACCATCCAAGGTAACTTCTTCGGCATGGGCAGTGTCGACACGCCGGATCCATACACGGTTGTGGTGAACATGGCCGAGGTGAACGCCGCTTCTTTGTCGAACTGGGCATCTGTGATGATCGTGCCGGCGGCCTACCACGCTGAAGTCGGCGAAGACGTGTTCCGCACAGCGCCCGTCGGCACTGGCGCCTTCAAGCTCAAGGAATGGCGCCCCGCCGAGTTCACCGAGATCGAGGCATTCGAGGATCACTTCCGCGGTCGCCCGTACCTCGACACGATCCGCGAGGACGTCGTCCCCGAACCGTCGGTGCGCATGATCGCCATGCAGACCGGCGATGCCGATGGCGTGGTCTGGCCGCTGTTGGTGGAAGACAGCATCACCCTGGAAGCCGATCCGAACTACGTGGCCTACCGTACGTTGGCCAACTCGGTTAAGCACTTCCCGCTGAACACCGAGAAGCCCGAGCTTTCCGACAAGATGGTGCGCCGTGCGATGCTTCATGCACTGGATCGACAGCGCCTCATTCGACGAGCTGTGGAGCGGCGCTGCCCAGATTGCCCACTCCAATCTGGCGCCGAAGAATGCCTTCTACTACAACAACGATCTGCCCCAGTACGCTTTCGATCCTGAAGGCGCAGCAGCGATGTTGGACGAAGCCGGCTGGGCAGTGGGCAGCGACGGCATCCGCGAAAAGGATGGCATGAAGCTGACCTTCACCTGCACCACCATCACCGGCGACTCCGCCCGCCGCCCGATTGCCGAGTTGGCGCAGCAGATGCTGATCGACGTGGGCGTGGACATGCAGTTGGCCGAAGCGCCGGTCTCGTCGATCCTAGAAGGTATGCGCGCTGGCACCATGGACAGTTCGCTCTTCAACTGGACCTATGGCACTACACCGGAGCCGGATCCCTTCGCCACGCTGCACAGCGAGGGCGGCAACAACTTCAACCGCTACTTCAATCCCGAGATGGACGCGCTGATCGAGCAAGGGCTTACCATTGTCGATCCTGCTGCTCGCCAGCCCATCTACCAGCAGATCCAGTCGATGTTCGTGGAAGATGTC
Source organism: Caldilineaceae bacterium (assembly GCA_041391225.1). Classification (GTDB taxonomy): domain Bacteria; phylum Chloroflexota; class Anaerolineae; order Caldilineales; family Caldilineaceae; genus RI-153. The sequence continues at coordinate 16,161 of JAWKOL010000002.1, forward strand.
CCCTGCCTCTACTTGCAGTTTGACGAATGGATCAACGTCTTCAGCAGTCGTATCGGCGGCCTGTCCGAAAATCCGCTGGCCGGTGATCCGATGTTCCTGTCCGCTCACGAGTTCTACATCAAAGAAGCCTAAACGGCTGCGCAGCTTCTCGTACAAAGTTTGCAGTGGGGACGGCGATGCCGTCCCCACTCACTTATGCAGCAAAGCTGCTTGAGCATTCTCTAGAGAGAACAGCCTATGTTTCGCTATATTGTTTCGCGTGTGCTGCAAGGGTTGATCGTGATTTTCTTGATCAGTGTGGCCACGTTCATCGTCATGCGTCTGATGCCGGGTGATCCGGTCTACTTGTTGCTGGGCGAAGGACAGATCCGCATCAGCCAGGAACAGATCGACGCCATCCGCGAGCGTTGGGGGCTGGATCGGCCCTATTACGAGCAATATCTGATCTGGATGATGAATTTTGTGCGCGGTGACTTCGGCGAATCGCTGATCCGCACAGGTGTGCCGGTGCGCGATATGATCTTCGAAGCCGTCCCCGTTACCGCCAAGCTCAACATCTACGCATTGGCCCTGGCCCTGGCGGTGGCGCTGCCCGGCGGGATCTGGGCCGCCTTGCGCCGCAACAGCCTGGTCGACTACCTCAACTCGTTGGGATCGACGCTGGGTGTCTCCATGCCCAATTTCTGGCTGGGGTTGATGTTGATCGTGCTTTTCGCGCTCTACATCCCCCAATGGATCGGCGACATTCCACTGATTGGGCGCATTCCACCGTTTGGGCTGCGTAGTTGGCAGGGGTATATTTTGCCTGTCTTTGTGCTTTCGGTGGGTGAGATGGCGGTCTTTTCGCGGGTGATGCGCAGTTCCATGCTCGAAGTGATGGAACGCGACTACGTGCGCACGGCCCGCGCCAAAGGACTGCCACAGCGGTTGGTCCTCTTGCGCCATGCGCTGCGCAACGCCCTGTTGCCGGTGATCACGGTGATTGGCGTGCGCATCGCCTTCATCCTCAGCGGCACGATTGTGATCGAAACCGTCTTCGCCGTGCCGGGGATCGGGCGTCTCTTCACCGATTCGGTCTTCCGGCTCGACTATCAGGTGGTGCAGTCGCTGGTGGTGGTGCTGGCGGTGTTGGTGGTGGTGGTCAACCTGATCACGGATCTTTCGTACGCATTGATCGATCCGCGCATTCGCTTCGATTGAGAACAGGGAAGGATTTATTCATGGCTGCCATTTCCGCTGAGCCAGGCGCGGTTGCGATCAAGCCCGAGTCGGCCACACGCTCCGAATGGGTGCAGGCGTGGCGACGCTTTCGCTCGAATCGAATCGCCGTGGGCGGCGCTGTTTTCATCATTCTGTTGATTGTGATTGCCTTTGCAGCGCCGATTCTGTCGCCTTACGATCCGCTGGAAAGCGTGCCGGGGATGCGCGGTGTGGCCCCAAGCCTCGCTCATCCTTTTGGATTTGATCACATCGGGCGTGATCTGCTGAGCCGTGTGCTGTATGGCTCGCGCGTGGCGCTGATCGTGGGCCTCTTCTCCACCAGCATTTCCGTTGGGATCGGCATCCTGATCGGCGCCGCCGCCGGCTACTTCGGCGGCTGGATCGACACCGTGTTGTCACGTCTGCTGGACACGCTGATGGCCTTCCCCATCATCGCGCTGCTGGTGGTGCTGGCCGCGGTGCTGGGGCCAAGTCTGACGACCACGGTGGTGGTGATCGGCATCACCAGTTGGGCGCGTTTTGCCCGTGTCGTACGCGCGGACGTGCTCAGCCTCAAGGCCGAAGACTTCATCATGGCGGCGAAGTCGACCGGCGTCTCCAACTGGCGCATCATCATCCGCCACATTCTGCCCAACGTCCTCGGGCCGGTGATCGTGCTGGCCTCGCTGGGCATCGGCGGCATCATCATCCTCGAAGCGGCGTTGTCGTTCCTGGGGCTGGGGGTACGTCCACCTACGCCGTCCTGGGGCGGTATCCTCGCCGACGGACGCCCGCATCTGCTGCGCTACCCGCACATTTCGTTCTTCCCCGGGCTGATGATCACGCTCACCGTGCTCGCCTTCAACTTCATGGGCGACGGGCTGCGCGACGCGTTGGATCCGCGACAGAAGACGTAGAATGAGGGATGATGGGGATGATGGGGTCGATCCCATCATCTCATCGCAACAATGTTCACCAAATACAGCGAACCGACGTCGATTTTGAGATTACGGGATCGTTGGTGATCAGGGGAGGTGCATCGCGACAGCCGTCCCCGCAATCAGACGGTCAGTGTAACTCTGGGATGTCTTTGATGCCAGATGCATGTAGGATTATCGAGAGGGTGAGCGGACTCGGCAAATAGGCCGACGTACTTGCAAGAAGTGAATCAAGCTCATCTACTGTGACAGTGATGCGACGACGTTCTGAGAGGTACAAAATCTCGGCAAAAACCATTGCTGGGATGTGGATGATCGCTTTACGATCAGCGAGCTGAAACAGGTGCCTGGCTCGTCCTCCCATCTGTCTTTTTCTTAGCTTGAGCACCAATCCCATCGTATCGGTGACATACTCATTCTTTGGGATGCTTGGTGTCATAGTCAGCAAACTCCTCTTCGAGGTGGTGCAGGGAGTCGGCGGATGCCTGCTTGAGATCGAGGTCGATCAACAGATTGTACAAGCTTTCGCTGTCTTGTTCAGATCGAAGTGTGCGCAGCCGCACAAAGTATACGAAATTCTGCGATCTCTGCCAGTGCAGTGTCTGGCAGTTCTTTGATGCCTTCGTTGATTAGCGTATGGTAATTGGTTGTTGTCATCTTTCCTCGCTTGCTACGCTTTCGCCACTGTCCACCATTATAGCAAAGGTGCAATCGTGCCGCATCTAGCACAACGAGATCAGATCGAACTGGAACATGCCCTCCGATCCGCCATCGCCTCCGTTGACGCCGAAATCAGCCTTTTCGCCCACCACATCGAAACCGGCGCGGAGATCGACATCGACGCGGATCGCTTCTATCCGTTGGCCAGTGTCCTTAAAATCCCGGTGCTGGTGGAAGCGTTCCGCCAGATCGGCCAAGGACGCTTTTCGCTGGACGACCGCTTCGAGTTGACCGTGGATGAGAAGAATGTGGGCAGCGGCGTGCTGCTCTTCTTCGACGACGGCCTGCAACCCACGCTGCGCGATCTGCTCACGCTGATGATCATCATCAGCGACAACACAGCTACCGACATGGTGATGCACCGCATCGGCGTCGAATCGATCAACCGCACCATGCACGGCCTGGGGCTGACCGACATCCACGTCCCCATCACCATTCGCCAGATCTTCGACGACATGCTTGTGTCGTCCGATCCCACCCAGGATCTGCTTGAACTGGCCAAACAGCCACACAAACCCGACGGTGTCGCCTTCAGCCTCGGCCCAGAGAACAACGTGGGCACGCCCCGCTCCCTCACCCGCCTCGTCACCATGCTCTACAAGGGCGAAATCCTCGACGACGCCGGCCGCGACGGCGCCCTCGCCATCCTGCGCAAGCAGCAGTTGAACGACCGTCTGCCCCGCTTTCTGCCGCCAGGGACGCCCTGCCTACATAAGACCGGCACCCTCGGCCCCGTGCGTAATGACAGCGGCATCATCCACATCAACGACGACTCACACATCGCCGTCACCGTCTTCACCCGCTCCACCGCCGACATCGCGGACGATGACCGTGAGGCCAAACGCGCCCACACCGACGCCGTGGACGCCGTCTTCGGGCGGATTGGGCGGCTACTTTATGATATTTACGATTGACGATTTCCCGTAGACACAGGATTTCCATCATGGGTCATGTACTTTTGCGACGCAATCAACCAATCTCAGCATCATGAACTCAACAAGAAATCGTCAATCGTCAATCACCAATCAGGAATTCTCCCATGAAACTCTTCATCGCGACCCTTGGCACCGAAACCAACACCTTTTCGCCCTTCATCACCAGCGCACAGACTTTTGAGGAGACCTACCTCACCCGTGGCGGCGGACACGGCGAGCAGCCGAATACCTTTGCCGTGCCGCTGGCGATCTGGCGGCAGCGCGCCGAGGCGCTGGGCTGGGAGGTGGTGGAAAGCCTGTGCGCCTTCGCCATGCCCAGCGGCGTGACGCTGCGTGCGCTCTACCGCCAATACAAAGAGGAGATCCTGGCCGATCTGCGCGCCGCCATGCCCGTGGACGCGGTGCTGCTCAACATTCACGGCGCCATGGTGGTGGAAGGTTTCGATCTCCCCATCGAGCAGACAGACGGCATCGACTGCGCCGACGCCGAAGGCGATCTCTTCGAGGCGGTGCGTGCCGTGATCGGACCGGAGATTCCCTTCGGCGCTGAACTCGATCTGCACTGTCACCTCACCGAGAAGAAGGTGCGCAACACCGACGCCCTCGTCCTCTACAAAGAGTACCCGCACACCGACTTCCCCGAACGCGCCGAAGACCTCTTCGAGATCATCAAAGCGGCGGCGGAAGGCAAGGTGCGCCCCGTGCAAAGCCTGCACGACTGCGGCGCGGTGGGCGTCTTCCACACCACACGCGAGCCGATGCGCTCTTTCGTGGATCACATGAGCGCGCTGGAAGGCAAAGACGGCGTCCTTTCCGTATCGCTGGGTCACTGCTTCCCGTGGGCCGACGTCCCCGAACTGGGCGTGCGCAGCCTGGTGGTGACGGACAACCGGCAGGCCAAAGGCGACGAGATCGCCGCCGATCTGTGTCGGCGCCTCAACGAGATCTACGACGCCGCCCAGCCACCCTACTTGAAGCTGGACGAAGCGCTGGATCAGGCGTTGGCGCTGGCCGAAGGACCCGGCCAAGGACCGATTGTCCTCGCGGACGTGGCCGACAACGCCGGCGGCGGCGCGCCCAACGATTCCACTTTCGTGCTGCGCCGCGTGCTGGAACGCGGCATCGGCGACATTGCCTTCGCCAACTTCTGGGATCCGATTGCGGTGCAGCTTGCCATCGGCGCCGGCGAAGGCGCCACCATCGATCTGCGTCTGGGCGGCAAAATGGGGCCGATGTCGGGTGATCCCCTCGATCTGCGCGTAACGGTGAAGAAGATCGTGCGCGACGCCCGCCAGACGTTCGGCAAGCCGCCGCGCACGTCCAAGGGGCGTATGGGCGACGCCGTGGGCCTGCAACTGGAAAACGGCGTCGAAATCGGCATCAACTCGCTGCGCACCCAGTCCAGCAACCCCGACGGCCTCACGCAGATCGGCATCGACGCCCCCAACAAGCGCTTCGTGGTGGTCAAGTCGATGCAGCACTTCCACGCTGGCTACGCGCCCATCGCCAAGGCGATCCTCTACGTGGCCGCGCCGGGCTCGATGGTGCCATACTTCGACCAGTTGCCGTACAAAATCGCCAACCGGTCCCTGCGCGGGATCGACGGGTAACCCACAACTGCCGCCATCCACAAAGGAGCATACCGTGTCCGCCTACCCCAGCAATCACCCTGCGCTGACACTCTTTTCTGAACTGCTGGTGGCCGCGCCGTCGGGCCGCGAAGAGTGGATCGCCGAGATCGTGCGCCGCAAGCTGGACGAGTGGGGCTACGCCCACGAGACGGACCCCGCCGGCAATGTGCTGGTGCGCCTGCCCGGTGGCAAACCCGATGCTGCGCTCATCTGCTACGCCGCGCATGGACGAGATCGGCATGGTCGTCACCGCCATCGAGGACGACGGCTCGCTGCGCGCCGACCCTTCCGGCGGCCTCTTCCTTGGAAGTTGGGCGAAGGACCGGTGGAGATCATCGGCGATGTGGTGCAATCGGGCGGACCGGTGATCGGCGTGCTCTCGATGGGGTCCACCCACGGCGGCGTCGGCGACAAGGCCGTCACCTGGCAGGACGTGCGTGTGATCACGGGGCTTTCGCCGGCGCAGTTGAAGGAACGCGGCGTGCGTCCAGGGTCTACAGCGGTGCCGGTGCAGTCGATGCGTGGCCCCGTCCTCTTCGGCCCGGTAGACGATCCCCTAGTGGCGGCGTGGACCTTCGACGACCGCATGGGCGTGGTGGCGCTGCTGCGTCTGCTCGAACGGCTGGCGCTGGACGATCTACAGCCGGTTCACCCCACGCTCATCGCCTTCACCATCCACGAAGAAGGTGGCGGCCAGGGCGCCAAGATCGTGGCCGACCGCGAACGCCCCGAGATCTTCATCTCGGTAGACGGAGCGCCCATCCCCGCGGGAACGCCCTTGAAGATCGACGGACGCCCCGCCATCTGGAGCAAGGATCGCCTTGTCCACTACGATCAGCGGCTGGTGCGCGCGCTGATGCACGCCGCCGAGCGCGCCGGCACGGAACTCCAGCCTGTGGTCTACGACGGCGCGGCCAGCGATGCCAGCCTCGTCTCCTACGCCGGGGGCGCGTACCGTGTGGCCTGCTTCGGCCATGTCCGCGAAAACAGCCACGGCTACGAAGTGGCGCGGCTGTCGGTGTTCGATCACATGTTGGAGACGCTGGTGGAATTCTTGACGACGGACGATTAGGGCGAAGACAGAGAGATTTTGATCCACGAAGGCACACAAAGAAACACGAAGGAAGACAGACAGACAAGAGGACACGGATTTCAGGATTACCAGGACAGCAGAGAGAAATAACGATCTGTCTTCATCTGAAAGTCCTGAAAATCCGCGCAATCCGTGTCCTTCTCTTCTCTCCTCTTCGTGTGTCTTCATGGAGCAATTCTGGATTTTCTACGAGGTGGCAACGTCTTCGGCGCGTCGCCCCTCGTCGGTCGTTCGTCGTCGATCTTCGATATACTCGATGCTCTGGTGTCGGAAATAGGTGCTGTACAGTTCGGCGTAGTGACCGCCCTGCGCCATGAGTTGATCGTGGCTGCCCTGTTCGATGATCTGTCCTTTGCTGAGGACGATGATACGGTCCGCCGCTTTGACAGTAGAGAGGCGATGGGCGATGACGATGGAGGTGCGGCTGCTGAAGAGCAGATCGAGTGTGCGCTGAATCTGCGCCTCGGTGAACGGATCGATGCTGGCCGTGGCTTCGTCGAGGATGAAGATGGCCGGGTCCTGCGCCAACATGCGCGCGAGGACCACCAACTGGCGCTGGCCTAAGCTGAGGCGGCTGCCGCGCTCGCCCACGTCGGTTTGCAGGCCGTCGGGCAGGGTCTCCAGCCATTCGCCGTCCGCGATCTGGCGGGCGATCCGTTCCACTTCGGCGTCGCTCATCTCGGGTGTGGCGTAGCGGATGTTGTCGGCCACGGTCCCCTCGAAGAGAAAGGGTTCCTGGCTGACGATACCGAGCCTGCGGCGGTAGTCCTTGAGATCGAGGGTTCGAATGTCGCGCCCGTCTACCAGCAGTTGACCGGCCTGAAATTCGTAGAAGCGGGTGACCAGTTTGGCGATGCTCGATTTGCCGGCGCCGGTATGCCCCACCAGCGCGATGCTCTCACCGGGCTGGATGTGCAGATCGAAGTGGTTGAGCACCTGCTCCTTGTCGCTGTAGCGGAAGTTCACGTCGACAAATTCGATCTCGCCGCTCAGCTTGTCCACGGGGTTCTCGGCCTGCTGGATCACCACCGGCGAGGCGTCGATCAGCGCGAAGATACGTTCCGTGGCGCTGAGACCGGCCTGAAATTGGCTCCAAAACGCCGAAAGCTGGATCATGGGGAACCAGAAGCGATCCAGGCTGTTGATGAAGAGATACCACGACCCCACGCTGATGATTCCCAGCGAAACGCTGTAGCCGCCTGTGTAGAGCAGCACGGCAATCGCCAGCCCGCTGAAGAACTGCAACGTGGGGAAGACCAGCCCCAACACCACGCCACGCGAAACCTGGATGCCGTAACCCTGCGCGCTTGACATCGCGGAACTCGTCGAAAATGCCCTGTTCGCGGCGGAAGTTCTTGGCCACGTTGATGCCTGTCACCGCGCCCTGGATGCTGACGTTCACCTCGGCGATCACCCGCTGGCTTTGCTGGGTGATGTTGCGGGCGATGCCGCGGAAGAGATTCGCCACAAACAGCGCCACCGGCGCCATGCCCAGCACCAGCAGCGCCAGCCGCCACTCGATGCTCACCAACACCACAAACAGAACCACCGACAGCAGCAACTGGCTGAAGACGTCTGTCACCAGCACGGAGACGCGGCCGAACTCGTCGCTGTCGGTGGTGATGCGGCTGACGATGCGCCCCGACTGGTACTTGTCGTAGAAGCTGAGATCGTGGTTCATGGCGGCGCGGAACGCGTCCTTGCGCAGGGCCAGCACCACATCGCCGATCAACATCGACGTGAGCAGACGACGCACCCAGTTGATCCCCCACACCGCCACGCCGAGGACGATCAACGCGCCCACCAGCACATAGAGCAAAAACTGCGACACATCCGCGCCTTGCGCGTCACCGGCCAGCATCTCCACCCCGCGCGCCGCCAGGATCGGCACCCCGGCCTGCGCCGCCGAAAGCAACGTCACACTGATCACAATGATCGTAAACCGCTTCAGCCAGGGGCGGAAGTAGCTTGCCAGTCGCCCCACCAGATCTTCGTTGGTATACGCTCGATCGTACGATTCCGCGTCCAACCCAGCCCGCAACATCCCCATGAGAATTACCTTCTTGCTAGTGAGTTTTCATTGACTGAAGAGAGTGGGCGATCTCTTCGTGGAGCAATTATCGTCTGCCTTTACGTTACGGGCTCACCCACCGAATCCGCATCGGGCAGAATAGCGTCAAGCCCCTGGGTGATGGATGCCTGCGGGCGCGGCCGCGGGGCAACTTCTTCCACGAGGCTGAGCAGCAACCAACCGGGTTGCGGCTGGAAAGGATCTTCCAGCGTCGCCACCTGCACCTCTTTGCCGCGGATCGCCATCAGCGGGATGAACCCTTCCTGGTACTGTGTCTGGTAGTCGGCGTAGGTGAACTGATCTGTCAACGACGTGCGTTTGATCGCCGCACCGGAACGGAGCAGTTCGGCAAGGCGCTGATAGGTGACCCCTTCGGCGAAGAGCAGACGCCCAAGCGCGTAGCGGCTGGGGGCGCGGCTCTTGCTACGTTCGGCCATACTGCGCGGCAGCAACTGGTACACTTCCGATGAACCGAATTCGTCCTGATGATGTCGACAGGCCAGAGCGTTGGCCTCGTCGTTGCTGGTCAGCGAGAGCAGCCGTCCAATGCCCGAGAGATCGATGTGATCCTCGGTGTACTCCGAAAGCACATTGCCGTAGTAGATATCCAACCCTTCCATGCGACCGGCGCGCACGTTGTCAAAATTGGTGTCTACCAGCCGCACAGTGAACCCTTCCGTTTGGATCGCTTTGGCCAGCATCCGCGCAAAGGGGTGTGCGCCCATGATCAGGAAACCTTGCGGATCGGCCTCGGCCACCCCCAAAAAACGGGCAAACGGCTTGGCGGTGAGTCCCTGCAACACCACCGTACCCACGATGATCAGAAAGACCAGCGGTTCGAGCACCTGTGCTTCGGTGTAGCCCAACTCCACCAGGCTGAAGGTGAAGATCGTTGTCACCGCTGCCGCCACGATACCGCGCGGCGCAATCCACGAAAGGAAGAGCCGTTCCTTGAAAGAGAGATTGCTGCCAATCGCGCTTGCCTGTAGCGACGCCGGGCGGATCACGAAGATCACCACCCCCAGCACCAACAGGCTGCGCCAATCCAGCATCGCCAGCGTCGCCATCTCCACATTGGCGGCAAGCACGATAAACAACCCCGAAATAAAGAGAATGCTCAACTTCTCTTTGAAGTGCCAGATGGCCTGGAGTTGCTGCAAGTTGCGGTTGGCCAGGTACATGCCCATCACCGTCACCGCCAGCAGCCCCGACTCGGCCTGAAACATGTCCGAGACGGCGAACGCACCCACCACCACCGCCAACACCACAATGTCGCGCAGATAATCGGGGACAAGATAACGTCGCAGCATCTGTTCCACGAGGACGCCGGCCACCAACCCCACCGCCAGCCCAATTAGGATGATCTCCAGGAAACCGAGCACGGGATTGGTGGCATGGGCGCCGCCGCCTTCGGCAACGATGTACTCGAAGACGAGCAGGGCGATCAACGCACCCAGCGGATCAATCAAAATGCCTTCCCACATGAGGACAGACGAAATCTTGTGATTTGGGCGCACATTGCGCAGCAGCGGCGCGATCACTGTGGGGCCGGTCACGATGATTAAAGCGCCGAATAGGATCGACAGGCTCCACTCCAATTGCAGAATGTAGCGAGCAGACAACGCGCCACCCAGCCACGTAATCGCCGCGCCGACGGTGATCAAGTTACGCACCGTCCCCACCACAGCACGCGCTTCCCTCAAATTCAGCGTCAGCGCGCCTTCGAACAGGATAATGGCCACCAGGATCGAAATCATGGGGAAGAACAGATCGCCAAACATGGCGCGCGGTTCCACCAGATGAAAGACGGGGCCGATCAAAAAACCCGACGCCAGCAACGGCAAAATCGCCGGCGTCTTCAAACGCCAGGCCAGCCACTGGCAGAATATGCCCAGCACCAGCAGCCCAGCCAGCATGATCAACGTATTATGTTCCACAACAGTCTCCCTTCGGTATGTGGGGTCGATTTTGGGGGTAGGGATAGTCCAGTCGGCCATCCATGCGCATGGTCAAACCAGGTGCAGACCCCAGATTGCGTGGTGAAGTAGAGAAAAGCGCCAAGACAGGTGCAGAGGACGGCAGTAGTGGGCGAGAAAAGGTTCAATGTTCTCCTTTGGCGTGCAACTTGAAACCGAAATCCTGCTTGCTGGAGACAGTGTACCGCCATTGACACGCGTCGACAAGCCCATTTCGGCGCAGCAACAAACCCAATCACCAATCACAATTCACCAATACCCTCTATGCTATAATGGATGGCGTTGTGTTTTCAGCGTGAAATGTTCCAGAGATCCCCCATGTCTGCCCAAAAACAGCAAGATCAGAGCAAATCCCAGCGTGTCGCCAAGACGCAGAGCCTGCGCGATTTCACCCTTGCCTTCTTCGACACCTTCGGCGCGCAGACAAAACGGCTGGATCGGCGAAAACATGGCGCCATTCAGGTGGATCTGCCCGAAGCCATGACAACTCACTTTGGCCGCCCGTCGCTGCGCCTCGTCTTTCAGAACGCCGAGGTGACCAGCGATACCGATCTCGTGGCCTACGGTAGCCGCGTCTTCGACCAGATCATGTCGTATCTGGATCGACAGGGCGCGTTGACAGTGCAATCGCTGCCCAGCCGCCACAACGGCGCCGACGAACTACTGCGCGCCGTGCGTCCACGCAACAGCGCCATCGCCGGCCTGCAATTGACAGAGCCACAGCGCCCGATCTTCATCTTCAACTGGCACATCACCTACCGCGCCGACGACAAACGCGAGGAACTCTACACCGTCGTCGTCGACGAGCATGGGCGGCGCGTCCCCATTGCCGTCAAGGCCACGGAAGGCGACGACGAGGCCCTCGATCTAGCCACCCTACTGGCCGACGCCGAACCCATCCCGACCGAAAAGGACGAAGAAGGCAACCCGCTGCCGCCAAAGCTCCCCCCCATGACGCAGCTAACCCGCCTGGCCGAAAACGCCCGCAAGTACGCCCTCTACCACGCCGACGTGCGCTGCATCAACCACGAAGCCGACATTCTGCCCCGGCTGCACAAGGTGTTGGCGCGCCTTACCAGCTACTACCAGCAGCAGATCGACGAAGTCTACGACGCCCACGACCCCGACGGCGAAAAACGCCGCGCCCTGGAAGAGGATCTACAGCGCAAGATCGCCGAAGAGGTGGAAAACCACCGGCTACGCGTGCAGGTGCGGCTCTTCAGCTACGCCCTGATCCACGTGCCGGTAGCCAACGCCCAGATCCGCCTGAGCGACGGCAAACAGGAGGCGGAGATCGAAGTTACCCGCAACCGCTACACCGGTGCGCTGCGTCGGCCCACCTGTCACTGTTGTGCCGAGCCGATCACCGAACTGATGCTCTGCCGTAACGGACACGTGGTCGACGAAGGGTGCAGCCTGCGCTGCGCATCGTGCAACGACGTCCTCTGCGACACGTGTGGCCTGCACGCCTGCCCCGAATGCGGTCGCCAAATCCGCAAACATGCAGCCGCTACTGCTGGGCCTGCGGCGAACGCGCTCGCCCTGAACACATCAGCCGTTGCCCTGCCTGCGAAGACGAGACCTGCCACGCCTGCCGCAGCCTGCACGGAGTGCGGCGAACGCCAGTGCCGCAACCACCTGCGCGTGGACGGCGTCAGCGGCGATCTGCTGTGGCGCGCGCTATGCCGTCCGCTGTACCGGGTGCGGCAACTACACCAGCCAACTGGAAACCTATGGTCAGTGGTCAGCGTTTCTGCGTCAACTGTACTGCCACGCGCGGGCTGCGGCAAGAAGATGGGGCCGAACTTCTACACGACCGACATCGTAGACGGTCAACCCTATTGCGCCGACTGTCTGCACGTCTGCCCAACCTGCGATGCACAGAGCAGGTTGCTCGATCCCGGCTGCATCACCCAGGGCCGCGCAAGGCGCGGGGTCTGCCGTGTGCAGTGCGTCACCCGCGGGGGGCGATCTGTGAGGAACATGCCACATACTGCTTCGATTGTGGGCGCCCGCTGTGTGAGAGGCGCATGGCGTCGGCGGTGTGCATGGGCAGGAGATCCTGTGTAGCGAGCGCGCCTACGTTGCGCCATCTGCGAAAGCGAGTACTGTCAATAACACAGCGCCGTCTGCGAAGTTCGTTTGCAGGAGGTGTGCCAAGATTGCGCCCGCCTCAGTGGATTGTGCGACACCTGCGCCCAGTTGACGCGCTTCGGCGTGGACGTGGCCATGCCCAACGAACCGATCTTCGCCGATCCGCGCATCGAGAACATCTGGGATCGTCATCGCTGGCTGGCCCACGGCAACAACCGTTACCGTGTTTATCTCGGCGTGGACAACTGGATGCGCTACGTCCTGGTGGTGGCCGAAGGCGAGCAAGTGTTGCACATTCGTCGCGGGCCGGCGCTGCTCAAATTGCTCGAAGGCCGATGAACATGGATCCCCACGGCATGCACCACATGGAGGATTGTCATCTCTGCCCGCATCACTGTGGCCCAGCCCGTGCAGAAGGTACCGGTGTGTGCCGGGTGGCAAAGCAGAGCTACATCGCCAGCGAAATGCTGCACATGGGCGAAGAAGAACCTCTGCGCCCGGCCCATGCCATCTTCTTCAGTGGCTGTACCGCCACCTGCACCTTCTGCACTGCGGCAAAGTTTGCGTTTCGCCCCACCTACGGCGTCGCGGTGACACCCGCACAGTTGGCCGCTCGCATCCGCCGCCGCCAGGAAGAAGGCGCTCGTTCCCTCTGCTTCATCGGCGGTGATCCGGCTCCGCACATACCCTTCATTTTGCAGACGCTGTCTGTGTTGGGCGCAGATCGACGCATCCCCGCCGTGCTCAACAGCAATTTCTACCTCACCGACGCAGCCCTCGATCTACTGGCTGATCACATCGACATCTATTTACCCGATCTCAAATTTGGCCCGCCGCGTAGAGCAGTCGATTGCGGTGCGGAGATCGGCGGTATGCCCCATTACTGGGAAACTGTCACCGGTTGTATCGAGCGAGTGCAGCGCCAGGGCAAACGCGTGATTGTCCGTCATCTGCTCATGCCCGGGCATTTTGAGTGCTGTACGCTGCCCGTTTTGCATTGGTTGGCGGCACAACCAGGGATCGAAGTTAGCTTGTTGACTCAATACGTGGCGCCGCCCCATGCCAAAGGCGTGCTGGCGGCGCCGCTCGATGCGCCTGCAATCCAGCTTGCGATGGATTTAGCGCAACGGCTTCGCTTGACGCTGGTGGCATAGCAGTAGATGCCGCTGATGTTATCCTTAACAACTAAAATGAGCCATCCCCATCCGGGATGACCCATCCTCAAAAATTGCCGTGTGAAAGGTACTGCCGTGTTGTCTGCCGGTTAGCTGGCCTGGCGCCCGTTGACTGTCTCACGTCGGTTGACGAAGGGGCGCTGTTTCTGCGACTGCACAACCGGGCTGAGCACTGCTCGCCGCGCCGTGCGTCCATTCTCCAGCAGTTCCTCGCGCAACATGCTGGATTGCTCGACGGCGACCAATTCGCCTTCGAGCAGTGCAGCATTCACCAAGCTGTTCTGGCTGCCATATTGATTGTCCAACCAACCGTCAGCGTGATAATCGGTTTGCCATGTGCCATCGACAAGATAACGGAACTGGTAACTTCGTCCGGCCTGTAGATCGACGGCGGCGCGCCACACACCATCACGTCCCTGAACAAACGGCGTCACGTCCGTACTCCATGCATTGAAGTCACCAACAAGGAAGATACGATCTGCCCAAATACAGGCTGGCAACTCGAATACCACTCGGACGTGTCCTGGTCGAGGAGAAGGCATTTTGTGAATCATAGAAGTCTCCTTACGCCTCAATTACGAAAACTACGATAACATCGCGGAATTATAATTATGGATAACAATCCAGCCCAAACACAATGTACTTTGTTCTAATGAGAGCAGCAAGCGTCCCCAAAATACCGAGTACGGCCAAAATCGCAGACACAAAACGGCTCAATGCAGACAAAACTGAAATACCATCTACCAAAACAGGCGAGAAGTTCGTAGTTGAACCCACATCGAATCAATTTAAGTGCGTGCAAGGCTCAGTATAGCAGATCTTTAGATAACTGTAAGATACATCTTCTCGGCAAAGGTGCAAAAAAGGATGGATGCAAACATGCGGTCTTACAACATTGTTGGGTTACCGCAATCATACCATTGAAACGATCGGCTTGTCTACACTTGGGTGCCTGCAATCATTACGAAAAATGTAGGCAATTTGCACAATTGGCATAAAATTATTCGCCATATCATAAGTACTTTACAACTTTGTAGCCAATGACTGTGCGTATGGTTGATCACCTATACAGGTGGACAGCCTAGCCTTAAGGACAAGCCATTGGGTCACGATTGGGTGACTATTGGCAGGTGTCAACTGTAAACACTGGTTGTACCCGTCGCTTTGCTGTGGATTGTCAAGCAAGCGCCGCACATGGTACGCTACTTTCGCCCAAAATCTATTTGTCTTCAAGCAAGAGGGAATCGATGTCTTCCGTGCAACCACTATCACCTCGCTCAGCTCTATACACACACCGACCAGATCTTGCTCACCTTCGATACGACGGATGCACTGACACCGCTCGATGAAATTGTCGGGCAGTGCGCTATGTTGCCGAGGCAGTCGAGTTCGGTATCGGTATTCGTCAACCCGGCTTCAACATCTTCGCCATGGGGCATACAGGTAGTGGCCGCCAATGAGTTGATCGAAGACTCTGGCGCGGCAGGCCACCGATGATGAGACGCCTCCTGATTGGTGCTACGTTTACAATTTCGAAGACCGGTTATCGACCAATTTACGATTCAATTGCCGCCTGGTCAGGGGCGCGCATCCAGCCGTCGCGCAGACGCTATGATCGAAGAGGTGCGTACGGTGCTGCCGCTTTTCGAGACAGACGAGTATCGAATTCGTCTGCAAGCGGTGGAAGCCACGCTGCGCGAGCGCCAGGAGACCGCTTTTCGCGTGTTGCAAGAAGAGGCGCGCAGCAAGCAACTCGATCTGCTACGCACGCCGTCTGGGCTGGTCTTTGCGCCGGTGAATGAGAATTGAAGTGGTAGAACCAGAGGCATACCAGAAGTTGGACGAGGCAACCCGAGAGCAGGTCCGCCTCAACATCGAAGAAATGCAGAATAAGCTGCAAGCAGTGTTGCAACAAGCGCCGGACTGGGAACGCGAGGCGCGAGCGGCACTGCGCACGCTGCAACAAGAGACAGCCCGCCCACGGTAGAGCCGGTTATCGCTCGCCCAGCGAAGAATACGCGGATCAAGCCATCATTCAGCGCCATCTACAAGCGATGCGCGCAGATATTCTCGAAAACCTGAGCACTTTTGTCGAACAAGAAGAGAGCGAAGTGTCAGCCCCTGAAGGTGACGGCGATGGAGGGCGGCCCAAGAATTACCTGCCGATCACAACCGCTACCGCAAGCCAATCTGCTGGTGATCGTAGCCACCCGCAAGGCGCCCTGGTCATCTACGAAGACAACCCCGCCTACGGCAACCTGGTGGGGCCGCGCCGAGTATGTCACCCGCAAGTACGGAATTCGACTTCACGCTATCCGCCGGGGCGCTGCACCGCGCCAACGGCGGCTATCTCATGATCGATGCGCGGCGCCCTTGCCAGAGCCTTACGCCTGAGGGGCTACCTACGCTCCGGCCAAATCCGCATCGAAACGCCGGGGCAGATGGTTCAGCCAGGTCAATGTAATTTCGTTGGAACCGCAACTGATCCCCAAAATCAAGGTGGCGTTGGTGGGGCGATCCGATGTTTTATTACATGTTGAGCCAGAACGATCCCGACTTTGAGGAACTCTTCACAGGCCGATTCGAGACGTACTGACGCACCGACGAATCGCAGGTGCGTTACGCACACTTGCTGGCGTCGATGGCGCAGAAACACAATCTGGTGCGTGATTTGACGTTAAGTGTCGATAGGCCGGGTGATCGAAGAGAGTGCGCGCGATGGCGGGCGACGTTAACAAGATGTCCATGCGGGTGACGGCCATCACCGATCTGCTGCAAGAAGCTGACTACTGGGCAGGCCGCAACGGGGCGAAGATCATCGCGAAGGAGCACGTGGAGCAGGCCGTCGCCGCCCAGGAATATCGATCTGGGCGCTTCCCCGAACGCAGCCGTGAATCAATCATTCAAGGTACGGTGCGCATCGCCACCAGCGGCGCGGAGATCGGCCAGATCAACGGGCTATCGGTGATGGATCTGGGGAAGGTGCGCTTCGGCCAGCCCAGCCGCATCACAGCGCGGGTGCGCATGGGCGCGGGCGAAGTGGTGAACATCGAACGTGAAGTAGCGTTGAGTGGTCAGATCCACAGCAAGGGCGTGCTGATTCTCTCCTCGTTGCTCAGCGCGCGCTACGCCACCGACTATCCGCTTTCGCTCCACGCCAGCCTCGTCTTCGAGCAATCTTACGGCGGCGTGGACGGCGACAGCGCGTCCTCCACCGAGTTGTACGCGCTGCTCTCGGCGCTCAGCGGCATCCCCATTCGCCAATCGTTGGCTGTCACCGGTTCGGTGGATCAGTTCGGCAACGTGCAGGCTATCGGCGGCGCCAACGAGAAGATCGAGGGCTTCTTCGCCATCTGCCAGGAGCGCGGGCTGACCGGCGAACAGGGGGTGATGATCCCACAGGCCAACGTGCGTCACCTGATGCTGCGCAAACCGGTAGTGGACGCGGTGGCGGCCGGTCAGTTCCACATTTACCCGGTGGCAACCATCGATCAGGGCATCGAGTTGCTCACCGGCGTGGCCGCGGGCGAAGCGGACGCGCACGGGGAATACCCCGAAGGCAGCGTCAACCGCGCCGTACAGGATCGGCTGCGCGCCTTTGCCGAACGTTGGTTTGTGTTCCACGGGCAGGGGAAAAGAAGTGACACATGATCAAGGAGACAACAGTGGCGACAGCAACGACAGATGTGGCGATTCGGCGGCTGGTGGTGGCGGTGGACGCGTCGCCGTGCAGCAGATCGGTGTTGCGTACGGCGGCATACATTGCCGCACACCTGGGCGTGCGCCTAGACGGTGTCTTCGTGCAGGATGACAACTTGCACCGGCTGGCGGCGCTGGGG
This sequence comes from Caldilineaceae bacterium, assembly GCA_041391225.1. Taxonomy (GTDB): domain Bacteria; phylum Chloroflexota; class Anaerolineae; order Caldilineales; family Caldilineaceae; genus RI-153. The sequence goes on from JAWKOL010000002.1 coordinate 33,833, forward strand.
ATCGCCCAGGAGATCGCCATCCCGTCGGCGCAGCCTCGCCCGTTCGAGCGTCAGATTCTAGACAGGGAATACCGCGTGCTCATCGAGCGCGCCGAAGATTGGGGTGTACAGATCGCCCGCGATTTCAACGTGCGCTGGCGTTTCGACGTGCTGAGCGGCGGTGTGGCGACACAGTTGATGGCCACTGCCGGCGAAGACGATCTGCTGAGCATGGGGCGTTCGGGCTGGTCGCTGCTGTCACCGGCGCGCCGCGGCATGGGATCGGTGACCAAAACCGTGATGGGTCGCCATCGTCACCCGCTCTTCGTGCTGCAACAGGAGATCCAGCCACGCCAGCCCGTCTTCGTCACCGTTGAGGAGAGCGTCGACGTCCAGCGCCTGTACGCGGCGGCGCGCCTGGCCGAACTCTACACCAGCCCCCTGATCGTCCTGATCCCAGCCGCCAACGCCGACGCAGTCCGTTCTCAGGTGGATCAACTGCTGTTGGGCCGAGAGCTGGACGTCATCTACCATCATGTCACCCCGCAATCGATGGCCAGAGAAGTGGCCAACGGCAGCGGCGGACGGCGCAGCACCCTGGTCAGTCGGCGTGGCAGCGGGTTGGAGAACCTCCCGGCGGCGCTGTTCTTGTGGTGAGGGGGCAGGTAAGAATCATTCACGGATCACGCACTACAAAAGGATCACCCATGCAGATCGAAGAATTCAACGTTTACCAACGCGAGTCGCGCAAGACGTGGGGACTGGTTCACACGGATCATGCGATTGTCTATCCCACGCTGGGGCTGGTCAATGAGGCCGGTGAGGTAGCGGGGAAGATCAAGAAGATCTTCCGCGACAAACAGGGCGTTATCGGCGAAGAGGAACGTCAGGCGCTCAAGGCCGAGTTGGGCGATGTCCTCTGGTACTTGGCGCAGATCTGCACCGAGCTGGATCTGCCTTTGGCCGAGGTGGCCGGCGGCAACATCGAGAAGCTCTTTTCGCGCAAGGAGCGCGGGGTGATCAAGGGGGATGGGGACCAGCGCTAGAGATCCTCATTACTCGTTATCGATCCCCGCCAGCTTCGCACTTTCCGCCCACAGCCGCCTCGCCGCGGCTTCGTCGTTGGCCTGCGCCGCCGATGGGTTGACGGCCTTTTTCTTGTCGAAGTAGGCGCCGCTGACGCCTTCCACTTCGGGCGAGGTGGCGAGGTAGATCGACGTTTCCGCGCCTTTTTCGGGTGTGATGGCCATGAGGCGCGAAACCAACCCCAATGCCAGGTTCATAAAGCCGTTGCCGAAGGCGTCGCTGCCGAAGTTGGTGCGCACAAAGCCGGGATGCAACGCGTTGGCGGTGACGCCGGTCCCTTGCAGGCGGCGGGCCAGTTCTTTGGTGAAGAGGATGTTCTCCAGCTTAGATTCGGCGTAGACGGCGAAGGCGCTGTACTTTTTGCGATTCTGCAGATCGTCGAAATCGACCTTGCCCGCGCCGTGGGCGCCCGAGGAGACATTGACGATGCGCGCCGGCGCGCTGGCTTTGAGGACGTCTAGCAGCAGCACAGTGGTGACGAAGTAGCCCATGTGGTTGAGGGCGAAGGTCATTTCGAGGCCGTCCACCGATTCCTGGTACTCGCCGAAGACGGCGCCGGCATTGTTCACGAGGACGTGCAGCCGATCATGGCGCGCCTTGAACGCGTCTACCATTGCCCGCGTCGACGCCATGGACGAGAGATCAGCCAGCAGCAATTCCACCTGATCGTTGCCGCTTTGGGCGATCACGTCGCGCTGGGCCGCTTCGCCCCGTTCGCGGCTGCGGCAGACCATCACGACCGTGGCCCCCATGCCGGCCAACGCCGCCGCCGTCACCTTGCCGATGCCCGAGTTGGCCCCGGTGACCATACACACCTTGCCCGTCAACGTTTGCCCTGCCATGAATCGTCCTTTCGGTGAAATCGTACGCAATGGAGGGCAGTATAGACGAACGTCGGGCGGTGATCTGTGATGGGGATACCGGGTGCGGAGTCGTGCGCCGACGACGGATGACCAACGACGGACGATTGTAATCAAGGACCGCCCCCGCATCCGGCACCAGCGTGTCCGGCGAGAGGAATTGGCCAAGAGAAGGGTCGTCCTTTGACGACGGACTAGCGACGATGTCTTCATTGTGGACAATTGGTTGGGGCTGTCAATTCTCAGTTTTGCTATCTATTATGTAGGTAACGCGTATGACACAAACGTCAGCGTTAAGGGTTTTGCGCAGTCACCAATAGGCAAACAACGCAAAAAGGAGCGATCCGCCTCCACGCGGATCGCTCCTCTCCACTTTCTTTATTCTTCATTCATTCCCTTTACCGCGACGCCAACTCCTGCCGGCATCCCACCACAGGCACCGGCAGGCGGGCGTGCAGGGTGCGGATGTCCTCACCCCAGGCCAGCACGCTGCTGTTGACAACCACATCGGGCAGTTCCACCCAGAAGCGCACCTGCGAAGCATTGACGATCAACCCGTCGGGATCGAGGCCGGGGAAACGCCACACGGTGTAGACGAAGCCATCGTCCTGGCGCGTTTCGGGCTGACCGACGATGAGTTCCGGCTCGGTGACACCGTTGTCCAGCGCCCAACGCAATTGCGGCGTCGGCCCGCCCGCGGATTGGGCGATGCCCAGCAACGTCCCCGCGCGCAGGATCGTGGCGTACACTTCCATGCCGCGGGGCGTGCGCTCTACCCACAGGCGGGCGTCCACGTCACCGTCGAAGCGGGCGATCATGCCCTCCAGTTCAGGGCGCACCGTGGGCAAATACTGGCCCGTGGCGGAATGCGTCCACACATTCTGCGCCGTTTCCACGCCGTCCACCCGCACCGAAAAATGGATGGGCAACTGCTGCTCATGCGTAGCGCGCACGTCCACATCGTTGAAATCGTAGACAGGATAGGTGGTGTTCTCTTCGGTGACCATGCGCCGCGCGCCCACCGCCACCGCGGCTGGTCTGTCGCCGATGGCGGCCCACAAGGTCACCGTGGGTTCCCAGCCACAGGCAGGCACGGCGCCATCTTCGCGGATCAGGCGGCGGTGATGTTGGCGTAGGTGGCCTCGGCTGGCGTGGCGTCGCCGTGCATTACAGTAGATTTGATGCGCTTCTCCACCGAGCGCGGGGCCAGATCGGTGCGCACGTAGGTGGCGTCCACCGCCTCCTGGTTGCGAGGACCAATTTCATTGGCGCAGGTGCGATCCAGCCACACGTCCAGGTAGTCGTTGCTGGGGTGGGCCACGTAGATCTTGCCGTCGAGCACCACCAGGCCGTCGCCGCTGTCTTGGGCGGGGCGGTCGTTCACCTGCAAGCGCCCGATCCGCTCCGGCGCCTTGCCGCTGAGGATCGTGAGGAACTGGCTGGTGCTGTCCAGCGCGAACAGGTGATCTGTCACCGGGTTGTAGGCCAGGCTGCTGGGCATCACGTCCAGCGACCAGGTGCGCGCCAGCGTCCACGTGCTCACGTCCAGCGCCACGATTTTTTGATCAGCGCCGCCGGCGATGTAGAGCATCCCCGCGGCTTCGTCCACCGCCAGCCCCGAAACGTCGTTGAGCGGCAGGTGAAGCTGTTCCTGACGGCGGCCAAAGGCATCGACGATGCTGATGAAACCGGTATCGTGGACGATGAACGCGCGCCCGCTGATCACGGCAAGCTGCACCGGATCCGGGCCGACGGTGACAGTGTCGAGCACCGTCCCCGCAGACAGGTTGACGATGCTCACGGCGCCGATCTGCGGATGCAGCACAAAGACCCGATCCCCGGTGACGCCGATGGGGCCGGGCGTGGCGGGCAGGCGGATTTCGCCGCGCACCGATCCCTGCCGCGAAGTGACGATAAGCCGCTTGTCTTCGGTGTCCACCACGTAGAGCGAATCACCCGCAGCCACCACGTTGCCGATGTTCTGCGCCGTGGTACGGCTCGTTCCCAGCAGCATGTCCATGCCCGTATCCACCACCATCAGCGTGTTGAATTCGGTAAGCGCCACGTAGAGCCGATCACCGGCAGCGGTGATCGCTTGCGGTCGTCCGCCCAGGCTTACGGCGCGCAGGCGATTGGGCAGGCACAGCGGTTCCAGCGGGGTGGCGGTGTTGTCGGCGCTGGGGACGGCTGCGGCGTCGGCGGTGCTGCCCGGCGTCACAGCGTTGGGATCGGCGTTGGGCGATGGCGCAGTATACGCCACCGGCTGGTTCACCGTCTCGGCGCGGCGTTCGGCCAGGGCCGCGGCTACGCTGGTTTTGGCGTCGTCATTGCTGGTGGTCGCGGCAACGGCCACCGTCGGCGCGGAGACCACCGTCAGCGCCGCCACAGGCACACTCGTCTGCACCAGTTCGGCGTAGACCCACCCACTGATGCCGGAAACCGTCTCCACGCGCAGCCAGGAGCCGTCTTCGTTGCGGCCCAACAGGGTGACGCGATCGTCGATCTTCAGCCCGCCCACCACGGCGGCGTCGGTGCTGGGCGCGGCGCGGACGTTAAGCCCCTGCGAAGTCACCACGGCGTAGGGCGCAGATGGCGCAGCCACCGCGGCAGCGGGTTGCAGCCACCCGGCGACGAGTAGGGAGATCAGTGTGAGAACCAGCAATGTATGTCGCATATCAACCCTCGTAGATTACTGCTTCACTGTCTTCTGAAAGACGAGATTGTAGACCACGTGCATGCGCCCAAAGGGCAACCCCATGCCGGTGACAACGTCGCTTAGGCCAGGCAGATCGATGCTGTAGCCACCCAGGTCGCCGTACATGGGGAAATTGGCGGCGTATTCCGGCGTCGGCTTGTCTTCGGTGACGATCTCGGCACCGCCGTCTCGCCAATGCACCTGGATCGTCTGCCCCACGATGCGTTCGCCGTCTTCGTCCAGCACTTCGATATAAATATGATGACGTCCGCCGCCCTCTTCGGGCGTCTGGAACTCGGCCTTGATCACCTTCCAGTAGGTCTGTCCGCTGCGCACGTTGGCGGGGATGACGTCGATGTTGAGTTCGTCGAGACGCGCGTCCCACTCGATGGTGTCGTCTTCTACCGGCTCAGCCACTGGGGCGAGGTTGTCGTAGGCGAAGAGCACCCGATTCTGCGCATCCATGAGTTGCACCACCCAACGATGACCGTCGAAGCGATAGGGCAGAGACTGCGTGTGGATGGCGTCGGTGCTCAGCGTGATTTCGGTGTCGGAGACCACGTTGTTGTCCACCCGCACCACCAGCCGCGAGGTGATCGACTGCATCGCCGGCGATCCGGTGGACGCGAGGCGTAGCTCCGTCGTTCCTGCCTGCGGGATCAGCGCCAGCGCGGCATGGGCATTGGCGCCCACAAAGTTCCCCAGGCCAGGCACGGCGTACCACTGCTCCGTCCAGCGCAAAGATTGCTGCGGCCCCAGCGTGATCGGCGTTTCGAAGTTCTGGGCCGGGCCGCCCCACAGCTCGAAGTAGTGGTCATCGCTGCCGTCGGTCCACAGCACCGGGTCCAGCCCATTGCCGTAGAACGTCTTGAGGCCGGGCGCCACGTTCTTGGGGAAGGAACGCACCACCGCCAGATCGTCGTTGGGGTCCACCAGGCCGGCTGCGCTCTGCCGCGGCGCCGCGGACGCAAAGAAGCTGAGGTGCTGCGGCCACTGGGCGAGGACGCTGAGATCGTCACCGCTGCCGTTGGGCCAGGTGACGGTGGCGCCCATGGGCAGCGAGCGTGTCCCCGCGCTGCTGTGGACGGTGATCCCGTCGGCGGGCCACACCAGGCGGCTGTTGGGATCGACGGTGTTGGTCTCACTGGGCGCAAGCAACGCTGTGATCCAAAAATGCGTGTTCAGCGGCGCCGCGCCCGTGTTGCGCAGTTCGGGCGTCACCGCGAAGAAGCGGGCGTCGGCGTTCAGGCTCACACTCACACTCACTTCCAGGCCGTTGGGTCCGCTGTGGTAGAGGCGCACCGACGCCGAACTGTCGTCGGCAATGGTCTCGCTGCGCCAGGGCGTGTACTCATACAGGCCGTGATCGGGCAGCGGGAAGCCCCATTCCATGCCGCCCAGCGCCAGCCACCAGCCGCGCACACCCCAGTGCGTGGGTTTCACCACAGGATTGTGGTAGAGAATGTCGCGGCCGCTCTGCTTGTCTTCCCAACGGTAGATGCGCCCGCCCAGTTCGGGCAGCAGCGTCAGGCGCATGAAATCGTTCTCGATGACGATGGTGCGGTAGCGCTGCGGCGTCGGCGCCCCCATCAGCGACTCGTCCAGCTTGGGCGCTGGGTAGCCGGGATCATCCCGTGTGGTGGCGACGAAGGCATTCTCGTAATCGTAGGTAGGCAGTTCGATACTGCCCTCGCTCACATTGACGCGTCCTCGGCTGACGGTACGTGCTTCGGCTTTGGAAGAAGTAGTATCTGTCGCCGGGGAAGACACGCTGCAGCGCCTGGGCGGCGTCGTCCGTGAGCGGGCGCATGGCCACCGACGCGGTTTGCGCGCCGTCATCGCTGGTCTCGGCGCCATCGTTTGTCTTCGGCTGCCCGGTTGCACCGCGCACTGCAACTCGTCTTCGGGGACCAGCGGCAGCGGCGTGTCTTCTCCTAGCAGGTGCTTCACGGCGTCCACCACGGGCCGCGGCGGCTCGTCCACCGGGAACCAGGCGTGGCGTTCCCAACTGTTCTGCGCCCCACCCGCCGCGCGTTCACCAGCAGCCACGGCATGAAAGCGAAATAGTAGTCGGGCGCGTCGCCCTGCATGTAGGCGAAGGCGTCGGCGGTGCGCTGGGCCACCAATTGATCGGTGATAGCCGGGTAGCGTGGGTCTTCGCTATCGCCCACCACGGCCCCACCCTCGGTGGTGATGATGGGCAGCGTGCGTCCTGTCTTGTCGAGGACAATCTGGTGGTAGCGTTCAAACTTGTGGAAGCCGTCTTTGTCTTCGAGCGGACGGTTGCCCATGTAGTTCTGCACCGGCAGCCAGGCGCCGTCGAGGGCGTCCAGCGAACCCTGCGCGGCGAGTTCATCGAGGAAGCGGGCCAGGAACTCGGTGTCCGCGATGGCGCCGCTGGGCGAAAGCGAGGGCAGCGCCGGGTAGCCACCGGCGGCGCGGACGGTGCGGGCGGCGTCGGCCCAACGGCGGGCAAGCAACGCCGCGTCGATGGGCTGTCCACTGCGCCAGCCGCCTTGCAGGCCGGCCACGTTGGGGTTGTTGTAAAGCTCGTAGTAGTCCACACCAACGCGCACGCCACCGGCCACCAGATCATCCAGGTGTTGGTAGGCGTCGTTGTAAGTCTTCTGCAGGCGCAGCACCGGCTCGATGCCGCGGCCTGCAATTCGGCCAGCAGATAGCTATGTTCGAGTTTGGCCTGATCGGGTGTATGATTTTGAGCCAGTGTAGATCGAGGGCGTCGACTTCTTGCAGGTAACGATCCACCACGTCATGGGGCTGGGAAAGGAGGGTGGGGGCCCAATGGACACCCCACTCCGTTGTCCGCCGGGGCGTGGGTAGTCGTCCAACGATAGGATAGACGACTCGCGCTGCGTACGTGGATCTGCAGAAGAGCGCCAGCCACAAAGCCCAGCTCCCATGACGGGATTGGCCGAAGAGCCGTCCAGCGGACGGTCCATGCCCTTCGGCTGCGAGTCCAACCCCGCAGGTCCGATTGTAATGATGCGAGAATTGAAATCATATTCGGCCCCTGAAGGCAGTATACGATTTCGGATAGATAAATGGGGTTGCAGAGGAGTAGCAGGCGCGCAAGGGGTTTATTACGGCGTGGTTACGGAGGGGTGGGGACTGGGGACTGGGATTGGGACGGGGATGATGGTGCTGTTGTCGGGTGGTGTTAGGAGTAGAGATTCGGCAATTCACGATTCTATGTGAAATCGCCCAATCTCTACTCCCCAAATAAATCTCTCGACAGCAGATTCAAGACACTCAACCCAATCCCCAGTCTCGATCCCCAGTCCCCAACCCCCACCTCACCAGATTCACCAACTCCGGATCATTTTCGTCGCTGGAGGTGATGACACGGCTGTTGGCCTGGCTGCGCGCGGATCATTTCGCTGAATTCGAGGGTGAGGTCCACGTTGCTCATTTCGAGGAAGCTTACGGTGATCTGGCTGCGATCCCCGGCGAGGACGATCTGCGGATCGCCGGAGTTGCCGCTCACAGCTCAACCATTCTGGCCGGTCTTGGCCAGGCCTGGGTTGACGAACTCGGCCACGGCCAGTTGACCCAGGGTACGCAGCAGACCGTTGCTGAAGACGCCGATGACACGCCCAGTGTCGTCGATGTTGAAATCGATCATCTCGCCGCGGCGCTACCGTCCTGGCTGGTGACGTAGAGGCGATCCTCGCCCGGCGCTTCCAACTGGGTGACGTTGCGAACGTCAAGCGTGATGTTCACGTCTTCGGAGCCGTTGGCCATGGCGCCGGTGAAGGTGATCTCGCCGTTCTCCGGCACGGTCAATTCGCCGCGCTGGTTGAACTGCACAGTGGCCGGCGTGGGCGCGCCCAGCGTCACCTCGGTGTCTTCGGTGTCGAGGCTGACCACCCAACTGTTGTCGTCGTTCTTGGTGAAGGTGAGATCAAAGGCGTGCAGACCGCCCAGGCTGTCGTAGAACTGTACGGACGTGGCCACCGAGTCGCCATTTTCGAGGGCGGCGTCGATGTTGCCGGCCACGTTGACCGTCTCGGTGGCTACGGCGGCCATGGGTGCGCCGATGGGGATCTCGATGTCGCCGATGGCGCCGGCGGTGTTGATCGTCCCTTCGTCGTCGGCTTCCCAACCCTGGATGCGCATACCGCTGGAGAGGTTCATCAGGCCACCTTGCGTGTCGATGCCCAGGGCGCCGTCACGGCTGTAGATGGGCTGCTGCGCACCGGCGTAGACGAAGAAACCGGTGCCGGTGATGGCAAGATCGGTGGGCCGACCAGTGGCCTGTAGCGTCCCCTGGCCCATGTTGTTGTTGATGCTGCCCAACTGCATACCGAGGCCGTATTGGATTGGGTTGAGACCACCGCGATTGTTGGTGGGTTCGGCGCCGGCGCGCAACTGGCGGCTGAGGAGATCCTGGAAGGTGATGCTGGCGGATTTGTAACCGACGGTGTTCATGTTGGCGATGTTGTTCGCCACCACGTTCATAAATGTCTGATGATTGCGTAACGCCGATGCGGCGGTGAGAATGCTGCTAGACATATTTTGCCTCTCTCTGCGCGTCTACAATGACACGCGGACAATAGAATGTTCAAAGTTTCAGTGGTTCACGATTCCCTGCGGAACTGTGGAGAGAGCATCCTCAGATGCGGCTTGCTCCCGTGCATTCGGCATCTGAGGATGCCTACTCCGCACAAAAATGTGAACTACCGAGTCTCCTGCTTGCCGGGTTTCGAGCACCAATGCCGACGGGATGAACCGTGCGATTGTATGTGCTCGAAACCCAGCCTACAGTTCTTTTGACTCTGGATTCAGACTTCCTACGAGAGGGCCGGCCTGAATCGAACGGTTGAAACGGTTGCCCTAAGCGACTACGGCGCTGTCGATGTTGGTGAAGACGGTGTTTGCTTCCCCGCCACCGGTTCCACTACTGCTGCCGACGTCCAGGGCTGTGACGACGGTGCGATCTGACACGTTGACGACGAAGGCGATGCCGTCCATGAAAACGAGGGACTGGCGTGCACCTTTGTTGGCGGCGGCCTGGACGGCGTTCCCCAGGCGTTGGTTCTGTTCGGGCGCCAGGGCAATCTGTCTCTTGTCCAGCCGTTGCAGTGCGTGCTTGCTGAAGCTGACAGGTTGCGCTTCCACCGGCGGCGCTGCGAAGGGCTGTTGCTGGGCTTTGCGCACTTGCTGCTGCGCGTACTGCTGTCGCAACAACTTCTCAAAGTCACCTGCCCCTTGCCTGCGGTCGACCTGTGTCCCTTGTGCGGGTGACGCTACAGAGTCGACGCCCGATGCCGATATGCGGTTGTTGGTATCTGTCATGTGTTGCTCACCTCCGGTTCAGCGGATAGTCATTTACGGAAAGACAACTACTGAACCGAGACCACTTCGTCCATGCGGACTTCATCGTTGCCGATCTGAAGCCAGATCGTGCCGGACATCATGCGCACACTGTCCACCAGGCCAGAGACACGCCCGATTTCGGCGCTGTTGGCTTCCACCTGGCGCCCGATCAAGGATGCGCCCTGGCTAAGCTGACTGGCGTTCACCGATTCGGAGAGCATATCGCGGATGTCCCAAAGCTGTTCGAGGACGGAGAGCTGCGCCATCTGGTTGAACATGGCGGCGCTGTCCATCGGGCTCATGGGATCTTGCGATTTGAGCTGCATGAGCAACAACTGCATGAAGCTATCCCGTTCGAGCTGACCGGTGCCGCCGGATGTGGCTGTGCTGCGGGCGGTCGGTTCGCTGCGGCTATAGGCGTCGATTGCGTTGGTGTTCATGATCTACCTGTTCCTGTGCTGAGTGTGAACTCAAGCGTAGTAGTCGACGGCGGCGTAGGCTGCTGTTTGCCAGATGTTGCGATTGCCCAACCCGGCTGCGTTGATGGCTCCTTGCCCACCAGGACGAGCGTCGCCTAGCACCTGCGCCGGATCGAACTGTCCTTGCTGCCGTTGTTGCCCATCTTGCCCGGCAAAGGCGGCCTGCTGCTGGTGTGCGTGCTGCTGTTGTTGCTGGAACTGCTGGTTGCCCATTTCCATCTGCATGGTGCGCAATGTTTGGGCTGCTTCTCGCTGCATGGTTTCGACGCCGGGCGTGTGTCCGCGCCCACCGGCGAGGACAGCCAGATCGCCGATACGCATGCCGCTGCTCTCCAAATTCTGGCGCAGGCTGCCGATCTGTTGATCGATCAACTGACCGGTGCCGCTCTTCTCCGCTTCGATGGAGAGATGCAGTTGACCATCCTGCACCTGGATGCGGATGCGCACGCCGCCCAGTTCGGCAGGCTGGAGACGGATGGTGGCGCTGTTTTCGCCACGGTTGAGCGTCATCTGCACCTGGTCGGCGATCTGCTGCACCGGCGACGCATTGGACGGTTTCACCTCGACGCTGCCCTGCGTCGCCGCAGCGGCGTTGACATTGGCGGCGAAGGCCGAAGCGAACGGCGTTTGGGCGGCGCTGGTGTCCGCTTTGGGGGCTGCCGGCTTCTCGGCCTGCTCTCCTTCGGCGGCGAAGACCTGTGCTGCCTGAACGGTGGTGCTCGCCGTTTGGGCCGAAGTTGCGGCGGCGCCTTCTGCTGTGGCCGCACCCGTCTGCGCCGAAGCCAGAGAACGTAGCGCATCGAGTGTGGTTGTGCCGTCTACAGGCAGTGACTGCTGCGCCTGCGTCTGCGTCGTCGATGCGTTGACGGCAGCTTGCAGCGGCTTGCCCGCGTTCTGGATCATCGACATCAGATCCGCAGGTTGCGCCGTAGCCGCGGCGCCCTGTGTACCTGTCCCCTGAAGCACGGGTGCGTCCTGGCCCATCTGCTGCAACATCTGCGCGCCATTGGCAGCGGATGTGACAGTAGCGAGCGTCGACGCCTGCGCGTCACCGGTTGCCTGCTGCATCATCATCGGCTGGGGCGTCTGAGCGGCCAGCAGAGGGGCCATCAGCGACGCCATCAGCGATTGGAACGCAGCCTGGGTATCCGGTGATCCGGCCAGGAGGGTCCCTTTGCCCAGTGCTTGCCCACCTGGCGGCGGCTGAGCCTCTTGGGCGGCGACATTGACCGTTTGAACGTCCACGTTACATTCCTGATCCTTTCTTGATATGGTGAGTGGGGCTAGGGACTGGGGACCGGGGATTGGGGACTGGGATCTTGTTTCGCATCATGTTTCTTAGCGAGATCCCAGTCCCCAATCCCTAATCCCTAGTCCCCAATCCCCATTAACGACTTTCCTGTACCACCATGCGCAACATCGCCAATTTCTTGCTGGCGAGGCTGGTCATGGCCTGGTAGCGCAGGCCGGTTTCGGCCAGATCGAGCATTTCGTTCTCGATGTCGACGTTGTTGCCGTCTTTGCGCATGGAGGTCTGGTTGCGACGATAGGTAGTATGGGCGATCTCCGAGATCTCTTGCTGCCTGGCGCCTGCCGCGGTGAGGTGATCGGGATCGGTTGTCTGCATACCGAGGTCGGCGCCTGAATGCAGGGCGCGGCGCAGCGAGTCTTCGAAGGCAACGTCGGATGCTTTGTAGCCCGGCGTTTCCACGTTGGCCACATTGTGGGCGATCACCGTCTGCCGTTCGGAGAGGGCGTCGAGTCCTTTTTGTAGAAGTGTGAGGCTGAGATCAGATGTGATGTTCATAAGATTTGTGATTCGTGATTAGATCGTGGATTGGTGCGCGAATGGACGATCAATGGTCTCGAAGATCAGAGCGAATTGTGTATTCAGGCGCTCATGCCCAATCCCCAGTCCCCATACCTCTCTACACCGAATAATCAACGCTTTCGCTATCGGGCGTGTAGTACGAGAGCACACGTTGCACGTAGGCGCGGGTTTCGGCGATAGGCGGGACGCCGCCGTGGCGCAGAACGTTGCCGGGGCCTGCGTTGTAGGCGGCCAGGGCCAGGGTGGTGTCGCCGCCGAAGCGCTTGAGTTGCTGCGCCAGGTAGGTGACGCCGCCTTCGATGTTCTGAGCGACGTCGAAGCTGTTGTCCACGCCCAGCGAGGCGGCGGTGCCGTCCATCAACTGCATCAGTCCTTTGGCGCCGGCGTGGCTGACCGCGCTGGGATCGAAGTTGGATTCCACCTTGATCACAGCGCGCACGAGGTCGCTGTCTACGTTGTGGCGGGCCGCAGCCTGCTCGATCAGGCCGTCGAAAGTCGACGCTGGCAACGAAGATCCGCTGCGCTGTGCGGTGGGTGCGCCATCGGCATTCAGTTCGCCCATCTTCTCCAGCAAGCGCTTAAAGATCATACGCTTCACGTCGTCGAAGAGCATTTGGTACGAGAACGTATCGAGGGCCGAGCGTAGCAATTCGGACATAGAACCTCCTTCGCAGCCGCCGACTAGAGAGGACAACTGCGCCAAAATCACCGTCAGATTTCTGTGCTATTTCCAGTCTATGCAGGCCGAAGACGAATCTGCATAACGCTTGTGTAACAGTTGCGTTGTGCTTCGACAGTGCCTGGCACGCGTCATCTACCGTTGCGGCCAAAACGGGCAATGTTGAGATCGTCCACGGCCTTGGCTTCGTCCTGCGCAATGGCTTCGAGAAGACGTACGCGATCTTATTCCTTGAGCTTCTCCATCGTCTTGCGCTCTTTGAGTGCTTCTTCGAGATCGCGCGCCGCTTCGGCGGCTTCTCAGTGAGTTTTCACCACCGCTTCCTGCGCCTTGATCGCCAGATCGAGGGCGGCCAGGTAGCGGTAGTGATGCTCGATTTCGTCAACATGCAACACGCCTTGCAGCATCTCTTCGAGCTGAGCGGCAAAACGCTCTGCTGCTCGCGCAAGGCGTCGAGGCCGTCCATTTCCACGCGCCAGGCGCTGCGCATCCGCCAGATGACGCTGCCGATCTTCTACAATGCGCTGCCGATAATCGAGGACGGCCTGGAAACGGAAGTCTAGAGACATGGGATCGCGTTTATTGGGTGGCGATGGATGATGCGGCGATGCGATAGGCCAATCATTGCACCTTAGGAGATTTCAGAATTTTATTGATCCACGAAGGCACACGAAGCACCACGAAGAGGAGAAAGAGGGACACGGATTTCAGGATTCGCAGGACAACAGAGCGGAAGAGCTTTCTGCTTGTTCTTTTCTGCCTTCGTGTCTCTTCGTGTGGCTTCGTGGATCATTATTTCTCTGGTTTCTCCTTATCAAATGAGTAAGGAGTAATGAGTAGGCTCAGGTTGATCTACTCGTTACTCGTTACTCATACGATTGCCTCTGCGCTGACTATCTGCTGTAACTGTTCCACCGTTTCTTCGTAGGCAGTGGCGGTGGCGGCGCCTTGGCGCAGGAAGCGGCGAATGTCGTCGAGCATGTGCAAAGATCGGTCGATACGGGCGTTGCTGCCGGCGGCGTAGGCGCCGATGTTGATCAGATCTTTGGCGTTTTCGTAGACGGCGAGCATCTCGCGCAGTTGACCGGCCGCGGCCTGGTGCTCTTTCGACGTAATCTGTGTCATCAGGCGGCTGGCGCTGTGCAGCACGTCGATGGCCGGGTAGTGGTTTTCGGCGGCGAGGGTGCGGGTGAGCATCATGTGTCCGTCCAAAATGCTGCGCACGGTGTCGGAGATGGGTTCGTTGAAATCGTCACCTTCTACGAGGACGGTGTAGAACGCTGTGATGGTGCCGCCGATGCCGGCGCCGGTGCGTTCCATGAGCCGGGGCAGCAGGGCGAAGACGCTGGGCGGGTATGCCTTCATGGCAGGCGGTTCGCCGACAGCCAGCCCCACCTCGCGCTGCGCCATTGCAAATCGGGTGACGCTGTCCATCATAAAGTTGACGTTCATGTCGAGCTGATCGCGGAAATACTCGGCGATGGCGGTGGCCACCCAGGCGGCTTTGATACGCACCAGCGGCGGCATGTCGCTGGTGCTCACCACCACAATGGAGCGGGCCAGCCCTTCGGGACCGAGGTTGTCGTCGATGAATTCGCGCACCTCGCGGCCACGTTCGCCGATCAGCGCGATGACGTTGACATCGGCCTCGGCGTTGCGCGCGATCATACCCAACAGGCTGCTCTTGCCCACCCCGCTGCCGGCGAAAATGCCGATGCGCTGCCCTTTGCCCATGGTGATCAGGCCGTCGATGGCGCGCACGCCGGTGCGAAACGGCTCGCGGATGGCCTGCCGCGCCAATGGATGCGGCGCCTGGTTGTTGAAGGAGACCAGCGTCTCCGCTTCGATGGGGCCGAGATCGTCGAGGGGGTTGCCCAGCCCGTCGAGGACGCGCCCCAGCAGCTTGGGGCCGACTGGCACCTGAAAGAGTGTCCGCGCGGCAATGACGGGGCTGCCGGGCTGGATGCCTTCCATCTCGCCCAGCGGCATGAGCAGCGAGTAGTTCTTACGAAAGCCCACCACCTCCGCCGACATCGAGCCGCTGTCGGTTTCGATCCAGCAGAGTTCACCCATTTTGGGCGAAATGCCTTCAACTTCGATGGTGAGGCCAATAACCTGTACTACACGTCCTTGGAGTTGCAATGGTTCTATCTCGACGAGTCGTGATTGATAAGCAGCGAGTTTTGTAGATAGCGGTGTCATAGATCGATGTCGTCTGCTGCGGGCGGTTCGCCCATAGCGTCCGTTTCGATGTCCTCTGAATCGGGCGCGGGAAGCGCAAGTTGAAGGCCGACGCCGATGTTGCCCAACTGCGTTTTGAGGCGAGCATCGACTGTGGTTGGGCCACAGACCAGGATGCAGCCGCCGGGCGGTACACTTTCGTCGGCCACAAGACGCCAACCGTCGGGCGCATCGGGGCGGCGTGGCGATCCGGTCTGCCAGAATTTGGTAAGGAAGGCGCAGTCGTCGGGGTGGGCTTTCACCACGAACGGCCCCTCAACGCTGATCTCAGAGAGGGCGCGGTGGACAGTGTGATCGATGAGCGGTTTGTGCGTCTGTGCGACATGGCCCACCACCTTTTCGGCGACGGCCAGGCTCAATGTGGCGGCTTCGACTTCGATACCCGAAAGCGCCACCTGTCGCTGTAGCCCCAGTTCGGCCACGATGGCCTGAAGCTGGGTCACAATGTCGGCAACCTGACCGTCGAACGTCGTCTGCCCATCAACGAGACCCTGTTTGTAGCCGTCTTCGTAGCCCTGTGCCTGTGCTTCGGCCTGTAAAGTTTGTGCTGTGTTCTCAGCTTCGGCGATCAGGGCTTCGATCTGGCGCTGGGCCTCGGCCAGTTGCGTCTCCATTTGGTTGCGCAGCGCTTCGGCCTCGCGCAGTGCTTGCTCGGCGGCTCGACGCGCCACTTCTTCGGGCGATTCCTCTAGATCACCGGTGCCGTGGGCGCGCAGCCAATCGGAGACAACGATGCGGTCGCCCGCGTTGTACTTGCGAATAAGCTGCGCCATGGGCTACACCAACACGTCTTCGGAATTGCCGCGAGAGATGACGATCTGCTCTTCTTGCTCCAGGCGGCGTACAATTTTGACAATGTTCTTCTGCGATTCTTCCACCGTGCGCAGGCGGACAGGACCCATCACGTCGAGATCTTCCTGCATCATCTGGGCGGCGCGCTTGGAGATGTTGCGGAAGATGACCTGGCGTACCTCGTCGGGTGCGCCGCGCAGCGCCAGCAGCAGATCCTTCTTGTCGACCTCGCGCAGCACCAGTTCCAGGCTGCGGTTGTCGAGGAGGACGAGGTCCTCGAAGACGAACATCTGCGCCTGCACCTGGTCGGCCAGATCGGAGTTGACGCTGTGCAACTCCTCCATAATCGTCTTCTCGGTGCCGCGATCCACCTGGTTGAGCAGTTGCACCAGGAAGTCGACGCCGCCGATGTGTTCGCCCTGCCGTTCTCGCGGGAGGACGACGGAGAGCTTGGCCTGGAGGCCGGCTTCCACCGTCTTCACGACTTCGGGCGAGATACGATCCATCATGCCGATGCGGTTGACCACTTCGGGCTGGCTACTTTCGGGCAGGCAGCTAAAGACGCGGCCGCCAGCACCGGGGCAGGTGCGCCAGGATCAGGGCGATGGTCTGCGGGTGCTCCTCTTGCATAAAGCGGGCCAACTGCATCGGATCCACATCGGCCAGGAAGTCGAACGGGCGCTTGGCGTCGCGGTGGGTGATGCGGCTGAGCAATTCCTCGGCGCGTTCGCGGCCCACCACCTGCGAGAGCACCTCGCGGGCGTATTCGATACCACCGAAGTTGTACTGCCGCTGCACCTCAATCTCGGTGACCAATTCATCGGCGATGGCCTGGCGCACGTCGGGCGTCACCCGCTGCAAGGTGGAAATGGCATAGGTAAGCCTTTCCACAAGCTCCTCGTTCAGGTGGCGCATCACATCTGCCGAGAGCTGCGATCCCAGGGCCACAAGCACAATCGACGCCTTCTTTTCACCTTCGGTTAGTGGAGCGGACTTTCGCGCCATGTGTCACCTGGATTCGTGATTCGTGATTCGTGATTCGTGATTCGTGATTCGTGATTCGTGATTCGTGATTCGTGATTCGTGATTCGTGATTCGTGAACGATTGTCACCTGCTACCTGCTACCTGCCACCTGCCCCCTAGTCCGCTGCCTCTGGTTCGGGGCGAGACGGGCGTGAGCCGCCGCCATCGGGGACAGCCCATTCCTCGATGATCGAGGCGACCACGTCGGGGCTGTGGCGGGCGATGGCGCGTAGGCGCAGTTCGGCTTCGTCGGGCGGCGGCAACTGGAAGAAGTTCTCGAAATCGTCGATGCCGCCATGTCCGTTGGCGCCGGCCAGGGCACGGGCGTAGGCGTTGTTGGCGTTTTGTTGCAGAACGGCGGCGCTCTGCTGCGTGCCGCCGGCCTCACCGGGCAGTGCGGGTGTGTCTTCTTCCACCACGAAGGGCATCATGCGCTTCTGCATGTCGCTCAGAATCTTGCGGGTAAAGAATAGGATCAGCCCCAGCCCAAGCAACACGCCCACGATGATGCCGATGCGAATGTAGAAGTCCTGCTGCTGCTGTGCTTGAATTGGGCCAGTTCCTGCTCGTAGTAGCTGATATCGAAGGGGATGCGCTGCACTTCGATGACGTCGCTGCGCTGTTCGCTGAGGCCCAGGGCGGCGGCGACCGTGGTCTTGATGGCATCTGTCTGCTCTTCGGGCAGGCTTTCGTCCATGAGCACGGCGACGGAGATGCGTTCTACGCTGCCGGGCTGCACGGTGCGGCTGCGCACCTCTTTGGAAACTTCGTAGTTGATGGTGTCGTTGCGACGGTTGTAGACGCCGCTTGTGCCTTCGCCCGTCTGGTAGGTGGCGTCGTCTGCAGGGGCATTGGCGTCAACGCCGGTGATGCCGCCCATGACGCTGGAGCCGGTGCCTTCCCAGCTTTCTTCTTCACGGCTGCTGCTGCGGATCACGCTGCCCACTTCACCGGCGGGGGCGTAGGTTTCTGTCTGGGATGCTTCCTGATCCCAGTTCATCTCAATGTTGACGCGCACCACCGTCTTGTTGGGGCCGAAGGTGGAATCGAGCATGGCCTGCACGTTGTTCTGTTTCTCCAGCTCGGCGGCGCGTTCCATTTCCATGATGCCGCCGGTGATCGAGGGAGCGTGGCTTCTGCCTGGCCTTCGGGCAGTTCGTAGAGGTTGCCGTCTACGTCGACCAGGGTGATGTTGTCGGCGCTCAAGCCCTCGACGCTGTTGGCCACCAAGAAGCGGATCGACTGTACCTGGGTGGTGTTGAGCTTGACACCCGGCTTGACTTTGAGGATCACCGAAGCTTTGGGCGGCTGCTGATTGTCGACGAAGAGGCTTTCTTCGGGCAACACCAGGTGGACGCGGGCCAGGTCGACGCCTTCGACGGCGGTGATGGTGCGGCTGAGTTCACCTTCCAACGCCCGCTGAAAGTTGACCCGCTGCATAAATTCGGTCATGCCCAGGTTGCCCAGGGAACCGGTATCGAACATCTCGTAGCCGATGGTGCCGCCCTGCGGCAAGTTTTGTGCGGCCAGACGCAGGCGGATGGCTGCGACCTGGTCTTCTTCCACCTCGATGGCGGTGCCGCCCTCGGCCAACTGGTAGGGGACGCGCTGGCTGTCCAACTCGTTGACGATAGCGGCGGCGTCGCGCTCGTTGAGATCGCGATAGAGCACGGCGTATTTCGGCTCGCTCATCCACAAACCCATCACCACGAACATGCCGATGGTGGTGAGCACAATCGCGATCCCGGCAAAGCGCTGCCAGGGCGCCAGTTGTGTCCAAATATCGAGGGCTTTTGCGCGTAAGTCTTGCATGGTGCGTCCGGGATGGTTGAGTGGTGAGTGGTGATTCGGGATTTGTGATTGGTGATCGCTTCTGTCGCTGCAATCGCTGAATCGCTTAATCGCCTAGTCGCCCAGTCTCCTTGGATGAGAAGCACTGCCAAAGCTGAAATCTGGTTGCCTACACCTGCATCCGCTGGATCTCCTGGTAGGCTTCGATGACCTTGTTGCGTACCTGGAGCGCCAGGTTGAGTTTGAGCATGGATTCTTCCATTTGCAGCATCACCTGGTGCAGATCGACGGGTTCGCCGGCCACCAACTGGTTGATGCCGGTGTCCGCGGTCTTCTGGCTCTGATCGAGCTGCTCGATGGCGTTGGTTAGCGCCTGCTCCATGCTGCCTGCCACATTGCCAACGCTGCTCTTGGGGACGCCGCGGCTCTGGAGCTTGCCGTCCATGTCGCCAATTTGATTGGCTGCCTGATAAAGTCGAATCGGGTCGATTGTCATCTTCTACTTTTGCCCTTTGTCTTCTTCTTTACTTCCCGATTTGCAGCGCCGATTGCGCCATCGATTTCACCGTCTGCACAACAGTGACGTTGGCCTGGTAGGCTTTACTGGCAGCCATGAGATCGACCATTTCAGTGGTGATGTCCACGTTGGGGTATTCTACGAAGCCCTCTTCGTCGGCGTCGGGGTGGGTAGGTTCGTAGACACGCACCATGTTTTCGTCGTTGTTGACGATGCTCACCACCTTGACGCCGTGCAGGTCGTCGCTGCCGGCCAGTTGGGTGCTCTGCTGGAAGCGGCTCACCGGCAGGCGGTTCGATTCGTGGGCCTGGAGCACAACCTGCTTGCGCTGGTAGGCGCCGCCGTCGGCGGTGCGGGTGGTCTGGCTGTTGGCGATGTTGTTGCTGATCACGTCCATGCGCAGGCGTTCGGCGGTCATGCCGTAGCCACTGAGGCGCATTGTGTTGAAGATACTCATACAACCTTCTCCTGTTTCAGAATATCCACGAGCGGATCATGGCCGTCGGGGCGGAAGAGCGCTTGATGATTCCAGGCGGCGTCGTTGTGTCCGCTGCCCGATTCGTTGGCGATGATCCAGTAGGTGTAGGCGAAGTAGTAGTCCTCGCGGCTGGGGAGGTAGCGGTAGGCGTCGGCCACGATGTTGGTGGCGTCGGCCTGCGAGAGCGTGTCGCCGGGATAGATGCCGGCTTCGGTGCCGATCTGGGGCAGGCTACGGCCCAATTCCTGGCGCACGATCTGATCGTAGTCGCGGATGCGCAGGTGCGCCTGCCCGTAGTTGTGGACGCTGAGCCACGTTTGATCAAGGACGTCTTCGCCGCCTTGGGCCTTGACGGCTTGCAGCGACTCGCGCAGGAAGCGTAGATCGTCCATGTCACCTGGGGCGGCGCCGGGGGCCAGGCCGGGGGTGGGGCTGAGTGATCCAAAACCGGGCAGACCGCCACCGTCGATCACCTGGCGAGCGGCGTCGATCCACTTGGCGGCGTAGGCTTTGGGATCAGGTGCGGCGCCCTGGTTTTCGATGCGCAGGTTGGGCTCGTTGTAGAGTTGGAAGTAGTCGACGCCCAGCTTGCCGTAGTGGCGCACCGTCGCCGTGAGGTCGCCTTCCACGGCTGATCCGCCGTCGGTGTAGATGCGCATCACCGGCTCGATGCCGTTTTCCACCAGTTTCTTCACCAGGTAATCGTTCTGTTTCGTGTCCGTCCCGTCGTTGAGGAAGGTGATCCACGAGATCCCCATCTCTTTGGCCTCGGCCACGTATTTGTCGATCACGTCGGTGGATTGGCTGGTGGTGGGGATCCAGTGGATGCCGCGCCCGGTGTCGTGCTCGGGCCGAGGAAACGCGGCCAAGGACAGTGCGTCGGCGCTGGGTTTGGCCGCGCCCTGCACCGTCATTGTCGGTTCGGCGGCGGTGACGGCGTTCGATCCACCCTGGATGGCGGCAATGACGCTGCTGTATGGATTGTCACCGGCGCTGCGGACGGTGGCGGCTGTGGAAACAGCCGCCGCTGCTTCCGGCTGCGCTTGCCAATTGCTGAAGAGGAACGACGGCAGCGAAAGCGTGGTGGGCTGTGTCAGGAACGCCAACTGCTGAAAAGCGGCCATCTGCGGTTGGATCGAAGATGAAGACATCGGCGATGAAGACATCGGCGATACAGGCGAAGAATCAGTGTTGAACAGCTTCGACTCTGTCTCCTGGCGCAGGGTGGCGGCCAGCATATTGGCAAAGGCGAGATCGTCCGCTGCGGTGGGTTTGGGCGTTGCTTCCGTTTGTCCGCGCTCGACCGGCGGCGTCGATTGAATCGTCGTCATGAGGCGCTTTCCACGATGTCAGATACGTAAAAATGATGGCGATCTGTGTCCTGTCGCCATTATAGAAAGCGCACTCCGTATTGAGCATAACGGGTTCATAACCGGCACGTAACGGTTGGGGATTGGTGATTGGTGATTGGGGGCTGGGGGCTGGGGATTGGGGATTGGTGATTGGCAGGTTTGCAGGTTGCAGGTTTGCAGGTGACAATCATTCGCAACTCGCAACTCGCAACTCACAACTCGGAGATACCTATGAACGCCGAATCCGTACAGCAGGCCCTTACCGAACTTGCCGATCCTGCCATCGCCGAGCATTCGCAGCGCTTCTTCAAGACCGGCCCCGGCGAGTATGGCGAAGGAGACCGGTTCCGCGGCATCCGCGTCCCTGTGCAGAGGACGGTGGCGCGCCGCTTCGACAAACTGCCGTTGGCCGAAACCGGACGGCTGCTCCATTCGCCCTTCCACGAAGACCGACTCACCGCGCTGTTGATCCTGGTGCGTCAATTCCGGCGCAAACAGGCCGATCACGCGGCGATCTACGATCTCTATCTGCGCAACACCGCTTACATCAACAACTGGGATCTGGTGGACAGCTCGGCTCCGCAGATCGTGGGCGCGTTCCTGGCCGACAAGCCCCGAGACGTCCTCGATGAACTGGCGCTGTCCGACTCACTTTGGGCGCGGCGCATCGCCATCATGGCCACATTGCACTTTATCAAGCTGGGCCAGTTCGAGGACACGCTGCGCCTCTCCCGCGTCCTTCTCCACGATTCAGAAGACTTGATCCACAAAGCCGTGGGGTGGATGCTGCGCGAGGTGGGCAACCGTAATCTTGCCGTCGAAGAAGGTTTCCTGGCCGACACCTACCGCACGATGCCGCGCACCATGCTGCGCTACGCCATCGAAAAATTCCCCGAGGAAAAGCGCAAGGCGTACCTGGAAGGGAAAGTTTAGCTACCAGGTGCAGTACCCACCATCAATGACCATGTCGTGACCGGTCATGTAGTCCGATGCCGGAGACGCCAGGTAGACGAGCGCGCCCTGTAGATCTGTGACTTCGGCCATGCGCCCCATGGGCGTCATCTGCATCCAGATGGGCAACATAGACTGGCCCACGGGTGTGGCCAGGAGATCGTCTACGAGCTGGGTGCGGGTGTAGCCGGGGCTGATGCTGTTGACGCGCACGCCGCGCTTGGCCCATTCAGCGGCCAGGCTGCGGGTGAGGTGGATGACGCCGGCTTTGGCCGTATTGTACGCCGCCTGGTTCTGCGGCATGTTGACAATATGGCCCGACATCGAGGCTGTGTTGATGATCTTACCGTAGCCGGCTTCGAGCATCACCTGTCCTTCGGCCTGAGCGCACAGGAAGACGCCGTTCAAATCGATATCGAGGACGCGCAGCCAGTCGGCATAGGCAATCGTCTCGCTGTCGGCCCAGACGCCGATCCCAGCATTGTTGACACCGATGGCGAGGCTCCCCCAATGGTCGACGATACGACGCACCATCGCCTGCACCTGATCGGGTTTGGTGACGTCCGCGGCCACGGCCAGGGCATCCACCTGCTTCCGGCTCAGTTCGTGGGCCACATCTTCGGCCAGATCCAGCTTCACATCGACAACAGCGACCTTTGCGCCGGCTTCACCCAGGGCGTGGGCAAAGGCGCGCCCGATCCCCTGACCGCCGCCGGTGACCAGGGCAACGCGCCCGTCGAGCCGAAATCGTTCCAGGATCGACTGTGCAGAAAGGACAGGATCAGACATTGGTTTTCTCCGTGGCGTGGGTTTCTTGAGTAGGTGCTATCCGCCTGCCGCGCTATCCTCCGTCGATTCGGGGGTGGCTTCCGGCTCCGGCGGCGGACCGTTGAAGTAGAAATCCAGGATCTGCTGCGCCACAGGCACGCCTACAGTGGACCCTTCGCCACCGTCGTAGACAAAGACCACCACCGCGATCTCGGGGTCTTCGTAGGGGGCGTAGGTGACGTACCAGGCGTGAAAAGGCAGGTTGCCCTGATCGTCGCGGTCGGCGCAGTCTTCGAGTTCGGGATCCCAGGCGCAGAACTCGGCGGTACCTGTCTTACCCGCCACGGTGACGCCGTTCACCGCGCCGGCGCGCCGTGCCGGCCGGTGCGTTCACCACCGACCACATCCCCTGTTGCACGTAGGCGAGCAGATCCTTGCTGACGGGCAATTCGCGCACAACAGAGGTCTCGTAATCCTGTTGCAGGCCACCCTCGGCGTCCACCATCTGGTAGACAAGCCGTGGCTCCACGATGTAGCCGCCATTGGCCACCGCCGATGCTTCCACCAACACCTGCACCGGCGTCCCCAGGATGTAGCCCTGGCCGATGGACGCGTTGTAGCTGTCGCCGGTGGTCCACGATTCAGCCAAGTTGATGCGTTTCCACTGGTCATCTGGGACGATGGCCGTCACCTCGCCGGGGAGATCGATGCCAGTGGTCTCGCCGTAGCCGTAGAGCCGCGTCCACTTGGCCAGGCGCTCGCTGCCCAGCCCTTGCAGCGCATTGGGATAGCCGCCCGCCACCCAGTAAAAATAGATGTCGTTGGAGAGGGCAAGGGCGTCTACAACCGTCATGGGGCCGTGGACGATGCCCAGTTTGTGGTTCCAGCTCACAAACTTCTGCGCCTGGCTGAGATCATTGGGGAAGTAGCGGTTGGGCAGGTAGAGCGGACCGTTGTCTACGATGCGCGTGTTGGGTTCCACCACATCTTCGGCCAACGCCGCCGTGGCGGTGACCATCTTGAATGTAGATCCGGGTGGGTAGAGGCCGCCGATGGCGTAGTTGATCAGCGGATTGCGGTTGGGGTCCTGGCGCGCCAGATCTTCCAGCGCCAGATAGTCCGCGCCCAGACCTTCGGAGAAGATGTTGTTGTCGAAGCTGGGCAGGCTCACCATGCCCAGGATCGAGCCTGTCTTCGGGTTCATGGCAATGGCGACAGCGTGGGGTGCGCCCCGTTCTTCAAGCTGAGCTTCCAGCACTTCTTGCATCCGCTGCTGCAACTTGATGTCCAGGCTCAGGTAGAGGTTCAGGCCTGGCACCGGCTCCAAAATCTGCCCCACGGTGCGGCTCTTACGCCCAAGGATGTCCACTTCGATCACCTCACGGCCCGAGACGCCGCGCAACTGGTCCTGGTAGGTGTATTCCAGCCCGTTCAGCCCCACCCGTTCGTTGGGATCAAGGTAGCCGCGCTCCTGGTAGATCTCCAGCGCCTGAGCCGGGATCGGCCCCATGAAACCGAGCACGTGGCTCACGGCGTCGCCGAACGGGTACTCGCGCACAGGTTCCTGCAACACCTGAATGCCGGGCAGTTGGAAGCCTTCCTCGGCCATGCGGAACGCCAACTCCTGATCCACCAGATCAAGGATGGGGATCGGCTCGAACGAACTGCCCTGTGTCCCCAGTTCCACGGCGCGCATCAGCAGCGCCGTCAACCCTGCCAGCGGCAGCGGTTGCGAAAGATCGGGGATGATCGTGGGGACGTCGGAGATTGTTTCTTCTGTGGTGCCGTCCTCGTTTTCGGTAACGTTGATGACAGGCAGACGCACCACGCGGAACTGTAGATCCACGCCCGCGCCCTGCACTGTACGCGCGAAATCGGCGCGGCCTAGGCGGCGGAACATCACCTCGGCCACGCTCAGGGCGACTTCGGGATCGCTTTCCACGCCCAACTCGCGCAGGATGTGCTCCACGGCCACCGCTTCTTCGTCCGGTTCAGTGGCGATGTCATCGTCGGGCAGGTCCGCGGGGACGACGGCGATGATGAAACTGGGGCGATTGCGCGCCAGGATCTCGCCATTGCGGTCGTAGATGACACCGCGGGGGGGCTGTACTTCCAGCGTGCGGAAGCGATTGGCGTCGGCGCGTTCACCCAGGTCCGCGCCTTCCATGATCTGAAGTTGATAGAGGCGCCCCACCAGCACAAAGAACGCAATGACCAGCCCCAGGCGGATCAGGCGTAGCGCGTTGCTGCTTGTTCGCTCTGCTCGTTGATACATAGTTTCGCTCGATGCCTACGTTGGGTTGTTTCCGCACCCCTCCTGCCGCGGTTGGTTACATCATTGCGGCGAGAGGCGTGCGGAAGCAACCCAACCTAAACAGAATCAAGCTCGCGTCGATCCAGCCGACGATAGAGAACTGGTGACAACACGAGCATCAGCACGGTATTGTACGCCGTCGCCGGGAAAACCAGTTGCAGCGACGTTTCCAGCAGATCCACACGCCGACCGATGGCGATGAGGATGCCCAAATAGCTGAAAGCATAGACCAGGCTACCCACCACCACCGCCACCAGCAACGTGACCGGGTTGCTGCGAAAGAGGCGATTGTGGCCCACACCCGCCACCAGCGCCGCCGCCATCAATGCCAGGCTCGACGCGCCCATCGGCCCACCGCTGAGGACGTCCATCCACAGCCCGCCCACAAAAGCCCACACGATGCCCGAATAGCCGCCGTTGAAGAGCGTCCACGCCAGCACGGCCAGCAGCACCAGATCGGGGCGCACTTCTAGGATGGCCAGTCGCGGCGCGACCACGGTTTGAATGATCGCCAAGATCCCCAGCAAGGGGATCATCACAATATAGCCGATTTGCATGGTCAGGGAGTGGTCGCCGGCGCAGATTCAGCCGGATTCACAGCGCCGTTGGCCGGCGAGGCGTCGTCGGGTGGCGTCACGTTGGCGGGGAACTGGGGAATAATGTCGAATTCTTCCACGATTTCCAGCGGGTCGAAATTGGTGATGATCATCACCAGTTCCAGGCGGCCAAAGTCCACCGTGGGGCGGATTGTGGCTTCTTGGAAGACGTCGAAGTCGCGCTGGCGCACTTCGGTCACCTGGCCGATGGGAATACCCTTGGGGAAGTTGCCACCCATGCCCGACGTCAACACAATTTCGCCCACCGAAACTTCGCTGCCCTGGGGAATGAAACCCATCACCGGGTCTTCGCCGGGGCGGCCAGTGATGACGCCGGTGAGCCGGCTGCTCTGCAAGATAGCATTGACAGTGCTGTCGGCGTCGGTGATAAGCAGCACCTTCGAAGTCGACTCGTTGACTTCGCTGATGCGCCCAACCAACCCCTGATCGTTGACCACGGGCATACCCACGGCGATACCGTGTTGGCGACCCAAGTCGAGCATGATGTAGTTGAGGAAGTTGTTGCTGTCGAAGCCAATCGAGCGGGCCAGGATCTGTCCACTGCGGTATTGGATGCCGGGGCGGGTTTCGGCGAAGCCCAGCAGTTCGCGCAGGCGCTGGTTTTCGCGTTCCACCTCCTGCAAACGCAGGTTCTCCACCAGCAAGCTGTCGCTGATCTGCTCCAACTCCGCCACACGCTGTTGCAGGTTGCGGAAGTTGTTCACCGTCTCAAACAGGCTGGCCACCCGGTCGGTGACGCCGGTCAGCGTGATCTGGCCGGGCGTCGTCACCTGCACCACCGCACCTTCAACGCCTTCAAGCCGTCCTGTCTGCTGCAAAGCCAGCAACAGCAGGGCAGCCAACGCCAGGATAGTGAGGCGGATTGCAAAGTCCGCAGGGGACCAGGGGCGGCGGTCGGAATCTCTCATTTCTATCTGATCGTGCTCTTGCGCTGCATCGTCGTCAACGTCTCGCGGTAGTATTCCGGCTTCTCCAGGATCATGCCGGTACCCATCACCACCGAGGTGAGGGGGTTGTCAGCCACGTAAACGTGCATGCGCGTTTCGTCTTGCAGGCGTTGGGCCAGCCCTTGCAGCAGCGCGCCACCGCCGGCAAGCACAATGCCATGTTCCATCAAGTCGGCCACAAGTTCGGGCGGCGTTTCGTCCAGCGTATCCTTAACGGCGTCGACGATCACGTCCACCGAGCCGGAGAGCGCCTCGCGGATCTCCACCGAACTGACTTCGATGGCCTCGGGCAGCCCCGAAATCAGGTTGCGCCCACGGATGATCATGGTGCGTTCCTGCTCCAGCGGGTAGGCCGAGCCGACTTCGATCTTGGCGCGTTCGGCCATACGCTCGCCGATGAGCAGGTTGTATTTTTGACGTGCGTAGTTGACGATGTCTTCGTTCATTTCGTCGCCGGCCACGCGGATCGAGCGGGAGACGACGATGCCGCCCAGCGAGATCACCGCCACTTCGGTGGTGCCGCCGCCGATGTCCACGATCATGGAACCGATGGATTCCGTCACCGGCAGGCCGGCGCCGATGGCAGCGGCCATTGGCTCCTCCACCAGGCCGGCTTCGCGCGCGCCAGCGCTGATGGCGGCGTCGCGCACGGCGCGCTTTTCCACTTCGGTAACGCCCGAAGGGATGCCGATCACGACGCGCGGGCGCGCCGTACCAAAGGCGCGGTTGCCGTGGACCTTGCCGATGAAGTGATGGATCATGCGTTCCGTCACCTCGAAGTCGGAGATCACACCGTCTTGCAGCGGACGGACGGCCACGATGTGCGCCGGGGTGCGGCCCACCATCTCTTTCGCTTCTCGACCAATCGCCTTGACCTGCACGCGCCGCTTCGACGACCTGTCGATGGCCACCACCGACGGCTCGTCGATCACGATACCACGCCCCTTCACGTGGACGAGCGTGTTCGCCGTCCCCAGGTCGATGCCGATATCGAGCGAAAACAGCCCCAATAACCAATCTAATGGGTTTGCCACCCCCGAACGTCTCCTATCGCTGCGTATAAACAAAAATCAGCGGAAGCCGCTGAACGATCCTGCGCATTATACCACAGCGCCAGATCTCACAAAAAGCAGGCCGGATGCGGCAGACAATGACTCCACTGCGAAAAGTCCGACTTCTGTGTGATTTGCGGTTGCTCCCCTCCTGAGAGAAGTCGGACTTTTGCGCTTGAGCGACCTTTGCAGTAGAGTCAGACAAAGAACGCGATTAGGCAGATTGGCGGATCATAGCGGATTGTTTCAGAAGGATCCGCTGTGATCCGCTCAATACGCTTATTCCGGGCGGATCGGCGATCCCGATAGCCTGATGCTATAATGTGAGCCAATCTAACCTAATTATCACCAAATCGAGCAGGTGACGTGTCTCTATTCATCACTTTTGAAGGCCCCGAAGGCAGCGGCAAGACAACCCAGATCCGGCTTTTGGCCGACGCGCGGCGCTGTCGGCCATACGGTGCTGGCCACCCGCGAACCGGGCGGCACGCGCATCGGCAATGCGGTGCGCAATGTGCTGCTCGACGCCGATCACGTGGAAATGTCACCGCGCGCGGAGACGTTGCTCTTCAACGCCGCCCGCGTCCAGATCGTGGATCAGGTGATCCGCCCGGCCCTGGCCCAAGGGCAGATCGTCCTCTGTGACCGCTACGCCGACAGCACGCTGGCCTACCAGGGCTTCGGCCACGGCCAGGATCCGACGAACTGCGCACGCTGATCCACTACGCCACCGGCGGCTTGCAGCCCGATCTCACGCTGTACCTCGACATCCCTGTTGAAGACGGCCTACGCCGCAAGCTCGGCGCAGGCGCCGCCGAATGGAACCGACTCGATGCCAAGCAGGTGAGCTTCCACGAGACGGTGCGCGCCGGCTACATGCAGTTGATCGCCGCCGATCCAAATCGCTGGCGGCGCATCGATTGCAGCGGCGAGATCGACGAAATCCAGCGTGCGATCTTGCAGGTTGTGCATGAGCGCCTGCCACAAGAATCTATCCGTTAATTCACAGCAGCCCAACGAAGTTGACCCATTTTGCGTGGACTTGAGTAGACGGAGTGCTGCGCACTGTGGTTTGCGGATAAAGCGGATAAACATGAAGTAGGAGAGGAAACGCCATGAAACTGGTCATCGCCATTGTCAACAACGACGACAGCCGCATTCTGTTGGATCGCCTGACCCGCGCCGGCTTCTCGGCCACGGTGACCACGTCTACCGGCGCGTATACCCACTTGAGCAGCGCCACCATCTTCTGCGGCGTCGAAGACAGTGATGTGGAAGAGGTGCTCAGCATCGCACGGGAAAGCGCCACCAGCCGCGTGCAATATGTCACCCCCCTGCCGCCGGTGATGGAGCCGGGCGAAATGAACATCCCCACGCCGGTGGAGAAACACGCCGGCGGCGCGACCATCTTCGTGGTGGATGTGGCGCATTTTGAGAAGATTTGAGGCAGAGAAGAAAGAGATTGGGCGATTAAGCAATTGGGGGATTATCGTATGCTCGGCGCGATCCCCTATCGCTTAATCGCCCAATCTCCTCTTTACCCCCGCACCGGCAAAGATCCCACCGGATCCCCCGCGTCTCCCGTCACCGCCTGCGCGATGAATCCCGCCAAATCGCGCTTTATCTGTGCCAATGACGGCGGATGCACGTACATCATGTGGCCCGCTTCGTAGTAGCCCATCGAGATGTTGGCGTGCAGCGCCTCATCGAGTTGCAGGTGATTGAAGGTGTACTGCGTAGCGAAGTACGGCGTAGCCAGGTCATAGTAGCCGTTCGCCACGTAGACCTTCATGAACGGGTTCTGCGTCAACGCCTGGCGCAGCGTCTCCGCTACGTTGAGAAACTGATTCTGCACATTGCTGTAATCCCACTTTTGATACAAGCCAGACAGGATCTCGTAGGCCAGATCGCTCTCGAAACGCAGATCGCGGCGCACATAATCGTTGAGCG
Source organism: Caldilineaceae bacterium (assembly GCA_041391225.1). Classification (GTDB taxonomy): domain Bacteria; phylum Chloroflexota; class Anaerolineae; order Caldilineales; family Caldilineaceae; genus RI-153. Next base: position 63,573 of record JAWKOL010000002.1, read on the forward strand.
TGGCGGTGTACAGCCCCTGGATCACGCTGTAGCTGGGATCGAACTCAAAGTGCTCGCCGGCAGCGTCGCGGTCGACGCCGATGAAGCGGCTGTCCAAGCGGCCCACGGTGCGGCGCTGCTCGCGCAGCAGTTCCTTGGTGAAGCGGAAGATGTCGATGCGCAGGTTGGTGCGTTCGATGTACGCTGCATCCAGCCCGGTGAAGCGCGCCAGTTTGGCGGCGATGTCGGCGCGCCCGGCGGCGGGCAGGCTGTCACCGCGCATGAGGGCCAGCGTGTACTCGCCCATCGCAAAGGCTTCCACCTCGTCGAGCACCTGGCGCAGAGGACGCTCTTGCAGCTCCGCCGGCAACTGTCCATGATACCAGGCAGTGGCGGTGTAGGTGGGCAGGAAGAGGATGTTGGGTAGATCGTTGCCCACGGTGAAACGCGCCGTCTGAAAGTTCAAGATCGTGGAGATCAGCATCACGCCGTTGAAGACAAGCCCGTGTCGCTCCATCAGATGACCGGCCAACCCTGCCGCCCGCGTGGTGCCGTAGCTCTCGCCGATGAGAAACTTGGGCGACGACCAACGTTTGAGCCGCGTGGTGATCAGGCGGATGAACTCGCCCACCGATTCGATGTCCTGTTGGTAGCCGTGGAACTGATCCGCTTCTCGCCCGGCGCGGGCGGCTGTAGCCCGTCCCCACCGGATCGATGAAGACCAAATCGGTGGCGTCGAGGATCGAGTGCGGGTTCTCGCGCAGCTTGTACGGCGGCGGCGGCGCGGAACCGTCTTCGTTCATCTGCACGATGCGCGGACCTAGCATGCCCAAGTGCATCCACACCGAAGAGGACCCCGGCCCACCGTTGAACGAGAAGGTCAGTGGTCGATTGCCCACGTCCTTGACATCGTCGCGGGTGTAGGCCACGTAGAAGACCGACGCCTTGACCGTGTCGTCCTCTTCTTTGAGCAGCAACGTCCCTGCGGTGGCGGTGTAACGGATCTCCTGGCCGTCGATGGTGACGCTGTGGCGTGTCTGCACGCTCTTCTCTTCGGGCGCCTTGGGCTTCTTGTCGCCGTTTTCGGTTTTCTTGTCGTCTTTTGGATCGGGCATGGGTTGTTCCAATCAGCAGGGGTGTAAGTTGAATAGATGTCGGTCAATTGTCGACTATTGTATACCCGAAACCGAAATCCGCCTGATTTTCAACTTCTTTTTGCTTGCATCCCCGCAAAATGGTACACTACAAGTCGGTGTTTAGAACGTTTGAACGCCCGCTGTGTGCCCTTTTCACAGGACAGAATCCATGGCCCAGGCTCTCTACCGCAAGTGGCGCAGCCGCACATTCGACGAAGTAGTTGGGCAGGAGCACGTGACCCAAACGCTGCGCAACGCGCTGCGCGATGGACGTGTGGCTCACGCCTATCTCTTCTCTGGCCCACGCGGCACGGGGAAGACGAGCACGGCGCGCATCCTGGCCAAAGCGCTCAACTGCACCGCGCCCGAGGACGAACGCCCTTGCGACGAGTGCGCCAACTGCCGCGCCATCAGCGAAGGACGCCTGCTCGACCTGATCGAGATCGACGCCGCCAGCAACAACAGCGTCGACGACATCCGCGAACTGCGCGACAAGGTCGGCTTTCAGCCCAGCGAAGGGCGCTACAAAGTCTACATCATCGACGAAGTCCACATGCTCAGCACCAGCGCCTTCAATGCGCTGCTCAAAACGCTGGAAGAGCCGCCGCCCCACGCGCGCTTCGTCCTCGCGACGACGGAACCGCACAAAATCCCGGCCACTGTCCACAGCCGCTGCCAGCGTTTCGACTTTCGCCGCATCCCGGTGCCAGAGATCGCCCAGCACCTGCGTCACATTGCGGAAGACGAACACTTCCAGGTGGAAGACGCCGCCCTCACCGCCATCGCCCGTAGCGCCCAGGGCTGTATGCGCGATGCCATCAGCCTGCTCGATCAGATGACGAGCTACGACACCGACATCATCAGCCTGGCGCAGGTGCAACAGGTGTTGGGCAGCGCGGGCAGCGAATCGGTGGCGGCCTTCGTTGACGCCGTCGCCAACCGGCAGATTGCGCCGGGCCTGACGCTGATCCAGCAACTGCTGCACAGCGGGGCCAGCTTGCAGGAATTCACCACGCAGGTGGTAGACTATCTGCGTGGCGTGATGCTGCTGGAGATGACAGGCGACAAGTCGCTGCTCACCGATCAGCCCACCGACGTGGTGGCGCAGATGGCGCAACAGGCCAAGCAGTTGGATCGAGGGCAGATCCTCTACGCCATCAAGCGTTTCAGCGAGGCTATCGGCGAGTTGAAGGGTGGTTTGCAGCCGCAACTGCCGTTGGAGCTAGCCCTGATCGAGTCGATCCAGGGGACAGTGACGCAAGTACAGACGGTGGTGCAGACCGTGGTACAAACGGACGCCGCCCCGGCGCAGCCTGCCGCTGCACCCCCTGCGACCAGGCCAGCCGCCGACAACGACAAACCCACCGCAGCGCCGCAGGCGACCACGCCGCCCCAACCTGCCACCGATGCCGACGCCGCGCCCGTCCCGCTGGACGAAGACGCCGTCCGCCGCCTGCAAAGCCGATGGAACGAGTTCCTGGGGCAGGTGAAACAGCGTTGCGGATTCAAACAAGAGGCGGCATTGCGCGCCGTGCGCGACATCGCCATCGGCGAACAGGCCGTTTCCTTTGCCTTTGGCAAGAACAAATTTGCCCGCGAGATGATCTCCAGCGCCGAAACATTGACGCCGGTGGCGGAGATCCTGTCTCAAATCCTGGGGCGCAGCGTGAGCCTGACCTGCCAGGTGGGCGACAGCGCTACGCTCTCGGCCTCGGCAGGCCGCGTGATCCGCGAAACCACCGACGCCGACGGCCCCGATCCGCTCGTCCAATACGCCGTCGATGAACTCGGCGCCAGCGTGGTGGAAGATAAGAAGTAGCACGTTGCAAGTGGCAGGTGTGCAGGTGGCAAGTGACAAGTCTGTGGCGTCTTGATGATGGTCACCCTGTCACCTTGTCACCATCACACCGTCCCGAACCATTCGCAGTCCATACGCAAGGAGTAAACAATCATGGCAAAGAAACCACAACGATCCCGCGCCGGTGGCGGTGGCGCAGGCGGATTTGGCGGCGGCATGCCCGGCGGCATGGGCGGCAACCTCATGGCCCAGGTCCGCAAGATGCAGGAAGAGATGGAGAAAGCCCAGAACGCGCTGGGCGATGAACTGGTCACCGGTACAGCCGGCGGCGGCATGGTCGAGATCGACATGGACGGTCACCAGAACGTCAAGGCCGTGCGCCTGAAACCCGAAGTCGTCGATCCCGAAGACGTGGAAATGCTCCAGGATCTGCTGCTGGCCGCCATCACCGACGCCTCGACCAAGGCCAAGGCCCTGGCCGAAGAGCGCATGGGCGGCATCACGGGTGGGCTGGATCTGCCGCCGGGACTCGGATTTTAGTGATTGGTATATTGGGGATTGGTGACTGGTGATTGGGTGTCGCGTTGAGGATCTCAAATCGCCTAATCGCCCATTCACGGTCAACCTGAGATTAGGCGATTGAGAGATTTCAGATCCTCGGCACAGCCCCCCCAATCACCAATCACCTCCTCGTAGAGGAACATCGTGAGACCACTCGCACAACCTGTCACCAACTTGATCGAGGCGTTCAGCCGCCTGCCGGGGATCGGGCCAAAGTCGGCCAGCCGGTTGGCGTATTTTCTGCTGCGCAGCGACGAGCGCATCGCCCTGGATCTGGCCGCCGCGCTCACGGAACTGAAGGCAAAGACGCTCTTTTGCAGCATCTGTCACAACATTGCAGACAGCAATCCCTGCGCCGTGTGCAGCGACACCGAGCGGTCGCCGTCTGTGATCTGCGTGGTGGAAGAGCCGCTGGACGTACAGGCCATCGAGCGCACCGGCGAGTTCAAAGGGCAGTACCACGTCCTCCACGGCGCGATTTCGCCGGTGGAAGGCGTCGGCCCCGAAGATCTCAAGATCCGCGAACTGCTCACCCGCGTGCAAAAAAGCCAAGACACCGACGAGAACGTCCCTGTGCGCGAGTTGATCATCGCCACCAACCCCAACCTCGAAGGCGAAGCTACGGCCATGTACATCGCCCGACTCTTCAAGCCGTTGGGCATTCGCGTCACCCGCCTGGCGCGCGGACTCCCCACCGGCGGCGATCTGGAATACGCCGACGAAAACACGCTGAGCAACGCACTCTCGGGGCGAAGCGAGATGTGAAGATTGGGGACTGGGGATTAGGGACTGGGAACTGGGTGATCGTGTTGGCGATCTCATTGCTTCATGGATCACCTGCAACTTACCGCCTGCAAACCTGCCACATATCGGAATCACAATGACCACCAAGACACCGAGCAAACTGGCCGGCCTTCAGCGCGCCTGGCGCGACGAGACGCTGTCGCCGTTGATCAGGCGGTTTCCTGAGCGGCGGGGGCGGTTCACCACCAGCAGCGACGAAATCGAAGTGGGACCAATCTATACGCCCGGAGATTGGCCGGGCGATCCTGCGCCCGAGGCGGCGGAAAACTACCTGGCGCGGCTGGGCTTTCCGGGGGAATACCCCTTCACCCGCGGGGTGCAGCCCAACATGTACCGCGGCCGCTTCTGGACCATGCGCCAGTACGCTGGCTTCGGCTCCGCCGAGGAAAGCAACGCCCGCTATCACTACCTCATCGAACGCGGGCAGACCGGTCTCTCCGTCGCCTTCGATCTGCCCACCCAGATCGGCTACGACGCCGATCACGATCTGGCGCTGGGCGAAGTGGGCAAAGTCGGCGTCTCTATCAGCAGCCTTCAGGACATGCGCACCCTGCTGCGCGGCATCCCACTGGACAAGGTCAGCATCAGCATGACCATCAACGCACCGGCCGCCGTCCTCTTGGCGATGGTGATCGCTGTGGCCAAGGAGCAGGGCGTCCCTGCGGCGGCGCTGCGCGGCACTGTGCAAAACGATATCCTCAAAGAGTACATTGCCCGCGGCACGTACATCTTTCCGCCGCAGGCGTCGATGCGGTTGATCACCGTCATCTTCCGCTACTGCGCCGCCGAACTGCCCAAGTGGAACACGATTTCCATCAGCGGCTATCACATCCGCGAGGCAGGCAGCACCGCGGTGCAGGAAGTCGCCTTCACCCTCGCCAACGCCATCGAATACGTGCAGCAGGCCGTCGACGCCGGGCTGGATGTGGATGCTTTCGCCGATCAGCTTAGCTTCTTCTTCAATGCGCACAACAATTTTCTGGAAGAAGTGGCCAAGTTCCGCGCGGCGCGGCGATTGTGGGCCAAAATCATGCGCGAACGCTTCGGCGCGCAGAAACCCAACAGTTGGCGCCTGCGCTTCCACACGCAGACGGGCGGCAGCACGCTCACGGCGCAGCAGCCCGACAACAACGTAGTGCGCGTCACCGTGCAGGCGCTGTCGGCGGTGTTGGGCGGCACGCAGAGCCTGCACACCAATTCGCGCGACGAAGCGCTGGCATTGCCCACCGAAAAGGCCGTGGAGATCGCCCTGCGCACGCAGCAGATCATCGCCCACGAAAGCGGCGTGGCCGATGTGGTCGATCCACTGGGCGGCAGCTACTACGTAGAATGGCTCACCGACGAGATCGAGCGACAGGCAGCCGCCTACATCGAACGCATCGACGCGCTGGGCGGCGCGCTGGCCGCTGTGGACGAAGGCTTCATCCAACGCGAGATCCAAGACGCGGCCTACCGCGCCCAACGCGCCGTGGAAAAGAATGAGCAGATCGTCGTCGGCGTCAACGCGTTCCAGACGGAAGATGCCGCCGTCGAAGACATCCTTCGCGTCGACGAACAGGTGCAGGCAGCCCAGATCGATGCGCTGGCGCGGTTGCGGTCCACGCGCGATCAGGCGCAGGTCGACGCCATTCGTCAGCGCATCGCCGCCGCCGCCCGCACCCCCGACGCGCCGCTCATGCCGCTCTTCGTCGAAGCCGTGGCCCAGGACGTCACCTTGGGCGAGATCTGCGACACGCTGCGCGAGGTGTTTGGGGAGTACATGCCGGGGAATTGGATTTAACACGAAAGGCAAGTCGCTATGGTAGGATCCAATGCCATCCTCCATCACGTCGATCACATCGGCATCGTGGTGCGCAGCATCGATGAGGCGCTGAAAACCTACGTCGAGTTGATGGGAATGCGTCTGCTCGAACGCCAGGACGCGCCCGATCATGGTGTGGAGATTGCGTTTGTGGACGCGGGGAACAGCAAGTTGGAACTGCTGGCGCCCACCGATCCCAGCAGCGGCACGGCACGCTTCCTGGAGAACCGCGGCGAGGGGACACACCACGTCTGCTTCGTCGTCGAAGACATTGCCGCGGCGCTTGATCACCTGCGCGAACAGGGCATGCGGCTGATCGACGAAACGCCGCGCATGGGAATCCACGGACTGGTGGCCTTTATCCACCCCAAAGCGACCCACGGCGTGATGATCGAGCTTCTCCAACATCCAACGGCGCATTGACCATGCAAAGCGCGGACCCGTCCTACGGCGACGTCACCGATCTAACCACTTGGCGGCAGACCATCGACCGTCTGCTGGCGCAGAACCGTCCTGGCGCGGCGCTGCGTCTGTTGCCGGTGATCCTGCAACAGCTTCCTCACTACCTGCCCGCTTTCCGCCAGATGCTCCACGCGTTGTGGCAGGCGCGGCGCTGGCGCGATGGGCAGCCCTGGGCGCTGCGCTTGCTACGCGCCGACCCGTCGCAGGAGTTGGCTTGGGCTGTCCTCGCCAATGTGGCGGAGGAGGTCGGCAACCCGTCGATGGCGCATCGCTTCTGGCTGTTGGCGTTTGAGCAGGCGCCGTACAACCGGCAGGTCCGCTCCGGTGTGGTGCGCACAGCCCTCACACACGGGACGCCGCTGGCGCTGAATCAAGCGGCACTGGCCACACTCTACCGGCACGGCGGTCACTGGGCCGAGGCGGCCACGATCTATGCGTCCTTGACCGCGGCGCACCCAGATCGCCCCGATCTGCAAAATGGCTACCTCGAATCGCTCTGGCAAAGCGGACAGACCGATGTGGCCGTGGATGTGGCACACGATTTGGCGATCCGCGAGCCGCAGTGGCTGCTGGCGTGGCTCGTCTCCGCTGAAATCGGCGATGCCGACGACCGCGCCCTGGCCCAAGCCCCCCTCGCCGCCCTCGACGCCGACGGCGCCTACGTGGCCAACCGCTACGGCATTCAGATGATCCACACGGCGCCGCCGCTGCTCACGGTCACGCCCAAGGAAGCGCGGCTCTTTGCGCGACTGAGCCAGCAGATGGATATAGCGTAGTGCGCACCCAAATTAGACGAATCGCGCCGGATGCGCTAACGTATGCGGTGGCGCGCCGTTCTGCGGTCCTTGCGCCATATCCAACTAGAAACTGATCCCAGTCTTTGAGGAGAATCTTCACCAATGGAACGCACGTTTATCATCATTAAGCCCGACGCCGTGCAGCGCGGCCTGATCGGCGAGATTGTGGCGCGCTTTGAGCGCCGTGGGTTGAAAATTGTGGGCATGAAGTTCATGCAGGTGAGTGAGGAACTGGCGCGCAAGCACTACGCCGTCCATGAAGGCAAGCCCTTCTTCAACGGCCTGATCCAGTACATCATCAGTGCGCCTGTGGTGGCGATGGTGTTGGAAGGCACGAACGCCATCACGGCGGCGCGCAACACCATCGGCGCCACCAAGCCCAGCGACGCCGCCCCTGGCTCGATCCGCGCCGACTTCGGCCTGGAGATCGGGCGCAACCTCGTCCACGGCAGCGACGGACCCGAGACCGCGGCCAGCGAAATCGCGCTCTGGTTCGGCGAGGATCTGGTGGATTGGGGCCGGGCGACCGATTCGTGGATCTTTGAATAATGCGTAACTCGTAATGCGTAACTCGTCGAGACGATTTGCCGCCATTGACGACAACTTGCTCGACCAATTACGCATTACTCGTTATGCATTACGTTTCGGGCGCGCAAAAGCGGCTTCTTCGACGGAAGAAGCCGCTTTTTGATCTCGCCAATTCGGTTACAGCATCCTCAGGACGACGTTGGCTTCCTGCCAAAGTTCTTCGAGGTTGTAGTGAAGCCGCGCCTCTTCGGTAAATAGGTGCAGGATCACGTCGCCGTAGTCGAGTAAAATCCAGCCGCCGCTGTTGCCTACAGGCGCACCGGCGTTGATCGGGCGGATCTTCTCTTTTACTTGAAGTTGCTCCCACAACTCATCACGAATGGCGTTGGCCTGCCGTTCGTTGTCCACCGTCGCAATCACAAAGAACGTGGCGATGGAGGTCTGCTCACTCACGTTGAGCAGTAAAATATCCGCTGCTTGTTTGTCCTCGATGATCTCTACGATCCGTCGAGCCAGTTCATTGCTGTCCAGACATGCCTCCTTGCGAAGAGAAAATGGATTGAATGGAAGGATATTCTATCACACATCCTACCCCATCTCAACGGTTTGAGGTACATTTTCCCTGACAACGCAGGTGTATTGAAGGTCAGACGAATTGTTGATAGAATGTCAGGTGGAAGTAATGACGTGCGAACATACTGAGCTTACGTCATTCACCAACCATGCATCATTCTCGAAAAGAGGCGATCCATGAAGCTGCAAGTGCGCCGTCCGCTCCCCTGGCTCATCGCACTTCTATGCGTGATACTGATGCCGTTAGCGACCCAGGCCCAGGAGAAATCGCTGGTGTGGGATCGCTTCGACGTGGACATCTTTGTCAACGAAGATGGCACATTCGACGTGGCCGAGCATCAACGTATCCGCTTTACCGATGGCGAGTTTACCTTCGGCTACCGAGACATTCCCATTCGCTACTTTAGTTACATCGACAATTGGGCTGTCACCGATTCTAGCGGCAATCGCTATGACCTGGTCAACGGCGGCAACTCACCCTACACGTTTACAGTGGACGATTCCGGCAGCCGTTACACGATCCGCTGGTACTTCCCACCGATCCGCGATGAAACAGAGACCTACACGCTGAGTTACCGCGTCCACGGCGGGCTGCGCTACTACGACGGCGGCGATCAGCTTTGGTGGAAGGCGATCTACAAGGATCGCAGTTTCCCTGTGCTGGCCGGGCGGGTGACGGTTGAAACGCCCGCGGTGATCCAGGAATGGGCCGCCTACATCAACGAACGCGACGCCCGCGATTCGGCCACAGCTTCGCTGCTCGAAGGACAGCGCGCCATCATCTTCGATCTGGAGCGACGCTTGCAGGCCGGCGAAGAATTCGAGGTCCGCGTAGAATTTACGCCTGATGTGGTCGCCGGGTCACCGCAGCCGTGGCAGGTGAGCGCCGATCAGGCGGTCGCCGCACGCGAGGCTGAGGAGCAGTACCGCCAAACCTGGGGACCCATCGCCACGGTGGGATTCGGCGCATTGGGCGCGCTGTTGCTTTTGGGTGGACCGGCGCTGCTCTATCTCCTCTGGTACAAGCTGGGCCGAGACAAACCTGTAGAAGTGGTGGCCGACTATCTGCCCGAGCCACCCGAAGACCTGCCCGCCGGCCTCGTCGGCACCCTCCTCGACGAGCAGGCTGACATGCAAGACATTGTCGCCACGCTGGTGGATCTGGCGCGGCGCAAGGCCATCAGCATCACCGAAGTGAAGACAAGCGGCTTCTTGACTACGTCTACCGATTTTATCTATCGCCGTGAAAACGAAGACGTACCCCTACGTCCCTACGAGAAACTGATTGTCGACAGCGTCTTCGGCCGCAAGGACGAGGTCGAACTGTCTGATCTCAAGAACAAGTTCTATCAGAAACTGCCCAAAATCAAGACAGCGATCTACGATGAGGTAACCAACGAAGGGTTCTTCCTCAAGAATCCTGAGAATGTGCGCAACCAGTACGGCTGTCTCGGCGTAGTGCTGCTGACACTTGCCGCCATCGCCGGCATCATCCTGGTAGCGTCATTTGGCGACCTCACGGCAGCGGCCTTCCTTCCTGGCTTCGGCTTAGGCATCACGGCAATGGGTTTCCTGTTGCTCTCGCGCTACATGCCGCGCAAAACCGACGAAGGTTCCGAAGCGGCGGCGCGCTGGGAAGCATTCAAACGCTACCTCAAAGACATCGACCGCTACAGCGATCTGGAGCAGCAGAAGGAAATCTGGGATCGCTGGCTGCCCTACGCCATCGCTTTTGGGGTAGAAAAACAGTACATCGCCAAGTTCGAGCGCGTCGACGCCCCCGCGCCAGGATGGTACATCCCTGATCCGACGCTATACGGCCCTTACCGGCGACGTTACTACGGCATGGGTCCTGTGGCAGCGCCGATGGGCGGCAGCGGCGGCGGTATTGGCGACTTTGTGGGTAAGAGCGAAGGCGGTAGCCTGGGCGGTGGACTGAGCAGCGCCAGCCGTGGCATGGGCGCCAGCCTGGCCGGCATGAGCGTGGGCCTGGGGTCTATGCTCAGCAGCGCCAGCGCCACCATGACCAGTCGCCCGGCCAGTTCGTCGTCCAGCGGTGGTGGTTGGAGCGGCGGCGGTGGCTTCTCCGGCGGCGGCGGCTTCGGCGGCGGCGGTGGTGGCGGCGGCGGTGGTGGTTTTGGATAATACAACAAATAGGAGACTGCTATGCGCGGAGGCGGACGCATTATCGGCATCGCCATGATGATTATCGCCGTGGTGTTGCTCATCGGCTGGTCGTTGACAGTGATCACGGCGCCGGGAAACAACACAGGCGGCATGGTTTTGGGCGTCTTTTTGGCGCTGATCGTGTGTGCGCCACTGGTGGGCATCGGCTTCTACCTCTTCCGCAAAGGACTGCAGGAAGAAAGCCAGTTCGCCCAGGTGGCCAAAGAGAAGACCATCCTCAACATGGTCCTTACCCAGGGCCAGGTGAACATCCAGGAGATCATCGTGGCGTTGGAGGCGCCACGCGAAGAAGTCGAAGAGATGATCCGCAACGTGGTGGGCAAGCAACTTTTCAGCGGCGCCATCAACTGGGACAAGGGCGTCCTTTACAGTGTGGAAAGCCAACAACTCACCGACAACCGCAAATGTCCCAACTGCGGCGGCGAACTTGAATTTGCCGGCAAAGGCGTGATCCAATGCCCGTGGTGTGGGAGTGAAGTATTTCTCACGAAGCGGGCCGCGGCGAGTACAGCCAAGTAATGCGTAATTCGTAATGCGTAATTGGTCTACAGCATTGGTCGCCAATGGGCGAGTGGTTTTGTCAACGAATTACGAATTACGCATTACTCCTTTCACCTCAACATGATGCATACGAACTTTCGAAGGGAGACCCAATGTCCAATCCATTTGTCGATAAAGCAAAAGCCAATATGGGCGCTGTGGAACGGCTGCTTAAAGGGTTGCCGATCATCGGTGGCTACGTGGATAAGGAACTGCGCCGTGATGCCGACTACCGGCTGCGCCAGACCATCGCCGAAGCGTTGACCAACGAGAAACAGCGCATCTACGCGCTACAACAGAAGCTCATGCGCAGCGGCGGTCTGCGCTATCTGGACGATGTCGACGCCGTGATCCAGAAACTCCAGACCCTGGCCGACCGTATCGCCACCGCCAGCTACGGCTACGCCGGTCTTTTAGACGCCGTGCGCATCAAAGAAGAACAGCTCGACGCCCTGCACCGCTTCGACGTGGCGCTGGCCCAACGCACCTACGAAGTCGCCGAAGGTGTGGACGAGTTGGAGCGCGCCATCGGCAAAGGCAACGTGGGCGTCGACGACGCCGTGGCCGAACTCAGCGACAAGCTGATCGAACTGAATCGCCTCTTCGATCAACGTCACCGCGCCGTCGAGGACCCCGATCTCCTGGCCGGCGACGCGCCCGAAGTCAGCGAAGACTGGATCAAAGCCGCCGATCAATATGGGGCGGACGCGCCATAGTGCGTCCAACGGTACACGCACTACGCACCACGAACTATTGCCTTCCCAATTTCTAAAGGAGTCGCCACCATGCCACGCATTATCGACGTCGTCGAAGCGCCCAACCAGGGGCCGGATGAATTGGTCATTCGCAAGCCGGAGTTCGATTCTGGTGATTTTCGTTTTGGCAGCCAAGTGATCGTCCGCGAGAGCCAGCGCGCCGTCTTCTACCGCGACGGCAAATCGCTCGATCTCTTCGAACCGGGCCGCCACACCATCACCACGGCGAACCTGCCGATCCTGTCCTCGCTGTTGCGTTTGGGGACGAGCGGCAACGACATCTTCACCGCCGAAGTCTACTTTGTGAACATGCGCGAGTTCACCGATCAGAAGTGGGGTACGCCCGAACCCATCAGCCTGCGCGACACCGACCTGGGCCTGGTGCGTCTGCGCGGTTTCGGCCAGTACACCATGCAGATCGCGGACCCCAAACGCTTCGTCGATCAGTTCGTGGGCACGCAGGGCATGTACCGCACGGCGCAGATCAGCGACTACCTGCGCAGCGTCATCATCAGCAAGATGACCGATGTGATCGCCGAGAACATGACCAGCATCCTCGATCTGCCCAAGCTGTTCGACGAACTGAGCGCTGCCATGCGCGCCACCCTCCAGGACGATTTCCTGGCGATGGGTATCGCGCTCAAGCAATTCCGCATCGTCTCCATCAGCCCCACCGAAGAGACGGCCAAGGCGATGGACGAGCGCGCCGCAATGGGCGCCATCGGCGACATGCAGGCGTACATGCAGTTCAAGGCAGCCCGCGGCATGGGCGACGCCGCGCAGCAGCCCGGCGGCGGCAGCGGTGAAGGATTGGGCCTGGGCGCAGGCATCGGCATGGGCGCCGGCATGGCAGGCATGATCGCCAACGCCATGAACGCTGGTCAGCAACAGCAGCCGCAACAAGCGCAGACACCTGCAGCCGCAGCAGGCGCCGCCGTCCCCGACGTGATGACGTTGGAAGAAGCAGCCGCCTACCTCAAAGTCTCCCCCGCCGACATTCAAGCGCTCATCGACGAAGGACAGATCAACGCCCGCAAGATCGGCAGCCAGTATCGCATCAGCAAAGGTGTGATCGATCAGTTCCTGGCCGGGTGAACGTGATGCGTAATTCGTAATGCGTAATTCGTGGAGCGGCATGATTGATCATTGGCATCAAGTCGCTCTACCTTTCTGGGTTACGCATCACGCATCACGCATTATCCCCCCATTCAACACTCAAAAGCGCGAGGACCTCTCCCTCCTCGCGCTTTTTGTTTTCCATCAATCTTTGTCCTGTGCAGCGGCGGCAAGTACAATGGACAGAACGCATCTATCCGCTTGTTGTTGCCAGGGGAGGCATCGGGTGAAAGCACTTGTCGAGCGTATCCGCCGCGAAGGACGAAACCTGGGGCGCGGCATCCTCAAAGTAGACGGTTTCATCAACCACCAGTTGGATCCCGTCCTCACGGCGGAGATGGGACACGAATTCGCCCGCCGCTTCGCCGCCGAAGGCGTCAGCGGGATCACCAAGATCGTCACCGCCGAAGTCAGCGGCATCGCGCCGGCGCTTACCACGGCGATGGCGCTGGGCGTACCCGTAGTCTATGCGCGCAAGCATCGCCCCATCACCATGCCCGAGGGATTCTACTCGTCTCAAGCGCCCAGCCACACCAAAGGCGGCATCGTGCAGTTGATGGTTTCGCCCGAATACCTGCTGCCCAGCGACCGTGTCTTGCTCATCGACGATTTCCTCGCCACCGGCAAGACGATCCACGCCCTGGCGCAGGTGATCGCCGAATGTGGCGCCACCCTCTGTGGCATCGGCTGCCTGGTGGAAAAGTCCTTTGAAGCGGGCCGCACCCAACTCGCCCACCTCAACGTCCCCATCGTCACCCTGGCCATCGTGGACAGTATGGAGAATGACGAGATTTTGGTGCGAGATCCAAGTGGAAGCTGAATTGCCCTTTTCACTATCGACATCTCATTTTGATAATGCGTAATTCGTAATGCGTAATTGGTCAACGACGATGGTTTTCAATTGGCGACCAACGTGTCATCCAATTACGCATTACAAATTACGCATCACGCATTCTCTCCGAGGAGCTTCCATGCAACACCAAACCATCGCCGTCCTCGACTACGGCAGCCAATACAGTCAGTTGATCTGCCGCCGTGTGCGTGAGGCGAATGTCTACGCCGAGCTGATCTCGTGGGATCGGGCGGCGGAGAAGTTGCCGCAGATCGAGAATCTGGCGGGGATCATCCTCTCGGGTTCACCCAACAGCGTCTACGATGACGGCGCGCCGACGCTACCCGAGATCGTCCTGGCCGGGGATCTGCCCGTGCTGGGCATCTGCTACGGGCTGCAATTGCTGGCTCACTACGGCGGCGGGCACGTTGTCCCCAGTACGGAGCGCGAGTACGGCGCCGCGGACATCCACCTGCTGGCCGAATCGCCACTCTTCGCCGCCCTGCCCGCGGACCAGCGCGTGTGGATGAGCCACGGCGACCGCGTGGATCGCCTGCCCGATGGCTTCGTCTCCATCGCCCGCAGTGAAAACTCACCACTGGCCGCCGTCGCCGACGAGGATCGCCGCCGCTACGGCATTCAATTCCACCCCGAAGTGGTCCACACGCCCCACGGCAGCCAACTCCTGCGCAATTTTGTGCGCGGCATCTGCGGCTGCATCGGCGATTGGACGGCGGGCAACGTGATCCTCGACAGCGTCGAACGCATCCGCCAGATCGTCGGCCCCGACGGCCACGTGATCTGCGGCCTCAGCGGCGGCGTGGACAGCGCCGTGGCCGCCACCCTCATCCACAAAGCCATCGGCGACCGCCTCACCTGCATCTTCGTGGATCACGCGCTGCTGCGCCAGGGTGAAGCCGAACAGGTGGTGGAGACCTTCGAGCAGCATCAGGGCATGCGCCTCATCGCCGTTGACGCCAAAGAGGACTTCCTCAGCGACCTGGCCGGCGTCACCGATCCGGAGCGCAAGCGCAAGCTGATCGGCACGCGATTCGTGCGCGTCTTCGAGGCCGAGGCGGCGCGACTTGCCCTGGACTGGGGCATCGACAGCCCGTCCTTCCTGGCGCAGGGGACGCTCTACCCCGACGTTATCGAATCGGCCAGCAACGAGGACACGCGCAACGCCCGCACCATCAAGACGCACCACAACGTGGGCGGTCTCCCCGCCGACATGACCTTCCGCCTGATCGAGCCGCTTCGCATGCTCTTCAAAGACGAAGTACGCACCATCGGCGCCGAATTGGGCCTGCCCGAAGAGATCGTGTGGCGGCATCCCTTCCCTGGGCCGGGATTGGCGATCCGGCTGCTGGGCGAGGTCACCTGGGAGCGGCTCGAAACGCTGCGCAAGGCCGACGCCATCTTCCTCGAAGAATTGCAGGCCGCCGGCTTCTACCGGCAGACCAGCCAGGTCTTCTGTGTGTTGCTGCCGGTGCAGAGCGTGGGTGTGATGGGCGACGGCCGCACCTACGAGAACCCCATCGCCCTGCGCGCAGTCACCACCGATGACTTCATGACCGCCGATTGGGCGCGCCTTCCCTACGATCTGCTGGCCAAGGTGAGCAACCGCATCGTCAACGAGGTAGACGGCGTCAACCGCGTGGTATATGATATTAGCAGCAAGCCGCCCGCCACGATTGAGTGGGAGTAGGTGGAGGAAGTTGAGGAGGGTAACATGGGCATCATTGCCGTCGAAGGCATCGTGGAAAATGGACAGGTTCGGTTGGAGACATATCTAGATGTCCCCGATCAGACGAAGGTTTATGTCATTGTGCCGGGGCAAAACGGCATCGTCTACGAACCTGATTCTTCGAAGAACACCTCAATGTCGCTCAAAGAGGTTCTCGCTCCGCCTGAAGTCAAGCCAGGTGAAGAAATGAAACTGAGTGACTTCGCTGGACTTGGCGCGGATCTATGGGAAGAGATCGACGTTGATGAATACATCGAGGAGGAACGTAACGCGGAACCGATCCTTCGACGAATAGCATCTTGTTCAAGAATCGGAGCAGACACTCCTCTGTTCATCTACTACTTCGAGTCCAAAAAAGCGCAATCGCGGTTGGCGCAAACGGTTTTCCAGTACGTCGAAGAAAACCAACCGCATGTCACGCTCTGCACATCCGGCGTTACCTTGGTCGAAACATTGATCCATCCCATTCGCAGTGAGCGGACGGAACTTGTCGACGGCTACAAACGGCTGCTCATGGCGACGAAAGGCGTGCATATCATCCAGCTAAACACGCCTGAATACCTGAGTGCGGCATTGCTACGGGCCAAGTACAACCTACGCACACCCGACGCCCTGCAAATGGGCGCATGCATTCAGCATGGCTGTGAAGTGTTCATCACCAACGACCGTCGTCTCAAGCACGTGCAAGAGATCGACGTACTGGTGTTGTCCGACTTTGTTGACTAAACCAATCAATGGGGCGATTTCTACGCTTTGTCTTCTTCTTAATCCTCATCCTCTCCATCTTCCCGCTGTACACGCGGTTTAAGGCGGCGGCAGGACCGATCCCGCCGGGCATCTATCTGGCGGGCGAAGAGATGAGCCACTACAAAGATCCGGTTGAGATTGCGGATGCGATCCGCAGTCGCTTTCGGGATCCGGTGGCCGTCTACTTTGGCGACGAACGGCTGGTGCTCAGCCCCGAGCAAGTGGAATTCCACGTCGACGCCGAAATCATGCTCATGGAGGCGTCGAGCTACCTCAACGGCCCCGACTTCATCGACATTTCCCTGCGTCACCTGCTAGGACTCGAACAACGTCGCCGCGATGTCCCCTTGCGCTTCACGCTGAACCACGCCAAACTGCGCGATTGGCTGGCGGTGGTGGCGGATGATCACAACCGCCAACCGCAATCGGCGCGCGCCGTGCCGCCCCAATGGGAGTGGACCGACGACGGCAGCGCCGACATGCTGCCCACCGGCTTCACCGGCAGCGTCCAGGACGACTGGCGCTGGACGCTGGGAACGCCCGGTCAGACGCTGTTAGTTGACGAAAGCGTGCAGGCCGTGGTTGACACGTTGGTCGATCCGCAACACCACGCTGCGCATCTCGTGCTCTCCGAAACCGACCCGCCGCCCCTGTCCATGGACGCGTTGGCACAGGTGCTGGATAGCTTCACGTCGGACTTCCCCGGCTTCGCCGCCATCTACGTGCAGGATCTGGCCAGCGGCGAAGAGGCCACGGTGGACGTAGACGTGGCCTTCTCTGGCATGTCCACGATGAAGGTGGCGATTGTCACCGAGGCGTACCGTCAACTGGATGCGCCGCCTGAAACCTTCCTGGGCCAGTGGATCGACTATGCGCTGGGCGAAAGCAGCAACGCCGCCGCCAACGAAGTGCTGCGCTGGAACGGCAACACCGACATCTACGCCGGCGGGCGACGCGTCACCGAGATGATGCGGGCGCTGGGCTTCACCAATTCGTTCATTCAAACCGGCTACGAAGACAAAAGCAACATCGCCGCCATCCCCACCGCCGCCAACCAGCGCACGGATTGGGACACCGATCCAGATCCCCATCTCCAGTCCACCCCCGCCGACATGGGACGACTCCTGGCCGAGATCTACCGTTGCCGGCAGGGCGAAGGCAAGCTGATCGAAACCTTCGGCGACGCCCTCACGCCCCGCGAATGTCAAGACATCCTCTACTACATGACCCACGACGAATTCCAGGAGTTGATCTGGGGCGGCCTCCCCCGCCCGAAGACAGCCTGGATCGTCCACAAGCATGGGTTTGTCAACGAAGCCCACAGCGACCTGGCCCTGGTGTGGGGACCCACCGGCCCCTACGTCCTCAGTGTCTACCTCTGGCGCAACGGCTGGATGGACTGGGACACCAGCAACACCACCATGAACGAGATCAGCCGCATCGTCTGGAACTACTTCCAGTTCAAGGCCGAAGTGGAAGGCATCGAGCGTCCCGAGGCTCCCTACCTCGATCTGCCGCCCAACTACGTCGCCATCCACCCCAGCTACGACAGCTTCGCGGCCAACCGCCTCCGTCCTCAGCCCGAAGATCCCCAAGACGAAACCGCTTCCCTGCCGTAAGAAGATTGTGGACACATCCCAGTCCCCAGTCCCCAATCCCCAACATCAATTCAAACATTTCGCTAATGCTTCCAATACGTCGCGCATATGCTCAAACGCTATAGTGAATTTGTGCGCAAAACGCACCAAAAACCAAGCAAATGCGTGGGCCTGGTCGCCCACACAGCTTCAATTGATCTCATTACGATTCGATAATCAGGAGGACGATGAGCATGGCAAAAATCATCGGCATTGACCTTGGCACCACCAACAGCGTCGTTGCTGTCATGGAAGCAGGCAATCCCACGGTCATTGCAAATGCAGAGGGCAGCCGCACAACGCCCTCGGTGGTGGCTTTCACCAAGAGCGGCGAGCGTCTGGTTGGCGTAACCGCCAAGCGCCAGGCTGTGGTGAACCCCGAAAATACGGTTTACTCGGTAAAGCGCCTCATGGGCCGCCGCATCGACGACGTCGAGACGCAGCGCACCCGCGGCATGGTGCCTTATCAGGTTGTCGAAGGCCCGCACGACGACGCCCGCGTCAAGATCCCGGTCAAGGACAAAGTCTACAGCCCGCAAGAGATCAGCGCCATGATCCTCAGCAAGCTGAAGCGCGACGCCGAAGCCTATCTGGGTGAAGACGTGAAACAGGCCGTGATCACGGTGCCGGCCTACTTCAACGACAGCCAGCGCCAGGCCACCAAAGACGCCGGCCAGGTTGCCGGTTTGGAAGTGCTGCGCATCATCAACGAGCCGACGGCAGCCGCTCTCGCTTACGGTCTTGACAAGAAAGACGATGAAACGATCCTCGTCTTCGACCTGGGTGGCGGCACCTTCGACGTCTCCGTCCTCGAAGTTGGCGACGGCGTCATCGAAGTCAAGTCCACCAACGGCGACACCCACTTGGGTGGCGACGACTGGGACGAACGCATCGTCGAGTGGTTGATCGGCGAATTCAAGAAGGAACAGGGCATCGATCTCAGCCAGGATCGCCAGGCGCTTCAGCGTCTGCGTGAGGCTGCCGAAAAGGCCAAGATCGAACTCTCCAGCACGCCGCAGAGCGAGATCAACCTGCCCTTCATCACGGCGGACAGCACCGGCCCCAAGCACCTGCAGGTGACCTTGAGCCGTAGCAAGTTCGAGCAGTTGACCCAGGATCTGGTGGATCGCTGCAAGAAGCCGTTCAACTCCGCCCTGCGCGACGCCGGCCTTTCCGCCGGCCAGTTGGACGAAGTGGTGTTGGTGG
Organism: Caldilineaceae bacterium; assembly: GCA_041391225.1. Classification (GTDB taxonomy): domain Bacteria; phylum Chloroflexota; class Anaerolineae; order Caldilineales; family Caldilineaceae; genus RI-153. Next base: position 82,779 of record JAWKOL010000002.1, read on the forward strand.
GTGGTTCTACGCGTATGCCCATGATCCAGGAACTGGTGCGCAGCCTCACCGGCAAGGACGCTCACAAAGGCGTCAACCCCGACGAAGTAGTGGCCGTGGGTGCCGCCTTGCAGGCCGGTGTCTTGGGCGGCGAGGTCAAGGATCTGCTGCTGCTCGACGTGACGCCCCTAAGCCTGGGCCTCGAAACCCTGGGCGGCGTGATGACGACCTTGATCCCGCGCAACACCACCATCCCCACGCGCAAGACCGAAGTCTTCAGCACCGCCGAAGACAGCCAGACCGCCGTGGACATTCACGTGTTGCAGGGTGAACGCCCCATGGCGCGTGACAACAAAACGCTGGGCAACTTCCGCCTGGACGGGATCCCCACAGCGCCGCGTGGTGTGCCTCAGATCGAGGTGACCTTCGACATCGACGCCAACGGCATCCTCAATGTCACTGCCAAGGATAAGGCCACGGCCAAGGAACAGAGCATCCAGATCACGGCGTCCACCAACCTCAGCGACGAAGAGGTCGACAACCTGGTGCAGGAAGCCAAGCGCAACGAGGCCGGCGACCGCGAACGCCGCGAACTGGCCGAAGAGCGCAACCGCGCCGACAGCCTCGTCTACGCTACCGAGAAGTCGCTCAAGGATCTGGGCGACAAGGTACCCGCCGGCGACCGCGAACAGATCGAGCAGACCATCGCCGACCTGCGCGAAGCGCTGAAGGGCGAAGATGCAGGCCGCATCAAACAGTTGACCGAGCAGTTGCAGCAGGCCAGCAATGCCCTGGCTCAACAGGTCTACCAGCAGCAACAGCAGACTGAGCAGCCCGATGCCGACGGCGGCCAGGGTCCTGATGCCGGCGACGAAGATGTGGTTGAAGGTGAATATCGCCAGGTGTAAATGTCAACCTGGACCTGAACAAAAAGACAGGGCGTACGCGCCCTGTCTTTTTTGATCTGGGCTGTGCTAAGAAAAAACCAGCCTTCCCTCACAAAAAAGCTAAGATATCCACGTCTTTTCCCACTGTTTTTATGAAAAGCTTGCTAAAGTATCGATAATTGCACAGGCAATGGTAGAATACAGCATCGGGCCTGCGTTCCTTTGATTTGTAGAGACTGCTGTGGGCAGACGGGGCGGCAGATGGATCACAAAGACTACTATCAAATGTTGGGGTTGCCCCGTAACGCAGACCGTCGATATCAAACGCGCCTATCGCGCACTCGCGTCAATACCACCCGGATCTCAACGGCGGAACCAGCGAGGCCGAGCAGAAGTTCAAAGAGATCAACGAAGCCTACACCGTGCTCTCTGATCCGGAGAAGCGACGCATCTACGATCAGGTGGGCGCCAACTGGCAGCAACGCAGCGGAGCAGAACCGTTCAACTGGTCGGGGTGGTTCGGCGAAGACGATGTGGAGCCGAGGCCACGCAGGCAGCGTCCACGTGCGCACCGAAGAAGTTGGAGGAACGCCTCCGCCACGCAAAGGGCAAGACAACTCAGGTCAGGGGTCTTTTTCCGACTTCTTTCAGCAACTATTCGGCGCTGGTAACAACGAGAGCACGGAGCCACGACCAACCACGGCGCGCAGCGTCCACTTCGACCGCAACGAAACTGTCTTGTCTGTGGACATTACACTGGAAGAGGCTTTCTGGGGACGGCTCGCACGATTCAACAGGGGACAGAACGCTTCGAGATCACGATTCCGCGCGGCGTGGCAAGCGGTTCCAAAGTCCGCGTCACCCCCGGTCGCGAGGCGTTGACATTGATGATCGCGGTGAAGCCACACACCCTCTTCCGCCGCGAAGGTGACCACCTCTACAGCCGCGTCAAACTCGATTTGTACACAGCCCTGCTCGGCGGCGAGGTCAACATACCAACCCTGGAAGGGCCGCTGCTGCTGGTGGTGCCGGCCAATACACAGAACGAACGCACCTTCCGACTCAAAGGCAAGGGCATGCCGCAGGTGAAGGCGCCAGAGCAGCGCGGCGATCTCTTTGTCGAAATAGAAATCACTTTGCCGGTACCCCTTACCGACGAAGAGCGTCGCCGATTTATCGAATTGCGCCGTTTGCGTCAGGGGCCGAACGATCTGTTCAGTTAATGTCTAAACTTGGAGAGAAATCATGGGGCGCCGTGCCAAGGACAGACAACCGCCACGTGTCATCGTGATCGGGCTATCAGTGCTTTGGCTGGTGGCGATCATTCTGCTGGGCTATGGCGCGTTTCGACTGCTGTCACCGCAGGAGAGCGCATCGCAAGCCGACACATTGGGCGCGCCACAGTTGGCAAGCCTGGCAGCCGAACCGGCCGCCCAGCCCACAGCCATCGCGACACCGGCGGCGCGCAGTTTTGGTGGACTTTCTGGCAACGAGCCACACCGACGCCAATGTCGCCTGCGGCAACCATGACACCAACCGCAGCGCCCACCGTCACCCCCACGCCGACATTGACGCCGACGCCGCCACTGCCCGAACCACCCTTCCCCACACCCGTCATCGATCTCGAAGACCGGTCGATCTACGCCCTATCGTTGCGCCCGCAGCACGCCGCCGACATCGACGCCGTCCCCGATGCACCGCACTACTTCATCCAGGCCATGTTGATCCCCGACGATACGCCCATCATCAGCGGCATCGAGCGGGTGCGCTACACCAATCAGGAGACCGAGCCGCTCAACGAGATCTACTTCCGGCTCTACCCCAACCTGCCCGCCTACGAAGGATCGTCCGCCGTCAACCGCGTCATCGTGGGCAGCCAACTGGTAACCCCCACCCTGGAGTACGGCGACTCGCGCTGCGCATTCCTCTGGCCGAGGCGCTACAACCCGGCGAAGTGGCCGACATGACCCTATGGTTTTACGTGACCATGCCCACCAGCGTGCGCGCCGGTTCCGCAGGCACGGGGCTTTACGGCTACTACCAGGGTGTCTACGACATGGCTGCATTCTACCCCACCCTGGCTGTCTACGATCAGAACGGCTGGAATCTGGGCGTCACCAGGACCTTCGGCGATTCCACCTTCACCGACACGGCCTACTACCACGCCCAGTTGACCGTGCCATCGCAGCACCAGGTGGTTGCTTCGGGCACCACCATCGACCGCCGCACCAACGGCGACGGCACCGACACCTGGCAGATCGTCGCAGGGCCGGCGCGTGCATTCTACGCCGCCTCCAGTGAACGCTACCAGTTCATCACCGACACCGTGGACGATGTCATCGTCAACAGCTACTACCTCGACGGCGGCCTCAACGGCGCGCAAACGGCGTTGAACTACGCCACCGGCGTTGTCTGTCTTCAGCCAGATGTTCGAATACCCCGACCGCGAGCTGGACGTGCTCGCCATGCCCACCACCGGTTTCGGCATGGAATATCCGGGCGTCATCGCCATCGCCAATCGCTTTACGGCGACGCCGGCGGCGCGTACGCCGAAGCGGTTGTCCACGAGGTGGCGCACCAGTGGTGGTACAACTTAATCGGCAACGATCAGCCCGACGATCCCTGGCTCGACGAATCATTGGCCAACTACTCGTACTACCTCTACTTCGAGGAAATCGGCTGGACCGAGATGACCGCCGCCATCATGAACAACGATTTCCGCTACCGCTATCAGGCCGCCCAGAATCTGGGGATCGACCGCCCCGTGGGTGGCCCCGTCTCCGCCTTCGACGCCTCCAACTACATCAACATCGTCTACAGCAAAGGACCGCTCTTCTTCCACGCCGTGCGCGACCGTATGGGCGACGAGGCCTTCTTCGCCGCCCTGCGCGACTACGCCGACACCCACCGCTATGGTGTCGTCTATGCCGCAGATCTCATGGACGCGTTTGCCCGTCACACCGATCAGGCGCTGGATGATCTCTATGCGTTTTGGATTGGGAGTTGAGTCTACTTGAGGATGCGAATCACTTGGTCGATGACCGCCGTGAGTTTTTCTTGCGAAAGACGACCGGCGACGCGTTGAATCAGTGACGCGTCGGCCGTAAATAGCCGATTGGGACGCACGTTGCTATCCTGGGGTAACCCGCCATTTACGAAATCTGCATCAGTAATGGTTACGGCGCTGACATCGCTTGTCGTTTTGCTCGTGATCATACACAAAATTACATCATTGTGCGTCGACAACTTGGCAAGGACAAGCGCCGGGCGGCGCTTGCTGGCGCTGAGGTCTGAAAACGGAAAGGGCAAGACGACAACATCGCCCTTTACAGGTCCTTCCATGCTTCATCCTCTTCTGGTGTATCCCACTCCCGCGCCAGTACCTGTTCCGATGCAAACATCGTGGCGCGCGCTTCTGCATCCAATCGGCGTTGGGCGACGGATACGCCGTTGGCGGTTTAACTCCTCTTGAATGGCGACATAATCCTCGTAGGCGACCATCGCCACCACCGGTTTGTTGTACCGTGTGATAACCACGTCTGTATCCTGTGTCTGCGCCAAATCGAGCAGATTACGCCAATGGGAGCGAGCGTCGTTGCTGTCAAATGTCTCAACGGTCATAGGTTTCTCCTGGAACGTACAAGTTGTACAACATTATAGTGCCGTTGGATCGGATGCGTCAATCTGCGCAAATAGAGTGCTAACGCACCGCTTGCACAATCTTGAACATTGACCTGTTATCCTTCACCCCAATGGAAACATTTTCGTCAGGGAAAAAGGATGTTGTGCAATGGCAATCAAAGCAGTGATCCACACCAATCAATCGAGCATCGACCGCGTCCTCGGCGCAGGTGCGCCGGTGGTGCTGGCGTTTTGGAGTCCCCAGTCCACCGTCGAGGACGATCCCATGATCCTCGAAACGCTGGCCGTAGACTTCGCCGGGCGCGCCCTCATCGCCAAGGTCAACGCCAAAGACGAAGCCGCGCTCATGGCCCGGTTCAACGTTAAGCACCTGCCCAGTTTCGTCTTCGTCAAGGATCAGCGCGCCGTGGCCACCGTCCCCGGCCCGTTGACCGAGGACGCGCTACGTGCCTGGCTGCGTCACCTCGTCGAGGGCGCGCCTCGTCCGCAGACGCCGCAGACAGGGCAAAAGACCAACGGCCACAGCAATGGGCATGCCAACGGTCACAGCAGGCAAGCGTCCACGACGCCCATTCACCTTACCGACGCCACCTTCCAGCAGACGATCAACGGCGATCTGCCCGTCCTCGTGGACTTTTGGGCGGAGTGGTGCGGTCCTTGTCGCATGATCGCGCCCAGCGTCGAGGAACTGGCCAAGGAGTTCGCCGGTCGCGCCGTCGTGGCGAAGCTGAACATCGATCAGAACCCACGTACGCCGCAACAGTTCGGCATCATGAGCATCCCCACGCTCTACATCTTCAAAAACGGGCGCGTGGTGGATCAGATCGTTGGGGCGCAGCCGCTGCCCGCATTGCGTCAATGGCTGTCGCGACACGTGTAGGTTCAAACCTTCCAGGAAGCAACAATAGCTTCCTGGAAGGTTTGCATTCTCAACCGCTTGAGATGTACCCCACAAACCACCAGAATTTGCGCCAACAACGTGGGCGTGCTATACTGATCTTCGCTACGGGGGATTAGCTCAGTTGGCTAGAGCGCTACGTTGACATCGTAGAGGTCACTGGTTCAAGTCCAGTATCTCCCACACGAATCACCCTCTCCCTCGTGGAGAGGGAATTTTATCTCTATCGACGAACACGTTGATCAGGACGAGTACAGAGATCTGGTTGCCTTCAGAGAACAGTGGTCATCGGCTGCAAACCACTGTGGCAACGCCTCTGGAAAACCACCTGAAAGTGATGAACAGAACCGCTACAGCGCAGTAAGTTCATCCGGTAGGCCCCGTTATCGGCCCCCAAGTGGCCCGCATGGCAGCAGTATGCAGGCAAAATGGGTGGAACCGCGAGAAACTCTCGTCCCATACCGGGGCGGGAGTTTTTGCATTTCTGGCCCGTTGACGAGACAATCGCAACATCGACGCAAACTCGAATCAGAACGGATCGACGAATCGCATGGATCTCCAATCGCTCCCGCACCACGACGCGCTGCAAGCCGCAGCAGAAAAACTGGAACACGCGCTCACGCATGTCATCGAGCTGACGGTGCAGATCCAACAGATCGCGGCGCCGACGGGTGACGAGAAGCAGCGCGCCGACTGGGTCGAAGCGCAGCTTCGCGCGCTCGATCTTGAGGACGTGTGGCAAGACGATGTCTACAACGTCTACGCCCGCATCCCAGGCGAAGCGGCGTCGCCCCTGCTCATGGTCAGCGCGCATACCGACACTGTCTTCCCACGTCCAACGGATCTGTCTTTCACGGTAGAGGAGGAAGGGCGACTGGGCGCGCCGGGCATTGGCGACAATTCGGCCGGTGTGGCAGGGCTGCTTGTTTTGGCCGAAACGCTACGCACGCTGCCCAAGCCGCCGGTGGACATCTGGCTGGTGGCCAATTCCAACGAAGAAGGGCTGGGCGATCTCAAGGGAATGCGCGCCGCTGTCGACTATCTCCAAAGCAAAGAGGGTGGCATCGGGGCCTGCATCGTCATCGAGGGGATGGGGCTGGGGCGCATCGTACACCAGGCGTTGGGCGTCCACCGCTATCAGATTTCGGCACAAGCACCGGGCGGTCACAGTTGGGGAGATTTCGGCAGCGCCAGCGCCGTCCACGCGCTGACGCAATTGGCGGCGGAAATCACGCGCATGAAAGCGCCAAAAGATCCGCGCACGTCGTTCAACATCGGCAAGTTCAACGGCGGCACCTCGGTGAACACCATCGCCCAACACGCCACCTTGGAACTGGATCTGCGCAGCGTGGATACGGCCATGCTCAACCGCATCGATGAGCACGTACAGGGCATCGTGCAGCGTCACCAGGAAAACCACCAGCGCTGGCAGAGCGGCGTCACCTTCGAGGTGAAGGCCATCGGTAACCGCCCCGCAGGCGATATCGTTGGCACCCACCCAATGGTGCTGGCCCTGTCTCAGATCCTGGCGCACATCGGCGTCGAAGAACGCCCCGATGTGCGCATCAGCAGCACAGATGCCAACATCCCGTTGAGCCGCGGCATTCCGTCGGTGTGCATCGGCCTCACCGAAGGCGCCGACGCCCACCGCCTCAGCGAGTGGATCTACACGCAACCGATGCCGAAAGGGATTCAGCAGTTGCTCCACTTCACCTGGTGGACGGCTGCATGGTTGACTACCGGCGCGACGAACCCGTAAAGCGGTCGAGCCAATCGACCACGTGGTCGATGACAGTATGCGCACCCACACCTTTCTCTGACCACGGTGTGGGCATGGAATCGTGTTGAGCAGCATGTTCGGCGTTGCGTGGCTCCAGCAATTCGCATGTGAGCGGGACACCGGCGCGACACAGGACGTACTCAGCCCATACTGCCTGCGATTGCTTTACATGCAGCGCCAACTCATCGGGGTCGTCCATCTCGCGTTGCCAGACGCGCACGCCGTACCGACGCAGCAGATGCTCAACGTCGGAACCCGTGAAGCCACTATGTCGGCTGAAGCTGAAACGATGCATCGGCCCGTGCAACAGTCGGCCGACGAAACCATCGATCCAGTCTGAATGTCCGGCCCTAACAATGACATGTCAACCTCTGATGAGCTGAAGCAAATACAGAACAGATGTTCACATTCTAACCTGATTTCGCTGTCTACGCAACCGCTCGCAGCGACGGTCTTGGATCACAATGGATAGGTAGGTTTTGTGCTGTAGCGTGCGGTTGCTGTGCTTGGGTGCTGATTAGGTCGAAGTGTGGGAGTAGCGGCGATGTCAGACGATTTCGTTCTCGGCCTCATAGCCGGCGTGCTGGGATCTGCGATTCTCTATCTTGGTATCTATGCACCCATCTGGCGGATGTATCAAAACTGGGTGAAACAATTGCAGGCCCCAGATAAGCCGCAAGCTGTTGTGCAGACCACCAAGGACACCCCGTCTACGATCGTTGGGCAGGCGCAGCGGGCGCGTATGGCCATCACTATATTTTGGATAGTTCTCGTTGCTGTTGGCGTTCTGATCGCGGCATGGATCAATCCTAGAATTTGGGTTTTGCTCCGTGAATTGATTCGCCCAGCAGCATAACCTCGGATATCGACAGGAGCTATGATCATGGCAGAAGCAATTCAATACGGAGAAGTCCAGAAGGACGATCTCTACAAGCTCAGGCACAGTGCGGCGCACATCATGGCGCAGGCAGTGTTGGAACTTTACCCCGAGGCAAAGATCGCCATCGGGCCGCCCATCGACACGGGTTTCTACTACGATTTCGATCTGGGCAAGAACGAGCAGGGCAAACCCGTTACCTTCACGCCCGAGGATCTAGAGTCCATCGAGAAGCGCATGCGCCAGATCATCGGCGGCAAGCACGAGTTCGCCTACCGTGAAGTCTCGGCAGACGAGGCGCGGCAGCTCTTTGCCGATCAGCCGTACAAACTGGAGCTGATCGACGGGCTGGACAAAGGCGAAGTGGATGAATACGGCAACGAGGTCGCCGAGAAGCCGGTGATCAGCACGTTCAAACACGACACGTTCGAGGATCTTTGCCGCGGACCGCACGTAGAGCACACGGGCAAGATCCCGGCGGACGCCTTCAAGCTGCTCACGGTGGCCGGCGCCTACTGGCGCGGTGACGAGCACAACCCCATGCTTCAGCGCATCTACGGTACGGCGTGGCGCAACAAGAAAGAACTGGCCGCCTACCTCAAGCAACTGGAAGAAGCACGCGAGCGCGATCATCGCAAGGTGGGCCGCGATCTCGATATCTTCATCTTCGACGAAGAGGTCGGCCCCGGCCTGCCCCTGTGGCGACCCAACGGCGCCGTGATCATCGAGGAACTGGAGCGCCTGGCCAAAGAAGTGGAGTTGGAGGCCGGCTATGATCGTGTCCGCTCGCCGCACCTGGCCAAGGAAGATCTCTTCCTGCACAGCGGTCATCTGCCGTACTATGCCGAGAGCATGTACCCACCGATGGAGATGGAGGGCGTTCGCTACTACGTCAAGCCGATGAACTGCCCGTTCCATCACAAGCTGTACGCGGCCAAACTGCACAGCTACCGCGACCTGCCGGTGCGCTTCGCCGAGTACGGTACGTGTTACCGCTACGAGAAGAGCGGTGAACTCTTCGGCCTGATGCGCGTGCGTTCCATGCAGATGAACGATGCCCACATCTACTGCGCCGAATCACAGTTCGAGCAGGAGTTCATGGGCGTCATCGCGCTCTACCGGCGCTACTTCGATCTGTTCGGCATCGACCGCTTCGTGATGCGACTCAGCACGCATCATCCGCGGGGCTGGGCAAGAAGTACATCGACAACCCGCTTCCGTGGGAGAAGACGGAAGAAATGGTGCGCAAGGCGATGACAGACGGCAACGTCCCCTTTGTGGAAGTGCCCGACGAAGCCGCCTTCTACGGCCCCAAGATCGATGTGCAGATCTGGAGCGCCATTGGCCGCGAGTTCACGCTGGCCACGAATCAGGTCGACTTTGCCCAGCCGGATCGATTCGACCTCACGTTTGTCAACGCCGACGGTCAGCAGGAGACGCCACTGTGCATTCACCGCGCGCCGCTGAGTACGCACGAGCGGCTGGTGGGCTTCCTGATCGAGCACTACGCCGGCAACTTCCCGGTGTGGTTGTCGCCTGAGCAGGTGCGGGTGATCCCCATCACCGAGGCGCACAACGACTACGCCGAACGCATCCGCCGCCAGTTGAAGGCCGAAGGCGTGCGCGTGACGGCGGATCTAGGTTCTGAACGCATGAACAACAAGATCCGCCAGGCGCAGCTCATGAAGGTCCCCTACATGCTGGTGGTGGGCGACCGCGAGATGGCAGAAGAGACGGTGGCGCTGCGCAAACGCGACGGCTCGCGCAACAACGGCATGCCGCTGAGCGAGTTCACGACGATGGTGAAGGACAGGTTTGCGACGCGGTCATCTGAACTGTAATGCGTGATCGTGTTGCGTGATTCGTGGGTTGAGAATCTGTGGGGGTGGCTTGGGTGTTGTCGTGCAGAGATAGTGCGTAGTGCGTAGGTGCTCAACACAACTACGCACTATCTCAACCCGATCATCACCAATGCCCAGCCAAATTCCTCAACCCACGAATCACGCAACACGATCACGAATCACTCCCCCCAAAAATCAACAGGAGAAATTCCCCCATGCAACTACAGGACAAGGTGGCGTTTGTCACCGGTGCGGGTTCGGGCATTGGCAAGGGCGCGGCGGTGATCATGGCCAAAGAAGGGGCCAAGGTTGCCATCCTCAGCCGCACCGAAAAGCAGTTGAAAGACGTAGCCGCCGAGATCGAAGACGCCGGCGGCGAGGCGCTGATCATCACCGGCGATGTGTCGGACGCGGCGCAGATGGAAGCTGCCGTGCAGCAGATCGTGGACAAATGGGGTCGGCTCGACATTGTGGTGGCCAACGCCGGCATCAACGGCGTGTGGGCGTCCATCGAAGAACTCACCCCCGAAGATTGGGACACCACCCTGGGCATCAACCTCAAGGGGACGTTCCTCACCATCAAATATGCCACGCCGCACCTCAAGAAACAGGGCGGCGCCGTGGTGGTGGTCTCTTCGGTGAACGGCACACGCATGTTCAGCAACACCGGCGCTACCGCCTATTCGGCCTCAAAGGCCGGTCAGCTCGCCATGACCAAGATGCTGGCCCCCGAACTGGCGCCGTTCAAAGTGCGCATCAACTGCATCTGCCCCGGTTGGATCGCCACCGAAATCGGCGACAACACCGACCGCCGCGGCATCGAGGAGATCAAGTGGCCCGTCCAATACCCGGCGGGTACGATTCCGCTCACCGGCAAACTCCCGGGCACCATCGATCAGACCAGCGATCTGATCCTCTTCCTCGTGAGCAGCGCCAGCAGCCACATCACCGGCACCGAGCTGTGGATCGACGGCGGGCAATCGCTGGTGCAAGGGTGATTGGGCGTTGGGGACTGGCGAACGGGGACTGGGGACTGGGGACTGGGTTGAGTCTGTGATCTTGGTTGCCGGTTCGATCTCCCGTTGAGAATTTTAACAGATTTTTGTGGACACGGATTGGAGAGAACACGGATTCCAGAATTATCTGTTCTGAAATCCGTGTTTCCTCCAATCCGTGTCTACAAAGAATCCCCAGTCCCCAGTCGCCCATCGGCGTTAAGATAAGCGCCATACGAGCAAGTGCCGGGGACTTTTCGTCGCAGCGAGACGGGGTCATCACTCCTGGCGACTCGTCCAACGTGAAGTCCCCGGCACTTTCGTTTGACCTTAACTTAACGCCGATGCCCCAGTCGCTTCTCCGCATACACCAACAACATCCGCAGCGCATACTCCGCACTGAGCAACTTGTTGCCGCGGCGATCCGCAGGCCAAACCTGGCGGTGGGCTTCTTCGACGCCGTCTTTGGCGCTGAGGTGAAAGTGGACGAGGCCCGTCGGCTTTCTCCGGCGTCCCGCCGCCAGGCCCCGCTATCCCGGTGACGGACACCGCCACGTCGGCCCCGTAGACACGCAGCGCACCCTGCGCCATCTGCGCCGCCACATCGTAGCTCACCGCTCCCTCACGTTCCAGCGTCTCGTGATCCACGCCGACGATGGCTTCCTTGGCGGCGTAGCGTAGACGCCGGCGCTACCGGCGAACCACGCCGAACTCCCGGCAATCTCCGTGATCAGATGGCCCACAAGGCCGCCAGTACAGCTTTCGGCCAGCGCCGCCACCAGTCCGCGGCGGTATCAGCGCCTCGCCCACGGCGGCCAGCGGGATCAGCGATTCTTCGTTGGGGGGACGGTTGGGGTGGTCATGCGGGTATGTCCTTTCGTGGGGTTTGCAGGTGACAGGTGCAAGTTGGCGTGTAGGAATGAAGGAGGACAACATGTATTCACCCTCACCCTTTCACCTTCATGCCCGCCGCGCCAGGACCGTCAACCGCTCGTCCCCGCGCCGAGTAAAGATGACCGCCGCGTCCCGCCCGCCCGGCGACAGTGTAAGCCGTGGCCGCAAGGACTCCGGTTCGGATGGGAGAACCACGCTTCTTCAGTTCGACTGTTCCGATATTCAGCGCTTTCAGGCGACGGTTGAGCGCCTTCAGGCTACCGAGCAGATCTCTTCGATCTGAAAACGCTGGGCCGACGGCCACACCAAATCATCTGCCACGAGGCGTTCCCCCACCAGGTAGGCAATCTGCGGATCGAAAAGGTGCGCGCCGAAGCGTCTACACAGTTCGGCGAAGCAACTGGCTTGGATCAGCGCCGGATCGGGTTCGTAGAGATAATGGCCTACACCCAGCGAACCGACCGGCGGGGGACGTAGCGAGGCGTCGAAGCGATGCCAGTCGCTGCCGTCATGCACAAGCGCCCAGCGTGTGGCGGCGTCCCCGCGCAGAGGACCGAACCAGAGCACGGCCTCTTTGCATGTCCGCGCGTGGCTTACGAAAAGCGTATGACACTCGCTCGGGATCTCGTTGTCCGCGACAACTGGGGCAACTTTGATCCCCAGTGCCGGGATCTGCGCCTGAAGTTGCAGCAGCAGCGAAATCGGCGGCTGCATCTGGTGCAGGCTGAAGACCCGCCGCCCGTCCACACGGCGGGCAGGATCCGCAAACGCAGCCGCAGCCGACGGCAATCGCCCTGCGGACAGCTCCTCGGTCCAGTCGGCCAGGCGAAACTCGACACGGTCGGCGAGGTCGAGCGCGGCGGCGTTGGCCTGGGCAAAGCGCAATCGCGTCGGCGACGTCTCGTAGGCGATGACATGACGATAACGCGCCAGCGCCAGCGTGTCTCCACCGACGCCGCACCCCAGATCGAGGACAGTTCCTGGCGGGGCAAAACGGTCGATCCAGGCAGCGCGCATCGGCGATGGCGTGGGCTGTAGCCTGTTCCAGCGCTTCCGCCGTGAAGAAGAGACGTTCGGCGCTAGGAAATTTGTCCTGGGCACGTCGACGTAGGCGGATCAGGCTGAGCAGGGCGCCCGCGATTTCGGGCGCATACGCGGCAATTCCGCCAACACTGGAACTGTCTGCCCTTCGCCGACGTCTCTCTCTTTTAGCGCAGACAGTGCCGCCGCAGCCTCAGACGAAAGCAGAAACTCAAGTGTGGCATCAGATAACTCAGGTTCGGTGAAGTGGGTTTCAGTTCGGGAAGACATGTTGCGATTATAGCCTCGGATTCAAATGCGGAACCAATCTTTTTCGCCCAATATCACACAACTTTTGTCCATTACCACACAAAAACCGTAGAGGAATTGTATGGCACGAAACTTGACGCGGGTCAACGTCGCAGACTATGATAGAGCCATCAATCCTCTATGTGACAAAGTTCACGAGTACTGTAGTTTTCCCCGGCTCCTCCAATCGAGCCACGAAGTGATATCCCTCAGCCAAGAGTGAAAAGGAGTAGTATGAGCGTACAACAGGAACCTATGAGAATGAATCAATCAACTGCGTCTGAGAAAAAGGAAAACACGGAAACCCACGAAGAGCCACCCAAGCTGGAGTTTGCTCGTTCTAGCGAGTCGCTCGAAGCGTTTGGCGCAGCCCTTGGTGGAGCAGTCCTGGGTGTGTTGGCAACCTTGCTGATCCTCGCCATTATTAACAATGGCACCCTGCGCTTCACGGGCGCGGTGGCGAGTCATTACGCGCCAGCATCACCCGTATCGACGAAAACCTGGCAAGGCAGTCAGCCACAACATGGACGTCACTCGGCAGCCGCCTTGAATCCATCGAAGGCGAAGGCGGCGCCCTCAATCAGGTGCAGACCAGTCTTTCTGCACTGGACGCCAGCCTGACTGCCCTGGATGAACAGGTCTCTTCGCAGGGTGTGGCCATGGCCGAACTCGAAGTGACCCGCCGTAACTTCGGACACCTCACTGCTGCTTTGTCGCAGGCGCTGAGCGAAATGAACGCCATGCAGGCTGAGGAAGCAGAAGCCGCCGCGCCGATGGAAGCTGTGGCCGTCGCAGAAGCACCGGCTGCCGAAGAAGCACCGGTTGCCGAGGCCGCCGCTGAGGAAGCACCGGCTGCCGAAGCGATGGCCATGCCGATGGTCGTCTCCGAGGCCGCATTGGCCGCCAACAGCGTGGCTGCCTACCTCTTCGTCGACAACAACGCCGACGGCATGTTGAACGATGACGAAGAAGCGCTGGTCGGCGCCACCTTTCCACGCTGACCCCGGCAGAAGGCGAAGCGTGATGACAGCGCAGACCACCGACGCCGGCGGCTCTTTGCCGAACTGGCTGCGGGCGAGTACATCGTCTCTGTTGACGACGCGCTGGGCTTCGACCTCACCAGCGACAGCCTCGCCACAGTCACCGTGAGCGAAGACGCCGCCGAAGGTCAGGCCGTCTTCTTCTCGGTTGCTGCCAGCGAATAAGCACACCTCGCAATAAAAGCGGCGTCCGCCAGTGACGCCGCTTTTTTATTGCATCACCTCATCATCTCCACCATCCCCGTCATCCCCGCCATCTTCTTGATCAGCCCCCAACAACTCGTAGAAGATCAACAACACCGATCCATACGTGCGCCTGTCGAACTCGACCAGCGATTTCAGTTCTACCGGCGCGCTCTTCGCGGGGATGGATCTGCACCACCACCATGCCGTCTTCGTAGAGCATTTCGGGGCGGCCGTCCACAAGCAGAAGCGCCTTGCGCCACAGATCCTGGTACTGCGGCGGCGCAACAAAGACGAGATCAAACGCTTCACCGCGGTAGCGTTCGAGGAAAGCGAAGCTGTCACCTTGCTGCACCGACGCAGATTCCTGCACGCGACAATGGACCAGATTGGCGCGGATCGTCTCCACGGCGCGGCGGTTGCGATCTAAAAAGGTGACATGTTCCGCGCCGCGACTCAACGCTTCGATGCCCACCGCGCCGGTGCCGCCGAATAGATCGAGCACACGCGCCCCTTCGATCCAATCCCCAAAGATCGAAAAAAGCGCCTCCTTGGCTCGATCTGTAATTGGCCGAGTCGAGTCGCCCGGCACCGATTGAAGCGAATGTCCTTTGGCGCTACCCGCAATGACGCGCATACGTGATTCCTTGTTTCCGTGCGATCAGTCATTCAATGTTATCAAGTTGATACTTGGCGATTGGGCGATTAGGCGATTAACTTCTGGCCGATTCAGTCAGCGCGTTGTCTCATCTCTCCACCCGGATTGGACCCAGGTCCACCGCAGCGTCAGGCCCCACGTTGACGGGTTGACGCTCGCCGGTGACTGGATCGTATAACCCCACCAGGATGCGATAGTCGCCAGGTGGTAGCGTGTCTGGCAGGAGCAGGCCGTAGCGATCTTCGATGTGCTCGCCGGGTTGCCAGGTGGTGGTTGGGCGTGTCCACAGCACAGGTTGGCCGTCGCGTTGATCCACGCGCTCGCCGGCGGCGTTGAGCAGATGCACAAAGACGTGAAAATCCTGCGCCACCGCTCGCAGACTCTCCCACGCCAGCGTCAGCAACAGTTCTTGGCCAGGCTGCGTCGTCTCGGTGTAGCCATAGCCGTTGAGACGCGCCCATGCCGGATCGCCGAACTCGATGCCCACGCCCGTTTCAGCGAGCGGTTGCGCCGCAGGCAGCGCGTAAAGCACCACGCGCTGTGCGTCCCAACCCACCCTCTGATCGGTGACCAGGAAAGCATCTCGACGCAGTTCGCGTTCCCAGCCGGAGCGATCCGGCGGCGCAAAATCAGGCAACACCCACAGCCGCCGATACTGGGTGGATAGGCGTTCGAGCCATTGTGCGTCGTCCGCGGTCAGCGGGAAGGACGGGAAGAAGCCGTACACCGGCAGCGCGCCGTGATAGGCGTTGGCGAACTGCTGCGTCTCGACAGGCCGCAAGTAGAGGACGGCGTCATCCTGCGCTTCGTGGTCTTCGATGAAGCGCGCCGTGGCCTCGTCTCCGCCGCTGAGGACCGGCTGGTAACGCACCAACAGCCCCAACGTCACCAGGAGCAGCGCGCCGCCATAGACCCAGTTGGGCAACCGCTCGCCCAGTGTGCGATCCTGCCACGTCTGGCGCAAGAGCAACCAGCCGCCCACCGCCGTCGTCGCCGCAATCAGGAGTAACGACGGCCAATCCGCGCCGTCCACACCGGCGCGCCACCAGGCAAAGTGCAGGTGATCGGGCGTGAGGTAGCGCCACTGCAAGATCAGCGGCGAATAACGCCACTGGGTGAACGTCTCCGGCGCAAAGAGCGGCGTCACCGTCTGCGCCAGCCAATCCTGCACCAGCGAAAAGGGGACAAGTAACCCCAACCACTGCACGCCCAGCGAACCGATCAACAGGATCGCAGCCCCGGCGCGGCCCACGAAGCCCCAACTTCTCGCCTCGAAGACGCGCTGCCACGTGGGCGCGCTCAGCGCCATCACGAAGGGCAACACCGGCACCAGAAAACGCGGACCCCAACTGTAGCCGCCGTGCCACATGTACCACTTGGCGTAAAGCCCCACGTAGATCAGCGTGACGCCGGTCACCGCGGCCAGGAACCAGCGCAGGTTGCGCCGAAACCAGCCGATCCCCGGCAACGCCAGCAAAAGCACCGGGCTGTACCACAAAATTCCCCGCCCCGGGCTCACCAGTAGCCCGAAGATCCCGGCAAGCCACGCGCCGCTGAACGATTCACTTTCCACATAGCCTGTATCAAACAGCCCGCCGTAGCGCAGCCAATTCCACCACAGCGAAAACAGCCCCGCCGCCAGAATCGGAAAGCCGAAGATGATCCACTCGCGCAGGTGCTCGACCAGGATCGAGCGCAGATCATAGCGTTCGTCCATCTCCCCCATCGCCAGCCACAGCGCGAGGACGTAGACAGGCAGCGTCACCAGGTTGATCGAACGCGCCAGGTAGGCCAGTCCCCAGGCGATGCCGCCGAGGAAAAGATAGCGCTTGCGTCGACTCTGGCTGTAGGCGAGGACGCTGTAAAGCGCGCCGAAAAGCCCCCACATTGCCACCGGATCGCTGAAAAATGTCTGCGTGTACGGCCAGACCAGGGTTGCCAGGCCGAAGGCAAGCGCCGTCACCACGGCCACGAAGCGGCTCCAGCCCAACCGGATCACCGTGCGGTAGAGCAGACCGCCCGTCCACGCCGTGAGGATCGGGTTGAGCAGCAGCGCCATCTGCACCAGGCCCAACGCTGTCCACTGCTGCGCCAGCCACACCAGCGGCAACGCCAGCATCCCCATCCCCGCGCCCTTGCGGCTGTATAGTTCCCCGTCCGCGCCGAAACTGCCCTGCTGAATACCCATCCACAGCAACTGATTCGAGTCCACGTCGCCGCGGCGCACAATGCTCTCGGTGGTGGCGAACATCGAAAGCCCGTCGCTGCTCTGGATCACGCCGGTGAAGGTGAGCAAATAGCACGCGTAAAGAAAACAGATCACCAGGAAGGCGATGCTGCGGTCGTAGCGGCTGATGTCGGCGAGAGAGGAAGATTGCATAGAAAGTTGGGTGTGAATTTGGCAAAGATCGGCGGAAACAGAGATTGGGCGCTTAGCAGAAACTAGAGAAAAAATGATCCACGAAGGCACACGAAGACACACAAGGGCAGAGAAGAGCAGCCAGAAGGTTTTTCGCGCTGCTTGTCCTGATAATCCTGAAATCTGTGTCCCTCTCTTCTCCTCTTCGTGGTTCTTCGTGTGTCTTCGTGGATCACTAAAATTCTGAAATCTCCTAATCGCCTAATCGCCCAATCTCTATCATCATCGTCACAAAATCCCCTGCCGTCCCATCGCCTCGCACCAGCGGACGCCTCCCCTCCGCCGTGTAGAGGCCGATGTGTAACTCGTACACGCCCGGCGCTGCACCGGCGGGGACGGCGAGTTCGTAGGGATCGCGCACCACCACGCCGGGCTGCCAGGTGTCGGTGGGGGCCAGGCCGCGCACAGGATAGTTGTCCTGTTGGGCGATGAGGACGCCGTCGGGCGATGTCAACTGCGTGAAGACGGTGTAGCGTTCGTCCACGCGCAGCGCGGCCTGCCAGTATAATACGACATGCAGCGTCTTTCCAGGTTGCGCCGTGCCTGTCTGCGCGGCGAGCAGCGAAATCGGCCCACCGGCCACGTCGGCGACGGCCAGGGCCTGCGCGGGGACCTGCGCCACCCGGCTCAGCGCACACGCGCCATGACGTTGTGTCTCAAGCACGGTGACGGCTGGATCGTCGAAGAAGTGCGCCGTGATCTGCGTCTGCAACGACGTTTCAGCGGCATCGCTGCCCAGCCAAGAGACCCACCAGAACTCGGGCTGCCCGGTCACCTGCGCGGCTAACCGTTCTGCACCCACTTCGGCGGCAGTGCGATCCGGGCTGTAGCCGTCCACAACATAAATATCGTAGTCGGTGCGCAGCCACGGGTAGAGCCACTCCCACGCCTGGATCGATTCGGTGGCCACCAGCGCAGACGGCCATGCCGCTTGAACCTGCAACGTCTCGACCACGCCCACGCATGGGTTTTCGGCCAGTCGGCGTTCGCCGTAGGCCACAGCGGCGCGGGGCAGCGCGACCACCGCCGCGATCAAAGACACGCCCATCGTCGTCCACGCCAGGACGGCGGCGGCGCGGCGCACGGCCCGTGCGCGCGGTGACGGCCAAATCTGCCCGGCAAACTCCACGGCAAGGACGATCAACAATATCGTGCGCAGCAGCACCGTCCCCCACAGGATCCAATGCTCGTTGGGCAGCATAATCAAGAATCCTGCCGCCTCCACCGCATTGATCCCAGTGAGCACGACGCCGATCATCACCCCGCGCAGGTTGGGCAGCAGCAGCACAAGGAAAGCCAGCAGCCAGATCACAAACTGCGGACTCCAGCCCTTGCTGTACAGAAAAAGCCAGGTGACGCTCAGCGCAGTGAACGACACGACCGTGCGCGGCCGTGTCCAATCGTAGGGGCGGGTGTAGAGCCAGGCGTAGAGGATCACAAAGGCCAGGGAGATCCACATCCACGGCAGGCGGCTTTCCCACAGCGGGCCGGCGAGACCGGCCAGGTTGCGCATGTCCAGGGGGACGAGGCCGAAGCTGAAATAGCCGTCGAGCACCGCCCACAGGCTCTGCCACGGTGGCCGGATCGATTGGACGCGGAAGCTGCTCAGCGCCAGATCGAGGTTCGTCCCCACGATGGGGTAGGCCACCGCCACCACTGTCACCGCGAAGGCGGCTGTGTAGAGCACAGGGCGCAGCAGATTCCCCGGCGAGCGGCGGTTGATCCACTCGCGCCGGGCTGCAAACACGCTCAACTTTGCGCCCAGCACGCGCACGGCCACAGGGATCAGCAGGATCGGCGTCAACTTGGTGAGGAAGCCCAAAGCGACGGCCACCGCGCTGCCCATCCACGCCCAGCGGCGACGCATCAGCAGCAGTTCCAGCCCCAGCAACAGGAAGAAGAGCGGCATCGACTCGAACCAACCCAGCAGTGTGTAGACAGGAGCAAAGCACAGCGCGTAGAGCAGCGCCGGCCACAGCGGGTCCACCACTGCGATCCGCCGCGCCAGCCGGTAGATCAACACCAGGTTGCCCGTCTCGAAGACGAGCAGCACCGTGCTAAGGAAGACATTGAAGAAGAGCCGGTTATCTACCCACGGCGGCACACGCGCCGCCATCTCGAAGATCGACAACATCATGGCCGGGAAGAGCGGCGGATAGACGGCCCACAGATCCTCATAGATGCGATAACCGCCTGCCGTCAGTCGCCCCCACTCGAAGTAAAAATCCCGGTCCGAAAAATCGGCGACGAAGCCCCCAGGCCGAAACAGCAAGATCGCCAGCAACCGAAAGCTGACAAAGAGCACGAGGACAATGAGGAAGCGGCGCGAAGACTGGGGATCGGGGATTGGGGATTGGGGACTGGGGATCGGGGACTTGGGAGCGCGGGCGGACGAGTCCGGGATCAGAGTAACGCTCGAAATTTTCGCAGGTGTCGCCATGTCCCCAATCCCTAGTCCCTAGTCCCCAGTCCCCAATCCCCATAAATCACCGTGATGGGGTTGCTCTGCCGATCGCGCAGGATGCGGTAGACGCCGTCGGGGAAGTGGGACGCCAGGACCGACGAAAGCACCTGGTCTTCGGGCAGGAGCAGGATGACGCCGCCCGCGGGCAGCGCATCGGGCAGGGATTCCAGTTGCAGTTCGCCGTGTGGCAGGGCGTCGTAGACGGCGCCGGCCAGGTACTCGATGCGCGGATCATCCCAGGCTGGCCGTCCGTCGCCAACCACCAGGTAGGGCGTCTGCCCAGGTGACAGCGTACGCAGCGCGCGCCCGATGTGGATCACCGACGCCTCGGCCGCAGGTTGATCCAAAAGCGAGTAGTGCTCGTAGTAGGTAACCCAATTGCGCGCGCCCGACCACAGGAGCAACCCCAACGCGGCCACCGTCCCCACATGACGCAGCCACGGCCCGCCGGTGAGCAGCAACGTCGCCCGCCAGCGTTCCACCGCCAGCCCGGCAATCAGGCCGGAGACGGGCAACAGCGGCAGCAGGTAGGGCCAGAACGGCGCGCCTTCGGTCAACGCGCCGCCCAGGAGCAGCGTCAAGCCCAGCCATGTCAACAGCAGCCAGCTCAACAGCCGATCCAGGTTGAGGATGATCACACCCGCGCCCATGATCAGCAGCGCGCCCACAAACGGATCGAACATCGGCCCATCGAAACCGAAGACGACGCTGGTGTCGGCGTAGTAGTTGATGGTGAGCAGGCTGCGTCGAAAGCTCTCCCACAGCACAGCCGGCAATCCCTGCACGCCGAAGAATGCCTCCATGCGCGCCAACGCCGCCGCCTCGAAGACCGTGGCCGACAGGAACCGCTGCTCGAACAGATCGGGCAACCGCAGCCACACCCCGATCACCGGCGCAGCGAAGACCAAGCCCCCTGCCGCCCACACGCCCAAGCCGCGCCGGCCCACGCCGTGGTCACCGTGCAGCCAGTGACCGCGTCCCAGCGCGATCCAGATCCACCAGACCAGCGCCACCGCCACAAAGATCCACCCGCTGACGTAGAGCAGCGCCGTCACCCCCAGGAACAGGCCGCTCAGCGCCAAGGAGAGACGGCTGCCGCTGCGCAGCCCGCGGTGCAGCGCCCAAAGCGAAAGCGTCCCCCAGGCCACCGGCTCCAAAAAGAGCGGCTGCCGGCTGAAATGGACAAAGGTGTAGCCCAGGCCGGTGACGATGGCGGCGATCAGGGCGGCGCTGCGTCCGTCGTCGCGCAGGCGGTAGCCGTCAACGCGAACGGGTGGCCGACGAAACAGCTCGCAACCGAGCAGCCACACGCCAAAGACCGTCAGCAGCCCGGCTGCCATCCCGGCAAGTCGGCTGCCGAGGAAAATGTCGCCGTTGGGGAATGCGGCCAGCGCCGCCGGGTAGAACGCAAAAAGCGGCAGATTGTCCCACCCCGGCGCGAAGACGCGGATCTCGGCGCCGGTGAGCAGCACTTTGGACTGCAACCCGTGGACCACGGCGGCGTCGGTCACCTGCATGGGCAGATCGCCCAGTTGCCAACTTGTCAACAGCCCCACCCCAACCAGCACGAGCAACAGCAAGGGCCAACCGGCCTCAGGGTGCGCCGTCGGCGGTGAATCATCCGTCGCGCCCGGTTGCACCGTCATCAAACCTGCACCCGCCAACACGAGAACAATCGACGCTGCCCACGCAGTGAGCAACCAGATCGGTTCGCTTGCCTCTCGCCAGCAGAAAAGGAACACCGCCACGCCAAGCACCAACGCCGCCCCAACCAATACCGCGCCCAAGCGCCCTCGTCGCGGGGTGATCCGCTGCCGTTCCACAAACTGCGACGGCTCCCACGGCTGCGCCACCAACCCGAAGACGAGCGCGCCCGCGGTCACCAGCAGCAGCGCCAGCCCTTGCAAGTCGCCCGCCGACCACAAGGTAAGCGAACGCAGCCCGGGCAGCAGTTCATACAGCCGGGCAGGCAAAGAATTGATCGATTCAACGGAAGACAGCAGGAATTGAGAGAGGACGACGGTCAGCGCCGCCGAAAGTAGAGCAACGGTTCGCAGGAACTTCACACAGAGGCCTTCTTCTGGTCCTAGTACGTCATGTCGTAAATACCACGGCAGAAATGCGGCTTCGTTACCGCTAGTCGAGACATGGTCCATTTCCGCCGGGATTTACCAGGTAGAACGAAGCCGGTTGCCCGAACACGAGCAACCGGTTTCAATTGCGATTGAATTTAGCAGCCCGATGGGCATCTATCGAGCCGCAGCGGGGCAACGCGCCTAGGCGGCAGTGCCTTCGCTGGAATTGGTGGTGCTGTCGTCTTTCTTGGCTTCGTTGGCTTCTTCGCCGGCTTGCTTGCGGAATTCACGCAGGCCCTTGCCAACGGCCCCGAAGACTTCGGGCAGACGCCCCACGCCGAAGAAGATCACGATGATCACCAGGATCAAGATAAGTTCTGTTGGGCCGAAATTCATGGAATTTGCTCCTTAGTCAAAGGAAAACACGTCGAGATTCGACACGAGTGAGAGTTGAGGCGGCGTATAGGTGGGGGAGTTGTTGATTTTGCCGCGCTTCAGTCAGACTATTTGCCTAGATTATATCATGCAAAGGGTCTGCTGCAAATCTCATATCGCTTGTCATCGTTGAAACCCGATACACCGCATTCTCCAGCCTCTGGTACTCGCTGAGTTCCTGGGGCGAAAGAGCGCGCTGCACAGAGAGGCGAAGCGAACACGCCTGTTGGTAGAGGAGCGCTGCCGGCGTTGTGTCGAACGATGCGGTGGGATCGGCCAGCGCCAGCCACGCCTGCATCTGCAACGCGCCGGCCATGCCGTGTGGATCATTGATGGCGCGGTAGCCCGCTAGCACGCGTCGGCTGAGTTCGCCTGCTCGTGGACTATCTCCGCGGCGTAGGGCTGCCTGGGCCAACACCAACAGCGCTTCGAGGACGTAGAACGTGTCGCCCTGATGCTCGTACAGATCGCAACTTTCCTGCGCCAGCGCCTCGGCGGCGTCCACGTTGCCCAGCGCACATAGGACGCCGGCCAGCGCCGCGCCCACGTAGGCCGTGCGCCAGTCATCTTGTTGCCCCCGCGCCGCTGTCAACGCGCGTTCCAGCCAGCGGCGCGCCTGTTCGGCGTCGGCCATGTCGAAGTAGGTGATGCCCATGTTGGCCAGACCCATCACATCTTCGTCGATGTTGGTTCCTAGATTGGCGACGATCTTCAGCGATTCTTCCAGCCAGGCCAGCGATTGGGCGTAGTCGCCCTGGGTACGCGCCGTCAGCGCCATGTTGTGGAGGATGTCGGCCTCGCCCTGCCGATCCCCCAGCGCCTGCCGCAAAGACAGACCTTCCTCGTGGTAGCGCAGCGCGGCGGCCAGATCGCCCACTTCGGTGGCCAACGCCCCCGCGCCGTTGAGCACACGCGCACGCTGCCGCCGGTAGTCCGCATCCGCCGCATCGCCGCGGACGGGGCAGCGTAGGGCGGCATCGAGCCAGGCGCGTCCTTCGTGCAGCAAGCCTTGACGATACCAGAACCACCACAGCCCACCCGCCAACATCGTCGCCAATTCGCCGTCTTCTTCGGCCAGGCAATATCGCAACGCCGCCCGATAGTTCTCCAAATCGGCGACGCCGCGCCGCATCCAGCGCGCCTGATCCTCTCCCAGGAGACCGTTGAACAGTTCCTGCACCGCTGCGGCGAAGTGCTCAGCATGGCGACGTTGCAGAGTGAGGAGATCACCGGTTGCATTCAGTTGGTCGACGGCGAAGGCGCGCAGCGTTTCCAGCAGATGGACACGCGTCGGCAGATGGCCTGCTTCATCTACCGTGAGTTGAGCAAGGCTGACCTGAGCCAACGCCTGCACATCGGTGACGGATGCAGCACAGACGGCCACAACGGCGTCGAGTGTGCCACCGCCCGCGAAGACACCCAACTGCGCAAAGGCGCGCTGCTGTGCCGGCGTCAGCAGACGGAAACTCCAATCGATGGCCTCTTGCAGCGTGTGGTGACGGTCATCGACGCCCCGTTTGGTCTGTGCCAACAGCGACGGCGCAGACTGAAAGCCATGCCTGGCGGCTACGAGCTGTTGCAGCAGATCCTGAGGAGAGAGGGTACGTCCGCGCGCTGCCGCCAGTTCCAGCGCCAGCGGCAGGCCATCCAACGCCACACACAGGCCGGCGATTGTGTCGGCGTTGGCGTCGCTGAGGCTGAAATTCGGATCGACAGCCTGAATGCGCTCCACCAGCAGGCGCACGGCAGAAATCTGCGTCAGTTGTTCCGTCGGCGGCAGGTGGGTCAGATCGGGCAGGGTCAGCGGCGGCACGGTCAATTCGTACTCGCCGTAGAGATCGAGCGCCGAGCGACTGGTACAGAGGATCTTTAGCCATGGCGCGGCCTGTAGCCACGTGAGAAGGATGGGCGCCGCTGCCGTCAGATGCTCAAAATTGTCTAAGACGAGCAGCAGCCGGTGATTGGCCAGGTAGGCGCGCAGCGACGCAGCGGGCGCGTGGTTGGGATTGGGCGGGATCGTCAACGCCAGAGTCAGCGCGCTGATCAGGTCGTCCTCGCTTTGGGTGGAGGCCAGAGACACCCAGGCTGCGCCGTTGGCAAAGTCTGGGGTCAGCCGCCGTCCGATCTCAAGCGCCAGCCGCGTTTTGCCCACACCAGGCGGGCCGATAAGTGTGAGCAGACGCGCATCCCCACGCAGGACGGCGCAGCAGCGCGCTACGGCATCCTCGCGGCCGATGAGGGGCAACAGCGGCGCAGGCAGCGTGTGGACGGCGTCTGCGGCCAGGGCGGGCAGCGAAGTTGGTTCGAGCACGGCCTGCGTCACTTCTACGCTGCGGTGGATGGTGTGTGTCACCGTGATTTGGGCGGGGTCTTCGGCGGGTTGGGCCGTCAGGCGCGCCGCGCCGGCCAGTTCCATGAATTGTGATACGATCTGAGGTTCGCGTTGCAGCCCCAGCGCGGGGACAAAGAGTGCGGCCAGCACCGTGAGATCGGGCAGGCGGTTGCCGTTTTCGAGGCGGGCGATCTGTTCGCGTCCATAGCCGACGGCGCGTCCAAGTTCGTCCTGGGTCAGGCGGGCGCGCTTGCGCAGATATTTGAGCGCAGCGCCAAAGCTGGTGGATGGAATCGGACCGGGTGACGCCTTGAGCATAGTTATTTGCTCAGCTCGAATTCCGCCATCGCCAACACCTGCCCGTTGACCTGCACATCCACGGCGTGACGACCAACATAGAGCTTTCGGGTGGTGACAGGGACCATCGAAACTACCTTTGTAAGCGTAATCGATTCAGCCGGTTGCAGCGTACACTTCGTCCACTTGAAGACTTTGGGGCTGCGCTTGCCGTTGGCTTTGACAAAATGCACGCGGAAGTCGATCACCAGATCGTGGGCGACATCGCCATCGTTGACCAGCGTCAGCGACAGGCGCACAGCTTCGCCGATACGGATCGACGCTGGTTCGACGCGGAAGTCGGTCACCCGCGCCGGGATCTCCGCATCGAAACCGAGGACGGCCAGCGCGGCGGCATCGCCGTTCTTCACCAATGTGCGCAGCGCATGCTGCACGATCCAGCGCGTCCCCGCGCTGCCGTCGGCGTGCCAGCGTGCGGTCACGTCGACGACGAGTTGTGGGTGATCTTTGGCGATGTCGTTAAGGTGATTGGCCACCGATTTACGCACGTAGAGTTCGGGATCGTCTTTGAGATATTCGAGCAGCGCCAGCGTTTGTTCAGGGTGACGGATGAAGATGTCGAGTCGTTTGCCCCAGGGCAGGCGTGGACGCGTCCCCTCACTGACCCAGCGGCGCACGTGCGGGCTGGGATCGTGTACCCACTCGCGCAACCGCGCCAGCACCCGCTCGGCATCGGCAAGGAGGTAGGGGCGCACGGCAAATTCGGCGGTGTGCCGTTTGGTGATCTCGTACATGGCATCGAGGGAAAGGTCGAAGTGATCCAGCCCATACTCCTCTACAAACTGGGCGATGGGCAGCAGATACCAGCCCTCGTTGAACATCCCCGCTTCCACCGGAATCTCCGGCCCCAGGATCTGCAACAGGATCGCCACCGCCTCGGGGTAGTCCGCGGGCAGATGACGACGTAGCCCATCTGAAATTGCCCACACCCGCGCCTTCAATTCCAGCGGTTCCAGCAGCGGTGTCACCTCAGCGGTGAACGCCTCCACTGCAAAGGACGGATAAACCGCGGCCACCCGCGCCGCCAGATCAGTCACCAACGCCGGTCCGTAATAGTTCTTAAACGGCTGACTCTCCGCCATTTCTGTCCCCCTTCTTTTTCAGAAAACACTGCATCAATTCTACCCGATCCACGGAAAAATCGAATGCAGAAGTTATAGGTTTACAACTTGCCCCTCGCAATCCACAACTTGCTGTTCGGATTGTCACAAAATGTCACCTTTGGCACGCCGCCGACCGCTAGAATCCTCGCATGTCCTACCGATTGCTCATCCGTCGTATCGTGCTCGAAGTGATCGACATCCTCACGATCTCGATCCAGCCCGCGCACGCGGATCGCGCAGAGAGTTCACCGCAAAGGCGCAAAGAAGAAGAAGAAGAAGAAGAAGAAGAAGAAGAAGAAGCGAGGGACACGGATTACACGGATTTGAAGGATTCAGAGAGTTCAGAAAACCCTTCTGGAAATCCTTTGAATCTGTGAAATCTGTGGATCTCTTCTTTTCTGCCCTTTGCGGCCGCTCTTGGCGGTGAGTCCTCTGCTTTCTCCCAATCTCTTAATCGCCCAATCTCATCTGTTCAAGGAACCACCCATGCGCCGTCGATTCTTGTCTCCTAAACTCGCCGTTCTCCTGCTTCTGCTATTGTCTGCTTTGATCTGGAAGTTTGGCCTGGCCACCGCCGCGGGGACGGTGGGCGACGGCACGCCCGCCAGTTGCACCGAGGACGCGCTCATCGCCGCGCTGCAAGGCGGTGGCGCAGTGACTTTCGACTGCGGCCAAACCGACGACGCGCCGGTGACCATCCCCGTTACGCAGCGTATCGCGCTCACCGCTGACACTGTCATTGACGGCGGCGCGGCCAAGGCACTGATCCTCAACGGCGGCGACGCGGGGACAGGCGACCGCAACGGCGTGGGCATCTTCGCTGTGGGTGCGGGCGTCAGCGTCGAGATCCGCAACCTCACGATCCTCAACGCGGGGGACAGCGCCATCATCAACCAGGGCGCGTTGACCCTCGATAGCGTCGTCATCCAGGAAGCACGCGCTGCCCAGTGCCGCCGTACAGAGCACGGGGACGCTGACGGTACGCCGCGGCATGCTCACCACAAACACGGCGGAAAGCATCGGCGGCAACGCCTGCGTCCTGGCGGGGACGGCCACCTTCGAGAATGCGGACGTGCGTTTTGGCCGCGCCGAACGGGGCGGCGGCATCTACATCGGCGGCAGCGTGAACATCACCGACAGCTACATCGCCTACAACCTTTCCATGCGCCAGGGAGCAGGGATCTACGTGGACGCGACGGCGACAGTGACGCTGCGTGGCGTGGGGCTGGTGAACAACGTCGCCGATCCCGCTTCGCCCGGCGCGCTGGGTGGTGGTCTCTACAACGCGGACATCAACGATCATCGGTGCGGTGATCGTGGACAACGAAGCGTTGCGCGGCGGCGGCGTCCACAACGTGGGCGATCTCACCGTGCGCGGAAAGTGACGCAACCGGCAACTTCGCCGCGGACAGCGGCGGTGGTCTTTGGAACAGCGGACAGGCGACATGGTCCACCAGCAGCCTGGCGCAACACGGCCACAGGCAGCGGTGGCGGCGTCTACACCACCGGCAATCTCACCGTCCTCAACAGCACGGTGGCCGAAAACAACGGCGCAACGCGAAACCAGATCGACGGCGGCAACACGGCGATCCGCTACAGTACGCTGAACGAATCCGCGCCCGCGTTGACCCTGTCCGCGGGGACGGTCAACGTGGGCGGCTCGATTGTGACCGGCTGCACCGGCGCGGTGACGTCGCAAGGCCACAACCTCGACACGGGAAATTCGTGCGCCTTTGCCCAAACTGGCGACCTGAGCAACGTGGATCCGCAGTTGGGCGCGCTGCAACAGATCGAAGGGCGCTACACCTGGCACTACCTGCCTGCCGCGGGCAGCCCCCCCATCGACGCCGGAGAAGCGACCTGCGCCGCTGCCAACCACGAAGATCAGCACCGCGCCACACGTCCGGGCGGTGCGGCCTGTGACATCGGCGCAGTGGAGATCGCGGGTGTGCTGCCCACGCCCACCACCGCTTCCACGTCCACAGCCACACCCACGTCCACAGCTACCCCCAGCCCCACCGTTGATCCCACCGAAACCGACATCGTCCCTGTCACCGAGACGGCGACGCCGGAGGGGCCGTACATCGTCCCCGCGCCGGTGACAGGCGCGCCGGAGCCTTCGATCCAGGTCGATCCTGCCCACGGCGCGCCGGGTGACGAGGTCATCGTGAGCGGCGAGGGGCTGGCGGCCAACGGCTTTGTGCAACTGGTGTGGCTGCAAAATGGCGTCACTTTCAATGGTCAACGTGTGGCGGTGGAAGCGGACAACGACTACGCGGTGGTGGTCACCGTCCCCGCGGCCGCCGCGCCAGGACAGGCGCAGCTTTGCGCGGCCGTGGGCAGGGACGTGCGCGCCCGCCTCGTCTGCGCCGATTTTACGGTGGACGGCGTCGGCGTCGGCGCGGTACAGGTGACCCTACCCGACGCCATCCCCGTGTCGGCGCAGGTGCGTCTGCTCGACCATGCGGGCAACACGCTCTACAGCGCCACTGGCAACAACAGCCGTCAAGTCAGCCTCAGCGGTGTCAGCGCCGGTGCCTATCACGTTGCCGTCACTGGCGGCGCGGCCAACTACGAACTCAGCCAGGTGCGGGTAGCGCCGAACGTGCTCAATCCGAACACCGTGCAGCGCATCGTCGACAGCCTCGATCCCGTCAGCGGGTCACTCTGCTCGTCTGGCACGGCGTCGGTGGCGTTGGTGCAGGCCAAGGTTTCGTATGCGGGCTACTACAGCAATGTCACCGCGCCGTCGGGCAATCCATCGGCGCGGCAGGGCGACATGATCATGGAAAGCAGCTACGTCAACCGCGTCTTCGCCATCGGCGACAAGCCGCAGCCCGAGTTTGGTACTTTCCTCAGCGGCGTGGGATTGCTCAACGAGTTCCGCGTGCAGACGAGTGGTTTTGTCAACAGCATCCAGCGCGTGGAATATTGGGTGCGCGGCGCGGGCCAGTCCACGTGGACGAAGATGGGCGAAGCCAGTGCCGATCCATTCCCTGTCATTTACAACGTAGGCAGCCTGCCGCCGGGCCGCGCCGAAATGTACGTGGCCCCGGTGGTCGACGGTCAACGTCTATGTGGACGCCGCGCCGTGATCAACATGATCAACGATCCCATGAAAGCCAGTTTCATCCGCCAGGGGCTGACGTTGTGGAGTCCGGCGCAGCAGCTTTACCGCATGTACGGTCGCATGCCCCAGGTGGCGATCCTGCCCATCGCCTTCCCCGAAGACCCGTGGGAGGTGGAGCCGTTGGGCGACATCGGTACCAGCCTCGACGCCTACGTGGAAATCCGCGGCGAAATGGGCTTGAATCAGGTGATGCGGCTGGGCATGTTGGTGGCCGAAACCAAAGTGAAAGTACTGGGCATCACGCCCGACTCGCTTAACAAGTCGCTCAACCTGCTCCCCGGCGGCGCGACGGTGGTGGATGTCAACGATCCAACGTCGCTGGCCATCGGCACAGGACGGCTACACCTGGGCAAGCTCTTTGCCGTGAGTTTCAACTCCCCCAAGATCGTCGTCTTCTCGTACCTGGGGCTGGTCAACGTCAACGTGGGCTTCCGCTTCAGCATGGACGGCGACCTCTACTTCGAGAGCATCGTCTATCCGCTGGCCCCTGCCGTGGATCTGCGCCTGGAACCGCAGGCGTCGGCAAGTTTCGGCGTGATGGTGGGCGCGGACGTGCTGGCCGGGCTGGTGGAAGGCAGCGTGGAAGTGGGCGTGGCCGCGGCGTTGGGCCTGCCGCTGCGCATCTATGCCGCCGCCACCCCGCAGATCGGCTTCCTCGACCCACGTTTCTGCCTCAGCGCCTACATCCAATTCCACTGGTCGGCGGTGTGGGGCATCTTTGGCGGTGAATCGGGGCGAGAGCCCTTCTTCAACATTCCGTCGGACTGTCAGCTTGCCGTGGGCCGTTCTGCCGCTGGGTTCGACGCCCTGGAGGATCGACGCGTGATGGCGTCACCGGCGGTGGCGAGTGACGAGGACGGGCGCATGGTCTCCGTCTACATCGAGGACAGCGCGCCCACCGCCGTCTCCGCTGCGCCGCAGGTGTGGGCGCGCACGTGGAACGCAGGGGCCAATACCTGGAACGCGCCCGTCGCCCTCACTGCGCCAGGACCCTACGTGGCCAGCCCCAGCGTGGCGATCTACGGCA
The DNA here is from genome assembly GCA_041391225.1 of Caldilineaceae bacterium. Classification (GTDB taxonomy): domain Bacteria; phylum Chloroflexota; class Anaerolineae; order Caldilineales; family Caldilineaceae; genus RI-153. The sequence goes on from JAWKOL010000002.1 coordinate 113,124, forward strand.
ACGACGGGCGCGCCGTGGCGGCGTGGGTGCAGAGCACGCAGACCGAAGCCGAATCCAGCGGCGGCGACTACGCGGCGGCGCTGGCGCGGATGGAGATCTACGTCGCCTTCTTCGACGGCTCAGCGTGGGGCGATCCTGTCCGCCTGACCACAGATTCGCTACCCGACGGCAACCCCACCCTGGCGGGAGATGCGAACGGCGCGACACTGGCTTGGGTCCACCATGTTGACGGCAATTTGAGCACGTCGGGTGGCACTGTGATCGCGGTGCGCCTGGGACGGCGCAACTTGGGGGCCGGTAGAATTCCTCACTGGCGCGGACACCACCACCGGCGCCAACCCGGTGACAGATGAGACACGCACATCCGCGGCCAACCGTCAGCCTGCCCTGGCTCGCACCGCGGTGGACGCTGCATCGGAGATCGCGCTGGCGTGGACCTACGAAGACGCGGGCATGAGCCGGGTGGTAACGGCCCATTCGCGGGCGCAGGTCGGCCTGTGGTTCATGCTGGACACATCGACGCTGCCTGCGCAGTCGAGCGCGCCCGCGCTGACCGTCGCCGCGGGGCAGGCGGAACAGGTAGAGCTTGCCTTCACCGTGGCCGTGACCGACGCGGACGGAGCGAGTCAATCGGCGGGGAACATGGCGCATGTGTGGACGGCGCGGCTGCGCGATCTGGGCGACAGCACGTCGGTGCAGGCGACGCCGCTACGCGACGGGGACGGCGCGCCCGTCTTTGGCGAAAAGCCCGAATTGCAGTTGGCGGCGGCGGGCGAACGGCTGCTCACCTTCCGCCACTTCGGCCAACCGGGAACAGACAGCGCCTGGGGTCAACTGGCGGTGACGCGGGCGACGGGTGGATCGTCCTACGCCGCGCCGCTCAACCTCACCAGCGGTGACCAGCACTGGCTGGGCGCGGCCACGGTTAACCGATCCACGAATCAACTGGCGTTGCTGGGTGTGCAGGTGCGCCAGATCCAGTCGCCGACGCTGCGCGAGGACGTGAACGCGGCGCTGGCGACCAACCAACTGAGCGTGAACGGCGATCCGCTGCTCGCCTTCGCCCTGCCCGCCGCCGCCGACCCCGCGCTGGACGGTCCGCTGACGGTGTCGCAGTGGCACGCAACTGCGGGTACACCTGTGACAGTGACGGCGACGGTGCGCAACCTGGGCCGCGATGACGTGTCCATGCAGGTGCGCTGGTGGGCGGGCCAACCGGGATCGGGGACGCTGCTGGGCGCGAGCGACGCGGTGACGTTGACGTTTAACCGCGCGCTGGACGTGGCGCGGGTGGTCCTGGCGGATGGGACGGCGCAGCCCGTCAGCGCCGAAATCGTGACGACAGGCGGCAATCGCGTCACCGCCAACGACGCGGCGACGGTGGAGATCGGCGCGCTGCCATCCCCGTCGGTGACCGGCGTCGGCCCGACGCAGCTTTACGAGAACGCTCTTGCGATCACCTATGCAGCGCCATCAGCGCCAGGGGTGGCCGGCTACCGTATCCTACGCAGCGACGAGGAGACGCCCTGGACGTTGGTGGGTGAAAGCGTGGCGCTTGTCCACTACGACACGCAGCTCACAGCTGGCACGCGCTACTGCTACGCCGTGCAGCCTACGACGCCGCGGGTTGGTCTCCGCGCTGAGTGACGAAGTGTGCAACACGGCTGTGCAGACAATCTGGACGGTCCACTTGCCGGTGATCAACCGGTAAGGTTGTGACGCTGTAGCCAAGTCACACGCAGATACACGAAGGGTAGAAGAGAGGACACGGATTTCGCGGATTTTCAGGACTTTCAGAGGCAGCTAGATGTTCTTGCTCTCTGTCGTCCTTGAAATCCTGAAATCCGTGTCCTCTCTTCTACCCGTTTCTTTTCTGCCTTCGTGTATCTGCGTGTGAATCTGTGGATCACGCTCCGCAGTTATCGGTTCGTGACGATCCCAGGCAAGAAGTAGACGTTGGCGCTCATGTCATTTGGCATTGGGCGCACCTGGATCGGCCCGTATTCCAGCAGCTTGCCGGTGGTCTCCTGCTCTTGCAGCCAGTAGTAGTGGACTGCTGAGCCGTCGGGATCCAGGAAGCTGTAGGTGCTGTTGGGGCCGGTGGCCGGGATGAGCATCTCAGACACCAACACGGCCTGTGATCGGTCGTTGCTTTCGCCGCGCACCACGCGGAAGCCCCAGGTGTTGATCTCCGCGCCGGTGGCCCACGTGATCTGGATGCCACGCGATGTCTGCTTGGCCACGAAGCTGAGCAGTTCCACAGCGGTAGGGCTACCGATGATCGTGGCGCCCGCCTGACCAGTGAGCGGCGGCAGGCCGTCCTGGTTCTCGTCGAGGACAACGCCCAGCTCAGCTACGTTGGTGGCCGATGTCGACACCGCACCGGTGAAGCGGAAGGTCACGGTGAACGAGACAGCGGTGCCGGGCGCAATATCTCCCAGTTCGTCGGTGATGTCGGCCCAGCCCACCTTGCCGCTCTCCACGAGACTCGGCGGCGTGGTCAGGCTGCTGCGCAAATACTGCAATTCGTCGGGCGGGTAGATATCCACCACTTCGACGACCACGAGGGTGGTGTCACCGGTATTGGTGACGGCGATGGTGAAGGTCACCGGTTCGCCGATGCTCACAAAGCCATTGGCTGGGTCGGTCACAGTCTTGACAATCGTCACTTCGGGTCGAGTGATGCCGACCACATCGGTATCACTCTGGGTCGGCAAGGGATCGCTACCGCAAGACGTCGCTCGGCAGCTCGTATCTTCTGCTAAGGCACCGTTGACGATGGCCGTGTTGATCGTATCACCGCTGGTGGTGCCCTGGGTGCTGGTCAGGGCCTCGAAACTGACAGTTACGGTCAGAATCTCTCCTGGGGCCACGGAACCATTGCCTGTCAGATCGTTCCAGACAAGAGCGCTGGTTTCGACTGCATCCGGTGCCGGGTTGGCCTGCACATAGCGCAGATAGGTTGCGTCGAACTCATCTCGCAACGGACCCGCGGTAAGTGGTGTTTGCCCTGTGTTCTGAACGGCAATGGTGAAGGTCATGTTCTGACCAACAGTCACAATACCGTCCTGGGCGTCACCTTCACGGACCAGCGTCTTGGTTACAGTGTACCCCGGAACGAGAACATCAACCGTTGCGCTATCCTGAACCGGACCGATGGCTGCGCCGTTCGGATCCTGTGCAGTGACCGTAGCCACGTTGGTCAGGCTACTGGTGACGTTCTCCATCACACAGATGTAGGTCCAAGTTTCGCTCGGGTCGAGCAAGCCATCGTTATCGGCATCCCCGCCAGAGAAGGTGGGACCGGTGGTACATAGGTCATCGGTGACGATTACGTTGCCCAAGGCCACATTGCCCGGGTTGCTGACTGTCAGTGTGAACGTAACCGTGCCACCGCTGACGACCTCTTGGCTATCCGGGGTCTTCTCGATCATGAGCTGACCGTTCATCACCACATCCACATCCGCCTGGGATGACTGGTCTGCAAGTTCAGTGCTAGAAACGGTAGCGATGTTTTCGATGATGCCATTGCCGCCGCCGTTGGTATCGATGTCGTCCTGAGTCACCGTGTACGAACCGGTGTAGGTCCAGGTCTCACCCACATTCAGGACGCCATCCTGGCTGATGGACTCGACCGGTCCGGCCAGGTTCGCAATCAGCGGGTCGTTGACGGTGACGTTGGTCAGGTTCACATCGCCCGTGTTGCTTACCACGATGGTGTAGTTGATCACATCACCGGCCGCATCGACCTCAGTCACATCCGCAGTCTTGCTGATGGCATAGGCCGGGTTGCTGGGCGGCGGGGGCGGCGGTGCCACGTAGACATCGACCGACACGCTGTCAGACTGGTCGTCCAGTTCATTGCTGGAGACGGTGGCGGTGTTGTCGATGTCACCATCGCCACCGCCGTTGTTGTCGATGTCGGCCTGGGTGACGGTGTAGGAACCGGTGTAAGTCCAGGTTTCGCCGACTTCCAGCACGCCATCGGGATTGAGCGACTCAACCGGTCCGGCCAGAGTCGCAATCAGCGGATCGCTGACGGTGACGCCGGTTAGGCTGGTATTACCGGTGTTGGCCACGACGATGGTGTAGTTGATAATGTCGCCCGCAGCGTTAACCACCGTGACGTCGGTCGTCTTGACGATGGTGTAGGCTGGGTTCTGCTGAAGATCAACAGCCTCACTATCGGAACGATTTGGCGCTTCGTTGCTGGAGACGGTGGCAGTGTTGTCGATGTCGCCATCGCCGCCACCGTTGTTGTCGATATCGGCCTGGGTGACGGTGTAGGAACCAGTGTAGGTCCAGGTTTCGCCGACTTCCAGCACACCATCGGAGTTGAGCGACTCAACCGGTCCGGCCAGGGTCGCAATCAGCGGATCGCTGACGGTGACGCCAGTCAGGCTGGTATTGCCGGTGTTGGTCACGACGATAGTGTAGTTGATGACGTCACCCGCTGCATCCGCTGCCGTACCACCGTCAGCCAGGGTAGCTGTCTTGTTAATGGCATAGGCCGGGTTCTGCGTGACAAGCACGGTCACATCGTCCGTTGCGTCGGGTAGCTGGTCGCTGGAGACGGTGGCGGTGTTGTCGATGTCACCATCGCCGCCGCCGTTGTTGTCGATGTCGGCCTGCTGGACAGTGTATGTTCCCGTGTAGGTCCAGGTTTCATCAACGTCCAGTTCGCCGTCGTTGTCGTTGTCGCCTACAGGACCACTCAGGTTAGCGATCAGCGGGTCGCTGACAGTGACAGCGGTCAGGCTCTGGTTACCGGTGTTGTCGACCACGATGGTGTAGTTAATCACATCGCCTTCGGCGTCAATGGCGTTGCCGCCGTCTGCAATCTGTGCAGTCTTGACGATGGTGTAGGCCGGATTCTGAACAACATCAACGGTCTCATCGGCGTTTTTGGGCGCCTGAAACTCGCTGAAGTTGACGGTGACGATGTTGTCGATATCGCCGTCGTTGTCCGGCAGACCACTGGCGTCGATGCCATTGTTGTCGATGTCGGACTGTTGCACGGTGTAAGAACCGGTGTAGGTCCAACTCTCGTTCACGTCCAACTCGCCGTCGTTGTCTGCATCGCCCGACGGGCCGGTCAGAGTACCCAACAGCGGATCGTTGATGGTGATGTTCGTCAGGCTCTGGTTACCGGTGTTTTCAACCACAATGGTGTAGTTGATAACGTCACCCGCGGCGTCCACCTCGGTAACATTCGCCGTCTTAGTCACGGTGTAGTCGGGAGCCTGATCGATCTCAACCGAAGCATCGTCTGTCTGTGACAGATCACCCAATTGCTCGCTGGAAACAGTGGCGGTGTTGTCGATGTCACCATCGCCGCCGCCGTTGCTGTCGATGTCGGCCTGCAAGACGGTGTAGGCACCTGTGTAGGTCCAGGTTTCACCGACCTCAGGATGCCATCCAGGTTGAGAGATTCAACCGGACCGGTCAGGGTTCCGAGCAGCGGATCGCTGACGGTGACGCCGGTCAGGCTCTGGTTGCCGGTGTTGGCCACGACGATGGTGTAGTTGATGACGTCACCCGCTGCATCGACGCTGGACACATCAGCTGTTCGACAATGGTGTAGGCCGGTGACTGGGTCACATCAACCGCTGCGCTGTCGGATTCATCACCCAACTGTTCGCTGGAGACGGTGGCGGTGTTGTCGATGTCACCATCGCCGCCGCCGTTGTTGTCGATGTCAGGCTGCTGAACGGTGTAGGCACCGGTGTACGTCCAGGTCTCATCGACCTCTAGCACGCCGTCGCTGTTGGCGGACTCGGTCGGGCCGGCCAGGGTCCCCAGGAGCGGATCGCTCACAGAGACATTGGTCAGGCTCTGGTTGCCGGTGTTCTCCACCACGATGGTGTAGTTGATGACATCGCCGGCGGCGTCTACGCTGGACACATCGGCTGTCTTGACAATGGTGTAGGCCGGATTCTGCGTCACAAGCACGTTGGCATTGTCAGTTGCGTCCGGTAGCTGATCGCTAGAGACGGTCGCCGTGTTGTCGATGTCGCCATCGCCGCCACCATTGTTGTCGATGTCGGACTGCAAGACGGTGTAGGAACCTGTGTAGGTCCAGGTTTCACCGACCTCAAGGATGCCATCGGGGTTGAGAGATTCAACCGGCGCACTCAGATCAGAGATGAGTGGATCGCTGACAGTAACACCGGTCAGGCTGGTGTTGCCTGTGTTTCTAACCACGATGGTGTAGTTGATGACGTCGCCGGCTGCGTTGGCGGTTGCGCCACCGTCACCCAAAACAGCACTCTTTCGATGCTGTAGGATGATCGATTGTTAATCGGTACGCTGGCACTATCCTCTCGTTGACCCACCTCGTTGCTGGAGACGGTAGCGGTGTTGTCGATGTCACCATCGCCGCCGCCGTTGTTGTCGATGTCGGCCTGCTGGACAGTGTATGTTCCCGTGTAGGTCCAGGTCTCATCAACGTCCAGTTCGCCGTCGTTGTCGTTGTCGCCTACAGGACCACTCAGGTTAGCGATCAGCGGGTCGCTGACAGTGACAGCGGTCAGGCTCTGGTTACCGGTGTTGTCGACCACGATGGTGTAGTTAATCACATCGCCTTCGGCGTCAATGGCGTTGCCGCCGTCTGCAATCTGTGCAGTCTTGACGATGGTGTAGGCCGGATTCTGAACAACAGCAACGGTCTCATCGGCGTTTTTGGGCGCCTGAAACTCGCTGAAGTTGACGGTGACGATGTTGTCGATATCGCCGTCGTTGTCCGGCAGACCACTGGCGTCGATGCCATTGTTGTCGATGTCGACTGTTGCACGGTGTAAGAACCGGTGTAGGTCCAACTCGTTCACGTCCAACTCGCCGTCGTTGTCTGCATCGCCCGACGGGCCGGTCAGAGTACCCAACAGCGGATCGTTGATGGTGATGTTCGTCAGGCTCTGGTTACCGGTGTTTTCAACCACAATGGTGTAGTTGATGACGTCGCCGCGGCGTCCACCTCGGTAACATTCGCCGTCTTAGTCACGGTGTAGTCGGGAGCCTGATCGATCTCAATCGAAGCATCGTCTGTCTGTGGTTGCTGGATCTGGGTGCTGACCACAGAAGCTACGTTTTCAATCAGGCCATCTCCGTTGCCATTGCTGTCGATATCTTCCCGGGTGACTTGGTAAGAACCTGTGTAGGTCCAGGTCTCGCCAACCTGTAGGATATTGTCGGTCGTGATCGACTCAGTCGGAACACTGAGATTCGAGATGAAGTTGTCGGTCACATCCACACCGGTGAGACTCTGGTTACCGGTGTTCTCAACCACGATGGTGTAGTTGATGACATCACCGGCTTCGTTGGCCGTCTGGCCATTGTCAGCCAGAGAAGCTGTCTTGGTAATGGTGTATTCAGGGTTCTGACTGAGATCCTGTTCGTGGTCATCGGTATCAGAGACTTCAGTCTGGTTGGGCGTTATCCCCGTTACCGTCGCCGTATTGGTGAAGGAACCAGCATCGATGTCGCTCTGGCGCACCGTGTAGGAGCCGGTGAAGGTCGTGCTATCAACCGCACCCGGGGCCAGAGAGCTAATGGGGCCGCCCAAGATGGTCACACCAGGGATGGCATCGGTCAGGGTGACATCGTACAGCGTGACATTACCGTCGTTGGTCACATCGAAGGCGTATGTAATCGTATCGCCCTCACTCACACCAGTGGTGCCGTCATCGTCGTTGAGGGTGCCGGTCTTGACCAGGGCGATGGACGGGTTCTGTGCAACGGTGCTGGTGACATCGTCCTGCTGCGGGTCAGTCTGGTCGGTGTCGACCACGGCCACGTTGACCAGGTCGGTTCCGCGTTGAGGTCGGCCTGGGTGACGGTGTAGTCGCGTGTAGGTCCAGGTCTCGGTGGTCCAGGATGTTGGTTGCTGACGTCACCGCTGACTAGGGTAGGCCGCCAGCGAGGCATCCGTGAGGACGACGTCAAGTCCACGTTGCCGGTGTTGGCGACGACGATGGTGTATTCGATCACCTCACCATGATCGACCACCGCATCATCCCATTGGTCAGGCTCTTCGACAGGGATGGCTGGGCGTCAACGGTGCTGGTGACATCGTCCTGCTGCGGGTCAGTTGGTCGGTGTCGACCACGGCCACGTTCCAGGCGGCCCGCGTTGAGGTCGGCTGGGTGCGGTGTAGTCGGCCAGGTCCAGGTCTCGGTGGTCTCCAGGATGTTGTTGTTGTTGACGTCACCGCTGACTAGGGTGGCGCCACCGGCGAAGGCATCCGTGAGGACGACGCCTGTGAGGTCCACGTTGCCGGTGTTGGCAACGACGATGGTGTATTCAATCACCTCGCCAGCGGTATCGACCACCGCATCATCCCCATTGGTCAGGCTCTTCTCGATGGTCAGGGACGGCTGGGCGTCAACGGTGCTGGTGACATCGTCCTGCTGCGGGTCAGTCTGGTCGGTGTCGACCACGGCCACGTTGACCAGGTCGGTTCCGCGTTGAGGTCGGCCTGGGTGACGGTGTAGTCGGCGCTGTAGGTCCAGGTCTCGGTGGTCTCCAGGATGTTGTTGTTGTTGACGTCGCCGCTGACTAGGGTGGCGCCGCCAGCGAAGGCATCCGTGAGGACGACGTTTGTGAGGTCCACGTTGCCGGTGTTGGCGACGACGATGGTGTATTCAATCACCTCACCAGCGGTATCGACCACCGCATCATCCCCATTGGTCAGGCTCTTCTCGATGGTCAGGGATGGCTGGGCGTCAACGGTGCTGGTGACATCGTCCTGCTGCGGGTCAGTCTGGTCGGTGTCGACCACGGCCACGTTGACCAGGTCGGTTCCCGCGTTGAGGTCGGCCTGGGTGACGGTGTAGTCGGCGCTGTAGGTCCAGGTCTCGGTGGTCTCCAGGATGTTGTTGTTGTTGACGTCGCCGCTGACTAGGGTGGCGCCACCGGCGAAGGCATCCGTGAGGACGACGCCGGTCAAGTCCACGTTGCCGGTGTTGGCAACGACGATGGTGTATTCAATCACCTCACCAGCGGTATCGACCACCGCATCATCCCCATTGGTCAGGCTCTTCTCGATGGTCAGGATGGCTGGGCGTCAACGGTGCTGGTGACATCGTCCTGCTGCGGGTCAGTCTGGTCGGTGTCGACCACGGCCACGTTGACCAGGTCGGTTCCCGCGTTGAGGTCGGCCTGGGTGACGGTGTAGTCGGCGCTGTAGGTCCAGGTCTCGGTGGTCTCCAGGATGTTGTTGTTGTTGACGTCGCCGCTGACTAGGGTGGCGCCACCGGCGAAGGCATCCGTGAGGACGACGCCGGTCAAGTCCACGTTGCCGGTGTTGGCGACGACGATGGTGTATTCAATCACCAGCGGTATCGACCACCGCATCATCCCCATTGGTCAGGCTCTTCTCGATGGTCAGGGATGGCTGGGCGTCAACGGTGCTGGTGACATCGTCCTGCTGCGGGTCAGTCTGGTCGGTGTCGACCACGGCCACGTTGACCAGGTCGGTTCCCGCTGAGGTCGGCCTGGGTGACGGTGGTCGGCGCTGTAGGTCCAGGTCTCGGTGGTCTCCAGGATGTTGTTGTTGTTGACGTCGCCGCTGACTAGGGTGGCGCCACCGGCGAAGGCATCCGTGAGGACGACGTTTGTGAGGTCCACGTTGCCGGTGTTGGCGACGACGATGGTGTATTCAATCACCTCACCAGCGGTATCGACCACCGCATCATCCCCATTGGTCAGGCTCTTCTCGATGGTCAGGGATGGCTCCGCCACAAGTGCATTGATAAACGTACAGGTGACGACGTCGTTGTTGGCTTGTTGTAAGTCAATTCCGGTGATGCTACCGTCACCCAAATTAGCTGTACCGTTGCTGTTTGTTGCACCTGTACAGGTGGCGCTCAGTAACCCATAGCTCTGCTGCGCTGTTTCTGAGAGGGAGACGATAGCGTTCGCCTCGCCACTGAAATCAATGGTGAAGCTGGCATTTCCGTTGTCGTTGGTGGAGGCAGATCCAGGCGTTACGGCCACTGGGGCAGATACCCCAACCGTAAATTCCCAGCCGCTGGCCTCGGCTTGGTCACCCGTTGTCCCCAGGTTACCGTCAGCATCGATGAGTTTCGTTACATTGATGGTGCCACCACAAATGGCTGTAACGATGTCTGCCAAAGCAGCGCCTAAGTCGGAGAACTCGCCGATAAAGTAGTCCGCTTCGCCAAAATCAACTGTTTGTCCAGGATTAGGATTACTCGTCACATACTGAAGGTAATTACTACCATCCGTGATGGGCGCGAAATTGGAAAAGGTCGCGCCTGCAACGCCTACTGCAAAAATATGGCTACCGTTCGCCTTTGTGATATTTGCTTGGAGTCTGGCACGCGACAGGGCTATCGCCTCAGTAGCCGAATCAGTGCCTGTATCGTCAGGACTGCTACCAATGCCATAAGCAGTCGGATCACCATCGGTAAAGAAGATGACTAGATCGGCTGGTGCCAAGTTTGTGTTGGCCTGATAAAAAGCAGCCTCCCAGTTTGTCCATCGCGTACCAGTGCCTAGCGTATCATCGTAGTATTCATAGCCATTGAATTGATCCCCGCCCTCTACCAAATAGGGATCAAATACATTTGCAATGCTTGTTGCGTTGACAGATGTATATCCAATGGGAACATAGGCAGTTGATGCAAATTCCACGACGGCCAATCGAGAACCGGTACCTGCCAATGAATTCACAAAGCTCTGTGCTGCATTACGTACGTTGTCAACCTGCCCTGCAGTATCAATCGATCCAGACGAGTCGAGAATCAGCATGACATCCAGACCACAGGCATCTGGTAGATCAGGATTTGGCTCTACGTAGGGTTCTTCGACGGTGATTGATGTAGAGACTATGTTTGAAAACGCTCCGCTACCGCTACATTGATTTCCAGAATTGTCATCTCTTGCTCGGGCCTCCAATGTATAGTCACCAGGAGTTGATGGCGCATTAACTGAAAAAGTCCGCTCATATTCCTGCCCGGTGTTGGTGCCATTTGCTACATCTTCACAGAGCCAATCTCCACCACTAGCCCCAGAAAGTACAAATCTGTATTCTACCGCCTCCAGGTCCTCACCGCTCTGCACTGTAGTCGTGAACGTGACTTCGACTGCCCCCCCTGCCACAACAGGATCGGGGGTTGCCTGTACGCTGGAGCCTGTAAAAGCCAGTAGTGCCGTGGCTCCGCCAATGATCAAGAGAGCGACAAGGAGAGTGATCGCCGATAGACGAATCACCGGTCGCCTTCTGAACTGAGTGATACGATTTCTGGTCAATAATCCATTCATAGTCACCGTCTTCTCCCCCTTTTTCAAAGGCCTGCCGTAATTTTTTGACCTAACAGCGATAAATCACGTATCTGAAATAAAAATCCACTTGGATTTATATAGCACCAAAGTACTACGTTTTCTATACCAATTAACTATAAAATCCATAAAAAAGTGCTGACACTTCGATTACAACTGCAATGTTGCGTTCTTCAAGAAACGTCCCCCGGCAGTGGATACCGTAAGATCGCCTAAGATGACACTCTGTGGGGGTGTAATTCAAATCAGGGGCAAACAGTGCCTGACACGGGCCAAACGCAGAGGCCGTGACCGGTCATTCACCGGCCCGTGCCAGGCACCGTGGGTAGCGCATCCCCAACTTGAATTGCACCCTCTCCGTGGTACGTTGCTTGCTCTTGTCTGTGTGTGGGATATAATGGGGGAATCCCCTAAGGTTGCGCCACGTAGCTGCTGCTCTCTACGAGACGCTTTCATATCCACCATCATTGGAATCACCAAGGAGACCCTCATGAAAAAGACGAATGTACAGCGGTCGCTGCCGCTCTGGTTGGGGATCTTGCTGATCGCCGGCCTGATCCTTTCCGCGTGCGCGGCTCCCGCCGACACCGGCACAGCCCCGGCAGACGACGGCGCCGCCGCGCCCGCCGCGCCCAGCGACGAATTGACCCGCGCCAACACGCTGGTCTACGCCGCCGACACCACCGACATCATCACGCTGGACCCGGCAGTGGCCTACGAGTTCGGCGGCATCCTGCCTGTGGGCAACATGTACGAGACGCTGCTCTCGTTCGTGGCCGGCCAGGCGGGTGAGATTGAGCCGATCCTTGCCGAAAGCTGGGACGTGGCCGAAGGCGACGACGGCTGGACCCTCACCTTCACGCTCGATCCTGCCGCCACCTTCGCCAGCGGCAATCCGGTGACAGCCGACGACGTGGTCTTCTCTTGGGGCCGCGCCATCGACATCAACAAGTCGCCGGCCTTCCTGCTCACCGACGTCTGCGCCATGACCAACGAAAGCACAACCGCCGTGGACGCGGGTACCGTCGAGTTGAAGATCCCCGCCACCGTCAGCCCGCAGGTATGCCTCTCGGTGCTCACCTTCAGCGTGGCCGCCATCGTGGAAAAGGCCGCTTTGGAGCCGAACATGGGCGACGACATGGGCGAATCCTGGCTCAACGACAACTCTGCCGGCAGCGGGCCTTACGTGCTCAACCGCTGGGAGCGCAGCGTCAACGTGACCCTGGACGCCAACGCCAACTACTGGGGTGGCGACGCTCCCGCCATGAAGCGCGTGATCATCCAGAACACGCCCGAACTGGCCAACTTGCAGGCCGCCATCGAGACCGGCGACGCCGACATCGCCCAGGATCTGGGCAGTGAACAGGCCGCCGCGCTGGAAGGCAACCCCGATCTGGCGCTGGTCAAGGGGCTGTCTACGCTGTTGGTCTACATCGGCCTCAACGCCACCGAACCGCCGCTGGACAACGCCGACGTGCGCGAGGCGATCCGCTACGCCATCAACTACGAAGATCTGATCAGCCTGCTGGGCGGCAACGGCGAACTGGTGCAGGAGATCCTGCCCATCGGCTTCCTGGGCCACACGGGGACCATTCCCTTTGTGCAGGATCAGGACAAGGCACGTGAACTGCTGGCCGGCGCCGGCGTGGCCGAAGGCACCGAGATCGAGTTCATCGTCCCCACCGGCACCGCTCCTGGCGGCATCGAATGGGCCACCATGGCCGCCAAGGTCCAGTCGGATCTGGCCGAAGTGGGTCTGGTGGTCAACATTCAGCAATTGCAGCAGTCGGAACTGCTCAACATCTACCGCGCCCAGGACGGCGAAATGGTCTTCATGAACTGGGGACCGGACTTCCCCGATCCAGATGGCAACGCCACGCCGTTCGCCAACTTCGACGCCACGTCTTTGGCCTGGCGCAACGAGTGGAACGACGCCACCGCGATTGAGCTGAGCAAGCAGGCCGCCATCGAACTCGATCCGGCCCGTCGCGCCGAACTCTACGGCGAACTGGTTGACTACGTGCAGCACAACGGCCCGTACGTGATGCTCTACCAGCCCACGCGTGTCTTCGGCGTGCGCAACAACGTGCAGGGCTTCGTCTACGATCCCAACGACACGCCGTCGGTGAGCTTCTGGCTGATCGGTAAGGAGTGATTGGGGATTGAGGATCGGGTTGAGGTTGTGAGTGTGGGATTGGGAAGCGGTTTGGTTAAGTAGAGATTAGGAGATTGGGGATCGGGTTGAGGCTGTGAGTGCGGGATTGGGAAGCGGTTTGGATGAGTAGAGATTGAGGGATTGGGCGAATCGGGATTCGTAGCGTTCGCAATCGTTCAATCGCAACAACGCCGCTGATTCCCTGGTCCGTACACAGACTCAGATCACCGCCTTATCCCTAATCTCAATGATTCACGATTTTAACGCGGAGTAGGCATCCTGCCCTGAAAGAAGCCTGTGACTCTACTGTAAAAAGGTCGCTCAAGCGCAAAAGTCCGACTTCTCTTCGGAGGAGAGCAACCGCAAATCACACAGAAGTCGGACTTTTCGCAGTGGAGTCAGCCTGTGGACACGGATTGAGCAAAACACAGATCAAAGCAAAAGAATCCGTGTTTCCACCAATCCGTGTCCACAGCTTTCATCCGCCGTGGCGTGGCAGGGCGCATGAAAAACTCAGATGCCGGTTTGGCCTGAACAAGCTGCATCTGAGGATGCTCTCTCCGCAGCATTTCGTGGACCGACCAAAGTATTAGTCTCTCAATCGCCCATTCCTCACGCTGCACCCCATTCACACGCTCTACCCGATCCCCAATCTCTCAATCGCCCAATCCCCCAAGCTCTCCTCTCACCCAACCCGTCCGACCGAAGAGATCGCAACCTCAACGCGATCCCAATCACGAATCATGGATCACGAATCACCCACCATGTCTCAATTCATACTGCGTCGCCTCGGCGGCTTGCTCTTCGTGATGTTTGGCGTTTCGATCTTGACCTTTTTCCTGGCGCAGGTGGTGCCGGTGGATCCGGCGGCCACGGCGCTGGGATCCAACGCGCGCGAGGAACAGATCGAGGCGTATCGAAAACAGATGGGGCTGGATCAGCCTGCTGCCGTGCAGTACGTCAACTATGTCACACGGCTCCTGCAAGGGGACCTGGGCCAATCGATCCGCACGCGCCGCCCGGTGATCGATGACCTGGCCGACTACCTGCCCGCCACCATCGAACTGGCCCTGGCCGCCATGATCATCACGATTCTCGTGGGGATTCCGCTGGGGATCATCGCCGCGCTCAATCGCAACACCTGGCTCGACGCCGGCGCCCGTGTGCTGGCGCTGATCGGGGGGGCAATGCCGATCTTCTACGTGGGGTTGGTGCTGCTGGGGATCTTCTACCGGCAGTTGCAGTGGCTGCCCGGCCCCGGTCGGCTCGACTCTACGCTCCAGCCACCACCCACAGTGACCGGCCTCTTCACCGTAGACGCGCTGATCGCGGGCGATTGGGCGATCTTCGGCAACGCCGCCTCGCACCTGATCCTGCCCGCGGTGACGTTGGGCCTCTATTCCACGGCAGCGTTGCTGCGCATGACACGCTCGTCGATGCTCGAAGTGCTGGGGCAGGACTATGTGCGCACCGCCCGCGCAAAGGGGTTGGCCGAATGGGGCGTGATTGGGCGTCACGTGTTTAAGAACGCGCTGCCGCCGATCCTCACCATCGTCGGCATCCTTTTTGGCAGCCTGCTCAGCGGCGCTGTCCTCACCGAGACGATCTTCAGTTGGCCGGGTATCGGTCGCTACGCCACTACCTCGGTGACCACCCTCGACTACCCGGCGGTGATGGGGGTGACATTGGTGGCAGCCATCATCTACCCGCTCATGAACACGCTGGTGGATATCGGTTACTCTTTCCTCGATCCACGCGTGCGGGTGAATTGATCATGCAGAATACGGTGACATTGCAGGCAAGCAGGAATAGATCGCCCCTGGCGCAGGTGTTGCGCAACCTGGGCAAAGAAAAGACGACGCTGATCGGGCTGGCTGTGGTTCTCCTTTTGTGGCGATTGCTCTGTCCGCCGTTGCTGGCGCCCTACGAACCATTGGCGCAGAACATCCCCGCCAGTTTGGCGCCACCGTCGCCCGAGCATTGGTTCGGCGCAGACAAACTGGGCCGCGACATTTTCAGCCGAATGATCTACGGTGCGCGCATCTCACTTTTTGTGGGGTTCGGGGTGGTGCTGATGGCGAGCAGTTTCGGCACGCTGGTGGGGATGTTGGCCGGCTACCTGGGCGGCTGGTGGGACGAGGCGTTGATGCGGGTAACCGATATCTTCTTCGCCTTTCCGAGCCTGATCCTGGCGATGGCGATTGCCGGCGTTGGGGCCGAGCCTGCAAAACGCGCTGATCGCCGTCGCCGTGGTGACGTGGCCGATCTATGCCCGTTTGGTGCGTGGGCAGGTGCTCACGCTGCGCAACCGAGAATTCGTGCAGGCGGCACACGCGGTTGGGGCGGGGCACGGGCTGATCCTGCGCCGTCACCTGCTGCCGAATACACTGTCACCGTTGCTGGTGCAGGCCAGTTTCGATGTAGGCACCACGATCTTGTCGGTGGCGGGGCTATCGTTCATCGGCTTCGGCGCAGCCACCCACACCCGAATGGGGCGTGATGATCAGTGAAGGGCGCAACTACATCACCACCCATTGGTGGCTCACCTTCTTCCCCGCGCTGGCCATGCTCTTTGCCGTGGCAGGGTTCAACCTGGTGGGGGATGGGCTGCGCGATCTGCTGGATCCGCGGTTGCGGCGGTAGTGCAGAGAATTTGTGACTCCACTGCGAAAAGTCCGACTTCTGTGTGATTTGCGGTTGCTCCCCTCCTGAGAGAAGTCGGACTTTTGCGCTTGAGCGACCTTTTTGCAGTAGAGTCATTTGTGGACAGGATCACACCAAACACGGATCTTTTTCAGATTGATCCGTGTTTGGTGTGATCCGTGTCCAATTTTATGCGCCTGATCCGTGTTTGGTGTGATCCGTGTCCACAATTTTATGCACCGTGGTTTATGCACCGTGGCGCAGCAAGTTGCATGGATTACGAAGCTTCTAGGCCAAAACAGGTGACCGCACTTGCTTTGTCTGCGGCGAGGCCGCGCCACTGCTCCGGCTCACTGCCTCAGGGCGCGCTTCTGCGCCGTCCTCGTACAGCCGAAACTGATGGGCCAGGCCTTGAAGATCCGCGGCCAGTTGATCCAATCCTCTGGCTGCAATGCCGGTTTGGCCCACCTGTCGGCTCACCTCGTCGGTGCTGGCCGCAACCTGGCTGGCCGAAGCGCTGTTCTCTTCAGAGATGGCAGACAATTCCTCAAACATCTGCAAAATCTGACGGCTACCGGCCGTGAGCTGTTGGGTGGCAGTGTTGTTGTCGTCGGTGACGTCGGCCACCTGCGCCAAGACATGCTGAAGCGCCTGGCTGCTGGCCTCCATTTGCGTCATTGTCGTGGTCAGCGCCTGGATCGAAGTGGCGACCTGGGTCACCGCTTGCTGGATTTCGCCGAAACCAGATTGTGTGGAGTCGGCCAGTTCAAGCCCGCGTGCGACTTCGGCTCGGTTCTTGTCCATTGCGTTGATCGTTTGCGCCGTGGACTGCTGCATCGACTGGATCAGCGATGCGATCTCCGCCGTGGATCGGGTGGACCGTTCGGCCAGCTTTCGCACTTCATCGGCGACGACGGCGAAGCCCTTGCCGTGTTCACCGGCGCGTGCGGCTTCGATGGCTGCGTTAAGTGCCAGAAGATTGGTGCGCTCCGAAAGTTCGTCGATGGTGGCCACGATCACGCCGATCTGGCGGTTGCGCTCTTCCATTTCGGCCATGCGCTCGTTGACCTGATCCACGGCGTGGGCGATGGCGTTCATGCCTTCTATCGTCTCCTGCACCGTCTGGATCCCCGAATCAGCGGCCTGACGCGTGCGTTGCACGGCTTCCTCGCTCTGAGCAACCGCAGCGCGCACGTCGTGGATCGACTGACGCTGCGCTGCCTGTGTCTGCGCCGAATCGGCAACGGCGCGGCTCTGTTGTTGCGCGCCCAGGGCGATCCGGTCGAGCTCATGATCGTGTTCGGTAAGTGCATGGCGCGCCGTCTCGATGGTATACGCCTGTTGCGAAGCGCCGTCAGCCACATTTGAGATGGTCTGGCTGATCTGCATGGTGGCTTCGCCTGCCTCCACAGCCCCACGCGACAACTGGGCCGAGGAGTGGGCTACTTCCGTGGCGTTGGTCTGCAATCGCTTGGCAAAATGGCGCAACGTCGCCACCAATTGCACAAAGGTCTTGCCCAGTGTGTCGTTTTCGCTGCGCGGATGGATATCGGCGCTGAGGTCGCCGTCTCCAATATGGGCGGCCATCGCGGACATCGTCCGCTGGTAGTCGAGCACCTGGTTCAGGGCAATGGTCAACTCACCGATCTCATCGCGTTGATGACAGTCGCACGCAACGTCCAGGTTGCCAGTGGCCATTTCTTCGCTGGCGGCAGCCAACTTGCGCACCGGCGACACGATCTGCCGGTAGATCACCAGGATCACGGTGACGGTGATCACCGTCCCCAGGAGCGCCGCAATCCCAAGCGTCAACGGCGAAATGCCGAAACGCTCCAGCAGAAAAACATCTGCGCCACCTGTCATCAGCAACAGGCTGTTCCAGAACATCAACTTGATCAGGATGCTGTTGCCGAAATACCAACGCAATCCCAGCAACAGCAGGCCCAGGATCGTCACCGTGATGCCGCCCAGAAGAACGGCGTCGAGCAGAATTTTGAGCATTGGGTCCTCCGATGGTGCTTGCCGGATCGACAACCGCCCGGCAGAAGGCAACTTCAATTGTCATGCACCTTTAGTTATCGGAAAGGTAGCTCAACTAGCGTATCGGCAAATTGGTGGAACTGTTGGGGATTGGGGATTCTCTACTCCGCTCTGAGCTGCAACCAGACCATCGGCAACAACATGCCGATGAACACGACGGGGATCACGCCCCAGGGGTAGAGTGTCATCTGTAGCCAGGTGCTGCCAGGCACCAGGCCCAACCCGTAGAGGATGTAGGCCAGCCAGCCGACCATCAACGCCCACAGCAGACGGTAGACCAACATTGCACGCGGCATCACCCGCACGAGGACAACCAACAGCAGCCCCAGCATGACCAATTGGGTGATCCCTGCCAACGACAGTGTGAGCAGATCCACGCGGGCGTTGGGGCGCACAACCGCGGACGACGGCGCGGGGTTGACCGTGCCGTCACCGCTGACCTGTCCTGTTTCGGGGTTGGTGGCGGCTTCTTCGCTGACGGCCAATGCCTCCGGTGTGGGTGCAAAAGTGGGCGCGACGGTCGGCGTCGGCATCACAATTTCGATAGAGCCTTGCGTGTTCACCAGGATCAGTGTACTGGTACCCGCTTCGACGCTGCTGGCCGACACACGCAGAATGCCGCTTCGTTCCAGTGTAATCGAGACACGCGCCCTGCCATTACGCGTGGGCATGGGATCGATGGGCAGCGCCAGTTCTTCTCCCTCGTAGATCAGCCGGAAGTTGACCTGTGTGCCGTCTGGTACCGGGTTGCCGTTGCGATCCACAACCACGCCCGTTTCCACAACGATGACATCGCCGATGGAGAGATCTGCCTGAATATCTGCCGTAGACGCTTCGGTGGTGGTGGTGGCGGCAGCAGTTGGGCCTGTGTCGGTATTGAGTAGATGCAGTTCGATGGTCTGCGCGGGATCAGGTTCCAGCCGCTCGATCAAGTTGTTGTAGCGGGTACCCGGTACGGCAACCGGCGGCGCGCCGCCTGCCTGCGTGGATCGGAAGATCGTGCGCACCGCCGCTTCGAGGAAGGGCTGTGTCTTGCTGTAGATGCCCAGATACGCAGTCAACTTGCTGATCTCGGTAGAGTCGAGGAAGTAGGGGGCATTGAGCGCCAATACGACAATCCGTTTGCCCAGCAGCCGGTCGCTGCGCAGGCGCAGGAATTGCTTCACGGCATCACTGCTCGGCGCCTGCGTCACATCGACGTCGAGCATAGCGAAGATCAACCAGTCCGCGGCGCCGATGGCTTCTTCCACCTCCTGAGCGGCGGTTGTCGACGCCGTGTCGTTGAGGACGGCGTTCAACTGATCAAAGGTGAGGCTTTGCAGTTGCTCCGCCTGAATCTGGTTGGTGGCATCTGGGCCGTACAGCCGCAGCATCACCTGGGCCAGGGCGTCGGCTTCGAGGACAGGCTGTAGCGGGCAGTCCGCGCATTCGCGGTAGGTGCGGCTGTCGGTGAAGATGACGATCTGCTCTTCGGCCTGTGGCGCCGGGGGCAGTGGATCGGCCAGGCTGCGCGGATCGGGCGAGAGGATGGTCACCGCCGCGCGCCACCTGCCCCGCTACCGAGTGCGCCTCTTCGCGCGAGGCGCCGGTGAGGATACGCAAGGCGCGGCTCCCCGTCAGCACCTGCTGTATGGGGATGTCGATGGCGCGTAGCGGCGTTGGCTGGGGTGTTGGTTCAGTTGTTGGCTCGGCAGTTGGTTCGGGCAGAGGTGTAGCTGTCTGCGTTGCATCTGCCACAGGCGTT
The DNA here is from genome assembly GCA_041391225.1 of Caldilineaceae bacterium. GTDB lineage: Bacteria > Chloroflexota > Anaerolineae > Caldilineales > Caldilineaceae > RI-153. Next base: position 133,007 of record JAWKOL010000002.1, read on the forward strand.
GTTGCCAAAGACGCGGTGGTGGGTATTCCCGGCGTGGCCGTGGGCGACGAGGTCGGCGTCGGCACGGGCGTTTCTGCATCGGCGGGAACGTCTTCGGCGGTCGGCGGGGTGTCGTACATGCGCACTTTCAGGCGCAGGATGTGCAGCAACGAGCGGTCAACGCGTGCGGCGAATTCTGGATCGCTTGTATAGCGCTCGCGGAAGAAGAGGATCGTCTCTCGGATATTTGTGCGCGCATCTTCCCAATCACCGTCGAGTGAGAAATTCGCCAGGTAGAGCAGATCATTGCCTGCCTGAAACGCTTCCAGGGCCACGCGTCGGCGTGGGAATTCGGTGAGCGTGGGATCGTAGTAGCGCCGAATCGAGGGCACCCCCAACGCATCGCTCATGACAACACCGCCCTGTGCGCGCCAGATCGCAAATTCATCCAGGGCGAGGATCGTCTCCAGTTCGGTGGCGAGGCTAATCGGCGGGGTGCGTTCGCGGCTGCCTTGGAAACTGCTGTAGCGCACATGCCCCGACATCAACCCGTCGGTGGCGGCGGGGTCGCCGTCAAAGCGCAGCAGCGAAGACGCCCGCTGTGTCACCGCGGCAAAGGGCTGCAATTCGGTGTGACGCAACTCCTGCAAGCTCTTCTGAATCGTGGCGACTTCTTCGTCGGGGCGGCGGTCGCTGCCGCCCTGCCCAGGGAAGTGGCCGGCGATGGTGGCAACGCGCCCATTGCCGCCGTCGTGGACGCCGGTGACGTAGGCTTGCCCCATCTTGCCCACCCAGAACGCGTCGCCCCCGAAACTGAAGATCCCCAAGCCGCCGGCTGGGTCCGGCCGTGGCTGATCGAGGACATCCAGCGACGGCCCGATCAGCATGTTGACGCCCACCGCGGCCAATTCTCGGCCCACGATGGCGCCCACCGACTGCGCCAGATCCGGGCTCCAGGTTGCGCCCAGCGCCATCTCCGGCGGCAGGTTTGTGAAACCGGAGCGCAGGCTCGAACCAGGGTAACCGTCGCCGCTCTGTTCTACGCCGATCAACAACGGCAGGCGCGGCGATGTCTGTTGTAGTGGGTTCAAGTTGACGCCGGCCGATTGATTGAGCAGCACTTCAGGCGGATCCAGTGCTTGCGCTTCTGGCAACACGATATCGTAGGCCAGCCCTTGCAGTTGGTTCGTTAAGATCGCAATCTGGCGCGGTGCGTTGGGATCATCGTTGCGGAAATTGTCGTTCTGCGGATTGAGCACCACGCCGCCGACGCGGTATTCCTGGATCAATTCGGCGATGTCGCTGTTGGGATCTGCCGTGCCGCCCTGGAAATCGATCACGAAGAGCTGGCCGACCCGGTCCGCCACACTCATGCGGGCGATCATCTCGTTGATCTGCTGATCTAGGATGTCATCGGGGCCGGGGACGGGTGTGGGCGATGGCGTAGGTGTCAGCGTGAGCGCGTCTGCCGCCTGCACCGTGGCCGCGGCCTGGGCTGTGGCCGACGCTTTGGCCCAGATCGTCGCCGTGATCAGCACTGTACCGGACGGCACCGGCGGCGTCACCGTTCCGGTGATGGTCGGCGTGGTCAGCGTCAGCGGCGTGGCAAAGGTGATCACCTCGCCGGCTGTCACCGATGGCGTCATCGATGGGGTTACCGAAGGCGTCAACGTTGGGGTTACCGAAGGCGTCATGGTTGGCGTGGGGCTAGGTGAAACCGTGCTGGTGGGTGAAGATGTCGCCGTGGAAGAAATCGTCTGCGTGGTGGTCAACACAGGCGAAGGCGTGGTCACTGGTCGCTCGGGGCTGGGTTGCGGATCCTGTGCGTAGACAGCGTGCGGCATACTGCCCGGGCGGGCGGCGCCACCGATTGTCAGAGCAGCAGAAATAGCAAGAGTATGCCACGGCGAGAAGGTAGACGGCGCACGGCGTGGCAGGCGTTGACGTAGCGGAAGGTTCATGGGATCCTATCGGAATGCGTCACGGTACAGTTGGCGCAGGCACAATTCGGGCGGGGGCAGGCCAGCGCATAGGCGATGATCTTTGTGCATTGTACTTGGCGCAGGCAAAATGCGTCAATTGTGAAGGCTGTTTCCTGCTCCGGTGACCTGTACTTTGTTTGGACAAAATGGGGCGGAGCAGGTATACTACCAGAGCAGCAAGAACTTTTGTTCGCATCCAAAGATTCCTCGTTCAGGTCAGGAATGGGCGGTGCCGTCCGTTCCGAATGGTGATCTTCACCAATGCCAAGATGACCACAGGAGACAGGCGCGTATGCCACCCTTTCGAGTGATCAGCGAATTTCAGCCTACGGGCGACCAGCCCCAGGCCATCGACAAATTGGTGCAAGGCTTGGAAGCAGGCAACCATCACCAGGTGCTGTTGGGCGTCACCGGCTCGGGTAAGACGTTCACAATGGCCAAGGTGATCGAACGTGTGCAGCGCCCGGCGCTGATCATCGCGCACAACAAAACGCTGGCGGCGCAGCTCTACAGCGAGATGAGCGAGTTCATGCCCGACAACGCCGTGGAGTACTTCGTCTCGTACTACGATTATTACCAGCCCGAAGCCTACATCCCGCGCAGCGACACCTACATCGAAAAAGATGCCCAGATCAACGACGAGATCGACCGTCTGCGCCTGGCCGCTACCAGCGCGCTCTTCAGCCGCCACGACGTGGTGATCATAGCGTCGGTCTCGTGTATCTACGGCCTGGGCAGCCCACAAGACTACGGACAGAATGTGCTGCCGCTCAAGGTGGGCGACATGGTGCGGCGCAACCAGGTATTACGTCACCTGGTGGACATCTACTACGAACGCAACGACAACACCTTGCAGCGCGCCAAGTTCCGCGTGCGGTGACGTCCTCGAAGTGCAGCCGGCCTACAGCGATTTCGCCTACCGCATCAGTTTCTGGGGCGACGAGATCGAGCGCATCACCGAAATCGACACCCTCACCGGCGAGATCCTGGCCGATCATGACAAGGTTGAAATCTTCCCGGCCAAGCACTTCATCACCCCACAGGACAAGTTGACCGAAGCCATCGACGACATCGAATCCGAAATGGAGGCCCAGGTGGCCGATTTCGAGCGCCAGGGCAAGCTGCTGGAAGCACAGCGCATCGGCCAACGCACCCGTTACGATCTCGAGATGCTACGCGAAATCGGCTACTGCAACGGCGTGGAAAACTACAGCCGTCACCTGGCGCGACGGCCTGCCGGCAGCCGCCCGTGGACGCTGCTCGACTACTTCCCCGCCGACTGGCTGGTGATCATCGACGAGAGCCACATGACGATCCCACAGGTGCGCGGTATGTACGCCGGTGACCGCTCACGCAAAGAAGTGCTGGTGGGTCACGGGTTCCGTCTGCCCAGCGCATTGGACAACCGCCCGCTCACCTTCGACGAGTTCGAGGCGACGGTGCGGCAGGCCGTCTACGTTAGCGCCACGCCCGGCCCCTACGAGATGGAACATGCCGAGCAGGTGGTGGAACAGATCATTCGCCCCACCGGTCTACTCGATCCGGTAGTGGACGTGCGCCCCAGCGAAGGCCAGATCGACGATCTGCTGCGCGAGGTGCAACAGCGCGTGGCCAAGGGTCAACGTGCGCTGATCACCACCCTCACCAAGCGCATGTCCGAGGATCTCAGCGAATATCTGGCCGAACTGGGGGTGAAGGTGCAGTATCTGCACAGCGAGATCGAAACCCTGGAACGGGTGGAGATCCTGCGCGACCTGCGGTTGGGCGTCTACGATGTGGTAGTGGGCATCAACCTACTACGCGAAGGACTGGACTTACCCGAGGTGACGCTGGTGGCGATCCTCGACGCCGACAAAGAGGGCTTCCTGCGTAGCGAGTCGGCGCTGATTCAGACCATTGGCCGCGCCGCCCGTCACCTGGAAGGCAAGGCGATCCTCTACGCCGACAAGATGACCGACGCCATGCGCGCCGCCATCGAAGAGACCAATCGCCGCCGCGGCATCCAGGAGAGCTACAACCGCGAGCACGGCATCGAGCCGCGCAGCATCGTCAAGGGCATTCGCGATCTCACGGATCGTGTGCGTGTCCTCGCCGAAGACAAGGCCGAATACGTCACCGAGAACGGTGACAAGGCGCCCACACTCGATCCGATCATGTTGCCCCGCGACGAACTGGCGAAGCTGATCAAAAACATCGAAAAAGAGATGAAGGAAGCCGCCAAGGATCTCGAATTCGAGCGCGCCGCCGCGCTGCGCGATCAGTTGATCGAGTTGCGTCAGTTGGAAGTGGAGAAGATCGGGAGTCGGTGATTGGGGACTGGGTTGACCACGTCCTTGGCTTTGGGGACGTTGATCGGTCTTGACCGTTCGGCCTAGCGACACATCACTTTGGTTTTTCGGAGTGAGTAGCGCAGCGTATCGAAAACAAGCGGGTTAACGAGATCATTCTCTTCGTAGACCCGCTCCTTGGCTTCGTTTGTACAGGCGTTGCGCCCTACAGAACCTTACGCATTACGAGTTACTCATTACCATCTCTTCCGTCGGCGCGGGCAAGGTGAAGTAGAACGTCGATCCTCGTCCGCGGGCGGTGTAGACCCACAGTTCGCCGCCGTGTTTTTCCACCAAGGCTTTGGCCAGGGGTAGCCCCAACCCCATGCCGCCCTGGAGGCGGTTGAGGTGATTGTCCACCTGGGCGAAGCGTTGGAAGATCGATTCGAGCTGCAATTGATCGATACCGGGGCCGGTGTCGGTGATGGCGACCTGAATGAAGGGCCCCTTTACAGCATTGTCGGCGCCACGTACACGGGCTTCCACCGGCATCATCGAAATGGTGATTTTGCCGCCCTCGGGTGTAAATTTGATGGCGTTGCTCAACAGATTGTCCAGAATGCGGTTGACTTCCAGCGCGTCGCAGACAGCGTGCAACGGCCGCGCCACCGGCGCAAACGAGATCACCAGACCCTTGGTTTGAATCCACTGACGGTGTTCGCCCAGCACCTTCTCCACAATTTCAACCAGATCTCGCTCTTCCAGCATCAACTGCGTGCGCCCGGTTTCCAGGTTGTACATCGACGTGATGTTGGTGATGAGACTGGTGAGGCGGCCGGTTGCCTTTTCCAGGTGATCCAGGCTGTCCAGCGCGTCGGGATAGGTATCGGCTGCGTCTTTCAAGTTCTCGCGCAGGACCACCTGATAGCCGCTGACCAGATTGAGCGGCGTGCGTAGCTCATGGCTGACAAGCGCAATGAATTGAGACTTGCGCTGTTCCAACCGGTTAAGCTCGATGAGGCTGGCCTGCTTGTCGGCGAGTAGACGGGCATTTTGGATGGCAGTGGCGGCCTGCGTGGCAAACAGCGACAGGATCGTCACGTCGTCGCTGTCGAACTCGTCGTCGTAACGCTGGTTGACTACCTCCAGGGCCCCGATGACCTCGTCCTGTGCGATGAGGGGGACGGCGATCAGCGAGCGTGTCTTGACGCTGAGGTTGTCGCTGACGCCGGAGTAGAAACGTGAGTTGCGCATCACATTGTTGTTGACCAACGGCTGTCGGTTTGTCACCACCAGGCCGGCCCCGCTACCCTGAATGGGGACCGTCCACCGGCGCAGGGTTTCGCGTTCGGCGTCGGACAGGCCGTAGGCGGCGGCGAAGCGCAGGCTGTCTTCGCCCGGCTGCAACAGCAGGATCGAGCTGGCCTGCGAAGTGGTGATGTCGGACGCAGCACGCACGATCTTGTCCATCAACACCGAAAGATCCAGTTCGGCGCTCAGATCCTGGGCCAGATCGGTGAGGGCGCTGTGCGCGGCGATCATGTGTTGATTCTTGAGCAACGAATCGATCAACAGCGCCAGATCCGTCATGTTCTGCACGTCGATGGCGTCGAATGGATATTTGGTGGGGCGATAGAGATCGAGCACAGCCATCACCTTGTGGTGACGCCGCAACGGCACCAGCAGGTGGGTGTTGCCCGGCAGCAAGGCGACTTCTCGGCGCTTGCTCACCGCTTCGATCAACTCCAGCGGCGCGCTTTCCACCGTCACCGACGACTGATCCGCCCGTTTGCCGTCGAAACGGAATGCCTCACGGTAGTGCGGGGTTTCGCCGATCAACTTCGATGCCGGGTCTGCGCCTGAGCGCAGGTAGAGATAGCCCACCGCGGCGTCTGTGAGGTTAACGGCCATAGAGCCGGCTTCGCGTAACAACAGCATCTTGCGCGTGTAGCGGCCTGAGTGGACAGATAGACGCAGCAGCGCTTGCTGTGCGTTGATTTGACGCTTAAGCACTTTGTTTTGTGCTTTGTGGCGATCGGCAAAGGACAACACAGGCTAAGATCCGATCTGATGGTCCAGAGGACAACCCGCACCATTGGGCGGTTCGATGATAAACGATGCGTCGGCGTACCTATACGCAATGACGCTCAGCAGGAGACGCGAGAATTGTACAATGACGCAATCAACTGAAACCATAGGCAATGTGCGTGAAGTTGACATCACACACGAGATGCAGCACGCCTATCTCGACTATGCCATGAGTGTGATCGTCAGCCGCGCTTTGCCCGATGTGCGCGATGGCCTGAAACCGGTGCATCGCCGCATCCTCTATGCCATGTCCGACATGGGGCTGACCAACGACAAAGCCTACAAGAAAAGCGCCCGTATCGTGGGTGAAGTGTTGGGTAAATATCACCCGCACAGCGATTCGGCTGTCTACGATGCGATGGTGCGTATGGCGCAGGACTTCAGTCTACGCTATCCGCTGGTGGACGGACAGGGGAACTTTGGCTCTATCGACGGCGACAATGCGGCGGCTATGCGATATACCGAAGCGCGCTTGGCCAAGATCAGCAATCTGGTGCTGGCCGATCTGGATAAGGACACCGTCGAGTGGGACGATAACTTCGACAGCACGCTCAAGGAACCGGCCGTCTTGCCGGCCACGCTGCCCAATCTGCTCGTCAACGGCGCCAGCGGTATCGCCGTGGGCATGTCCACCAACGTGCCGCCGCACAACCTGGGCGAAGTCGTCGATGCGCTTGTCTTCATGATCGACCGTTTCGCCGATCTCGACGACATCAGCGTCGAAGATCTGCTTCAATTCGTCAAAGGCCCAGATTTTCCCACCGGCGGCATCGTCTACCGCTTCCGCGAAGACCGCCGCGGCCAGGAGACCACCGATGTCATCACCCAGGGGTATGCCACCGGGCGCGCCAGGCTGGTGATCCAGGCCAAGGCTCACTTCGAAGAGATGAGTCGCGGGCGAACACGCATCATCGTCACCGAACTGCCTTACCAGACGAATAAGACCAATCTACTGGAGCGCATCGCCTCGCTGGCGCGCGACGGCAAACTGGAAGGCATCACCGATCTGCGCGATGAGACGGATCGCAGCGGCATGCGCATTGTGATCGAACTCAACCGCAACGCCGACGCCAAGATCGTGCTGGCCGATCTCTTCAAGTACACGCCCATGCAGCAGACCTTCGGCATGTCGATGCTGGCGCTGGTGAACGGCGAACCGCGCACGCTGAGCCTCAAGCGCATGTTGCAGCTCTTCATCGAGCACCGGCAGGAGATCATCCGCCGCCGTTCGGAGTTCGATCTGGCCCGCGCCCGCGAACGCGCCCACATTGTAGAAGGCCTACTGCGCGCCCTCGACATCATGGACGAGGTGATCGACACCATCCGTCGCAGCCAACGCGTGGAGACGGCGCGCACCAACCTGATGCGTAACTTCGGCTTCAGCGAAGTGCAGGCGCAGGCCATCCTCGATATGCCGCTCAAACGCCTGGCCGCGCTGGAACGCAAGCGCCTGCAAGACGAATACGACGAACTGCAAGCGCGCATCGCCTACCTGGAAGATCTGCTGGCCAACCCAGAAAAGATCCTGGCCGTGATCCGCGAGGAATTGCTGGCGTTGCGCGCCGAGTACGCCGATCCGCGACGCACGCAAATTGTAGATCGCACCAAAGGCACCCTCACCACCACCGATCTGCTGCCTGATCAGAAGGTGTGGATCTCGGTGGGCGCGGGCGGCGAGATTCGCCGTCAATCATTCACCGATATCACCAAAACCAGCCTGCGCCAGACGGGGCGTGATAGCGCCGTGGCGCTGCTCACGGCAAACACCCAAGATTTCCTCTACATTTTCGACAAGCGTGGCGGCTGCAACCGCATTGCCATCCATGAACTACCACAGGATGAGGGCAAGCACTTTGCCGAACTGAGCAACTACTCGCGGCGCGACCGTATCGTCTCCGCGGTGGCGCTGCCCAGGATCACGGCGGACGAGGCAGCGGGCTTCCTCTTCCTGGTGACGCGTAATGGCAGCGTCAAGCGCATCGCCCTGTCTGATTTTGTGGCCGTCGGCATGAACAACCCAGATGTGATGCGCGTCGAGGAAAAGGACGAGTTGGGCTGGGTCTTCGTCACCCCGGGCAACCAGGAAGTGATCCTGGCCGCCGCGCGCGGACGTTCGATCCGCTTTGCCGAAGAGGACGTGCGCAGCATGGGCCTGGCCGCCGGCGGCGTGGCCGGCATGAAGTTGCAAAAGGGCGAAAAGATCGTCTACGCCGGCATGGTCGATCCCCAGGGCGAATTCCTCACGGTGACAGCGAATGGCTACACCAAACGCACAGCGATGAACGAATACAGCACGCAGGGGCGCGCAGGCAGCGGCATCATCGCGCACAAGTTGGACAAGCGCACCGGGGATCTGATCGACGGACTCGTCGTCAACCGTGAGCGGCGCGATCTGGTGGTGTTTGTCACCGACAAGGGCGTGGCCAAGCCGATGGATCTCGACGAAGTCCCAGCGCTGGGGCGCAGTACGCTGGGGCAGAATGTCCTCTCGGTGGCGCGCGGGGATCAGGTGATCGCGGTCAAGGCGGCGCAGAATGTCCCCGGCTTCGTGGGCGACGACACACTCGCCCCGCCTGCCGCCGAAAGCAACGGCAAGGCATCCCGCAGCGAAGTCAAGACGACGACGTCCACACCGCCCGCGCCGTCACCTGCTGTCGCCGAAAAAGCGGTCACATCGCCCAAGGCAAAGGCGTCATCCAGCGCGAAAAAGTCGCCATCGAAGCGCGCACCAGCAGCATCCACAGCAAAAGATCCCGCTCCTCCAACCGGCGCAACGGCCAAAACGCAACGTGCGCCTAAAGCTGCGACCATGCCAGAGACGGACACCACCGTCACCGTGCAGGAGACGCCAGCAGCCAAGACGCAACGCCGGTCCAAAGCAACAGCCAAGACGGCAAGCGAGGCCGAATCCACAGTGGAGAGCACAAGCAGCCGAAAACGGCAACGCGCCACACCGCAAGAAAAATCAGTCACCGCTGGGGAAGATGGCGAAAAGCGCACACGTAGCAAAGCCAAGGCAGAGGAGCCTGCGCCGACGAATGGTGCAACAGCCCAGTCGAAACCCAAACGAGCTACACGCCCCCCCAAATCTCCGTCCGAAAAAGACGCCTGCAGACAGCGCGCCCCAGGATGAAACGCCGATTCAGCCGTCTCTGCTGGGGATGCCGGTGGATGCACCGAGTACCAAATCGAAAACAGGCAACCGACGCAAGGGGAAGGGCAAAGGTAAAGCTCAACCTCGTCAGCAGCGTCACAAAGAGCCAAAAGAAGAAGTGAACAAAACACAATGCCCCTGTTCAGCAGATTGAACAGGGGCATTGTCTGTCATCAACCGGATCGAATCAGGCTGCGCACGGTCACTGGCGCCGTTTTTGCTTACAGCACGGGTTCTAGCCCGCCGTTGATCTCAGTAAGGCACCCTCGTCTGAGCAGGCGCATAACCACACGAACGGACAACCCCGCCTCATGTAGATCAAACTGGGTCGGAAACGCCGCGTACCCGAAATGTAGGAAGCGACGTAGATCAAAACATCCCAATCATCAGAATTCAGCCGGTTGAACATCCCTCTTCTCCATTCTCCCCGTCAAAAGATCCTCACCCTGGGCGACATCACCGCTGCCCGTATTGCCTCAACAGTCAAAACAGGCCACACCGTCAAAACGAGGGTGTACTGCTAGATAAGTACCATTCATACCATAGAAAAATACAGGAATCTAGCGTTTTTGCACGATGTGGGGTAAGAGTAGCTGTTATATTGCGCCTACGGTTGAAGATCGTAGGCGCGACGTACGGAAGACAGGGAATAGCAAAGATGGAATTGGGGGTGATTCCAGGAGATTTAACCCTCGGCAAAACCGTTGGGGAGTTCGGTTAGGCCAAGTTCAGCAGCGCGCAGTACAGCATGGGTACGGTTATCGGCTTCGAGCTTGGTGATGATATTCGATACGTGAACGCTGGCTGTGCTGATCTGAATCTTCAGATCTTCGGCGATCTCGCTGTTGGATCGCCCTTGACTGAGCAAGCGCAGCACCTGCCATTCGCGACGCGTCAGGGTGATGGGCGGCGTCGGCGCCGAAGATGTATCCTCGGCAATGTAGGGCAGGATGGAACTGAACGAGAGCCGGCTACACATGATGGCGCGTCCACGCGCGATCTGTTGGAGGAAAATCAACAGATCGGCCTGACCGATATCTTTGCCCAGATAGCCGTCTGCACTGGCGATAAGTACTGCCGCCACCGATTCCAGCGTCTCAACGTCACTCCAGAAGACGACGCGGGCTTTGGGCACCAGGGATCTGATCTGTTCGATGGCATTTTGCGGCGACACTGCGGCATGATTGACGGCCGTCATGTCCAACAGGATCACATCGGGCTGTTCGGCCTGGCATAGCTCGATACAAGCCGAAACCGTTGATACGATACCGACCAGATCCCATTCGGCGTCTTGCCCCAAAAAGGAGGCGAGGCCAAAACGAACAAACTCATTGCTTTCGACGACCAGCAGGCGAATAGGCGGCTGAGATGACACGCATGTCCTCCGGCAGTACGGTGAACCGACAAAACGGGCAAGAGGTAGAAGTGATATTCCGTAGTTCAATCGAGGGGATTAACAGCCGACAAGCAACGAAGGGGATCTCGTTTGCGCTTGTCTGATAACCCACCGTATTTCCAGCTATCCCAGTGAAATCTAGTGCCGAAAAGACCGAGGGTTTTCCTACTGTTCTTTACGGGATGCCATACTTACACTCATACATTACATCTATGGGCAACAAGTGTCAAGGCGACTAAGCATTCTTATCGCGAAAAAACTAAATTCCCCGTAGCCCAAACATGCAAAAAATATGCGCACCGGCTGAGCCGGTGCGCATATGAATTCTCTTACATCGTGCAGGAAGTGGATTACCGCCCACCTAAAAGCTGCCCCAGATCCACGTTCAGGCCGCCACTCTGGCCGCCGCCGCCAACTTGCGGCATGTACTGTGCAATCTTCTGGGCCAGGCGATCCATGGGCATCGTTTGCAAATAGACACGCCCCGGGCCGCGCAGCGTAGCCAGGAAAAGACCTTCGCCGCCGAGCAGGATGTTCTTGAAGCCGCGCACAATCTCTACGTCGAAGTCAACAGTCGGATCGAACATGGCCACGTGACCCGTGTCCACGCGCAGGACTTCACCGGCGGCCAGTTGCTTTTCCACGATTTCACCGTCGAAGTTGACAAACGCCTGCCCCGGCCCGGTGACACGCTGCAAAATGAAGCCTTCACCGCCGAATAGGCCGGCGCCCAGCCGTTTGCGGAAGTGCATGTCCAGATCCACCGACTTGTCGGCGCACATGAACGAATCCTTCTGCACAATCATCGACTGCCCGTCGGGTAGGTTCAATTCCAGGATCTTACCAGGAAACTCGCCCGAGAAGGCGACTTCGCCCTCGCCGCTGTTGACATAGTAATCCACCACAAAGAGCGACTCGCCGGAAAGGGCGCGCTTGAACATCTTGCCGATGCCGCCGCCGGTGTTTGTGTCCATCTCCACCTGTTGCGTCATCCAGCTCATGCCACCCGAAGACGAGTAAATGCGCTCGCCGGGGGTGAGGCTGATGGTCAACACAGGCAACAGCGTGCCTTCAATTCGATAATTAAGGGCCATATTGTGTCTCCTTGTTTGGCTAGGTGAGCGAACCATCGTCTACTATACGCAGGTCCACAGTAGAAGTTGCAGCCCGCGATTCTTATAGCGAAATCAGATAGAGGTCGTAGAATGCGGAGTAGGCACGCCTCGTGCCGACTGAGTCGCACGGCAGATCGCTCGCACCACTCAATCATCATTCGTCGTTCATTCTACTTACTCATTCTATCACCGGCTGCCCCACGGCGGATCAATAAACACCTCCGGATCCAAACCAAAGCCGTCGGCGATGCGGGTGATGTAGTTGAAGAAGGCGATGATCTGGGTGGCGTCGTGGATGGCGGTATCGTCGAAGCCGTGACCGCGCAGCGTATCCAGATCGGCGGGCGTCATCTCCTGCTGGTGGTGGGTCAGCTTGACGGCGTGGGCGCACAGCGCGCGGTCGGCGTCTGACATGGGGGCGGTGCGCCAATCGCGCACCAGCGCGTGGACATACGCATCGGCGTCTTCGCTGCGCTCGAACTGCTCGGTGACCTCGGCACGGAGGTCGTGGGCGTGAGCCTGCGTTCAATAGCGACAGTGTAACTCCACCGCCACCACCGTGGCCAGCATCTCGCGCTGCGCCCGCGACAGCGGCGACGGACGATGCAGCAGTGCACCGTATAGCTCCATGCTGGCCTTCATCGCGCCGGGGTTCAGGCTCATAATGCCGACGATGCCCCAGATCCGCCCGGCGCGTTGGATCGCCTTCTCCAGCTCGCGCTTCAGCAGACCAGTGGCCTTCTCGATGGGTATCTGTTCAATCCAGGGCATAGGGGTAGTCTCCTCTTCTTATCTTGTCAAGAATCGCAGGCGAGTTTGGGGAAACTGGTAGATCATGCACAATCTGATCGCTCGACATGCTATAGTGGGCCGCCATGATACGCGATTGATTCTCGTGCCATATGAACAAGTTGGAGATAGCATTGCACCCATCACCGTGCATGTGACAAGTCGTCATCAGATCAACGCTCGCTTGAACACGGGAAGGTATCTCTATGAATGAAACAACCATGCAATACTTCGCCAAAGAGGACATTCTACACTTGAGCTTCTCTGGTGAACCGGAGGCTGGCAGTGTCGAACTTGGGCCAAGCATAACGGCGGAACTGAACGAGGCAGGGGAAGTGATCGGTGTCGAAATACTGAATGCCAGCGCATTCCTACGCGACTCGCTCCTGGAGTCTATTCAGTTCAAGGTTCTTCAGGCCACAGCATCTCATTTGTAGCGGCTTGTGACAAGACTACCGTCTCTTCGCCTTGCCGCCTCTTCGCATCACCACCGCGCCCACCACAACCAACACCCAAACCGCCAGCGATCCCATTGAAATCCACTGGCCGATGGTGCGCGCCGGTGTGTCTTCGTAGCGCAGCAGGATGAAGCCTTCCCCCATCGCGGGGACAGGCACCACCATCCGTCCCAACACACTGTCGCGCGTGGACAGCGCGACGCGGGCGGCTTCCTCGGTGTAACTGGGGAAGGACGGGCAAGCCACGCCGTCGACCCCCGAGGTCACCTCTTCGGGCAGCAGACAGCCTTCGGGAACCACGGGCAATTCTTCCACGATGTCGCCGTTGCGGCCTGTCAGCAGATAGGCGCGCCAGCCCGGGTAGTAGAAATGATTGAAGGTGATCGTCTGATCGCCGCGCGGGGTGCAGTCACCGGGGCGCTCGCCCGGTTCGGTGCAGAAGTAGACTTCCTCCATCACCGTGTTGTGACGCACCGAGCCGACGGCGATGTGTACGTAGTCCACCGCCTCGTAGTCGACGATGGATTCGATGGGCGTCACAGGCAGGCCTGCCTCGTCCAACTCCACCACGTAATGCTCGGCAATCGAACTCCAAGACGGGATCTGACGCACCCAGGCGGTGCTGCCGGTCATCTCATCGGCGTCGCGTTGGAAGCGCATCAGCGCCGCCAGCCCCACCGGTCCTTCCGCGGGTTCTGTGATCTGCACTTGCAGCAGGGGATAACTGCCCAGAATGGCCACGGAGACCAGCGCCAGCGTGGACAGCGTCAACCGCGGCGACGCTCCGGGCGCGTCCTCTGCGACGAAGGCGGCCAGCACCGCCAGGCACAGCACGGTGATGGGCAGCCAACGCCACGGGAACTGGGCAAATTGCAGCACGCTGCCCACCACGGGCCAATCCCACAGCCGCGCCAAGGGGACCCACCCCACCAGCGCCGCGCCCACCGCCGCCGTCGCCAGCACGGTCACCTCGGCGCGCCATGTGCGGCTGCGCCACGCCACGACGAAGCCAATCAGCGCGAAGATCAGCAACACTGCGCCAATCTGGAAACCGATGGGATCGTCAGGGCCGGCGCGGCTGACGCCGAAGCCCCATGGCGCGGGCTGAAGAACTGGTAGAAATAGACGAAATCGTCGCGGAAGTTATAACGCCCGTCGAACCACTGATCGGTGCGCACGAAGTTGCGCTCCAGGATCATGGGGATCAGGAAAGCAGCGCCCAGGCCGATCCCCAGCAGCCCGCCCGCGACCGGCGCCACTGCGGCGCGGATCATTGTCAACGCGCGGCGAGGCCAGGCGGGGGCGGGCGTTGTTCCGGTCCACAGCAGCACCAGGATGTAGAGGATGAGCAGCGGTGTGAAGAGGATGAAGATCAGGTTGCTGGTGAGCAGCAGCCCGGCATAGCTGACGGCGGCGCCCGCGATCCACCCCAGGCTCGGGCATCGCACGCTCTGGCGGAATGTCCACAGGCAGAGGGGTAGCCACACGAATGCGCTGCTCTCGGCCAGGTTGCCGCGCACGTAGAGCACGAGCAGGTGGTAGGGTGCGTAGGTGTAAAGCACTGCGGCCACCAGCCCGGCGTGACGCCCAACCCAAGAGCGGATGTAGGCGTACATGGCCCCTGCACCCGCCACGATCCCCAGGCCGAAGACGGTTTCCACCGCGGCGGTGTAGCTGAATCCCCCAAAACGCAGGAGTAGCGTCGCCACAAAATGGCTGAGCGGTCCATAAATGTTGAAGAAGGGATAGCCGTAGCCAAAGGCAAAATCAGGGCTCCAGCGCGGCCACCAGATGCCGTCTTCGACGAGGCGATTGAATTCGAAGAGGAAGTAGACGTGATGACGGGCGTCGTTGGCGCCCCAGAAGTAGCCGGGCAGCGCGAAGGGCGCCACCGCGAAGACGGTCAACGCCAGCGCCAGCCAAAAGAAACCGTCGCGCCAGAGCGGCTGCTCAGATCTACTCGCCATAGAGGATCACCTTGTCGTCGCCGGAGGTGATGGGCAGACGGCTGCCGTCGCGCCAGTCGTAGAAGCCGAAGTAGTAGCGCAGCGCCGCGCCGCTGGGATCAGCCGACAGATCCAGCGTGTACGTGGCGGTGAAGATTTCGCCGGGCCGCCATTGTGTGGCCGGTCTGTCGGGAAGAGGCTGGCTGTCGAGCTGACCCACCACATCGTAGCCGTCCGCGGCGGCGTTGGCGCGCAGCGCCTGGAAGAAGACATTGTAGTCGAAGGTGATCGGCTGAAGCGGCTGCCACGCCACGTCGAGGACGGCGCGCCCGCCGTCGTCGACGCTTTCCTCGGTCACCTTGGCGGTGAGCAGGACGATGTCGGCACGCGCCCCGAAGACGGCGGTGGGTGCGTCGGGCGCAGGGAACTGCGTGTACGTCGGCGTCAGGTACGGCGCAGCGGCCAAGACGGGTACAGCCACGAGAACGGCCCAATAGCCGCGCCGTTGCAGCACCGGCAGCAGAGCGGGCAGGCTACCGGCCAAAGCAGCGGCAAAGGGCAGGACGACCAATAGGATCTGCCCCGGGTAGGTGAGCAGGCGTTCAGCGCGGGCGAACGTCCATAGCGGTGCGGCGATGCGCAACGTGAGTAACACCCCCACAACGAGGGCGACGGCGGCGAAGATCAGGAGTCTATCCTGTTCGCGGCGTAGCGCAAGCGGCGTTTGTAGATCAGCTTCTCCCCCAGCGCGCCGTCGCCAAAGCAACCAGGCCGCCACCACGCCGAACGCGGATAGCGCAAAACCAAGCGTGAAAGGCTGCGCCGAGTTGCCGCCGCCGGCCAGGATCTGGTAGCCGTCGAGAAAGTAGGCGGCGAAGACGGCAACGGGCGGTCCTTGCGTAGACCAGATCGGAATGAGGCTGAGCACCCCCGCCGCGCCGGTGACGAAGACGGCGATGGCGGCCAGTTGATCGCGTTCCACCACCAGCACGTAGAGCAGCAGGATCAGCGTGATCCACACGGCCAGGCCGGCCTGCGCACGCCAGATCCAGAGCAGAGCGACGACGGCGAGGCCAATCGTAGCCGGGCTGCGTGTGGATCGATAGAGCGTCGCGCCGGTGAGCACCGCGGGCAGCAGCGCCAGGACGACGGCGTCGGCCAGATTGCCGCGCACGTAGATCGTGGTCAACAGCGGTGGGGCCAGCGTGTAGAGCAGCCCAGCAAGGCCGGCGGCTCGGTCACCGAAGCGGGGTTGCAGCCAGAGATAGATGCCCACACCGCCAATGACGACGGCCAGCATGAACATTACACGCACGGACGTCGTGGGCGACAGCCCCAGTTGGATCAATGGATTAGTGAGCAGGAAGGCCGCGCTGCCTGCGCCGCGCCAAACGTCGGCAACCACGCCGATCTGGGCAATGGGCGCCACGTAGCGGCTGTTGAAAGCGGCGGCAAACCCCTGAAGGTTCAGCCAGTAGCCGGGGTAGGCCGCCGGCGCCCAGGCGAAGACGGAAAGGATCAGCAGCACCCACAGGCCGAGGGTGCGATTGGGGGCAGGGGGATCAGCGTTCATGGGGCGATTATCGTCGCGTCCTGCTCTATGATCTGCTCTCGATCCAGCAACACACCGCCCCCTTCCGCGCCGCCAGGATCGACGACGGTATGCACCATGCCGTCGCGGATCTGGGCGCGGCGCAGGCGCAGGGCTTCCATCTCGACAACGCTGAGGCCGTAGCGGTTTTGGGGATGTAGCAGCATGTCGATGAGATCGATGCCGATGATCTGGGCCAGGTGGCGCTGGTTGTGGAAGGTGATCCACTCGATGGGGGCGAAGCGCAGGAATTCCTGGGCAGCGGCAGTGCGCGGCGCATTGAGCTTGAGCGGCAGGATCGAACGTTCCAGGCGCAGCCCGAGCATCCACTCAGCGCCCGACGGCGCGGTGATGTCGCGGCCAAGCAGGAAGTAGAGCCGATCCACGTTGCTAATCAACTCGAAAAGCGTGTCGAAGCTGACGCCTTCCACGGGGTAACGTCGAATTTCGGCGCCGATCTGCACCGGCAGTTCGGCCAGCGTCTGGCCGATCAGGGCGCGGGCGCTTTCTAGATCACGTGTGGCGCTGACGAAGATACGTAGAGTTTCTGGCATGGTTTTTTGGGGGGCTGGGGATCGGGGACTGGGGATCGGGGACTAGGGATTAGGATCTCGCTTGGAGGATGATGGCAATGCTCTGCCACAATCCCGAAAAGACAATCTCAGTCCCCAATCCCTAATCCCCAGTCCCCAATCACTATGTATTCAACACCGCGTCCTGCTTGATCCGCCGCTGCCATTCTTTGACATCGGCGTCGACCATGATGCGGACGAGTTCTTTGAAGCTGACCGACGGTTCCCAGCCGAGTTTTTCGCCGGCTTTGCTGGGATCACCCACCAGCAGGTCCACTTCGGCGGGGCGGTAGAAGCGCGGATCCTGGATCACGTACTCGCGCCAATCCAGATCGACGTGGCCAAAAGCTTCTTGCACGAACTCCTCTACGCTGTGGGTTTCGCCGGTGGCCACCACGTAGTCGTCGGGCGCGTCCTGTTGCAGCATGAGCCACATGGCGCGCACGTAGTCGGGCGCGTAACCCCAGTCGCGGCGGGCGTCGAGATTGCCCAAGCGCAGTTCGTGCTCCAGCCCCAACTTGATGCGGGCCACGGCGTTGGTGATCTTGTGGGTGACGAATTCCAGCCCACGGCGCGGGCTTTCGTGGTTGAACAGGATGCCCGAACAGGCAAAGATGTTGTAGCTCTCACGGTAGTTGATCGTGATCCAATGGCCGTAGACTTTGGCCACACCGTACGGGCTGCGCGGGTAGAATGGCGTCGACTCGCGCTGCGGCACCTCATGCACCTTGCCGAACATCTCACTGCTCGATGCCTGGTAGAAGCGGATTTCGGGATCGACGATGCGGATGGCGTCGAGGGCGCGTCACACCCAGCGCAGTGAACTCGCCAGTGAGCACCGGCTGCTCGAAGCTGGTGGGGACGAAGCTCTGCGCCGCCAGGTTGTAGACTTCTTGGGGCCGGTACTGCTGCAAGATGCTAACCAGGCTCATCTGATCCAGCAGATCGCCCTGCACAATCTCGATCCTGTCCTGGTAGTGCTTGATGCGGTCGAAGTTGATGGTGCTGGTGCGGCGCACCATCCCGACCACGCGATAGCCCTGTTCCAACAGGAATTCGGCGAGGTAGCTGCCATCTTGCCCGGTGATACCGGTAACGAGTGCGGTGGGCATAGAAATCACTCCTTCTTGGTTATTTCCTGAGATCACAAGCAGTACGCCTGCTCTACTACGCTTGCTCTACTAGGACTTACGCACTGTTTGGGGGTAGGGGCGCAATATATTGCGCCCCTACAGGCGTGGCTTGCGTAAGTCCTATCTACATTGGGCGTTTCAGCGGCTGCGGTGGATCTCAGGGCAGACTCTTAATTTCCTTGCGCCAACTGTCGAGGATCTCCTGCAATGTGCGGCGCAGGTCTACTTCCGGTTGCCAGCCGATGGCGGCAACGAGGCGGCTGTTGTCGCAGATACTTACTGGAACGTCGCTAGGGCGCATTCGGTTCGGATCTTGCTGAACTTCGATGGGTAGATCGGTGCAGGCAAGCAATTCGTCGAGAATCCAGCGCACAGGCCGGCCCTGTCCGCTGCCTACATTGTAGACTTCGCCGACCTCACCGCCACAAACAGCCAGCCAAAAGCGCGCACCACATCGCGCACATCGGTGAAATCGCGCACGGCGTCGAGGTTGCCCACACGGAGGATCGGCTCATGCAGCCCAGCTTCGATTTCGGCGATCTGCCGAGCGAAGGCGCTGGCCACAAAATCTTCCGATTGGCCGGGGCCGAGATGGTTGAAGCTGCGCACCCGCACCAGCGGCAATCGGTAGTTGTGCCAGTATTGTAGCCCCATCATGTCTTGGGCGATTTTGCTCACACCGTAGGGCGAGTTGGGGCGAAATGGCGTCTCTTCGTCGATTGGCACATCTTCGGGGCGGACGAGGCCGTAGACTTCGTTCGACGCTACGATCAGCGTGCGGCAGTCAGGCGCAGCGCGGCGCACCGACTCCAACAGGTTCAACTGGCAGTGGATGTTCAACTCGTAGGCCACCCAGGGCTGCTGCCAACTGCCACCCACATCGCTCCATGCCGCCAGGTGCAGCAGGTAATCGGGGCGCACTTCGCGGATCACCTCGTCGACCCACATGGCATTGCGCAGATCGCCGCGGTGCAGCGTCAACTTCTCTTGTAGGTGACGGATGCGCCGATCATGACGATGTACGATGCCGAATACTTCTACATCGGGCACGGTCAACAAGTATTCGGCCAGCCAGGCGCCGACAAAACCGGCAATACCGGTGACGAGGACACGCATCGCTTCTCACATTTTGTAGATTTCCAGACACACCAGATCAAAACCTGCCAGGTTGCAGAAAACCTGGCAGGTTGGCTTTGCCGAAGCAGTATAGCAGACAAACGAGGAAGGTACATAAACGCTGCAACATTCAATTTTTCCTGGTGAACTTGCTCACGCTTCGGCGCAAATGGTATACTGCGCGCACAAAGGGTTTGTCCGCAAATTCCACTGCTGCCCAGCAATGCCGCCCACGAAAACAGGACAAGCTGCTGCGCGCGAAAATTTACGGATGAATCTAGACAAAGCGGCGCTGTTGCCCTCACATCCAGCCGCCGCGAAAGGACAACACCTGCTATGCGATTCCTGATCACAGGCGGCATGGGCTTCATCGGCAGTCATCTGGCCGCACATTTGCACCGCCAAGGACACTACGTGCGTGTCCTCGACGACATGAGCAGCGGTAGCCAGGTGCAGTTCTCGCCCGACATCTTCGTCAAGCGCGGTGACGTGCGCGACGTCCCCAATATCTGGCCCCTGCTCCACGGCATTGATGTAGTCTATCACCTGGCGGCGCGGGTGAGCGTGCCTGCCTCGATCCTCTATCCGCGCGAATACAACGATGTCAACGTAGGCGGCACGGTGGCGCTGCTCGAAGCGTGTCGCGATGTGGGTGTGGGGCGGGTGGTGTTGGCCAGCAGCGCCACCGTGTATGGTCGGCAGACGGAACAGCCTGTCACTGAGGAGACGCCCGTGAAGCCCGCCGTCCCCTACGCGGTGAGCAAGGTGGCGGCGGAACACTATCTTTTTGCCATGGGGCAGTTGGTCGGTTTCGAGACGGTGAGCCTGCGCATCTTCAACGCGTACGGCCCTGGGCAGGCGCTGCCGCCCACCCACGCGCCGGTGATCCCCTACGTCATGCGCCAGGTGGATCAGAACGCGTCGGTGGTGATCAACGGCGACGGCAGCCAGAGCCGTGATTTCGTCTACATCGACGACGTGGTCGAAGCCCTGGCCGCCGCCGCCACTGCCCCCAACATCGACGGGCAGACGATCAACGTGGGCAGCGGTCAAGAGACCACCATCAACCAACTGGCGCAGATCATCGGCGAGGTGGTGGGCAAGAAGCCCAATCTGCTGCACAATCAGGAGAACAGCGGCGGCGTCGACCGATTGGTGGCCGATCTGCACAAAGCCGCCGATCTGCTCAACTTTCAGCCCAAAGTCTCCCTCAAAAAAGGGCTACAGAATCTCTACAGGCAAGATCCCAACTTCCGAAAATAATTCGTACACAAGATGCGGCCAGACTGTCGATGTCGGCAGCAGTAAGGGTAGGAGCCTCAGCATGAACAGGACAGAGATGCATTGCGAATTGCGGATTGCGAATTGCGAACAGCCGATCCAGGCGCAGCGTGCGTTGCCATCCGCAACTCGCAATCCGCAACCCGCAACTCGCAACTCGCTCCGCCTTCTTCTCCTCGTATTCTTTGCCATATTCTTCGCCGCATTCTTCGCCGCTGGCTGCACCCAAGATCCGATGATGCAGCTCTATCTCGACAACAACCGCGCCATGCTCGATGTGCCGCTCGATCCCAACGGCGAGATGGTCGATTTCGACGTGGCGCCCGGGTCGACGGCGCGTGCCATCGCCCAAAAATTGCAGACAGACGGCATCATCGGCGATGCGCAGCTTTTCGAGGCGTATGTTCGCAGCAACGGCGTCGCCCAACAACTGGAAGCCGGCTCGTTCCGCCTCAGCCCCAGCATGACCATCGTGGAAATCGCCGACGTACTGCAAGACGCCCGCGCCCAATCGATCCGCATCACCATTCCCGAGGGTTGGCGGCTGGAGCAGACAGCGGACTACCTCTCCGACGCTGAGATGGTGGACGGCGTCGCCTATCGTCAACTGGCGATGGCGGGCGACTTCGATCTCAACATCTACCCATTCCTGGCGACACGGCCCGCCGGCACTTCACTGGAAGGGTATCTCTTCCCCAATACGTACGAACTGCCTGCACAGGATCCGCGCGCAAGCGATCTGATCCGTCGCCAGTTGGACACGTTCGCCGCCCAGGTGATGCCTGTCTACGAAGAGGCCGTGGCCGCTGCCGCCACTGAACTCGATCTCTATGCCGTGCTCGTCATCGCCAGTATTGTGGAACGTGAGGCCGTCGTCGCCGAGGAACGGCCCGCCATCGCCGCCGTCTACCTAAACCGCATCGCCCAGGGAATGCGGCTCGAAGCTGATCCCACAGTGCAGTACGCTATGGGCTACCAAGAAGCCGCCGACCAGTGGTGGAAGACGCCAGTGACGCTGGACGAATACAGCGGCGTCAACAGCCCGTACAACACCTACCTCTACGCCGGTATCCCGCCTGGCCCCATCGCCGCCCCCGGATTGGATTCGATCCGCGCCGTCCTCTACCCGGATGAACACAATTACCTCTATTTCGTGGCCACGCCCGACGGCAGCGGCGCGCACGTCTTCGCCGAAACGTGGGAAGAGCACCTGGTCAACGTGCAGCGATACCAACAGGGGCAGTAACGCCCGTTTTTTCGTGGTTTGCACACATCTGCGTTTGGTGTTACTTTTTTCGCCACCCCCGCCAATCGGATCCATCCCCGTATCACTCAGATTTTGAGGAGGCCAGTATGTCCGCGTCCTCGCCGCAGCCCCCCGATTTCTTGAAGTTACCATCGGAGGTAGACGCGCGCCCGTTCCATGATCCATCTGTGCGCCTGATTTTGCAGGGTTTCGCGCTGGGCTTTGTCGCCTGCCTGCTCCTGGTGGGCGTCTTCGCGGTGACAACCCGCCGCGCCGATCCGCCGCCTATCGTCTTGCAGCCCCCACCGCCCGCGCAGCCCACAGCCACGCCGCTACCCACGGCTACACCCGCGCCCATCGTCGTTTTTGTGTCGGGGGCTGTCGCCGCGCCAGGACTCTACACCCTTGCCGTCGACGCCCGCGTGGGTGACGCGCTGGACGCCGCCGGTGGCCTGGGGGAAGACGCCAACCTTGTCGCCATCAACCAGGCCGAACGGCTTTGGGACGGCGCGCAGGTCCACGTGCCTGTGATCGCCGAAATCGTCACTGAGGACGCGCCCAGCGCCGGCGTCTCGGGAGGCGAACCGCCGCAGATCGTAGCGCCCGCGGGATCGGCGAACGGGCGCGTCAACATCAACACCGCCGACGTTGCAGAACTGACCAGCCTGCCCGGCATCGGCGCCACCAAGGCCGAAGCCATCATCGCTGCCCGTCCCTACGCCAGCGTCGACGATCTCGACCGCGCCTCTGGCATCGGCGCCAAGACGGTGGAGCAGTTACGCGATTTGGTGACGGTTGAGTGATTTGTTTTCCTTCCTGCCGCAGATCGCTTATGCTTCAGATTCGGCATTCATCCACCCCGCAAAGGACATGCCCCCGATGAAAATTGTCCATGTTTCCGATCTGCATTTGCGCCATCATCTGCCTGGTACGGCGGAGATTGCCGAACGCCGCAGCCGTGACATGCCAGCGCTGTTCGCCGATTTGGTAACGCGTGTTGTGGCGGAAGGCGCCGATCTCTTTGTGCTCAGCGGCGATCTGCTGGATTATCCTTTCACCGGCTTCGAGGACCCCACGACACAGGCGCAAGGGGAAACGGATCTGCGCCTGATCGAAGAGATCCTGGCGCGGCTGACCATGCCGATGGTGCTGGTGCGCGGCAACCACGATCACCCCGCGCTGGTGACGCGCGTCTTCGGCCGGCTGCCCACCACGTTGGATGTGGCCGGTCATCGCGTGATCTGCTTCAACGACGACGAAGGCGACGATCACCAGCCGCGGCGGTTGGGGGCGTCGTTGCGCCGTTTCGAGGAAGCCTTGGACGATGCCGATTCGCCGCCGCAGATCCACGTGCAACACTACGTGGTGTGGCCCGAGCGCAACGAGGAATACCCCCACACGTACCGGGATGCAGCGTCGATGCGCGATCAGATCATCGAGAGCGGTCACGTGCGCCTTGTCCTCAGTGGGCATTACCACATCGGCGTGCCGCTTTTCGAGATCGACGGCGTCTATTTCAGCACGGTGCGCGGCTTTTGTGAGCCACCGCATCCGTACGCTGTCTATTTCGTAGAAGGCAAGCAGATCGTTGGCGAAGAAAGGGTGTTGTAAAGAATGTTCAAACGAGATTTTCTCATGCGCCAGTTCGAGGCGATGGGCATGGTGTTGGCGCGGTGCTGCGTCTGCTCAAAGACAACCAGCCCGAAGCGGCGCTGCGCCTTGTGGACGAGGAGATCGAAAGCCTCACCGGCTTCGACACCGACACGCTCTGCCGTCTCTCGCACCAGGATCTTGTGACCGGGCCGGCGCTGCTGGAGACCGACGCCGACGTACACGCAAAACGTCTGCTCTTGACCACGCTGCTGAGCAAAGCCGGTGAGATCCACGATTGCTGGGCCACGAAGATGCGCACGTCGGCTGCCTATTGACGGCGCTGGAACTGCGTATGGACACTCCCCACGCCATCCCCGACGGGCTGCCGGTGGCGATCCCTATCGCAGCGGATCTGGCCGAGGCGTTGAATGGCTACCTGCTGCCTCCGGCCACCAACCTGCGTCTTTTCCGCTACTACGAAGAGAACAGTCTCTTTGCCGACGCTGAAGATCAGTTCTTCTCCATGCTCGACGAAGAACCCGAAAGCCCCGAACTACTTGAATTGGGGATCGCCTTCTACGAGCGCCTGCTGAATCTGCCGGATGATGTGCTTGAGGAAGGGGGCTTGCCCCGCGAGGAAGTTGTGGCTTCGCTGGAAGAGATCAAGGGACTAGGCGATTGAGGGATTGGGTCACAATATCTTTCATCTGTTCGCTGTACTCAACCACCAGCGCTGTGGCGCGGTCGACACTGGCGGCTTCGGCGCGCAATTCAAAGAAGGGACGCTCGGGGTTGGGGCCGATGTGAACCCATTCGCCGTCGTTGAGGTGAACTTTGAGGCCGTCGATGGTCTCCACATGGTCACCACGATAGCGGTTGTTGAGGGTGCGCATCACCGCGCCCTTGCTCTCCCACGGGCAGTCGACCCGATCCTGGGCGATGTGGAAGCGCGGCAGGTAGTTGACCACTTCACTCACCGCCATCCCACGCACAGCGATGTATTCGAGCAGGCGCACCGTCGCCATCAGGCCGTCGACGTTGGGCTGGAAGTCGGGGAAGACGAAGTTGCCGGTGCCGTCCAGGGCCAGCAAGACGTCGGGCTGGGCCGACGACGCCATGAGGTGGTGCAGATCATTCTTGGTGCGGATGACGCGCACACCATGCCAGCCGGCAATCGTCTCAAACGCTGTGGGCAAGGTGACGGGGATGGCGAGGGCGCGGTTGGGGTTGGCGTAGAAGGTCAACTCGGTCATCAGCAGTGAGGCGGTGGTGTTGTCGAGGACGCGCCCCTTGTCGTCCACCAGGAAGATCTTCTCGCCGCCCACGTCGAGTTTGATCCCCACATCGGCGTCGAGGACACTCATGATTTTGGCCATGCGCCGCATGTGCGTGTTGAACTGGTCGCGCAACACGGCCAGTTTGTTCTCGTCCATCAAGGCGTTGAGTGGCAGGTAGTCGAGGTTGAGATCGCTGAGGATGTGCGAGAGCGTGTCCGCGGCCAGGCCATGCGAGTAATCCACCACCACGTTGAGGCTGGAATGGCGGATACGATCCTGGTTGACGTGGGCCAGGAAACCGGCGCGGTAGCTTTCGGTGGCGTCCACCGGGTAGTCGATACGCCCGATTTCGTTGAGGTAGGCGCGGCGGAAATCTTCGCGGAAGAAGATGCGCTCGATGGCGCGTTCACTGGCGCGGCTCTGGTTCATGCCTTCGGCGTCCATGAAGCGGATGTCCACCACACGCTGATCAAAGGGGCTGAGCCGCACATGCACACCCGCCGAAGTGGACGGATGTGTGCGCACAAAATAGCGCGCCACTGGGATCGGCACCGTGCCCAGATCGAGCACGTTGATCCCCGCGCTGGGCAGGCCGCTGATCATGGCGCGTTTGAGCATACGCGAGCTGCGGTGGGCGTCGCGATTCATAGCGACGTAGCTGCCCTGCGCCAGCGCCGCGCCCAACGCGCTGCCCAACTTGGCGGCGAATTCAGGTGTGAGATCCACGTTAACAACGCCGGTGACGCCGAACTTGCCGAAAAGTGACCGGCGCCCCTGGCTGCCCCAGATGATGCTGCGTCGCACGGTGGCGCCTGGTTCGATCTCCTTGTTGGGCCAGAGTTTTACATCGGCGTGGATCACGCTGTTCTCGTCCAGCACGCAGTTGTCGCCGATCACGGCGCCTTCGTAGGCGATGGCGCCGCTTTTGATGCTGCATTGGCGCCCCACGATCACCCCGCGCAGTTCACAGGCTTCGCCCACGTAGGTGTTGCGCCACAGGACGCTGCGCTCGATGCGGCTGTAGTTGTCGATCACGGTGTAATCGCGGATCACCGCTGGGCCGTGGATCGAAACGCCACCCTTGATCTTCACCGAATCGCCCAGGTAGACAGGCCCGTAGATCTGGGCGTCGGGCGCGATTTCTACATTGTTCCCCGTCCACACACCACCCCAGATCTGATCGCCCATCGGCTCGGGCAGGTTGACGCGTCCATGTAGTAGATCGGCATTGGCGCGTTGATACTCGGAGATGTTGCCCACATCACACCAGTAACCGTCCGCCACATAGCCGTAGAGCGCGCTGCCTTCATCTAGAAGCTGAGGAAAAAGCTGTGTCGAAAAGTCGAAGGGTTCATCGTCGGGGACGCGCGCCAGCACCTCGGGTTCCAGCACGTAGATGCCGGTGTTCACCGTGTCGGAGATGACGTTGCCCCAGTCGGGCTTTTCTTGAAACTGGGTGATGCGTCCTTGATCATCGGTGATGATGACGCCGTATTCCAGGGGATTGGGGACATGGTAGAGCGTGAGTGTGGCCAACGCCTTGTGCGCGCAGTGATAGTCGATGATGCTGCGCAGATTGAAGTCGGTCAGTGCGTCGCCGCTGATCACCAGGAATGTGTCATCGAGCAGGGCGGCGGCGTTCTTGACACTGCCCGCGGTCCCCAATGGCGATTCTTCCACTGTGTAGCTGATTTTCATGCCCAGTGAACTACCATCGCCGAAATAGTCTTGAATGGCGGTGGGCATGTACTGCAAGGTGATGACGACTTCGGTGATGCCGTAGTGTTTGAGTAGATCAAGGATATGGCCCAGCACCGGTTTGTTCACCAGTGGCACCATGGGTTTGGGGCGCCCCACGGTCAGCGGACGCAGTCGCGAACCTTCACCACCGGCCATCACCACCGCTTTCACTGGCTGCTCCTTGATTGACTGTTCGCTATGAAGTGAAGCATCGTTTGGGTGATCATATAGGTGGCCAGGGGTGGTTACGCTGATAGGGCAGCGGGTTGGGGTAGCAACCGCTGTCGAGCAAATGCTGGATGCGCTCACACAGGGCGCCGACTTCGGCTTTGCTGAGCAGTGCATTCAGCCGTTGAGACAGATCACTTTCCGGATCGGCCAGAAGACGCTGCAATTTCGTCAGATCGGCCAGCAATTCCGCTTCGATAGCCTCGCCGCTGAATTCCCAGATCACGGTGCGCAGTTTGTACTCATCGTGAAAGCAGATACCGTGATCGATGGCCCACACGCGACCGTCGTAGCCAAAGAGACAGTGGCCACTCTTGCGGTCGGCGTTGTTGATGACGTAATCGAAGAGCACCAGTTGGCGCAGCGTGGGCGCGTAGCGGGCGTCCTCGCGCATGGTGAAGTAATGGATCTCGGGATCACAGTCGATGTAGAACTGCACGCTGCCAATGCCACGCGTGCCATTGCGCAGCACGGTAGGGGGGACGAGATCCCAACCCAAGGCATGGCTCACATCGAATGCAGCCGTTTCGCGCTGGCACAGCGTGCCGCTGGGGAAGTCCCAAAGTGGATTTTCACCGCGCCGAGGTTTGTAGACGGCAGGCAGTTGGATTTCACCATCATCCACAAGGACAAGGAAACTGTAGTTGGAGCTGTAGGGCAGCAGGCCCCGCTCATCCATTCGACCGTGGGTGAGGAGCTTGATTACCCGTTCCAATTCGATAACAACCGGCGATGAGCCGGTTGTGTCTTCCCCAGGAGCATCAATGTCGTCGTCGGCATCGTCGGGCAATTCAAACAGCGGATCCGAAGGAAACGTGCTGGGCATAGATCCTCGCAGAGGGCGTTCGTGATGCGTGATGCGTTCTAAACTGAAAGCGGGTACGCATGTCCATTCGTCCGTGGGCAGAAATGGCCTTCGGGATCAATGGGTCGCCCGCACAGTGGACAATCCGGCCGACCGGATGCAACGGCTTCCAGCGCGTGTTCGCTCAGGGCGCGCATCTGTTCGCGTGTGGCGTAGAACCGGGCGCGAGGGACATCGTCTTCGCTGATCGTTTCTTCGTCGTCTACCACCAGGGCCTGCGCCACCAGCACCATCATGTCCTGGTTTTCATCGTAGCCAAGGCCCATCTGGCCCACACGAAACGCTGGGTCCATCGGCTCTTCGAGCCGCTCGGGTGCCATGAGGCTGCTCATAGTGAGATCGGGGTGCTTTTCTTCGAGTTCTTCGAGCAGTTGCAGGATCGAAGCGGCCAACGCCGCTACCTGTTGTTTTTCCATGACCAATGTCGCCGTACGGCGATCCTGGCGCGCTTGTAAGAAGAAGGTGCGCTGGCCGGGTTTGCCCACGGCGTCGGCCACGATATTATTCACCCGATCAAAGTCGAATGTGAAATGGGTTGACATTTGGTCTCAGCCTTTGCGGTGGTATACGAACGCCTGGGCGTGGAAAGTTGCACCGTCTCCAGGCATCCGATTCACCGCTTATGATTTCGTCGATGCTTGAGTTGGCTCAGTTGTTGGTTGCCGAATGGTTAATTAGCCGGTTGTTGATTAGTCCGATGTTGATTGCTCAGGCGCTGATTGATCGGCCTGCGTATCCTTTGGCTCTTCCCAACTGATGACGGGCAATTCACCGGTATCGTTCATGCGCAGGATGGCCGGGCCGAAGCGATGAAAGCCGATGACGCTGACAGAAGCCGTGTTGATGTGAATGCGCTGAAACAGATCCAACGGGGCGCCCACGTAGTAGGCTAGTGCTGTGCGGATCACGTCGCCATGCGCGAAGACAGCCACTGCCTCGCCTTCGTGATCCTGGCGGATGCGCTCCACCGTGCTGACCACCCGATGCTGCACCTCACGCAGGGTTTCACCGCTGGGAAAGCGGAACCCACCGGGATAGATCTGCACCAGTTGCCATTCCGGCCGCTGCGCCAGTTCTTTGAGCACGCCACCCCGCCACTCACCGTAGTCTACCTCAAGCACGCCGGGTTCCTCGCGCACAGGCAGGCTCAACGCTTCGGCCAGTGGCTGCGCCGTCTCCACACAACGTTCCAACGGGCTTGAATAGATGGCCGACAGCGGTTGCGGCTTCAGCCGTTCGGCCAATGCCACCGATTGGGCGTGTCCTTTTTCGTTGAGGTGGACGCCGGGGGTTCGCCCGGCCAGCTTGCCGGTATCGACCCAGTCGTTCTCGCCATGTCGAATCAGCAAGAGATAAGTCATGCGCGGGGGGCGCTTGGCCTCCGACGCCTGCGCTGCGCCGCCATCCTGTGTATTGCTGTCCTGTGTATTGCCGTTCTGTGTATTGCCGTCTTTTTCGTTGGCTGTGATCAAAATGGATTCACCTATGTTGTGAGAGGACAACCGATGCCATCCAGCTGTTCTCGACGGTTCTATTGTACCGGAGCAGAATCTACTTGTAAATTCATGCAGTTATCCCAAACCTTAGCACCGTTCTCTGTGTTGAGACTGCTAGATTGATTACCCTTCACGTCGATTGCGACAGGATCGGCGCTATGGTACAATCGGTGCATATCTCCCACCGATGGAGTGGCTGGTGCAACGTTGTTTTCACCATCATCATTTTTAACATGATGGATGCTCCTCATTGAACGAAACGCAACCCCTCATGCTGCTATCTGCACGAAGACGCCGGCCCGCGGCGCTCATTCTACTTGTGTTGGGATTCTTGTTGACGACCGCGCCGACGTGGGCACAATCGCCGACGCCGCAACCGCGCGCTGGTGACGTTCCTGGCACGGCGGCGGGCTGCAACGAGTTGCTGATCAATGGGGGGTTTGAAGTCGAGAATCTAGGCTGGGAACCGTTTTTGCCCGGCCTGCCTGCCGAACTGGATGCCCAATACGTCACCAGCCCTGTCTTCGCGGGGACACGCGCCATGAAGTTGGGGCTGGTTGGCGCGACCAACACGGCGCTGACAAACGGCATCCAGCAGATCGTCACCTTGCCGGCTGCGGCCAATCCCATCGTGCTCACGATGCAATTGCTGCCTGTTCACGAAGCCAATCCTGGCGCGGATCTGCAATTCGTCGACATCTACGACGCTTACACAGATGAACTGCTCGTTCGTGTTTGGGCCAAGACAGCGGACAGCGGCGCTTGGATCGCTCAGCAAGATCCGTTGACATCGCTGGCCGGGCGCACGGTGCGTGTCTCCATCGGCGTCAGCAACGACGGCGTCGGCGGCAGAACAGCGCTCTACATCGACAGTATCTCGCTCCAGGCTTGCCCTTCCGGCACCGCGATTGCTACGTCGACGCCCACCTCGCCCGCCGTCATTCCCACTGTCCTCGTCACCGCGACGCCGACAACCAACATCATCGTTGCAACACAGACGCCGACGCCTGTTGTTTTGTCGCCCACGCCGATCATTTTGACGCCTAGCCCGGTGGTCCCCACTGTCACCAATACACCGATTCTGCCGCCAACGCCGCTGCCCCCCGGCTGTATCACCAACGTGATCCTCAACGGCAGCTTCGAGGAAGAGATCGTCGGCTCCACGGGCTGGATACTGGGCGATGATCCGGTGCCGCCGCGTCTTGTGGCCGGCGGCTTCGATGGGCTGCGTTCACTGCGCCTGGGCAACCCGCCCGACGGCGGATACGCCGACGTGCTGAGCTATTCGTCGGCGCGCCAGTTGATCACGATCCCCGCCACCGCGGTGACAGCTGAGCTGCTGTGGTGGCACTCATCGCACACCCAGGACAACGGCGAACCCGGCTTCGGCAACCGTGTCGACCGCCAGGAGCTGATCCTGCTGTCGCCCGAACTGGTGACACTGGAACAACCACTCTATCGCAAAATGCTCAACACAGGCGGCTGGACGCAACAAGTGTCGGATCTCACCGCACATCGTGGACAGACGCTCTACATCTACTTCAACGTCCTCAACGACGGCGACGGCCTGCGCACCTGGATGGAGCTGGATCAGGTGCAGTTGAAACTGTGTTTCCCCACGCCGACGCCGTTGCCGATTATGCCACTCCCCGCAGAACTAACCCCCACGATCACTTCGACTTCGCCTATCGAAACGCCAACACCATCGACGACACCCGCCGAAACGTTGGACGCCGACGCCGCCGCCACACGCGCAATGGCTGCCACAGCCGAAGCCACAAACACTGCCGAAGCGGAAGAACGTTCGCTCGAAGAGAGTGCTCTCGAACAAGTCAGCGACGAGCAGCCCTCACTTGCGCAGCGTGTAATGGTCGCTGTTCAACAATTCTGGTGGTTGGGCGTCATCGCTGTGGTGCTTTGGGCAGCATGGGGATTTGTAAGCAGTCGCACATAACTGTTGCCTTTTGTATCTTGGCGTACTTGTCGAAGCCCCCTGTATTCGCTACAATGGATAGGTTCACTACAAGAAGCATAGCGAATCCATAGATCTAAGGACACCATGTCGACGACAAACAATGGTTCGGCTGTTCGCACGCTCTCCGAAGACGGCGAACAGGCCGACATCCCCCTCGACTGTATTGTTTATGGCCCCGATGCTGAGGTCGATGGTTTTCAAGCGCTGGCTGCCGAATGGAATGAACTGGTGGCGCGCAGCCGTTTCGATACTTTCTTTCTCACCCACGAGTGGCAATCCACCTGGTGGGAGACCCTGGGCAACGGCGAACTCTGGATCGTCGCCTTCCGTACGCAGGGCGGCGAGCTCGTGGGGATTGCCCCATTCTATCGGCTTGAACATGCCGACGGCGACTGGGTGGGATTGTCCACGCTGCACATCGTCGGCTGCATCGAAGTAAGCGATTTTCTCGACGTCATCATCGCCAAAGGTTGGGAGAAACAGGTCTACGCAGCGTTGCGCACCTGGCTCCAAAGCGAAGATGCGCCGGTGTGGGATCTTTGCGATTTCTGCAA
This sequence comes from Caldilineaceae bacterium, assembly GCA_041391225.1. Lineage (GTDB taxonomy): Bacteria > Chloroflexota > Anaerolineae > Caldilineales > Caldilineaceae > RI-153. The sequence continues at coordinate 164,848 of JAWKOL010000002.1, forward strand.
CCTGCCCGAAGACAGCCTTACCTATCGCCTGTTGCCCGAACTCTGGGCCGACGACGGTTACGGTTTCGACGTCTTCCAAGAAGATGTGGCGCCACACATTCGGCTGCCCCTGCGCTACGACGAGTACCTGAACGAACAGGTGGACAAGAAGCAGCGCCACGAGATCCGGCGCAAGCAACGGCGCGCCGAACGCGAAGCCCAAGTCGATTTCTACCTGGTACCCCAGGATATCGACGAGGATCAGTTCAGCCTGGAAGTCGACGAGTTCATCCGCTTGCAGCAACTGAGCAGCCCCGACAAAGAAGAGTTCATGACGCCGCAGATGCAGCGGTTTTTCAAGGTGATGGCGCGACGTATGCACGACGCAGGATTCCTGCGATTGGCCTTTATCTCGCTGGATGGGCAGCGCGCCGCCACCTTCTTCGCTTTTGAATATCGCAAGCAGTTTCTGCTCTACAACTCCGGCTACGACACGGGTGACCTGTCGACACTTAGCCCAGGTTGGGTGTTGCTGGCCTACCTGATCCAATATGCCATTGCGTTGGGCTGTGAGCTTTTCGATTTCTTGCAGGGTGACGAAGAATACAAGTATCGCTTCGGCAGCGTCAACTACAAGGTAATGCGCGTCATCGTGCGCAATCGTGCAGTCGAAACAGCGCCGGCGTAACAGGGGGAACCGTGTCCAAACGAGGGAAGATCGCCATCGGCGGTATGGACGATCCGGCGCCGACAACATCTGCGAGCGCAACGCGGGCGACCGACGATGCACGCGCACCGTCTGCCCCACCGCCTCCGCCACGCGCTAGGACAGAATCAACGGCCCCAGAACCGACATCGCCAGAACCGACGCCACCAGAACCGACGCCGTCTGAACGGAAGACACAGCGAGGGCGCGACTATGATCCGTCACCGCGCCGCCCGCGCGACGAGCGCAAAAACGCCTTCGATCTCAGCGCCTGGCTGATCGAAGGCGTCCTGGGCATCGCCGAAGAAGTGCGCCACAACGATCTTGGATTGTCGGAAGAATTCTGGATCCACGCCTACGCCGCCCGCAAAGAGGCATTGCTGGCCGCCCGCGCCCTCATCGACACCGCCATCGAACGCTGCGACGCCGACGACGAAAAAGACGCTCGGCGAGAGGCGGGCCGACGACGGCGTGGCCGCGTCGACATCAACTTCGACTGACGGTAGCTAACCCCACACACGCATCATCTCGCCGCTGACCTCGTCTGCGCCCTCCTGCTGTAGCCGAAACGTATCCACCAAAGACTGTAAGGCAAAAATGCGCTGGTTAAGCGCCTGCATCTCATCCGCAATATGCACCGCTTCCTCCTGCGTGGACAGGGAGATGGTACGCACACTACGGGCGCCGGTGCGCACCTTTTCTGTGGCAGCCATCTGCTTCTGATTGGCATCGAGGAGCGCGTGAATGGCGCGTTCCACGTTGCCGCTCTGTTCCTTGAGGCTGGCCAGCAGCGTGACCGAGTATTCGGCGGTTTGACCGTGCTTGCGGATCTCGTCGCTCTCGGCGGCGATTGTCTGCGCCGAGCCGCTGACCGCGATCTGCACATTTTCGATGGCGGCGGTGATCTGCTCGGTGGCGTTCTGCGTCTGCTGGGAGAGGCGACGTACTTCGCCGGCGACAACGGCAAAACCGCGTCCATGTTCACCGGCATGGGCGGCCTCGATGGCAGCATTCATCGCCAGCAGGTCGGTCTGCGCAGCAATCTCGCGGATCAGTGTGACGGCGTCGCTCATCTGGGCGCTGCGTTCGGCGGCCTGATCCAGTTGGCGGCCCAGATTGTCCACGGTGTCGGTGTAACGCTGTAGATCGGCGGTGAGTTGGTGGATCAACGCCGCGCTGTCTTCGGCGGCGGATTGCATCTGGGTGGCCACGGCGGTTGCTTCCTGTGTACGCTCGCTGCTGGTGGCAAGAATCGACGCCATCTGATCGACATCATGCACGATCTGCCCCAACGCGTCGATCTGCTGCGCCACGCCCTGCTGAATCGCCTCGCTGCCCTGGCCCACGCCCAGCCCTTTCGCCTGCGCCACTTTGGTGAGTTGCGCCAACTCCATGAGGACAGACTGCCAGTTGGCCACTGTCACGCGCAAGGCGTTTGCCACACCGCCCCCGGCAGCGCCGACCAACGACGAATCACGGTTGAGCTGCACCGTGAGGTCCAGTGCGCCAAGGCGCTCCACCACCCACTGAAAGTCGACAAAAGCCTGTTCCAACTGCGCCATCGCTGCTTCGGTCTTCTTGACTTCGGCCATTTGCTGGCGCGCATATTCCTGTTCCCGCGCCATGCGCTCCTGGTGCGCGTCTTCTGTCTCCTGGTGCGCCAACTCGGCTTTGTGGTGTGCGTCTTCCAGTTGAGCCAGAGCGGCTTCGGTTTCTCGGGCCTGGGCTAGTTGTCGGCGCGCATGTTCTCGTTCTTCTTCGTTGCGCTCGCGCTGGATGCGTTGTGCTTCGAGGTCGGCTTCTTCCACGGCTTGCATTTGCAGGTGAACGCGGTCTTGTTGGATGCCGGCAAAGAAAGCGAAAAGGCCGAGGAAGATCGGGGCAGAGCAGATGATCCACAGGAGTGGATCGGTCTGAAGCAGGTGCAGCGCTTCGCGGTAGCCATATTGCAGACTGCGCAACAGCAGGGCAATGATGGGGAATACAAAACCAAAGGCGGCGCCGATGTAAGCGTAGCGGATACGGTAATGCGTGGCGCTGAGCATATTGTCACCTGTTGATGCGGATTACGATGTGCGCATGAAAATACACGCAATCGTTACCATAGCATTCGCCGGGAACAAATTCACTCAGTATTTCTTCGTGTGTACCTTACTGGGTTTCTCGTTAAATGACGCTGCGTCGAAACCCATCCTACAAATCGGGTTTCGCCGCGGCTACGGCGCGGGTTTCCTCGTTGCGGTAGTAGACCTGCCCGGTGCGTCCGCCTGCCATGCGGCTGACGAAGCGGCGTGGCGTCACGGCCACAGGCACGGCTTGCTCGCCGCGTTGGCTTGAGTAGTACGCAGCCAACTGGGCCGCCGCAGTGATCGTCTCCTCGCCGACAGGTTGCCCGCCGTTACGGATCACCACGTGTGCGCCGGGCAGATCGCGGATGTGCAGCCACAGATCTTCGGCGTTGGCCTCTTTGAAGGTGACAATTTCGTTCTGCCGCGAATTGCGCCCCACCAGGATGGCGAACCCGTCCGGCGAGAGGAAGCGCAGCGGGTTGGATCGGTCTGGCGCGCTGCGTTGGCGTTTGGGCCGCGCCGCAGGTAGTCGGCGGCGCAGTTCCTCGCGCACGGAGACGATCTCGGGCTGGTTTTCGGCCAGGGCCAGATCGCTTTGCAGTTGTTCAATGAAAGCCCGATCCGCCGTCAACTCGGCGCGGCGTTGCGGGATGAATTCGGCGGCCGCGCCATTTTGGCGGCGCGGTCGAAAAGACGCTCGGCCTGTTCCACCGGCGTCAAGCGGTCATCAAGGCGGATGGTGAGGGCGCCATCTTCGAGTGGGACCACCAATTCCTTCTGGCCGGGTTCGATCTGGCTTTGCAGCGCCAGCAGCCATTCGGCCTGTGTGCGCACCTGCTCGGGTTCACCGGGCGCAGGTTCGTCGGCGTCGAGGGCGGCGAGTTGACGTTCCACACGCTGCCGCGCGTCCTTGAGTAGCGCGGCCACACCGTTACGCGCGGCGGCGTAGGCGTCTTTGGCGCCGGCAGCGTCGCGCGGACGTTCTCCGTAGAACTGCGCAATCGCCGCGCTGACTGTCTCCGTAGGCAGGGAATCGCCCAGAAAGTGCAGTTCGTAGGGAGCATAACCGGCCACGGCGCCGTCGTCGTCCACCGCCACGCCAGGCTGCCACGCGCCGGATTGGGGCAGTGTCCACATAGCTTGCAACGTAGCGGCCACGGCAAGCAGTTCCACCTGCGCCGAGGGGACGTTTTCGTCTTCGGCCACGCGCCAGGCGATCTCACGCGCCAGCGTTGGGCTAATGCCAGCGACGCCGTTCATCAGCGCCCGCCATAGTTTGTCATCGCTGCGCAGGGCCAGTTTGAGGCGCTCGTAGTAGTTGTCGCTGCCGTCGTCCAGCGGCGGGAGTTTGTCCTGTGCGGGGGGGAAGGTGTAGGGCCGCTTGGGCAGGAGGACGCGCTCGGCGTTGTCGCCCGGCGGCACCGGGTTGAGGACGCCGCGGATCACGCCCGCGGCGTCCAACAACATCAGGTTGCTCAGCCGCCCCATCGGTTCGAGCACCAGGGTACTTGCCCCGTGCTCCGGGTGATCGAAATGCAGGTTGAGCACCCGCTCAAAGGGGATCGGCTGTTCGACGCTCTCCAACATCGCCCCGCGCGCATACTTGCGCAGCAGCAGCAGCATGGGCGTGTCTGTCTCTACGCCGCGGCGCAACTTCTGCTCGGTGATGTGCGCCCGCCCAGCCTGGGCGTGGGCCGAGAGCAGCAGGTAGTAGCGTTGCCGGTTGGCGTAGATCTCCATGCCCACGCTTTTGGCGTCGGGCAGGAGCACCTGCTGCACACGGCCGCCTTGCAGCGTTGCGCGTAACTCGTCGGCCACGGCGGCGAGGGTAAGAGCGTCGAAGTGCATGGCTACGCTTCCGTAATCGTTACCGACTCCATCACATCGCCCTGGCGAATGGCGTCGACCACGTCCTGGCCTTCGGTCACCTGGCCGAAGACGCTGTGACGGTCGTCGAGCCAATCGGTTTTGACGTGGGTGATGAAGAACTGGCTACCGTTGGTGTTGGGGTAAGCGTTGGCCATGCTCAGGATGCCCGGTCCGCTGTGGCGCAGATCGCGGTGGAATTCGTCGCCAAACTTGTAGCCGGGGCCGCCGCGGCCGGTGCCGGTGGGATCGCCCGTCTGCACCATGAAGTCGGGGATGACACGGTGGAACTTAATGCCATCGTAGTAGCCGTCTTGCGCCAGGAAGACGAAATTGTTCACTGTGTTGGGTGCTTTGTCGGCAAAGAGTTCGAGCACGATGTCACCGCGGTTGGTCTTGATGGTGGCGGTGTAGCTCTTGGCCGGATCAATCTGCATATCGGGTGCTTTGCTATACTGTTTCATGAGGTAACTTTTCTCCAGTTCGATTGTTGTGGAAACACCTGCACACTCTATCACCATCACAGGCTCCGTCCCAAATCCGAAGGGCCAATAATCCGAAAGGATCGCTCGATGTCTGCTGCTGCGCTTTCCGATGTCACCGTATTGGATCTTTCACGCGTCCTCGCTGGCCCCTACGGCACCATGATCCTGGGCGATCTGGGCGCGGACGTGATCAAGATCGAGCAACCCGGCCTGGGTGACGACACTCGCCGCTGGGGGCCGCCCTTCACCGACAGCGGCCAGAGCGCCTACTTCCTCTCGGCCAACCGCAACAAACAGAGCGTCACCCTCAATCTCAAAGATGAGCGCGGCAAGGCCATTCTGCGCCGGTTGGTGCAGCAGGCCGATGTGCTAATCGAGAACTTCAAGGTGGGGACGATGGCACGGCTCGGCCTGGGCTACGATGATCTGCGCCAGATCAACCCCGGCCTGATCTACTGCGCCATTACCGGCTACGGCCAGAGTGGACCGTACCACGAGCGCCCGGGCTACGACACGGTGATCCAGGCGCAGGGCGGCGTAATGAGCATCACCGGCCCCGCCGAAGACGAGCCGTTCAAGGTGGGGGTGGCCATTGTCGACGTCACCGCGGGGATGCACGCGGTGATCTCGATCCTGGCGGCGCTCCACCACCGCGCCCGCAGTGGCCAGGGGCAGTTCATCGACATAGCGCTCTTCGACGCGCAGTTGGGTTGGCTGGTCAACGTGGCGGGCAGCTACCTGGTTTCGGGGGAGTCGCCCGCCCGCTACGGCAACGCCCACGCCACCATCGTCCCCTACCAGACGTTCGCCACGGCAGATGGTCACCTGATGCTGGCGGTGGGCAATGATCGTCAATTTGCGTCGCTGTGCGGCGTGTTGGGCAAACCGGCCTGGATCGAAGACGCACGCTTCGTCACCAATCCGGCGCGGGTGGCGCATCGCGGCGTTGATTCCCCTGCTGGCGGCGGAATTCGCCCAGGCGCCCACGCACGTGTGGATCGAGCGTCTACTCGACGTGGACGTACCATGTGGGCCGGTGAACGACGTGCCGACGGCGCTTTCCGATCCCCAGGCCGAGGCGAGGGCGATGGTGCAATCTGTGGTCGACAGCCAGGGCGAAACGATCCGGTTGGTGGGTCCGGTGGCGAAGATGACAGAGACGCCGTTGCAGGTTGTCAGCGCGCCGCCCTACCTGGGCGAACACACCGAGGCTGTCCTACGCAAGCGGCTTGGTATGTCGGTGGAAGAAATTGGTGTTTTGCGGGGAGACGGTGTGGTGTAGGAGACATGCGATGATGGGATGATGTGTCAGTCGTCCGTCGTCAGTCGTCCGTCGCCTAGTCCACGTTGTCTTCGTTGTAGAAGATCTGATTCGCCCACGCCACGGCCTCTTGGTAGAGCCGAGGCACCACCGCTTCGCCGTTTTGCAGGATCGAAGAGAGTTCGCTGACCCGTTCCCAGTTGGCTTCTTCGTAGGCCAGGGCCAATTGGTAGATCGGTTCATAGCGCCCGCCTTCGTGGCCCAGGGCGCGCTTCACGTCATCGTTCAGCGGCAGTTTTTTGAGCACGTCCTCCATTGGCACATCGGTGAAGGCATCGACCAGCGAGAAGAGACCCATCATGTAGAGATCGGTGCGGTTGCGCTCGAAGCCACATTCCATGGCCAGAAGCTCGAAGAATCTGCCGCGCATGGCGCTAAGGACGGCCAACTCGTCGGGTTTGTCGGCGCCCATGCCGCTCAACGCCACCAGCGACGCCCACTTGCGGATCTCTTCTGTGCCGAGGAGCATCAAGGCGTGGCGAACGGTTTTGATGCGGTGACGCAGGTTGAAGAACGCCGAGTTGATGAAGCGCAACAGCTTGTACGAAAGCGACACCTCGCGCAGAATCACGGCCTCTAGCGAGTCGAAGTTGATCTGTGGCTGATTGATTTCGTAAAGCGTGTAAAGATAATTGAGCTTGTAGCCCGGTATGTCGTGGACGGAGATGGTCTCAGGTTTGCTGAAGAAGTAGCCCTGGATGTAGTGGTAGCCAAAATCCAACGCCATTTGAAAATCTTCTTTGGTTTCGACTTTTTCGGCCAGGTACTTGACTTCGGGGTTGCCCAATTCGCGCGGCAGCCGTTCTCGATCCTCAATGGACGTGTTGAGGAAGTCGATTTTGATGATGTCGGCCATGCGCACCAACGGCGCCAGGCGCGGGGTATAGACAAAATCATCGAGGACGAGCATGTAGCCGCGTTCCTTCAATTTGCGGCAGGCTTCCAGGGTGAGTGGATCGGGTTCCACGTCTTCCAGGATTTCCACGGCCACCATGTCCGCGGGCAGGGTGGTGGCGACCTGGCGCAGCAGCAGGTTGCGCGTGAAGTTGATGAACGCGCGCTTGCCGCTGGTGAGCGTCTCCATGCCGATCAGCGAGAAGCTGTTGGTGAGCACCGACGATGTGGCGGAATCGCCGCGAGAGTCCAATACATGCCCCACACCCTGCCGGAAGAGCAACTCATAGCCATAAACATGTTGACCGCGATCAAAGATCGGCTGCCGCGCGACAAAGACGGCGCCATTTTCGCCTTCGATCTTAGGGGGCGCGCCTTTGCGGAGGGAGCGGCTCGATCCTGTACTGGCTTCACGTGAATCAAGTTCTTTCTCAGTCCTGCACCCTGCGTTAAGGATAGCCGCATTGGGCAGGGTGTTACGCAAATGCGGTTTACCTGGTCTAGCTGACGGCAAATGTTGATCAGCCGTGAAGATTCACGTCTATCCTAACAACTCCAACCAGGCAAAACACCGTCCATTTCAAGTATTCCCAATGTTTTTGCTGCCTCAATCTTTTCTCTCTTGATGCAGAACATCAGGAAAAGGATGCTTGCAGCTCTGCGGCGAGCTTTTCCAGCAGATCGCGATTTTCGATCTGTTCGATCCAGGCCGACGGGATGGCCGACGCGCCCAACTGTGCGCCGAGGATCGCGCCGACCATCGACGCCGTGGAATCGGTGTCGCCGTCGTGATTGGCGCCGGCGATGACGGCGGCAACATAATCGTTAGGGAACCGTAATGCACAAAACAGGGCGATGCCCAACGCCTCTTCGCCGATCCAACCCTCGCCCAGTTGACGGATGCCGCTCTCCACATCCACCCCACTACGGTGGACAGTAACAGCCCGTTGCACCAGATCAAGGGTCTCCTCGTGGCCCGGATAGGCAACCAGCAGCTTGTTGCAGCGTTGGATGGCGTTCTGGAGCGAGTCGCCCTCGACAATGCAAGCGATCAAGGCGGCCATGTAGTCAGCGCTCAGGTAGCCCGACGGGTGACCGTGGGTGATGGCGGCATAGTCCATGCCGTGGATGAAGGCGTCCTCCGCGCCGAGGATCAACCCCACCGGCGCGGTGCGCATGACGCCGCCGCACCCTTGCTGTTGTTGATCGGCGTAGCGACGACACCCATCGTACCGCTGCGCAAGGCGCTGAGGCAGGTGTTGCCAGGGGCGCGGCGCTGATAGGCTTCGTTCTGCGTCTCCAGCCAACGCAGGTAGGCGTGGTAGACCTGCTCCTGCCAGTTGACAATGCCACGCTCGCGCCCGCGGGCCTGCGCCGCCAGCATCCCCTCGATGGTGGAAAGCGTCATCTGGGTATCGTCGGTGTAGCTGCCGGCGGGGAAGCCCGACCAGTCGTCCAGATCGGTGATGCCCTGTGGGCCGTATCGCTGTTTGATGGCCGCCAGCGACATGAATTCCACCGGCGCGCCCAGCGCGTCGCCCACAGCCAGGCCGAGAAGACAGCCGCGGATCTGTTCGAGTGTCATGTGCGTTCCTGTCGTGGGGATTGGGAGATTGGGGGATTAGGCGATTGGTCAAGGTGGCCAATCGCCTAATCCCCCAATCTCAAGTTTCTTGTTAGCTGAACACCAGATCGCACGCGTCCGCGGGCATCCAGTGGGCATCCTGGCCCTGCCATTTGACGTTGCAGCCCAGGGGATTGGTGAGCGGTGCGCGCAGCGGACGGCCCGCCAGGTGATCTGTCAAGGCATTTTCCAGATCGTTGACGGTCATCTTGCTGGTGTCTTTGGGGTTGTCGACGCCGCGCCCGGTGTAAACGAGCTTGCGATCCTTGTCGAAGACATAGAAGTGGGGGGTGCGCAGGGCGCCGTAGGCCAGCGCCACTTCCTGCGATTCATCACGCAGGTAGGTCCACGGGAAGTTGTGTTCCTTCATGCGCTTGACCATGCCGTCGAAGTCATCTTCGGCGTGGACGTGGACACTGTTGCTATTGATCCCCACAAACTTGACGCCGCGATCTGCGAACTTCTCGGCGGTGCGGCGGGTCACCTCGTCGGAGCCGACGACGTATGGGCAGTGGTTACAGGTGAAGAAGATCACCAGTGTGTCCGCGTCGACGAAATCGGCCAGGCTGTAGTTATTGCCGTCGGTGGCCGGGAGATCGTGGAAATCGGGGGCGCTTTCGCCCAATTGCAGTGTGAAAGCCATGTTGGTCCTCCCAATGAATGAATGGTTCGTACCGTACATGCTGCCGGTTGATCGTAACACAGCATACACAATGCTACCAGCCATCCTCCGCAACGTCGGTGATTGTCTATCCTTTCTTGGCTTTGCTAGAATGGAGATTGGTGACTGGGGATTGGGGACTGGGATCGCCCTGGTCGCCGGTTGTGGGTTGTGCTCAGGCCCGCCGAATGAATTCAGCGTTTGACACGGGAAACCGGCTCAAGCCGGTTCTGAGCTTGGAACGATGGCTCTGGCCCAGTCCCCAATCCCTGATCCCCGGTCCCCAATCCCAAATTCCCTGGAGGCATTCTGTGACTGAAGCTGAAAACACCTGGCGCAAGTACCTTACCGACTACAACGAAGGGTTGGGATTGGTCTATGAGCGCTTTGTGCTGAACGATTTTTTGGAGGAATTGCGCCGCCGCTACGCGCTGCACGAGGTGCTGGAAGCGCCGCTCTACGGTATGGCCGGGGTGAGCGGGATCAACAGCTACGCTCTGGCGCAGAAGGGTGTGGCTGTGACACTGGTAGACGACGTCCCCGAGCGATTGGCGGGTGTGGAACGCATCTGGCGCGAGGACCTGGCCGCGCCGGTGAACCTGATCGGCGTCGATCCCCACGGCTGGCACGAACTGCCCTTCGCCGACCGCAGCTTCGATATGACGTGGTGCTGGGCCGCGCTGTGGTACATCCGCGATGCGGCAGGTCTGCTGCGCGAGTTGGTGCGCACCAGCCGCGATCTGGTCTTCGTGGCCATGCCCAACAACATCCAGGTAGGTTACTGGATGCGCAAACTGGTGATCGATCAGGCATTTTTCGCCACCCACGACGAAACGTGGACCGACATCGGCCGCATCCGGCGCTTGCTGGAGGCGGAAGGCGTGCAGATCATCGATCAGGGCGTCCTCGATGTGCCGCCCTGGCCCGATACGGTGATGCCCGCCAACGAGGTGCTCAAGCGGTTGGGCGTACGCAGCAAGTCGCTGGAAGCGCAGTTCACCGGCGAAGGCTGGCAGTGGAACACCATGAACTACTACACCGGCGCCGAACCCGATCTGCGCGACAGGGTGATGAAGTACGCCTGGCTCGATCACGCGCCGCTGCCCTGGCAGATCAAGGCGATCTGGGCGCATCATCGCTATTTGGTGGGGCGGAAGAGGTGAAGTGGGGGACTGGGAATTATAGACGAGGTTGTGGCTAGTACGCAATCAATGTCATTAAGTTAAGGCGCGAGCACCCCCAGATGCGGGTCTACACGAGAACAACCGCACGAAGGCGTGCTTTCTCCTCAGTACTTCGTAGACCGATTTCAGCCACGGCGTACTGATGCAAGGAAAAAGGACAGGCGAGGGAATGATTCCCTCGCCTGTTTCTTTCTGTGAAGCCAGCTTGGCGATGCTCGGCCAAGTTGCCCTCGTTGCGATTCGGTTAGGGTTGGCAGACAGGCCACGATCTACCGAAGACTTCGGTGATCACCTGCATACTTGCAACTTACATACTTGCAGACCTGCACACCTCCCCAAACCATCGAACTACTCGCTGCTCAGACCCGGCAGGTAGACGCTCGGCACAGCGTTGATCTTGAACGACGAGATGCTATGGTTCAACGATGTGCTGTCGGTTGCCGTGTTCGTGACCTTCAGGGTGATGATCAGCGGCGCCACGCCGTCCTTCACGGGGCCGAAGTCGGAGATCGCAAGCTGGTAATCGAGCGTGGCGCCATCGCCGATCTTCGTGCCGGTTTCCACGTCGCCCAGGTACCATTCGTAGCTGAACAGGGCGTTCGGGCCACCCATCACGAAGTTCAGGGCGGCGTCGTAGCCGAGTTCTGCCAACGTCTTGGAGGCATCTGCGGCGGTGGCGGCGATGGTGTCACCCAACACGTACCGCTTGTCGAGGTCAGGCAGAGTAGCCACCTTGGCCAGCGGACGCATGAACTGCGGATTGCCGGCGATCCAGGTGGAACCAGTGAACACGACGGGATCCTGTACGGTGCCGGCGCCATCAGTGTCGGTGTAGACGGCGCTGATGCGGAAGGACGGGTAGATCATGTTCTGATCTTCGCCGCTGGATTCTTCCCAACCGGTGACAGTGTAGCTGATTGCGGTCTTGGCGTCGGCGCCGGTGAAGGGAACCGACTCGTACGAGGCCAACGGTTCCAGATCATTGCTCTCGAAGAGCTTCAGGATCTGTGTCTGGTAGTCGAGCAGCGGCACAGTGTCCACTGCACGGCCGACCGGCGCCTGTGTGGGACGCCAGCCGCCCATTGCGCCGACCACAGCAGCGTCGACCTGGTTGGCATTGGCAACCTGTGGGTTGTTGGCGGCGGTGGGATCGACGTAGACCTTGATCTTGGAGCCAGGGCCGTCTACCGCGATCTGCACCGTCTGGGCAACGCCAGCGGCGTTAACCACATCGGCGGTGAGGTAACGGTTGTAGATGACCTGGTAGCCGGTGACAGCTTCGACAGCCGCAGCATCGGCGCCGCCGGCGCTACCGATGACGACATCGTCCACGGTGTTGAAGACGGCGTCCGTGGGCAGGATGCCCTTTTCGCGCAGGAAGGCGTCGGCAATGTCTTTGGCGTCCGCCGGGGTCAGGATCGCCTGAGCCTGGAGGCTTTCTGTGGTGTCGGTGAAGGTGCGGGCCGGATCGTAGTAGTAGAAGAGCCCCGTATCCGCATCGATCTCCAACTGGCGGCCTTGGGTATCGGTGATCAACTTCGTGCCGGTGATGATCTCCGTGGAGATGGCGTTGCCATCGCGGCCGAGGCCGAAGGCGAAGGCTGCGGCCAGGTTGTTTTCCACGGTAACCTGCTCCGAAGCCGACAGCGGCGGTGTCTGGAAGATGGGGAACACATCGCCCAACTGCGCCGGTGTAAGGCTGGAGGGCGCTTCTGCACCGCAGGACTTCCACCAATACCAGTAGGTGCCGTCGTGGCTCACGTCGGACAACTGGTTGTAGGCACTTTCGTTCCAGAATTTGCTATCTTCGACGATGATCTGGGCCTGCACCCCGCTGGGCTGCTTGGTGTCGCAGGTCTTGAACCAGGCGTCTTTGTAGGTGTAGCCGAAGACGATGTAAGTGGCCAGCTTAGAACCGAAGCCGTTGACATCGTAGGCCGTGTTGCGGAAACCGGCGATGCCGTGCATACGGTCCATTGCGCCATGCCAGCTACCACGGCTGGAGTCGGCGATTACGCTGCAGGAGAGTAAGAAGCCCCACTCCAGGTCCACATCGCCCCAGTCGCCCTGTACTTCGCCGTGCTGCACGTACTCGTCATCGGGGGCGCGCACGGTGAAACCGCCGGGCCAGCCATGACCTTCGTAGAAGAAGATGTCGTTCTGATCGATGTAGCTGTTGTTGTTGTCGACGAAGTCATCTTCCCACACAGCGCTGTTGCCGTAGATGTAGCAGTCGTGCCCGCTGAAGTTGCACCAGCGGGGGAAGCCCAGCCACGTGTAGCTGTGATAGCGCAGTGTGTTGTAGAAACCGGTGACGTTCGACTGTGAATTGGGCAGGTCACCGCTGCCGCCGTAGTCGGCCATGTAGTAGGCCGCCACTTCGTGCTCGCCGCTGTTCCAAGCGGATGTCGCCTCGGTGGCGCTGGCGTCGGCGTCTGGTTCAGGTGTCGTCTCATCAGCCAGCGCGGGTGCTGCGCTGAGGCTGAATGAGAATACAGCCAGAACCAAAGCCAGGCTAAGCATGCCAAACATGGATAGCCAAGGTTTGGTACGGAAATGTTGCATGGTGTTTACCTCCTGGTGGTCACCATTGTGCCCATGTGAATACTAAGAAAGTGAAGAGGGTGGGCCGTCCCAACGCCACTTTCTAGGTCAACTTGCCGCGCTCACACAGCGAGACGACAAGGTGATCTCAACTTTGCGGCGGTCATCGAACCTGATGCATCTGTAGGCAAGGCTGTTATTCGCCTTGATTGTACGACGCCAACCGGGCTGATGCTTGCCGCTAAGGCGGCGTTCACTCGGCGCGAACCTGTTGTTCGATGATCTGCAGCAACTGGTCCGGCGGGCGAACATCGCTTTCGGCCAGAAAGGGGACGTCACCACGTAGGACGCTCTCTGTTGAGCCTTCGCAGAGATAGCCGAACGTGTGCGTGGCGCCGCTTTCCAGCACAAAGCGCAGATGGTACGTTTCGACACACATTGCCCGTGGTTGTAGGGCGAGCGCTGCATCGAGTGTATCGACGATGGCGCTGATCACGGCTACGTCGTCGATCACGGCCACAGATTCGTAGCCAGCGCTGGGTGTTTCGACGAATCGCTCGATCTCGATCTGTGTGGTTTCGCCCAGCCTCGCCATCGCCGCCACGTTGACGGTGACATCCTCCGCACCGGACGTCTGATCATCCGCTGCGGCGGTGACTGTCGGCGGCGAGGACGTATCCGGCGTCGGCAACGGTAGCGCACAGCCCAGCAACAGGAAGATACTCAGTGCGCCGACGACGATTCGGGCCAAGACTCTGATTCTTTTGTACATCTTACGCCTCCTTTCTGATCTGCCCGGGAATCACAGTGGGCTGTCGCATGTTCAGCGAATGGCCGGGCTGTATGCTCCTGGCTGGATCCTTTGGTCAGGGGATCCAAGTACGGATGCGTGCGATGAATCTATGATCGGCTAGGGACGCGAGATCGCAGGCAGGTAGAGCCTGGATTCTGTCGTGGTTCCCTGAGCCAGCGGTAATGGTGACTGAAGTGAGTAGTAGCGTCCTTTGTTGTCGTCTACGGTGATGTTGCCGCCGGTGTCCACCACCTGCACAAAGTAGACAGTCTGCAACGTGCCAGTGATCTCGCCTGTCCACTTTTGGCTGGCAACGTCGAGGGAGAGATCGGCGCTGAACCACTCTCCCTGGCCGTTGAGGAGGTTGTCGGTGAAGGCGACAACCACCTGGCTCACGCCGCTGTCGTCCACGCCTTCCACCTTGATCAACCCCTTGCCCACATTCTGATCCAGGACACCGTCAACGAAGCGCACTTCGGGCTTCACCTGGTCGGCAGAGAGGGAGTAGAGCGTATCCAGCGACATGTCACCGAAGATGCGCTGTGTGTTGCTGTTGCTATCAAACTGCCCCAAGGATAGCACTACCGTGTTACCGCTCTGTGTCCGATCCCCGCCGCCCATCGCGAAAGGAACCGTTGGGAACCAGCCAGGTTGGTTGAATGTAGGCTCGGTGGTATCGTCGACATATTCGTTGTAGGGCAGACCCACCACCGGGTCGAAGTTGGTGACATCCGAGTAGACACCGCCGCGGAAGATCGTGCCGCGGAACGTGCCTGCTGCCGACGCCTCCACGTTGGCGTAGAAGTGCGGCTGCACCGGCGCACCGGCGGCGAAGTAGGTGTTCTGGTCCAGGTCGAAGATGTTGCCGTTGCTGGTGTCCGATTCGCCGAAAGCGCCGAACGATCCGGGCAGGCCATAGTTGAAAGCGCCCTTGCTCACCGAACCGAACGACGTCGGCGGTTGAATGGTTGTGTCTGCGCTGGGGAACGGATCGTCGTCGTCCAGTGTGCCGCCGCTGGTCACCTCGGCCATGGGCAGGCCGTAGAGCGTGCTTTGCATCAAGATCTTGGCATCGTAGGCGCCGATGACAAAGGCGGTGTTCCAGTAGCGCTGTTTGGCCGCCACCAGGGCAGGGCCGATTTCGGCGCTGGTGTTGCGCACCAGTTCGATGGCGTAGTTGCGCATCAACGATTCGCTGAGCACCACACCGCCGCCGCCCCAGCCGAAGCCGGTGTTCCCAACGTAGTAGGCGCCGCGGCTCACAAACGCCTGCGGCAGATCGAGCACGCCGGGATCGTTAAGTCCGGCATGGCAACCCACGGCAAAGACCAATGTGCCGCTGAAACTGGCGCTGGCGCTGAGCACTTCGGCGGCCTGAATGTCATTTTCATCGGGCGCGCCAGTGGCCACATGGGTCGAATGACCGTTGATAGCCTGCACATTGAACTGCACAACCGAGTTGAGTTGACGTTGGCGCAGTTGATCGCCCGGCCATACGCTGCCGATCAGCACGGCATCGGTTGTCAATGTGTCGTTGCTGTAGAGCGTGTTGATCACGTTGGCGCTGTCTTGCATGAAATCGTAGCCGGTGATTAGGACATTGCTTACCTCGTTCACCGGGTCGGCCAGGAAGGTATCGATGGACGTCAGAATCTCATCCGGCGTCTCGATCAACCGCCCAATGGCATAGTCGGGCAGGAAGAGATCGTTGCCCTTCCACTGGCTCGGCTCGATATCCACAAAGTAGTCGTCTGTGAGAATCATATTCTCGGCCAATGCAGCCTGGATTGTTGTGTCCTGGGACACATCCGGCGCGTATTCTTCTTCACGATCAGACAGTTCTCCCTCCACGATGCGGCGGAAGGGGATCACCCGATCATCGCCCACGAGCACCACGTATTGAAGTTGCGGCGCGCTGGCGCTGAATGAAAGCACGATGTTGCGCACCGCGGACGCGACATTGTTGGCGGCGTCGTTCTTCTGTGTGTTGGTCGATGCGTTGTCGGCCAGCACGGCCAGCCAGTCGGCGTAAGCCGCCGATGCTGCCGCGTCCTGTTCCACTAGCACCACGCCACCTTCCACGCTTCGTGTTCGGCCAACTCGAAGAGCTTCGCCATCACCAACGACGCGCCTACGGCGCCGTAGATCGATTCCAGCTGCTGCCGATTGGTGAGGATCAGCGTCTTCACCGTGGACTGATCCACGGGCGGCAGTGGCGTACTCGTGGGCGTCGGCGTCGGGGTGGGCGTATTGGTAGGCGTGGGCGTCGGCGGCACAGTGGATTGAATGCTCAGCTCGTAGTCGGTCTCGGGGCCGTTGACGTTGGTGTTGTACTGCGTCACCTGGACGTAGTACTCGCCAGAAACCGTAGGCGTGAAGACAATCTGCGCGTCACGGCCGGGGCCGACGTCGTCGTTGCTGCCCAGCAATGTCACGCCGTCGGGCGTACAGCTTAAGCACGGGATCAGTGTTGGCGCCCAGGCCGCCGGTGCCGATCTGGTAGTTGCCGCCGGCCACGGCGTCGAAGCGCACCCAATCCTGGTCGCCCAGGCCCACATTCTGCGGATCGGCGCAGAAGTTGCGCGGCTGCGGCGTGCCATTGGTAGGCAGCGTCGGCGCGCCGGCGGGGGCGTTGTCGCCGCTGCTGGCGTCGCCCAGATCCGGGGCGCAGAAGCCGGTGGTCACCACGATGTCGTAGCCGGTGTTGACACCGGCAGCGGTGGGCTGGTGATGGGTGACGCGGGCGTAGTAGACGCCGGTTGTGGATGGCTCGAAGACGATACGCGAGGCGTCAACGTAGTTGTAGTCGTCGTTGGTGGCCAGGAGCGTGCCGTCGGCGCTGTAGAGATCGAGCACCGTGTCGGCGGCGAAATCGAGATCGCTGGTCTGGATCACGTAGGTGTTGCCTGCCGTCAACTCGAACTTCACCCAGTCCTGGTCACCGGCGGGGCAGGTGTTGTGCGTCTGCGCGGCGCCGATGGTGAGATCCTTGGCCTGGGCCAGGGCGTCGTCGTCTTCGAAGGGATCATCGGCGCACTGCGTCGCCACCACACCCACATCATAGGTGGCGTCGGCGCCGTAGCGGTCGGGGTCCTGGTTGGTGATGCGGGCGTAGTAGACCTGATCCTGTGTGCTGCGGGCCACGACCTGGGTTGTGCCGGTGATGGCGTCGGTGGCCGCCCGGGCCTGCGAACAGCCAGCGAAGACGGACACCTGCGGGCTGACATCGGTGCCGGTGTTGTCGATGAGCAGCACAAAGCTCTCGCCCGAAGACGTGCCGAACTTGATCCAGTCGTTGTCGCCGGGGGACTGGAAGCGATGACTCTGCTTGACGCCGTCGGTGGTGATGTCGCGCGCCTGACCGCAGATGTCGTCGGGCTCGTAGTTGTCGGTGATGCCGGTGGTGGCAGTCATGGTGAGGCTGAAGGCGGTGAGCGGCCCTTGCAAGGCTGGATCGTTCTGCAGGCGGGCGTAGTAGATGCCGGCCACGGGCGGTTGCCACGTCACCGCGCGCTCGCCGCTGACGAGATCGGCGCCGTTGCAGGCGCTGCGGATGACGATCTGCGGGTTGGCGAAGGTTTGCCAGTTGCTCGTCCCCAGCGTGTAGGTGACGCCCTGAAAGGCCGTAAACTTGACCCAGTCGGTGTCGGTATCATTCTGATTGGTGGCATGGCAGAAGGTATGGGCCTGCGGCTGCCCCTCGAAGATCGGCGTGCCGACGCTGCACTGATTGTCGTTGACGCTTGCGCTCACGTCGTATTCGTCCGGCTCGCACTCCACGCCTACACATAGCGGCAGCGAAACCAGGTTGTTGTCTTCGTTGTCTTCGATCACCACGTTGCCGCCGTCGGCCAGGGCGTAGATCGCGTGGGCGCACCCCTGTTCGGTGAACGTATGCTGGCGCGTGATCTGCGCCGAACCGCCGGCAGGCAGGCTCGGGATCTGAAACGGATAGCCCAGTGGGGTGATGCCCGGCTTGGGCGGAACATCTCGTGGATCGACCCACAGGTAGGCGATGGTGTTGGCGTTGGTGGCCGATGTCCCCACGTTACGAACGATGTAGGTGATGTCCACCTGCTGCCCCAGGCTGGGGACAGGCGGATCCATGCTAATCTCCACCGTGAGATCCGGCCCCGCGGCGGTTTCGGCTTCGGGCGCGGCCGACGCTTGCGGCATCACCGCAAATGCAAAGGCAATGAATAGGAAGCACATCACCGCCAGCGCCAGCAGCGTGCGCAGCGCAAAAGGACGGCGACGATCAGGTGTCGAGGGGGCATGGGTTGGCATGGTTCGGTCACTCCATCATTCGAAAAAGCTGGGAGTTCACAATTCTCTGTGGAACTGCGGAGTAGGCATCCTCAGATGCGGCTTTCTCAGATCTACCCGGCATCTGAGGATGCCTACTCCGCATCAAAATCGTGAACTACTGAACTAGGAAAGTCCACGACGGACCACGGTCGACAGACGACCAATGTTATCGTCGTCCGTCATCTGTTCTTCTACCGCAGAATCGCGGGCAGATAGATCGACAGCCCGGTACCCGGGCCTACCGGCGCCGCGTTGATGCCCTGGCGATCCTGGGCGTAGAAGACGACGCGATAGTTGCCCTGCTGCGTGAAGTCATTGGGATACGGGATGCTGAAACGCCCTGGTTCACCGGCTACCGGTTCAAGGCGCACCACAGGCACCTTGAGGTTCAGCGTAACGTCGGTCGGTTCGCTGAAATTGGGCGCAAGACGGCGGCCCACACCAGATCCACGGCTCTTTCACCTTCCTCTACCGTGGCCGACAACGTGCCATTCGTGCCGTCGATCTGCAAGCTTGCCGTCTTGATCACGGGGCGCACCGAGCCGAAGAAGCGAGTCACCACGCGGTTCTGAGCAACGGCGCCGTCTTGCGCAGGATCGTAGACGCCGTCGCCGTTGTCATCGAGGAAGGGCGTCTGGTTGACGCCTGTGGCCAGGACGGCGCTCTTGGCTTCGGTGAAGCAGGCGTTGAGATTGTTGCTGTCCACCACACACGAGAAGAAGGCGTCGGAGAAATAAGCGCCCTGGGCCGAAGCGTAGGCGTTGTTGTCGGCGCCGGTAGACGTAATGATCACGCGGTTCAGTTTGGAGATGCTGCCTGTGGCGCCTTCGCGCTGGATGAAGCTACCCGAGAGGCACGCTTCGTAGATCACCGTCACTTCGGTGACGCCGGTATCGGTCTCCAGCGTGCGCAGCCAGCCGTCGAGATCGTCGGGCGTGATCACCTTGCCCGCGCCGCAGCCGGTGACGCAGAACTTATTCTCCAGGCCGTGATCCATCATGTAGATGAAGAGCGGTTTGCCGGGGCCGACGCGGCTCTTGGCCCAAACGGTGATGGCCTCTTCGATCTCGGCGGGTGTGGCGAGCGCGTCGGTGTCGGGTGTGCCGTCGTTGTCGGCGTCCTGGGCGGCGGGGGCGATGTAGTAGATATCGTCGTCGCTGAAGCCGCCGCTCTCGAAGACGCGGTAGGCGCGGTTGGTAGAGTTGTAGATGTTGGTCTGCAAAGCCAGGGTCTCGTTTTGCCCGGCGATGATGATCACCGCGCCGCCCTGCCCGGCCAGCCGATTCACGGTGACGGTTTGCTCTGTGGTGTTGTTGGCCTCATCGAAGACGGTGACGCGGATCTGGTTGGCCCCGGCGGCAAGCGGCACGTCTTCCACGCGGAACTGGGCGCTGCTGCCGGTGAGCGAAAAGTCCCAGCCTTCCTGATTGTTGGTGAGGTTGCGCACGTTGACGCGGCTCAGGTTGTTGCCGTTGTCCTGGGCCAGCCCGCCTACGGTGATCATCTCGGCGGTGGAGGTGAAGACAGTGCCTGCCGTGGGCTGCTGCACCGTGGCCGAAGGTTTGGTGTCGTCGGCAGGCGCCACCACCGTACACGGTAAGGCCGGCGCGGTGGGGCTGCTGAGATTTTCGGAAAAATCGATGGCGCGCAGTTCCACGTCGTAGGTGGCGTTGGTGGTCAGATTCTCCAGTTTGTAGAAAGTGGTGTCGGCGCCCTCGATGGTGCGCACGCCGCTGTCACCGCCGCCGCGGCGGGTGTAGCTGAGCCGGTAGCCCACCACATCGCGCTCGGGGCTGCGATCCCACTGCACTGCCTGGGACGTGGCGTCGAAGGCCACACAGCGCGGGTTCTTGGGCGTGGCCGGCGGCGTCTGGTCCGCGGTCACCGAGATGCGGTAGTTGGTGTCGGCGCCGAACTGGGTGGGATCGAACTGGCGCAACTCGATGAAGTAGGTTCCGTTCTTGGTGGCATCCCACTCCAGCGTCACGGTGGTGCCGAAGGCGTTGTCCTGCTGATCGTCGGCGGGGCCGTTGCACACATCGTAGAGGAAGACGACGGCGTCGGAATCTGCGCCCAGGTTCTCGATTTTGATGACGTAGGTCTGGTTGGCCTCGGCGTCGAACCGCACCCAATCGGTGTCGCCTTCGTCGTGGAAGGTGTGGGTTTGGAGCGTGCCGTTGGTGGCAATCGTGCGGGCGTTGACGCAGACGTCGTCGTCCTCGAAGCTGTCGCCTGTGGCCGGTGACCCCGACGTTGCCGTGGGTGTGGCGGTGGGCGCTGTCGACGTCGAAGTTGCCGTGGGTGTGGCAGACGGCGTCGATGTCGGCGTGGGTTCCAATTGGGCTTCGGGGAAGTAGTCGGCGGCTTCCTGCGCCGTCTCGTAGACGGTCAACGCGCCGCCTTCGCCGGGGATGGGTTCGATGCCATCGTCATCTAGATCTGTGCCGAGGGCGATGCGGCTGGAAAACCCGAGCAATTGCGCTGTGAAGCCCTGTGCTTCGGCCACCGTCGTGGCGTTGAGAATCGATTGAGCGGTTGTGATCAACTCCGTCGACCACGTGTCACCGCTGCCGCTGCTCCAAAAGTTGCCGATGGCCGACTGCGCCGCGGCGGATCGTTCCGCCATGTGCGCCGATACGTCACCGGCCGCCTGCACCTCGCCGAGTACGCCGTGGCTCTTTTCGGCATAGGCCAGCACGCCGAACGTGTCGCCGGGATCTTCAACCACGGTGTCGCCGTCCTGGTCACCGTAATTGGGGTTGGCCGCACCGTAGAGAATGTTTAGCGTGTGTTCGATGTGGCGCTTGGCAACGATCAGGTTGTTGGCGTCCAGCGAATCTTTGGCCAGGTTGGCGTGGGTGTTGAGCAGCGCGGCCTGTTCGGCCAGACCGGCTGCGTAGCCCTTGCCATTGGGTGTATCACCGGCGCCGCTGGTCGCCCCGCGCAGTTTCGTCAAGGCGGCGAGGGGCAGTTGATCCTCGGCGTAGAGCTTGCCTTCGGTGAGGTAGAAGCGGCGGTAGCGTTGGATGAGGTCGACATTGGGGAATGTCTTTTCCAGTGTGGCGACGTCACCGTTGACGGTCAACTCGCCCACTGGCTGGTGGTTGCCGTCGTCGTCGACGAGATAGCCCCACAGCTTGTTCGTTCCTGTGGGCGGGGTGACGCCGGCCAGCGAGATCACCAGTTTGTCGTTGGCGGCGACGCTGCCGGCTCGACGCACACCGATGTAGCCGGTGCCGGTGGTAGGGAAGTAGTCGGCGGCCTCCTGCGCGGTGATGAAGACGGTCAACGCGCCGCCCTCGCCGGGGATCGGCTCGATGCCGTTGTCATCGAGATCAGTGCCAAAGGCGATGCGGCCGGAGAACCCCAGCAGTTGGGGGACAAAGTTCTGCGCCTCGGCCACGGTGGATGAGTTGAGGATCGACTGCGCCGCGGTGATCAACTGTGTGGACCAGGTGCTGCTGCTGCCTTCGGTCCAGTAGTTGCCGAGGGCCGTCTGCGCCGCGGTGACGCGCTCGGCCATGTGCGGCGTCACATCGGACGCGTGGCCACTACGCCCAACACTGTGTTGGCCTGAGAAGCGTAGAAGAGCACACCCAGTCCGTCGCCGGGATCTTCCACCACGGTGTCGCCGTCCTGGTCGCCGTAGTTGGGATCATACTGGCCGTAGAGGATGTTGAGCACGTGCTCGATGTGGCGTTTGGCCACGGTGAGGTTGCCTTTGTTCAGTTCATCGCGGGCGAAGCCGGCGTGGGTGTTGAGCAGCGCGGCCTGTTCGGCCATGCCCAGGGCGTAGCCTTTGCCCGCGGGCGTGTCCCCGGCGGCGCTGGTGATCTGGCGCAGATGGTGCAGCGCGGTGGACGGCAGCGAAACATCGAAGCGCGTCTGCTGCTGCATGATCTGGAACTGCTCGTAGAGGCCGATCAGGTTGCGCCCCGGCGCGTCGACGTCTTGGTTGATGGCGCCGCTGTCCACGGTGAGATCGCCGCAGAAGAAGCCGCCGTCGGCGTTGAGCAGGTAGCCCTGCAACGTGCTGCCGTCTACAGGCGCGGTGACGCCGTTCAGTTCCACGCGTAGGCGGTCACCGGCATAGGAGCGTGAATTGCCCACCACGATGTCGCGCACCGCGGCGCGACCGGTCAACGCGTCGATGGTGGCTGTCACCTGCGGGGCGAAGTAGACACCGGCAATCGCCAGGAGCAACAAGCCCGCAATCGCCGCGACCGGCGACGAGGATCGACGCTGAGGCATACGTTCTGCTTCGGTTGGTTCTGCTTCGGTTGGTTCCGTTTGGTTGTCGAGTGAGTGCATGATCGCCCGTCAATCTCCTGTTCGCTTAATCGCCCAATCTCAGTATTTCACGATTCTTTGCGAAATTGCGGAGAGAGCATCCTCAGATGCGGCTTGTTCAGGTCTACCCGGCATCTGAGGATGCCTACTCCGCGTCGAAATCGTGAATCACTGAATCTCCTACTTTGCCACGAGCGGCAAGAAGAGCCGCGCCGCCTCGCCCACGGTCTTCGGTGTGGCGTTGATGCCCAGGCGATCCTGCGCGTAGAAGATGATGTTGTAGTCGCCCGTTTCGGTGAAGCCGTTGGTGTACGGTACGCTGAACTGGCCTGGTTGGTTCGGCACCGGTTCAAGGCGCACCACCGGCACTTCCAGGTTCAGCGTCACGTTGGTGGGTTCGCTGAAACCGGGTGGGAAGACGACCGCCCATACCAGTTCCACCTCTTCGGCGCCTTCGATGACGGTTGCAGAGAGCGTGCCATCGTCGCCGCTGATCTGCACATCGGTGCTTTCGATCTCAGGGCGCATGGACCCAAAGAAATTGGTGATGGTGCGCTGCTGCGCCAGTTCACCGTCGCCGACGGTGTAGGCGCCGTCGCCGTTGTCATCGAGCAGCGGCGTCTGGTTGACGCCGGTGGCTTCGACCGCGGATTTGGCTTCGTTGAAGCACGCCTTCAGATCTTTGCTGTCCACTGCGCAGGAGAAGAAGGTGTCCGAGAAGTAGGCGCCCTGGGCCGAGGCGTAGGCGTTGTTGTTGGCGCCGGTAGATGTGATGATCACCCGGTTCGCCTTGGAGATACTGCCGACAGCGCCTTCGCGCAGGATGAAGCTGCCCGAGACACACGCTTCGTAGATCACGGTGACGCCGGTGAGGCCGGTCTCCGTCTCCAACGTGCGTAGCCAGCCGTCGAGATCGTCCGGCGTGACCACCTGCCCTGCGCCACAGCCGGTGACGCAGAATTTGTTCTCCAGGCCATGATCCATCATGTAGATGAAGAGCGGTTTGTTCGGTCCCACCTGCGCCGTGTTCCTGGCCCAATCGACGATGGCGTCTTCGAAGGCTGCGGGCGATGCGAGCGCGTCGGTGTCGGGGACGCCGTCGTTGTCAGCGTCCTGGGCCACGGGGGCCATGTAGTAGATGTCGTCGTCGCTAAAGCCGCCGCTCTTGAAGATGCGATAGGCGCGGTTGGTGGAATAGTAGATGTTGGTCTGCAAGCCGTAGCCCTCGTTGCGCCCAGCAATGATGATCACTGCGCCGGGGCTTTCGCCGAGGCGACGCACCACGATGGTCTGCTTGCTGCTGAGGCCGGCGGCGTCGTAGACGGTGACGTCGATGGTGTTGTTGCCCACGTTCAGGTCGATGTCTTCGACGCGGAAGGTGTCGCTGCCGCCTTCCAGGGTGTTGTCCCAGCCTTCCACGTTCTTCGTCTGGTTGCGCACTTGCAGACGGCTCAGATTGTTGCCCGAGTCGGTGGCCGTGCCGGTGAAGGTGAGCTTACCCGCGGTGGTGGTGTAGACCGTTGACGCGGCGGGCTGCTGCACCGTGAGCGCGGGGATGGTGGTGTCTTCGGGTTGGCGGGCCGTACAGGTGACCAGGCCGGAGAGTTGGCTTTCGTTGCCGGAGAAATCCAACGCCTGCACACGTAGATTATAGGTGTCATTCGGCGTCAGGCTGCCCAGTTCGTAGTAGGTGCTATCGGCCCCAAAAATGTCGTCGTTGCCCGAGACCGTGTTGGATTGATTGGCGTAGCTCACGCGATAGCGGTTCACATCGCGCTCGGGGCTGCGGTTCCACTTGATGGCGATCTTGGTTGGATCGAGCGTGATGCAGGTGGGATTGGTGGGCGCCGAAGGCGGCGATTGGTCCTTGCGCACGGAGACGCGGTAGTTGGCGTCGGCGCCGAACTGCGTGGAATCGAACTGGCGCAGTTCCATGTAGTAGAAGCCGTTGATATTGGAATCCCACTCGATGGTCACCGTTGTGCCGAAGGCGTTGTTGTCGGCCGTGGTGGGCGCGCCGGCACAGGAATCGTAGAGGAAGACCACGGCGTCGGCCTTGCTGCCCACGTTCTCGATCTCGATGATGTAGGTCTGGCCGGCCTCCGCGTTGAAGCGGACCCAGTCCACATCATCTTCCACGTGGAAGTTGTGATCCTGGAGCGAATCGATGGCAATGGTCTTGGCCGCGTAGCACGTGTTGTCCAACTCGTAGACATCGGCCAGCGGATCGCTGGTGGGCGTCGACGTTGGCGTAATCGTGGGTGTATCAGTTGCCGTCGGCGTGGCGGACGGCGTGAACGTCGGCGTGAATGTTGGTGTGTTCGTCGGCGTGTTGGATGCGGTCGGCGTGTAGGTCGGCGTCGGCGTGCGCGTTGGTGGCGTCGTCGGCGTCGGCGTGAACGTGGGGGTGGTGCCCGGAATCGGCGTATTGGTCTGCGTTGGCGTGGGCGTCGGTCCTGTCGGTACAAGCCCGCCCACAAAACCGCTCTCGATACGATAGCCGCTGCTCTCGGAACTGTCCGCCACCATCTGGCCGACGGCGTCCTGAACCACGAAGTTCATCGACTGCCGTTGGGATCCCGCGCTGAAACTCAACCAACTGATGTTGTAGTTGTCAGAGATCTGGGCTATGGCGACACCGGCCACGAGCAGTGCAGCTATGGCCGCGACCAGTGAAAGGGGCGCTCGCTTAAACATCAGTCGCTAGTCCTCGTTGAGGTGTTCTTACCGGACATATTCCAGGTGGCATGGCGTACCCGACAAAATCCACAGCGCTACTGATTCTCCGGCGGCGTGATCTCGGCGTCGATGGTACGCGGCGCTGCGGCGGGATCTTGCCCAGGATCTGTCATCAACGTTGTCTCACGCTTGAAATCCAGGCTCAGGCTGCGATCCTTGCCGTAGGCTTCGGGGTAGAGGTAGGTGCCGCGTTCTTCTATCGGCTTGTCCACTTCCACCTGCACCCGGTTGGCGTTGGCGAATGGATCCTGGCGAATGCCGGTCACCTGCCAGGAGACCTGCAAATTGGGCGATCCGCCGGCGATCCTAAAAGTGTTGCCCTGCACTTCCTGGGCGATGTACAGATTGGGGCCGGGGCCGCCGATAGGCGTCAACTGATAGCGGAAGTCGCGGTTGAGCGCCTCGAAGTAGGCAGGCAGATCCACGATGGCCTCACCGTTGGCGTCCAAAGTGACGTTGCCGTTGTAGACATTCATCATGTCCGGGCTTTCCACGAAGGAGTGGTAGAGGTATTTGTTCTCTGGATCCAGCGGATGGTCGATCTTGAACGTGCCACTGCCTTTGGAGAGCGTCCCAGTGACATTGACATTGCCGGAGAAATAGCCGGCATAGTTATTGGTACCGGCGCCCACAGTGCCGTAGACACCGTATGAGCTAGATGATCCTGTCGAGCGCCCGTAGACACCCCAGCGCCCGCTGCTCTCACCCCAAACACCTACCCAACCGGAATCGCCGCGCACACCGGCGCCACCGCCCGAGGAATTGCTTGTGCCACGCACACCGTAAACGACGCCTGTGGTGGCCGCAGCCAGCCCCTCAACACCACTGCTACTTGAGCTCTGCCCACTGACGCCGATACCGTTCGTGCTGAAGCCGAGGATCGCCTCTTTGGAGACACTGCTGCCCACCACACCCCGGTTCGCCGAAGACGTGCCGAAGACACCGGCCACGCTGTTGATAATCGGCCCCGCTGTGCCGGCGCGTCCCATCACGCCTGCTTCGCCCACATCAGTCGAGGCGGTGAAAGCAAAGATACCGTTCTGCGCGCCGTTCTGGGTCACCGAGAGCATGGCGGCGCCGGCGTTACTGCCGCTGATAGCCGTCGGCCCGGCGGTGCGCACAAAAGCGCTGCTGTCGAGGCTGTCGAGCAGATCGGCGTCCACGCCGGAGCCGGGGCCGTCGATGTTTGCGAGGATAGTCTTCACCTCGTCGTCGCGGGTGATCACATCAGCAATGCGGCTTTCGGCCAATGTCCCCGCGTTGATGTTGCTTGCGTTGCGGTAGAAAGCGCCTTCCTGGCCGTCGAGGCGGTCTGCATTGGCGCTGTACATGGCGTAGATCACCGGCGCGATGCGCTGACGCGGCACAGCTTCGGCGTCGGCGCCCACCTTGATCCCCAGCCACAGATCCTGCCCGGTAAACTGCACCACCGGCAGCGCGCTGACGTCGCCCAGCAGCGTACTGAACAGGCCATTGGTCACGGTGAGATCTTTGGTCTCTGTCCACAGTTCGGTGCCGCCGGTGTCTACGTTGTAGAGGCGGAAGACAAATGTATAGACGCCGTTGAGCGGATCGCCGGTGGAAGGATTGGTCAATCGCCCCTGGTACGAGATCACCGGCGTGATCGCCGCCACTTCCGCCGCCGGCTTCTGATCCACAGAGACAGCATCGGCGATCTGCGCACCGTAAAGCGTGAAGAGGACGACCAGCGCCGCCAGCACAAGCCCACTTGCGGCAATAACGGTGATACGAGCGCGAATCTGGGAGAACCAGTATGCATGGCGACTCATAGAGACTCCTTCGGCTAGCTTCTTGGCGAAATTCTTGGTGAAATATCAGCAGAGATGCCCCAACTGAAAACAAGGCAACAGGATCGTACTAGAACATTCTGAGGAAGGATCAGCGCGGAAAAACCAGCGTCACCTGACCGATGGCGCAGGCGCCGGAAACCGAGGACGTATCATCGTTGCTCTACGGACGACATCCGCGTTCAAGAACACGTTGTCCGAATGTCTGTTCAGACCACGACAGGACAGAGCGGGTACATGAACGTCAAGAACGCTGCAAACCCAAGATTCTTGCCGACGTTGGCAACAACGATATCAACGATGTGTCGGATACGTCCAGACCTGCGAACGAGTGCGTGAATCCGTAGATCAACCCAGCATTATACAGGCGGAACTTAAGAGGGATCTGCCCTCAGCGTACTTCAAACATGTATATTCGTCAAGGAAGAGGTCTTTTTTGGGTGCATTTCACGCTGGGGGCGAAAGTGCCGGGGACTTATCGCCGCAGCGCGACAGTGTCTTCGCACATGCCGTCACGTCCTTCGTGAAGTCCCCGGCACTTGGTCTGCCCCTAAATTGAAATGCACCCGTCTTTTTTATTATCCTCGCTGACTCAGGTGATGTCTGTGCTCTGGCGCACAGCGTAGCAATGAAGTGAATACGGCCTCAACGCTACACCGCTAAGGAGATTTCAGAATTTTGTTGATCCACGAAGGCACACGAAGCACCACGAAGAGGAGAAGAGATGGACACAGATTTCAGGATTTCCAGGACAGCAGAGCGGAAAATTTCTGCTGGTTCTTTTCTGCCTTCGTGTATCTTCGTGTGGCTTCGTGGATCGTCTTTCTCTGGTTTCTCCTAAGGCTAGCGCCGCTTGAGCCCGTCGAAACCCAAGCGGGTGAATCTGATCCTGGCAGGACAAGAGCACACCCTCGTGCGGGTCCACAACGGACGATCCGCACGAGGGCATGCTCTCTCCACAGAATTTCGTGGACCGATTTCAGCCCTCGTGGACTAGCGGTTCAAGACCGGCAGATAGATCTCTACCGTTCCCACACCGTCTACAGTGACGGCGCCATCCGTGCGGACGATGGTGTTGCCGGTAAAGTTCTGCACGAAATCGCGCCCGTTGAGATCGTACAGCGCTGCTTCGGCCAGCCGAACCGGGCTTTGCCCCTGGGCAGCTTCACCGCGCAGGACAAAGGTCACAGCAACCAGATCACCGTCGCCGTTGATCATGGCGTCGTCGGCCACCGAGATGCGCAATTGCCCCGGCGTTGGGACGTGGCTGCTCAGCGTGAAGTTGTTGTCGGCCAGAATGCCTGCCCGCGCAACTTGCTTGACGCTGGCCGCGCCGGTGTCGTAGAGGATCACAAAGTCACCGGCAGCGAACTGCTGTAGGCCGGTTGCGCTGAGCAGCAGTGTCACCTCTTGGTTGGTGGCGCCGGTGGCGCTGCCCAACGCCAGGGTGGCGGTAGCCGCGCCTGCACGTGCGCTGCTTGCCTGCCCTTCGGGCAACGGCGGCCAGGCGTTGTGGGTGGCGAAGTAAAGGATCATGGCGCCGTCCACCGCCTCGATGGCGCCGGTGCCGTTGATATCGCCCGCCAGGAGTTCACTGGGCGTCGGCACGCGCTTGCCTGCGGCCAGCACCATTGCCTGGAAGGCGTCCTCGCCGTTGACGACGCCGTTGCCGGTGATGTCGCCCAGGATGTAGCCGCTGCTTGCAGCGCCTACCGAAAAGATGCCGTCTTCGAGCAGCAGGTTGACCGGCGCTGTGTTGGTGCCGCTGATCAGCGTGGTGATGGCCGAGCCGCCGCTGCCCGCGGGCGGCGCGACATAGTCCACCAGATTCAGCGGACTCTTGTCGCCGTCGCCGCCGATGACCTGAGCGGTGATCTCGAACAGCTTGCCTTCGCCGAAGATCTGCGCCGGGTTGTCTGTGTCCGCGGGGATGGCGGCGATCTTGATGCGGCCCAGATCCGCGCCGATAGACTGCTGATTGTGCGACCAGTTGTAGTCGACAGTCAGCGCGGAGCGGGAGACGTTGGTCACCGAGAGAACATCGGTTTTGAAGTCGAGCCAGATATCTGCGGAGGTGATGCGGAGGCCATCGGCATTGCGCACATTCACGGGGATCGTCACCGTGTCGCCCTGCTTGCCCACAACGTCCTGGATCCAGACATTGAGTCGACCGATCTGGCTACACGCTTCGCTCGAACGCTCCAGCAGGGTGTCGCTGCCGTTCAGCGCTTCGATCTGATAGCAGTAGGTTGTGCCATCGGCCAGATCGTTGCCGTCGTCGTCGTCGTTGTCGGCGTAGAAGGTGTCGGTCACCGTGGCCAGGGCGGCGTAGCTGCCACCGTCGGTTTTGCGCAACACCTGGTAGCGCACCACATCGAGTTGGGCAGGCACATCCCAGGCCAGGTGGATGCTCTTGTTGCCGGCGGTGGCGGTCAGGGCAAAAGGTTGAGGCGTGGGCGTCGGTGATGGCGTTGCAGTCGCGGTGGGCGACACCTCGCCGGTGGGGGTTGGCGTGGGCGCGCCCTGCGCCTGCGTCAAGCCAACCGTATCGAGGAAGAAGTTGCTGTTGCCCGAGCTATCGGTAGTGATGTAGAAGGAGAGAGTTGCCTGTGTACCGGCGTAGGCGCGGACATCGATGCGTTTCTCCACCCAGCCACCGGTGTTGTTGTCGCCACATAGATCGTAGCGAGCGACTTCCTGATCGCCGATCTTCACATAGAGGAAGTCGTAGCCGCATAGATCGGCGGAGCCGATCCAATACTGGTAGATCAGTTCTTCCACATCGCCGCCGAAAGCAACCGACTGAGCGAGCGTCGCCTCTTCGTTGTAGCCGCCGCCCAGCCACACAGCATAGTTGCCGCTATGTGGCAGCAAGCCTTCGGGCAGATCATTGCTCGACATGATCAGCGAACCGGTACCGCCGAACAGAACCGAAGATTCGTCCCAATCGCCGTTGGGGCCGAGATCGAAATCGCCGTTGTCTATGCCGCCGGTGATGGGCGTCACCGAGGGCGTGGGGGATGGCGGGGCAGTGGTGGTGGTGGGCGTTGGCGTCGGCGCAGTGCTGCTACCGGCCAGCACAACATCGTCCAACACCAGCAAGCTTGGGTTGCTTTCGTCGGTCTCAGCGTGAAAGGCGAACGTACCAGTCTGCCCAGCCAGGCCAGCCAGCGAACCTTCGACTCTGGCCCAACCGGCAGTGTTGTTGTCGGTGCAAAGCTCGATGTGGCCGAAAGCCTGCCCGTTGAACACCAGATAGAGCATGTCGTAGTCGTTGCCGCACGCTTCAACCGATTGTACCTGCACGTAGAAGCTCAACACCGGATTCGTAGCTGGAATGGTGACAGGCTGAGCGATCTCGGCGATCTCGTTGTCCGCGCCGCCGAACCAGGCCAGGTAGTCGCCCGAACGGGGTTCAATGCCGGTCAATTCGTCGCGGTGGGCGATCACACTGTTGTTCCAGACCACCGACTGCTCCGTCCAACTGCCGTCTGGGCCGCTGTCGAAATTGCCGTTGAGCAGCGCATTATCCCCCGGTTCCGCGGTGACCGATGGTGTCGCAGTGGGTGGGACAGGTGTGGCCGTGGGCGTGACAGGTGTGGCCGTGGGCACAGCGCCGGTGGAAGTAGGCGTAGGCGTAGGCGCGGTGCCGCCCGTGTTCTGGTTGATCCAGTCGGTGTAGCGCGAAACGCGGGCGTAGACGCCCGGGATGTTCGGGCGGGCGCAGCCAGTGCCAAAGCTGACCACACCGGCCAGCAGCCAATTGCCGCCGTCCTGCACAACCAACGGGCCACCGCTGTCGCCCTGACACGAGTCTTTGCCGCCTTCGGTGTAGCCGGCGCAGATCATGTTATCTGTGATGTTGCCGTAGACCGAATTGCAGTTGCGATTCGATACAATCGGCACCTGCACTTCCATCAAGATATTGGAGGAGCTGCCGCCTTCAGATGTCCTCCCCCAGCCGGTGACAGTGGACATGTCGCCCGCTTCTACCAACGAATCGTTGGCCGGGCTGAACACCAGGGGGATGGGCTGCACATATTGGTTAAACTGCACCGGACTGCTCAGGCGTAGCAGAGCGATATCATTGTCCGATCCGTTCGGGTTGTAGCTGGGATGGGGGATCACCTGTGCAACGCTGCGCTGTTGTTCGGTGCCATCGTTGGCGTTGTAGTTGTACTCACCCAACACAACAGTGATCTCACCAGGTGGGAAAAGATTGTCGCTTGCATCGAAAACACAGTGACCGGCCGTCACCACCCAATCGGCGGAGATGAGCGAGCCGCCACAGAGGTAGCCCCCGGGCAGCACCAACGCCTGCCACGGCCATTCACCCGGATCGGCGGGTTGTCCGCCCACAATGGTGATGTCACGCTCCACACCGGGATCGTTCTGTTGGGGCAGGGTGCGTGTCCATGCGGCCTGTTTTTCTGTATCCACCGGCGTTTTCGTGTCATTCAGCGGCGCCTGCCGCGCACTGCGTCTGCGCCGCCCTGCATGACAAGCATCGACCGATTGGGGATGTCGGGCTTGTCGGTCGGCGGTGTATCCTGCGCCAAGATGACGCCGCCCGAAAGGCACAGGGCCAGCACCAGCAGGAGCAGGCTGGTTGATCTACGATAGATGGTAAGCATCTTTCCTCCTTCAAAGGTTGGCAGTGTTGTTTTGCGAGGTTGAAGGTAAGCTGTGATTTCAGATGAATAGCCTATCCAGCAGGAAAATAGGCGGCCAGGCAGCAAGCAAACTGGCAAGGCGCCACAAGTGTAGACACCATACATGTGAAAGGGCGTGTGAGCCGTGCAGTAGATCACACATGGCGGATTGGCGATGTGATGATCATTATGCGGGGTAGCCTCAGCAAGCGCACCCAGAAAATCGGCCTACCTCGTAGGTTGAACGCTTACATTTCCGGTGTCATTGGTACTTTGGAGCATTCGTTGGGGCATTCGTTGGGGCATTCGTTGGGGCATAGGAACGTGGCAGCTTCCAAGCTGGTTCCCGCCGCGGTGACTTGCACAGCCACACACAGCGGTTGAACAGAAGGTGAAAAAATCGCCGGCCACGATGCGTTCGTGGCCGGCGGGTCTTTGCTTTCTCGGTTCAGGCGCAGTGAATATCAGGCGCTACGCCTGCCCAATCCGCAAGGGCAATCGGCGCAGGCGCTGCCCCACCGCAGCGTAGACGGCGTTGGCGATGGCCGCCGGCGTGGGGCCGGTGGTGGCTTCCCCCGCGCCCAACGGCGGCTCATTGCGGCGGTCGATGAGTTCGATGTGAATGCGCGGGGCTTCGTGGATGTGAAGTGACGGGTAGTGTTCCCAATCGAAGCTGGCGAATCCTTCGGGGCCGAAGCGAACGGCCTCTTTCAGCGCCCAACTCACCGCCTGTACGGCGCCACCCTCCAACTGGTTGCGCAGGCCGTCGGGGTTGATGATCAGGCCGGCGTCGGCGGCGATGGTCAGCTTGTCGACGCGGATGGCGCCGTCTTCTTCATCCACGAAGACATCGGCCACGACGGCAGCATAGGCTTTCTCGTTTTTGTATTGGGCGAAGGCGATGCCCTTGCCGATGCCATCCCCCCCCGTGCGCACCGACCAACTCGCCGCTTCCGCCGCCACTTCGAGCACAGCCCGCCCGCGCGGATCGCTGAGATGGCGCAGCCGGAAGTCCAGCGGATCGACGCCTGCCGCCACCGCCAGCTCATCCATGAACGACTCGATGGCGAAGACATTGGTGAACGCGCCCAAACTGCGCAGCGAAGACGTGCGCAGCGGGCTATCCGGCACAAAATGCTTGACGATGCGCCGCCGCGCGAAATCGTAGAGCGGATCGGCGTTGCGGTGGCTACCGGTGTGGCGTCCTTGGCCGGGGCGAGTCGGCGGCGCGGGCATGGGATCGGCCAGGTGTTGCGCCGCCAGCAGGCTTGAACCATCGGCGCGTGGGCGGGGGCGACCCGAGTGGGTATAGCTCCACACATCGTGGTTCCAGTCGATCACAGTGCCGTCGCGGTCGAGGCTGGCCGAGAGTTCCAGAGACATGGCCGGGCCGAATGGCTCCCAGCGGTGCTCGTCTTCGCGGCGCCACTGCACCAGCACAGGATGCTTGGGGACAGCCGCAGCCAGCAGCGCGGCATCGAGGACTACGTCATCGGCGCCGTTGTGGCCGTAGCAGCCCGGCCCTTCCACATGGATCAGGCGAATGCACGATTCATCCTTTTTCAGCACCTGCGCCAACGCCCCACGCAGCGGAAAAACGCCCTGGCTGTGCGTCCACACTGTGAGCTGCTCGCCCACCACCTCGGCCAGCGCGGCAGATGGTCCTAGCGCGCCGTGCATGATGAAGGGGCGATAGTAACTCGCTTGGTGCGTGTGTACGGCCCCATCGGGCGGTGTCACCGGGGGAATGGGCGCATCTGTAGGCGTGCCATTCACCACCAGAAACGACTGCGTCGCGCCCTGGCGTAGCCGGTCGAAGATGGTATCGTCGGGTGGGTAGACGGTGTGACCTTCCCATTTCGCCAGTTCGCGCAACTGATCGGCGGCGGCCACCGCCTGCTCTTCGCGCTGCGCCACCACGCCCAGGAAACTGCCGTTGCGCACGACAGCCAAAACGCCGGGCATCGCTTCCACTGCAGCCATGTCGACATCCACCAGGCGGGCAGCAGGGTCCGGTGGGCGCACAACCCGCCCGTGAACCATGCCAGGCAGTTCCATATCGGCCACGAAGACGGGCCTGCCGCGCACCTTGGCGGGGATATCGGTGCGTGGCAGCGTGCGCCCAACCAGTGTGTACTCCGTTACAGTCTTGGGTTGCACTTCGCCTGTAACCTGCCTTTGGAAGAGACGCCCGCCGTGTAGCGCCCAGTAGCTGATCTGCTCTTCGGAGACAGGATCGATGATCATGCCGTCCACCACACGTAGGAGATCGATGGGCGCATTCAGCCGTTCCGCCGCCATTTCGAGCAGCACATGCCGGGCTTCGGCGGCCACCTGACGAATGGCGCCACCACTGCCCTGGGTGGAGTTGCTGCCCGCTGTGTAGCCTTCGTTGGGGGTGCGCGCCGTATCGGCGAGGACAACGCGGATGCGCTCAGGCGCCACGTCGAGTTCTTCGGCGGCGATTTGGGCAACGGTGGTGCGAATGCCTTGGCCGATTTCCACCTTGCCACTGAAAATGGTGACGGCGCCATCGTCTTCGATGCGCAGCCAGCGGTCCAGTTCCGGCGTTTGGCGCAGCGCATCGGGCAAATTGGCCTGTGTCATGGGGTCACCTCCTTGGCGGCGCGGCGCACAGCGTTTAGAATACGGTCGTAGGTGCCACAACGGCACAGATGACGTGCCAGCGCCGAGCGAATTTCGTCATCGGTGGGGTGGGGGTTCTGCCGCAAGAGTGTCACCGCGGCCAGCACGAAACCGGCGGTACAGTAACCGCACTGCGCCGCCTGTTCTTCGATGAACGCCTGCTGCACCACGTGCATACCCGCTTCGTCCAACCCTTCCAGCGTGACGATCTCTTTGCCCTCGAAAAAGGAGACAGGTTTGCGGCACGAAGGCATACCTCGCCCATCGACCAGCACCTTGCAGGCGCCGCACTGCTCCAGGCCGCAGGCAGGCTTGGCGGCCTTCAATCCCAGATCGTTGCGCAAAATGTAGAGCAATGGTACTTCAGGGTCCACATCAAGATTGTGTACACGCCCGTTGACGTGCAATGTCACAGTTCGGATCATCATCTCCTCCGAGTCGCTGCTACTGTTCCTAGTCATTTGGTTAGGAGCAATTCTGCCCAATTCCCTAAGCGCCGTCTAGTAAATACAGGCTATTATGGATCATGCCCCATCATCTGCAACATGACAACCAGGGATAACCAGGGAGACGCCATGTATCATCGAATTCTTGTTCCACTAGATGGTTCCCCGTTCGCAGAAGGGATATTCGGCTATCTATCTCAAGTTGATCAACAAGGCGACAGCGAGATCGTTTTGGTTCAGATTTTGGAGCAGGAGCGCTACGGCGCCTACCTCACCCCTGGGCCGCTCCCGATCAGCGGCCAGCCCATATCCGAATGGAAACAGCACGCCGAACAGTATCACGAGACTGTGGCCATGGGGCTACGCAAACAGGGCTACGAAGTCCGTTCTCTGATTGCCCACGGCAATGATGTGGCCGGCGAGATCTGCCGCTTGGCCGATGAGGAACGGGTCAACCTCATCGCGATGACCACGCATGGCCGCGCCGGTCTGCCCCGTTGGTTGATGGGCAGTGTGGCCAGCCGTGTGGTCAGCGCCACGGACAAACCGGTTTTCCTCGTTCACCCCAACGCGCATACACGAGAACGGGCAGTGTCTCTGCGCCGCATCTTGGTGCCGCTGGATGGATCTCGGCTGGCGGAATTGGCGCTGAACGTAGCCGGCGCGCTGGCGCGTTCGCGCGAGGCCGGCCTGATCTTGGTACGGGCGTTGGAACCGGCGGCGGTGATCGGCGCCAATTCGGCCACATCGGATGCGGCGGCGCCCGTCCCCGCCGAAGCGCCGGTGCATTCAATTGAACGCGACGCCGCCGACCTTTACATGGCCGACGTGCTCGAAGTCATGAACAACACCAATACCGTGGAACAGTCCCTCATCGTCCACGGTTCGCCCGCCGAAGTCATCCTCGACACGGCGGAGATGAACGACGCTGATCTCATCATCATGAGCACCCACGGTCGCTCGGGCGTCAGCCGCTGGGTCTACGGCAGCGTGGCGGAAAAGGTGCTGCACAGCGCGCCGTGTCCGCTGTTGTTGTTGAGGGCGCCGAGATAATTGGGGTGTACTTCAAGTTGGGGGCAACCCAAGTGCCGGGGACTTTTCGCTGCCGCGAGGCGGGGTTTTCGCTCTTGTCGTCACGTCCATCGTGAAGTCCCCGGCACTTTCGCCCCAAATCTGAAGTACACCCAGATAATTGACGTCGGTTGTCCACGCCTCATCCCTGTGCTAGACTTCTCTTGAACCGCTTTAGCTTGTTCATCCCCAACTCGATCTTCAAACCCAGGAGAATACCCATGCAATTTGATCTACTCATCAAAGGTGGTGAGGTGATCGATCCCGGCGGCGGCCACAGCGGCGCGCTCGACGTCGCCATTCAGGGCAATCGCATCGCCGCCGTGGATCGCGACATCCCCGCCGACTCGGCAGGACGGGTCATCGACGCCGCCGGCCAGATCGTGACGCCAGGGCTGGTGGATCTGCACACCCACGTCTATCACAACGTCACCTTTTGGGGGATCGAGGCCGATCCGGTGGCGGCGCGCAGCGGCGTGACCACGTGGCTCGACGTCGGCTCGGCAGGCGCTTACAACATGCCCGGCTTCCGTGAATGGATTGTAAAGCCGGCGCAGTCGCGGATCTATGCGCTGCTTAACATTTCGTCTATCGGGTTGACAGCCACCACCTGGGAACTGGCCAACCTCAACTACTGCGACGTGGACCTGTGCGTGAAGCTCATGCAACTGCACGAAGACGTCGTCCTCGGCGTGAAGTGCCGCATCGACAGCGCCACCACGGGCAGCAACGGCCTGGAACCGCTGAGCCGGGCGCGCATCGCCGCCGAACAGGCGCAACTGCCCATGATGGTCCACATTGGGCGCGGGCCACCCGCGGTGGTGGACGTGCTCTCGTATCTGCGCCCCGGCGACATCCTCACCCACTGCTTCACCGGCCACGACATGCGCATCATCGACGATCATGGTCAGCTCCTCGAAGCCGCCCGTCGCGCCTGGAACAGCGGCGTGGTGATGGACATCGGCCATGGCGCGGGGTCGTTCTCGTTCGAGACGGCGGAAGTCCTCATCGACGCCGGCCACAAGCCCGACGTGATCTCGTCGGACATCCACCAGATGAGCATCCACGGTCCGCTCTACGACATGCCCACCTGCCTGAGCAAGTTCCTGGCGCTGGGCATGACGCTGGAAGAGGTGATCCGCGCCTCTACCGTGCGCCCCGCCGAAGTCATGGGCCTGGCCGACGAGATCGGCTCGCTCAAGGTGGGCGCGCTGGCCGACGTGGCGCTGTTCAAGGTGGAAGATGGCAACTTCCCGCTCTACGACGTCTTCATGAACAAGCGCGAAAGCAAACAACTGCTGCGCAACACCGCCACCATCGTCGACGGCGTCGAAATGGAACGCTGCCCCGACGGCCCCACCGCCCCGTGGATCGAACTGAGCGAAGATCAGAAACACCTGATCGAGTGGGGGCATACGCCGGGGAAGATGTGTTGTTAGGGACTGGGAACTGGGGATCGGCGACTGGGGATTGGGGCATTTGAGCGAATGGTCTCGAAGCCGAAGAACTGCGGTTGATAACCGCAGCTACGACAGACGAGACGGTCGCGCATGTCGTAGGCCACGCTGGTAGCGTGACGGGCGTACCCGACGATGATTCAAACGCCAGCAGATCCCACATGTTCAACCCGATCCCCAGTCCCAAGTCCCCAATCCCCAATCAAAGGACAAACCATGTACATCGGACTCGATATCGGGACGACGAGCATCAGCGCTGTGGTGCTGGATACGGAGACGGGCGCGCTGTTGGCGCATCATGCGGTGGCGAACCGAGCGGCGCTGGCGGCGGGACCGGGCCGCGCCGAGGTGGATCTGGCGCAGGTGCAGGCGCTGGCTGTGGACGCGCTGACCGGGATCGTGGCGGCGGCCGGGATCGACGGATCGCAGATCCGCGGCATCGGCATGACGGGGCAGCAGCACGGCGTCGCCTTCGTGGACGCGTCCGCAGCGCCCGCAGGACCGGCGATCACGTGGCAGGATTTACGCGTCCAATCGCCCATGCCGGGGACGCAGACAAGCTACTTGCAGGCGTTCGTCGACCGCGCCGGAGGACGTGACGCTTTCCGCCGCATGGGCTGTCTGCCCGCGGCGGGCTTCTTGGGGACGACGCTTTTCTGGCTGCATGAGGAAGACCAACTGCCCGCGCCGTCGGCCATCGCCTGCTTCATCCCCGACGCCGTGGCTGCCTTCCTCACCGGTGAGACGCCGCGGGTCGATCCCACGTTGGCAGGCAGCGCCGGGATCTTCGACATTGTCTCCAATCAGTGGGACGCGGATCTGCTGGCGCGGGTGGGGTTGTCCGCCGAATTATTGCCGCCGATTGGCCAGGCGGGGCAACGGTTGGGCGCTCTGCGCGCGGAGATTGCCAACAAGGTGGGCCTACCCGCGGGCATCCCCGTGGGCGTGGCCGTGGGTGACAACCAGGCCAGCTTCATCGGTAGCGTGCAAGATCCAACAGCCAGCCTGCTCATCAACGTGGGTACGGGCGGCCAGATCTCGGCGCGCACCGACGAGTTTCACTTCATCCCCGGTCTGGAGAACCGTCCTTTCCCCGGTGGGCATTACCTGCTCATCGGCGGCGGACTGTTCGGCGGGCGCTCGTACGCCTACCTGCTCGACTTCTTCCGCCAGGCCGGGGCCGATCTCTTCCACGCCGCCGCGGACGACGATCTCTACGACCGCATGACGGCATTGGCCGCGGCTGTCCCCGCCGGGTGCGACGGGCTGCGTTGCTCGCCGCTCTTTACAGGATCGCGCGTGGACCCGTCCTTGCGGGCGTCGCTCACGGGGCTGTCGCCGCAGAATTTCACGCCCGGTCACGTCACCCGCGCCCTGCTGGAGGGGATGGCCGAAGGCTTCCACCAATTCCACACGCAGATGTTGCCGGTGATCGGCGAACGGTCGCCGCTGGTGGGCGCAGGGAACGGCGTGCGCCGCAACCGGCTGCTGGCCCAGATCCTGGCGGCGCGGTTTGGCATGGCGTTACACGTCCCCGCGCTGAGCGAAGAAGCCGCCGCCGGCGCCGCCATCACCGCCGCCGTGGGCGCAGGGGAATTTAGTGATTTGGACGAAGCAATGGCCAAACTGCTGCAATACAACGAAGAAATTTCTGGGAAGTAGATCAAAATAGGACGCGGATTGGGCGGATTACAGCAGATTTTCTCAAATTGTTCTGGAATCCGTCTAGATCCGCCCAATCCGCCCAATCCGCGTTCTATCCCGAAATCATTGAAGGAGACAAGATGCGCTTCACCGACACCTCCCGCGTCCGCGCTTTCGCCAAAGATCCGGCGGTGGTGCGCTTCGGGGACGGCTATTTTCTCTACTATTCGATCTCCGCTTTCGGGGATGGACGCAGCGGCGACGGATTGGCCATCGGCATCGCCCACAGCGAGGACCTCGACACGTGGACACGCGTCGGCGAGATCGGTCCTGTGCAGGATTGTGAACGCAATGGGATCTGCGCGCCGGGCGCTTGGGTGCATGGCGGCAAGGTCCACCTGTTCTACCAGACCTACGGCAACGGCCCCAAAGACGCCATCTGCCACGCCTGGTCGAGTGACGGCGTGCATTTCGAGCGGAACGAAAGCAATCCGGTCTTCCACCCCACCGGCGCGTGGAACTGCGGACGCGCCATCGACGCCGACGTGGTGGAAGACGGCGACCGTCTGCTGCTCTACTACGCCACCCGCGATCCCGATTTCCGTATCCAAATGCTGGGGGTGGCGGCGGCGCCGTTGACGTCGTCGTTTGGCCGCGAGGACTGGACGCAGATCGACGATGGGTCGATCCTCAAACCGGAGTTGCCCTGGGAACAGGAGTGTATCGAGGCGCCGGCAGTGTGCCGCCGCGATGGGCGCTTGTTCATGTTCTACGCCGGGGCGTACAACAACAAACCGCAGCAGATCGGCTGCGCCGTCAGCGAGGACGGGGTCACCTGGCAGCGGCTGTGGGACGAACCCTTCCTGCCCAACGGCGCGCCAGGCGCATGGAACAGCAGCGAATCGGGGCACCCCTACGTCTTCGTCGACGACGACGGCTCCACGCATCTCTTCTTCCAGGGCAACAACGACAACGGGCGCTCGTGGTATCTCTCCCGCGTCGGCATCGCATGGGACGGAGATCGACCGAGATTGATGGAGTAGGTGATTGGTGATTTGTGATTGGTGATTTGTGATTGGGTCTTGCGATGAGCGACTGATTCCGCGGATTCACGCAGTAGACCCGTACATTGAGCGTCCACTCGCTGACCAATCCGCAAGCCTAATCACCAATCGAAACCGTCACCAATCACCCGTATTCCAAGGAGACAATCATGCAAGCAACCAATATCGTAGTGCAGCGAATGGGCGAGGCGGTGACGAATTACCTGGCGGCGTTGACGGCGGATCAGCGGCGCAAGGCAGTAATCGCGTTCGCCGACGAAGCCGAGCGGACGAACTGGCACTACACACCGATCTACCGCGCCGGTCTACCGTTGACGGAGATGACGCGCCCGCAGCAGCGCTTGGCGATGAAGGTGGTGGCCACGGGGCTGAGCCGCGCCGGCTACAACACGGCGTCGACGATCATGGGGCTGGAGACAACGCTGGACGCCAAAGAAGGCTGGGCGCGCGATGACCGCGATCCTGTGCGCTACTATCTGAGCATCTTCGGGGAGCCGCACGCCGAGGACCCGTGGGGCTGGCGCTTCGAGGGACACCACATTTCGCTCAACTACACCATCGTCAAAGGACAAATCCTGGCGCCGACGCCGACGTTCTTCGGGGCCAATCCGGCGGAAGCGGCGCTGGGTAGCACGGCCACGTTGCGTCCGCTCAGCGGCATCGAGGACCTGGCCCGCGCCCTGCTCCACGATCTGGGCGAAGAACAGCGCGCCGCCGCCATTCTTGCCCACGCCGCACCGGCGGACATTGTTATGCGCAACCGGCCCTACGTGGTGGAACCCGCCTTCGACATCGACGATCCCGCCGAGTTGCACCGCTGGATGCACCGTCACGGCGTCGGCCACGATGAGGTGGAGGCGCTGCACTACACGTCCACGCCGCAGGGGATCGCCGCCACATCCATGAACCGCGGCCAGCGAGAGATTTTGGAGACGCTGATCCGCGAGTACATCGACCGCATGCCCGACGAACTGGCGCAGATCGAGTGGAACGCGCTGCAAGCACGCGGCGTCGACTCGGTCCACTTTGCCTGGGCGGGCGGCATCGAACGTCGCCAGCCGCACTACTACCGGCTACAAGGCGTGCGCTTCCTGGTGGAATACGACAACACCCAAAACGACGCCAACCACATCCACTCGGTGTGGAGAGATCCTGTCGGCGACTTCGGCAAGGATCTGTTGGCGCATCACTACCAGCACGAACATTGAGGAATTTACGATTTGCGATTGACGATTTACGATTGTCTGGATGAGTACGTGAGTTCGGTATTGGAGTCTTTCCGGTTAAGTCGATCCGCTTCAGGCTTAACTCAAAGACAGACCAATCGCAGATTCACTATTTATACCAGACAATCGGAAATCACAAGTTCGCCTTCGGCGTATTGCGCCCGTACGGCGAGTACTGCTCCGCTTCGTAGACGATGCCGCTGGCCGGCGCAGATTGTGACGAGAGCCAGAAGACGACGTGGGACGCAATCTCGGCGGGCTGGGTCATGCGTCCGCTGGGCGCGTAATGGCGGGGCAGGTTTTCGTGCCAGTCTGGCGACAATCCTTCGGAAATCTTCAGGGCGATTTCGTTGGTCGTGGGTACCCAGCCAGGGTTGATCTGGTTGACGCGGATGTTTTCGGGGCCAAGTGCATTCGCCAGATTGCGTGTCATGGTGACCATGCCGCCTTCGCCAGCGCGGGTAGGCGAGCAGATTGGGTTCGCCGCTCAGCCAGTTGATCGATCCGATGTTGACGATGCTGCCGCCGGTCCCTGACGGCGGAGCGCGTGAACAGCGGCGCGGCTGATCAACATGGAAGCGCGCAGGTTGATGCCGATCACAAAATCGAAGACGTCGGCGTCGGTGGTGTCGAGGTTGCTGCGTCTCATGGTGGCGGCGTTGTTCACCAGCCCGTCGATGTGACCGAAGCGGGTCACCGTCTCGTCTACCAGCCGTTCGCACGCCGCCGGGTCGCCGATATCGGCGATGACGAAGTCGGCCACGTCCTGGCCCAGATCCTCGCAGATGCGGCGCGCCCAGTCTTCCTCCAGCCCGTGGACCATCACCCGTGCCCCTTCCTGCACAGAGCGGCGCGCAATCGCTTCGCCGATGCCGGTGGTGGAGCCGGTGACCAGAATAACCTTGTTTTCGAGCAGCATACTTGCTGTCCTTTTGGTTGAAGAATGATGAATGAAGAATGGGCAGAGCATCTCCACCCATTCTTCATTCATTAATCATTGTCTTTAACTCAGCGTGACCCAACCCTTGCCCTTGGCGGCCTTGTACATCGCCTCCATCACCGAACTGCGGTAGGCAGCCTCGTGGGCGTCGACCAGCGATGTGTCCGCGCCATTGGCAGCGTCGAGGAAGAGTTCGAAGGCGTGCGGCCAGGCTTCGGGCAGATCGGCCCACGGGCTTTCGCCGTCTGCACCTTCGAGGTTGCTGCTCTTGATGAAGACGTCGGTGCGGTTGCGCACGTAGGCATGGCCTTCGGTGCCGCTGATCTCGAAGGTGATGGGATCAGCCACGTCCACCCAACCGGCGGCCAAGGACCCGATGATGCCGTTCTCGAAGACGAGCAAGCCTTCGCCGGTCTCGTCGCAGTCTTCGCCGTAGCGGTTGATGGCGCGATCCAGCGTAGCGGTGACGCGGTCCACGCCGCCGAACATCCACAGCAGCAGATCGAGGGCATGGGTGCCGAGATCGCCGAAAGCGCCCACGCCGGCCTGTTTGGTGTCGGTCATCCACAGCCATTCGGGGGTGAACCAGTCGCCCAGCGCGCCGGAATGACAGTTGCTGGCGCGCACACGCGTGATCTTGCCAAAGGTGCCTGCGTCGACCTGCTGCTTGAGGAACTGGTGGGCGGGGATACCGCGCTGGAAGTAGCCCGTCTGGAAGAGGACGCCCGCCCGTGCGATGGCGTCGGCCATGCGGTAGGCGTCTTCTGTGCCGAGGCCGAGCGGTTTTTCTACGAACATGTGCTTGCCCGCGTCCGCGGCGGCGAGGACGAGATCGGCATGGCGGTCTGTCTCCGAGCAGATCACCACGGCGGGGATCGACTCATCGGTCCACACCGCGCTGGGATCGTCGACGACGGGCGCATTGAGCAATTCGGCATTCTTCTCGGCGCGGGCGCGGTCGTGATCCCACACCGCGGTAATGGTGACATCGTTGCGTGCTTGCAGGCGTTTGACAAAGCCGGGCGTGTGGATGTGTCCACCGCCGACCAGAGCGACGTTGATCATTTCGTATCTCCGTGGGGTAAATGGATGAGATGTGATTCGTGATTCGTATTGCGTGGAGAAAGGATGGCTCGCCGCGCAAGGAACCACCTATAGTCTAGCGGATCGTGGGGTGAGTTGCGAATTGCGAGTTGCAGATTGCGGGGCGCACCACTTAACATGCGGCGTATACGGTTTGACACTGGCCGCAGCGCGATAGCACACGCAACCGTTTTGCCTTTTACTGCCTTTGTCTTCTCCTTCTTTTCGAAAGGATCCACATCCGCGACCATGGAAACGCTCGTCCTCTGCTTGCCATCACGCTGGGTGATCCATTGGCGTGGGGCCGAATCATTTTGAAAGCGCTGCCGCCGTCTGTTTGAACGGTGCAGGCCGCTGGTGATCGGGGATCGGCGCGTCCTGGCGCGGGCGGCGGCGGGTAAGATCGAGCGCGCCGCACGCATACGAGATCATCGAAGAGCGCCTGCTGGCACGGACAGTTCGCCTACGGCACGGTGCCACTGTTGGACCTGCGCGCCGACCCCGCCGAGATCCCCGTAGGCAAAGTCGGCGCCGCCCGCCAGACGCCTGCTGCGGTGAAATTGTCTTCCGCACCTGCGATCTGGCGCTGGATGGCACGGTGGACGCCATCGTGACGGCTCCACTGAACAAAGGAAGCGATGCATAACGCCGGTTTCCTATATCCCGGCCACACCGAACTGCTGGCCGAGCGCACCGGCGCCGGAGCGGATCTGGTGCTGCTGGTGGGGCCGTCTTTGCGCGTGGTGCATGCTGGGCACCCACGTATCTGGCCGAAGCGATCCGGCGCACTGCGTGTGCTGGAGGTAATCGGACTCGCCTGCCAGTCTATGCGCACAGGATCGATGCACCACGCATCGCCGTGTAGGCTGAACCCGCGCCAGTGAGAGCGGTCTTTTTGGCAACGAGGAAGCGGAACAGGTGCGGCCACCATCGAGCAGGCGCGCCCGTGGAGTGGACGATTCTCCACAGCCGCCGGACACCGTC
Organism: Caldilineaceae bacterium; assembly: GCA_041391225.1. Lineage (GTDB taxonomy): Bacteria > Chloroflexota > Anaerolineae > Caldilineales > Caldilineaceae > RI-153. Next base: position 209,332 of record JAWKOL010000002.1, read on the forward strand.
TTCTTGCGTGCGGTGAAGGGCGAATTCGACATCGTGGTGGCCATGTACCACGATCAGGGTCACATTCCGATGAAAGTGTTGTCGTTCGATAGCAGGGTCAATGTGAGCATGGGGTTGCCGATCATCCGCACGTCTGTGGATCACGGCACCGCCTTCGACATCGCAGGCACAGGCAAAGCCAGCGAAGAGAGTCTACTGGCGGCGGTGGACGTGGCCGTGCAGATGGTGCGGGCGAAGGAATGACGAAACCTGCCGGGTTTTCTGCTACCCGGCGAGTTCGGCATCATTCCGCAGTTGGACCGTTGTGACTCCGCCAGGGTACCAGCTTTTCTCGTCAGGAGGCCGACGATTTCGGTATCGGCCAAGTTGACGAGGCAGTTGTTACTGCCGACATCGACGTATGTGAGTGCGATCAGATTGACCAGTTCGCTAAGGGAGATCAGCAAGTCGGTTGTTCTGCAATCTGATCTCCTGTAATCACAATAGATTCCCGACTTCGGGAAGACAAGGCAGCCGACGTTGTCTGGCAGTGACAGGAAAGTCAAATTTTTGACAGGTTGCCCACTTCCGGCGGCAAGTCGGTGATGTGGTTTCCAGACAATCCAGAACAATGAGGTTTGTCAGTTTTCCGATTGGCTGGTAAACTTTTTATCTGTCATTCCATTGTTTGAATAGGCCAGTGTGGTGGTTCGTTAGGCCTTGAACCCTTTGTCGGTAGTTCGCCAATCCTGTCGGTGACGGTAGCATCTCTGGAGATTGGTCAGCTGCGCAATTTCTGGCAGCAGATTGTGAGTGGTGTACGAACAATACTCAAAATACTCAAACTACCAGCGAAAAACTTCAACGGGTAGCTCGGCGATCGACGGTAAGGAAATCTAGCGTCAAGTAACACGCCAGGTTCTGGAGGCCACCTAGTTCGAGCGGCAAGATTGAGAAGAGGTTGTTGCCGACATAAAGAAACGTCAGATTGGTGAGGTTTCCGATTTCTGGTGGGAGGGCACCAATCTGGTTGCTCGTCACATCAAGCAGCGTCAAATCGGCGAGCATCCCGATCTCAGGCAGCAAGTGATATCAGTGCGTTTCCTGGTAGGTATAGTGTATCCAGCGTGCCAGCCTACACGATGGATGGCGGTAACGCCCCGCTTCAAGTTATTCGCAGGCATCAAAGCGCAGACACGTGGTTGTCTTTACACAGAATACCTCTCCACGTACAAGGATCGAAGTTGGAAAACCAGCCCTTCATTTCGATCCATCCAGAATCGACGCTTTCGATCCCAGACGTTTGCCGATAGAGAAATCTTCCAGTGCCGCACACTCTTCATAGGCAATTGACGTTACCGAATGACAGAAAGTCTCATTCATCACGACAGGCAGGTAGACATGACCGTTGTCAGGTATAGTCACCTGTCGAAAGACTTTCTCTTCTTGGCGAATGCTGAATATCAGAAAGACACAGCAAATATGCGACGACATACAAGGCTTTCTTCATCGCTTTCCTCCATCAATATTCAATGTATGCTGGCTACTCACTACCAATCGGTTCGCTGCATGCACTTAATCGGGATCCTTAACATCGAGGAAGGCGATCGAAACCGGGGTCGCTCAGGTTGGCTAGGCAGTTGTCACCAACGTCCAGAAAGTAGAGCGATGTCAGATTGACGGATTCACGTGGCGGTCCGTCAGTTGATTCTGCTGAAGTTCTAACCACATTAGAGATTGCGGTTGGCCAATCTGTGAAGGTACTGCCGTCAACTGATTTGCATTTAGGCGAGCCGATCGCAGGATCGATAGATCGCCGATCCCAACAGGCAAAGTCGTCAACTCGTTGTGGTCCGCTACCAGGCTTGTCAGACAGGATGGCCGATGATCGTGGAAGGCAGGTTTGCCAGCGCATTGTCGTTGATCTGGAGCATGCTGGGCTGGGCGAGGCCGCTGATGCTGTCTGGCAAATCAGTTAACGAATTACTCGAAAGCAACAGATACTCCAGAGTTGGTCAGGTTGCCGATCTGTAGCGGCAAGCTTGGAGAAACGTTGTCCCCAACATCTAGGAATTTGAGATTCGTCAAATGGCCAATCTCGGCGGTAAGTTCAGCGGATTGATTTCCGTGAAGTTGCACCCTTTCCAGGTTTGTCAGCCGACCAATCGCTGGTGAGATGTTGCTTAAGTAGTTCTGAGCAAGTTCGAGATAGGTTAGGTTGGGTAGGTCGCCTACACAGACGGGATCGTGCCGGTGAGGTTGTTATATCCGACATGAAGGCCGATCACATGTCTGCCTTGTGTGGAACACGAAATGCCGGACCAATCACACGGAAACGCGTTTTGAAACCACCCGTATGCCGTAAGCCAGCCAGCTCCCCCTGCTGGCAGATCGTTGGTCAGCCAGAAGAACTGCTGAAGCGCTCGACATTCTGACACAGGAATCTGCTCGACATTGCTGCAATTGAATGTATCTTCGACAATCGGCAAGTAGACAACGTCGCTTTCGGGAAGCGTTTGCTGCGCCGGCGCTCCACTGCTCTGCGCACTTCCCAGCGCCGCCAACAGGATCAATGAGGAGATGAATCCATAGAGATACTTGCGCATAGGTGTGATCCTTTGGTCAAGTGTCGGCGGCAATCATGAACTCGTCTCCCAGTATACTCCTCTGTTCATCGTGTAGCGTCGTCTGATTGTAGCATCAAGCGAAACCCGCCGGGTTTTCTGCAACCCGGCGGGCAAGGAACGAAAACCCGCCAGGTCACAGAAGACCTGGCGGGTTTCGTATTCAGATGGCGTTGTGTGCAGTGTCTACCGGTTGCGGCCTCGGCGCATCATGCTGCCGGTGCCGTCTTCGGCGGGGACGCCGCCGTTGAGGCAGTTGTCGCAGACGCCGTCGCCGTCTTCGTCGATGAAGTTGGCGCCGGAGGTGCCTTTGCCCTGCTGGGCGTACTGCCCGCCGCGCTGAGCGCCCCACTTGCTGCCGGTGCCATCCTGGGCGGGGACACGGTCCACGAAGCTGTCACAGACACCGTCACCGTTCTCGTCGACGAAGGTGCCGTTGACGCCGGCGCCGATGCCTGTCCCTGCGTCGGGGTTTTGCGGGCCGGGGCCTGCCGCCATCGCTGCTACCGAAATCGCCATCACCAACATCAGGGCCAACAGGAAGCTGATAGAAAGTTTGCGTGACATGGAAATCTTCTCCGTTTTGTGTTTTCCTGAAATTACAGTGCGCAGCGAACGTTCCTCTGAGATTGGTCTATTTCGCAAGGCTGCTGTGAATTTCAGGAAAGAGTTATGAATGTTTGAGTTCACATCTGCTGTTTGAGTTACTTCGTTTCAACCGGTTGTTTGTGCTGCTGTGTCTACAGCTTAGCGCCGGATTGTGTGCGAAATGTGAAGCAGATGTGTGGAGAAGATGTTTACGATTTTATTAGTTCACCCTGCCAGAGTGGATCGCCCAGCGGATAGAAATCGCGGGCGGCGACCTCTCCGCGGATCATCCAGTTGATCAGGTAGAAGTTCCAGAACATGAAGAAATCGGGGCGGTTGACCCTGTCCATGCTACGGCGAACGATGCTGGGGACGGTGTAGAACGCTTTGCGCGCTTCCAGGCAGCCGCGTTGCAGTTCCTCAGGCGACATGCGTTTTGGCTGGAATGGGATCATGTTGTAGCGGTAGGCGTCGTCCAGCCACCAAGACTCGTAGAGCAGCCGTCCTTCCTGGGCCAAGCGGTCGTAAAGTGGTGTGCCGGGGAAAGGCGTCAGGTGGTTGAAAGCGCCGATGTAGATGCGGTGATCTTTGGCGAATTCCACGGTTTGCATGAAGGTATCGGGGGTGTCCTCGTCGTAGCCGAAGACGAAGGTGAGGTAGAGTTTGATGCCGTAGCGGCGCAGATTGGCCAGGGCGACCTCGAAGCCACCTTTCATGGTGTTGAAGCCTTTGTCCATGGCCTTGAGGTTGTCGGGGTTGAGGCTCTCGAAGCCGATGAGCAGTCCTTCGCAGCCGCTGCGCGCAATCAGATCGAGGAATTCCTCGTCGTGGGCGGCGTTGATGCTGGCCTGACTCACCCAGCGGATCTTCAACGGGATCAGCGCCTCGTAGAGTTCCTTGGCCTGGCGCATGTTGGACGTGATGTTGTCGTCTACGAAGAAGAAAAAGCGCTTGTTCTCACCGCGCAGACGGGTCAACTCGGCGATGATGTCGTCCACGGGGCGGCGTGTCTGCGTGCGCTCGAAGACAGTCTGAATCGCGCAAAAATCGCACTTGAAATGACAGCCGCGCCCCGCTTCCACGAGGCCGATGGGCAGGTACTTCTTGCCGCGGAAAATAGAGCGTTCCGGGCGCAGGCCGCGCAAGTTGGGCGTTCCCAGGAAGCAGTGTAGATCTTTTGCAGCGTGCCGTGGCGGGCGTCGTCGATCACCTGCGGCCAGATGCTCGGCCTCACCCACCACCACCGCTTCGGCGTAGTCGGCCACTTCTTCGGGGCAGAGCATGGCGTGGAAGCCGCCCATCACCACGGGAATCTGGCGTTTGCGGTACTCGCTGGCGATCTGGTAGGCGCGCTTGGCCGTGTACGTCTCCACACTGATCGCCACCAGATCGGTCGGCTCGTCGAAGGGGATCGCCTCCATGCGGTCGTCGTAGAATTTGACGTCCACGTCGGGCGGGGTGAGGCCGGCCAGTGTGGCGGCGGGCAACGGTTCCATCTGCCACGTACCGATGTACTTTTGGCCGGGTTTGCGTCCAATACAGGGATGGATGAGGGTCAAGCGCATGGGGTCAGCCTTCCTTGCGAACGTAGTTGTCACATCACAAGTGCGTGGGGATTATACCTTTGGGAGAGGGCAGGCGTCGAACAGACAAAGCGTGACGGGAAGTTTAGAAATCGCGGTAAACATCCTTTCGGTGACCAACGCGCAGAACGAGGACGGTAATCGTTTCTGCACTCAAGTGATAAATGAGGCGGTAATCGCCGATGCGAATACGATAGACGCTCTCGTGTCCTTTGACCGCTGCTGCGTCATCGGGGAGTTGTGTCACAGCAAGGCGCTCAATCACTTGCCAGGTTCGTTGGACGATGGCTTTGGGCAACCGTTCAAGATCCTTCAACGCCCTGCGGTGGATCTGTACCCGCCAGGCCAGTTGTGCTTCAGCCATCGAGCAATCCTTGTGCCACGAGTTGGGTGCGGGCGTCTTCCAAATCGATGAGCACCGAAGGATCAGCCATTGCTTCATCGAGCCGTTCTTGTGCAATCACGGCATCTTCATAATCCCGCAGAAGATCAACTAAGGAGTTCCACAGATCAGGATGAATTAGCACACCTGCGGCTTGCCCATGATGCGTGAGCAACACCGGCGACTCAGCCAATTTATCAAAAATACCGGCTTGATCCTGGCGAAGCGTACTCGCAGGGACAGTAGGAAGAATCTTTTCCATTGAGTGATACCCTCCATGTCGTAGCATAAAATGTCATTATTTGCTATAATAGTTCATCTGACTGCGGATTTCAACCCATCAACTTGTTCTTCAATCTTATGTTCTTGTGTCTTCCCGAAAGCGCACAGCGAAACTACGCAGTGCAGATTCGGGTTCGAGATCAAGTCGCTTGGCCACGGCAACCAACTGCCAGAGGACGCGGCCCAGATCTTCTTCGGTGGTCCCAGCCGGCAACAAGGCGGCCAGCGCCGGGTTCTCTTGGGCCAGTTCTTGACGGTTGAGGAGACCGGCTTTTTCGGCCTTGGACTGCATCTGGCGCGCCTTTTCCAGAGCGGGCAGCGAGGCGGGGAGATCCAGCGGGCCTTTGGGGGCCTGGCCTTTGGCTTTGCGTTCTTGCGCCTTGATCTCATCCCATTGGACGTAGAGGTTGTCCATGTTTTCAAAGTTTGCTTCGCCGAAGACGTGCGGATGGCGGCGCGTCAGCTTTTCTACGGTGGTGCGGATGGCGTCGGCCATCTGAAAGCGGCCTTCCTCGCTGCCCACCTGCGCGATCATGGCGACAATGCCCAGCAGATCGCCCAGTTCCTCCACAGTGTGATCGTCGTCTTCGTTGTCGATGGCTTCCACCGTTTCGGCGGTCTCGTCCAGGAGGAAGCCTTTGAGCGAAGACAGCGTCTGCTCCTGATCCCAAGGACAGCCCTCGGGCGCGCGCAGATGCGCGATCAACTCCTGCAAGTCCACCAGGCTGGAACGCGAGATCGACGGCACGTAGACCGACGTCAGGTGATCGAAGTCATCGCGGTGATCCATCTCGTGCAAGGGGACAGTTTCGGTGCGCGCCCCGCTTGTCCCCGCGGCGTGGATCAGCGTGACCGGGTGCTCGGGCGGGTAGGCGTTGAGCAACACCAGTTTCACATCCGAGGCGACGTGGCGGGCATAGACTTGAGCGATCAACGCGGGCAGGTTCACGTCGATCTGCGGGTGGTGACGTTGGGCCAGGAGCATCCCGTCGACGATCTGGCTGCCGTCCATTGGATCGACGCCCACGGCGGCCCAACTCGGTTCCACGAAACTAGCGCCGCCCAGCACGTCTACGGACAGACCCGCTGCCACCGCGGCGGTGATGATCCGCGGTGTGGTCATCTCGCCGATCCACGGGTGGCCAGGGACGGCGTAGACGACACGTCCTCGCTGCGCCCGATCCAACACACGCTGCACAATCGCCGCGTAGACATCGGCGAAATCGGCGTGCGATTCGTAGAGATCGTCGCATGTCTCAAACGCAACCGACCGGCGCAGCACGTCCACGCCGGGATGACGTTCGGTGCGCAGGATCACCTGATCCGTCGTATGCAGGATCTGCCACACCGCCAACGGCATATTGCCCACATCCCCCGGCCCCAGCCCCAAGATGACAATGCCCGCCTCGGGCAGAGAGAGTTCGGGCAGGGAGATGGCTGTTTGGGGCGCGGTCATGGTGAACTCCTCAGGTGGCAGGTAGCAGGTGGCAACTGTAGTCGGTCGTCGGTTGTCCGTCGTTGGTCATCGTCCAATCTAGCGTAGCGATCCGCATTTGGCAATTTTCGCCCGCTCCATCATTTGCCCCAATGCAGTCACCCCAAATTGGGGAAGACAGTGCGGGGTGGGACGGGTATGCTGTAGAAAACTGACGACGGCGGACCGACGACGGACGACCGCCAGAAGCGATCAACATCTGCAAATCTGCCCCCAACCCAAGGAGTAAACATGGAAGCATCTGGCTTAATGATGAACTACGAAACGGTGGACGGTGAACCGATCACCGTGGGGACGCGTACGCTGCGCCCGCAGAGCCGTGTCCTCGACGTGCGTTGGCCCGGCGGCGGCTTCGTGGTCAATCATCCTCACCGTATCTTCGTCGAAGACGCGGCACAGCGACAAGAAATCGCCATCCCCAACCTCACCCGCCGCGCCCGCTGGGCCATGCTCGGGCTGGCGGCGTTGTTCCTGATTATTGGATTAACAAGGAGATAAATCATGACTGAAAACATCGACTACACCCACGTCGTCGCCGCCAACTGGGAAAAGAGCATGAACGTGATCAACCGCCTGTTCGACGCGGCCAAGCCGTCGGCTGTCTTCGGCGAACCGATGCAGAAGGGCGACTACACCGTGATCACCGCTTCGGAAGTGATGGTGGGCATGGGGCTTGGCACCGGCGCAGGCAGCGGCAGCAGCCAACCCGACGAGAACGATACCGTCGAAGACAAAGAAAACGCCGCCCCCGAAATTGGAAGCGGCGCAGGTGGTGGCGGCGGTGGCGGCAGTTGGAGCCGTCCTGTGGCGGTGATCAGCGTCAGCCCTCACGGCGTCGAAGTCGAACCTGTCGTCGACGTCACCAAATTGGGGCTTGCCTTCTTCACCATGCTCGGCAGCGCAGCGTTCATGCTGCGAAAAATGAAGGAAGGATAATTTTCTATTTGAGTATTCGCTTCGGCACCTTGCAGATCATCGTGTACGCCGGGTCGTAGATGTTGCCCAGGTCGTACTCGACGCATTGGCCCATGAGGATGTTGGCGCCGATGGGATCGAGGCCGTAGTCGCTTTGCAGCCAGCGCAGCATTTCGGTGGTGGCGTGTTGTGTGGCCTGGTCCAGCGGACGGGCGTTGCCCGCCGTGAAAGTGTAGTCGGCGTTTTCGCCGCGCGGCCAGCCGATGCGCTTGCCCTTCTGCAAGTGGACGGTGAACTGCACCTCAAACGAGATCTCGATGCCGGTGCCAACGATCTCGCCGTCCCCCTGCAAGGCGTGACCGTCGCCGATGTGGAAGAGCGCGCCCGGCACGAGGACAGGGAAATAGCAGGTGACGCCCGCTACGTAGCCGCGGTAGTCCATGTTGCCGCCGTGCTCGGCGGACGTGGCCGTGGAGATGGCCTGTCCACGCGCGGGGGCGACGCCGAAACAGCCCACCATCGGGGCCAACGGCAGCGTGAATGCACCCAACGACGTGTCCGCTGGCTCGGCGAGGGTGGCGGTCCCTGCTTCGTTGTCGATGCGCCAGCGCGCCAGGACATCGTCGGCGGGCGGATGGGGCAATTCCATCACGTACTCGGGATCGACCACGTTGGGGGCCACCATTTTGCGTGTCCACCCGTAGGCGCGGTTGGGCGTCAGCCGGTCGAGGACGACCACCAGCGTGTCGCCGGGTTCGGCCCCTTCCACGTAGAAAGGACCGGTCATGGGGTTGCCGGGCGGGGTGATCTGCTGCTCGTGCATGTCACCGCCGCGGGCGTCCACGGTGGTGGTGATCACGCTGTCGCCCGGCGCGATCTTGAGCACCGGTTCGTGGGAGCCGATGGTGTTGTGGTAGTGAGACGGCTGGAAGAGATGGGTTGGCATGGCTATTCCTGTTCGATGACGATTTCGCCCTGATTGATGGTGATGGATCGGACACGCGTACCCAGATCGCCCGTCGCCAACGCCTCGTTGACCTGCCGCTCGATGGCGTTGGTCGCTGCACCGGGCATGAACATGCCGTTGATCACGGCTTCGGTAATGTCGAAAGTGACGACACCGTTTTCCGCCGCCAGCGTACCCTTGATGGTCAACGGGCCGCTGACCATTGGCACAGCCCCTTCGGCCAGCACGCCACCCACCGTGATCACACCTGGATCAAACCAAACAGTGACGTCGCTCACGGGGATATCCTGCGTGAGTTGGCCGGCGATGAGGCTGGTGAACTGGGCTTCGGTAAGACGTAACGTCCCCCCGGCTACAGCAGTGGCCACGGCCTGTTGCGCTTCTTGGGCAGATTGTTCGCTCACTGCCACGGCGCGCGGCGTGGGCGTCGGCTCGGCGCGATTGATGCGCAGCCGTCCGCCAGAACAGGCCAGCGAACTCGCCACGAAGAGCGTAAAAACCAACAGAATTGAAAAGGTGCGTCTACTCATTGGGATACTCCTTGGGTGAGGCGTGATGCGGAGAAAAACTAAACCCGGCGGTTTTTTGTGTTGCACTACTTCGTCGACCGCCAATCATTCTGATCCGCCGACTCGCTGGTGGACGAATCGTCGACATCGTCTTCGGCGGTGTGGCTGAGGATGACGTCCTCGTTACCGACGGAGGGATCGAAGATCTCGTTGTAGCGGCGGCAGGCGTCCACCAGGTGTGCGCCGGAGAAGTGACCCTGCGTCCAGAAGCGCATGCGCGATTCGCCTTCGAGGAGTTGTTCCACGATCTCTTCGGTGGTGAATTTTTTGGCGTCGAGGCGGGCCACTTCCTGGCACAGGCCAAGGAGTTGGGCGATCTTGCCGTGGAGTTCGGGCTGCGCGGTGCGGCGCACATTGCCGCTGCCGGGGAAAAGGCGTTCGGGGCGTAGCGCTGCCAGCGTGCGCAGGCTGCTGACAATGCCGAACATCTCGTACTCGGCGGCCCAGGATTGGTCCTTGCCGCCGATGAAAGCGTCACCGGTGAAGACCCAGCGGTGCGTCGGCTCGAAGTAGCAGACGTGATCGGGGCTGTGGCCGGGCGTCTCCACCACGCGCAGGCGGAACTCCGGCGTCGGCACCTCCAGTGGCAGCGGCTCTACGGCGTCAACTGCTCTGGGGACGCCCCACAACATGCGCCGGTAAAGCTGCGGGTGCAGCCGCCGCGGATCTTTGATGATCTCAACCGATTGGGGAGAGGCGTAGATCCGGGCTTTGGGGAAGCGACGATGTACAGCGTGCAGGCCGCCGATGTGATCCTCGTGGGCGTGGGTGAGGATGATCTGATCTACATGCCGACCGGCGAGGACGCGGGTCAGCTCGCCGGCCAGGTAGGCCGGTCCGCTGTCGATCAGCAGACCGTCAAGCCAATAGGCCGTCGTCCAATAGATCGGGCGGCCCAGGAAGGTGCGCGCCATGCGAATCGCCGTGACTGAGCCGTGTTGCTGAACCTGGATCATCCTTGATCTGCCTCTCGATGCAAGGGATTGGGGACTGGAGACTTGCGACTGGGGATTGGGTTGCGTCAGATCCCCGCACTTGAGCCAGACCGCCGTGACACACAAGTCGTTTGGTACTTGGGTACTACACGCGTACGTATCAGATTACGCTGAATTGGATGTGGGTGCAAGTGGCAATTTCCCCACGAGTTCATTACGTTGTCTCCACAGTGCCAGGCAAGGGCCAAGCGCACAAACGATACCGGGCAACTCACTGGCCCTTGCCTGGCACTGTGCTCAGCGCGCTCTCACGCAACCCTTCGCTCACCCACGTGGGGATGCTGACGGTGCGCCCGTCGTCGTCGACGCAGATGTGACGGCTGAAGCCGGTGGCGTAGACCACGTCTTCGTGACGGTGGCGGATCTCGTATTCGAAGGCCACCTGGCGGCTGCGCAACGTCGTCAGCCGCGTGATCACCTGTATCGGATCGCCAAAACGGATGGCGATCCGATACTGCGCCCCCACTTCGGTGACGGCGAAATTGTAGCCCGCCCCCGATATCTGCGTATACGGCACCCCGGCTGCGTCCATCCAGCCGATGCGCCCCATCTCAAACCAAACAATGTAAGCGCTGTGATGCACCACGCCCATCATGTCCGTTTCGGCGAAGCGCACCGTCACGTCTACGGGCATGGGGGGGTAAGTCTCCGGTTCACGCGTCATCGTCCAGGTCTTTCCAGAAATCATCGTGACGAATACCATTGCCTTCGGCAATCTCACGCCGTCCTTCAGCCAGGATCGCATGAAGCTGTGCAGAGAACGCCATTTTCAAGCGCTCAATTTCCACCGGATCGGTGAGCGGGGACAATAGGCCTATAGGTTCTCCATCCTGTAGAATCAGGATCTGTTCAGATCCTGGTTCGTGCAAGATCTCCTGCAAACGCTCCTTGGCTTCTATAACCGTCAACATCTTCATAAAATCACCTCCTGCCCGTCGATCAGCAATCGACTACCAACCTTAATTCCAATTGCATATACGTATACGACCGCTTCATGCTGATCTACGGCGTAAAACACTCTAAAGCGGTTATCCGGGCCAAAACGAATCTCCCAATCCGCATCGAAATCCGTCGCTCTGAGGGGTTTTCGATTGCGTGTTTCCACAGTTGGCTCAAACGGTAGCTGTTCAGCAATTGTAGACTGAATCGACGTGTAATACTTCCGCTCGATCCAACGCAAATGTCGTCGGAACTGTGGAGCGTAGATGATCTCATACTCCATGGTCGGGTTGCTCTCCTAACCAGTGACTTGTTTATCTACTTTCCAGACGGTTGGAGATCGAGCTGAAGTGGTGCCACTGCTCAACCTCCAACCGCCCAATTTTTATGAAGATCCGCGATACGTTCGTCCACCGTCTTTCGTCTTCCGTCGTCTCCACTACATATGAATCGCGTGTCCCTCCACCCCGTGCGCCGCTTCCATGATCACCTCGCTCAAGGACGGGTGGGCGTGGACGTTGCGGGCGATCTCGGCGGGGGTGATCTCCATCATCTGCGCCAAAGACAGTTCGGGCAGCAGCTCGGTAGCTTCGTCGCCCACGATGTGCGCGCCCAGGATCTCGCCGTACTTGGCGTCGGCGATGATCTTCACGAAACCCGTCTTGGCGTTGATGGCCACGGCCTTGCCGTTGGGCAGGAAGGGGAACTTGCCCACTTTGATCTCGTAACCCGCCTCCTTGGCCTGCGCCTCGGTCAGCCCCAAACTGGCGACTTCGGGCTTGCAGTAGGTAGCGCGGGGCATGTAGATGTACTTGTCGTTGGGGATGGGCATGGTTTCGACGTCGGCGATGGCTTCCGCCGCCACGATGGCCTGCGCACTGGCTACGTGGGCCAGCGCCATCTTGCCGGTGCAGTCGCCGATGGAGTAGATGTGCGCCACATTGGTGCGCATGTACTCGTCGATCTCGATGTTGCCGCGCTTGTCGAGCTGCACACCGGCGGCGTCGAGGCCCACGTTCTCGGTGTTGGGTGTGATGCCGATGGAAACGAGGACTTTGTCCACCTTGATCGTCTGCGTGGTATCTTTCTTGAGATCCTTGATCGTCAATTCCACGCCATCGTCCTGCACTTCCACCTTTTCGGTACGGGCGCTGGTGAGCAGCGTGAAGCCTTTGCTTTTGAACGCTTTGGCCACTTCGGCGGCGGTTTCGGGATCTTCCAGCGGCAGCACATGATCGAGCATCTCGATCACGGTGACCTTCGTCCCGTAGGCGTTGTAGAAATAGCCCAGTTCCATGCCAATCGGACCAGCCCCGATCACGGCCAGCGATTCGGGTTTGTCCTTGAGGCGGATGGCGTGGCGGTACTGCATGATGCGTTCGCCGTCCACGGTGACGCCGGGCAGGTCACGGGCGCGCGCGCCGGTGGCCACGATGAAGTTGGCGGCGGTGACAGTGCGTTCCTTGGCGTCGGGCTTGATTTCGGCGGGCGTGATCTTCAGCGTGTGCGGATCGGTGAACGCGCCATGTCCTTCGATCACGTCGATCTTATTCTTGCGCATGAGAAAGCTGACGCCCTTGGTCTGGCGCTGCACCACGTCCAAGCTGCGCTTGACGGCGCTGCCGAAGTCCACTTGCAGGTTTTCAAAGGTGAAGCCGTATTCGTCGGCGTGCATGAGCGTTTCGAGCACGGTTGCATTCTTGAGCAGCGCCTTTTTGGGGATACAGCCCCAGTTGAGGCAGACGCCGCCCATGTTCTCGCGCTCGACAATTGCCGTCTTCAGGCCGAGTTGTGTCGCCCGAATCGCGGCGACGTACCCGCCGGGTCCACTGCCGATGACGATGACGTCGTAATCGTAATTTGCCACGGTGTTCCTCCGGTTATGTTATGACGGTTCGTGCGTTGATCCATCTTTCTGTAAACAGTTTAGTGCGTAGTGCGTAGTCCGTAAAGCAACTCGCTTCCATTTGACGGTCAACACGCATGCACTACGCACTACGCACTATAAGTTCACCAGTCCAATTCTCCAATACTGTCTTTACTTTGCTCACAAATTCGTCCGCCTCCGCGCCGTTAAGGACACGGTGATCGAACGAAAAACTCAGGTAGCACATGGGGCGGATGACGATGGCATCGTCGGCGTTGGGCAGGAGTGGGTGACCGCCGCTGCGCACCACCGGTCGCTTGACGATGGCCCCGACGCCCAAAATGCCCGACTGCGGCTGGTGGATGATGGGTGTGGCTACCAAACTGCCGGCCACGCCGTGGTTGGTGATGGTAAAGGTGCCGCCCTGCATTTCGTCGGGCTGGAGTTGACCGCTGCGGGCGCGCGTGGACAGATCGTTGACGGCGCGCGCCAGCCCGCTGAGGTTGCGTTCGTCGGCGTCGCGGATCACGGGGACGAGTAACCCGTCGTTTACGGCGACGGCCACGCCGATGTGGACGCGTGGGTTGACGATCAGGCTGTCTTCGTGGAAGTGGCTATTGGCCTGCGGCACTGCCTGCAACGCCGCCGCCGCGGCCACCACGAAATACGGCGTAAAGGTCAGCCGCACGCCCTTCGCCGCCAGCGCTCCCTTCACCTCTTCGCGATGACGCACCACCGCCGTCATGTCCACTTCGTGGATCGTGGTGACGTGGGGCGCAGTGCGCACGCTGCGCGCCATGTGTCTGGCGATGGCGGCGCATGGGGGAGAGGGGACTGGGGACTGGGGACTGGGGACTGGCGATCAGATTGGGCGATTGAGGGATTGGGCGATTGGGCAATGAGATCAGCGGCAATTGCGCCTGTCACCAATCCCCGTCCCCGATCCCCAGTCCCCAGTCCCCAATCCCCAATCTCCTTCAACACATCCTTCTTCGTGATGCGCCCGTGCAGACCGCTGCCAGTGATCTGACTCCGATCAAGGTTGTGTTCGGCGGCGATGCGGCGACGACGGGGCTGATGTAGGCGTGGTGTCCCCTTGCGGGCGGGCGGCGATGACGACGGACGACGGACGACCAACGACAGCAGTTCGTCCTCCGTCCTCCGTCTTCCGTCCACTGTCCCCAGCGGCTTTGTCAGTTGACGCCAACGCCGTCGCCGGTTCGTCTTCCGTCTTTTGTCCTTCGTCTACCCCTGCGCCGTCATCAATATAGCTGCCACCAAGCCTGCCGCCACCGTCTCCCCTTCTTCGACGATGACGATCTGTGCCAGTGTCCCCGCCGTGGGGGACGGCACTTCGGTGTCGATCTTGTCGGTGCTGATGTCGAGCAGCGGCTCCAACTTGTCCACGTGCTCGCTCGGCCGCTTATGCCAGCGTTTTTCACCGTGCCATCGACGACGGTTTCGCCGAGTTTGGGCATGGTTACGGAACGGCATGGAAAGGCTCCTGACAGGCGGATTGGGGTGTTTGAGGGTGCACGCGTAATCCGTATCGGAAAACAAAGTGATCGCCCAATTGGCGACCAGCTTTGTAGACCAATTACGGATTACGCATTATCCTCCGCTCCGCCAACGCCGGCTCGTCCATATCCGTTGAAGTAAAGATATTGCTTGCCGGGAACGCTGGTAAATCCGGCATGTTCGCCGCTGGGCGTCATAGCGACGATATCTCATGCATTGGCCGGGCTGGGCTTGCAGGTAATCCAGGATCGCGCAGGGCTTCCATGCCCGCATCGTGCAAGGACATGCCCATCTTCATATAGAGGACGAGGCTACGCGCCGCTGGACGCGGATCGCCAGTTCGCCCATGCCGGTGCAGGCCGCCCCGCCATAGCGATTGTCGCTGTAGTTGCCCGCTTCACCACGGGGGAGTCCCCGACACGTCCTGGATACTTCCAGGCCAGGCCGCTGGTACTGACGGCGGACGCTAGGTTGCCGTGGCTGTCTAGCGCGATGAAGTTAACGGTGCCGTGATCCACCCTGTCCACCAAGTTGACGGGGCGGGTGAGGCGTTTGGCCAGTTGACGCAGCGGCAAGTCGGTGAACTCTTTGACGCCATGTCATCGAAGCGTTCGCGCCAGCGGCGTAGCGACTCGAAGCTGCGCTGTTCCGCGGGCTGCATGCCCAGTTCGGCGGCGAAGCGTTCGGCCCCGCGCCCCACCAGGAGCACGTGCGGCAGTTCTTCCATCACCTTGCGCGCCAGGGTGATGACGTTGCCGTAGTTGTGGACACCGGCCACGGCGCCGGTGCGCAGCGTCAACCCGTCCATGATGCTGGCGTCGAGTTCCACATCGCCGAGGATGTTGGGCAGGCCGCTGTAGCCGACGCTGTGTTCGAGGGGATCGTCCTCGACCACGCGGGCGGCGATCTCCACGGCGTCGAGCGCGCTGCCGCCGTTGCGCAGCAGTTCCATCGCTGCTTCGGATCCCTGGCGTCCATTTTCACTGGCAATGATGATCGGTGTGGGGTGGGATGTGTCTTTCGTTGAGAGAAGATGGTGGATGATGAGATGATGGGATGATGGTGTGTCCATCATCCCCGACCGCTGCGGTCGGACATCATCTCATCATCAATCTCGAAATAGGCCGCCACAATCCGCACGATCTCCTCCAATCCCGCCCACGTCGCCGGGGTACTTGTTCACCGTTACAAAGTCTTGCACCATGAAGACGTTGTAGATGGATTCAAGTGCCAGGAGTTGTAGGGCCAGGGGGTGCTGTGTCGCCTGCTCTGCCGAGGAGACGTTGTCGGCGGAAATGTTCAACGGGCGGTCGAACATTTTCTGCGGCAGCACAAACTTGCGCGCATTGGGATTGGGCGTCTGCTGAACGTGTACGGGCATGGGGGTAGTATAGCAGCGGCGTGGGTGGGGTTCAAGTTTGGGGCGGAAAATTCACTAGTGTTGACAATCTCAAATCTCTGGTATAAACTCAACGTACGCCCCCCAAAAGACAAACGTACGCATCGAGGTCGTTATGAGAACTGTCACACCAACAGAGTTGCGTTCCGACATCTATCGATTGCTGGACGAAGTGCTGGAAACCGGGTTGCCGCTTGAGATCAGAAAGGGAGAACATCTCCTACGGATTACGCCGGTTGAAAAAGTAGACAAGTTTCAGAATCTAATTGACCGCGCCGATGTGATCCAGGGAGATCCTGATGACCTTGTATCGCTCCACTGGGAACATGAGGTGAATCTTGATCTACCTTGACACCCATGTCGTCATCTGGCTATATGCTGGGTTGATGGGCAAGTTTAACAACGGCGTCCGTGACTTGATCAACGATCACGATCTATACATATCGCCAATTGTTCGCCTGGAACTCGAATATCTGTACGAAATTCAGCGCGTCACGGCGCCTGCGGATCTGATCGTAGATGACATGTCGCTGCGGATTGGATTGCGCATCTGTGATAGACCTTTCAACGAGACAATTTCTCGCGCCTTGGCCTTGACGTGGACCCGAGATCCTTTTGATCGGCTCATCGTTGCACATGCCGCCATCCAGGACAACTTGCTGCTCTCGAAGGACGGGGATATTCTCGACAACTATACGCACGCGCGATGGTCGTAATGGAGTGATATGCAATTGGCTGGGTTAAAGTCGGTCTGTTTTTTGACAACGTAGACATCCTCATGCTAACCTCTTTCTGATCTGCACAACGGATCATCCAACTACATATTTGGCTCTTATCCAGAGAGGGGGGAGGGAACGGCCCGATGATCCCCCGGCAACCTGCTGGAGTCCCGGTTTTCGGTTGCTGCTCGACATGTTATGTTTCTGCCTTTGCAGAGAAATGCCGTGATCGAGACAGCACAGCCAGCATGGTGCCAATTCCGCCGGATCACCGACAAGGTGATCTGAAAGATGAGCGTGCCTTCATCTGTGCTCAATTCCCTCTTGGATCCACCAAGAGGGCTTTTGTTTGTACAAAACATTCGCGCCGATACGGCCATTCTGATAGAGAAATTAAGTAGACTTTGGACAATTGAGGAGTGAGCACGCCCACGTGCGACTCAGCCAGCACGAGGCGTGCCGACTCCGCATACTACGGCCTCTATCTGCTTTCGCTATGAGTTTCTACAGCAAAGATTCGTGGAAACAGCCAGGATCGTTTCCCATCCTGAAAATCCTGCAAATCCGTGTCCAAATACGCTCTGTGCAGCGTTGCTGTGTCCTGTCAAGGAGTCGCCATGCGAACCGTTTTTTGGGAAGACAACCGTGTCAAGATGATCGATCAACGCCTGCTGCCCGGTGAATTCGTGATCGCCGAGTTCGACAGCGTGGACGGCGTTGCCCGCAGCATCACCGAGATGTACGTGCGCGGCGCGCCCGCCATCGGCGCTACCGGCGCTTACGGCATGGCGTTGGCCGCGCAGGTGAGCGCAGCGTCCTCACGCGATGATTTGCTGGCCGACTTGCGCGCGGCCAAAGACGTCCTCGACGCGGCGCGACCTACCGCCGTCAACCTGAGCTGGGCCACACGGCGTCTGCTCGAAACAGCCGAATACACCGTCACCGACAATGTGGACGATCTGCGCAGCGCCCTCCTGGCCGAAGCTGAGACCCTGGCCAACGAAGACGTGGCCATCAACCGGCGCATGGGCTTCAACGGCGCTGCCGTCATCCCCGATGGGGCCAATCTGCTCCATCACTGCAACACCGGCGCGCTGGCTACCGTGGACTTCGGTACGGCGCTGGGCGTTGTCTTCGCCTGCCAGGAACAGGGAAAATCGATCCACGTGTGGGTGGATGAGACCCGTCCTCGCTTGCAGGGTGCGCGCCTCACGGCATGGGAACTGATGAACGCCGAGATCCCCATGCACCTGATCGCGGACAACGCCGCCGGTCACCTCATGCGCGCCGGCAAAGTGGACGTGGTCATCTTCGGCGCGGACCGCATCGCCGCCAACGGTGACGTCGCCAACAAGATCGGCACCTACAAACTGGCCGTCGTGGCCCGCGAGAACGGCATCCCCGTCTACTGTGTGGCGCCCACCAGCACCGTCGACGTGAGCCTGCCCGACGGTGATCACATTCCCATCGAAGAACGTGGCGCCGAAGAAGTGGTCAACATCGGAGAAAGTCCTATTGCGCCCGAGAACGTCCCTGTCTACAATCCAGCGTTTGACGTGACACCGCACCGTTACATCACCGGCATCGTCACCGAAGAAGGCATCTGCTACCCGCCGTTTACGCAGAGCCTGAAGAACGCGGTAGACGCGGCGCAGGAGAAGATCGTCGAGAATCGGGAGAAACGGCGGGAGTAAAGGCAAAAGTCAAATTGAGCGTCCTGAAATCCGTGTCCAAATCTCTCAATGAAATCTGAGTCTATGAACCATCTATCTCGTATTTGCGTTTATTGTGGCGCCAGCAAGGGGACCCGCCCGGATTACATCAACGCCGCCTCCGCGCTGGGATCTGAAATCGCCGACCGTGGGCTGGGCCTTGTCTACGGCGGGGGCAGCCTGGGCATGATGGGGGCTGTGGCCCGCGCCGTCCGTGACAATGGCGGCGATGTCCACGGCGTCATCCCCGAAGGGCTGAAGCCCAAGGAGATTTCTGGCGCGGCCATCGGTCACCTCGAAGTGGTGGATTCGATGCACACGCGCAAGGCGCGCATGGCCGAATTGGCCGGCGCCTTCATCGCCATGCCCGGTGGCTTCGGCACTTTCGAGGAACTATTCGAGATCATCACGTGGAGCCAACTGGGCATCCACGCCAAGCCCATCGGCCTGCTCAACGTGGCGGGCTACTTCGATCCCATCTGCCGCATGATCGAAGTCGCCATCGCCGAAGGCTTCATCCGCCCGTCCTACGCCGACCTGCTCGTCGTCAGCGCGGACCCGGCGGAACTGCTCGATCGGCTTTCCACGCACACGCCGCCGGAGAGTATTGTGCAGTGGGTACGTAATCCGTAACTCGTAATGCGTAATTGGTCTACGGAGTTGCCGTCTCAAATGCAGATCGCATCGTTGACGAATTACGCATCACGCATCACGCATTACGCTGTCCATCCAGTTCCCAATCCAAGATCCACCTTCTCAACGAGGTTTCCATGTCCATCGTCGTCACCGGTTCGATTGCATACGATTATTTGATGAATTTCCCGGGCCGCTTTACCGAGCACATCCTGCCCGACAAGTTGCAGAGCATCAGTTTGAGCTTCCTCGTGGACTCGATGGTGCGGCAGCGCGGCGGCGTGGCGGCCAACATCGCCTACACCATGAAATTGCTGGGCGGTGATCCGGTGATCCTGGGGACGGTGGGGCAGGATTTCGGCGACTACCGCCGCTGGCTCGAAGACCACGGCCTGCGCACCGATCAGATCATCGAGATCGAAGACGAGTTCACCGCCAGCTTCTTTGTGAGCACGGATCAGGATCAAAACCAGATCGCCAACTTCTACACCGGCGCGATGGCCCATGCCCGCAACATTTCGCTGGCCGAGCGCAAGCTGACCGACGCCGAGGTGGTGATCATCAGCCCCAACGATCCGCAGGCCATGCTCAACTACGCGCAGGAATGCCGTGAGTTGGGCATCCCCTTTGCCTACGATCCCAGCCAGCAGATCGCCCGCCTCAACGGCGAAGACCTGCGCCAGAGCATTCCCGGCGCGGCCTTCTTGATGGTCAACGAGTACGAGGCCGCCATCACCCAGGAGAAGACCGGCTGGACGCTGGCGCAGATCCGCAGCGAAGTGGACACACTCGTCGTCACCGAAGGCAAGCTGGGCAGCGTCATCTACCGCGGCGACGAGGAGATCCGCGTCCCCGTGGCCGCGCCCAACGAGATCGCCGAACCCACCGGCGCAGGGGACGGCTACCGCGGCGGCTTCTTCGCCGCCTGGAGCGCCGGCCTACCTCTGGCTGTCTGTGGTCGTGTGGGCGCGCTGTGCAGCACCTACGTCCTGGAGCGGGTGGGCACGAGCAGTCACCGCTTCAACGTGGACGAGTTCATCGCGCGCTACGAAGAGAATTTTGGCGCGGAGCCGGGGTTGGCGAAGTTAGGGAAGAGATGATGAAGATGATGGGATGATGAGATGATGGGGCGAACTTGACCCCCATCATCCCCATCATCCTCATCATCTTCACCCAACCAAGACCATGACAACACTCGTAAACCGTATTCACACCATCCTATCCACCGACCCCATCTGGTCAGCCTACGCCCTGGCCGATTTGCAGCCGGCGTTTGAGCCGTACTGTCGCTGGTTGACGGCGGACAGCGAGGACGGCCCCGGTGTGGTACTCGTTTTCAGTGGATTGGACCCGGCCATCCTGCTCACAGCGGGCAGCGTCGCCGCCGTGGAGACGATCTTGCAGGACACGCCCGATCTGCCGCAGACCGCCTACCTGAGCGTGCGCGAGGAACACTTCCCGGTGCTGGATCGCCTCTACGACAACAGCGCCGACCATCGCCGCATGTTGCGCATGGTCTTGCCGTCTCGCGTCCATCTGCCGAACGAGGCGACATCGCTGCGCCGACTGACGCCCGCAGACGCGGATCGCTTGTCTGCCCTGTACGATCACGGCGGACCGTTCAAGCCGGATGGCTTCGATCCGTACCAACTGGCCGAAGGCGTCTTCTTCGGGCGCGAAGACGTCGACGGATCGCTCGCCGCCGCGGGCGGCACCCACATCGTCCACCGCGGCGAGGGGATTGCGGCCATCGGCAACATCTACACCCGTCCCGACAGCCGGGGCCGGGGACACGCCAAGGCCATCACCGCGGCCATCGTCTCCGCCCTGCAAGCCGACGGGGTCCACACCATCGTCCTCAACGTCGACCAGCGCAACGAAAAGGCGCAGGCGTTGTACCAGAAGTTGGGGTTTACGATACATTGTCCGTTTATCGAAGGCGTGGCGGAAAAGCGTGGTGCGTAGTTCGTAGTCCGTAACTGCGCGATCTCGTACTTGCCGGACTACGCACTACGTACTATCCAAACCGCAATAACTCACATTTGTACTTTAAGGAGTCTCAACCAATGACCACAACCACAAAATCCTACGATGTCGCCGATCTGAACCTGGCCGAAAAGGGCCGCTTCCGCATGCAGTGGGCGGCCAAAGAGATGCCGGTGCTCGATCTCCTCGAAGAGCGCTTCAAGAAGGAACAGCCGTTCAAGGGCATTCGCATGGCCGCGGCCATGCACGTCACCTCGGAGACGGCCAACCTGATGCGCATCCTGATTGCGGGCGGCGCCGAAGTGGCGCTGTGCGCCAGCAACCCCCTCAGCACCCAGGACGACATCGCCGCCGCCCTCGTCTCGTACTACGAGATGCCCGTCTACGCCATCAAGGGTGAAAGCAACGCCCAGTACAACAGTCACCTCAACAGCGTGCTCGACATCAAGCCCAACATCACCATGGACGACGGCATGGATCTCGTGGCCATGCTCCACACCCAGCGCGACAACCTGCTGGGCGACGTCGTCGGCGGCACCGAAGAGACCACCACCGGCGTCATCCGCCTGCGCGCCATGGCCGCCCAGGGTATGCTGCGCTTCCCGGTGATGGCCGTCAACGACGCCCAGACCAAGCACTTCTTCGACAACCGCTACGGCACCGGCCAAAGCACCATCGACGGCATCATCCGCGCCACCAACGTGCTGCTGGCGGGCAAGAACTTTGTTGTGGGCGGCTATGGCTGGTGCAGCAAGGGCATTGCCATGCGCGCCAAGGGCATGGGCGCCAACGTCATCGTCACCGAAGCTGACCCGCTGCGCGCCCTCGAAGCGGTGATGGACGGCTTCCGCGATGCCGATGCAAGAAGCCGCCAAGGTTGGTCACGTCTTCTGTTCCGCCACCGGCGACATCCACGTCATCGACGGCCACGACATGGAAGTCATGCGCGACGGCGCCATCCTCGCCAACAGCGGTCACTTCGACGTAGAACTCAATCTCAAGGCGTTGGAGAAGATGGCCACCAAGATCACCCGCGTGCGCGAATTCCTCGACGAGTACACCCTCGAAGACGGTCGCCGCATCTACGTCGCCGGCGAAGGCCGCCTCGTCAACCTGGCCGCCGCCGAAGGACACCCCAGCGCCGTCATGGACATGTCCTTTGCCAACCAGGCCCTGGCCGCCGAGTACATGCTCAAGCAGGGCGACAAACTCACGCCCCAGGTTTACGACGTCCCCCTGGACATCGACCAGGCCATCGCCGCCCTCAAGCTCGAAGCCATGGGCGTGCAGATCGACGTCCTCACCGATGAGCAATCAGCGTATTTGAACGAGTGGACGATGGGGACGGGACACTGATCGTAATGCGTAACTCGTAATGCGTAATTCGTCAACGGGGGATCGCCCGATTGGCGAGGAATCTCGCTCAACAAATTACGCATTACGTATTACGCATTATCCTACCGAAATCAAACAATCCTGCACAGGATATATTCTTTTCACAGGAGCAATCCCATGAGCAATACCTTCATGACCTCGCCGTCTCTGCTGTTCACCAGCGAGTCGGTGACCGAGGGCCACCCCGACAAGATGTGCGATCAGATCAGCGACGCCGTGCTCGATGCCATTTTTGAACAAGACCCCAATGCGCGTGTGGCATGCGAAACCGCGGTCAAGACCGGTTTCGTGATGGTGTTGGGCGAAATCACCACCACCGCCTTCGTCAATTTCGATGAACTGATCCGCAACGTGGTCAAGGGCATCGGCTTCGACAGCAGCGACAAAGGCTTCGATGGCAACACCTGTGGCGTGCAAGTGGCGATTGCTTCGCAAAGCCCCGATATCGCCATGGGTGTCGACCGCGCCCAGGAGTACAAAGAGGGCAGCCTCGACATGGAAGACGACGAGATCGAAGCCGTGGGCGCCGGTGACCAGGGCATGATGTTCGGCTTCGCCTGCAACGAAGGGCCGACGCTGATGCCCATGCCCATCTACCTGGCCCACAAACTCTCGCTCCGCCTCTCCGAAGTCCGCAAGCAAGGCATCCTCCCCTGGCTCCGCCCCGACGGCAAATCCCAAGTGACAGTGGAATACAGCTTCGGCAAACCCAAGCGCATCCACACCGTGCTCATCAGCACGCAGCACGCGCCCGAGATCAGCCAAGACGAGATCCGCCGCGAAATCATCGAAAAGGTGATCGACCCTGTCCTCCCCGCCGACATGATCGACAAAGATCTGCGCATCTTCGTCAACCCCACCGGGCGCTTCGTAGTGGGCGGGCCGATGGGCGACGCCGGACTCACCGGTCGCAAGATCATCGTCGACACCTACGGCGGCATGGGCCGTCATGGCGGCGGCGCTTTCAGCGGCAAAGACTGCACCAAAGTGGATCGCAGCGCTGCCTACGCCGCCCGCTGGGTGGCCAAGAACATCGTCGCCGCCGGCATCGCCGACCGCTGCGAGATCCAGGTGGCCTACGCCATCGGCGTCGCTCGCCCGCTGAGCGTCAACGTGGAAACCTTCGGCACCGGTAAGATCAGCGACGACAAGATCGCCGCGCTCATCGAAGAACACTTCGACCTGCGCCCCGGCGCCATCATCCGCGACCTCGACCTGCGCCGTCCCATCTACCAGCAGACAGCCGCCTACGGTCACTTCGGCCGCGACGACATCGAGCTGCCCTGGGAAAACACCGACAAAGCGTCCGCGCTGCGCAAAGCAGCGGGGATTGGTGAGAAGATCACAGCGTAATTGTAGAAATAATGCGTAATTCGTAATGCGTAATTCGTAGACGAAGTTGTCACCTCTTGAGCGACCAACTCCGTTAACCAATTACGCATTACGAATTACGCATTACCCATCCCTCTCGCGTCAGGAGCGCCTATCCCCAACCTATGCCGCAACCGAATCCCTGTCTAACCTGTGGGGCGTGCTGTGCCTACTTTCGTGCGTCTTTTCACTGGACGGAGACCGATGAGTACATCCTCGGCACCGTGCCTGTTGAACTGACAGAGGATTTGAACGAACACCTGCGTGTCATGAAAGGCACCAACCAGAAGAACCCCCGCTGCATCGCGCTGGACGGGCAGATCGGCGAATCTGTCCACTGCACCATCTACCCCAAACGCGCCGGCGTCTGCCAAGAGTTCACCCCATCCTGGGAAAACGGCGAACCCAACGAACGTTGCGACAAAGCCCGCGCCCTGTGGGGGCTGCAACCGCTCACTCCCGAAATCTGGCAAAGTCCCGACGATCATCCGCAATTGCCGAGAGCGGCGTGAAGCGTAATGCGTGATACGTAATGCGTAATTGGCAGACGTAGCGGTTCCCAATAGAGCACCAATTTCGTCAACCAATTACGCATCACGCATTACGCATTACGCCGCCCGCAAGGTATAATGCCCGGACAGACGAAACCAATCGCGCTGCGCAATCGTTCTCAATGAACGCTTCAAAATCGCACACTAGATCGGACAACGGTGTGTACCCATCTACGAACAGAAGTCCGCTATGGATCGCGCTTATGCCGCTGATCGCGGTCATCGTCCTCGCTGCTTGTGGAGGACCAGAGGAGACGTCGCAGCCGACTCAGACACCGATCCCGGCGACGACGTTGCCGCCGTCTGCCACCCCAGCGACGACGGATCTACCGTCGCCTACGCCCCTCCCCGCGGACGGGCAAACTGACACACAAACACGCACCCAATCGCCCACTGTCTACGTCGACGACAGCATGAACCTGCGCAGCGGGCCCGGCACAGAATTCGACGTAGTGGGCAGCGCCGAAGCAGGGGACAGCTTCGCCATCATCGGCGTGGACATCACCGGCGACTGGTGGCAGATCAACGCGGACAGCGGCATCGCCTGGATCTACGGCCCCTACGTACGCACCGAAAACACAGAATCTGTGCTTCTCGTCGAAGAGCCGTCGGTGATCGAAGTGCTCCCCCCAACCGCCACACCGCTCCCACCGCTCGCGGACAGTGTCGGCGGAGCCACAGACGAATACGCGCCCGCACCCGCACCCGTAGGCACCGTCGTCGTCTACGAAGAAAGCATCACCCTGCCCACCTACCCGTTGGCAGCCTACCACACACCTGCCCGCGACGAAGCATACAACTGGCCCTACCAGCGCTTCGACTGGGAACGCTTCCGCGCCGACGCCCCCACCCCCGAAGACCGCGCCTACCGCCTGATCGTGCTCGAAAACGCCTTCCTCAAGGTCACCATTCTGCCCGAACTGGGGGGGCGCATCTGGCAGGTGATCCACAAAGCAAGCGGCGAAAACAGCTTCTACCAGAATAGCGTCGTCAAACCCACCGCCTGGGGACCATTCGAGCAGCGCGGCTGGGCAGCCATCGGCGGATTGGAGTGGAACCTGCCCGTGGTCGAACACGGCTACGCCTGGGGCGAAGAATGGGGCTTCTTGCCGCTGCAACAAAGCGAAGATCTGGCCTCTGTCACCCTCTTCACGCCGCGTGACGGGCGCGCCTTGAACGGCAGCGTCACCATTTCGCTGCGTTCCGGCGCTGCCGGCTTCGAGATCGAACCGTCCGTCTCCAATCTCAGCAACAGCGAACAGACCTTCGCCTACTGGCTCAGCGCTGCATTGGCCCCCGGCGCGGGAACCGCCCCAGCGCGCAGACCGAGTTCATCCTGCCCACCAACGAAATGACCGTCCACAGCACCGAAGACAGCCGCCTACCCGCCCCCGGCGACGCCTTCACCTGGCCCATCTACAACAACGTCGACTATTCGCGGCTGGGCAATTGGACCACCTACCTGGGCTTCTTCGAGCGCCCCACCGCGCATGGACCGTTCGCCGCTGTCTATGATCACGCCGCCGACGCCGGCATCGTGCGCATCTTCCCACCGCAGGTGACACGCGGCAGCAAAGCCTTTGGCCTGGGCTGGCAGTCGCCGTTGCCCAGCGATCTCTACACCGACGATGGCTCGTCCTACGTCGAACTGCACGGCGGCCTGGCCCCACCTTCGGCGATCTCTTCACTTTGCCGCCGGGCGGCGTCGTCAGTTGGCGCGAGGTGTGGTACCCTGTGCGGCAGATCGGCGGCGTCACCTGGGCCGACGAAGTGGCGACGCTGACTGTTGCGCCGGATGCCACCGGGCTGACGCTCGCCCTCTATCCCACGCGACCGTTGGGCGGCATGGTGCGCGTCCTCGCCGGTGAGGACGAGATCCTGCGCCAGGAGACCGATCTCTCGCCCAACGCGCCTGCATCCGTCACCGTAGCCCAAAACGCACTGCCTGCCGCCGGTCCACTGGAAACCGGCTAGAAGATGGCGCCGGCCGCCTGTACTTCCGCTACACCTATTCTGGACCCTTGCGCTGATCATGCGAAACCCACCACCTCAAAGACCCGAGCCGTTGTCGTCCGACGGGATGCCGCGCATCTTCTGGTACATCGTTGCCGCGCCCACGGCGCTGGCGATCATCGTGATCATCTTCCTGCTCGTGCGCGGCATTCAGGACGGGCGACGCCAGGTCGAAGCACAGCGTCGCCAGCAGATCGCCATCTACCTGCAAATGGCCGAAGACGCCCGCGGCGCCAATGACCCCACCGGCGCGCTCGACGCCTACCGCAAAGTCCTCGTGCTTGATCCCGAAAACACAGACGCCGTCGACGGCATCGGCAGCCTGCTCTCCACACCACAGCCGCAGAGCACGGCCGCGGCTGTGGCCGTTGCCACGCCCACGCCCGAGGTCGCCACGCCTACACCTACGTCGCTGAATCCGCTGGCGCTGGTCTGGGCCGATGCCCAGTCGCTCTACAACGCCGGGCGCTGGGAAGATGCCATCGAACGCTTGCGCCAGGTGCGCGCCACCGACGCCACCTTCGAGGCCGACACCGTGGAAGAGATGCTCTTTACTGCCTACGTCAGCCTCGCCACCGAGAAGAGCAACGAAGGCAGCCTCGAAGAGGCCGTCAACCTGTACGACCGCGCCCTTGAACTGCGCCCCAACGCCGTAGAAATCCGCAGCACCCGCGATGTCACCGCCCAATACGTCGACGCCCTCACCTACTGGCTGGCCGACTGGCCTCGCGTTATCGATCTGCTGGGCGATCTCTATCAGCGCAGCCCCGGCTATCGCGATGTGCGCCAACGCCTGCAAAAAGCCTACCTGGAATATGCCGATTCGCTGGCGCGCCAGAGCGATTGGTGTACCGCCGCCGATCAGTATGCCGCCGCCATCGAGGTGTTGAACACGCCCGGGTTGGCCGAAAAACAGACCGAATTCGAGACGCTGTGTACACAGAACCCCACTGCCACCTTCACCGAAACAGTGGGGACACCGGCAGCCGCCGGCCCAGGCATCACGCCCGATGCGTCGTCGGCAGCTGTCGGCGGACTCGGCACCGGGCGCATCCTCTACGCCACCGCTGATCCCATCGACGGACGTTGGCGCGTCTACGCCCAGCCGGTGACGGCCAGTGTGCGCCCGCTGGTGCTGGTGGAAGACGCCATGCAGCCCGATCTGCGCGCCGACGGCGCCCGTCTCGTCTTCCGCAACATGCGCGGCGATCAGCGCGGCTTGGGCAGCTATGATCCAGGCAGCGGACTGCGCCTGCGCTTCACCAACTACGCCGAAGACGGCATGCCCAGTTGGAACCCCGAAGGCAACCGCCTCGTCTTTGCCAGCGACCGCGAAGGCGACCGCCGCTGGCGCATCTACACCGCCTGGGCCGACGGCAACGACAATGGTTCCGGCCTTGGCTTCGGCCAGGACCCCATGTGGAGCCCGACCGCGGATCAGATCGTCTTCCGTGGCTGCGATGAACAGGGCAACGGCTGCGGCCTCTGGCTCATGGACAGCGGCGGCGGCAACCGCGTCCCGCTTACCAACGTCCCCGGTGACGCCCACCCCGAATGGTCACCCGACGGGCGCACCGTTGTTTTCATGAGCGAAGAGCGCACCGGCAACTGGGAGATCTTCCGCGTGGACGTGGCCAGCGGCGCCGTGATCCAACTGACCAGCGATCCCGGCATCGACGGCATCCCCGTTGTCAGCCCCGACGGCAGCCGCGTGGCCTTTCTCAGCAACCGCGGCGGCGAGTGGAAGATCTGGATCAAGCCCATCACTGGCGGCCCCGAACAGCCACTGGCTGCCATCACCGGCGGCATCCCGGATCTGTTTGTGCAGAAGATTCAGTGGGTGCCGTAGGGAGGATTTCAAGCCCGTTGCGCGTTCGCTGTGGTATAATGCGCGGCGTGAATGCAACGATGACACACCTGCCGCCCACCCACTCGATGCCCACACCCGATGATCCGTTGTGCCTTACCCTGGCGCAATTTCAGGCGGATCAGCGTGTCTTCGAGGCGGGCGCGTGGTGGTGGGCGTCAGCGGCGGCGCCGACAGCGTCTGCCTGCTGCATCTGCTGGCCCGTCACGCCGCAGTGGCAGGTTCAATTGCACGTGGCCCACCTCGATCACGGTCTGCGCCCCGATTCCGCCGCCGACGCCGAATTTGTGGCCGCCCTGGCCGCGGATTGGGGACTGCCGCACCACCACTTTTGCCTGCCCGCGCACGCACGCCCCCACAACGAAGACGCCGCCCGCCGCGCCCGCTACGCCTTCCTCGCCCAGGTGGCCGCTGAGATCAATGCAAGCGTCGTCGCCGTGGCCCACCATGCAGGAGATCAGGCCGAAACGCTGCTGCTGCACCTGCTGCGCGGCAGCGGGCTGGATGGGCTGGCGGCCATGCGTCCTGTGCAAGCGTTGACCGAACAAACGCGTCTGGCGCGCCCGCTGTTGGCGGCGTCACGGGCCCAGATCCTGGCCTACCTGCACACACACAACCTGCCCTGGCGCGAAGACGCCACCAACGCCGACACCGGCTACACACGCAAGTGGCTGCGCCACAGCCTGCTGCCGCACATGGCCGAGCGCTTTCCCGCCGCCGAAGACGCGCTCACCCGCGCCGCCGTGATCCTGGCCGACGAGGCAGATCGCGCCGACGCCGCCAATCGCGCCGCGTTTGCTGCTCTGCTGCATCCTGCGGAGGAATGCGTAGATCCCCCGTCGCGCACCACACTGGATCGCCGCGGCTACGTTGACCGCGACGCAGCTACCCAGCGCGGCGTCGTCCGCTGTGCCTGGGCCTCCCTGCGCGGACCGACGGACGCGCTGACCTTCGATTTGGTGGAACGCGTGCGCCAGGTCGCGTCTTCGGCGCAGGTCAACGCCGGTCCATTTCCGCTGGCGGCGGGCATTTCGTTGACGCGGCTCGACGATCAATTGATCCTACATCGCGGCGAGATGCGCCCAGATCATCCGTACCTGCCGAGCGATTGGCGGGAAAGATCGGTTCCGCTACCCGGCATACGCAACGTGGGCAATTGGCTGCTGCGCGCAGACGTGCTTGAACGAGGTGCGATCCACCCTTCCTCCTGGCAAAAAAACCTCGACGCCTGGACGGGCTACTTCGACGCCGAAATTGCGGGCGAAATACACCTGCGGGCGCCGCAGCCAGGCGCGCGCTTTGCCCCGCTTGGCCTTGGTGGGCGGCACAAATCGGTGGGTGATCTCTTCACAGACGGTAAAATCGCGCGGTTGTGGCGTGGCAGTTGGCCATTGATCGCCCGCGCCGACGGCGAGATCCTGTGGGTGTGTGGGGTGCAGCCGGGCCACGTCGCCCGCGTCACCGAAGACACGCAGCGCATCCTGCGCCTTTCTTGGAGCCGATCATGAGCGTGAAACCGCTGGCGCGTTGGGCCATTGTGCAGCAGTGGACGCTGCGCTACAGCAGCCGCAACGGTGAGGTGGTCACCGGCATTTTCATCACCGCGGACGGGAACTTGCCTTTCCGCTACGCCCGCACGCCCCGCGCCCTTTTCCTGCCCGACCGTGTGGTTCACTTGAACGAGCACGGTTGGGAGATCGACGCAGGCGGCAATACCGTCTTTTCATCCAAACGCAGCGATTTCCAGAAAGACAACCCCGATGGCTGACGCCGTGATTTTGAAACCGGGCCGCGAAAAGCCCGTGCAACAAGGACATCCCTGGATCTTCAGCGGGGCGATCCGCCATATCCCCAACGTAGCCGACGGCGAGATCGTGGACGTACACAACCACGACGGGCGCTGGCTGGCGCGCGGTTACCTCAACCGGCGCAGCCAGATCCAGGTGCGCCTGCTCTCGTGGACGCGGCGTGAAGGCATCGACGCCGATTTCTGGCGCGGGCGGCTGGCCGACGCCGTGTCCATGCGCGCCCCCCTCGTCGATCCGGCGCGGACCGACGCCGTACGCCTGATCAACGCCGAAAATGATTTTCTGCCCGGCCTGGTGGTGGATCGCTTCGCCGATTACCTGGTGCTGCAATCGGGGACGCTGGGCATCGACCGGCACAAGGCGATGCTGGCAGAGATGCTGCTGGAGATCACCGGCTGCCGCGGGGTGGTGGAACGCAGCGAGTTCGCCCTGCGCCGCGAGGAAGGGCTGGACGAAGCCGCCGGTCTGCTGGCGGGCGACCTGCCCGACGACATGGTGACGATCCGCGAAGATGGGCTGCGCTTTCAGGTGGATCTGCTCCACGGCCAGAAGACGGGGTTCTACATCGATCAGCGGGTGAACCGGGCGCGGGTGGCCGCATATTGCCGCGATGCACGTGTGCTCAACGCCTTTTCGTACACCGGCGCGTTCGGCGTCCACGCGCTGGCCGCGGGCGCGGATCAGGTGGTCAACGTAGACAGCAGCATCGACGCGCTGACGGTGGGCGAAGCGAATCTGCGCCTCAACGGCTACGATCCCGACGAGCAGGAGAGCATCGTGGCCGACGTCTTCGAGATTCTGCGCGATTGGTGGGAGGTGGAGGGCGAACGTTTCGACGTCATCGTGCTCGATCCGCCCAAGTTTGCCAACAACAAACGCCAGGTAGAGGCGGCGCTGCGCGGCTACAAAGACATCAACCTGCTGGCGCTGCGTCTGCTCAACCCCGGCGGCATCCTCGCTACCTTCAGTTGCAGTGGCCTGGTCGACGCCGATCTCTTCCAGAAGGTTGTGTTCGGCGCGGCGGTAGACGCCGGGCGGCAGGTGCAGATCCTGGAGTGGCTGCGCCAGTCGCCGGACCATCCTGTGGCTGTCACCTTCCCCGAAGGCGCGTACCTCAAGGGCCTGATCTGCCGGGTGGGGGCGTAGCGAGTGGGATTCTTTCAACTTTTGCGGGCTGTATTTCGGCGCGTGGCGGCGTGGAGCAGACGTCTGCTGCCCCTGGGCGCCGATGCAGACAGCCCGATCCAGCATCGAACCTATCAGCAAGAGACGATCAGCGCCATGCTAGAAAACGCCCAGTCGGGAACGGGAACGGAAGACGACGAGCCGGAAGACGAAGCCGTGCAGCCCGCCGCGCTCCCCATCGCTAACCAACCCGCCGCCGATACTGTCACTGTGCAGATCGAAGACGCACACATCGAAGACACCCCCGCCGCCGAAACCGCGGATGATGCAGTTGACGATACGGCCGACGATATGGTTGACGATGAAATTGTAGCGGTGGCAGACGATGCGCCGCCGACCGAGGACGCGGCCTCGCCCGACGCAACCGACGCCGACGAAGCGCCCAGCGAAGACCCGGATCTGGACGATCCTGCGCTGACGCCGCTGGTTTCGCTGTTGGAGAGTCTGCTCTTCGTGGCCGAGGACGCGGTGACGCCGGACAAGCTGGCGCAGGCATTGGATCGCACCATCGGTGAGGTGGAAGCGGGGTTGACGATCCTGGCGCGGCGGTGTGAAGCGGAGAACCGCGGCATCCGCGTCCAGCGTCGCAGCGGACGTGTGCAGTTTGTCACCAATCCGGCGGCGGCGCAGGCCGTGGAGAACTTCCTCAACCTCGATCTCAGCACCCACCTCAGCGGCCCTGCGTTGGAAGCGCTGGCTGTGGTGGCCTACCAGCAGCCGGTCACCCGCGCCCAGGTCGAAGCCGTGCGCGGCGTCGACTGCTCGGGCGTGCTGCGCAAGCTCCAGCAACAGGGCCTCATCGAAGAAGTGGGTCGCCTGGAAACCATCGGTCGTCCCATCCTCTACGGCGTCACCGATCTCTTTATGCAGCACTTCGGCCTCACCAGCCTCACCGAACTCCCCCAACTGCCCGAGGTCGATGCCGACGCGCTGGCCGCGGCGGTGGCGTTGGTGGAGGAAGAGAGTAATGCGTAATTCGTGATGCGTGATGCGTAATCCGTAGACGAAGCGATTTTCCAATTGGCAACCAGTATCGTTGACCAATTACGCATTACGAGTTACGCATTATGCATGACTCAGTTCACCGGCCCGATCAACACCACATCATCCCCATTCCCAGGTACGTGCAGGCGCACGCCGTCGGCGTTATAGAAGCCGACGGCCAGATAGAGGTCACCTGCCGGCAGGTTGCCGGGAACGGTGAACTGTAGCTCGTCGATCACAACTTCGCCGACCACCCACGAGCCGGTGGGGCAGGAACCGTTGCCGGGTGGTCGATCTGCGCCTGCGATTCGCTGCCAGACGCCGTCCGCGGTGCGGTTGAGTAGCTGCACAAAAGCGGTGTAGTTTTCGGAGGGGGCTTGGGCCACATCCCAGAAGAGACGTGTGTAGAAAGTGGCACCCGGCGTCAGCCTGCCCTCGTCGACCCAATAGCCTCTCAGGGCGATGCCATCGCCAAGTAGGATCGTCTGCGCTGTCATCTCGTCGAAGACGACGGCGCCGCCGGTAGGTTGATCGATGCGTTCGGCCCAGATGTTGCCTTCGCCGTCGGTGATGGTGGCCTGGGCGCGACTATCGGGCAGGTAATCTTTGAGGAGTGCGGCGCCGCGCGGCGTTCGTTGGGGCAACACGTAGTAAGATGCAGCCTGATCTGTGTCCACGCGCAGGCAAAGGTCGCCGTCGAAACCGCGTGGGGACTGCGCCGGATCGAGATCGGCCAGCAGGTAGGCCACGGTGGGTTTGTCGGCGACGCCCGGCCCTGCGTAGACGACTTCCGCGCCGCCGTGTTGGTCACTGCTGCGGATGTCTTCGGCGATGGCGGTATAACCTGTGTTCCAGGCGGCGAAGGCGTCGGGGTGGTTGGCCCAATCCACGAAGTAGATGCGCAAGGTCAGCACCACCGACGCCGTGAGGAGCAGCACACCGGCGGCTGTAGGCCACAGCTCAGCCGCGGGGAAACGTTGATTCACCCGTTCAAGTCCCCATTCCAATCCCAACGCGATCAAAATGACGGCAAAGGGGAAAGCGCCGAACGCTCGCCCGTAGTTCGGCGCCTGTTCGCTCAGCAGGGTAGGCAGCAACATGATCCCCAAGCCTGCCAACAAAAAGAGCTGCGCAGGCCGCCAAAGGCGACGCGCCGCGATCCACAGCCCCATTGCAAAGAGCAGCAAGGTGACAGGATCGAAAACCGATCTCTCGGGTAGGTTAAGCCGGAAATTGATGTCACCGCCCACAAAGGCCATGCCCAGCACAGCCTTGACATTTGCCCAAAGCGTCGGCCAGCCTTGATCGAGCACGCTGATCTGTCCTGTGCGCAGGTTGAGGTGATCGGGGTGACGCGCAAAATGAAGCAGGAGCGGCGCTGCTGTCAACAAAGCTGCGCCAACAGCAATCACAATTCCCCAACGGGGTACACGCTCCCTGCCGACGTAGCCACCAGACAGCGGCTGGCGGTAGCAGTACGAAGGGCAAAATCCGCACGGCAAGGTAGGTGTAAAACGCCAGCCCGGCCAGCACACCGACAAGAAGCCAAGGAATGAGCCGAAGGTAGCTGTTTGGGGGGCTTGTGTTTTGGCATGTTTTGCAGATCTGGAAATGGCATGCCAGAGCGCTGCAAAAACAAGCACCTCAAACAGGCCGAAGAGGCTGATCCGCTGCCCAAGGCGTGAGATCATTTGCGGCCACAGCAGCGCCAACGAAGACGCCCCTGCCCACAACGCGAAGCGATGACGGTTACGCACATTGAGGAACGGCGCCAGTTCCCACGCCAACCAGATCAGGGCAGGTGTCATCAAGGCGCCGGCGGTGGCCGAAACCACACGCACGGCCACGATGGTTGGCCCCCAGATCGTCTGTGCAGCGTGGACGAGATATACGTAGAGCGGTTCGCGCCCGTTGATGGCAGTAAAGAAGATCGGCCATCGCCAGAAAGGCAGCCCGCTGAGCGCGTAGGCGTCAAGCCCCTCCACGGCTTCATCGTAGAAGAGACCGGCGGGTACACTGTCGATTTGGTAGAGACGAATGCACAGCGCGAGCAGGGTGAGCAGCAGCGCCACGGCCACGAACAAAATTCGTGGTCGGCGCCAGGCGGGGAGTGTTTGGTTTTTCACAGTTGCCCTCGGATCGATCCCCTCGGGCAAGATGAAGCCTACAGCGTTGCGACGATGTTGAAGACTGTCACGTGCCTATCCGCAAATGTCGGTGCGTAGATGGCCTAACGCAGATGAATCTCCTCAGTGTTGGAAATTCTAGGATAGAAACACGAGCGATGTTTTGCCATTCGATATACTTTGGGGCTGTGGATCATCTCTTGGGGATAGAGCACACGCCATCGTACTGGCTAGACACAAGCAGAATTTTGCTGCGTTCTGCAAAAATAATTGTAACCCTAGTCTCTGGCGATGACAAGTGGGCCGATGATGATGCGATCTTCCGCATTGTCGGCGATGTCGAGCCGAAGACCGTCTTCCGGCGTGTAGAAGCCGATTTCGAGATAGATTTCACCTTCGGGCAGTGGATCGGGGACGACGAACTGGAGTTCGTCCACGACGACTTCGCCGGGCAGCCAATCCTGGGTGGGGCAGGTTCCTTCGCCGGGAGGACGATCCTGGCCGGCGAGTTGGGTGGACGCGCCGCCGGCGTCCATTTGGATCAGGTGCGAGAAGGCGGTGTAGTTGCGCAAAGGCGGCGCTGTCACCTGCCAGAAGAGGCGTGTGTAGAGCCGATCCCCGCCGCGGATGCCTTGATCGGGATAGAGGAAGTAGCCGAGCAGCGAGATACCGTCGCCCAACTCGGCGCGCTGCGCGATCATTTCGGGGAAGACGACGTCGCCGTCCGCCGCTTGGAAGAATGTATCGGCCCAGGGTACGCCATTGGTGTCCCAGATCACCGGGGCCGTTTCGGCAGATGGGTAGTAGGAATCGACGACATCGCGACCGCGTGGATCTTCGTTGTTGAGGAAGTAGTAACGGGCGTCGACGCCGGTGGCCACACGCATACAGATGCGTCCGTCGAAGCCTTCGGGCATGGGCGTGTCGTCGTACTGCTCGAGCAGGTAGCCGAGGGTGGGGTGATCCTGACCACGCGGGCTGACGTAGACGCGCACGCCGCGGTCGTTGTCCACGATCTGCTGGGCCAGGCGAGTGAAACCCACGTCCCAGGCGGCGTAGAGATTCGGCGACTGCGCCCAGGTGACGAAGTACGCCTGCCACGTGAGGACAATCGACGCCGCGAGCAGCAGCGATCCCACGGCCATCGACAGTGGGCGTCCTCTGGCCGAGATCCGCGTGACTTGTTGCACGGCGCCTTCCACCCCCAGCACCGTCAACAGCACCACGAAGGGCAGGGCGCCGATGGCGCGCTGGTAGTTGGGCGCAAATTCACTGAGCACTGTAGGCAGCAGCATGGTGACCAGCCCCACCAGCAGCCAGACACGCCCGATCCGCCAGAAGCGCCACAGCGCCAGCGCCATGCCCACGGCAAAGAACGGCGCCAGCAGCAGATCCAGCGCCGGGCGGAAGGGAATGTTGGCGCGAGGGTTGTGGTCGCCTGTCCACGCGAACATACCCGCCACCGGTTCCAGGTTGGCGAAGATGCCGTCGTCCTCGCGCCCGATGACGCTGACTTGCCCAATACGCGTGGTGAACGAGACCGGATTCTCCACAAAGTAGATGCCCAGCGGCGCGGCCACGATCAACGCGGCCAGCACCCCCAGCCCAATCCCGCGCAGGTTGGCGCGGACACGTCCTCGATCTCGCCACAGCGCCACAACCGCCATCGGCAGCAAAATCAGCGGCAGCAACCGCGCCGGCAAATAGGTGTAGAACGAAAGACCGGCGAAGAGGCCGGCAAGCAGCCAGAATGCTGGTCTTTGCCTTTTGCCTTCTCCCCTTTTGCCTTCTCGTCCCCACGCCCGCCACAGGCTCGCCCACAGCAGCGTCTCTAACAACACAAAGAGCGACAAACGGATGCCGTAGCGGCTGAAGATCTGGCTCCACAGCAAGGCTAGGATGGCGGCGCCGCTCCACAGGGCAAAGACGCGGCGGTTGCGCACGCCGAGATGGGGCGCGGCTTCCCAGGCCAGCCACGTCAACGCGGGCGTGAGCAGCGCGCCGCACAGCGCGGGGACAAACCGGATCGTCCAGATCGATTGGCCGAAGACGAAGTGGCTGATTCCCATCAGCCAGATCAGCAGGGGTTCGCGTCCGTGGTTACCGGTGAAGAAGATGGGCCACTGCCACGGCGGCGTGGCAACGAGGTGATGCGCATCCAGCCCGTTGAACGCTTCATCGTAGAAGAGGCCGGGCGGCACATCGCCCAGCCGCCAGAAGCGCATGACGAAGGCGCAGGCGGTCAGAGCGGCCAACGCCAGCCAACCGATGCGACCAAATTCAGCGGATCGGGTTGTGTTCTCGGGGAGATCGGAACCTGTGGGGATTGGCACAGAAAACCTTGTCTATCTAAAAATAGACTGGTGATTAGTGATTGGGTTTGCCGCGGGCAATCCCAAAAACGAAACCCCAGTCGCCTTCTTCTTACCCAATCACCACATTCACCAGCCGCCCAGGCACCACGATCACCTTGCGGATCTGTTTGCCTTCCATCCACTTCTGCACGGCCTCGGTGGACAGGGCCAACTTCTCCAACGTGGCGGCGTCGGTGTCGGGGGCAACGGTAACCTTGTCGCGCACTTTGCCGTTGATCTGCACCACCACGGTAACTTCGTCTTCGCGGGCCTTTTCAGGATCACCGATGGGCCAGGATGCCAGATGAATGAAGCCGGCTTTGCCGATACGATGCCACAGTTCCTCGCTGATGTGCGGGAACATGGGGGCCATCATCAGCAGCAGCGAACGGATCGCCTCGTCCCACAGCGGCGTACCGACGACGGCGGAATCTTTGGCCTTCATCAGGGCGTTGTTGAATTCCATCAGCGCGGCCACGGCGGTGTTGAAGCGGAAGTTTTCCACGTCTTCGGTCACCTTCAGCAGCGTCTGGTGCAGTTTGCGCTCCAAATCGCGGACGTCACCTGCGTCGGGTTCGGCGGCCACGTTTTCGGGCTTGGCTTCGTCCATCACCACCGTCCACACGCGGTATAGGAAGCGGCTCACGCCTTCGATGGCGCTGGGATCCCACGGGCCACCCTGATCCCACGGGCCGATGAACATCAGGTAACCGCGCACGGTGTCGGCGCCGTACTTGCTCACGTACTCGTCGGGGTTAACCACGTTGCCGCGGCTCTTGGACATCTTCTCGCCGTCCGGCCCCAGGATCATGCCCTGGTTGAACAGGCGCAGCATCGGCTCGTCGAAGTCCACGATGCCCATGTCGCGCAGCGCTTTGGTGAAGAAGCGCGTGTACAGCAGGTGCATGGTGGCGTGTTCGATGCCGCCGGTGTACTGCTCCACCGGCAGCCAATACGCGCCCTGATCCGGATCCCACGGCATCTCGTCCGCGGTCAGCGCTTCGCCTGTCTTGTAATACGGCGTGACGTAGGCGTACTGGTACCAGCTCGAATCCATGAACGTGTCCATGGTGTCGGTTTCGCGCTCGGCGGCGCCGCCACATTGCGGGCAAGTGACGTAGCGGAAGCCTTCGTGATACTTCAGCGGGCTTTCGCCGGTGGGTTTGAACTGGGCGTCGTCGGGCAGCACTACGGGTAGATCGCCGTAGGGGACAGGCACTGTGCCACATTCCTGGCAGTAGATCATGGGGATGGGCGTCCCCCACATGCGCTGACGGCTGATCAGCCAATCGCGCAGACGGTAGTTGACCGCACCTTTGCCTTTGCCCTGCTCTTCGATGTAGTGGATGGCGGCTTTGACGCTCTGCCCTTCGCCCTTGCCCGCCTCGACGCCGTCCAGCGGCCCCGAATTGACCATGACGCCTTCTTCGGGCCACGCCTCTTCCAGATCCTCGGCGGATTGGATCGAGCCGTCGTGGGGCTGCACCACCAGGCGGATGGGCAGGCCGAACTTCTTGGCGAACTCGAAGTCGCGCTGATCGTGGGCAGGCACGGCCATGATGGCGCCGGTGCCGTAGCCCATCATCACATAGTCGGCGATCCAGATGGGCACACGCTCGTCGCTAACCGGGTTGACGGCGTAGCCGCCGGTGAAGACGCCTGTCTTTTCCTTGTCGGCTGCGCCGCGGGCAATTTCATCCAGGCGGGCGGCCTGCGTCTTGTAATCTTCGACGGCGGCGCGCTGGGCGTCGCTTGTCACCTTGTCTACCAGCGGATGCTCGGGCGCCAGCACCATGAAGGTGGCGCCCCACAGCGTGTCGGGCCGCGTGGTGAAGACGGTGATGGCGGCAGGTTTGCCGTCCTCGCCGGTGACGTCGGGCACGCTGAAGTCTACCTCGGCGCCTTCGCTGCGCCCGATCCAGTTGCGCTGCATCACCTTGACGCGTTCGGGCCACTCGATCTCGTCCAGCATGTCGATCAGTTCGTCGGCGTAATTGGTGATGCGGAACTTCCACTGATCCAGATCCTTCTTGATCACCTGGGTGTCGCAACGTTCACAACGGCGGTCTTCGCCCCAGACCTGTTCGCGGGCCAGGGTGGTGTTGCAGTTGGGGCAGAAGTCCACCGGCGCGTACTCGCGGTAAGCCAGCCCCATGTCGTACAGTTTCAGGAAGAACCACTGGTTCCACTTGTAAAATTCGGGATCACAGGTGACGGCTTCGCGATCCCAGGCCCACATGGCGCCCATCTGGCGCAGTTGCTCGCGCATGCGCTCGATGTTCTTGTACGTCCAGATCTTGGGGTGGATGTTGTTTTTGATGGCGGCGTTCTCGGCGGGCAGGCCGAAGGCGTCGAAGCCAATCGGGAAGAAGGCGTTGTAGCCGCGCATGCGTCGGTAGCGGGCGCCGGCGTCGCTGGGCGTCATGGCGTACCAGTGACCGGTGTGCAGGTCGCCGGAAGGGTAGGGCAGCATGGTCAGCGCGTACCACTTGTCTTTGGTGGGATCTTCGACGGTTCGGTACAGATCCGCTGCGTCCCAGGCCGCCTGCCACTTGGGTTCGATCTCCTGGGGATTGTATTTGTCGCTCATTTTATGTTTCTCCGGTGGGGAGGTTGATCGCTGTATCGTCCGGTATCCAGAATTGAAAAACGTAAAGCTGCAAGAGACGCGTCCCCTCGCGGTGACGCTGAAAACTCTTACGCTTTACGTTTGGCAGCCCGCATCCTCCCGTGAAGAATCCCCGGGGAAGCGGGCTATCTAAGCGCGAGAATACCGCCGACGGCTGTGCCGACAGAGACGAAGTTATCGACGACCAGTGTCCAACGCGCTTCTTGTTTCATGATGGGTACAAGTATAGCACAAGTATCGAGGGAATGTGCGAATTTCATCGAAACTGGTTTGATCTTCGTCTAGAAAAGCAATGTCGAACGTAATAGAATTTACGTAGATTCAGAACTAGAGGACGAACTGTGTTCTCTGAATCAACTACACAGGAGGAAGTAAAGCCATGTTGAAGGAATTTCGCGATTTTATTATGCGGGGGAACGTGCTAGATCTGGCTGTGGCCGTGATCATCGGTGCTGCGTTTGGTGGGGTGGTCACCTCGTTGGTCAACGACGTGCTTATGCCGCCCATCGGCCTGTTGGCCGGCGCCGTTGACTTCTCCAATCTGTTCGTCGATCTGTCTGGGCAGGGATTCACCAGCCTGGCGGCAGCGGAAGAAGCCGGCGCCGCGGTGCTGCGCTATGGCGTCTTCCTCAATACGATCATCAACTTCGTGATCGTGGCCTTTGCCGTCTTCATGATCGTGAAGCTGGCAAACTCGTTGCAGAAGAAGAAGGCAGAAGCACCGGCGCCGCCACCTGCACCCACAGCCCAAGAAGTGCTGCTCACCGAGATCCGCGATCTGTTGAAGACCCAGGCCAAGTGATCGGCTTCATCGACGCGTACACGATAGCTGAAGTAGAGCAATAGTTACGCATTGCCGAACGAGTAGCGAGTCAATGTCATTAAGTTAGGCGCGGAGTGAGCACGCCCTCGTGCGGGTCCACACCGGTAGAGCCGCACGAGGGCGTGCTCACTCCGCGGATATTCGAGCGCGGGATCGCTTAACTTAATAACATTGACTCGTTACTCACTAGACAGCCGATCGGTAACCCTCAACCACCTGCCTCCCACTCGCAGACAACATGCTCCAGCGTGTCACCTCGGTGAGATCCCTGGCCATTAGCGCGGGCAGGATGGTGTGTCCGTAGCGGCGCACCATGCGCCCGTGGAAGAGACCAACGTAACCACTGCGCATGTCGGACTGGCTCCAGTAGGCATAGCGCACGAACCCCGCAATCTCCCACGCCCACAGCATCAGGACAGCCAACGGCGCGGGCAGCCAATAGCCCACGAAGACGAAAGCAGCGTAGTGCCGCGCCGGGTTGGCGTCATCGAGGATGGACCGTTTGAAGCCATCCACGCCCAGGCGCACCGGCGGCGCCCTCCATCTGACTGAGAAAACGCCAGGGATTCCACGCGCCCTGAATGCGGATGTAGGCGAAGCGCTCGGCAAACGCCAGCACAAAGCGGTGGCGATCCAGCGTAGACAGCCCGTAGCGCGTCAGCATCGCGCTCGTCTGCGCGATCAGCGCGTCAACGCCGGAAGGTGGGTTCGGATCTCTGGAGGGTAGAGACATGGTAAGTCCTAAGTATATTGTGATTGGTGAATAGTGATTGGTGATTGGGTGCTGTAAGGCATCTTGTCGCTCAATTGGGATCACGCTCTAAGCGCGATCCCAGTCACCAATCACTATTCACCAATCACCCTAATGCTTGAAATGTCGCACGCCGGTAAACGCCATCACCAATCCCAGCTTGTCCACGGCCGCGATGACATCTTCGTCGCGGATGGAGCCGCCGGGCTGCACGACAGCGGCGATGCCGTATTCCGCCGCTTTCTCGATGCCGTCGGCGAAAGGGAAGAAGGCGTCGGATGCCATGACGGCGCCTTGGGCGCGGTCACCGGCCTTGTGGGCGGCCATCATCACGGAGTCGACGCGGCTCATCTGGCCTGCGCCCACGCCTACCGTGGCATTGTCCTGCACGTAGACGATGGCGTTGCTCTTCACGTGTCGGCAGACGCGCCAGGCAAAGGCCAGATCGGCCAGTTGAGCGGCGCTGGGCTGCGCCTTGCTCACGATCTGCCAGTTGGCCGGGTTCATGTCTTCGGTGCTGGTGTCGAGTTCCTGCACGAGAACGCCGCCGTAGACGGAACGCAGGCTGAGCGGGCGGGCGGGCTGCCCTGTCGCCAATAGGATACGCAGGTTCTTCTTACGCTGTAAGAACTTGAGTGCGTCTGGCTCGTAGGCAGGCGCGGCCACGATTTCCACGAAGAGGTCGCCGATCTGTTCGGCGGTAGCCAGATCCAGCGGACGGTTCACCGAGATGATGCTGCCGAACGCGCTCACCGGATCCGAAGCCAGCGCCTTGGCGTAGGCTTCGGCCAGAGTGGACGCGCTGGCCAGGCCGCACGGGTTGCTGTGTTTGATGATCGACACGGTCGGTTCGGGAAAGTCTTGGGCCGAGAGCCAGCTACCGTCGAGATCGAGCCAGTTGTTGTAGCTCATCTCTTTGCCGTGGAGTTGCTCGAAGGCGGGCATTTCGCCAGCGTAGCGGTAGTAGCCGCCCTGCTGGTGCGGGTTTTCGCCGTAGCGCATGATCTGCGCCTGTTCCAAGGAGATCTGCATCTTGGCGGGCAGCACATTCGGCGTCTGCATGCCTGTTTGGTGGGTGAGGTAGGTGGCGATGGCGGTGTCGTACTCGGCGGTGTGGCAGAAGGATTTGAGCGCCAGTTCACGGCGGAAGGACGGGGCCAGTTCGCCGCTTTCCATGGCCGCGGCCACGGCGCCATAGTCCTCGGGATCGCAGACCACGGCCACGGATTCAAAGTTCTTGGCCGCGGCGCGCAACAGGGCCACGCCGCCGATGTCGATCTGCTCGATGGCGTCGGCTTCGGCCACGTCGGGCTGGGCCACCGTCTGCTGGAAGGGGTAGAGATTCACCACCACCAGATCGATGGGGGCCAGGCCATGTTCTTTGAGTTCGGCCAGGTGTTCGGGGGTCCGCCGCGCCAGGATGCCGCCATGCACGGCAGGGTGCAGTGTCTTCACGCGGCCGCCCAGGATTTCGGGGAAGCCGGTCAATTCTTCTACCGGCATCACCGGCAGACCTTCGGCGGCCAAGGCGCGGGCAGTGCCGCCGCTGGCGATCAACTGCACACCGGCCTTGTGCAGACGCTGAGCAAATTCAAGCAGTCCGCTCTTGTCGGAGACGGAGAGCAACGCGCGTTTTTCAGACATGGATCTTCCTTTCGGTTGCGGGCTACGGCAGATTTGATCCACGAAGCCATACTATTTTTCTTCGTGTGTCTTCGTGGATCCCTCTTCTGATTAAAAACAAAAAGGGGCAGTTGGAGGTTGCTCCAACTGCCCCAGCCCAGGCGAACGACTGTTTTGCAGCAAACAGGCTGCTTCCTCCCCTGTGGTGTGTCTCCACTCTTCGCCAGTTGGAAGCGCCTCGATTCAACTGTAAACGACACCCACGCCAAGCGCAATGTCACGTGCATCATATCACGGCTCATCGCCAACATCCAAAGAAGGATGAACGGTTCGCACCTCACCGTACCCCATGCTATAATCTTGGCGGAACCGAAGGGGTTCGCCACCAATCGCCCCATCAATGTGCTGATGCAATGTGCTGATGGGCATAGACTGAATTTCCGCCACGCAATCACCACCCACACCAACAGAGATTTTCCCTGATGACATGGCTCGTCATACTCGCCACAATTGTGATCCTCATCGGCATCAACGCTTTGTACGTCGCGGCGGAATTTGCCACGATTAGCGCCCGTCGCTCGCGTATTGCCCAGATGGCCGAAGAAGAAGACAACCGCGCTGCGCGGGCGCTCTTGCCGCTGATGGAAGACGTTCATCGCCTCGACACCTACGTTGCCGCCTGCCAGATTGGCATTACCATCTCCAGCCTGGTGTTGGGTTTCTACGGCCAGGCCACGCTGTCGGGCTATCTGTCGCCGTTGTTGGTGCGTTTGGGCGGCCTGGCCGAGGTGACAGCGCAATCCATCTCAGCAACCGTGGTGCTGCTGCTGCTCACCATGCTGCAAGTGGTGCTGGGCGAACTGGTCCCCAAGAACATCGGGGTGCAATATCCAGAGCAGTTGGCGCTTGTCACCGTTTACCCCATGCGCTGGTCGTTGACGGTGCTGCGCCCGCTGATCTGGTTCTTCAACGGCAGCGGACGGTTGATCCTGCGCCTGCTTGGTATCCAGGAATCCTCAGAACATGCCCACATCCACGCCCCCGAAGAGATCTTGATGTTGGTAGAGGAGAGCGGCGCCGGCGGTCTGCTGGAAAAAGAAGAGCGTCGGCTGCTCGAAAACACACTGCGCCTGCGCGCGTTGACCACGCGCCAGGTGATGATCCCGCGCACGCGTATGTTTGCAGCGTCGGCGGATCTGCCGGTGAGCGAGTTGCTCGAACTGCTGGCCGAATCACCTCACTCGCGTCTGCCCCTCTACGAAGAATCGGTTGACAATATCGTGGGGCTTGTCCATCTCAAGGATCTGCTCTGCCTGCACCAACTCGAAGACAACGGCGCGGCACGCGACGTGATGCGCGACATTCGCTTCGTTTTCGAAAGCAC
Source organism: Caldilineaceae bacterium (assembly GCA_041391225.1). Taxonomy (GTDB): domain Bacteria; phylum Chloroflexota; class Anaerolineae; order Caldilineales; family Caldilineaceae; genus RI-153. The sequence continues at coordinate 253,348 of JAWKOL010000002.1, forward strand.
GCCCGCCGACGAAGTCTTCGTGACGCTGCAAAAACAGCAGTACAACATGGCCATCGTCCTCGACGAGTATGGCGGCACCGCAGGCATGGTGACACTGGAAGATCTGGTGGAAGAGATCTTCGGCGAGTTACAGGACGAATTCGATATCGAACTCCCTGTGCTACAAATCCAATCCGACAACCGCGTCGTGCTGCGCGGGGACGCGCTGATCACCGATCTCAACGACTGGCTCGATCTTACGCTCGATAGCGAAGAAGTGGACACCATCGGCGGCCTCATCCTCAGTGAAGCAGGCGATGTTCCCGCCGAAAAGGACGAGTTCGAGATCGCCGATCTGCACTGGCGCATCGAAAAAATGGACGGTAAAGCGATCCAGTCAGTCAGCATGATTGTCTCGCCCGACAAGGCCCGCCAACTACGCGAGGAGCGGCTCTAGTGGAAGTGCTCATACCTGTTTCTATCATCGCCGTCCTCATCGTGCTCAATGGCATCTTCGTAGCCGCGGAATTTGGCCTCATCGCGGCGCCGCCCACACGCATCGCCCAGCGCGCCGAAACCGGTTCAACCGACGCCCGCCGCGTTTTAGGGATTTTGCGCAGCCCGTTACTACAGAACCGCTACCTGGCCACAGCACAGATCGGCATCACCGTGGTCAGCCTGGGGCTGGGCATGTACGGCGAACACACCATCGCCGAGTGGATCTACGAACCGCTGTCGCATTACACCAGTTTTGCCGAACCGTTGGCGCATACGATTGCCACCGTCCTCGCCGTGGCGACGCTCACCTATCTGCATGTTGTGCTGGGTGAAATGGTGGCCAAATCGTTGGCTCTGCATTACGCCGAAGCCACGGCACTGCGTGTCTCGTTGCCCATGCGCGGGCTGGAAATGGCGCTTTTCCCCGCCATCTACGTGTTGAACAGCCTGGGCAATCTGGTGACCCGGTTGATTGGCGTGCGCCCACCGGAATCTCACTCCAGATTACTCTCGCCCGCAGAGCTGGAATACATCCTCGCTGAGAGCTACGACGGCGGCCTGATCGAACAGGCCGAACAGCTTTTCATCGAGAACATCTTCGATCTCAAGGATCGCACCGTGGGCCAGGTGATGACCCCGCGCACGCGCATCGTGGGCATTTCGGTGGACGAAAGCGAAGAAGCCGTGCTGGCGCGTGTCTGCGAGGCGCATCACTCCCGCTACCCCATCTTCGATCACAACCTGGATCAGATCATCGGCGTGTTGCACGTGAAGGATCTGGCCCGCCATCGCCTCAGACCCGGTACCCCCTTCGATCTGCGCGAATTCGCCCAGCGCCGCCCGGTCCCCTACGTCCCCGATACCGTGCCATTGGACGAAATGCTGGTGCGCTTCCGCCAGGAACGCATCCCCCTGGCGATTGTGGTGGACGAATTCGGCGGCACCGCCGGTCTGCTCACGCTGGAAGACCTGGTGGAAGAAGTCGTGGGCGAGATCCAGGACGAGTTTGATGAAGAGACCGCTCCCTTCGAGCGCGTAGACGAGTACACGCTGCGCGTGCAGGGCAACCTGCTCCTCGACGAACTCAACCAGCACTTCGATCTCGATCTGGAACACCCCGAAGTCAACACCGTAGGCGGCCTGATCATGACCGAACTGGGTCGCATCCCCGAACCGGGCGACGAAGTGGAAGTGGAGGGCGTCGTCTTCACCGTCGAGGACGTGGAAGGCATGGCCGTCCACGCGGCGACGGTGGGGTTGCCCGAGTCCGCAGTGGCGGCGGAGCAAGACGACGACGCTGCAGACAGCGGACGACCGACGACGGACGACAGTCCTGGCGAAGACCGCGGCTAACAGCACAGATGCAAGCAGCAGCAGTTGAAGCCACGTGCGAGGACGATCCTCAATTTGGTGGGTGCAGAGAACATGGGTCACCTTTTTGCTCGGAAAAGGGCGAGATCGAGGTTGGTTCCATCAAATCATGAAAGACAGAGGAGGACAAGCAGAAGAGTCGTACAGAGGATCGTACAGTTTTACAAGGGCTAAGCCGTGGCCTGTTCAAGCTGGGCGGCTTCGCCCGGCGCCTTGAGGCGGCGACCATATCGTTCACAGAAAAAGCGTACACATTCTGGTGCAAGATCGATGACATTTTCATCGTAGACGCCGGTTTCCGGATCAGGCCAGATCATCGCGTAATCACCAACCACCTGCTGGAACCGCGTCACATCCTGGAGAACAGCAAAGACGCCGCCAGGATTCTGCTCCACAAAGAGTAAGGATGAAGGGCTTTCCATGGACTTGCGACCAAGCAGCAGCCCCTCGACACCAATGTCTTCGTCGAGTTCGGGCCAGTGAATGCCATCTCCGGCGCCGCTGATCTCATAGTGGGCGCGTTCAGCCGGTGTCCCATGCGCCAAACGGGGATACCAGCCGATAGGCACAGAGATCGTGCGGCCATCTTCGAGATCGACGGAAAGCGTGTCGTCGCTTACAACGACGTTTGTTACTCTAGCGGGCACTAGTTCCGTTGCAGTCGGCATGTGCTTCTCCGCATGATGGTCTATGCGCAAACTACGATTTCAGTATAGATGATCGATAATTCAATTGACAAGCATCTCCAATACCTTCGCCAATTAGGGAATGGATAGGTGGCGAGAGTGGCGATGGATAGAGCCGAGTGTAGCAACGGCGTGAACAATCTGGTTGGAAATAAACGGATGCGGCTTTTGAGGCAGCAGATTTAATGTCTCAACCGCATATCGGCGGCCGCGGAAGAGTGCTTTCAAGTCGAGAATGCCGCAGTCGGGCGACTGCATGCGCAACTGCCGCAAGAGGACTTGGGAGAGGTTGCACATAAAGAAGGCAAGATTGACGGCGTTGGTGACAGGGACCTGCTTGATGTTCATAAAGTCTTCGAGCCCCCAGAACTGTTTGGCATCTCTGAAGTTGAACTCAAGTTGGAAGCGCAAAACGTAGACGGCGACTTCGATCCGCTACCCCGATCTGTCAGTCGCCGTCTCCAGCGTCTTCGATATCCGCTAGTACAGATTGGCGCAAATGAGTCGCTATATTCAGTTGAACGCGGAGTGAGCACGCCCGCGTGCGGGTCTGCACGGGAAGCGCCGCACGTGGGCGTGCTCACTCCGCAGGATTTCATGGACTCTTTTCAGCCAACTTGTACTAGCCATGTAGGATGGGTCACCAATTCATCATCACCTTTGCACCGCGGGCAAGTAGAGCCGCACGTCCCCCCCTTCCGCCGCAAAACACCTCTGCGCCAGGACCACATCATCCTGATCCACATCGCCGTCGCGGTCCAGATCGTAGCGGTAGACGAAGCCCGTTTGGCTGTTGTCGCTGCCCACGCGGGCGCTGACCGCGTCCACGTCCGCCTGATCGAGGACGCCGTTGCCGTCCACGTCGCAGTAGTCGCCCTTGTTCGTCACGGTCACGGTGACCGGCACGATGACGGCGTCGAGGCCCGCGGCGCTGAAGGTGAGCGCGGCGCTGTAGACGCCGTTGTCCAACGCGGCGGGGTTGACGAGGACGGTAGGCACGCCTGGCGTCTGCCCTTCGGCCTGGCTGAAGACAAGCCAATCGGCGTCGCTGCTCAGCGTCCACGAGACAGGTGCATGGCTCGTCACCTGGACGGGCTGCTGGGGCAGGGCATCGTCGCCGGAGAGATCGGCGGTGAAGGTCAACGCCATGGGCCACACCGCCAGCGCGTTGGGCGCAGGGACCGGATCGTTCACGGTTGGGTTGGTGCCCTGGCCGATCTCCTCATCGTCGTTGCGACCGTCGCCGTCGCTGTCGGCCACATCGGGGTTGGTGCCCCACTGCTGCTCCACACGCCAGGAGACGCCGTCGCCGTCGGCGTCGCTCAGGGCGTCGGCGGGGGTGAGCGGGTTGAGACCGTCGGCGGCTTCCACGCTGTCGAGGACGCTGTCGCCGTCGTAGTCGCCCATCACGGTGACAGTGGCGGTGGCCGTCGCCGTCTGCCCGGCGCTGTTGCGCGCCGTCAACGTCAGCACGTGGACGCCCACACTGAGTTGGACGCTGAGCAGGTCACCGCTGCCCAGGTCGCCGTCGCGGTCGCTCTGCCACGTCAACGCGGACGGTTCCAGGTAGCCGTCGGTGGCGTCACGGGCGCCGCCGATGAGATCGACGATCTGGCTTTCGCTCAGTGTGTCACCATCCAGCGGCGCGGAGATGAAGGGACGCGGGGCCTGCGCCGCCACGCTGAACGCCGCCGACATGGCCGATCCGCTGCTCAGGCCGTCGCTGGCGACGACGCGGATACGTCCTTGCGTGCTCGCCGCCAGTTCCGACGAGAGCACGTCCACCGCGCCGCTGCCCGTGGACGATGCCACCGGGATCCACGTGGCCCCGTCGTCGGCGGAGTAGTCGATGCTGATCTCCAGGGCGTCGCCGTCGGCGTCGGTGGCCGTCCACGCCACAGGGATGGCGTCACCGTCGAAGCTGCCGCCGCTGGGGCTGCTGATCTGCACCACCGGCGCGCTCGTCCCCGGTGTGAAGGTGTCGAGGACGGTGGATTCGTGGGTCAATTCCACGGTGCGCGTGGCGTCTTCGAGGACGGTGGTGGCGGCGAAGAAGCCGAGCGGGCTTTCCTCGTGCGGACCGTGATCATCGTGTTTGTGGATGGTGTCGAAGACGGGAAAGAGGCCCATGCGGCCCACTTCGGCGCCGTCGGCGTCGCGCTGAATCAGCCAGTAGCCCGTCTCGAAACTGAGGCTGAGTTGTGCATCTTCGCTGAGGGATTCCACACGGCTCAGTTCGCCGCTACTGCCGTCACGCGCCACCGTACCGGAGACGTGCAACCGTCGCCCTGCCACCTGGCGCGGGAAGATGGTGCGCTCGTTGACCTGCGTCGACGCCGCCTGGGGCAACAGGCCGTTGACGAAACCGGCCAGGTCGACGCCGCCGATGGTGGCGCGAATCATGCCGTGATCCACCGGCTCGAAGAACGAGTTGTTGTTGTACTTGGCGCAGGCGTAGCTCATCATCGCCTTGGCGCGGGGCGTCCACGCGTTGCCCTTTTCCTGCGGGTAAAGCTGTTGCCCGCTGATGGGGTTGACGATGGGATCGGCCACGCCGGGCTGCACGTAGAGCGACAGGTTCCAGTCGAAGAAGCCTTCGTTGAGCTGTCCACATGACTTGCTGGTGGTGGTGAGATCACCGCGCGGGCCGATCTCGTCGTTTACCGAATGGCTGACGTTGTCGTGGATCGACCCGTTGACGGCCCACGGCTTGATCAGGTTGAGGATGTGGCCGATCTCGTGGGCGAAGAGATAGCTCGACTGCATGCTGCGGTTGACGCCGTTGGTGTCCCCGCGGAAGACGCCGTCGTCGGCCTTGGCCCAGCCGATGTAGAGCGGAATCGACAGGTGACAGCCGTCGTCGGAGCCGAGCAGGCCGAAGCTGAGGGTGTTCACCACGGCGTTGGCCACGTCGCACCAGGCGTCGAGGAAGTTCAACCCGAGCGTATTGGCCATGGCGCTGGCGTCGGGCCACAGACCGTAGCCGTCGGCGCTGCCGGTGACGATGGTCGGGTCCACAGCGCCGAAGGTGATCAGCGCGTCGGCGCTGGATCGATCGTTCCAGCGGCTGCGCGCCCGATCCAACTGCGGCGCGTACTGGAACAGCTCAAAGAAGTTGTCCAGTTCAAGCTGCTCGTCGGGGACGATCACGTCGTTGGACCAGACGAACTCCACGTCGCCGGTGGGCATGATACGGCGGCGCAGTTCGTCGAGGTTGCGGTCGGTGTTGTCTTTGATCGTTTGAAGCTGCGCGCCGTTATAATTTTGGCGCATGATCGGCACGAGGATCACACGCAGGCGGATGTTCTGCTCGAAGCGCTGCGTGGTGGTGAATTTGGTGAGGCGCACGCCGCGGTTGAAGATCTCAACGTCGATCTTGAGGTCACCGGCCACGAAGCCCGCGCCGCCGATGGGCGCGATGTTGAAGACGTTGACGCTGTTGAGGATGTCGCGCAGATCCGCGGCGGACGGCGCGCCGGTGCGCAGTTGAATCGCGCCGGTGTAGGGCTTGCGGTAAGTATACGACGCGTTGTTGCGCGGATCGGTGAAGGTGACTTCCACGCGATCCAGGGCCACGGTGTCACCGGCGCGGGGCATGCTGCTGCTGCGCAGGTAGTTTTGGAAGAAGGTGGGCCGCGCGTAGAGCAGCGGTTGACCGGGCAGTCCCTGGCTCAGCACCAACCGTTCCACGCTCACGTCGATCTTGTTGAAGCTGACGTTGGCGGTGGCCTCGTTGCCGCAGGCGTTGATCACCTTCACCGCGCCCACGCCGTCGCCCTGGAGGATCGCCGTGGTGATCTGGGTTGGATTGCGCACCCAACCGCTGCGCGCCGCACCGCCAAGGACAACCTGTGCGTTGGGATCGAAGTTCGTCCCCGCGATGGTGACAGGCACACCCAACGTGCCGCCGGTGGGGCTGACGCCGTTGAAGCTGATGCGAGGGATGGCGCAGAAGACGGCGCTGCCGGTGGTGCGGCGCTTGCGGTTCTTGAGCACCGACACCTGGCCGCTGACGGTGCGTTCGTTGAGGCGCACCTTGATCACGGTGTCGCTCAGTTCGCGCACTTCCACGGGGACGCCGCCCACGGTGACTTCCACGGCGGCGCGATCCGTGCCGAAGCCCGTGCCGAAGCCCGTGCCGAGGATCTGGATCTCGTCGCCGGCGCTGCCCGACTTGGGGGTGATGTCGTTGATCAGCGGCACTTGTTCGGCCAGCGGCGGCAGCGTGGACCCGCGCACGCTGATCCCGCCGCCAGGGTGGGCAAACCAGACACGATCCGCGCCGTCCGCGGCGTTGCCGGTGACGCTGTTGGCGGCCAGACCCGAGTTGGCCCACGTATAGTTGACCCAGGCGTCGCCGTCGACGACGTTGCCGCCCGCCCACAGTCGCCCGCGCTCGTCCACAGTCAGCGGCAAGTGTGCGCCGGAGATGGAGTAGCCCACGAAGGTATTGTCGCCGCGGTATTGGACGACGCCGCCCGCATGGCTGATGGCGTACCAGCCGTTGCGCAGTTGCACCACGTCGCTCACGTCGTTGTTGGGCAGGCCGTTTTCGGTGGTAAAGACGGTCCATGTGGCGTCGGTGGGGTCAAGGCGGGCCAGACCGGCGTCGGTGCTCACCCAGAGCAGGTTGCCGCGGTCGGCCAGCAAGGACGCAATCGCGCCGCCGGTAGGCACGGCCAACGTTGTCACAAAGCGGTCGCGGTCGTAAAGGGTGACGCCGTCCGCCGCCGATCCAGACGCGTCCGCGGCGATCCACGGCCAGCGCGTAGATCGGTCCTTGCGGCGCGGGGGTGGGGCTGTCGATCTCCGCCACGCCACCGGAGACGTAGCGACGCACGCCGTCCGCCGCGGCGATCCAGATCTGTCCGCGGGCGTCGGCGACGACGTCCTCGACGCCGATGACGGCCAGATTTTCCCAAGTGACGCCGTCGGGCTGGAGGATGTAGAGATGATCGGCGTCGGCGGTGAAGAGCCGTCCGCGCACGGTCCACAGGCCGGTGAGCGTCTTGTCGCGCAGGTTGTTGCGCTCGTCCAACTGCTGCCAGCGCTGGGCAATGGCGTAGATCGAGCTGCCGCGGGCTGTCCACACCCGTTCGCCGTTGGCGTAGACCACGTTGATGCTGCTGTCGTAGTCTTTCGTCCCCGAAGCGGTTTTGCTGCCGATGGGTGCGTTGAGCCAGGTGTAATCGGTGGTCCACACCGATTGGCGGTTGGCCACGTTGCCCAGCACCTCGAAGACGGTCAACCCGCCGCTGTGCGCAGCATCGTTGTCCACGCCAAACCAGACGCGACCGTCACGGTCCACGCTGGGCAGGGTGGGGTTGACGCCGGTGGGCAGGTTCATGACGTTGTACGATCCTTTGACGCCGGGCGCGGGGAGCAACGCCGCCGGGTAACGACAGACGCCGGTGTTGCCCGACACCCAGAAGTCGCCGTTGACGCCGAAGGCCATGCCCGACGGTTTGAAGGCGCCGTCGTAGCAGATTGCGCCGAAGTCGTATTCGCTGAACTGGCCGTTGAACCAGTTGTAGGTCAGTCCCTGCATGTAGACATCACCGCCCGCGTCCACGACCCTGGGTTCTACTGTGTTGGTCGTCACAGTCTTGGCGTCCAGCGGTGCGGAGCGAGGCCCGCAGACGGAATGCTCCACCACCAGTCCCCAGATCTGGTTGCTGGCCCGATTCGCCAACCCGAACGACGATTGACAGCCGTTCCAACTGGCGTGCCAGAAGACGTTGCTGAGGAATCCCCAACGCCACAACAAGGACGGATACCCCTGTGGCGTCAGTGTGTCGATGGCGGTGGCGATCACCGGGGTGTCGCCGTAGGGGTTGAAGTCGTTCACGTAGTCGGTTTGGGTGGTGTCGGGCCACAGCTTGCGGATGGTGCCTGCGTCGTCGTAGACGATGCGGTTGCGATCCACCAGGAACCAGGTGCGACCGTCCGCGGTGTAGTGGACCTGGCGCACGTTCGTGCCGCCAAGCGACGCGGGCGAGTAGAAAGCGGTGTTGCCTTCGGTGCGCACGGTTGCGCCGTTGCTCGCGCCGACGATGATGCGATCCGTGCTGCCGGTGATGTCGTTGACGGTGCCGCCGGCCACGTCGAAGTCCCAGCGGCCCAGTTTGATGGCGGGGCCGTCGCTCCAGGTCGAATCGCCAGACGTTGGCCTGTCCTTGCGCGCCGTCGAAGCCGCCCAGGAGCAGGGCGTGGCGATTTTCGGGGCTGTAGAGCGCGGCGGCAGCGTAGCGCAGACCGGGCAGCTCGCCGGGCGTCTTCCACAGTTGGCCGAGGACGGGATCGAATGCCCACACGCGGTCACTGACGCCGCCGCCCAGCAGGTAGAGCAGTTGCGTCTGCGCGTCCTCGACCACGGCGATGCCGCTGTCCGCCGCGGCTAGGGAGACCGGCACAGCGGCCGCGCCGTCCGTCTTGATTTCGTAGATGGCGGCGACGCCGGTGGCGGTGTCGTCGATGCCGCCGAAGGTGAAGATGCTGTCGGTGGCCGAGGAGTAGGCCGCGCCCATCCGCGCCAGGCCGGTGGGCAGGTCGAAGCCTGCGGGTGAGAGCGTTCCTGTCTCCGGATCGAAGAGGCTGATGCGCGACAGCCGGTCCGGCGCGTCGGTGACGCCGCCGATGACGAAGATTTTGTCCAGGCCGGTGTGATAGACCGCGGCCGCGCCGTTCACCGCTTCGGGCAGTTGGGCGACCAGCGGGCTGACCACGCCGGTATTCGGATCGACGGCGTAGATGGTCCTCTGCGACGCGCCGCCGCTGCTGCCACCGAAGACGTAGACCTTGCCGTTGGTGGGCGCGTAGGCCGCGGCGGCGTTGACCAGGGTGACGGGCAACGTCCCCAGCGATAGGAAATCACCGGTGCCGCCGAAGACGCCGTCGATGCGGTTGCTCTGTGCGCCGTCGACGTTGCCGCCGACGAGCAGCGTGCGATCCCAGCCCGGCACGTAGGCCCACGCCATCGAATCGCGACGGTGGGGCAGGCTGTTGAAAAGCTCGTCGGCCACCACGGTCTGCGGGCGCAGGGGGAAGGGGTGGACACTGTCCGTGCCCACAAAGTAGATGCCCTTGAGCGTGCCGGTGGGCGTCCCTGTGCGGCCGCCGATGACATCGGTGTAGTCGACGCGGAAGGGCCACGCCGCCACGAGGCCGGGCATCGGCTCGTCCACGTAGCTGTGCATGGTGCGACGGATGTCCCCCTGGCCGCGGGCCACGTTCCAGATGCGCGCCTCGGCGATGAACCCGGCGAAGGCGTCGGACGGGATGTCCGCGCCGATGCGCAATTCGCGTGTCCCCGTGGGGCCGGGATCGGCGATGCCCAGCGAGTCGAAGTCGCCGTTGATGAAGAAGCGCCGGATGTTGAAAGCGGGATCCCAGACCACGGCGATGTGTGTCCACACGTTGGGCAGGATGGCGGTGACGCTCTCCTGGTAGGCATTGGACGCGCCGGCGGCGAAGCGGATGCGCCCGTTGCAAATGCCCATCCAATAGCCCTGGGTGTAGCCTTTGCTCATGATGGCGCGGCACCCGGTGACACTGGACGGGAAGATCCACGCTTCGTAGGTTGCGCCGTCCTGTGGGTTGAGGGCGTCTTCGTGGGGGACGGCGACGTAGGCGTCGGTGCTGTTTTGCCAGTAGGCGTAGGGAGCGAAGACGTCTGTCGCCGCGGCTTCGTGAGGCGTATCCGGCGCAGGCGTTGCGGCAAGTGCCGGGGACTTCACGTTGGACGTGTCGCCGGCAGCGGATATCCCGTCTCGCTGCGGCGAAAAGTCCCCGGCACTGGTCGCAACGCCGATGGGCGCGGCAACCGCCGACGGGACAAGGTTTCCCAACAGCAGTGCAAGCAAAAGCAGTGGATTCAGCAATGTACGCATCGGTGATCTCTCCTGGAATTAAGCGCGTGACATCGAATGTGGGGAAAACGCGAATCGACGAGCAGTGCCTGGCACGAGCCAAGACCACACATTGTCGAGCGAGAAAACGCACTGGCCCGTGCGGGCACTGTGTGCGTGTCGCAATGTCGCGTCCCCAGATCCGCCGAATTCGGCGTCTAGCATGAAACCGGCTGAAGCCAGTTCGGAGAACACGATTTGTCGTGTTTCCTGTTTGAGGTCGGCGGTTTCAACCGCTGGGTTCGCAGATCATTGTGTGAATTCAGCAAACCACGATTGAGATTGGAATGGAAGCGGTTGGGTCGTACAGAAAGTCGTACAACGGCGACAGTGCTGGCACTGTTTGCCCAAATTTGAACTGCCCCCTCGTAGGTGTAATTCGAAGTTGGGGGCAGGCCAGTGCCGGAGACTTTTCGCTGCAGCGAGACGGGGTTTCGCTCTTGTCGCCACACCCATCGTGCAGTCCCCGGCACTTTTTCGCCACAAGAATGAATTACACCTCCCCTTCGTCCGCGTGTGGACAGTCGCGCCCCAAGTCGTACAATCATCCGTACAAACCGTTGTGGCAGGTAGCCCAATCACAGTCACCTATCACCAATCACCTTCCCATGCAGACTTTCGTTCACTGGCTCAAACAACAGCGCAAAATACTCGATCTCACCCAAGCGGATCTGGCTGGGCGCGTCGGCTGTGCGGTGGTGACGATCCAGAAAATTGAGGAAGGCAAGCGGCGTGCGTCGAAGCAGGTAGCGGCGCTGTTGGCCGATCACCTGGCAATTGCACCCCAGGACCGAGACCGCTTCTTGCGCCTGGCGCGCGGGGAAACGGTCAACGCGCCGCCGCCCACCAATCTGCCCACGCCGCTCACGTCCTGGTTCGGAAGCGTTACGAACTGTCCTGATCGCGCAGCAGTTGGGCCGCGCCGATGTGCGCCTGTTGACGTTGGTGGGCACGCCGGGCGTAGGCAAGACGCGGCTGGCGATCCAGGCCGGTCATCGGCTGTGTGGGGACTTCGCCGACGGCGTCTGGTTCGTGGAACTGGCCGCGGTGACCGATGAAGCGTTTGTGTGGCCCACACTGGCGCAGGCGTTGCGGTTGCCAGCCAATGGTCAGATTGCGCCGCGTGAGCAGGTCTTCGAGCATGTGCGCAGCCGTCAATTATTGTTGATCCTCGACAATTTCGAGCAGTTGATCGAAGAATCGCCGCTGGTGGCCGAACTGCTCATGGCGTCGCCGGGCGTGAAGGCGCTGGTGACCAGCCGCGTGCCGCTGCATCTTTCGGGCGAACACGAGCTGACCGTGCAGCCGTTCCCCGCGCCGTCGGCGGATCGGGTCTCCGTGGCCGCGGTGACGGCGAACCCGGCGGCGCAGATCTTCGTGGATCGGGTGCGGCGTTTTGATCCCAACTTCGCCGTGACCACTGCCAATGCCGCCGACATCGCCGTCCTCTGCGCCATGCTGGACGGTCTTCCCCTGGCGTTGGAGTTGGCCGCGCCGCAGTTGCGCCAATTTTCCGCCGCCGAATTGCTCGGTCAGTTGCAAGGGGTGGAACAGGGACGTCTGCGCTGGCTCACCAATGGCGCGCGCGACTTGCCACAGCGACAGCGCACCCTGCGCAACGCCATCGGCTGGAGCGTCGATCTGCTCACCGCCGCGCAGCAGGAATGTTTCATGCGGATCGGCGTCTTCGTGGCTGGGTTCGACATTGCCGCCGCCATCCAGGTTTGCGCGAGTGCGGCCCAGGGACCGTCCGCCGTCGCCGCACACCTGCAAACGCTGGTTGAACAGAGCCTGATCACTGTGACCGAGGACAGACGCTACCTGTCCCTGGAAACGGTGCGGGCGTTTGCCCTGGAACAACTCAACCAATCTGGCCACGAAGACACGATCCGGGCGCGCCATGCTGCCTACTTTGTCGTGCTGGCCGAGGCCGAACATCCGATCCTCAGCCGGAACCGTGACGAAGCGGCGTGGCAGGCGGCGCTGGCCCGCAACCAGGACAACCTGCGCGCCGCCCTGCAGTGGACGCTCGTCTACGAACCGGCGACGGCGCTGCGGCTGGCTGCGGCGCTGGCCCACTTCTGGTACGTCAACGGGCAGTGGCAGGAGGGAATCGACTGGCTGCGGCGCGTCCTTGGCGTTGAATCTGCGTCTTCGATTCACCGCGCACGCGCGCTCAGTGGGCTAGGTGTGCTGCTCACCAGCCAGGGCGACAACGGTAGCGCCGAAGCGCATCACCGTCGGGCGTTGGTGCAGCTTCAAGATCTGGATGCGCCCTTCGACGTACAGTGGACAAACTTCAACTTGGGGCGACTGCTGGTGTTGCAGGGGCGGTACGACGAGGGAGAAAGTCTGCTGGCGCAATGTCTGGCAGGGTGGCAGCAGTTAGATCGTCCGTGGCACGTGGGGTTGACGCAAACTCAGCTTGGCGTGGTGGCGATGGAGCGTGGCCAATGGTCGAAGGCGCAGGAATTCCTCTCGGCCAGTCTTGACGTCCATCGGGCGTGGCAGGCCGAAGCGATGATCGCTACAGTGTCGCTCTTCCTGGGCAATGTGGAACGCGAGCGGGGCCATGCCGAAGCCGCGATCTCCGCCGTGCGCGAGAGCTACGCCATCTACCAACGGCTGGGGCGGCGCGCCGACATCGCCTGGGCGTTGCGTGAACTGGGCATGGCCGAACTCTGCGCCGACGTGGTGACAGACGCCTGTGCGCACTTTGCCGAGTCGCTGTCGATCTACGACGAAATGGGCGCGCGCGACGCCGTGGCGATCCTATTGGAAGGGGCGGCGGGCGTGGCGCTGTGCGCGGGGACATGGCAGACCGGCGCGCAACTGTTGGGCGCGGCCCAAACGCGCCGCAAAGAAGCACACCTGCCCGACACTGTCTACTCGCGGCGCATCGACGAACAGCTTTTTCAGCCCGCACGGCGACAGGCAGGCTCACCCAATTGGGATGAGCAGATCGCCATCGGGCAAACACTAACCTACCCCGAGGCGCTGGCGTTGGCCTACGCTACGTGCCACACCCAATCTGGAACGAGGATTCCATGAGCAATTCTTTGATGACGGCGGCCCGTCTCTACGGCCCCAAAGACATGCGCATCGATCAGGTCCCCCGTCCTGGCGCGCCGGGCGAGGACGAGGTGCTGCTGCGCGTCACCGCGACGGGGATCTGCGGCAGCGATCTGCACAGCTACCAGGACGGTCGCATCGGCGACACGCAGGTAGAAGCGCCGCTGGTGCTCGGTCACGAATTCGGCGGCGTGATCGAAGCGCTTGGCCCCGGCGAAATGCTGAGCGGCGACTTCAAGCCGTTGGGAGTGGGCATGCGTGTGGCGGTGGACCCGGCGCAACCGTGCGGACGCTGCGAAATGTGCGAACAAGGACACCCGAATCTCTGCTGGCGGCTGCACTTCTGCGGCCTATTCCCCGACGACGGCAGCCTGCGCCAGTGGATGCACGTCCCCGCGCACACGTGCTTTCCGGTGCCAGATTCGATTGACGACGCCGAAGCCGCGCTGCTGGAACCGTTGGGCGTCGCCCTGCACGCCACCGACCTGGCCAAGATCAAAGTAGCCGACAGTGTGGCGATCCTCGGCGCGGGGCCAATTGGGCTTTCGATCCTGCAACTGGTGAAGCTGTCGGGCGCCGACCCCATCTTTGTGATCGACCAGTTCGCCTGGCGGCTGAAACTGGCCGAATCGTACGGCGCGGTGCCCGTCAACTTCCGCGACGAAGACGCCGTGGCTGCTGTGCGCCGCGCCACCGCAGATCGAGGCGTCGATGTTGCCATCGAAGCCGCGTGGTCGGGCGCGTCGATCCAAACGGCAGCGGACATGGCGCGGCTCGGGGGGCGGCTCGTGGTGGTGGGCATCCCCGGCAGCGACGAATTCCACTTGAAGCACAGCACCGCCCGCCGCAAAGGACTCACGATCCGCATGGCGCGGCGCATGAAGCACGTCTATCCCCGCGCCATCCACCTCACCGAACAGGGCATGGTCGATCTGCGCGGCATGATCAGCCACCGCTTTCCGCTGGAAAAAACACCCGAAGCCTTTGCCCTGAACGACGCGTATGCAGATAATGTGGTGAAGGTTGTTGTTGAATATTAAAACGTAGTGCGTGATGCGTGTACCGGTAGAGCAAGTGGTTTCGATATTGGTTCGTCGCCATTTTCTACCAACCCAATGTCATTCAGTTAAGAGCGGAATGAGCACCCCCAGGTGCGGGTCTACACGAGAACAGCCGCACGAAGGCGTGCTTTCTCCGCGGATAGTCGAGAATTGGTCGCTGAGCTTAATGACATTGTCTACCAACCAGACAGTTCCCGATGTAGAACCAACAAACTCTACCGGTAGACGCACTACGATACATGCACTACGCCCCAGAAAGGCCATACAAATGGAAACCAAAATCAACCTATCCCCCATCCAATTCGGCGCGGACGAGCGCCCGCTGGCTTCGACGGGGACGCTTTCGGCCAGTGGTTTCGCTTTCCCCAGCGGTGTGGCCGCGGTGCGGCTGCGCAGTGAGGAGGGCGAGATCGTGGTGCTGCCGTTTCAGGGGCAGCAGATCTGGTCGGTCATGTTCAACGGGCGCAATTTGACTCAGCAGTCGATGTTCGAGCAGCCGTACCCAACGCGGGAATTCCTGCACACCTTCGGCGGCTTCTTGCAGCACTGCGGAGTGACAGGCGTGGGCGGCCCCGGCCCCAAGGACACGCACCCGATCCACGGCGAACTGCCCAACGCGCCCTATGCGTCGGCTTATCTTGTCACCGGCGAAGACGAAGACGGCGCGTACATCGGCATCGGCGGCGAGTATCGCTACACCGTGGCCTTTGCCACCAACTACACCGCCGCGCCGCTGGTGAAGCTCTACGCCGGGCGCACCATCTTCAGCGTCGATTTCACGCTGGTCAACCACAAACGCACGCACATGGACGTCTTCTACCTGGCGCATGTCAACTTCCGTCCTGTGGATCATGGGCGGCTGGTGTACAGCGCAAAGCGGACACCCGAACATGTGCGCGTGCGTTCGTCGATCCCCTCGCACATTCAGCCGGGGCCGGGCTATCGAGAGTTCATCGAATCGCTGGGATCCGAACCGACGAAGCACGAGATCCTGGCGCCGGGGCTGCCCTTCGATCCCGAAGCTGTCTTCTTCATCGATTACCTGGCCGACGCCGACGGCTGGGCGCATTCGATGCAGGTTCACCCCAACGGCGAGGCCGACTACATCCGTCACCGGCTGGATCAACTGCCCAAGGCCACACGTTGGATCAGCCGCACCCCGGATCAAGACGCCATCGCCCTGGTCGAAGCCGGCACCAGCGAGCCGGAAG
This sequence comes from Caldilineaceae bacterium, assembly GCA_041391225.1. Classification (GTDB taxonomy): domain Bacteria; phylum Chloroflexota; class Anaerolineae; order Caldilineales; family Caldilineaceae; genus RI-153. The sequence goes on from JAWKOL010000002.1 coordinate 269,133, forward strand.
GCTACAGCGCCGAAAAGGCCAAGGGCAATGGATTGGTCCTCGGCCCAGGCGAAACGTTCCACTGTCGCCTGGAAATCGGCGCGCTGTCGGCGGAGGAGGCGAAGGTGATGGAGGGGAAGATTAAGGGATTGGGGACTGGGGACTAGGGGCTGGGCTATTGTCTCATCATCGAGATCAACCCAGTCCCCAGTCCCCGCTCCCCAGTCCCCCATCGGCGTTAAGATAAGCGCCATACGAGCAAGTGCCGGGGACTTTTCGTCGCAGCGAGACGGGGTCATCACTCCTGGCGACTCGTCCAACGTGAAGTCCCCGGCACTTTCGTTCGACCTTAACTTAACGCCTATGCCCCGCTCCCCAATCCCCAATGAGACAAAAACGCCGGGCGCAGTGCGCCCGGCGTCTCGTGCATATGCAGTTTTTATGCCGGCCTGGTTGGTCCGGTTCCGCTGGATGGGCGCTGTGGCTCAGCCGGCCTGGGGCAGGAGGGCCGGTTCCACCGCATCACCAAGGATCTCTTCCATCGCCATGACGTGTGCGCACAGCCCACGGCGGAGGAATTCTTCACAGTCGCAACCCCATTCGCCGCGGTCGTAGGTGACGAGATGATTGGCGTTTTCGCCCTCGATCTCTACTTCAAAGCTATGGACATGTACACGCTGATCACGTTCGGCGGCGTACTGGCGAGCTTTGATGAGGCGGCTTGCAATTGCGTCCATTGTGTTTCTGTCCTTTCACTAAGGTTAGAAAACTACAGAAAAGATACTGCACAGGCGGGATATTGGAACTTTAGCACGCTTTGACGTCATCTCAACCGGTCAGCAGGTGAGGGCAGAGCTGCCAACTGGCGAGGGCTACAAGCAAAAAACCCCAGGCACGCGAACGCACCTGGGGTTACAGAACCTCTACTTCGTTTGAAATTGGCTTCTTGCACACGGTCATGAAGGATTACTCCGAGAACTTCAGACAGCGGCTTATCGCGTTTTTCAGATTGGCGCTACTGCTCAACGCTACAAGACAGTCCGCGTAGGGTGACGAACTTGTGCATCAGTATAATGAAGATGGGCGCTGCTGTCAACCATTGTTTTTTGCCTATCCTGTTGATCAAGTTTGAACACGAACAGACGTGTGTGCTATACTTTAAGCAAGTCTGCCCCCGTAGCTCAGCGGACTAGAGCACTAGTCTTCGGAACTAGGTGTCGTCCGTTCGAATCGGACCGGGGGTACAGGTAGAAGCCGCTCATGTGAGCGGCTTCTTTTGTTTTATGGACTCAGTTTGCGTTTTCGGTGACCTGGTCAGGGATCAAACGCGGGGGCGTGCCTTCGCCTGATTCGTGCAAAGGGAAGTAGAGAGAAAACGTTGTTCCCTGCTCTGAATCTGTATCTACTGTGATGTGACCGCCGTGCTGTTTGACAATACCATGCACCTGCGCCAATCCCAGTCCGTGCGCGCCAGGACCTTTGCTTGTGTAAAACGGTTCAAAGATACGCGAGCGATGCTCCGGCGCGATGCCGCTGCCGGCATCGATGACAGTGATCTGCGCCCACCGGCCACCTGTGATTGGGCCGCATGCTGCGCATTGAATCAGCCCCTCTTGCGAATGATCACACGTATTCAGCTTCACGTGGATCACCCCACCAATGGGCATGGCGTCTCGGGCGTTGATCAGCAAATTGAGAAGCGCCTGCTGGACACGTGTCGGGTCTGCATTCACCTGCATTGGGGCGCCGGGGTATTGAAAGTCGATGTCGATGTTTTCGGGGAGTGTACGCTGCGCCAGGTGGACGGCGTCCTCGGCCACGTTGGCCAGATCAATTAGGCGCGTTCGCATGATGGTGGCGCGCCCGAAATCGAGGATCTGCTGCACGAGCGCCGCGCCTAGATGTGACTGTTCGACGATCACTTCCAACCGTTTCTGCACCTGCGCAGAAAGGCCGTCTTCGCGCAGACAAAGTTGGCTGTACATCAAGATCGCGCTGAGCACGTTGTTGAAGTCGTGGGCGATGCCCGCCGCCAGTTGACCGACGGCGACCATGCGTTCCTGCTGCATCATGCGTTCTTGTGTCTTTGTCAACTCGTCTAGCGCCAGTTCCAATTCTTGGTGGCTGGCGCGCAACGACGCTTCGGCTTGCTTGCGTTCGTTGATGTCCTGGTGAATGCCGGCGGCGCGGATCGGCGCTCCCTGCTCATCGCGTTCCACCACACGCCCAACATCCAACACCCATTTCCAATCACCGCGCTTGGTACGCAGCCGCTGCTCGATCTGGTAATGTGCGGTTTCACCGCGCAGGTGCGCTTCGAGCGTATGCATCACTTCCGGCAAATCCTGCGGATGGATCAGATTTTGCCAGCTATCAACACTGGGTTCGATTTCATCGTAATCGTACCCCAACATCTCGGCCCAGCGGCGGTTAAAGGTTACTTCACCGGTCTGAGTTTGCCAATCCCAGGTACCCAACTGCGCACCGCTGACGATAAAGGAAAGGCGCTCTTCGCTGTCGCGCAGCACCTGTTCTGTCTGGCGGCGCAGGGCGATTTCGGCAGAAAGCTGTTCCATTGTCTGCTGAAGTTGCGTCACCATTTGGTTGTATGCGGTGACCAGCTCCTGGAACTCGATGACACGGCTACGGTGCGCCAACTGCGTCCACTGCCCTTCGCCTACCCGGCGTGTGGACTCTGCCATCTGCTGCAATGGTTCACTCACTTTCTGGGCCAACACCGTCGCAACCACGATGGAGAAGAGTACGGCGACAACGCTAAGCCCAATCGTGAGCCGGTTGTTGTGAGCAACCTGCGCCATGAAATCCGATTCAGGGATCACGACGACGGTCAGCCAGTCGATCCCATATTCGTCGACGTAAGGTGTCACCTGCACAAAATAGTCAGCGCGCTCTGCCGAAAAGCGCAACAGTGCCTGCTCCTGAATCGAGCGAAAATCGGCAAAATGCGCAATCAGGAAGGTGGCGGCGCTGCGCACTGCCGGTTCAGGGCTGTCTACAGCGGCGATACGAGCCAGTGCGCCATCCTGTTCTGAGATCACGACATTTTGGGTCAACGAAGACGCCACCAACAGTCCGTCCCGATCCATAACAAAGGCCATGCCCGTTTTGCCGATTTGGAGCGATTGCAGATAACGGGTAAGGCGTGCAGCGGAAATATCCACCGCCACCACACCCAACAATGCGCCATCGTTGGCGTAGACAGGGCTGCTTGCCGCCACCGCCACGTCGTCACCTGTAAAGAGGACGTAGACATCGCTCCAAACAGGCCGCCCCGACTGCACACTGCGCTGATACCAGGGCCGCGCCGTCGCATCGAAGTTGGGGACAGTCGAGGCGATGGAGAGTCGACCACCGTCTGCATCCACCAGGGTTTTGACGAAATCGCCGGCGCGCATGCTCGCCGTCTCGGTGACGTAAAATTCGCCTGTCACCTCGCGACCTGCGCCAACGATCCCGCCCTGTGGCGTGCCAAAGTAGATGCTACTGGGTTCGTCGAACGACTTCATTAGCCCCAAATACCGGATCTGCAACGACGGGATATCGTCATTTGCCAGCAAATTCTTTGCGATCATGTCTGCGTTCAATTGGTTGATGCGCTGCGCTGTCCCCAGGAACTCCTGCATATGCTGTTGAATGCGCGCGCTCACCTCCGCCTGCAACTGCTCGGCGACTTCATTGACGGCAATACGTGAATTGTAGAATGAGATGAAGCCCAACAGGAAGGCAATGGAAAGGACTTGGGTGACGAAGAGGCCAATCAAGATGTTACGAACCGGGAATACCAGTAAGTGGTCTTTTATTCGATGTAGCGGCGACATTGTGGCGACCTGTGACAGAAGCGATGTTGACAAATTGTTAGATAAGTACCGATTTTACCTTATTAATACCTTGCAACCAATCCCCTGTCACGCCGGTTCTTGGATGTGGGCGCGATCTTTTGTTTGCAAACACATTCTATCGGATAATCAATTGCATCGAACTATCCGAACTGCCTACGAACTGCTTGCCTTCTCTTGCATCACACACAGGAACGGTCCCGTTGAAAATCAATACGTCAGCTCAACCTCTACCCCCTGCTCGCCTGATCTGGTTGATCACATTTAGCGGTTTCTTTTCGTTCTTTGTTTTCGGTTTCATCGACAACCTCAAGGGACCAACACTGCCCAGCGTGCTGCGCGATATGGCGTTCGGTTACGGCCAGGGCGGGACGATCCTTTTCGGTGCCTACCTCGGTTTTGTGATCGCCACCTTGCTCACGGGGCCGCTCTCGGATTGGATGGGCAATCGCACGGTGTTGATGTTGGCCGGGGCGTTGATCTTTGTCGGTATTCTCGGCTTCAGCACAATGGATACTTTTGCCCTACTCTTTGCCACCATGCTGGTGATCGGCCTGGGCATGGGATCTATCGAAGTCGGCGGCAACGCCCTGATCGTGGACGTACATCGCCATGAACAAGGTCGCTACCTCAACCTGCTCGCCACTTTCCACGGTGTTGGTTCGTTGATCGTGCCGCTCTACGCTGCCTGGCTGCTGGAGACGGGCGTCTCCTGGCGACAGGTGTTTCAGTGGACGTTGCCGTTGGCGGGCGCGATGTTCTTGGTCTTCTTACTGCTGCCTGCTCCGCCAGCAAAGCACGAGAGCAGCGGCGGCTTCGACTGGTCTGCTGTGCGCAGCCGCGGCTTCAGCGGCCCCATGATCGGCTATTATGTGGCCATTGCACTTTACGTGTCCGCCGAACTTGGCATCGGCGCCTGGCTGGTTGAGTTCCTGATCCAGGCAAAGGGCATGGCATTGACCACGGCATCGCTCCTGCTTTCGGGCTTCTTCGGCATGTTGATGCTGGGGCGCATTGTAGGCAGCTTCGTGGTGGAGCGCGTCGGCTATCTACGCTCGATCCTGTTGGCGGCGGTGGGCGGGCTGATCTGCCTGGTGATTGGTGTCTTCGGGCCACCGGCGCTGGCTATCTTCGTGCCGCTCACCGGCCTCTTTTTCTCGATTATCTTCCCCACGATCACGGCAGCGGTGTCGGCACTGCACACGAAGAATACCGGCACGATGCTCGGTCTCCTCTTCGCCGCTGGTGGATTGGGCGGCGCGCTGGGTCCTTGGTCGATTGGCGTGGCCGGCGACATCGTGGGCATCGAACTGGGCTTCGCGCTGACGGCCGTCTTCTGTGCCGGGGTGATTGTGATGCTGGCGATGCTGATGGGAAAGATGCGTGGTGCGTAGTGCGCACCCAATGTCATTAAGTTAAGCGCGGCGTGAGCACCCCCAGGTGCGGGTCTACACGAGTACAGCCGCACGAGGGCGTGCTTCCTCCTCGGATATTCGAAGGTTGGTCGCTTAACTTAATGTCATTGACTACGCACTACGAGCCAGCCTGCGCCCTCACCAACGCCGCATAATACCCATCCGGGCGCGTCACCAGCGTCTGGTGGTTGCCCAGTTCGACGATGCGCCCCTGCTTGAGGACGACGATCTGGTCGGCTTTGCGGATGGTGGAGAGGCGATGCGCGATGACGACGGCGGTGCGGCTGGTCATGAGCTTCTCCAGCGCGCCTTGGATCAGCATTTCGGTCTCGGTGTCCACGGCGGAGGTGGCTTCGTCAGAACAAGGACCGCGGATCGGCCAGAATGGCGCGGGCGATGGAGAGCAACTGGCGCTGGCCGATGCTGAACTGCGATCCGCGTTCATGGGCCACGGTCTCGTAGCCGTCGCCGAGTTTGGCGATGAACTCGTGGCAGTTGGCCAGCTTGGCAGCGGCGATGACCTCGTCCAGTGTGGCGTCGGGGCGACCGTAGCGGATGTTGTTGGCCACGGTGTCGGTGAAGATGAACGGCTCTTGCAGCACCACGCCGATCTGCGAGCGCAAAGATCGTTGTGTCACCTGACGCACGTCGTAGCCGTCCACCGTAATCGCGCCGCCGGTAACGTCGTAGAAGCGACAAAGCAGCGAGGCAATGGTCGTCTTGCCGCTGCCGGTCTGCCCCACCAGCGCCACCAGTTGCCCCGGCTCAATGTGCAGGTCCACCCCATGCAGCACAGGACGGTTGAACCCGTAGCCAAAGTCGACGTGATCGAAGCGAATCTCACCGTCAATACGCGGCAGGTCCTCAGCGTCGGGCGCGTCGGTGACAAGCGGTTGCGCGTCCAGCAGTTGGAAGACCTTTCCCGCCGAGGCCAAAGTGGCCTGCATCACCACGTACATGTTGGTGAGGGTGCTGATGGGCGCCCACAGGTTGTTGATGTAGGCGGTGAAGGCCACCAGCGTACCCACAGTGAGGGCGTCGCCGCCCAGCCCCAGTTGATAGGCCGCGGCGTAGAGGACGATCACCAGCGCAGCGCTGCGTGTGATCTCCACCAGTGGCGAGAACCACGCCTGCAAGCGGATCACCTTCATCCACTCGCTGACGACACGCTCATTGGCCTGGCCGAAGTGGCCCAGATTGGTGTCCTCGCGGCCGAAGGCCTGGATCACGCGCATACCGGCGATGTTCTCGGCCAAAAAGATGTTGAAACGCGTCATGTTCTCGCGCACGCGTTCCCAGCCGGTGTAGAGGCGCGGGCGCATGTACAGCCCAATCACGGTGAGGATGGGCAGCATGAAGAGCGCGATCAGCGTGAGCGCCGGGTTGATGGCGAACATGAGCGCCAGCACGATGATCCCCGACAGCAGATCGTTGACCACGTTGGCGATCTGGTTGGTGAGGAAGTCGTTGAGCGTGTTGGCGTCGCCGATGAAGCGCGTCATCGTCTTGCCCACTGGTTCATTTTCGTGAAAGCGAAACGACAGCCCGGCCACGTGCTGAAAAAGCTGGCGTCGCAAATCCCCCAAAATATTCTGGCTGATGCGCTGCATGAGCAACGACCGGATCAGCACGCCGCCCCAACTCAGCGCATGCGCCACCGCCGCCAACCCCACCAGCGGCAGGAAACCGTCACGGTTGCCCACGGCGATGTGATCGTCGATCAAGATGCGGTCGACGAAGGGATAGAGTTGCGTGATCGTCACACAGATCACGTAGATCGAAAGCGCAATGACCATGCGTCCTCGGTATGGGCGCAGATACACAAACAGCCGCGCCAGCGTCTTGCGCATGGGCGGCAGCGCGTCGTCTTCGGGCTTTTGGATCGTTCGGAGCAGTGTCTTCGAGAGCATGGTTGATCCTCGGGTAGTTGCAGAAGTAGTGGACACAGATTGGAGAGAACATGGATTTTTCTGAGTTGATCCGTGTTTCTTTCGATCCGTGTCGATAAATATTTTTCTTGGCAGATGATCAGGCGATGGAAGAAGGATGACGCTGCGCCCAGTCCCCCATCCCCGCCTTTGCGCTCATCTCTTGCACCTCCAACACATGACGATAGTAGCCGTCGCCTCGGGCCAGTTGTTCGTGCGTCCCCTGTTCGGCGATTTCACCATCGCGCAGGACGACGATGTGATCGGCGTGTTTGGCCGTGCTCAGGCGGTGTGCGATGAGGATGGTGGTGCGTCCTTGCATCACGCCGGCGATGGCGGATTGCAGCAACTTCTCGGTTTCGGCGTCGACGGCGGACATGGAATCGTCAAGGATGAGGATCTTAGGATCCATGAGGATGGCGCGGGCGATGGCGATACGCTGGCGCTGCCCGCCCGAAAGGCCCACGCCGCGCTCGGCAAGTTTGGTCTGGTAGCCTTCGTCCATGTCCACGATGAAGTCGTGGGCCTGGGCCAGTTTGGCGGCGCGCTCGATCTCGTCTTGTGTGGCGTTGGGGCGGCCAAAGGCGATGTTTTCGGCGATGGTGGCGCTGAAGAGCAGCGTGTCCTGGGCGACCATGCCGATCTGCCCGCGCAGTTCGTGCAGGTCCAGCGTGCGCACGTCGTGCCCGTCGACGCAAACTGCGCCGGAGGTGGGATCGTAGAAGCGCCCGATCAGGTGGATCAGCGTGCTCTTGCCGCTGCCCGTCGCCCCCACCACGGCCAGTGACGATCCCGCGGGGACACGCAGGTTGATGTCCTTGAGCGTCTTGGCCTTGGACGTCGGGTACTCGAAGCTGACGTTGTCGTAGACGATTTCGCCGCGCCATTCCTGTGGATGCACCACTTTGTCCGTGGGCAGTGGGGCGATGGTCACCGGCTCGTCGAGCAGTTCGAAGATGCGCACCGACGCTGTCGCCGTCTGGCTAAACGAGTTGAGTTGCACACCCAGGCCGTTCACCGCGCCGAGGAGGAGCAGGCTGAGGTTGACCACCGCCACCAGCGTCCCCAGGCTGATGTCGCCGTCCATGACACGATAGCCGCCCACCAGCAACAGCCCCAGTTGCATGAAGCGGGGCAGGCTGCCGATGAAGATCCAGCGCTTGTTCCATTTGTCGCCGATTTCGAGGTTGCCCATGCGCACGGCTTTCTCGGCCGCGCCGAATTTGTCCTCTTCCTGTGTCTCCTGGGCGAACGCCTTCACCACCTTGATCCCCGACAGGCTGTCTTGCAGCGTACCCGACATCTTGGCCAGGCGTTCGTGTTGGGCCGTCCACGGTGCGCGCAGTTGGCGATGTGCCAAGAACATGCCCAGGCCGGAGAGCAGCACGGGGATCACGGCGATGACGGTCAGGAGTAGATCCTGTTGCAAAAAGGCAATCGAGGCGAGGATGATGGTAAGGATATGGCTCATCGACTCGATCATGATCTGCGAGAGGAAGATGCGCGTGCTTTCCACGTCGCTGCTGATGCGGCTCATCAAGCGGCCCGTCTGCTGGCGGTCGTAGAAACTGAAGGGCAGCGCCAGCAATTTGCGGTAGAGGGCGGTGCGCACGTCGGTCATCACCAGTTGGCCCAGTTTGTTCTGCCCGTAGGAGTAGAAGAAGGTAGCCACGGCGCGCCCCAACGTCACCAGCAGGAGCAGCCCCAGGTAAGGCAGCAGCAGATCAAGACGCTCCTGGCCGATGACGTCGTCGACGATGGCCTTGATCACCAGCGGGGCGACGGTCAACATGGCCGAGAGCAGAATGTTGACCGCAATCAGCGCGATCAACAGCGATTTGTGGAGGCGTAAGAAGCCAAGCAGCCTGCGCATGGGCAAAGGTCCTTGTGGATTGGTGATTGGTGACTGGGGATTGGGGACTGGGGCAGAAATGAGATCTGTTCCAATCACCAATCACTAATCACGATTCACCGGCAAAACCGGTTTTGAAAGACAAAAATCAAGCGAATGGGTAATCTACGGCGCGCGTGAGGACAGTTGAGGATGGTCAGGGGGTAGGATCGCCAATGCGTCGGCGGGGAGGCGGCGCGCAACCAGGCGGTCTAGGCTCAAGCAGGCACGAAACGGATCAGTGAAAGAGTGAACCGTCGCCATCTCATTTTTTCCTGTGCTGGGGGAGAAAACACACAATAGCAAAGATACTGGATCTACTATACTATAGGGCATGTATCGGAACAACTGGAGATTGGGGACTGGGGGTTAAGTTAAGCGGCGTAGACACAAGTGCCGGGGACTTATCGCCGCAGCGCGACGGGACATTCACTCCTGGCGACACGTCCAACGATAAATCCCTGGCACACTCGCTGGTCCCTATCTTAGCGCCGATGGGGGACTGAGGATCAGGCCCCGTGCGATACAGTTTCATTCGAGCATCGCCCAATCTCCCAGTCGCCCAATCTCCACATTCGCGGCGAAAGATCCGCCGTTCGCCGTCCACACACAGGAGGAAACCACATGTACACCACTGACCAATACGAAGGAATGCTGGCCGAAACCGTCACCATGCACGGGTACAACGGGGACGTGATCAATGCCTACATGGCGCGTCCACTGGGCAAAGGACCGTTTCCCGGCATGGTGTTGATCCACCACATGCCGGGGTGGGACGAGTGGTATCGTGAGGCCACACGCAAGTACGCGCACCACGGCTACGTCGCCATTTCGCCCAATCTCTACTTCCGCGCCGGCCACGGCACACCCGAAGACGTCACCGCGGCGGTGCGCGCGGAAGGCGGCGTCCCCGATGAGCAGGCCGTGGGCGACATCGCCGGCGCCATGCGCTATCTGCGTTCGCTGCCCTATGTCAGCGACAAAGTGGGCGTCTTCGGCACCTGTTCCGGCGGACGACACGCCATGCTGGCGGCGTCGCTCGTCCCCGACGGTTTCGACGCGGTGGTGGATTGCTGGGGCGGCGGCGTGGTGATGGCGCAGAGCGACCTGACCGATAAGCGCCCAGTTGCGCCCATCGACTATACGGCGCAGCTACAGGCGCCGGTGCTGGGGCTTTTCGGCGATCAGGATCGCAGCCCCACGCCGGAACAGGTGGCGATCCACGAGGCCGAGTTGAAGAAACACGGTAAAAACTACGAGTTCCACATGTACGCCGACGCCGGTCACGGTTTCTTCTACTACGATCGTCCTAACTACCGGCAGGCGCAGACAGTGGATGGCTGGCAGAAGATCTGGGCGTTCTTGGGCAAGCATTTGGGGTGAGGGGACTGGGGCATAGGCGTTAAGTTAAGGTCGAACGAAAGTGCCGGGGACTTCACGTTGGACGAGTCGCCAGGAGTGATGACCCCGTCTCGCTGCGACGAAAAGTCCCCGGCACTTGCTCGTATATCGCTTATCTTAACGCCTATGGGGGTTGGGGGTGAGGGCCTCTGCCCCAGTTCCCAATCCCTAGTCCCCAGTCCCCGACTTCCCATGCCGCGCCAGGACGGACTTCATGCGCCGGATGGCTTCGGCGATCTCGTCTTCGGGCTGGAGCAGGCTGATACGCAGCCAATCTTGCCATTTGTCGCCGAAGGCGGTGCCTGGGAAGATGAGGACGTGGCCTTCTTTGAGCAGCAGGTAGCTGAGTTCGAAGGCCGAAAGTCCGCTGGAGGCGGCGTTGGTGTAGACGAAAAATGCGCCCTGCGGTGCGGTGTAGGTGAACCCCATTTCGGCCAGTCCGTCCATCATCAACTGGCGACGACGCAGGTAGATGGCTTTGTATTCGGCTAGCACGTCCTGGGGACCGGTGAGCGCAGCCAACGCGGCGTACTGGCTGGCCGGGGAGACATGCCCGCTGATCACAGACTTGACGCCCGCCAGCACGTTGATAAATTCGGGCGGCGCGGCCAGGAAGCCGACGCGCCAACCGGTCATAGCGTAGGTTTTGCTACAGCCGTTGAGGGTGATGGTGCGCTCGAACATGCCGGGCAACGAGGCGATGCTCAACTGCACCGACGGCTCGTAGATGTAACGTTCGTAGATCTCGTCGCTGATGACGATGAGATCGTGCTTTTGGGCGACTTCGGCGATGCCGCGCAGGCTGTCCGCGCTGACGACGCCCGCCGTGGGGTTGTTGGGCGAGACGATGAGCAGCGCCTTGGTTTTGGGCGTGATGGCGGCTTCGACGGCGGACGGCAGCAGATCGAAGTCGTCTTCGGGCTCGGTGGGCACGGTGACCATGACGCCGCCGGCCGCGGCGATGGCCTGATCGTAGCTGGTGTAGCGCGGATCGGGCACCAGGATCTCGTCACCGGGATCGAGGAGCGCCTGCATGATCAGGAAGATGGCCTCTTGCCCGCCATTGGTGATGATCACCCCGTCGGCGTCGACAGGGATGTTGTTGTCTTCGCGCAGTTTGCGCGCCACGGCTTCACGCAGGGCGGGCAGACCGGCCACGAGTGTGGGCTTGTCGGCGCGGCCATCGGCCACGGCGGCTTTGGCGGCTTCGATGACGTATTCGGGCGTGTCGAGATCGGGGTCGCCGCGACCGAGCGCGATGGCGTCGGGGATCTTGGCGGCCATTTCCATGAGGGCGTAGCGCAGCTTGGTGCCGTCGCCGGCCACAGCCTGGAGTTCTTCGAGTGAGACGGCTTCGCCTGGGATCGTGGACTGCGTCATGCGTCCGCCTCCTGCATCTGTTTGACGGCAGCCAGGGCGGCGTACTGCGCCGGCGCCGGGGACGAAATCGTCATGGCCTGTTTGAGATCGCGCACGGCGACGGCGAGCTTTTTGGGTCCACCGAACCAGGCCACTTGCCAGTGATCGATACTGTCTGCGCCTTTGAAACTCCCCACCGTCAACGTACGCTGGGCGCAACCGGGGTGCTGGGCGAAGGGGCGATGTCCTTCTGCAAAAAATGAAAGATCAGACTCGTCCGCGATGACGGTGACATCGTAGGCAACGGCCCACTCGGCCAGTTGCGACTGGGCGTCGGCGCTGAGTTGGGCGGGATCGACGAGCAACAGGGCGTCCTCGACGGCGGGCAGTTCGGCGTTGACGTTGAGTGCCTGCGCTTCGATGCCGGCCAGCGCCAGGACGGTTTCGGCGTAGTTGGGGCCGGGCTGGGCGATGTAGACGATCTTGCCCGGGGCCAGGGCGTGGAGGGCGACGTAGCGCGTCTCGTCCACGCCGCCGGTGACGACGACGCCGTTGTCGGCGTCGGCTTCGAGACCGTGGGCCTGCATGTGGGCGGCGATGGCCTTGCACAGCGGCGCGATGCCGGGCCGTCGTGTGTAGTGATCACACAGGTGATCGGTCATGGCCTGCTGCACGGCGGCGCGCACTTCGGCGGAAGTGCTGCTGCCGCTGTCAATTGGATCGGGCGGCGGCGTGGTGAGCCAATGCTGCGCTCTCTTCGCTACTGCGCGCCCGAGGGCGGTTGTGGGCATAGGTGCTCCTGTCGAGATCGTTGATTTGTTGTCATTCCTCCAGCGTCCACGCCACCCCCACCTCCGCCGCGGCTTCTTTGAGTTCGGCGTAGATGACGGGATCGACGGGGACGCCGCCGGCTTTCTTTTCTTGCATGCGCCGCCATTCGAGTTCGCCGGGCAGCAGGATTTCGTCCACGTCGGGGCGGGTGCGGCTGGCGCGCATCATGGCGACGAACTGGGCCAGGTCGGCGTAGAATTCGGCGCGGGGCATGAACCAGTCGATGTCGTAGGCGATGAACTGGTGGGCCACTTCCTGGCGCGTCGGATTGCTGTACGGGATGGTGCCGAAGGCGCCGCTGCCGCTGAGGACGCCGGTGAGCACGTCGGTGATGACGCTGAGACCGGCGCCTTTGTACTCGCCCATCGGCAGCAGGGTGCCGTCATGGCCTCGGCGGGATCGTCGGTGAAGCGACCGTCTTTGGTGATGGCCCAGGTGGTGGGCATCTTCTTGCCGTCGCGCATGAGCCAGCCCATCATGCCCTTGCGCCATTGTCGCGCCATATCGAGGACGATGGGCATGGCGTCAACGTCGTCCGCGGTGGGGACAGCCACAGCCCAGGGAGTTGGTGCCGATGACGCCGTCGATGCCGCCCACGGGGCCATTTCAGGCGGCGTTGGTCATGCTGACGCCGATGCAGCCCTGTTTGATCGCCTGGCTCGCCGAATAGCTGGCCGATCCAAAGTGGGTGCTGTGGCGCACCTTGGTCACGCCCACGCCCACCAGACCTTGGCCTTCTCGATGGCGAGGCGCATGGCCTTGACGGCGACCACGGTGCCGAGCGTTGTGGGCGTCGATCAGCGCCAGCGCGGGCGATTCTTTGACGATCTCAAAGGACGCTTGGGGATCGATGTAGCGATTTTTACCCGATCCCGTAGGCTTTGACACGGCGCACGCCCTGCCCTTGGCCTTGCAGGTGCGCAACTCGCTGGTGATCAGCGCATCGGCGATGATCTCGGCGTCCTCGCTCTTCAAGTCCGTACGCTTGAGGATCGCCTCGGTCACCGCGCGCAACATCTCCAGCGGCACGTAGCGCAAGGGGATCTGTTCGGTTTGTAATCTCCGGTGTATTTTGTCATAGCAAATCGCTAAATCCCCGTGGGCCGCTCCATGCTCTCGCCCTCTTTATACACCTGCATGAATTCGATTTCGATGCCGCTGACGTCGTCCTGAAGGAAGGCGACCCAGCCTTCGGGGTGGACGTGGCTGCCGGTGACCTTGCAGGCGGCGCATTCTTTGAGTGTGGCGCCGTTGGCCGGGCTTCGGCGAGGGCGGCGTCGATGTCCTCGACGGCGAAGCAGATGTGGTGCAGCCCTTCGTGGCCGCGCTGATCGATCCACGCCGCGAAACGGCCGTCAGGGTCCATGGACTCGCTGATCTGGAATTCCGTGCCGCCCAGATCGAAGACGGCGGCCTTGGTGCGGCTCTTGGCAAAGGTCTTGACAAACGCATCTTGCGGCGCGCCCAGCAGGCGCTTGTACGCGTCCAGCGTCTTCTCGGCATCGCGCACGGCAAAGGTCATGTGTTTGATCAGGGTGACGTTCATGGTGGCTCCGTTAAGTGTATTGGGTGTGGATGGGTGGCTTGATTGGTTGCGTAATGCGTAATCCGTAATGCATGAACAGAGATCGCACCATGATGTGGCGCGATAAATGAACCAATCATACGCATTACGAATTACGCATTACCCCTCTCTTCTTCGCTTCATTCGCTCAACAGATCCGCCACATACAACGTGACTTTCTCCGGCGCGAACTCAAATTCGTAGCCTTCGGCGACGATGGTGTCGGCCAGAGGACCGGCGTCGAAGCGCAAGCCGGTGAAACGGGACGGCGGTTGCGCGGCCAGCCACACGAAGGCGGGCGCCGAGATTCCACAGGATCGACCCAGGCGGCGCGTTCTTCGGCGGGCAGGGCGTCGTACTCGGCGGGTGATGTTGGTGGGCTTGATGCGCTTGCCCGGTCCATGGTGTTGACGGCGATGTTGACCGGTTCGCTCCATTGCCAGGGCTTTGGTGAAACGTCTTCCAGCCCATGTTTGGCGGCGCAGTAGGCCGCTTCGTCCACGAAGCCGCGCAGGCTGGCGCCACTGGCGATGGCCATGCAGTGTCCGCCGCCCTGGGCCACGAGCTGATCCCAGGCTGCCTTCACCGTGTTGTAGACGCCCGTCATGCTGACGCCGATGATCTTGTTCCACAGCGTCGGCGTCGTCTCGGTGAAGGGGATGAGCGGCATGATGGCGGCGTTGCAGATCACGGCGTCGAGCCGCCCCCACTTGTCCACGATCCGGGTGACAACGGTCTGCATGGCCGCGAAGTCGCTGACATCGGCCACCAGCGGCAACACCTCGCCACCGCTGCCTCGATCTCGAGGACAGTCTGCTGCAACTCATCGGCGTCGATATCGGTGACGCAGACTTTCGCCCCAGCCCGCGCCATGCCCAGCGCGATCCCCGCGCCAAGCTGCGCCCGGCGCCGGTAACAAGGACTTTTTCTGGTTGAGCAGTGAAGTGTTCATGGATTTACGATTTACGATTGACGATTTACGATTGTCGTCTGGAGTGTATGAACCTGAATTGGGATGCTGTCGAGTTCACAAAGTACAGACATCAACACGAAACGACCCAATATAGAAGCCACATTCCCTACGAGACAATCGTCAATCGTAAATCGAAAATTCCCTCCTATTTCGTCATCAGCCTCTTCAAATTCGCGTTTTCCGTCTTCACCGGCTCGATCTCGCCTTCCTTGCTGCTCATGATCACGGCGAGACCGGGGCCGTAGCCACTGCGGAAGCTGCCGCCCTGGCACACGACGCCGATGATGATCGATCACGCGCAGGTAGCCGTGACCGTAGCGGCTGTCCCAATCGGTGACAGCCACGATGTCCCCGAAGCGCAGGTCTTCGGTAGAAGCTTCGGCCAGCAGTTTGGGATCAGACGTTTGCAGGTTGAAGCGCCGCTCTCGTTGGAGAGGCCTGCGCCGCCCCCGCCAGCACGCTGAAAGCGATCCCCTTGACGAGGGACAACCAACTTGCCGTCGCTGCTGATGTCGGGGTTGAGCGCTTCGAGCAGTTCGGGCGAGCAGCTCTTGAAATTGATCTTGGGGAAGTCGTTGAGCGTGAGGCCGATGCCGTAGGCCTGCACCTGCACCTTGTCGCCCGGGGCCATCTTTTCGATATCCTCGGCGCCGAAGTCGCAGATGACGTGTTCGGCGAAGCGACCACTCTTGCCGATGACCATGCCGGTGGCCCCGGCGGCGCGTCCGTTCATCACCCGCGCCTTGTTGCCCAGGCAGGCGTAGACGCCCAGCGCCGTGTTGGCATCGGCCTTGGGGTGCTTGATGGAGACGCCGGGCTGGATCAATTCCGCGGCCCAACCGGTGGCCCGATCCCCGAGCCGCACGTTGTAGACAAGACCGCCGAACATGGGCACGAGCATCGGTTCGCCGTCCGCCGCCACAAAATACGGGCTGGCCGGCAACCCCGGCATCGCCGGATTGCTGATCTCCCCGAGCACGGAGACTTTGACGAGAGAAGAGAGATTGGTGTTGAGCATGTTGAGTTCTTTTCCTGGATGTGGGCAGGGGGAAGTAATGCGTGATTCGTCATGCGTAATTCCTAGGCCACGTTACTCGCCAATTGGCGACCAATCTCGTTGCCCAGTAACGCATGACGAATTACGCATTACTTCTTCATCCCCAAGATGTTGACCAAATTCGCCTTCTCATCGATCACCGGCTCGATTTCGCCGTCCGCGGCCACGAGGAGATCCTGGCAGCCGGGGCCGTGGCCGGTCATGACGGAGTCGCCGTGCATGATGATGCCGATGGTGACGCCGCCAGGCTTGTAGCCGCGCCCGTAGCGGTGATCGGTGTCCATTACGGCCACGAGATCACCCAACTTCAGGTCATCAATGCCCAGTTCGGCCAGGGCGGCGCGGTCGCCGGTCATCAGGTCCTGGTCTACGAATTCGGGTGTCAACTCAGCGCCGCTGCCCATGATGTGGGCGGGGATGGTCGCCACCACCGGCACGCGCAGTTTGCCCTCGGGCGAGACCGTCATCCCCCAGTTTTGGATCAGGTTGGGGCCGGCTTTCTTCACCTGAACCGTGGGGAAGTCGAGAAACTTCATGCCGCGTCCGTGCGTCTTGAGCAGGATCGTATCGCCCACACAAAGCTGTTCGAGGACGTCGGGTGCGAAGTCCACGAGCAGGCGGGCATGTTCCCCGGTGACGACGCCCTTCGCACCCGCCGCCAGCCCGCTGGTGACCACGGCTTCGTTGCCCACACAGGCCAGGTAGTGCATGGCATGATCCACATCGAAATTGTCGTGGGCGATGCTGGCCCCCGGCTCCACGTGATCGCCCGTCCACCCGTAGGCCGGGTCACCGACGCGGGCGTTGTAGACGACACCGGCCATACCAATCAGAACCATGCTCTGGCCCTCGGTGTTGGGCCGATAGGCCGCTCGCTGCAACGTCGGCGGCGAAATCTGCCCTGTCACAGCCATGATGACGAGATCGTCGATGTTGGTGCGGATCATAGGTGCAAGTCCGTTTCGGTGATGGTAATTAGTGACGGGTGATTGTGACTGGGTGATTGGGCCAGAAGGAGCCGACGAGACGACCTCTGCCCCAATCACCAATCACCAGTCACCAATCACCCCGCTTACACAACTTGATGCTTGACGCTCACCCGCCGCAAACGCCGCCACATCGCCAACACATCCGCCATCTGCTATCGCGGCGCCGCCGGTGCCGCCGCCGATGTGCGGGGTGAAGATGACGTTGTCGCATTGGAGCAGGGATGATCATACGATCGGCTCGTAGACGAAGACGTCGAGACCGGCCCCGGCGATCTTACGCGCGTTGAGCGCGGCCACGAGATCGTCCTCGACGATGACGCCGCCACGACAGATGTTGACGAGGAAGGCGCTGGGCTTCATCAGGTCCAGTTCACGGGCGCTGATCATGCCCTCGGTTTCGGCGTCAACGGCGTGGACAGGAGGACGAAGTCGGCGCGGCGCAGCAGATCGTCCTTTTCGGCGTAGGTGACGTCTTCCATCTCTTCCACCACGGCGGGCAGACGGCTGCGCTTGTTGTAGATCACGTCCATGCCCAGGGCGCGGGCGCGGCGGGCCGTCTCGGTGCCGATTTCGCCAAAACCGATGATGCTCGCGTGGCCGTAGACTTCGAGCAGGCCGGGCAGCTTCATCCACTGGAATTTGT
The DNA here is from genome assembly GCA_041391225.1 of Caldilineaceae bacterium. Taxonomy (GTDB): domain Bacteria; phylum Chloroflexota; class Anaerolineae; order Caldilineales; family Caldilineaceae; genus RI-153. The sequence goes on from JAWKOL010000002.1 coordinate 287,020, forward strand.
GCTTGCGCTGTTCCGTCTTGATCGGTTCCACGCCCAGGTCACGGTAGGCGCCGCTGACGGTGGCCTCGTGCGCCTTGATCAGATTCTTACTCAGGGACATGATCAACGTAATTGCCAACTCGGCTACGGCAATGCAGCCGCTCAGCGGCATCGTGGCGACCCTGATGCTGGGTAAGCCTTGGCCGCGCCGAGGTCCACATCGTCGGGCGGCTGCCGTAGCGTTGGATCAGCTTGAGTTTGGGCGCAGCGGCCATGATCTCCGCCGTCATCGGGCGGCATTGGGTAACAATGGCGTCGGCTTCGGGCAGGAGCGCGAGGAAGGCGTCGTCGCTGCTGTCCTGTGGGGCGATGAGGCGCAACGACTGCGCCGGTTCAAGCACGTTGATCCACTCAAAATCGGCGGGCTGTTTCGGATCCGCCAGTAGAACGGTCAGATTGACACGGGAATACCTCCGGTGAGGGGCTTTGTAGTTTGTCTGCCAACTGTTAACTTTGCTCGGGCTAAAAAAAACTCGCTGCGTCTCAATCTTCCAGCACCGCGATGACTTCCACTTCCAGGCGTACATCAGGACTACCCAATCCGGCGACGATGAGTCCTGTGTGCGGCGGACGGTGTTCGCCGAAGTGGGCGAGGCGCACGGCAGACACGGCGGCAGCGTCGTTGCGATCCACGAGGTAGGTTGTCACCTTGACCACGTTGCGCCAGTCGGCCCCGGCAGCGTTGAGCACCACACCCAAGTTATGGAAGACCTGCTGCGCCTGCCCGGCAGCGTCACTCAGGCGCAACGAGGACACCGTCTGCGTCTCTGGCGACCTGTCCCGCTACGTACAGGGTATTCCCGGCGCGGCGTGGTTGTACGATGACGGCTGGTAGATGCCGTCGGGCTGGTATGTCTCGAAGAATGGACGATCTGTCATCGTAATTTTCCAGAATTATTGTGATCTACGAAGGCACACGAAGGAGAGAAAAGCAGGCAGAAGGTTGTGCGCTCTCTCTTGTCCTGCTAATCCTGAAATCCGTGTCCCTCTTCTTCGTGGGCCTTCGTGGATCATCTTCTTCTGATTTCACTAAGCTTCGATATCGGCCTCAAACGTCTCTGATTCATCTTCGTCGGCGGGCAGGCTGGCCAGATGTGGCCGCCGATTCGCCGATGTGGCTCGTCGAGGATCTGGAAGGCCAGGTCTTTGTCTCGCTGCCGAATCGCCGTCACCAGGGTTGGGTGCGATCCCACCACTTCGTCGAGGAATGTGTAGAGTCTCGTGGCGCACGTGCAGGCAGCGCTGCACGCCGATCTCCAGTTGCTGCCACAGCTTCCAAGACAGGTTGTGGTCGGCCTGACGCATGATGTACTCGTGGAAGGCCAGGTCGAGCGCCACCAGGTCTTCGAGACTTCCGAGCTTGGCGGCGGCGCTAATCTGATCCACGATGCTGTCCAACTCGGCGATTTCTTCATCGTTCATGTTGTCGATGGCGCGCCCCAGAGACAGCTTCTCCAGCGCGGCGTTTACCGAGTAGATCTCTTCGACGTAGCGCTCACTCAGCGGTGTCACCAGGACACCTTTGTAGGGGATGTTTTCGATCAGCCCTTCCTGTTCGAGCTGACCAAGCGCCTCGTTGACGGGGCCGCGGCTGGTACCCAACTGTTCGGCGATCTGCACCTGGTTCAGTTCCGAGCCAGGCGGCAAACTGCCATTGATAATCGATTGGCGCAAAATAGACGTGACATTTTCGCGCAGGGTGCGCGGTTCAATACGTTCGAGTTGTTCGTTTTTCATGAGATCTTTTTCAGCGTCGAGACGTGGACGGAAAAACAGCAACCCAGCGACGAAAAAGACGACGCGGGCCGACCGCCATCTCGAAGTGAGGGGATTCGAGCTGTTTGAACAATTCGGCAGCGTGCATATACTAGTCATATGTCAGAATTTTGTCAACTGTTGACAGGAGATCGAGGCATGTTCCGGTCGCTCTACCTTACTTCAATTCTCTCCCACAACCAGGAGTGTAACCGATGCAAACTGTGATCCACTGCGGACGTCTGATCGACGGCGTCGGCGATGAACCGCTTGAAAATGCTACGTTGATCTTTCTGAAGATGGCCGCATCGTCTACGTTGGTCCGCGGGTGGGGCGGCCTGGCCTGAAGACGCCACTGTCCTCGACGCCGCGGACAAGACGCTGATGCCCGGACTCATCGATGTTCACGTTCACATCACCGCCGACGGCGGGTCAGTCAGTATGTCGGCGGTGTTGGCGGGCGGGCCGCAATCCTTCACCGACTCGGCGCTGGCCGGCTACGCCAACGCCCTGCACAGCTTGCGCTGCGGTTACACCACGCTGCGCGATCTTCATGCGCCGGGTTACGCCGACGTGGCTGTGCGCAACGCCATCAACTCGGGCCGGTTGGCTGGTCCGCGCTTGCTTGTCTGCGGGCAGGGACTCTGCATCACCGGCGGCCACATGGACAAGTTGCGCTACCCTCAACACGTCACCGCTGCAGGGCGAGTCGGCGTCTGCGATACGCCCGACTGCTTCCGTCAGGCCGTGCGCCAGCACATCAAAATGGGCGTCGACCTGATCAAAATCAACTCCGACGGCGGCTCAGTGCGCAATCCCAAAGCACCGTGGAAACAGGAGATGACCTTCGACGAGATGAAGGCCACCTGCGACGAAGCACACCGTTTCGGGCTACACGTTGCCGCCCACACCGCCGGTGGTCCGCCCGTCGAAGAGGCGATCCTGGCCGGGGTGAACACCATCGAGCACGGTCATTGGCTCACGGATCGGGCCATCGATTTGATGCTGGAACACAACGCCTACTACGTGCCGACACTGATCATCAACACCAAGAACTTCGATTACGACCGTGAAACCCTGGGCGTGTCACCCGACGGTTGGCGCTGGCTGCAATGGGCCTACGACGCCAAGTGGGACAGCCTCGACCGCGCCCGTAAGGCCGGTGTCAAGATCGCGGCGGGCAGCGACGCCGGTTTCCTGCTCAATCACGGCGAAAACGCGGCCGAGTTGGAAGAAATGGTCAAAGGCGGCTTCACACCGATGCAGGCGATCCACGCCGCCACGCGCACCGCCGCCGAACTCCTCGGCCTCCAAGACGAAATCGGCGTGCTCAAACCCGGTCACCGCGCCGATCTCCTCCTCCTCGACGGCGATCCTACGGTGGACATCACCATCCTCCAGCGTACGGACAAGATCGTGCAGGTGTGGAGGGAGGGCGTGGGGCATATGCGTTAAGATAAGGTCGAACGAAAGTGCCGGGGACTTCACGTTGGACGAGTCGCCAGGAGTGATGACCCCGTCTCGCTGCGACGAAAAGTCCCCGGCACTTGCTCGTATAGCGCTTATCTTAACGCCTATGGGGCGTGGGGACTGGGGATTGGGTGTAGATTGTTGGCTGGACAGTCGGGCGATTGCACCTTTGGAGATGACGGGATGATGGGCGTTGCGATCATCATCTTCATCATCCCATCATCTCTTTTTCACCCAAAGCATTCCAATCCAGAAATTCCATCCTCTACCCGATCCCAATCCCTGATCCCCAGTCCCCAATCCCTAACTCCGCAACCGCGGATCCAGGAAATCGCGCAGCCAGTCGCCCAGAATGTTGAGCGAGAGCACGGTGAACATGATCATCAGGCCGGGGAAGACGGCCAGCCACCACGATCCACCCAGGAGTTGATCGCGGCTTTCGGCCAACATGCCGCCCCATGTGGGTACGGTGGGGGGGACGCCCAGGCCCAGGAACGAGAGCGACGCTTCGGCCAGGATCACGCTGGCGACGTTGAACGAGGCAATCACCACCAGCGGGGCCAGGATGTTGGGCAGGATCGTCTTGAAGATGATCTGGTAGTTGGAGACGCCGATGCAACGCGCTGCTTCGACGTACTCTTTTTCGCGTTGGGATACGGTTTCGCCGCGGGCGATGCGGGCGTAGGTGACCCACTGGCCGATCCCCAGCACGAGGATCAGATTGAGCACGCCCGATCCCAACACCACCAGCACCATGATCGCCAGCAAAATGAATGGGAAGGCGAGCTGAATGTCGGCGACGCGCATGATCACGTCGTCGATCCAGCCGCCGAAGTAGCCGGCGAGCAGCCCCAACACCGTTCCCATGATGCCGCCCACGGTGACGGCCAGCAGCCCCACCGAAATCGAAATGCGCGCCCCGTAGATCAACCGCGACAGGATGTCCCGTCCTAGCCCGTCGGTGCCGAGGAGGAATTGGGTAACGCCGTTTTCGTCCGCCTCAAACGGCGGCGTCAGGCGCAGGATCAAGTTCTGCCGGTTGGGATCATGCGGCGCGATCTGCTCGTTGAAGATCGCCAGCGTCCCCATGCCAACGAGCAGCACAATCGCCAGGATCGGCCACTTTGCGCGCCCCAAACTCGTCGACGCCCGCCGCCACACCGACGGCTGACGCCGAATCTCGCTCGCATCGAGCGTCAGCGTTGAATGAGAAGTTGCAGATGCAGTCACGAAGTACTCCGTGTGTTGGGGATTGAGGACTGGGGATCGGGGACTTGGGATTGGTTACAGAAACACGACACTCTACCCAGTCCCCGGTCCCTATTCCCCAGTCCCCAATCCCTATTCCAATCGAATCCGCGGGTCGAGCACGGTATACACCAGATCGACCATCAGGTTGAGCAGGACGAAGAGCAACGAGAACATGACGACGGCGGTCTGTACCACGGGGATGTCGCGCTGGGTGATGGCGTTGAAGACGAGCCGCCCTACGCCCGGCCACGAGAAGACTGTCTCGATGACGACGACGCCGCTGAGCAGAAAGCCGAATTCCAACCCCACGATGGTGATGAACGGGATCAGCGCATTGCGGAAGGCGTGGCGGAAGATTACATTCCAGGCGTGCAGTCCTTTGGCGCGGGCGGTGCGCACATAGTCCTGCCCCAACACCTCCAACATCGACGAGCGGATCAGGCGGGCGTTGCGCGAGAGCGAAAAGAGGCCCAGTGTCACCGCGGGCATGATCAAATGGCGCAGGGCGTCGGGGAAGTTGGCGGCGGCGGTGGCAGAAAATCGCCGTTGAACAGTGGATCGAGCAGCGGCACGTGGCCCGAAATCGGCAGCCAGCGCAGTTGCAACCCACAAAAGAGGATCAGCATGATCCCCAGCCAAAAGCTGGGCATGGATTGGCCGAACATGGCAAAGATCATCACACCGCCATCCAGCGTAGTGCCGCGGCGCATGGCTGCCATCACGCCAATCGGAATCGAGAGCGTGATCGCGAAGATCATCGCCATGATCGTCAACTCCAACGTGGCGGGCAGGCGCTCCATCACCATGCCGAAGGCAGGGGTGCGGGCGCGCAGCGAATTGCCCATGTCCCCGCGCACAAGGTTGCCCAAGTAGGACAGGTACTGCTCGTGGATGGGCCGGTCGAAGCCCAGCCGCGCCCGCGTCTGCGCGATCTCTTCCTCGCTGGCGCGCTCGCTGACGTAGAGCAGCGTGGGGTCGCCGGCCAGGTGCAATGAAAAAAACGATAGCAGCGTGACGCCGAGGATGACGATAAAGGTCTGGAGCAGGCGTCGAACTAAGTATCTACCCATTGGTTTCGGTTCTGGTTGTATTTATCGAGCGAATGCAGATTGCAGATTGCGAATTGCGGATTATTCGCAATCCGCAATTCGCAATTCTCTCTTATTCCCGCCATCGGCGCGTCGAAGAAGAAGATCTTTTCGTCGCGGCGCGGATCCCAGTTCACGGCGGTGCTGACGCCGTAGAAGTCGGGCTGGAAGTAGAGCAGCAGCCACGGCGGATCATTGTAGAAGATTTCCAACATCTCGTTGATCAACTCGCGCTGGCGAGCTTCATCCTGTGTGGTGGAAAGCTCGTTCCAACGGGTGAACCACTCGGGGTTGCCCCACTCGGTGTAGTTGGTGGCGCCCACCGGATCCGAGAGATCGGCCATGTCGTAGATGGCGCTCCAGATGCTGCCGCCGGTACCCACGAAGTAGAGCGGACCCACCTCGTGCTGACGCAGCGCAGGCACGAATTCGCTGGAACCAGTCGAGGATCTGCAAGTCGACGGCCACGCCTACGTCGGACAGGTACTGCGCAATCGCCTGGACAACGGCTACGTCGTTCAGGTAGCGGCCGCGGCCCGCCTGGAAGGTGATCTCGAAGCGGACATCGTCGTCGCCGCGGGGATAGCCGGCTTCGTCCAACAACTGCTCTGCCATAGCCGGATCATAGGGATACGCAGTCAGGTTCGGGTTGTCGTTGGGCGGGTTGACCATGCTGGCGGCGCGCTCGCAGTCGAAAGAGAGCAGCGTCTGGCAGATGGTGGTGCGTCCACGGCGTATTGGAGGGCCACGCACGGCAGGATCCTTGATCGCCTTGCCGCCTTCGCTGTCATTATATGTGGCGCGCTGGTTGTAGCCCACATACATGCGACGGGTGCCGGCCACGCCTTCAACCATTGCTGTCCCGCCTGCGTCGATGGCGGCGTGCTGATCTGGCGGCACGTTGGTGATCACGTGGACGTTGCCCGCGATCAACTCGGCGGTGCGGGTCGACGCCTCGGGGATGACCTTCCACTCGATCTCGTCAAAGTACGGCTCGAAGAGGGTGAAGTCATCCCACTTCTCGATGAGCACGTAGTTGTCGGCCACCCATTCCACGAACTGGTAGGGGCCGGAGCCGATGGGATTTTGGGCGGCTTCATCCAGCGTCATCGCTTCGTAGGCGTCTTTGCAGTGGATGTAGACTTCGCCGATCAGGCCCAGGGCAATTGGGTTGTAGGCTTCGAGGATGATGGTTGGCTGGAGATCGCCGTCCACGCGGGCGTCGACGTAGTTAAGCGCATCGAGGACGAAGCCGGCGGTGTTGCCGGTGAAGCCGTTGGCGTCGTCCGCAGCGCGCTGGAAGGTGTAGACAACGTCCTCGGCGGTGAGTGGTTCACCGTCGTGGCAGGTCAGCCCTTCGTGTAGCGTAAATGTGATCTCGCTGCCGTCTTCCGGTATTGGCTCTCGGCCGAGATCGGGATGATCTCGCCTGTCACGTCTACCGCGGTAGAGGGTGGCGAACATGTGGCCGAATGTGGAAAGCCCTCAACGATATTTAAACTTCCGAGGTTCCAACCCTTCCAGGTCCACCGTCTGCGCCACGATCAGGCGGCTGGGTTCGCCGCTGTCCATCGCTTCGACGGGGGCATGCGTGGCTCACCGCTGCGCCCACAGTTCACAGGCGCAGCCGGCTCCGGCGCCACACAGCCCACCAACACCAGCAGCGCAATCGTGAGAAAGAGAATGTTTCGTTTCATGTGGTTCTCCTTTGGTTGGGGACTGGGGACTGGTGATCAGGGTTGGGATCGGGTTGAGCGTGTGATCTCTGCTCGTGTAAGTTGCTGTGCCGACACGAGTAGATGCTCGAACGCTCATCTACTCTACGAGATCCAGTCCCCATTCCTAATCCCCAGTCCCTATCTTCTAATTCATACTCGCCGAAGTCAGATCGATCACCTCGTCACGGCGCGGATCCCAGTTCGGTCATTGCTGACGCCGTAGAAGTCGGGCTGGAAGTAGAGCAGCAGCCACGGCGGGTCGTTGTAGAAGATTTCGAGCATTTCGTTGGTCAACTGCTTCTGCAGTTCGACGTCTCGCGTCGTGGTGGCACACAATCCCAGCGGCTGAACCATTCGGGGTTGGCCCACTCGGTGTAGTTGGGTAACCGGGTAGGCTGGAAAGATCTGACCATGTCGGAGATGCCGCTCAGGTGCTGCCGCCGGTACGCAACCAGGTAAAGCGGACCCACTTCGTGTTGGCGCAGCATGGGTGAAGCTCGGCGGTGAAGTCCATGATCTGCAGGTCCACGTCGATGCCCACATCCAGTGAGGTACTGGGCAATGTAGCGCGGATCGGCATGCACGTCGTTCAGGTAGCGGCCCGCGCCGGCCTGGAAGGCGTACGGAGGAAGCGGGTACCGTCTTCGCCACGGGGTAGCCGGCGGCGTCGAGCAGTTCTTCAGCCATGGCCGGATCGTAGGGATACGGTTCCAGGTTCGGGTTGTCGATGGGCGGGTTGACCATGCTGGTGGCGCGTTCGCAGTCGAAGGCGAGTAGCGTCTGGCAGATAGTGGGTACGTCTACGGCGTATTGCGGGCCACGCACGTCGGTCTGCTTGATGGCTTCGGCGCCGTCGCCTTCGAAGATATCGCGCTGGTTGAAGCCCGTAGATGCAGCGGATTGCCGGCCGCCCTCAACCACGGCTTCGCCACTGGCATCAACGGCGGCGTGCTGATCCGGCGGCACGTTGGTGATGATGTCCACGTTGCCGGCGATCAGTTCGGCGGTGCGGGTCGAGGCTTCGGGGATCACCTTCCACTCGATCTCATCGATGTTCGGGATCAACTCAGCGAATTCGTCCACTTTTCCATCGGCAAATAGTCGTCGCCCATTCCACAACGTACGGCCCGGAACCAACCACGTTGGTGGCAGCGCCTTCGAGACCCATTTCTTCATGGCTCTCGCGGCAAAAGCAGCCAGACGTCGGCGATGAGACCGATGGCCAGCGGGTTCTGATTCTCAGGATCACAGTGACGCCTCGGATCGCTGTCTTCTTGCACGTCGACGTAGCCCATCACGTCCATGACGTAGCCAGCCACGTGACCGGTGAAGGCGTTGGCGTCGTCGTTGGCGCGCTGGAAAGTAGACCATCATCGGCGGTGAGCGAGTGCGCCGTCGTGAAGGTCAGCCTTCGACGAGGGTGAAGTGGGTCATTGCCGCCGTTTTCGAGGTGTACCCCGTGGCGGCGTGGGAGCAGTTCACCCGTGCCAGGGTTGTCGTAGAGGGTGGCGAACAGGTGACCGTACATGTTCGAGCCGGGAAACGAACTTGATCATCCATAAGTTCCCATGGTGTCGAGATCGACGGACTGGGCCACGATAACGGCTGGGTTCTGCCCCGGCGTCGGCGCTTTCTTCCATCGGCTCGGCGGTGGCAGCTTCTTCACCGCTACCGGCGCTGGGCGCTGGGGCGGGCGCTGCACAGGCAGCGGCCAACAGCGTCACCAGGAGGGCCAGCAGCAGCACGAAGAATCGCGATGTACGAAGTGCTTGCATGAGTGTTCTCCTCGGTGGTGTGAATGGGGATCTACGAACTTGAAGATGAGATTTGCCACGGTTGGGCGAATGGATCACGATGCAGCAAATGCACCTCCTCTGAAACAGGCAGAAAGACGATGCAAAGGGGATACAATGTGTTTCGCAATGCAAAATGTACTTTTGCATTGCTGAAGGATGGGGCGATTATAGCCATGCCTCTGATCTTTGTCAACTGTCAACATTTGGCAGATCTAAACCGATCACAGTGCAATACCGCATTGTGAAATATGCACGAAGAACTGGGGGAGAAATTTCACAATGTCTTGTTTGTGGCTAGAATTCTCAATGTTTGCATGATTTTCATCACAATCAAATCAGCGCGGCGCAGGTCGTAACCGGGGCGTTGATTGCACAGCGTTGATTGCACAGCGTTGATTGCACGTGTTGATTGCACAGTGGAGGATGTTTGTATGTTCGAAGGTGAAGTCGTTGGCGGGGTCACCGAGGCGAATGGGCGTCGGTCGGAAGGCATTAGTACTGTCGGTGATGAAGGCGCTACAATTGCTGGAGACGCTGGCGTCGGCAGCGTCTGGGCTGGCGCTGGGCGATCTGAGCCGCCGCAATGATCTGCATCCCAGCACAGCGCACCGTCTGCTGCACACTTGGCCAGGCCGGATACGCGCGCGCCAGGACCCTACAGATCGGAACTATCATCGACAGGCGCGTTGAACCTGGCCGTCGCCGCCAGCCGTCACCTGGACACGGCCACCATCGCAGCTCCCTATCTGCGTCAACTGGCCGACGTTACACAGGAGACGGCCAGCCTGGTGGTGCTCGATGGAGAGGAAGTTGTCTACATCGCCCAGGCCGAATCGACCAACACCGTGCGCACGTTCAACTCCATCGGCGCGCGTCTCCCCGCGTATGCCAGCGCCGGTGGCAAGGCGCTGTTGGCACACAAACAACCTACGCCACGCTCGCTCCAAGCCCCGGCCCACTTCACACAGTTCACGGCCAATACACTCACTGATCCCGACTCGCTGCAAGTCGAGCTGGATCGCATCCGCCGCCGCGGCTACGCCGTCGACGACGAGGAGTACGAGCGGGGTATGCGCTGCATCGCCGCTATTGTCTACGACCATTCAGGTGACCCCGTCGCCGCCTTGATGCTCTCTGGCCCGTCTACGCGCATCTCGATTTCACGGCTGACCGATTTGGCGCAACAGGTGCAGTCCGCTGCACTCGATGTTTCGCAAGTACTGGGATACGGTGAACAGCGTTGATCGGACCACGCCGATTTGCTAGAATAGACATAGTGATTCTTCATTACGGAAAGGGGAAGAGGGGATCTGCATGACCGCCCCCGTTGTGGAAAGCCCAATCTTGGCACATTTACCCCTAGAAGGGACAACCGAAGCGCAGCTATTGGAGCAACTTCTCCGTTCGCCCCGCCTGCCCGTCGTCGCCGAAGCACTCGGCGCGAAGGTGGCGGAAGAAGCGGCGCGCCGTCAACAGTTCATCGACACGGTGTTGGAATCAGAAAAGCCAGATTCTGTCCCAACGGAGAAAAAATCGTGCATTCACCAGTCAAACTCCGCCACAATGCCGTTACGAAGAGCGTTTGTCGTGCCGCCCGGTAACCGTCGCGCCTGCATCAGCAGCTGCGTTGGCTACGAAAAAGCTGTTGGTCTCCTCTCTGCAACGACTACAGGCCAGACATCGGCACCGTGCCTTGCCGCCGTGTTCGAGCCGGATCAGATGCGCTTCCCTGCGCCGGATTTCGTGGTGAAGTCTATCCGCGTCCACCGCGGCCAATGATACGCGGCATCAAATTCGAGGACTACGCCGCCCGTTTACGGCGTCCGCGAATACTGGATCATCGACCCCGACGCCGAAACTGTGGAGCAATACGACCTGGCCGGATCGGCCCTATAGCCTCGCCATCAAAGCCCAAACCGGCGAACTGCACAGCCGCGCCGTCCCCAATTTCGTCATCCCCGTCCGCGCCCTCTTCGACGACGCCATTCAGCGTGCCGCTTTGACCACGCTGCTCTCCTGATGATCGTGTTGGCAAACTCGCCGTAACGAGGAAACGGTTTCAATGCCAGCGTTCTGCGGTTGATAACCGCAGCTACGACAGGCGAGATGCTCGCTTTTTCGATGGCCACGTTGAATCTCCTCCAAACATCCTGCAACCAAGCAGTCAATGTCAGTAAGTTAAGCACCAACCCTCGAATATCCGCAGAAAGTACGCCATCGTGCGGCTGTTCCCTTGTAGACCCGCACCTGGGGTGCTCACTCACCGCTTTCAGCTTAATGACATTGACCCAGCGGTTTCAACCGCTGGCTGATACAGTAAACACGATTTATCGTGTTCCCAGAATCGGCTTCAGCCGGTTTCCCATATCAGACGCCGAATCCATTCGACGGGCGTGATAGTTGAAGCAGTATCAAAGATTCCCACCTCCCGAAACAATGAGATTCACGATCCCAGTCCCCAGTCCCCTATCCCCAGTCCCCAACACTGTTGACAGTCAACAATAATCCCCGTATACTGTCGGCATTTCATCAGACGATACCCATTCCGCATTGCGAAAAGGACATCCGCATGTCTCAGATTCGCCACATCTCGTTCGACTACTACCTCACCTACGAACAACTCACCGAAGTACTGCATGATCTGGCAGCCGCCTACCCGGAGATGGCCACGCTGCACGCCATTGGCGAAAGTCACCGCGGGCGCACTGTCTGGCTGCTGGAACTCAGCAACCCCAAGACAGGACCCGCCGCCGAAAAGCCCGGTTACTACATCGACGCCAACATGCACGCCGAGGAAATCTGCGGCACGTCTGTGGTGATCTACACGGCGTGGACGCTGCTCAGCCAGTACGGCAAAGATGCGCAGGTGACGCAGCTCATGGACGAGCAGGTCTTCTACATGGTGCCTCGCGTCAACCCCGACGGCGCCGAAATCATCATGACCATGCCGTTCTATGAGTGGATCGGCAACGGCCGTTACCTTCCTGGCGAGGAACAGTTCGGACCGGGTCTCCACTACGCCGACGTCAACGGTGACGGCGTGATCGTGGACATGCGCATCCGCGACGACGCCGGCGAGTGGAAGGTCAGCGACAAGGACCCGCGCCTGATGCTGCCCCGCGACCCCGACGAGTTCGGCGGCGTCTACTACCGCATCGTCCCCGAGGGCAAGCTGGTGGATTGGGATGGCGGTGAATTTATCGTCCCCCGCCCACAGGACGGCAACCTCAACCGCAACTACCCCGACAACTGGGCGCCCGAAAGCCAGCAGTACGGCTCCGGCGAGCACCCCATGAGCGAACCCGAAGTGGCGGGCATCGTGCGCTGGATCTTCGATCACCCCAACATCGTGGGCGCGGCCAACTACCACACCCACAGCGGCGTGATCCTGCGCCCGTGGCTCACCTATCCCGATTCCCATTTTCTCGGCAACGACAAGGCCATGTACCTTGCCCTCGGCCAAATGGGCATCAACGAAACCGGCTACCCGCTGATTTCGGTCTACGAAGACTTCACGCCCGACAAGAGCCTCAAGCGTTTCGGCTCGTTCATGGATTGGACCTTCGGCGCGCTGGGCATCCCCACCTTCAGCACCGAACTTTGGGACATCTTCAAGGCTGCCGGCATCGAGCGCGATGACTTCTACCCGCTGCGCCCGTTCAACGAAGACGAGATGCTCAAGCTGCTCCAGTGGCAGGACGAATACCTCAACGGCGACGGCTTCATGCCGTGGACGCCTTTCGAGCATCCGCAACTGGGACCGGTGGACATCGGTGGTTGGAAGCGCGTCTACACCTTCCGCAACCCGCCGCCCGTCCCCTACTTCGAGGAAATGGCGCGCACCAACTGCAAGTTCACCCTGCGCCACGCCGCGTCCGCGCCCAAACTGCGCATCCGCGACGTCAAGGCCAGCAAGATCGCTCCGGGCATCGTCCACCTCTCCGCCGTGGTGGACAATACCGGCTTCCTGCCCACCAACCTCAGCCAACAGGCCATCGCCATGAAGGTCGCACCGCCGGTGGTGGTCAGCCTAAATGGGGACAACGTCAAGGTGATCAGCGGCAGCGAGCGCACCGAGATCGGTCACCTGGCGGGGCGCAGCAGCCGCATGATCAGCTACACCCGCTTCTACGATTGGCCCGAAGCCTCCAAAGCGCTGGAATGGACGGTGCAAATTCCGCAGAACGAAACGGTCTCGGTGGAGATTGTTGCGTCCTGTAAGCGGGCGGGGGTGGTCAGGCAGAAATTGGAGATTGGAGATTGAGGGATTGGTTCTCTCGTTGAGAATGCGAATGCACGGTGGGGTTGTTGATTGCATCAAGCTGGCGATTGGGCGATTAGGGGATTTCAGACGCTCGACACGATCCCCAATCCCTCAATCTCTTGATCGCCAGCTCAACCGTACAACAACCCCACCGCCCACCCACATCCTCAACACGACACCCAATCACCAAGGAAAACCACCATGACAACCAAACCACTTATCCAGGTCCGACTCACCGCTGACACCTACGCCACCCGCCGCGAGCAGATCCGCCGCCATCTGGCCGCGCAGCAGCTCGACGGCATTCTGATCCTCGGCGCGGCCAATCTCACCTGGGCCACCGGCTTTTTCTACATTCCCAACGAACGCCCGCAAGGACTCTACATCCCCGTGGCCGGTGACCCCGTGCTCTTTGTCCCCTTCCTCGAAAAGGAGAACGCCGAGGACAACTGGGCCGGGCGCATCGAGACCTACTGGGAATTCCCCGGCCGCGTCCCCGCCGAAGTGTGGATGACGCAGCAGATCAGCGCCGACCGGCTGGCCGTGGACAGCGCAAGCCACAGCACCTTCCTCAAGATGCAGGATGTGAAACCCGCCCTCAGCGTCGACGGCGGTATCGGTCGCCTGCGCTACATCAAGGACGAAGCCGAGATCGCGCTGATCCGCACTGCCGCCGACTACGCCGACTACGGCCAGGTCGTCGCCCGCCGCCATCGCCGACGGCCTGCGCAGCGGCGTCACCGAATGGACGTGGTGCGCTGTCCAATCCGAGACCACCGCCAAAATGCGCACCGAGTTGGACGACCTGATCAACTTCTACCGCGGCGCCGTGGCGTTGACAGTTCACACCGGCCCGCGCGCCGCCCTGCCTCACGGACAGCCCGGTCCCGTCGCCCTCAAACCCGGTGACACCGTGATCGTGGGCATCGGCGTCAAAGTGGGCGGCTACCACGCCGAAAGCGGTTGCACCTACGTCATCGGCGCACCCACCGCGGATCAGCGACGCTGTCTCGAAGCCACCTGGGCCGGGGACGAAGCCGCCGTACGCGCACTCGTCCCCGGCGCAACCTGCGAATCGGTGGACGAGGCGGCGTTGGGCGTCCTGCGTGAGGCCGGCTACGGCGACTTCATCCGTCATCGCATCGGCCACGGCATGGGCATCGAAGGCCACGAAGCGCCCTGGCTTTCCGAAGGCGACGAAACCGTCCTCGCGCCCAACATGGTCTTCTCCAACGAGCCGGGCATCTACCGCCCCGGCGTAGACGGCTACCGCATCATCGACTCAATGATGGTGACGGAGACGGGTGGCGTGCGGCTGAGCAACTGGTTGAGCCAGCATGGACCCGATGATAGAGTGATTGAATAATGCTTCGACTCGGACTTCTCGGCCTCGGCGTTGCCGGGCAGCGACATTTGCGGGGACTGCGCGCCCTCCCGCGCCAGGACGTGTGCCTGACGGCGATTGCCGACGGGGATACGGCGGCGGCGGGGACCGTGGCGGCTGAATTCGGCGCGCAGGTGTATGCGGATTACAAAGATCTGCTGCGCGACGCCGCCGTGGACGCCGTGATCGTGGCGCTGCCCCACTTCCTGCACAAGGACGCGGCGGTGATGGCCGCCAACCGTGGGCTGCACGTCCTGCTCGAAAAGCCCATCGCCACCAGCATGGCCGACGCCGAACGTGTCCTCATGGCGTGCGACGAGGCCGGCGTGAAGCTGATGCTGGCCTACGTCCACCGCTTCCGCGAGGAGATCCTGGTGGCGCGGCGCATGTTGCAGCGCGGCGACGTAGGCCACCCCGCTTCGATCCTGGATCGTTTCTGCGTCCCCGGCAGCGATGACTTGCCCGCTTGGGTCTGGCACCGTGAACGTAGCGGCGGCGGCGTGATGATGTACTCGGGCCTGCACGCCATCGACCGGCTGCGCTGGCTGCTCAATAGCGAAGTCGTGGAGGTCTACGCTCGCGTCCACACCTACGGCAAGACGTCGGAAGACGCCAACATCGAGAACGGCGTCACCGCCATCCTCACCTTCGACAACGGCGTCATCGCCACCCTGGTGGAAAACCTGCCGCCCTACGAACTCAACTACCGCTACTGGGACACCGAGATCTTCGGCACCCAGGGCTTTCTGCACATCCGCACCGACGACTACCTGGAATTCGCCGGACCCGACACCAGCTTTCGCCAGAATTTCACCGGCTACAATCACTACGCTCGTCAACTCGCCGAATTCGTCGACGCCATCCAGCAAAATCGCCCCCCGTCCATCACCGGCGAGGACGGTCTACGCTCTCTCGCCGTGGGCCTCGCCGTCTACAGATCGGCGTACGTGGGGCGGAGTGTGTTGGTGAGCGACCGCGACTAAGCTGGTGAAGGGATTTTCGAATGTTTCGTTTTCAAAGGACAGGTAATGCGTAATTCGTAATGCGTAATTGGTCAACGAAATTGGTCGCCAATTGGAATGCATCATCGTCAACGAATTACGCATCACGCCTTACGCATTACGCCTCACCCAAAGGATTCTCATGCCAACTAACATTCCACAACAACCCATCCACCCTCAACTCCAATCCGTTTTCGACTGGATCGACGCGCACCGCGATGAGGCGATTGCCGATTTGCAGACGCTGGTGCGCCAGGAAAGTGTCAGCGCGCAGCGCCGCGGCCTAGAGGAATGCGCCGATCTGGTGGTGCGCCTCATGCACGCCGACGGGCTGCCCGCCGAGGCGTATCCCACCCCCGACGGACCGCCGTGTGTGATTGGTCACCTGCCCAGTGGACAGAGCGAGAAGACGCTGCTCTGCTACGCCCACTACGACGTGCAGCCGCCCGAACCGCTGGACAAGTGGATCGATCCACCCTACAGCGCCGCCATCCGCGATGGGCGCATGTGGGGTCGTGGCACCACCGACAACAAATCCGGCGTCATGGCCTTCATCAAGGCGGCCAAGGCGTGGCTCCAGATCGCCGGGGAAGCGCCCGTCGGCCTCAAGTTCATCACCGAAGGCGAAGAAGAGATCGGCTCGATCCACCTGGGGCCGTTCATCGAAGCCAACCCCGAACTCGTGCGCGCCGACGCCATGCACTGCCTAGACGGCGGCGTCCACCCCAGCGCGATGGTCCCCGATATCGACCTGGGGCTGAAGAGCGTCATGTTCGTGGAACTCATCGCCCGCGGCGCCAACGACGACATCCACAGCCTCAACGCGCCGCTGTTGCCCCAACCGGCCTGGGATCTCGTCCGCGCACTTAACACCCTCGTCGACGAGAACCGCCATCCTGTCCCCACGGCTGGTACGAAGGACTGTGGGAGTTGGGCGAAGAAGAAATCTCCCAGCTCGAAGAGAACGCCCGTCGCCTCGACATGGACAAGCTCAAAAGAGGAATGGGGCATCGAGCAGTTCGCCCTGGAGCGCGAAGGCGTGGAAGCGCTCCAAGGCCACGCCCTACGAACCCACCGCCAACATCGCCGGTCTCACCGCCGGTTACCAAGGACCAGCAAGACCATCGTGCCCAACGAGGCCGCCAGAATGGACTTTACTTCTGCATGATCAACCCCGAAAAGGCCATTGGTTCCGGCTGCGTCAACACCTCAAAGACAAAGGCTTCGGCCACATCAAGTCTCCATCAGAGGGCGCATCCCCGAACCGCCCTACAAGATCAGTGTCAAAGAGGACATTAGCCAGGCCATCATCGCCGCCGCGGAGACCGTCTACGGCGAGCCGCCGGTGATCAACGGCGTCAGCGCCGAAGGCACCATCCTCAAACACGTGTGGATGCCCACCGTCCTCACCGGCTTTGCCCAGCCCGACTGCAACCTCCACGCCCCCAACGAAAGCCTCGACATCGAGCACTACATCAAGGGGATCAAGTACGCTGCGGCGATTATGTGGGAGTATGGCAGGGGACTGGGGACTGGGGATTAGGGACTGGGTCATCAATCATCATTCATCCCCAAAGGGGGTTCCCATGCAAGACATCTTCAACTGGATCGACGAACACCGCGACGAACTTGTCGCCGAACTGCAAGAACTGCTGCGCCAGCCGTCCATCAGCGCGCAGAAGGTGGGGCTGGCCGAGTGCGCCGAACTGCTGCGGCGCCGGATGATCGATGACGGCTTTTTACCGATACGGATCTGCCCGTACCGGCACGCCGTCGATTGTCTACACCACGGTGGACGCCGCCGATGCCGACGCCAAGCGGCTGCTCTGCCGACCGCACGACGTGCAGCCCCCGAACCGCTGGACAAGTGGATCGTCCCCCTTTCAGCGCCGAAATCGTGGACGGGGTGATCTACGCCCGGGGCCACGGACAACAAATCGGGCGTCCTCGCCTTTGTGCGGGCGGCGCGAGCGTTCCGCGAAGTGCTTGGCCTCCTGCTGATGAACCCTCGTTTCTGTTTGACGAGGAAGAAGTGGGCAGCCGCACCTGGAACAGTAGATTGCTCAACCACCGGATCTGTGCGCCTGTGACGCCAGCGTGGGCCTCGACGGCGGCGTCCATCGTACTTCGTACAAACCGGAGGATCACCTGAGATCAAGGCCATCCTCGCCGTAGAACTGCGCGTGCAGAGCCACGGCATCGACTTCTGGAGCGGGCGCGCCCAGTTGATGAAGGCCAAGAGCGCGCCGTGGCGGCTCGTCTTCCTGAGCACCATCTTCGACGAGAACGGCCGCATCCTCGTCGACGGCTGGTACGACGATCTCATCCCCCCCGACGAGGACGATCTGCGTCACCTGGCCGAGGAACTGGAACACTTCGACCGCGAGGAACTGCGCCGCCAGTTCGGCCTCACCCGCGACTTCCCCTACGACGACACGCTGGAACTGCTCAAGGCCATCCACTACGGCGCGTCGTGCAACATCGCCGGCCTCAATGCGGGCTACACCGGCACAGGCATGAAGACCATCGTCGCCGAAGCGTCGGCCAAGCTCGACTTCCGCTGCCCGCCCAACCTCGAACCGGCGAGATCAACTGGTCAAGCTGCGCGCCCATCTCGAAAAACACGGTTTCGACGACGCGTGGGATCCTCCACTTCCACATCGCGTAAACCCGTACAAGACGCCGGTACGGGGCCATCCAGCCAATCCATCATCGCCGCCGCGGACACCGTCTTCCGGTGAACCGCCAGTGATGGGCGTCTTTACGCAGGGGACGATCATGATCCGCGTACCACGCGCCTGCCGTCTCAGCAGCTTCAGCGCGCCGGAGAACAACCTCCACGCCCAACGAAAATATGCCCGTGGATCCTTTACATCAGGGCATCAAATTCACCAGCCACGATCTTTCAAGAATTCGGCGAGCGGATGATAGACAACCAACTTCAATGGCGTGGCATTGCGTTGACGGATTTTGCCCAGAATATAATCGCGATTATTATAATCGTAATTATAATAATCGCGATTATACTTGAGGGATGATTATGTTTATCAATCGTCATGACGAACTCGCTCGGTTGGAAAAGCGATATGCAAACGACAAAGCCGAGCTTTTGGTAGCTCTATGGCCGACGACGTGTCGGCAAGACGGAACTTCTGCGCGAATTCTGTGGTGAAAAGCCCAAATCTATTTTTTGTGGCGACGCTCAGTTCTGATGCTGATCAGCTCGCCACCTTCTCGCAGCAGATCTGGCAATACACCCATGAGTCGGTTGCGGAGGATTTCGTTCCCATCGTGGGAAGCCGCCTTTTCTGCGCTCACCGATCTTCCCGGTCGACCAGTAGTCGTCATTAGTGAGATCACCTACCTCATTGCTGGAAACAAAAGCATCCCTTCCATTCTTCAAAAAGTCTGGGACGCACAGGTAAGTCGCAGCAACGTCTTCCTAGTTCTGTGTGGATCCTATATGGGCATGATGGAACGAGAGATTCTCGACTATCGTGCGCCGCTTTATGGGAGACGTACGGGCAGTGAACTGTTAACGCCGCTCGAATTGCCCGCACTGTCTCTGTTCTTTCCCGATCAGACGCCCACACAACAGATTGAAACATGGTCTGTATTGGGGGGAATGCCTTACTACCTGAGTTTATTCAGCGGTGAAGAAGATCTCTTTGCCGGCATCAGGGCGCACATCCTGCATTCCAAAGGCATCCTCTATGACGAGCCACTGCTCCTGCTGATGGAAGAACTGCGAGAACCACGCAATTACTTCTCGATTCTACGTGCAATTGCCGGTGGGCGGACGCGTTTGAACGAAATTGCCCAGTCTGCCCGTGTCGGCGACGCGCCGGCAACGGGTCGGTATCTCGATATTTTGCGCCAACTCAGGGTGGTTCGTCGGTTGACACCGGCGACGGAGCGCCAACCAGAGAAGAGCAAAAAAGGGATCTACCAGATTGAGGATCCCTTCCTCAATTTCTGGTTCCGTTTCGTCCACCCCTATCGAGGATCACTGGATCTGGACCTGGTTGACGCCGTTTTTTCTACACGCATTGAGCCGGTGTTCGATTCATTTGTCGGCCATGCCTTTGAGGAAGTGTCACGAGCCTACATTGCGCGTTTGGCGCGGACGGGGAAGCTGCCTTTTCTGCTGGAACGCGTGGGTAGTTGGTGGAACAACCGTGAGGAAATCGATGTCGTTGCTGTGGGTGACAGCGACAACACACTTCTGGTTGGCGAATGCAAGTGGAGTGCCAAACCTATCGGGCTGAATATTCTGACCGATTTGCAGCGCAAAACACAGGTGCTCCTTGCAGAACAGCATCGGGACAATGTTGTCTACACTTTGTTTTCAAAGAGTGGCTTCACGCCAGAATTGAAAGACATCGCCCAAAGTGAGGGAATCCTGCTCGCCGAACCTGCCGACCTTGTCGCCGAATCGCCTACGCCACGCTTTCTCGACGCCCCAATTGATCCTTTCGATTGAAAGGTTTCTTTGTACACACCTTGTACACAATTGACAATCAATCTTTGTAGAAAATCACCAATGGATCCGCCACCGATCTACGCGATAATGCCGAGCTATGTTGACCGTTCTTCAGCTGCCCACCGTGATTGACACACCCGTCCCTGCGCTGACGGGGCGACATGGCGCGCTGCACATGACCTTCGTCCGCCAGAGGACACGCACGGCGTTGGTCCACAGCTACTGGCGACCACCATTGCAGATCATGCGCACCATCGAAGACGAAGCCGGCGTGCGCTGTGTCTACCTGCTCAGCCCCACCGGCGGCATCGTGCAGGGCGACGACTACGATGTCCAGATCAACGTAGCGGCTGGCGCCCACGCGCTGCTCACCACCCAGGCCGCCACCAAGGTCTTCCGCATGCCCGACCGCCCGGCCACACAGCGCACGGTGATCGACGTGCAGCCCGGCGCCGTCTTCGAGTACGTACCCGACGCACAGATCCTCTTCGCCCAATCCGATCTGCGCCAGGAATTCGAGATCACCGTCCATCGCGGCGGCTTGCTGCTGCTGCATGACATCGTCATGCCCGGTCGGCTGGCCCGCGGTGAAGTGCTCGAATTCACCAACTTCGCATCAAAGATCGTGGCCCGCGACGAGGACGGCCTGCTCCTCTACGACGCCATGCGCTGCCGTCCGGATCAGGGGAATGTCCTCGATCTCGGCCTGCTCGAAGACCATCCGTGCTGGGGAAGCTGGTATCTGCTCGGCGACCTAACTGCCTGGAATATCAACGCCGCCGACTTCTGCACCCGCCACCAGGACACGTTCGCCCGTCCTGGCGCGTTTGGCTCGATTTCGCCGCTGGCGCGCAACGGCATCGCCGCCCGCATGGTGGCGCAGCGACTTTCGCCGATCTACGCCGCCTTCGAGGATCTGCGCGCCGTCGTGCGCAACCGTCACCTGCACCGACCCACCACCGCCCTGCGCAAGTGAGGACGTTCCATGAATCTGACGCCGCGTGAAAAAGACAAATTGATGATCTACATGGCCGGTATGCTGGCCAAAGATCGCAAAGCCCGCGGACTCAAGCTCAACTATCCCGAAGCCGTTGCCCTCATCACCGCCGACGTCCTCGAAGGCATTCGCGACGGGCGCAGCGTGGCCGATCTCATGCGCTACGGCGCCACCATCCTCACCCGCGCAGACGTCATGGACGGCGTCGCCGACATGATCGACGAGATCCAGGTCGAAGGCACGTTCCCGGATGGCACGAAACTGGTGACAATTCATCAACCGATACGGTAGCGTAATGCGTAATCCGTAACTCGTCGAGTACCATTTTCCAATATTGGCATCACTCGCTCAACCAATTACGAATTACGCATTACCCTTCTCATTCATTCCCAGGAGAACACCCCATGATCCCCGGCGAATACCTTCTCCGCGACGACGACATCCTCGCCAATGCAGGGCGCAAGACCGTCAGCGTCAGCGTGGCCAACGTTGGCGACCGTCCTGTGCAGGTGGGGTCGCATTTCCACTTTTACGAAGTCAACGCCGCCCTGCAATTCGACCGCGACGCCGCCTACGGTATGCGGCTCAATATCCCCTCCGGCGTCGCCGTCCGCTTTGAACCGGGCGACGAAAAAGAGGTGGAATTGGTGGAACTCAAGGGCGCGCGCGTGGTCTACGGGCTGAATGGGCGCGTCGAAGGCGCACTGGACAAGAAATGATTTACGATTTGCGATTGACGATTTACGATTGACGATTGTCGTGTAGAGGACGTGATGCGGTTTCTGGTCAGTTTCAGTGTTAGCCCCAAAACAGACGATTTAGCGTTCGCGATCTCAACCAGAGAATCGTAAATCGTCAATCGCAAATCGTAAATTGTTCCTCGTCAATCGCAAATCGTAAATTCCCAAAGGGGGTTTTATGGCTCTCCGCATTCCAAGACGAACCTACGCCGATCTCTACGGCCCCACCGTCGGGGACCGGGTGCGCCTGGCCGACACCGAGTTGATCATCGAGGTGGAGCAGGACTTCACCCACTACGGCGATGAATCCAAGTTCGGCGGCGGTAAGACGCTGCGCGATGGCATGGGCCAGATGCCCGGCGTGACGCGGGCCGAAGGCGCACTCGATCTGGTGATCACCAACGCCCTCATCATCGATCACTGGGGCATCGTCAAAGCGGACATCGGCATCCGCGACGGCAAGATCGCGGGCATTGGCAAGTCGGGCAACCCGAACTTGATGGAAGGCGTCACCCCCGGCATGATCGTGGGCGCGGCCACCGAAGTGCTAGCCGGCGAAGGCATGATCGTCACCGCGGGCGGCATCGACTCGCACATCCACTTCATCTGCCCGCAGCAGATCGAAGAAGCGCTCTCGTCGGGGATCACCACCATGCTCGGCGGCGGCACAGGACCGGCCACCGGTACCAACGCCACCACCTGTACCCCCGGCGCGTGGAACATCCACCGCATGTTGGAAGCCGCCGAAGCCTTCCCCATGAACCTGGGCTTCCTGGGCAAAGGCAACTCGTCGTTGCCCGCCTCGCTCAACGAACAGATCGAAGCCGGCGTCATCGGCCTCAAACTGCACGAAGACTGGGGCACCACACCCGCCGCCATCGACTGCGCCCTCAGTGTCGCCGACGCCTACGACGTGCAGATCGCCATCCACACCGACACGCTCAACGAGGCCGGCTTCGTCGAAGACAGCATCGCCGCCTTCAAAGAACGCACGATCCACACCTATCACACCGAAGGCGCCGGCGGTGGCCACGCCCCCGACATCATCAAAGTCTGCGGGCTGCCCTACGTCCTGCCCTCGTCCACCAACCCGACGCGACCCTTCACCGTCAACACCATCGACGAACACCTCGACATGCTCATGGTCTGTCACCACCTGGATCCGGCCATCCCCGAAGACCTTGCCTTCGCCGAATCGCGCATCCGCCCCGAAACCATCGCCGCCGAGGACATCCTCCACGATCTCGGTGCATTCAGCATGATGGCGTCGGATTCACAGGCGATGGGCCGCGTCGGCGAAGTGATCCTGCGCACCTGGCAGACCGCGCATAAAATGAAAGTGCAGCGCGGCCGCCTGCCCGAAGAGACCGGCGACAACGACAACGCCCGCGTCAAGCGCTACATCGCCAAATACACCATCAACCCGGCCATCACCCACGGCCTCAGCGACTACGTCGGCTCCCTCGAAGCGGGCAAAGTCGCCGATCTTGTGCTCTGGCACCCGGCCTTTTTCGGCGTCAAGCCGCAGATCATCGTCAAGGGTGGTTTCATCGCCTACGCCGCCATGGGTGACGCCAACGCCTCGATCCCCACGCCGCAGCCGGTGATCGGGCGACCCATGTTCGGCAACTACGGCCGCGCCGTAGGCAGCACATCGCTCACCTTCCTCTCCCAGGCAGGACACGCCGCCGGCGTCCACCAGACGCTCGGCCTGCACAAAATCGCCGTCCCTGTGCGTAACTGCCGCGGCGTCACCAAAGCCGACATGGTCCACAACACCTTCACACCCAACATCAGCGTCGACCCCGAAACCTACGAAGTGCGCGTCGACGGTGAACTGCTCACCTGCGACCCGGCGGACGTGTTGCCAATGGCGCAAAGATACTTCCTTTTTTGATTTTCGAGTGACGATTTACGATTGTCTGGTTGAGAAATTGACTCTAAATTGGGAACTATACGTCTAGAGAACCCAATGTATGCTCACATGCTCGACACGAAATCGTCAATCGTAAATTCAACCTTATGTACACCCATTTTCTCTCGTCATCCCAACTGCTCGCCCTGCTCCAGGTCTGCGACTCCATGTTCCCGACCGGGGCGTTTGCGCATTCGTATGGGTTGGAGACGTATGTGCAGGAAGGACGAGTAACTGATGCGGCGGCGCTTCAATCGTTGTTATTGGGCCAACTTCGCTGGGGACTATCCAAGGTAGACCTTCTGATCTGCAAAGAAACGGTCCTGGCGCGGGAGGACGCTGATCTAGCTCGCCTCCGATTTCTCGATTCGTTGCTGTCCGCCGCCCGACCCGCCGCAGAAGCGCGCAAAGCCAGCGAAGAAGTGGGCCGTCGTCTTCTGCGCAGTGGACGATCCCTAGTCGGCCCCGATCCCATGCTCGACGCCCTGCACACCGACATCCAGGACGGCACCATCGCGGGCCAGCACGCCATTGTCTTTGGTGTCCTCGGCGGCGCGCTGGGCCTGGAGATCGACGACATCCTCACCGCCTACTGCTACACCTTCGTTGCCAGCCAGGCGTCCGCCGCCGTCCGTCTCGTGCCGCTAGGCCAGACCGACGCCCTGCAAACCGTCAAAGCGCTCTGGCCCGCCATCGAAGATGCCGTCCACATCGCCCAAAACAGCACCCTGGCCGACTTTGGCAGCTTCACCCCGGCCCAGGACATCCGAGCGATGCAGCATGCTTATTTGGACGGACGGCTGTTCATGTCTTGATTTACGATTTTCCGAAAGGCAATCCAATGACCACTCCCACACTCCGCGTCGGCGTCGGCGGTCCCGTTGGATCGGGCAAGACGACGCTGATCGAGAAACTGTGCAAGGCCATGTCGTCTCGCTACGAGATCGGCGTGGTAACGAATGACATCTTCACCCGCGAGGACGCCGAGATCCTCACGCGGACCAATGCGTTGTCGCCAGAACGCATCATCGGCGTGGAGACTGGCGGCTGTCCGCACGCCGCCATCCGCGAAGACGTCTCCATGAACCTGGAGGCCATCGACGAACTGCACCGCCGCTTCCCAGGCAAGCTGGAACTCGTCTTCGTGGAAAGCGGCGGCGACAACCTGGCCGCAGCCTTCAGCCCCGAACTCGTGGACGTGGAGATCTACGTCATCGACGTCACCTCGGGCGAGAAGTTGCCGCGCAAAGGCGGCCCCGGCATCATGCGCTCGCACCTGCTCGTCATCACCAAGCAGGATCTCGCCCAATACGTCGGCGCCGATGTCGAAGTCATGCGCCGCGATGCCACCCGCGCCCGCGGTGACCGTCCATTTGTCTTCGCCAACCTGCTCAGCGGCGAGGGATTGGACGAGATCAAGATGTGGATCGAGGCGCGTATGCCGGAAAGGTTGGGGACTGGGGACTAGGGATTGGGGACTGGGGACCGGGTTGAGAGTCGCACCTCTGGATTGGGTGGTTTTTGTGAAAACGAGATGATGGGATGATGGGGACCACGAGCCGTCATCATCCCATCATCTCCCACCCACAACGAATCACCCCAATCCAGAAGCACCAAACTCAACCCAATCCCCAGTCCCCGATCTCCACTTGCATCTCTCGCCATTTTCGGTACAATCTGTATGCATCTTGTATACAATCAGCTTTATCGACACATTCATCATTCTTCATTCATTGCATGCGCCGGTCATGACTCATCACGCCCAAGACGAATCGAACGTCGATTCTACCGAAAAACTGGACACCCTGCGCGGCGCACATGCCTACGAGTGGTTGCGTCAGCGCATCTTTTCCGGTGACATTCCACCTGGCACTGTGCTGCGCGAAGTGCAATTGGCCCAGGAAGCCGGCATGAGCCGCACACCCATTCGCGAAGGCTTGATGCGTCTTGCGCAGTTGGGGCTAGTGCGCCGCTATGCCAACCGCGGATCGGTGGTGGTGGAGATGAGCGTGCAGGAGATCTGGGAATGCCTCGAAGTGCAGCAATGCACCGAGACATTCAGCCTTCAATGCCTGCTCACACGAGATGGTGAACCGGTGGATATTGCCGTGCTGGATGGTTTCGTCGTTAACCAGGAAGCCGCGCTGGAAGCCCAAAATTTCTGGGAATTCTTCCAAAAGCGATCGAGCGCTGCATCTACAAATCGTGCGCTGGACCGATAACCGCCGCCTGGTGCAGATCATGTCCGACGTATCCGAACTGCTCATCTACGGCGGCTTCCAGACTATCAAAAAGCGCGCCCGACTCGAAGAAGCGCTCGACGAGCACAAGATCCTAGTCGAAGCGCTGCGTCGCCGTGATCTCGATGCTGCCCTAGTTGCCAGCATCCAGCACGTGCAAAACGCCAAGCGACGATTGCTGGCGTAGCGCGTGTTGTCGCACATGCTCTTTTTTTGCGTGTTGCCTGTTAACAGTCGACTCAAAGGACACACCCATGCCACCAACCCTGATCCGCGCCGGAACCGTCATCACCGCCGATCCGAATGATCGTGTGTTGCACAACCAGGGCATCCTGCTCGAAGACGACGTCATCGTGGCCGTGGACGACTGGGCGCAGTTCGGTGAACAGCACGCCGCTCCCGTGACCGACCTGAGCGGATACACCGTGATGCCCGGCCTCATCGACGCCCACACCCACGTGGTCCATGATGGAGATCCCAACGAGGATTGGCGGCTGGTGACGCTCACCCGCCTGCCCGCCACCAGCGCGCTCAAAGCTGCCCGCAATGCCCGTCGCCAGGTGGAAAACGGGATCACGACGATCCGCGATCTGGGCGCGAATGATTGGGTAGACATCGCCCTGCGCGACGCCATCAACGAAGGCTGGCAGTTGGGGCCGCGCATTGTGGCGTGTGGTCACGGCATCACCGGCCCCGGCGGTCACATGGACGCGCGACGCTACGCCCGACCAGGCACACCGCTTGAGATGCTGTCGTCCATCGGCGTGGTGGTGGAGAGCGCGGACGAAGCCCGCCGCGCCACATGGGAACAGTTGATGCGCGGCGCCGACGTGATCAAGCTCAACGCCACCCTCAGCGAGTACGTGCGCGCACTGG
Source organism: Caldilineaceae bacterium (assembly GCA_041391225.1). GTDB lineage: Bacteria > Chloroflexota > Anaerolineae > Caldilineales > Caldilineaceae > RI-153. The sequence continues at coordinate 314,037 of JAWKOL010000002.1, forward strand.
GCGGCCAATGCAGCCCCGAGTTGACCTTCGACATGATGCAGGCTATCTGCGAAGTGGCCCACAACGCCGGGCGCAAGGTCGCCGCCCATTGTCACGGCGGCCCCGGCGTACAGGACGCCATCCGCGCCGGCGTGGACACGTTCGAGCATGGCCGCTTCCTCACCGATGAACTGCTCGACCAGATCGCCGAGGGTGGGCGCTTCCTCGTGCCGACGCTCAGCCCCGAAGCGCAGAGCATCGCCAACGACGCCCCGCCCAAAGACGCCGCCACGCGCAAATGGTACGTCCTGGCGACGGGGGCCATGTACAAGACGGTGGAACGCGCCCACAAACGCGGCGTGCGTGTCGTCGCCGGCACCGACGCCGGGATGCCCTATGTTTACCACGGCAGTCTGTCCTTCGAGATGAAGCATCTGGCCCAGGCCGGCCTCCCGAACAAAGCCGTGATTGCGTCCGCCACGCGTGTCGCCGCCGAAGCCCTCGGCCTGGAAGACACCATCGGCCAAATCGCCCCCAACTTCTGCGCCGATCTCATCGTCCTCAACGGTGACCCGACGCAGAATCTTTCTGTGCTAGAACAACCAGCAGCGCCGCTGATCGTGATGCAACGAGGCGAGATTACGGTGGATAGGAGGGAGCCAGGGACTGGGGATTAGGGACTGGGGACTGAGCGAAGGTTGTTGTATTTGGTGATGGTGATTTCCTGGAGTCAGGCGCTCACTCCACACCATTTCGTGGACACATTTTCGCTATTAGGAATTCGCTTGCCTATTCAGCGATCTCCCAGTCCCCAGTCCCCGATCCCCAGCCCCTAGCCCAGAAAGGAGACCCACCCAACCACAACACACTCTGCCCACCATCCAAACCGATTCCCAGGAGGAAACTATGCACCGGCATCGAAAAGTATCGCTTTGGTTTGTGTTGACGATGATTTTTGCGCTTCTGCTGGCTGCCTGCGCACCCGCGGCGACGCCGTCGGGGGGCGAAGCGACGACCGGCGAGAGCAGTGAAGTTGCCGCGGAACCGGCGGAAAAGGGCGGCGATCTGGTCATCGCCTTCCCTGCCAGCAGTGAACCGGCCTCACTCGACGGTCACATCGATCCGTACCAGCCGACCTGGCTCTTCAACTCGTTCGTCTCTGATCCGTTGGTGGTGCTCAGCCCCGACGGTGAGTTCCTGCCGTCACTGGCCACAGAGTGGGAGTCGAACCCAGAAGGCACGGTGTGGACCTTCAAACTGCGCGATGACGTGATGTTCCAAGACGGTACGCCCTTCAACGCCGAAGCCGTGAAGTACAACCTGGAGCGCATCAAGGCGCCCGAAACCGCTTCTGTGCAGATGGCCGCCGATCTCGGCCCCGTCGAGTCCATTGACGTGGTCGACGAATTCACCGTGCAGATCAACTACAGCGAACCCTGGGTGACGTTACTCGACGCCGCCCGCCGCATTCCGCTCTGGTCGCCCACCGCCGCAGCCGAGTACAGCGTCACCGAGTTCGACAAGCACCTTGTGGGTACCGGCCCCTTCCTGCTCGATGAGTGGATCGCCAATGATCGCATCATCTTCACCAAATGGGAAGACTATGGTGGCTGGAACCCGATTCAGAACCATGAAGGTGCGGCCTATCTCGACAGCGTGACCATCCTCTTCATCGGTGAAGCTGCGGTGCTGGGCAGCGTCGTCTCTACCGGGGACGCAGACATCGCCCGCGAACTGCCGCCCACCTATCGCGAAGACTACCAGAACTCCGACGAATACCAGTTCCTCACCGGCTTCCAGGCAGGGACGGGTTTGCAGCAGGTCTTCAACGTGCGCAATGCGCCGCTCAACATTCTGGAACTGCGTCAGGCGCTCCTCTATGCCATCGATCAAGAAGGTCTCAACGATCTGCTCTACGACGGCGCGTATCTGGAGCAAAAAGGCCCGCTCAATGTGAAGCATCCCTGCTACACCAGCGATGTCGAGACGATGTACCCCTACGACACCGCCAAGGCGATGGAGATGCTCGAAGCCATTGGTTACCGCGACGAAGACGGCGACGGCATCCGCGAAGCCTACGGTGTGGAAGGCGTCGAGGACGGCACGCCGCTCACCATCCGCTGGACGACGCTGCATCACGTGGAAATCGGCGAAGCCATGCAGGCACAGTGGCGTCTCATCGGCGTCGACTTGCAGGTGGAACAGGTGGCCGGCCCGATCCAGATCGACATGGTCAACAACCGCGACTTCGACCTGATCTACGAACGCCAGCGTTCCCCAGATCCCATGATCCTCGATATGATCTGGAACTCGCGCTGGGACGAACCCGGCGGCTGGGCGTGGACCGGTTTCGCCGATGAAGAATTAGACGGCCTGGTCGCTCAACTGCGCACCGTGGGCGACTTCGAGCAGCGCTGTGACATCGCTGCCCAGGCCCAGGTGAAGATCATGGAAAACGCCCTGATGGCCCCGACCCTGAGCCAGCCTGTCTTCTACGCCCTGGCCGGCAACGTGCGCGACTTCCAGTTGGCGTCTGAGGGGAATTACTTCTACCTGCACAATACGTACATCGAAGAGTAGATGAGGTCCGACCGAAACGATCGAGATGATGAGATGATGGGATGATGGGGTGATGCCTCATCTCATCATCCCCATCATCTCATCATCTGCTTTCTTCGCCCGGAGTGCGCAATGCTACCCTACATCGGCAACCGTCTCATCCAACTGATCCCTGTGCTATTCTTGATCTCGTTGATCGTCTTTGCGATCATGCACGCGCTGCCCGGCGATCCGGCGCAGTTGATGTTGGCCGGGGCCGAGGGCGGCGCGGTGACGCCCGAACGCATCGACGAATTGCGCGAGCAGATGGGGCTGAACGATCCACTGCCCGTGCAGTATCTACGCTTCATCAGCGGCGCGGTGGTGGGCGATCTAGGCGACTCGATTCGGCTGCGTTCGCCTGTCACCGAGTTGATCCTGGATCGCTTTGGCTCGACGTTGCAGTTGAGCATCGGCGGGCTGATCTTCGCCCTGGTGATCGGGCTGAGCACGGGGATCATCGCGGCGCTGCGCCAGAACACGTGGATTGACACCACCACCATGATGCTGGCCTACGTGGGCGTCTCGATGCCCATCTTCTGGCTGGGGCTGCTGCTGATCCTCATCTTCGCCTTCCGGCTGGATTGGTTCCCGCCGGCGGGTGGCAGTGGACTCAACTCGCTGATCCTGCCCAGCATCACCTTGGGCTTCGTGTCCGCGGGCGTGATCAGCCGCCTCACCCGATCCAGCCTGATCGAAGTGATGAACGAAGACTACATCCGCACCGCCAAAGCCAAAGGACTGCCCGAGTGGCTGCTCGTGATCCGCCACGGGCTGAAAAACGCCCTGATCCCGGTGATCACCATGCTGGGTCTGCAATTCGGGGGCATGCTGGCCGGCGCCGTCGTCACCGAGACGGTCTTCAGCCGCCCTGGCCTGGGTCGCCTTACCGTTAGCGCCATCCTGTGGAAGGACTACCCGCTGGTGCAGGGATGTGTCCTCTTCCTGGCCGTCGTCTACCTGCTCGTCAATCTGCTCGTGGACGTGAGCTATGCGTGGATCGATCCGCGGATTCATTATGAATAGACAAAAATCATGACCACCACCGAACTCGCCACCTCAACTCATTTCGATGCTGCCGCCAATCCTTTTTGGGAAGGCTTGCGGCGGCGCGGTGTGATTTTTGCACGCAACCGCGGCGCGTTGTTGGGGGTGGGGCTGCTGCTGATGTGGATTCTGTTGGCCGTTTTTGCCGAGCAGATTGCGCCCCATGATCCGCTGATGACGGTGGATCGTGCGCGGCAAGCGCCCTCGGCAGATTTCTGGTTCGGCACCGACAAGTTGGGACGCGATGTCTTCAGCCGCGTGCTGTTTGGGGCGCGGGTGTCGCTGTTGTTGGGCGTGATCAGCGTGACGCTGGGGCTGTTCATCGGTACGCTGTTGGGGATGCTGGCCGGTTTCTACGGCGGCTGGGTGGACACGATCATCATGCGCTTCGTGGACGCGCTGCTCGCCTTCCCTGGTATGCTGCTGGCGCTTGTGGTGATCGCCTCGCTGGGGCCAAGCATCCAAAACGTGATGCTGGCCGTGGGCGTTTCCACCATCCCGCAGTACGCCCGGCTGGCGCGCGGCAGCGTCCTTTCCATTCGACAACTGCTCTATGTCGACTCGGCGCGTGTCATCGGCGCATCGACGGCGCGCATTCTTTTCCGTCATATTTTGCCCAACGCCGCCGCGCCGTTGATCGTCCTTTCCACCTTGCAGGTAGGCAACGCCATCCTCGTGGGATCGGGCCTGAGTTTCCTCGGCCTGGGCGCGCAGCCGCCCACCCCGAGTGGGGCCTCGATGACGGCCGACGGCCGCGATCTCATCGAAAAAGCGTGGTGGGTCTCCACCTTCCCCGGCCTCGCCATCCTCAGCGTGGTCATGGCGAGCAACTTGATGGGGGATGGGTTGCGGGTGGCGTTGGATCCGCGGATGAGGGTGAATTGAGCGCACTACGCTCTACGCACTATCTCCAACCATAAACAGACAAAGGACAAACCCATGCCCCTCAACATCGGCATCATCGGCGCTGGGCAGGCGGGCGAACGGCACGCCGTGGGCTTTAGCCATGTGCCATCCACCCAGGTGGTCGGCATCGCCGATCTGGTGCTGCCGCGGCGGAGACGGTGGCGGCGCGTGTGGGCGCGACGGCGGTGGACGATTGGCGACGGCTTTTTGACCTGGACATCGATGTGCTCGTCTGCTGCTTGCCGCACAACATGCACGTAGAACCGACCGAGGCGGCGGCGCAGCAGGGTGTGCATGTGCTCATGGAAAAACCCATCGCCACCACGCTCGAAGACGCCCGCCGCATCGTGGATCTTTGCCGTGAGGCCAAGGTGAAGCTGACCACCAGCTTCGTCCACCGCTTCCGCGATGAAGTGCAGACCGTCCACGAGTGGATCACCACGGGCCGCATCGGTCAGCCCATGATGGCGCGGGAGACGATGAACGGCCAGCGCGGACGTCATCTGCGCGGTGGGTGGAGAGCAAGGAACAGGCCGGCGGCGGCGTGTAACCATGTACAGCGCCATCCACGGCGTGGACAGGCTACGCTGGCTCTTGGGCGGCGAGGTCGTCTCGGTCAGCGCCCAAGCGCGGACTGGGCGACGACAGCGAAGTGGAAGGCGGCATCGCTGCGTTGCTCACCTTCGACAACGGCGCGGCTGCGTCCTTGATCGCGTGTGCGCCCACCTACCGCGCCCAGCCCGCTCACTGGGACACCGAGATCTACGGCACGCAGCCTGGCCCGTCTGCGTACGCGGTCCTTCGCAGAACTGAGCAACGACGGCGTTATGATCGCGTTGAAACCCACAGCGCCGACACGGCGTTGGGTCTGCACTACAACTTTGCCCGCCAGGCCGCCGCCTTCGCCGCCGCCATCGAGCAAGACACCGAACCGGTGATCACGGGAGAGGATGGCCTGGCCGCGTTGGAAATCTGTTTGGCAATTTATGAAGCCGCCGAGAGCGGGAAAGTTGTTGCAATGCGTAATGCGTAATTCTTGACCGTGTTGGTCGCCAATTGGGAAATATCGTCGTCGACCAATTACGCATTACGAATCACGCATTATATTCCATCAACCCACCAACAAACGGACACTTCCCATGACCCAAGATCGCAAATTCGTCGGCATCCAGATCAGCCCCATCAGCTTCATCGACGAGGGTGTGGATGCTGTGTTGGAGACGCTGCAAGATCGGGTGGGCGTCAACGTCCTCATGATCGGCACGGTGTCTTGGCTGGGCCTGAAGGCGGGGCGCAGCATTTCGTACAATCTGGACGGCTGGCCCGATCACGGCGTCCCCGAGCCACTGACGATGAAGGGCGGCGCATACATCCAGCCGCACGAGGAATTCTACGCACACACCGCCATCAAGCCGCGCCACTTCCGCGCCAAGGACAAAGAGATCGGTGACGCCGACATCCTCGAAATGGTGATCCCTGCGGCCAAGGCACGCGGCATGAAGGTGATGCCCGAGTTGATGGAGCCGATCTTCAAGTACGCCGGTCACGGATCGGTGAACAACGTGGGCATCCCCAACCTGCCCCAGTACCTGGAAGTGGATCTCTACGGGCGTCACGGCGCGGAACCCTGCACCAACAACCCCGACTACCGCCGCTGGTGGCAGTCGATGGTGGAAGATCACTGCAGATCCTATGCCATCGACGGCTTCATGTGGTGCAACGAACGGCGCAGTCCGCTGGATCAGATGGTGGCGGGGCAGGCCCCGGGCTGCTTCTGTGAGCACTGCCGCCGAGAGGCCATGCAGCGTGGCATCGATCCCGAAGCGTGCCGCAAAGCCTTCCTCGAAGTTTGGGAATACTTCCAGAAAGCGCAGGCGGGCGGCGAGTTCGTGGACGGTTCGCTGATCGAGTTCATCCGCGTCCTCTTTGCCAACCCCGAAATCCTGATCTGGGAGAAGTTCTGGCTCGAACGCAACAAAGACCTGGATCGCGAACTCTACGGCATGGTCAAATGGGCCAACGCCGACCTGGAATTCGGCCTCAACGTGTGGAACCGCAACCACTTCAACCTCTTCCGCAAGGCGCAGTGGCCGTGGGAAGAGCAGACCCGCTACGCCGATTGGGTGAAGCCCATCACCTACCAACACCAGTCGGGCCTGATCTACCACAAGGAAATGAGCGACCTGCACAAGTCGATCTTCCGCGACCTGGCCCCGCAAGAGTTGACGCCGCTGATGTACAAGATCCTCGGCCTCGACGAAGCGCCCTGGGACAACGTCGTGCAGGCCGGCCTCGACCCCGACACCTACGTCTACGGTCAGTGCGCCGACACCGTGCGCGGCGTCAAGGGCAAAGTGCCTGTCTACATGGGCCTCGGCGTCGACGCCCCGCGCACCCGCGCCGACCAGGCCGTCTGCACGCCCGACATCGTCTACCGCAGCGTCCTCGCCACCTATCGAGCGGGGGGCAAAGGCGTCATCTTCTCGCCCAACTACGCCAGCATGAAGTTGACCAACCTGGATGGGGCGGCCAAGGCGCTGACTGAACTCGGATTGAAATGATGCAGGAATTTGGACACGGATTTCAGGACGGTCAGGAGGCAGAGGAATTGCCTGATCTTGGATGATTCATATGTCCTATTCGTCTCTCCTGTTAATCCTGGAATCCGTGTCCAAATTCCTGCTTCGTCTTCTTTTTATCAAAATCTATGTCTAGGAGGAACATGACAACCATCTATCTCGCCGATCCCAATATCCGCGCTGAACAGATCGAGGCGATCCGTGTGGCGCTGCCTGCTGGATGGTCGTTGACCGATTCACCGCAGCGCGGCGGCGATTTTGACCGAGAACGTCGACGTCGACGCCGCCATGCTCACCGCCGCGGGACGTCCTTGCGGCTGGTGGCGCGGCTCGACAAGGCAAGGCCACCGTTGCCGAAACATCGGTGGACGTGGTCGATCTGCCCAATACGGCGTTGGTGGGCGTGGCCGAACATGCTGTGCTGCTGATCATGATGCTCAGCCGACAGATCGTCTCCGTCAGCCGCCGCACCCGCGCCCAGGAATGGCTGCCCGACCGCAGCGAACCGATCCTCACCGACCAGCGCAAGTACACCTACAACTGGATCGGCATCGAGGACTTTGGCACGCTCTACCGCAAGACGGTGGGCATCGTCGGGTTGGGCATCATCGGCAAGGCGATTGCGGAGCGGCTGCGCGCCTTCGGCATGCGCGTCCTCTACACACAGCGTACCCGGCTCGACGCTGAAACCGAAGCGCGTTACGGCGTGGAATGGCGCGAACTCGACGATCTGCTGGCCGAAAGCGACTTCGTCAGCCTCAGCCACCGCTTTCAGGACGGCCCCGACGGCAACGACAACCACTTCGGCGCGCGCGAGTTGTCATGATGAAGCCGACGGCCTACCTGGTCAACACCGCCCGCGGCCGTCTCGTCGACGAGGACGCCCTCCTCGCCGCCCTGCAAAGCGGGCAGATCGCCGGCGGCGGTCTCGACGTCTTCCGCTACGAGCCGCTGCCCGCCGATCACCCGTTTTCACCCTGCCCGAAGACAAGATCCTCCTCACCCCGCACGTCGCTGGCGCACCGGTGACGGAGGCGTGGCGAACAATCGCAGCGGAGCTGGTGGAGAGTCTTGAGAAACGTAATGCGTAATTCGTAATGCGTAATTGGTGGAGTGCGTTGTCGATAGATTGGGTTGCGGTTTTGCTGAGCCAAAAAATGTTCCCAATGCTGCACCAACCCTCTCAACGAATTACGCATCACGAATTACGCATTACTCATAAAATCCAACAACCCAATCGTCACCCAATTCACAAGGAGACATTCCCATGCCCGAACCACCTGCCTGGCGTTATCAGAAAGTCATCAAGCCGCTCTTCGATCTGCCCCAGGATCACACCGTCCTGCGCGGACGCGTGCTCACTTGCGTGGGCGATGAGATCATCGAAGACGGCTTTGTGGAGTTTGAAAAGGGCAAGATCACGGCTGTGGGCAGCGCCGCGGACCTGGGATCGCGCGCCGACGCGGCGGTGGACACCGGCGGCACAATCCTGCCCGGTCTCTTCAACAGCCACGCCCACCTGGCCTGGGACGGTATCCACGATCTGGCCCGCCAGTCCATGGACGACTCGCCCGAGATCAGCGCCTACAAATCCGCCGGGAACATGCTGATCAGCCTGCGTTCCGGCGTCACCACCGTAGCGACCTGGGCATGAACAAGGCCAACATCTTCGCCAAACAGGCCATCGAGCAGGGGATCTTCCCTGGTCCGCGGCTCTTCATCACCGGCGAACTCGATCATCCAGACCGGCGGCCACACCTACTGGTGCTGCCGCGAAGCCAGCGGCGCGGACGAGATGCGCCGCGCCGTGCTCGAACAGGTGCGCGCCGGGGCCGATCTGATCAAGATCATGGCCTGCCACGACACCCTCGAATTCACCGACGAGGAACTGGCCGCCGTCATCGACGAGACGCACCGCAACGGACTCACCATCACCGCCCACGCCACCTACGACGCCTGCATCAACCGCGTGGCCCAGTTCGGCGTCGACTGTGTGGAACACGGCGGCTCCATGACCGATGAGACGATCCAACTTCTGCTCGACAAGAAGATCCCCATCGTCACCACCTTTGCGCCGCTGGTGATGCAGAGCGTGGCCGAAGTGAGCGCGAAGTACATGATCCCCGAGTGGAAGATCGAAGAACGCCAGAAGGCCGTGGCCGATCCGCGCTACCAGGGGCTGATCAACGCCGCCGCCGCCGGCGTCGTCATCGGCTTTGGCACCGACGCCGGTAGCCCCGTCGTCGGCCACGACGTCATCGCGCCGAGATGGCCTTCATGGTCAAACTCGGCGTCAAAAAGGACAACTACGACGCCATCCGCAGCGCCACCAGTGTCGCCGCCGGCATCAACCGTGTCGCAAGCAAACTCGGCACCCTCGAAGCCGGCAAACTGGCCGACGTCGTCGTCGTCAACGGCAACCCGGTCGAAGACATCAACGACATCAGCAAGGTGACGATGACGTTTAAGGAAGGACGACGGATGGTGTAGCGTAATGCGTAATCCGTAATGCGTAATTCGTCAACGGTGTTGGTCGCCAATTGGCACGCATCATCGTCAACCAATTACGCATTACGAATTACGCATTACCCCTCCCCCCCAAAGGATCAAACGAAAATGACAAAAACATTCTTAACCGCCAAGCTCGCCTCCCGCATCCACGAAGAAGACGTCGGCTTCCGCACCAAAATGTTGGAGATCGCCGGGACGATCCCCGATGTGATTGCGCTGGGCCGCGGGGATCCAGATTTTCACACGCCGCACCACATTGTCGAGGCGGCCAAGAAGGCCATCGACGACAATCAGCACCACTACACGCTGCCCACGGGCATGCCGCCGTTGCGTCAGGCGATTGCGGTCCATCTGCGCGACGAGTACAAACTCGACTACGGCGCCGACGAAATCGTGGTCACCGCGGGCGTGCAGGAATCGATCATGCTCTGTATGCTGGGGCTGGTGGAAGCGGGCGACGAAGTGCTGATCACCTCGCCCCGTTTCACTTCGTACGACACCGCCGTGATCCTATGCGGCGGCGTGCCGGTGCCTGTCCCCACCTACGAAGAAGACGATTTCGCGCTCATGCCCAAGGAGATCGAGGCGCGCATCACCCCGCGCAGTAAGATCCTCGTGCTGGTGACGCCCAACAACCCCACCGGCGCGGTCACCCCGCCCGAGGTGATCAAAGAGATCGCCGACCTGGCCGTGCGCCACAACCTCATCGTCTTCAGCGACGAGATCTACGCCAAGCTCATCTACGAAGGCTCCGATCACCTGTCCATTGCCACGTTGCCGGGGCTGAAGGAGCGCACCATCACCTTCAACGGCTTCAGCAAAACCTACGCCATGACCGGCTGGCGCGTGGGCTACATCGCCGCGCCCGCGCCCTTTGTGCGTGCGCTCACCGAACCGCGCCACACGCTGAGCATCAACACCAGCACGCCGTCGCAGTTCGCCGCGCTGGCCGCGCTCACCGGTCCCCAAGATCCGGTGGATGAGATGATCGCCGCCTACGCCGAGCGGCGCGCCTTCCTCATGCAGGCGCTCACCGACATGGGCCTCACCTACGGCCATCCCGGCGGCGCCTTCTACATCTACACCAACGTCTCCAGCACCGGCATGGCCGCGCCCGAATTCTGCGAGCAACTGCTGCGCAACACCGGCGTCCTCATCTTCCCCGGTGAACTCTTCGGCGATCCCAGCGGCAAGTACATCCGCATCAGCTACCTGCAACCGTTGGCGCGGATCGAAGAAGCAGTGGCGCGCATGGGCAAGTTTATCGCGGAAAAGGCTGTGAAGGCGTAGAGATGAATTTACGATTTGCGATTGACGATTGACGATTTCACGTTGAAATTATGAACTCGTGATCGGTTTGTTGGCTTGTCCGAGAACACTGGCCCAAGCACAATCACTTCCTCAACACGACAATCGTAAATCGTCAATCGAAAATCGTAAATCTCCCAAAGGACAACATTCATGTCAGCAACCCCCTTCCGCCTCCTCCACGTCGGCCTGGGCAACCGCGGGCGCATGTGGAGCGAGGTGATGGATCGGCGCACCGACGTTGTACCCAGCGGCTACGTGGACGTGAGCCCTGAGCGGCTGGCGTTGTTTCAGGAATCGCACCCCGATGTGCCGGTCTTCACCGATCTGGCGGCGGCGCTGGCCGAGACGACGAGCGACGCCGTCCTTTTAGTGACGCCGCCCGACGGTCATCTGGCGCAGGCGCGGCAGGTCTTCGGCGCAGGGTTGCCCCTCCTCTCCGAAAAGCCGCTGACGCTGGACATGGCCGAAGGCGTGGAGATCGTGCGCATGGCCGCGGACGCAAACCTGCCGCTCATGGTCGGTCTCAACTTCCGCTACCTGCCTGTCAGCCGCAAAATCAAAGAGATGATCGCGCAGCAGACCGTGGGCGCGCCTGGCTTCGGCCTCTTCGCCTACCTACGCAACCGCGACGGCATGCAACCGCGGCTCAACAAATACCCGCTCACCATGCAGCACCCCATGATGCTGGAGCAGTCGATCCACCATCTGGACTTGATTCGCTACTGCTACGGCCGCGAAGTGGAAAAAGTCGCCTGCCGCACGTGGAACCCGTCTTGGAGCATGTACCGCCACGACGCCAACGTCAGTTGCCTGCTCACCCTCGAAGGCGGCATGGAGGTCAACTACATCGGCACGTGGACCGGTGGCTGGGACGCGCTGCAATTCCAATGGCGCACCGACTGCGCCGACGGCGTCATCGTGCAGCGCCAGCTCTTCGAGGACCTGTCCTATGCGCACACCAAAGACGAAGCACTCACGCCCATCGAACTGCCCGACTTCACCGCCTTCTACGACGACACCGACGCCCTGCTCACCTCGTTCATCAGCCACGTACGCACGGGCAGCGAACTCGAATGCAGCGGCCTCGACCACCTGCGCACCCTCGCCCTCTGCTTCGCCGCCATCGAAAGCAGCGAAACCGGCAAAACGATAGAGCTGGCCGCGTTTTATGAGCAACATGGAATGGGGGGATTGACGATTTTCGATTGACAATCGTAAATCGTCAATCGAAAATCGAAAATTATGAAAATCCTTGTCACCGGCGGTTTGGGTTTTGTGGGAATTAACTTAGTTCGTTTTCTGGCGGATCAACCGTCGGCTGCGGTTGTCGTCGCCGATCTGACGGCTATGGACGAGATCGCCTCGTCCTTTTTGCAGCCCGTCGCGGATTCATTGATCCATGTTCGGCTGAACATCGTGGATCGGGAAGCTGTGCGCGCCCTGATCGAGGATCAACAAATCACGCACATCGTCCACGCCGCCGCCATCACCGCCACCGACGAGCAAGAAGCCGCCGCGCCCACCCGCATCGTCGACGTGAACCTGGGCGGCACGATCAACGTGCTGGACGCGGCGATGACGGTGTCCTCGGTGCAGCGGGTGATCAACGTGAGCAGCAGCGGCGTCTACTCGGTGGACAGCGCCCGCCTGCCCTCGCCCCTGCCCGAAGACGGCCCGCTAGAGATGAACAACCTCTACGCCATCACCAAATACAGCGGCGAACTGCTCACCACGCGCTACGCCGCCCTTTCCGGCAAGCCCATGACATCGGTGCGGCTGGCTTCCGTCTACGGCCCGATGGAACGCACAAGCGACAGCCGCAGCCGCACCAGTTTGATGCACCGCGTCTACACCGCCTGCTCTGCGGGCAAGCCGATCCGCGTCGCCGGCCCCCACGTCAGCCGCGACTGGGTTCACGCCGAAGACGTGGCCCGCGCCGTGTGGATGTTGCTCAATGCGCCGCAGTGGCGGTATCCTGCCTACAACATCAGCACCGGCGTCCCCACCACCTTCGCCGAATTGGTGGCGCAATTCGCCGTCCACGGCTTGCAGGCCGAGTGGATCGACGATCCCAGCGCCGCCGACATCGTCCAGCACGCGCACAACACCCGCATCCCCCTCGACATCCAACGACTGGTGGAAGAGACGGGATTTCGTGCACAAATTGAACTTTCACAGGGAATCAAAACGATGATAAGTATTTACGATTGACGATTGACGATTTACGATTGTCGTGTTGAGCAAGTGACAGTGCTTGGGCCACTACTCTTGACCAAGCCAATAAACCCATCACGAATTCGTAGGCTCAACGAAGAAATCGTCAATCGTCAATCGTCAATCGTAAATCTTCCTCACTTCAGGAGAGATTCTATGCAAGACTTCAGCTACGTAACCGGCATCTACAACATCACCCCCACGCCGTTTCACCCCGACTATTCGTTGGATCTGGAGAGTCTGAAGACGCTCACCGACTTCAACGTGGCGAAGGGCGTCAACGGCATGACCATCCTCGGCGTGTTGGGTGAGACGAGCAAAGTACCCGAAGACGAGCGTGATCTGATCATCGAAGGCGTGCTCAAGGCCAACGATGGTCGTATCTCCATCTGCGTAGGCGCCAGCCACGACGACACCACCGAAGGCTGCCTGATCCGAAGCAAGCGCGCCCAGGCATTGGGGGCGCAGGCCGTGATGATCGCGCCGCCCAAGTTCATGAAAGCCGATCAAGAGGCGATCCGCGGCCACTACCTCACCATCGCCGACGCCCTCGACATCCCCATCGTGGTGCAGGATCACCCCAGCAGCACCGGCGTCACCATGACGGTGGAGACCATCGCCCGCATCGCCGAGGAAGCGCCGATCTGCAACTTCCTCAAGCTCGAAGACGAACCGTCGCCCACCAAAGTCGGCTACGTGCGCGCAGCCTGCCCCGACATGGTCATCTTCGGCGGGCTGGGCGGCATGATGTTCCTCGAAGAACTGCGCCACGGCGCCACCGGCACCATGACCGGTTTCGCCTTCCCCGAAATCCTGGTGGAAATCCACCGCAAGTGGACGGCAGGCGACATCGACGGCGCCACAGAGACCTTCTACCACTACGTGCCGCTGATCCGCTTCGAGAACCAAAAGGCGATCAACCTGGCGTTGCGCAAACACATCTACGCCAAACGTGGCGCCATCGCGTCACCCACACTGCGCAAGCCATTCACGCCTGTGGACGACCTCACACTGGACGATCTCAACGATATCCTTACCCGGCTCGATCTGCTTTCTGCTTAGGAGAAACCAGAGAAAACACGATCCACGAAGGCACACGAAGAGACACGAAGCCAGAAAAGAACAAGCAGAAAGCTTTTCCGCTCTGCTGTCCTGGAAATCCTGAAATCCGTGTCCCTCTCTTCGTGCTCCTTCATGTGCCTTCGTGGATCATTGTTTCTCTTAAATTTCCTTAGGAGAAACCAGAGAAATAATGATCCACGAAGGCACACGAAGATACACGAAGGCAGAAAAGAACAGGCAGAAAGCTTTTCGCTCTGCTGTCCTGCTAATCCTGAAATCCGTGTCCCTCTCTTCTCCTCTTCGTGGTGCTTCGTGTGCCTTCGTGGATCATTAAAATTCTTAGATGTCCTTAGTCGATACACAGCGTATGCACCGGCGACCCGGAGTACAACGCCGGTAGATTCACCAGGACACCACCCTCGACGGCGCTGAATTTGAGCGGATCAGGGCTGCCGAGCAGGTGAATCTGGGCAGCGTCGCGGATTGGGAAATCATCGATTACAATCTCCGCATGTGACGGTGCGTCCATGAGGAAGGCATAGATCTTGCCGTCCTTTTGCGTGTAGCGAACGCCCACAGATTGGCCGTCGCTGTGCGCTGCGCCCTCGGCGCGGGCCCACGGGCGGCTGCCGAAGATGCCTTCGCCGTTGACAGCCAGCCAGTCGCCCAGCGCACGCAGACGCTCACGTTGTAAGTCGGGGATCGTGCCATCGGCCATGGGGCCGACGTTGAGCAGCAGATTGCCGTTCTTGCTGACGATGTCGACGAACGAGCGGATCAGATCGTCCTCTTGGATGTATTGATCGGGGCCTTCCTGGCGGTTGTAGCCAAACGACGCACCCACACCGCGGCAGGATTCCCACTTCTTGTCGCGGATCTCAGCGAACGACGCGTATTCCGGCGTGTCGAAGTCGCAGTGGTTATCGCTGGTGATGTTGCCTTCGGCCAGTGAGAAGCGCTGGGTGAAGCGGTTGTTCACCACGCCGTGCGGGATGGTGTTGTAGAAGTCGGCGAAGAGCTGGTTCAGGTTGGTGCCTGCCGGGTAGGCGATGTCGTTCCACAGGATCGCGGTCTGGTAGCGTTCGATCAGCTCGCGCCAGTGGGCATTGGCGTAGTCGACATACTCGGGCGTTTGCGGCACGCCCGCCGGGATGTCGGCGATGTCCTGGATCACGTGGGGGTTGAAGGTCCAATCGAGGCCGCCGGAGTAGTAGAGGCCCATCTCCATCCCCTGCGCGCGGACGGCCTGGGTTAGCTCACCCACCAGATCGCGGCGGGCGTGGTACTCTTCGATGAACGGGTTGGGGTGGCGGCTGGGCCAAAGCAGAAATCCGTCGTGATGTTTGGTGGTGAGCACCACGTACTGTGCCCTCACCGAGCGGAAAAGTACCGCCCACTCCGCCGGATCCCAACCAGCCACCGCCTGGTTGAAGTGCGACACAAAATCGAAATAGGACGAATCCGCGCCGTAGGTTGCGTGCTGGTAACGCTGCGTGGCCGAGCCGTCGATGCGCAGCGAGTTGTAGTACCACTCGGCGTAGGGATTGTTTGCGAACCAGGTGGCCCAATCGCCGCTCTCGAACACATCGCTCAGTTCACCGGCCAGCGGCGCCCACCCCGGCACCGAGTACAGCCCCCAGTGTACGAAGATCCCCAACTTGGCATCGTGAAACCAATCCGGCACAACATGGCTGCTGACCGATTCAAATGTCGGTTGAAAGTGCATCTCCCCTCCTGATCTGAAGATTCTTGTGGCTCAACTGTGAAAAGCAGAAGCGCCACCTTGTACTAGCCCTCAAGGACAACGACAGTGTCGGCGGCGTCGAGCGGCTGCGCCGGCGCGCGGACGATGACGCGCCCGGCTTCGCTCTGCACCGACAGGGGTGTGCGGGCAGGATCGGCCAGCAACCACGCCGCGCCCACAGGCAGATCGGGCAGTTCGATCACGCCGTCCTGTGGCCAGTCGAAGACGTGCAAGTAGATCGTATCGTCCTTGCGCGTGCTGCGGCACCCGTCCACGCCCTGGATCGGGCCAGGCCGAGTACCGTAGATCGAGTCACCGTTGACGTCGAGCCAGGCGCCTATGGCTTCCAGCCGCTCCACACTGGGCTGCGGGATCACCCCCTCGGCGGTGGGGCCGACGTTGAGCAGGTAGGCGCCGCCTTTGCTCACGATGTCCACCAGCTTGCGGATCAGGTCTTCGCTCGATTTCCAGTTGTGGTCGTAGCTCTTGAAACCCCAGGTGTCGTTGATCGTGGCCGGCGTCTCCCAGTCCAATTCGGTGAGTTGCTGCGGGATCTTGTTGTCACCTGCCGAGGCGTAATCGCCCAGAGCATTGCCCAGGCGTCCACACACCAGGCAATCGGGCTGGATCGAGTTGACGAGATCCAACAGGAATTGGCTCTGATCCACGCTGATCCCCTTGGGCGTGTCGAACCAGATCACGGCGATGGGGCCATAGTTGGTGAGCAGTTCGGTCACCTGCGCGGCTACGTAGTTGCGGATGTAGCCGTCGAAGTCCTTTGCGGATTCGTCGTAGTCCCAATCGTTGCCGTCGCCGTCGGGATGGTGCCAGTCCTGGGTCTGCGAGTAGTAGAAACCGAGCTTGATCCCCTGTTTCTGGCATTCGGCGGCCAGTTCCTTGAGCACGTCGCGGCCAAAGGGCGTGGCATCGACAATGTCGTACTCGGTGACGGCAGAATCGAAAATGCAGAAGCCGTCGTGGTGCTTCGACGTGATCACCAGGTACTTCTGCCCGGCGCGCTTGGCCAGCGACACCCACGCCGCGGCGTCGAATTTGACGGGGTTGAACTGTGCGGCCAGCGGCTCGTACTCGGTCACAGGGATACGGGCGCGGTGCATGATCCACTCGCCGATGCCGGGGATCTGTTCGCCCTTCCACGTGCCTGCGGGGATGGCGTAGAGCCCCCAGTGGATGAACATGCCGAATTTGGCGTCGCGCCACCAATCCAGGCGCGGATCCTGGCGAGCGCCGGGGCGCTGTCCGCGGTCGGCGCGGAAGGCTTCGTCTTGTGTCATGGGGTGGGTCCTTTTTGTGGTGAGAGTGGTGGGAGATTATTCTTTTCACGCGAAATCCGAACTACACCCCGCCTCCTGTGGCGCGTGGTAGACGCCGCCGCTCACCTGTGCCGGGTTGCGGAAGTGACAGCGCAGGTGGGGGATGTACTCCAAGAAGAGCTTTTCGTGACCCATCGCCACGTGGTTGAAGATGACGAGATGCTGGTGGATCTGCCCCATGTCGCCCACGTGTGGGACCACGGGCAGGCCGAAATGCCGCGCCAGCAGGCTCACGGTGCTGAATTCACTGATCCCGCCGACGCGCACGCAGTCCACCTGCACAAAGTGCATGGCTTGAGCCTGCATGTAATTCTTGAACAGGATGCGATTGGGAACATGCTCACCGGCGGCGATGCGGACGGGCGCAATCGCACGCGCCAGCGTTTGGTGCGCGAGGACGTCGTCGGGGTGCGTCGGCTCTTCGATCCAATACGGCGACATGTCGGCCAGCGCCAGCGACATGCGGATCGCCTGGGGCAGCGTCCACTGCTGGTTGCAGTCGAGCATCACCGAAGCGGCAGGGCCGGCGGCCTCGCGCACCATGTAGGCGCGGCGAATGTCGCGCTCGCCGTCCTTGGCGCCGACCTTCAACTTCATGGCGGTGAAGCCGGCATCCACGGCCGCGGCGATGTTGGCCTTCACCTGCTCGTCGCTGTAGTTGAACCAGCCGATGGAGGTGTCGTAGCCTGGGTAGCCGGTGTCGATTACATCCATGCGCTGGGCGCGGTCGGCGCGGGCGTCTTCGAGGACAGACAACGCCGCGGCGCGGGGCAGCATGTCTTCCACATAGCTGAGATCGAGGGTGTTCACCACCTGTTCCGGCGACAGATCGAGCAGCAGCCGCCACAACGGCACGCCACGCGCCTTGGCCCAAAGATCAAAACAGCCATTGGTGATGGACGCCAGCGCCAGATGGACCGCGCCTTTGTGTGGACCCAGCCAGCGCAGCTGGGGATGGTCGGCCAGATGGCGGAAGACGACGCCGAACTCGGCCATCAATTCTTCGATCTCGCGACCAACCAGGGGCGCGGCCATCATCTCGATCAAGCGACACACTTCGGCATTGCCTGCGCCGAGGGTGAAGGCGATGCCGACGCCGGTCAGGTTGTCATCGGTGTCGAGGTAGGCCACGGCGTAGGAATAGATCGGATCAACGTGGACCGAATCTGAGCCGTCACCGTGTTCGAGGGGGAAGCGTTGATCTGCGATGCGAATGCGTGAAATTGTCGTCACGCCCGGCCTCGTTTCGGGGTGGATGCGATGTGGTTGAGCGGTGAAATGTCCATCGGCCAATCGGATCGAGTCAGTGTCTGGCACGGGTCAGGAGATCTCGCGCTCACGGATCGGGTGCTGACCCGTGCCAGGCGCCAGGCTGACAGCCGCCTAACCGGCCACGGACAGGCGCACCAGTGTGTTCACCGGATCGCGGTCGTTTGCTGCCATCGCGATGGTGATGCCCTCGTCGGATTGATTCACCGTGGCGTTGCCGCCAGTGAGGACGTCGACGCCGGTAATCGGCTGGGCCAGGGCGGGCAAGTGCAACGTGTCCTCGGGCCACGCCAGGATGTGGACGTAGATCTGATTGTCCTTGCGCGTGGCGGCGCCCCATTCGCCTGGCCGGAAAGGACCGCCACAGGTGCCGTAGATGCTTTCGCCGTACTTCGCCAGCCAGGCGCCGATCCGCAGCCGATCCACCTGGCGCGGCTCAATGCGTCCATCGGGCATGGGGCCGACGTTGAGCAGCAGGTTGCCGTCTCCACCCACCACACGCACCAGTGTGAATGCACTCCTGAACGATTTGAGCACATCGTCGGGCTTCCACGCCACTGTTTGCAGATGGTGATGCAGCTTTCCCAGGGCGGCGATCCTCGTAGCCGCCGATCATCTGCTCGGGCGTGTCGAAGTCGGCCCTCATGCCGCAGCGGTTGTTGACGAGGATGTTGGGCTGAAGTTCGCGAATGCGCTGGAAAAGACGTTCCGAGTCCCAGATCGAGGCGCTGGGGTAGACTTCGACATCGCGGAACTTCTCCACCTCGTCTGCAAAAATGAAGTGTTCTTCCAGCCCATCGAACCAGAGGACAGCCAACTCGCCGTAGTTGCTCAGCAGTTCCGCCACCTGCGCGTGGAAGTATTCGACGTAGCGAGCGTGGTTCTCGTTGCGGTAGTCGGGGTGGCGCCAGTCGGGCTGCGAGTAGTAGCAGCCGAAGGGCAGATCGGCGGCGCGGGCCGCGTCGGAAAGTTCGCGCACGATGTCGCGGCCAAAGGGCGACTCGGGGCTGGTGATCTTGTAATCGGTCAACTGCGTGTCGAAGTTGACGAAGCCGTCGTGGTGTTTGCTGGTGAAGACCATGTACTTCATGCCGGCGTCCTGGGCGATCTGCACCCATTCGGCGGCGTCGAATTCGACAGGGTTGAACTCTTTGTAGAGGTTGTCGTAGACCTCCACCGGGATCTCGCCGGTGCCGCCGCGATAGAAACCGCGCCGTTCACCGCCGCGCGACCAGCCGATCTCCGTGCCGACCAGGCTGACCGGTCCCCAGTGGATGAAAAGGCCAAAGCGTGCGGCGCGCCACCAGGCCAGGCGCGCCTCCTGTGTTTGAGACGACATGGGATGCTCCGTTGTGTGGGGGGATGCGTGATGCGTAATTCGTAGAGTGGCTGAGTTCTGGATTGGGAACAGGTTGCTAGAATGCGTAGTGCGTAGTCGATGACATTAAGTTAAGCGACCAACCTTCGAATATCCGAGGAGGAAGCACGCCCTCGTGCGGCTGTACTCGTGTAGACCCGCACCTGGGGGTGCTCACTCCACACTTAACTTAATGACATTGAGTGCGTAGTGCGTGTACCGTCTACGCACTACGCACTATCTAAACCCGAACCGTTCCAAGCAGTACAGCCAACATCCTCTACGAATTACGCATCACGCATTACGGATTACTTGTATTTCGCGTCATACGCCGTCTGGTAGATCTCCAGGAACTGCTCCAGGCCGGAGTCGTTCAGGGTGGCGATGTAGGTGTCCCAGTCGGCGTCGATGTCGGCGTTGCCGATGACGAAGTTGGCGAACCACTCGTCCTTTGTGTTGTAGACGAGCGTGTTCAGCTCGCCGAAGATCTTCGACTGGTCTTCGGTGAAGATCAGCGGCGGCACGGCCTTATCGGTGACGCCGTAGGGTTCCATCAGATCGCGGGTCCACTCGTAGAGCCAGCGTTCCAGCGGATCGGTGGGGTTGTAGGTCTGCGCCAGGCGGTAAGCGTTGCTGCGGAAGGTGGGCGCGGCCTGGTTCCAGTGGCGGTTGTGTTCCTCACCCGACCACACGTTGAGCACGGTGTACTGCGCTTCGCCGCCAGAGATGGAGACGTCGCCGGCCTCGGCGCGCACCCAGTCTTCGCCCTCGGGGCCAAAGACGGAGCGGGTGGTGGCGTCAAAGCCGAAGAAGACATCGGCCAGGCGGAAGGCGGCCTCGGGGTTCTTGGCGCTGTTGGTGATCACGAAGTTCGCCTGCCCGCCGGTGGGCTGGTAGGGCGTCTGTGGCGTCTGGCGCAGGCCACTGGGGCCTTCTAGCGGCGCAATCGGCGTGTATTCCTGCCAGCGTCCGCTGGGGCCGCCGTTCTGGGTGAAGACGCCGTACCAGCCAGCGCCCACTGCGCCCAGGATCGGCACATCGGGGTTCTCGCCCAACTGGCGGATCTGGTTGGAGTCGTTGGTGAACGCCTGCGGATCGATGAGCCCTTCACTGTAAAGCTTGTTGAGGTAGCGCAGCCCTTCCTGCCAGCCGGGCTGGGTGAACGAGGCCTTGATCACGCCGTCTTCGATCATCAAGCCGCCGCCGGCGCCTGTCCCCGCGCCGTTGGAGGTGACGCGGTCGTTGTAGACGAACGAGTTCATGAGGAAGCTGTCGATGGGCGAGCGCCAACCGCCGTTGACCTCACGCGTACCCGAAAGCGGGATCTCATCGGCGATGCCGTTGCCGTTGGGATCCTGTTCCTTGAACGCCTTCAGCATTTCGTAGAATTCGTCGGTGGTGGTAGGCACGTCCAGGCCCAGGGCGTCGAGCCAGGGCTGGTAGACCCACATCTTCTGCGACAGGCTACAGTGGTAGCAGTCGTTGACGTGGGGCAGGCCGTAGATCTGGCCGTCGAGCATGGTGATCAGCCCCTCGACCTGGGGATATTCGTCGTAGACCTTCTTGAACTCGACGCCGTATTCGTCGATGTAGTCGTTGAGCGGCAGCACCAAGCCCTGGTTGGCCAGGATCTGCAACTGGTCGAGGCGAATGCCACAGCCGATGATCACTTCGGGCAGGTCGCCGCTGGCCAGCATCAGGTTCAACTTCTGCTGCGCTTCGGCCATGGGCGGAATGTCGAACTCAAGGTTGATGTTGGTGAGTTCCTCCAGCCAGTACGTGAACTCGTTGTCCTTGTAGTCGCGCACCATGCTGGTGGGGCAGAGGAACGCCTGAATCGTGATGGGTTCGGCCACGATGGGGAACTCGCCGGCAGGTGACACCTCAACGCCGGAGGCAACTGGTGCTGCATCCGATCCTGACGGCGAAGATGACGACTCCTGCGGCGAACTACACGCCGACAGCAGAATCGACAGAATCGCGACAATGCTGAACAGCAAAGTCATCCTACGCTTCAACATGTGATTCTCTCCTTTGCGGAATGGGGTATAGAAGAACGGCAATGCCGGGGGTAGCGGAACACAAGTTTTGGGTTTGGTAAGCTCCTTTCTTCATTCATATCTTTACCCCTTAATCGCCCCCAACATAATCCCACGCACGAAATACTTCTGCACGAAGGGGTAGATCATCAACACCGGGACGGAGGCGACGACGATCAGGCGTACTTGAGCGATTCGACGCATGGCCTGCGGGCGGCCGTATGTCTGTAGATCCTCCATCATGTTCATGTCTACCTGGCTCTGGATCAGGATGTCGCGCAGGATGATCTGCAACGGGAAGAGATCCTCGTTGGTGAGGTGAGATCAGGGCGGCGAAGAACTGATTCCAATGGCTGATGGCGTAGAACAGGCTGAGCACGGCGATGATGGGCGTCGACAGCGGCAACAGGATGCGCACGAAGTATTGAAAATCATTACAGCCGTCGAGTTGGGCGGCTTCGAGCAATTCGCTGGGAATCGAGACCCGGAAGTAGGTCATAGCAATGATCAGGTTCCACACCGAGATGGCCTGGGGAATGATCAGCGCGGCGCGGGTGTTGAGCATCCCCAGATCCTTGACCAACAGATAGGATGGGATCAGCCCACCGTTGAAGAACATGGTGAAGATGAACAGCCCCACGAAGATGTTGCGCCCGTAGAAATCGCTGCGCGAGAGGGGGTAGGCGGCGAACAACGTCAGCACCACGTTCACCGTTGTACCCACCACGGCGTAGAAGACCGAGTTGGCGTAGCCGGTCCACACACGGTCGTAGTTGAAGATCTTGATGTACGCTTCCAGTGAGAAATCCACCGGCCACAGCACCACCTTGCCAGCAATGACGGCGGCGCCGTTGCTGAACGAAGCGCTCACCACGTAGATCAGTGGGTAGAGGATCACCACCAGGAAGATCGCCAGGATGGTGTAGTTGATGATGTTGAAAATCTGGTCGGTGCGGCTTTCGCGGATGCGGTAGCTGGTGTCGCGAGCCTGTGTACTTGTGGTCATCAGCGTGCTCCTCTAGAAGATGCTCTGGTTCGACAGCCACTTGGATAGCTGATTGGCGGCCACGAGCAGGATCAGCCCCAAAATCGAGTTGAAGAGGCCGATCGCTGCCGCGTACGAGAAGTTCACAACACCGCCGGCCAACCCCACTTTGTAGACGTAGGTGCTGATCACCTCCGAAGTGGTCAGGTTCAGCGGGTTTTGCAGCAGGAACGCTTTCTCGAAACCCACGTTCATCAATTGGCCCATGGTGAGGATCAGCAGCGTGATCACCACAGGCATGATGCCGGTCAGATCGATGTGCCACATGCGTTGCAGACGGTTAGCGCCGTCCACCAGTGCGGCTTCGTGTAGCGATGGGTCGATGGTGGAAAGCGCCGCCAGGAAGATGATCGTGTTGAAGCCGGTGTTTTGCCAGATGCCCGACCAAACATAGATCGAGGGGAAGTAATCGGCCACGCCCATGAAGTGGATGGTGTCGATCCCCAGCGCTTGCAGCCCCAGGTTCACCGGTCCGCGCCGCAGATCGAGGAATTGCAGGATCAGGCCCGCCATGACCACGGTGGAGATGAAGTAGGGCGCATAGCTGATCATCTGCACACTGCGTTTGAAGAAGCCGTCGCGCAGTTGGTTGAGGCTCAGCGCCAGGATGATGGGGATGGGGAAACCCACCACCAGCGAATAGCCCGACAACACCAGCGTGTTGCGCAGGAGCCGCTCAAACATGGGCGAGTTGAAAAAGCGGACAAAGTTCTCCATGCCCACCCACTCGCTGCCCAGGATCGAGCGCCCTGGCAGAAAATCGCGGAACGCGATCTGCGCGCCGTACATCGGGTAATACATGAAGACGAGCAGCCACGCCACCGGCAGCGCGATGAACACATAAAGCTGCCAACTGCGGCGAATCTGCCGCCACACATAGCCGCGCTGCCGCGTTCCCCCCACGGCCCTCGGTTTCGTCTTGACGGTTGTGCTTGCTGTAGCCATAGGTCCTCACTTTCCTCGCTGCGGGCACAAACCAACTGCATACAATGCAGCCAGATGGCGGCCCCTCAACTTATTCTTCAGAAAGCAAAATCTGGCGGAGATAGACTTCCGCGTGTTCCAGATGATGCAACATAGCCGCCTCTGCGGCCTTGGGATCATGCCGACGCAGCGCGTCGACGATGGCGCGATGCTCATCCATTGTTTTGTCAATCGCCGTAGGCAAGCCATAGGCGCGCCAGCGACTCTCGGTGCCTAGCTGATTCACGATCATCACAAAGCGCGCCAGGATTGGGTTGCGCGATGAGATGGCGATCAGCTTGTGGAATTCACGATCCGCTTCCTCGCGGGCTTCGTCATCTTCGGCGGCGGCCCACTCGGCCAGGATCGCCTCCAGTTGGGCGATTTCTGCGTCGGTAATGCATTGGGCAGCCAACGCAGCCGTCCGTAACTCTAGCGTGCGCCGGGCGTCGAAAAGCTGCAACACCGAGGAATCATCCAGCGCGAAGACGAAATCCAGGTGCTCCACCAGGCGTTCCGGCTCCAGGCTGCTCACGTAGGTGCCGGCGCCAGGGTGGATCTCGATCACGTTCATCAGCGCCAGGGCGCGCAACGCCGCGCGCAATGACGGCCTACCCACGTTCATCATCTGCGCCAGTTCGCGCTCAGGCGGTAGCCTGTCGCCGGGCAGCAGTTGCCGTTCCTTGATGAGCGCAAGCAGGCTGTTGACGATCTTATTCGGCAACAGATCCTTCTCGACGGATTCGAACATTATTTGGTTAGCTTTGGGAAAATGGGGAAGTGGTCTTACCAGATGACCGGGGCAAACTATATCACCGGTTAGGATGACTGTCAAACTGGTTTTTGGGGGCGTGTAACTACTGTGACACAAACAACACCGGGGGGCTGAACGCCCCCCGGTGCGCGTGGGTTTCGTGGGATGTGTGGATGCTAAGCGCTGCTATTCTTCGCTTTCATCCATGGCTGCCAGGATCTCAGCCAACTGTGCTTGTAGTTCGGCCACGGCGTCCGGCTGCTCTTCGACCTCGTCCCAGGTGGCGAGTAGATCTGCCAACTCGGCCTGTAGCGTGGCCATCTCCTGCTCAAGCATAATGCGCTGCCCCTGTTCCTCGCTCACGAGGTTGGTGGCGATGCGGTCACCGAAGTGCCACACGGTGCGCACGTTCTTGTTCACCAGCAGGTCGATGTGGTTGCCGGCTGCGCGTTTGGCGAGGTTTTCGCTCACATTGCCTTCGGAATCCTCGATATGCCATGCCTGAATTGTCTCACCGTCAAACTCGTCGATCACGATCTTGAAGAACTCATTTGGACCAACAAACACGTTGTTGGTTGCGTCGAGCACGATGGGTTCGATGTTCTCCAGCATCAGCTCGATCGGCAGGGAACAAGTGCTTCAGGTATCGGGGCGAGCGATGAAGCGGTCATCATATGGCCAGATATCGGGATTCTCCATGCGCACCAGATCGTAGTACGCAACTAGAGAAGCTGCGCCGTCTTGGAACGGTTCGCGGTACAGATCCAGGTGGACGTAGATGTCGTCGTCGTAGCTCAGCGTTACCGTTTCGCGTGCCACCGGGTCTTCGGGCATGTAGTCGAAGAAGTCCTCGTCGAAGGGGCCGAAGGTCTTGCTAGCCACAACTTCGTCGCCTTCCCAGATCTCCACGTCAACGGTTTGGGCTTCGCTGTCTACATTGGCAACGCGTACAACGTAATCGCCCACTTCCATGGTCTCATCCGCTGCCAGCGAGGCTGCCACCGGATCTTCTGCGGTGATCCACATGGAGCTGATGGCGCCGGTGGCAGCTTCGACCAGGCGTACGCCTGTCGCTGTGACGTCTTCGGCTACGATGTAGGTCTGCCCGCTGGTGGCTACGTGGTAACCGTAGTAGCTGTTCTGCCAGTCATCTGGTTCGCCAGGCGGGTAGCTGCCGGCTGCGTAGCCGTTGCCCTCGGCGATCTCGGTCTTCGGTGTGACCAGATCAGAGGTGATCACCGGGAAGGAGGTGCCGTAGTAGTTGCCCGACGGCTTGAGGATCTGGAATGTTGCGCTCGGAATTTCACCGGCAAAGCTGAAGCTGATGCTGCTCAGCTCCCAGCATTTGGAGCCGTCGCCGATGGGCGCACAGTCGCCAAGCGCCATGTCCACGTCGGTGGTGACGTCGATGCGTGTGCTGTAGTCGACGAAGTAGTAGAGGTCGCCCAGGATCAAGATCCTGTCGCCCTGCAACGCCTTCGTCAAGGGGGTGCGGGTGGTGTAGTAAAGACCGGACGGCGGGATGATGATCTTGCCGTCTTCGATGTAGCTCTGTCGAATGACCAGGCCTTCGGAGAGGCTCAGCCGTCGCACAAAGCTCTGATCGACCACGCTCTTGAACCCGGCCATGTCCGCCACGAATGCAGCGTCGCGGGCTGGGGGTTTCATGAGAACGCGGCCCTCGTTGTCGATTGGCTCGTCTTCTTGAGCCGCAGCGACTCCACTCAGGCTCACCAACAGTGGCAGCACCAGTGCCACCACCATGAGGATACGCCAGATGGAGACGGGCTTTCGATGTTTCACGATGTCTATCTCCTCGTTTGCAGTGAGAACTGTCGATGGACTTGACCCGACTTTCATCCCAACGAAACCTTCCGACTGCTTCCAAAATTGGTACTACGTTCGGTGAAGAACGACCTCCTTTCCGTTTTGGGGTCAAACAGTGTCAGGCACGGGCCAGCAAGTCGGCCTGTCATGGCTCGGGCGCTCGGCCCATGCCTGACACTGTTTAACCCATCCCAAAATCACGTCGGACACTCGAACAGGGAAGGATGGGACGGCGAGAGGGGGCTACTGCTGCCTCGCCGTGGCTTCCCCGCCGGAAACGAGTTGAACGAACCCAGCTTTCTGGTTGACGTTACATCCGCCCGGCCCGCAGACTGTGAGGGTTACAGTGCAGCGGTTCTCTGGGCCGGGGCAGAACAGAAAGACGTGGCTCGGGTTCTGCTCGGCGCTGGATTTACCGTCGCCGAACTGCCAGAACCAACTCGTAATCGCACCTTCTGAAGAATCAGCAAACTGCACACTCTGCAACGGAGACACTTTGACGCTCTCTCCCTGCGTGCCGTTGACCCCAAATTCGGCTGCCGGCATAGGGGCGATGGCATTGCGCCAGTTGACCGACGCCGCGGCCGGTTCCTCGTCCACTGCCTGCGGGGGCAGCAGCACCTGGCGCTGGAAACGTGCGTCCAGTTGACCGCTCAGATCCGGCGCGGGCGGCTCCACAATCCAGAACAACATCAGGCCGTACAGCGCCACCAGCAGCACACCCGCCGCACTGGAGACAGTGATCACATGCCACGGGTAGCGGGCTTTCTCCGCCAACACGTCATCGGCGACACGCTCGCCCGTGCGTTGTTCGTATTCTTCGGCGTGTTCCAGCATCATCTCGTGTTTGCCGATGCGCCCGCTGAACATGCTGTTGTTCATAGGGAAGACACGCGGGTTGAAGTGGGCGTTGTACATGTGCCACAGGATGATGGCGAAGATGGCCAACATGGCCTCGTTGCCGTGCAGTTCCTTGGCGCTGGGGACCACGATCCCCGGAAACTGGTTGGTGGCAAAGATCGGAAACCACAGGATCAACCCCGAACCGATCATCACCAGCGTCCCCCACACCAGCGCCCAATACTCGAACTTCTCCATGTAGGTGAAGCGCCCAAAGCGCGGACGGCTCTTGCGTAGCCCCAGGTAGTAGCCGATGTTCTGGAAGACGTCGCGCACGTCCTTGACACGGGGCCAAAGACCCATCGATCCGCCGCCGCGTAGCAGGCCCAGCAGCACCACCAGCAGGTGATAGACCGACACCGCGATCAACACCGCCGCCGACGTGCGGTGGATCACCCGCGTCAACTCGATGCCGCCCATCGCCGCCACCATGCCCTGCGCCCAGCCCAACGCACTGTACTTCTGCGGGATCCCCGTCACCGAGAGGATGACGAAGCTGATGATCAGCAGCGCGTGCTGGATGCGCGTGTTCAGTGTGAATCGCTCAAATGTCTCGGTCGCTTTACTCATCGGATTCTTCTTCCTTTTTGCGATGCCGTAGACGGTCGACGATTACCCGGTTCATGTCCAGCCCCACATGGCCCACCAGCGCCGCCATGCCGATGGTGAGGATGCCGATGTAGATCGTGCGGATCCAATAGACAGGCGCATGTTGCTCCGGCGAGGGCGTGTAGTGGCCCATCCAGGCGTCGGGGAAGTTGTCCCCTGCGTCGGGGTGACATTCCTGGCAGATCTGGTTCAGGTTCGCACGCACCAACTCGCTCTCCGGCGCAATCACGCTGCCGATGTTGTGTACGCCGTGACAGTCGTAGCAGACGGCCTGATCCGGCGCCCGCTCCGGCGACGCGGGGAACAATTGCACCGTGGCGCCGTGGAAATCGGACACGTAAGTGGCCATGACATCGGTGTTGAGGCCGTACTTGAACATCAGCGACTCGTCGGCGTGGCAGGCGGCGCACAGGTAAGGCGAATTGCTGCGGAAGCCGGGCAGCGCAGGATCCGCCATGTGGTGCGAACCATGACAGTCGATGCACAGCGGCACGTTGGGATCGTTCTTCTCCAGCGCGGCCTGCCCATGCTCGCTGGCCTGGTATTGCTCGAACTGCTCGGTGTGGCACTCGGCGCAGGCGTAGACAGCCAGGCTGAGCGGCATACCATCCAATACCAGATCAACCGGCTGGATGTGATGCGCTGTGTGACAATCGGAGCAGACGGCCACTTCGGCATCGCCTACGGCCAGGGCGTCGGCATGGTTGCTGCCCAGGTAATCGCGATACTGTTGCTCGTGACAGTTGCCGCACGTGCCGGCCATGCGCAGCAGTGTGCCAGCGTCTCGGTCCGTCGCTCGGAACCAGGACGGCGCCAGATGCGGGTACGGCCCGATGTCTTCGTGGCAGGCGGTACACTGCAACGTGTCCCCATGCACCGAATCTGCGTAAGCCTGCGGCGACACGTAGACCGACCGCACGCCGCCCTCGGGTAGATCCATCTGCAGACCCGGCGTGGCGTGACAGGTGACACAATCATTCGAGCCGGGCGGCTGTTCGCCTTGCGCCGGTCCAGCGGCAAAGGCCGAACTGCCGATCACCAGCGCGAGCACCAGCGCGGCCAGCAGCGCAACAGGCTTTCCAAACCCGCGTTCTATTCTTCGTGAACGGTTCGCCATCATCGCAGCTCCCGGCGGAAGGGCTGGGTTATTCATTTGGCATCTGTGCCGGCTTTTTGCATGACGTTGTGCGTTCATGGGCTGTCAGCACCCCGTGCAGGATTCGGATACCCACAGGTAATCGAGCTTCGTCTCGGTGTCACAGCCGCCGGGGCCACAGACGGTCAACGTCACCGTGCAAAGCTCCTGCATCCCCGGGCACTTGCGAATCGTGTGCTCCGGGTTCTGCTCGGTGCTGGTTTCCCCGTCGCCGAAGTCCCATTCCCAGGACGTGATCTCGCCGGTGGACAGATCTGTGAAGCGGAATGGTTGCGGCGGCGGCCCCGATAGCGCGTCCGTGCCACCTACGGATTCTGCCTCGAAGTCAGCCTCAGGTGCGGCAACTTCGCTGCTGGCGGCGGTAGCATCATCTTCGGCCGCAGTTTCTTCCGTGGCGGCGTTTGCTTCCTCGGTTTCGGCTGCTTCTTCTGCCGTCGCGGTCTCGTCTTCAGCGACCGCCTCTTCAGCGACCGCCTCTTCAGCGGCCTCTACTTGAGCGGCCTCAGCCGTCGCTTCTTTCGTCACCGTTTCGATGTCGCGGTTTGGGCCTTCGATCCCCTCGGGGCCGACGGGTGTTTCGGGGCGTTCCGGCGCCGTCAACACGGTGACAGGCGGCACCCAATCCTCGGCGCGCAGACGAAAGAGCCGGTTATACTCCTGGATCAGGACCATGTGGTTCTGGTTCAGCGTCTCGTACTGGGCTTCGGTCAGCGCGATCTGGTCGGTCAACTCGCTCTGCTGCACCGACTGCCCGTAGAGGAACCCGATGCCGGCACCGGCCACGATGCCGAAGACAAAGACGACGACGATCAGAAATGTCCTCTGCGTCTGTTTCACGATCTATCCTTTCCGGCTCTTGCGAATTGGTCTGATGATGACAACACCGGCGATGAGCGCACCCAGCAATCCAATGCCGAAGGGCAGCGCCATCGTCAGTTGACGTGTGCGATTCTCGCGTTCAACGATCTGGGCGTTGAGTGAGTTGATCCGGCGCTGCGCCTCTTCGGCCAGCGCCGTCATCTCCATCTGCGCCGCCGCCGGATCGCTGTGGAAGCTGTTGCCGATGGACAGATAGCGTGTGCGCAGGTCGTCCCACTCCGTCTCCCAGGCGCCCAACTCGATGCCATACTCAACGGCCACATGTGCGCGTGCTTCGGCCTGATCCAACGCGCCGCGGACAGCCATGTACGGTGTCCGCGACCAGTCGGCGTCGGCAGGCTTGTCCACGACGGTGGTGTGGCAGTCGTCGCACTGTGTGCTGTCTTGTACAGCGTGGCAGTCGTCGCAATTTTGTTCGGCGTGGACGCCCGCTGCCAGCGCTTCAACATCGATGGTGAGCAGCGCCGCCCGCTCTTGCGAGACATACTGCGCATCGCCGCGGGTTTCGGTCCAGTAGCCTACGAAGGGCGCTTCACGGTCGACGCCCTGGATGAAGACGGCTGGATTGGCGTGACAGGTGGTGCATTCGTGGGGTTCGCCCCAACTGTGCCGCGCCTTGATCGCCCAACCGCCGCCAATCTCGGCCGGGATCACATTGCCCCAATCTTCGCCGCCGGCAGGTGAATGCGCCGCCGGGTAGATCTGATCCGTCAACGGGTTCACAGCCAGTTGGAAGTCGTAGGTCACCTTGCCCGTACGCCCCTCGTGACAGTTCCAACAGTTGGCGTACCACTCGGTATGGCAGCCCTCGCAGCTCACGGCTTCCAGATCGTGGATCTCGTGCGCCGGGTTGGTGTCGGCGTACTGCGGCGCAATGCGCAGATCGTTGCCCACCGTCACCAGGTGACCGCTGTCGGTGTGGCAGTCTTCGCAGTGGGGACCGGGCGAAAAGACGAGGAAGGGGTAGCGGGTGCCGTCGCCGTGGATCTCGGCCTCACCGTGGCAATCGGTGCAGACCATGCCCGCTTCGGCCATCATGCTCGGCCCGTGGACGTCTTCGCTGCCCGGTTCGCCGAAGAAGGTATCACCCGTGCCGCCATGACACGACCAGCAGTTGTCGGCGCTAGGCAGTGATTGGAAGCGATGACTGGCAACCCGCGGGTAGAGCAGCCCATGCGCGCCCGGCTCCTCCATGTGACAATCGGCGCAGGTGGTGTGACAGTTGTTGCAACTTTCCTCGTAGCGCGCCAACCCCACATCGTCGCCCAGTAGATCTTGGAGCGCCAACTTGTGTCCGTCCATGGTGCTGTGCAGCGATGTGGCGAAGCGCGCCGAAATGTCGGTGTGGCAGTTGCTTGCGCCGCACGTCTGCGCCATCACCTCCGGCGCGGAGGGATTCTTGTAGGCGATGCCGATACAGGCTTCTTCGGGATCGGCGCTCTGCGGATTGCCGCCGTGACAGGTGGTGCAGGCCACGGTGCTGTGCTGCGCCTGTGCGGCGTATTCGGCCGCATCCACGTAGACCCGCGGCCAACGCTGGCTCAGTTCCTGTAGACGTTCCTGATCCTGGTGACAGTCGGCGCACGTCTCCGCGTCGGCTTCCTGGCGCGTCGGCGATGCCGTCTCTTCTGCAAAAACAGAGAGATGATCAGCACCCGCTACGAGAAATATGGCTGTTAGCACCAGCCCCAGGATCGCCGTCCAACACACTAGGCTTCGCCTGCGGACCGAAGCGACTCGGCGCCTTGCGTGGCTTTCTTCTCGTGTCACTTTGCTCTCCAAAATCGCTGTCTGTACCTGATCAAATAACCTCGATACCGCCGCCTGCAACCACTACGCCAACCTGGTGGCATGGCTGCTCCAGCGTGGCGCAATGCAGCTCGAAATCTGTCGCCGACGCCGGCGCCATCGCAATCAGAAGACCGCCCGATGTCTCCGGTGTAAAGAGCAACGAGCGCATGGCAGGCGAAATCGAATCGGCGAACCGCACATGCGTGGCGTAGGCTGCCTCGTTGGCGTAGGCGCCCGCGGGGAAGAGCCATTCGTCGGCCAGCGCAATCACGCCATTCACAAAAGGCAGGGCATCGACGAAGAAACGAAGCGCCACGCCGCTTGCTTCGGCCATCTCGTAGCCATGACCGAGCAAGCTGAAGCCGGTGATGTCGGTGGCGGCGTGGGCGTGTACCCGCCGCATGGCCACCGACGCCGCACGGTTGAGACGCGCCATCGACGTCACCGCCTCGGCGATGCTTGCTTCTGGGGCTAGGTCGGCTTTGAGCGCGGTGGTTACCAGCCCCACGCCAAGCGGCTTGGTCAGAAAGAGCACATCGCCGGGGCGCGCGCCCTGTTTGGTATAGATTTGTTTGGGGTTGACACTACCGAGGACAACCAACCCGTAGATCGGTTCCGGGGAATCGACTGTGTGGCCGCCGACGATGATCGAACCGGCTTCGGCCACCTTCTCCGCGCCGCCGCGCAAAATCTCGCAGACGACATCCTTGGGCAGATCGCAGGGGAGCGCCGCCACGTTGAGGGCGTGGAGCACTTCGCCGCCCATGGCGTAGACGTCGCTCATGGCATTGGCGGCGGCAATCGCGCCGAAATCATACGGATCATCCACGATAGGCGTGAAGAAATCTGTGGTTAGGATCGTCGCCGTCTCTTCGCTGATACGGTAGACGGCGGCGTCATCCGGCGCGCCGAGACCCACCAGCAGATTGGGATCGTGGTAGCCTCGGCGTTGTGCTTCGAGTGGACGCAGAACCTGCGCCAGGGCGTCGGGCGCCCATTTGGCCGCTCAACCGGCGGCTTTGGTCATGGCGGTGAGCCGGATCGGGTTGGCGTCGATCGTCCTCTTCTGCGTCGCCGGTATCGGCTGATTGGCGTGTTGTTTCTGTGTTTGCCATCAACATCATGCCTTCTCTTTCGGGGTTTCTAGTTCCACGCTACAGTTGGTGCATGGCCTCGACGCCAACGCCCTTTGCGCGAACGAGTTCAAACGCGCTTGTGAGCTGTGTATCCGTAACCCGCACGCAGACGCCACAATCCGAACTGAGGTGACGTGGCACAGGCACCATGCGGCATGGGATCTGCGCAATTTTCAACAGCCGCTCTGCCCACATGGCATGGCTGGTTGAGTGGACCAAGATCACACCGTAGCGCATCAGCTTTCCTCGGCCAGGGTGTGCAGGGCTTCGACGGCGTAGTCCACTTCGGCAACAGTGTTGAAGACGCTCAACCCAAAACGCACCGTGCCTGCCGGAAACGTGCCGATGGTGCGGTGCGCCGCGGGCGCACAGTGCAGCCCCACACGGCACAGGATGCCGTACTCATCGTCCAACCGTTGGCCCACATCCGCCGACGAGATGCCGACCAGATTGAACGAGAGCGTCGCCGTGCGACAGGCGGCATCCGGCCCTGCATAAACCGTTGCGCCGTCGATGCGGCTGATCCCCGTTGCCAAACGCCGGACTAAACCGGTTTCGTGTTTTTTGATATTGTCGACGCCTTGCGCCGCCAACCAGCGCACACCGGCAGCCAACCCGGCCAGGCCCACGGCGTTGGGCGTGCCGCTCTCGTAGCGATCCGGCAGGAATGTCGGCTGATGCTCCGACTCCGAACGACTGCCCGTGCCGCCGCGCGTTAGCGGGAGGAGACGCGCCAGATCCACGCGGTCGCCGATGACGAGACCGCCGGTACCCATCGGCCCCAACAGCGATTTGTGACCGGTGAAAGCGAGCAGGTCCACGGCGGTGCTTTGCAGATCAATCGGCAGCGCGCCTGCGGTCTGGGCCGCGTCCAGCAGCAGCAGCAGCCCGTGGCGTCGGGCCAGAGCGCCGATGTCGCTCACCGGTAGGATCGAGCCGGTGACATTGGAAGCGTGCATCATCGCGATCATCGTGGTGTTGGGGCGGATGGCGGCCTCCACCTGTGCGGCAGGCCACACGCCGTCGGCGCTGCAAGGGACGACCGTCACCTCGACGCCGTCGGCCTCCAACGCCCGCAGTGGGCGCATCACCGCGTTGTGTTCCATGCTGCTGGTGACGACGTGATCGCCAGGCCGTAGATAGCCGCGCAACGCCAGGTTCAACGCTTCGGTGACGTTGGCCGTGAAGACGACTTGCAGCGGGCTATCGGCGCCGAAAAGATCGGCCACAGCCTCCCTGGCTTCGTAGATCACCCGGCTCGACGCAATCGAGCGCCGGTGCGCCGCCCGCCCAGGATTGGCGCCGATCTGCTGCATAAAATCGACCATCGCCTCGGTCACCGCGGCAGGTTTGGGCCACGACGTGGCCGCGTTGTCGAAGTAGACGATCTCGTCTGGCTTGCGCCCGGTGGGCCTCATAGAGTTCATCCCAATGATTGGCTTTTGCGATCTATCTTCAACCGGAATTCGTCGCCGATCTGTTCGACCTCAACCTTGCACTGTTTCCCCTCGGCCATGCGTCGTACGTTTTCACGCGAGGTCACGGTTTCCACGAGAACCACAAACGGGAAGCGGTTGGCGGCAATCGCCTTGTTGGCCAGGATCACCGGCTGCGGGCAGGAGAGGCCGCGGGCATCAATCGTCGTCATGGTGTGTTCCTCTAGGCTGGGGTAGGGACAACGGTTTCTTCGTCGATTTCTGGGATCGCCAACCGTTCGCGCAGGGTGAAGCCGATGGCCAGGCAGACGATCAGCCCAAGCACCACCGCGCCCATGCCCACCGGCGACAGCCCACCCACCGCGCCGGTTGCCAGGTTGTCGGGCCGGGCGGCTGTGGCGAAGTTGTGGGCAAAGCCCGCGCCTACGATCATGCCCAGTGCGAACGTGGCGGCGTCGCCGTCACCCTCACCGGCCAGGATCAACTGCCGGCCAGGGCAACCACCAGCCAGAGCGAAGGCCAGACCGGCCAACGTCATGCCCAGAAAGTTCCATACGCCGTCACTGTGCGCCACCGGCTGGCCGAAGTATCCAGGCTGAAACTGTCCTAGCGCGAGGTTGGTGACGAAGGCCACCGCCGCCAGCGCCGATGCCCCAGAACAGATGGTCGCGCATGAGGATGATGTAAGCGCACAGCACCGCGGCAGGTGCGTTGCGCCAACGCCATTGACCAACCCCACCACCAGTGAAATCAGCAACTGGCGCGTTCTGTGGCGCCAGTCCGCTTTAGCTTCAGCAAAGATCGGTCCGTTTAAGCCGAACCTGGGCGCGGAAGGCGCCAACACCAGCAGACCAACCATCAAGGCTGGAAAGACGGGCCCACGCCGGTGTACGTCCGCCTGGCGAACGGCCAGATTAAGCAATTTGCGCAGGAAGAAGACACCCACACCGATGCCCAGTGCCAACCCAACGATGCCGACCACGGCGTTCAGGTCTCCGGCAGAGGCGCAGCAGACGCCGCCAGAACAACAGAATGCGCCGATCATGGCGAAGACGCCCAGCACAAAGCGCACGATGGGCGCTGATCCGCTGCAGGCGCAGAACTCTTTGAACGCCATTGCCGCCAGCAGCGAACCCAACACAAATCCCGATAATCTCCAGGCCGGATGTATTGCACCCACGGCGGCAGAATGCAGCCCCTGCACGCCGGCAATGTCCCGCTCGAAGCAGGCAACACAGACACCCATGTTAGGCGGGTTGCCCAGCCATTGCAGGAGAGGCGCCAGCAGCCCAATCACGGCGCCTGCCAGGATAATGCCTCGCTTGGATGCAAAGAATGCGGTGAACCGGTACAACATAGTTGGCGTCCTTGCTTGGTGGGCGATAGAGGAACGAGCGTGTATTTGTGTTACGTTTCACAAACAGAGGCTGGGTATGCCGCAATTGAGTCGATACAGGATTACATTGTCTGCACGTAATCGGGCGGAATCGCGAAAGGGCACTTTGGGTGTGGATGGAGCTTGGGTATGAATGGAATAAAGCGATGGGGATGAAACGATTAAGCTGGGATTTGCAGTGTGCTCGAAGACCAACAGTGTGAAGGTTAGAACCATTCTATGTGTAATGGTTTGTTCTTTTATTCACAATAAGCATACTGGATTGTGCCGCAGGTGACAGGCACATCTAACCAGGATGGTCACTGGTCACCTGGGCAGGTTAGGCGTGTCCAGAATCCGAAAGACCTGCGGCTCAGGCAGATACACGACACACGCAGATCGCTTGGTGCGAAAACATACGTGAAAAAGATCGCACCGCCACCGACATGGATGCGTGGAGGCGGGTGGTTCAGTGGCAGGGGGAAGTGCCTTTCGGGGGTAGATTTTTCATGTTGACAACTCCGAAAGGTTAGCGAAGGCGGCGGGTGTGAAAGTGGCGAGCCGGGGTTCTGGAAGCAGTTGTTGCGGGAAGTGAAAAGCGGCGAAGCGATGGCCTTGACCGAAGCCAGAGACGCCCCAGCGCAGAAGGCGGATATGGCGTTTGAAGCGATATCAAGCAAGTGATGGAGGTCAGGGATGTCTGGATCGTCAGAGATTGGCGCCGCATTCGAGATCAGAGCCAACGCTGACCATCCAGAGCGTGGCAACGGACATGGTAACCAGAGGCGGGCCGCCCGTTCGGGGTGGTGCATGCATGTGCCATTGCCAGCCGCCGCGCTTGTGCTTGAACCCTGCTCGCACCAGGTACACGGCCCGTACCAGGTGACGGCCGAGTCAGTAGGTGCCAAATCGGTGAGGATAAACCAGGATCCTCGATTTGGCCGGAGCCCACCAGGCAAGCAGGGTGCACTCCAGGCGACGGACAGGGTCTTTGAAGCAACTGCCTCGGCCCTGCCACTGATGCCCGACCGTGCCGACCAGTTCCTTGAGTCCGTACCAGTGGGCACAGCCCGCAGGCCGAAACTTGGCGCCATTGTTGATGCGCAGGAAAGGATGCCAGTGCAACCGTACAATCCGACGATACAGCCAGCCCGCATACAACCCGCGGTCCGCCAGAACAATGACGGTCCACTCTGGCGGTACCGCCGGGCGCAACAGGCGCAGCAGGCGCAACCATTCCTTGCGCCAGGCTCCTTTCTGGCCCGCAGGCAGCACAACCCAGGCCACAGGAATCCCGCATCCGCGGTAAACCACGCTCACCGCCAGCACAACAAACCGATCACCCAGGCTCGTGGCATCCAGCGCCAGCGCCAACTGCGTCCCCACCCACAGGCGTACGATCCATTCCAGCAGCGCCACTTGACGGGTGGGGAGCACCAGCTCTCGATCGCCCTCCCTTGTCCTTGGCATCCAGGCACCATTCGTACAGCCGCTGCTCCACCGTGTTCACCTTCTGCCCACATAGCAGCCCCAGAAAGGTCGCCACCGTCAGACGCCCACAACTCCCTGTCATGGCTATCCCAAAACTCCACCATGCCAACACCCGCGCCTGGCTTACCGATAACTGCGGCAGATTACTTGACACACATGCCGTCCATTGCAACAATGTTTCTGAGCGAGACATCAGTGACCTCTTGTACTGATGGTTGTCTACGAAACTCTATCTTACGTTGTCACTCTGTCTCGCTCTCCTTTTCAAAAATCTACCCCCGAAAGGAGAGTGCCAGGGACTGCACGCTGACCGTGTCGAGAGGAGCGAAAACACGTCCCGCGCAGCGAAAAGTCCCGGCACCTAGTTTGTCCTGCTATTACGCTACTACCCACCGCCTGGGTAGGCTCGAAATCCTCTTCGGTCAGGATGCGCACGGTGTTGTCGGCCAGGCTCAAGACAGCCACGCCGGTCTCTTCGGATACGGCGATGCCTTTAACCGCAGCACCCGGCTCGCGCAAGGACCAACAAACGCTCGCCGCTTTCGAGATCCCAGGCGAACACGTTGCCGTCATCTGCGCCCGAGATAAGCGCGCGCTGTCGCTGAACCAGAACCATGCTGTTCACCGCGGCGGTGTCCTTGCAGCAGCTGTGGTGCTTCCTGAAGCATCGCGCCACGAGGATGTCACCGTTTGCTGGCCACGTGGCCACGCCATTGTCTGTCACCGACACCAGGCTGGTGACAGCCGACTGCATTCAGCGTGAGGTGAACTGCCCGATGCAGATCCCAGACCTGCACCTGCCCATCGGCTGAACCGGTGACGAGATACCCATCTGCCCACATCAGGCTGTTGACAGCCGCAGCGCCAGCCCTCGCCTACCATAATCAGGCCCTCGGCTGTCCGGCCTGCGGCCTCGACATTCCCACCATGACGTCCCGTCTGCTTTGGCGGCGGCGGATTATGCGTTTTCGGCCAACCACACGACGCCGTTGACCGCTGCGGAGCCAACTTCGCCTATCGTGAACAGCGGCTCCTGTGGTCTCCGTTGTTGTACCTGGCTGCACGCATCCGGGTTCACGGTCCCGTCAGCCAGGCCGGTAGCCAGGACACCGGCATCTACGGCAGGCGGCGCTGCGCACGGCAACCGATCCAGGCGCAGTCATGGTGAGTGCGAAACCTCAGGCCGGTTCCGTCGACCAGATCGAGATGATCCCGTCCGGGAACCGGTGGCAAGCGGCGATCCATCGCTGGTCCACGCCAGCGGTGGCTGCCTGCGCAATGTGAAGCAACCGGCGATCCCCCGGTTTTGTCGTCAGGCAGGATCGGACTCGGCAGCGAGGCCGTTTCGAGGCTGTGCCTGGTAGTCTTCGACGGTGAAGATGGCCGCGTGCGACTCCTGCGTCGCCAGGTTGTCGCTCTCGACAATCGCCTGGCTATCGATGACCGCGTTGCTCAGGTTGACCCAGTCGGTGATGGGCGTGCCGGTGACGCTGGCGGTGATAATCAGGCTTTCGGTCAGCCGCGCGATGACCAGTGCGGGTGAGCGCAACGCCCGGCGCCAGTTCGACCCCAGGCCACACCAGCGCGTCACTTTCCACATTCGCACCTTTGCGTCTCCAGCGGCGTCGGCCGCACTCGCTGATCGACATACGCAGGCGCAGGTTTTCCGCCGCGGCATCCGCGTTGGGTTGAACACCTGCACAGTGTAGGTGACCGTGCCACCGGCCTGCATCTGTTGCGGCTCGACGCTCTGGCTGACCTGCAGCAACTGCTGCCGTGATCATGAACGTCTCGGTGGACGTCTGGTTGCCCGCCGCATCCGCCGCATGGACCACCAGTTGGTGGACGCCGCCAGTCGCCGGTGTCAGGCTGAATGCCAGCGACGCGCCGTCCGTTTCCACCGATTCCGTGGTGCTCTGCCCCAGCGCATCGGTGACCTGTCACCAGATCGCGTCCACGCCGCCGCCGTCTTCGACGGGAGCCGGTCAGCACGAGCTGGGGCGCACCGGTCGGCATCGTCGAGATGACCTGCGTCACGGCAGGCAGAGGGCGCTGCGTTGTCGACTTGCACGTCGATCACCAGCAGCGTCGTGGCGCGGTGACCGTGTTCGTCTGTGGCGATGATGCGGCGGGTGTAGCGTGCGCCGTCGCTGTGCCCACGTCGGCGGTACGCCCGGATTCCGGTGAAGGTCTGCCGGGCGTCACGGCGTTGAAGCGCCAGGCAGCTTCGTGGAACTCGCCTGCGTCGCGGGTGGCATCCTGGTCGCAGATCGTCAGCGTCCACGTACCGACAGCGTCTTGACCCGCCAAGCCGACGAGGCTGTCTTGGGTGTGGTACGTGTTGCGGGCGTAGTTACCCGCCAGGCTGTGATCGTTGACTTCAGCCGCCAACGGCGACGAGCCCAAATCGGTGAAGAGCGCGTTGACATTCTGCGTCGCCACGTTGCGGTCGAAGGCGAAGGCGTCGTCTGCGTGCGAAGAGCGCGGTCAGGATGGCCGTCAGATCGCTGCGGTACGGGTGGGCGATGCGCAGCCGACTTCGACATCGGCGATGGTGAAGCTGTCCGTAACGTCGAATGTGCGCGCCAGCCCAACCTGCGCCCGCCGAACAGCCCTCGATCTCGGCGTCAATCGCGGAAACGTCCGGCTGATCACGCATCGTAGTTGTAGACGGAGGGTGGTATGGTCAGCGCTTGGCTGGGCGCAGATCCGCAGTTTCGCAGTCCGCGCCTTCAGGTGGGCAGATTTCGACGCTGGAGCGGGGCGCTGTCGGCGTAGCGGCGTCAACTCCAGTGCGCCCGACACCAGGGCAGGTCGACGCCATTTTGCTGCTCGAAAGCCGCAATTGGGGCGAACAGGCTGATCTGCGGCGCTTCCACATCGATCACCACAAACGACGTCGACCGCTCGCTCTGCCGCCCGAAGACGTCGGTTGCTCTGGCGCCCAGCACGAAGACATCGCCTGTGGCGAGCGCTTCGCACTGTTTGTAACCTGACATCCCACTGGCACGCCCATTGACCATCCAACGGCGTGTCATCGGTGCAGGTGAAGCTGCTGCCGTTCGCTTCGATCTCGATGGAAAGCACAGCCGAGACATCGCCGCCACGCCGCCCCGGACGGTGGCGCTGATCGGGCCGGAGGCGGTGAAGTCAGGCGCGATGGCGACGTAGCCCGGCGCCGTCGTCCGGCGTGTACGTCACCGACAGGCGATGGGACGGTGGGCTGCTTGTGTCACCAGCGAGTGCGCAGCCGTCGCGCTCGTAGGCAGGCGCGATGTCGAGGTGACGCCGTCCACGCCCGTCGCGCCGACGGTGCCGGTGAACTGGAACGTCCCCGATCCCGGCGGCAGCGTCAGATCGAGCCAACCGGGGCAGCCATCCACCCAGGCCACGTTCTGGAAAGTGACACCGGATTGGGGATTCGCCGGATCGCCGTTGCTGTAGGAGGTAGGCGGGCAGGCTCGTCGCTCGTCCGCCGGATTGAAGAAACCCAACGTGTACGTGACCATAACGCCGGGGACCAAATGGACGATGGCGACTGTCCGGCCAGGCGGTTGTGCTGGAATTGCTCTGCCACGGTCAACGCTGCCGCTGGTTTTGTCTGCGTCAGACGGCCCGCGAAAGACGGATCGAGCGGACAGTATGTCTCTTGTAGCCAGGTTTGATAGGCGTCGTCGTAGGGAGCAGATGGCGTCCCGTTGCAGCATGTTGCGGGCCGCTTCTGCCGGAGCAGGCGGGTGGCGTCATCTGCAGGATCGTAGGTGAATCCGTCGCCCCCTGGCTGTCGAGCGGAAGGCCAGGTTGGCTTCGGGCTGGATGCAGCCACCCTGCGGTCAGGGGAACCGTGTAGCGATCCGTGAGGACCATGCGATGCGGCTGATCTGCGTCCGGCGCGTTGGCCACGACCCATGCGCTGTCCACCGGGTTGGCGTAGGGCAGCGCCGACCGCAGGCGAAGCCCCTGGCTCGGCCCTTCCTCGGCGTCCGCGGCAAAGGCGACCAGATCGAGCGCCGCGCCGGGATCGCCGATCAGCGTCAGCGGGATCACCAGATCGGTGTAGATGGCGTCCGGTTCGTGGCTGAAGGTGTAGGCGCCGCCCAGCTGGCCCAGCAGCCCGTCGTCGATCCAGTCAGCGCCGTCCCAGCGCAGCAGGTGGGCGTTCTGGCTGTCCACCACCCACAGGGCGTAGTCGGCCTGCATGGGGTTGCCCGTGTCCGCGCCGGTGGGCAGGAGCAGGACAGTGCTCTGCGCCGTGCTCGCGTACGGATTGTAGGCGACCAAACCCCCTTGCCCTGGCAGCGTGTCCAGGTAGACGAAGAGATCGCCGTCTGTCTCCCAATCCGCGCCTGTCCACAGAATGTGGAGCAGGCTGTCGTCTCTGGTCAAGTAGAGCGCCTGGGCTGGGTCCATGCGCGGATCTGTCCCCAGCAGCGTGCAGCCGTTTGTCTGCCATTCGCGGTGCGGGCCGACGAACAGCGAACCGTGGATCTGCGGCATGTGGACGAGATCGGGCATGCCCGGCGCGTCCACCACGTACGGACCATAGACCTGCCGGTTGACGTTGGCGAACCCGTCCACGCTGACGAGGTGGAAGTAGAGCGTCTGTGCGCCATCGGCGGCGGAGAGTTCGAGCTGCTGATCGAGTTGAACGCCGTCCTCGGGCGCTTCGGCCGTGGTGAGGACATCGGCGGTGGTTGTGATGCTCGTCGACCAGCCATACCACAGGCTGACACCGCTTGCGTCCAGCGTCGGCGAGATAGAGACGGAAAGGTCGACTGAATCTGTGGTGTAGATCTGGTTGGCGACAGCAGGCGCGCCGTTGATCAGGATCGTGGGATCGCCAGGGTTCGGCGCCTGCAAGTCGAAGGTGACGGGCAGTTGGATCGTGGTGGGCGTCTGCGTTGCGTCGTAGACGGTCAGTTCCAGCACACCGACGGCGTAGGCAGGGGGGGCGTTGACGTCCGCTGGGCGCCACAGCGCGATCCACGGCGCAGACGCGTAGACCGGATCCCCACGCAGATGGCCCACTGGCGCGGTGTCTGGATTCAGTTGTAGCCCCAGTTCGGTGCGAACGCCGTCCATGTCGAGGACGGCGGTGGCGCTGATCACGCCGGTGGTGTCGTCGAGCACGCCGGCCAAAACCACACCGCTACCCCAGATGTAGTCGTCGCCGGTGAAGACAGCGTTGATCATGCTGGCTGTGGGCGGCGTCGCGTCCACGAAGACGGTGCGGCTGATGGTCACCGCGCCGCTGAGCACATCGGTGGCGCGGGCGCCGACGTGGTAGACGCCCTCGGCGGGCGGTAGCCAGTCTACGCGGACCTGCTGTTGCGCAATCCCGTCGCCTTCGTAGGTTTCACTGAGCAGCACCTCGCCGTTGACGTCGATCTCCAGGCCGGTGAGTGCGTTCCACGGTGCGGCCACGAAGTCGATAACGGTGGGCGTCTCCAGGTTGCTCACCACGTCCGCCAGATCGACGAAGCGGAAGGTGTTGGGCGGGTACGCTGTGCCGTTCTGCGCTTCAGCCGAGGCGTCAACCTGTGTTTCGACCTGCACAACGGGCGCCAGGAGACTTTGGATCTCGGCCTCGCTCAGCACCCGATTGTACAGGCGAACATCGTCGACCCAGCCGTCGAAACCGGCGTTTGCCTCCAGATCGGGGCGGTTGCCGATCACCATTGCCGTGTTCGCCGCGGTGTCGAGGGCGATGTCGGCGTTGGCGGCGGGTGAGCCGTCCAGATAGTAGGTGAGGGCGGCGCCGTCGTAGACGGCGCAGTGATTGTGCCACTCGGTATCGACTGCGATCTGCGTGTTCAGATCCGCGGAGTGGACGTAGGCGTACCAGGTGTTGCCCGTGTACATCATGGCGCCGAACGCCTGATTGCTGACGGCCGCGCCGTAGTTGATCATGTGCTCGGCCCACGCGTTCACGGCGCCGTCGGCGGATTTCGTCCAGGCGCAGATGGTGCGCGGCGCGTTGCCTGCGGGCAACACGTCACTGGGTTGGCTCGTCAGGTAGTCGTCGGAGCCGACGCCGCCGAAGTAGAGCGAGTATTGCTGCCCACTTTCCGCGGGGACATCCGTCTGCCAGGCTTCGGCGCAGTCCATGTTGGTGAGTTCGCCGCCAAGTCCGCTGGACGAGCGATCCTGCACCGCACAGTTGCCCGGCCCTTCTTCGAAATCCCAGTGGAGGATCAGCCCGCTATCGGGATCGACATCGGGATCGACGGTGTCGTCCTGGGCGACGGGGGCGGGCTGTGTGGACGGGGCGACCTGTGGCGCGGCAGGTGAATAGCTGATCAACTGAAGCGATGGACCCGAAGCCGGCGCAACGCTCTGCGCCGAGTAGTCGGCGGGGAGGTAGGTCATCTCGGCGGTGGCGCAGTTGCCCGCGACATCGCAGATGGATGCGGTATTGACGGCGGGCGAATCGACCATCGCGCAAGTGACGGTGATGCCGGTCAACTGCCGGCTGCCCTGCGCGTGGCTGTCCACGCGGTAGGTTTTTTCTACCTGACCTTCCGCGCCGCAAGGGGTGACCATTTTGGCGTCGGAGAGGTGCAGATCAGACGCCTTGAAGACGTAACGGGTGCGCATCCCCTGCGCGATGGTTTGGTCGGTGAGGCTGACCCGCG
The DNA here is from genome assembly GCA_041391225.1 of Caldilineaceae bacterium. Lineage (GTDB taxonomy): Bacteria > Chloroflexota > Anaerolineae > Caldilineales > Caldilineaceae > RI-153. The sequence continues at coordinate 357,984 of JAWKOL010000002.1, forward strand.
GCGCCAGGGTGTCGATGGTCTGGTTGGTGGGCGGCATGGTGGGGTTGAAGCCGACCTGCCCGCCCTGATCCGTTCCTGTCAGGTCCAGCCGGTAGACGCCTTCTAGCCCTGCGGGGGGGGTGAGCGACCAACTGTTGCCTGCTGCAAGGTTGACCGGGTGCGCGGCGGCGCGGGCCAGATCGTTGATCTCGGCAACGTCCAGCGCGCGGGGATAGACGCGTACGTCGTCCATCGCGCCGTTGAAGTGCTTGAATCCAACCTCTTGCCCGCGGCCCAGGAAGTTGTTGGTCATGTCTGTCACCGAAGACGGCGAGTAGGTGAGCAAGCTGTTGGCCTGCTCCACGCCGTTGACGTAGATGCGCGCAACCGAACGCCCCCCGGTGACGCCGAAGATGCTGGATGGCTCGTAGTCCGCCGCTTCCGGCGCCACGGTGACAGCCACATGCACCCATTGATCGGTGGGCAGCGGCGTGCGGCTTTGCATGCTATCGCGTGACGAGAATGCATCATCGCCGCCGCCGGCAGCCACTTCGAAATGCAGCCCATCGCCGGTGACGGCAAGACCGACCTGTGAGATCGTGTCCTGGCCGAAGCTGAAGAGATTCTGCGGCGGGATCATGTTGTACTCGTCGGCGACGCCGCCGCGCCAGTAGATCCACGACGCGTAGGTGAAGGCCGCATTGCTACCGCCGAAGCCTTCGCCCATCTCCGCGGGCAGTTGCACATAGTCGTCCACGCCGTCGAAGTTGAGCGCGCCAGCGCCTTGGTGGCCTGGGATCGCTTTGTTGGCCGTGTCCACTGTGCTGTCCGTGTCCACTGTGCTGTCCGCTGTGGCGTTCAAGAAACCGCTGCGCATGACGGCCTGCCAGCCCCACCCGCTCTTGTCGGCGAGCATCTCGCCGTCCACGGCCAGCCGTTCGTCCAGCGGCAGGGCGAGGAGCGCGCGGTTGCCCAGGCGCAGGGCCTGGATGTCCCATTTGCTCAGTGCCTTGGAGAAGAAGCGCACGTCGCTCATCATGCCGTTGAACGGATAGGCAATCGCGGACGGCAGGCGACCACCGCCCAGGACCGGGCTGTCGTCGGCCACCTGGTTGGGGTTGACGGTGATGGGGCCGCTGGCCATTTCTACGCCGTCCACGAATATGTGCGCTGTGTCCCCCTCAAGTGTAACGGTAAGATGCACCCATTTGTCCACGGGGAGCAAAGTCTCGCCGCGCAGGGTTTCGCCGTCCAAAGAAGTGCTTTCGCTCTGCGCCGACAAGGCTATCGTACCGGCAGTCGGCCCCGAGAGGGGCATAGCTGTCCTCAACTCGAAGTCTGTGACATCTGTGCCGCTGAAGTTGGTTCGGCTCAGATCGAAGATGCGTTGCCAGTTGTTGCCGCCGCGCCAGTAGATCCAGGCGGCGAAGGTCATGTCTTCGCTTTGGGCGACGGCTGCGGGCAGGGTCATGTAATCGTCCTGTCCGTCGAAGCTGATGGCCGCGCCCACCGGGCTGCCGCCCGCAGGCTGCGGACAGTGATCCCCGATGCAACTGGCGTTGCTGTCGCTGTCTGCGGCCACGTTGCGATAGAGCGTCGTGGTGGCGCTGATGGGATGTGACACATCGTCCAGCGGCAGGTAGAGCGTCTGATTTTTGAACTGTTGCGAGAAGTGTGGCGACGCAATGTTGCTCTCTTCGACAGCCCACAGCGGGGTGAAGGAGACCGCGCCCGACGCCAATCCGGCGTGTGTCGGCGTCGCCAGCAGACGGATCTCGTCCACCGACAGCGCGCGATGATAGATCGCAATCTGATCCACCGAGCCGCCGAAGCCGTTGAAGTAACCGTTTGTGTCGGGCTTAGGTCGACCGATCCAGTTGTCCGCGCCCACGACGTTCTGGGGATCGATGGTGATGCGGTTGTTGCCCTGATCCACGCCGTTGATCCAGACGGAGCCGTCCTCTTCCACGCCGTTGACGAAGATGCGCGCCGCCCCACCGGCCAGTGTGAAGGCCACGTGGGTCCACTGATCTGTGGGCAACGACGTTCCTGTGCGCAGGCTCTGGTAGTTTGGGCTGCCTTCTTCTGTGATGAAGATTTCCGGCCTGCCGAAGGTACCCACGGGCGCGAAGTAGAAGTAGTGTTCCCAATCCTTGCCGACGTAGAAGAGCGGCCTGCCCTGCTCTGGGTACGGCCCAGGCAAGTAGACCCAGGCGGTGAAGGTCAGCGCGTCGGCCTGGGCGACGTCGGCGGGCAGCGTGAGGTAATCGTAGAGGCCGTCGAATTGCAGACCGCGCCCGTCGGCCCCGGCGGACGGGCAGCCGTTGCCGTTGCACCACGCCACGCTTGGGCTGCCGCTGTTTGCCATTAAGTTCTCGAACGTAAACCGCCCCGATTCGCTGATGGCAGGCGGAGCGCCAAAGAGATAGGCGTAGCGCGCGCCCAGCGGCAGGGGCTGATCACTGAGCCAACCGCGCAGCACAGTGGATTCTGTGACGATGCGGAAGCTTTCTTCACTGTTGGGCAGCCCGCTGGCGGCTTCGTCCAGGGTCATGCTGGGCGCAGCGCCGTCGATGGCCAGCGCACGCTGGGGTAGATCGGTGCGGTTGCCCTGGGCGTCGGCGGCCCAGATGTCCACGGTGTAGCTGCCTGCCACCTGCGCCTGGCGGAACGGATAGGCCAGCGTCCACGCCGAACCGCTGATAGTGGCCGGATACGGCGCGTTGCCAACCGGATCGCCGTCCTGGTCGCGCACGGTGACCCACACCTGCTGCGCGCCGCTACCGGGATCCGCGCCGACGGCCGGATCGCTGATCGTACCGGCCAGCCGCAGGATCTGCGCTGTTTCGGCCTGCGGATGGGCGACCAGGCTTTGCAGCGATCCCTCGGCCTGCTCCAGCGAAACCGATGGACCGGTGTCATCGACGATGATGGTGTAGGCGGCGCTTGGTTCTTCGCGGTGGCCCACGGCGTCGGTGGCGCGGGTTTGCAGGGTGTAGCGTCCTTCGCCGCCCCACTGTTTGGGCTTGAACCAGGGGCACCATGCCGCGCTGCCGTCACTGTTTGCCGCGTCCTGGCACGTCTCCGCCGCAATCCAGGTGACGGGGCCGCCATCGAGGCTGTATCCCAGTTCCAGCGTAATGTTGCTGCCGAATGAGCTGCGGCCACGCCTAGCTGAATGTCGGCGTTGGCATAGAAGTTGATAGCCAGTAGTCTCCGCCAGACTCGAAGTCGGGTATCCGCGCCCACGAAGACTTCGTGCTTACTTCTTCTCTACGATCCAGCTTGGCCTGGGCTTCGTAGAGATCCTGAATCTGGGTAATCCCACAGTGCGTCGGCGTAGACAAGCACTTCGTCGAGCACGCCGTTGAAGAATCGGTAGTGTGTGTTGGCGTTGTACGGGGCGCCAATCGTCAACGGCGCGTCGTTGTGGCAGGCATTGCGCGACTGTACCTGTTCGGAATTATCTAGCACGCCGTTGATGTAAAGAGCCAGGTAGGCGCCATCGTAGGTGGCTGCCACGTGGGTGAACTGATCCAACGGCAACGTGGCTTCGCTGAAAAGCTCGATCAGATCGCCTTCGGTGCAGTGGCGGGTGAGGTAGATCTCGGTATTCAGATTGAAATAGATGGCGTAGTTGCGGTAGTCTCCGTCGCTCTTGGCGATGATGGGCTGACCACCGCCCTTTTGTTCACCGACGCCGGACTGATCCAGGCCGCGAGTGTGGTTGTCCAGATCCAGCGCCGCACTGTCTGGAATGCTCAGGCCTCTCAATTCGTCGAATCCTGCGGCCTGGGACACCTTGCCGCGCCGCCGGGATCGGGGCAGCGCCGCCGTTGCAGGTGCGTTGACGCCGCCCACGTTGTCCCATTCGGCGATGGCGGCGTTGTCCTCGTCCAGGTGAAGGAGACCAGCGGCGCGGTTGCCATCATGCCCGCCAAGACGCCGTCGTAGGGGCTGCGCAGAGTCGAGCAGCCCATGAAGCGGTGCCGATGAGACGCTGTATGTCCCAGCAACGGCCAGGCTGCGCTGCTCTTGGTACATGTCACTCTGTTGTCCGTGCAGCGTCATGGCGTTGCCGCTGAAGTTGATCATGGTATGCACCCACTCGCCCACAGGATAGGTGTTGGCGGAGCAGGCAGGCGCACCCGAGCTGGCGGCATCGCTGATGCAGAGGCGATTCTCGGGGGCTGAAGAACAGGCTGCTGATCAGCGTGCTCTGGTCTTTGTAGATGCTGGAGGAAGACGCCCGCCTGCTGTGGCTTCACCCACAGAGAGAAGCCCGGCGCGGTCTGCGGCAGGCCTACAGATTCTGGATGGATGCGCTCTGGCGATCTGCATCCCATTTGCTACGATGTAGCCGAACGAGACGGCCTGCTGGACGTCGAGCAGCCCGCTGGTGGGGCAAGACGTGGAACATGTCCCCTGGACGCGGGCATCGGCCACGGCGCCCTCGTTGGCGAAGTTGAATGTGGGGGCGAAGACGTCGTCCAATCCTGAGCCGGGCGGATCGTCCAGCGTATAGTGGTAGGGGACCGACGCCACGTTGTAGCTGTTGCCCTCTTTTTCGCTCAGCGCACGGCAGCAAGCGCAGCTCGTCGATGCCGCCCTTAAAGGGCAAAAGACAGGATTGCGGACCTCGTAGTAGAACCTCAACCGTGTGCCGTCGCCTCGATGTCCGGTGACCAAACGCGACTGGTATTGTTATAGCCGACCTTGGGGTGGTGATGTCGAAATGAACATCAAGGACATGCTGTCGTCGCTGGCCGATCATCCTCGTAGACGTAGACCCGAGCGCCGGTAGCAGAACGTGCGCTGTTTGTCTGTGAACCACTCGCTGTTGCTTGGCCCATTGCCGGGTTCCCATTCCCCGCTGTCGGCGTCGGTGTCTTCCAGCAGCGTGTCCTTGTTGCCCTGATCATCTTGGAAGCGGTACACGTACTCGGCGCTGGGCTCGCCTGGATCGCCTTCCTTTTTGGTGTGGGCGTTCTTAAACTCAAATTCGCCGCAGTAATTGTCATCGCCGATGGAGAGGACGCTGCGGGAACGGGGGCTGCTTTAAGCTGTGAAGAAATCTTCCTGCACGCCGTTGACATACACCTTCAACGTAGACCGATCATAGGTGACCGCCACGTGGTTCCACGCGCCCGGCGTCAACACGTTGGCGATGGGATCGGTGTTCCATGCCTCGCCCCAGCCGAAGATCAAGTCTTTGTCGTTCTGCACCCGCAAGAAGGCGCCGGCGTTTGTCGTACCACTGCCTCACTCAGCGGGCGGCTGGACCGAAGATGGCCCGCGTGTAGCCTGCGCCGACGTCGGGCTTCACCCACACGGAGTAGGTAAAGGCTGTCACGTCGAAGATGTTGTCGTTGGCTACTTCGAGCACCGTACTGCCGTTCAGGCTCAACGCCGAACCCACGCCGACACCCGTCGTCGTGGAAGACGATCCGGCACGCGTCGTGGCCTGCCGGCCTGCACTATCGGTCAGCCGGCTACTTGCGTTGTCGAAACTGGAAGTAGGCGTCGGAGGCGCGGCGTGGCAGCCGCTGCTGGCGATTGGGACCGACGCGCTGCGCCTGCGGACACTGTCACCGAGTAGGGGCCGGTGGCTGTGTTGTCGCCCACGGTCAGATTGCCGGGCAGCGTGAGCGCCTGGGTTGGGGCGAGTTGGTAGGTGGAGATATTGCCGTTGTTTACCCAGCCTGTGGGCGCATCCACAGAAAGCAGGCCGGTGAGCGTGCGGCCCAGCAGATTGTTCTCCAGTTCGGCCTCGTAGGAAAGGCCGTCGCCGGGCGCAACCAGCATTCGGTCGCCGCCGACGTTGTACTGCCCCTGCATCAACTGCCGCACCTGACGCTGGTTGAGCGCCACCGGGGCTACGACGAATTCGTCCAGTGTGCCGCTGAATCCGACGTAGTTGCCCGAGCGGTCATAGCTGCCGCCGATCAGCCAGACTCCGCTGCCCAGGTAGCCCAGGGCGCGGCTGAACGTGCGGGTCTCCACCACCTCGCCATCGAGGTAGAGCGTGGCGGTGACTGTGCCAACATCGCCTACAACGACGGGACGGGTGAAGTCGTAGGTACACGCCCAGTGACGCCAATCTGTGCCGGTGATCGGCTGGCTGCTCAGCACGGAATCGGCTGTGAAGCCACAGAGGAACTCATCCGTAGCGCCGAAACCCAGCCACATCTGCTCGTTGCGCGCTGTGTCACGACTGCCGAAGACCAGATCGGCGCGGCCGGTTTCGGTGCGCCGCGCCCACATCGCCACGGTGAACGAACCATCGCCCAAGGGAACAGCTTCGGCCATCTGGATCACATCGTCCACGCCGTCGAAGACGAGGCCGTTGGTGTAGCGCCCTTCGTGACCGGCCTGCGGGCAGGTGCCTCCGCTACAGGACGCACTGTTGCCCTTGCCCGAACTATCGGCGAAGACGGTGGCCGCGGCGCGTTCGTCGAAGCGTAGCAAGGTGACGGGTGCGCTGCGTTCGGCAAGCTGGCTCTTCAGCTTGAGGATCGTCGGATCAGAGACAACCTTGGGGTGCAGGCCGTAGAGCCATTCCTGGTAGTCGGTGAAGGTGTCGCGGTCACCGTTCCAGTCGAGCGGATCGCTGGCGATCCAGGTGCGCAGCGGGACGCCGTCCACAATATCGTAGACGAATTCCCAGCCGCCGACCCAGTTGCCCTGGTCATCTTGATGGAAGACTTCCTGCCCGTCGAGGAGGCCGTCGCCATCGCTGTCTTTGGTGAGGGGATCGGTGCCGAGCAGCAGTTCCATGCGGTCGTTCAGGCCATCCTGATCGCTGTCCGCTGCGCCTGGTTTAGAGCCTCGTTGTGTCTCGAAGAGATCGCTCAGGCCGTCGCCGTCTGCGTCCCAGAAGCGGTCATCGGTGTCGTTGCCGCCCACCGCCGAACTGAGCAGGCCATCGCCGTCGAAGTCGCGCATCACCGGGAACTTGATGTCGCCATCCTGCCCCCAGGCCAGCGACACGCCGCCGTCAACCGCTGCAGGCGCGTAGAACGCATCCAGCGTGGCCGGGAAGATGTCGTAGGTCAGTTGGAGATCGATGTGGTTCGTCCCCTTGTCGCTGCGAATGACACAGATCGGTATCGCGTAGACCGGCGGGATGCCGGGGATGGCCCAACATTCCTGCGCCGGATTGGCGTATGCCTCGCGCAGATACAGCGGCACGTGGACGTTGAGGCCCGTGGTGGTGAAGGGTACGCTGGCGTTGGCGGCCAATTGTGCGGTCACCGACTTCATCACCAGGGGATCGTCGTAGTGGATGCCCGGCGAGCGGTGCGATGGGGTGAGGCTGCCGTCGGCGTTCAACTCGCGCCAATCGCTTTCCATCTGGCCGGTGCTCACATCGCGGTCGGTTTTGTCGGTGGTCAGATCGTAGCGGTGGGTGGCTTCGTCCAGGTTGTCCCAGTTGAACTGCCAGAAGTAGAACAACGATTTCCAGTCGAAGGGCTGGCCGGGCAGGGTGATCTTGTCGTCGACGCGCAGGGTGGGGTCCAGGCTGTTGCCCACCTGGAAGCCCGCCTCTTGATCCTTGAAACCCAGATCGAAGTTGCTGGTGGTGAGGCGATCTTGGTCCGTCATGTTGCTCACGAGGACGGTCTGGCTGAAGAGCAAAAAGCGGATAGCCTCGGTGGCCAGGCCGGTGATGCCCGCGCAAAGCGAGAGCTTGGCCCCGCCTGTGCGTGGAATCTCCAAGGTGGTGGCGCTTTCCAGATCGAAGCCGGCTGCCTTGGTGATGGCGCACGCCGCCGCGATCACCGCGTCGATCAGCGCCAGCACGGCCACGATGATCGGCCCAGCGATAGGGATGGCGGTAATTGCCAGCAGGATCACGGCGACGATGATGGCCGCGATCACCCCGCTCAGCGCCTTGGTGAAGCCCAGATCGGTGATGCTAAACGCGCCGGCCACCCACTGGGTCACGAAGACGCCCACAGAGATGGCCACCGAAAGCACCAGCCCGGCGATCACCGCGATTTTGGCGGCGCGGCTCATCGGCTCGGCAGACTTGATCGCCTTGATCAGGCCGTCGGCACCCCGGAAGGCCGTGACGAAGGTCTTCGCCTCGTTGGCGAATGTCAACGTGGCGGCAATCACACTCAAACTGGGCATGGTGACATCGATGGCGGTGGAGACTGTACTGTTCGACGTGGCCAATTTGCCCACCACCAGGCCGATGGAGACGACCGAAATCGCCAGCCCGGCCGCGGCGACGCGGGCGCTGAGATCCGCCTTGCCGAACGCTGTCTTGAATTTGGCGAATCTCCCTTGGGCCACCTCGCCCAGGATCGTCAGCTTGGTGCGCTGGTCCACCGCGGTCAACACTTCGTCGGAGACGAACTCGAAGTTGTCCACGATGCTGCGCGTATGCGGCGGCCGATCAGGCTGTCGGCAAAGTCCTCGGCGATCTCGCCGGCGATGACCTGCAGGTGGCGCCCAGCACCTTCTCGTTGATCGTGCTGAGTTCGTCGGCCAGCGCGGTGTCTTTGTCGGGGCGTGGCACGGGGCTGTTGTCCACGGTGACCATGCGGTTGGCGCCGAACAACATGCTCATGGCAAACGACTGGTTGACGAGGGCAATGCCGTCGCGGATCGTGTCTCGCTCGCTGTCTGATTTGGCCTGTGTCACGTAGTCGGCCTGCGCCGCGGCGTCTTTCAGGCGCACCGAGAGCAGATCCATGTAGTCGGCGGCGGGGAAGGCTTCCCACTTGCCGTCGTCATAGCGGAATGGCTTCCAGCTATACGACGCAAGCGAGCTGGAGGCGGCAGGCAGTTGAAGTCCATCGCCGCCGTCCCAGCTAGCGGACTTGTATTCCTCCTGGCGGGCGAAGATCAGCAGGGCATGGTCGTAGCCGGATTTGTACGCGCCGTCGGCGACGAAATTGGCCAGGATGTTGGGCGTCACCTCGCCTGGGACGCGGGCGAATTCATCCTGCGTCTGGTAGGTGTTGGTCACGGCGCGCAGGCTGCCCGATGGCGCATAGCCGCGATTTTCCAGGTTGCCGGCCAGGCTATCGTTCAGGAGCAAACGGTTGGCCGCGCCGGTGGCGAAGTCTGCGTCCATCCCGTTGATAGCCGACCAGAGCCGCCCGTGGATCGCTTTCATGTCGGCGTCGGTATTGGCCGGGCTGTCGGGATCCTGGTAGATCACGGCCGAGTGCATTTCGATGTCCTGGCGCGCGCTCAGCCCCGCCATGTGCCATTCTTCGTTGGGATAGACGTGGACGACCTGGGTGTTGCCGCTGTCGTCCAGCAGTTGCACCATCCACACCAGGCGCACTTCGTGTCCTGTCCCCAGGCTGGTGACGCCGGACTGGGGCCAGTAGGCCATGCGCACGCCGAATGCCTGTTTTTCGCCGCCGGTTCGGCCTGTCACCACGTTGGCGGGGAGGTAGGCGGCGATGTGTGTCAAATTGCCCTGGTTGTCCACCACATCGCGCAGGGTGATGCCGTAGGCGTCCAATTTGGCGGGGTCGAACATGTCGCCGCGTGCCAGCCCGGCGTTGGGCAGATCACCCAGCGGGATGCAGAGCGAGTTGACGCCCTTTTCGAGGACCAGGGCGTGGTTGCCGTCCATGAGTTCGGGCAGGGCTTTGTCGCTGATTGCCCAACTGCCGCCCTCGGCCACGGACGTTGTCTCGACCACGGCTGTGAGCGAAGCGTCCGCCGGGCAAGAAGATTGGGTGATCTTCGCCCGATCCACGCTGGCCGTGGCGCCATTGGCGCCGGCCAGGCTGGTGAAGACCACGGTCGTGGCGCCGTCGTTGCCCTGGAACTCGACAGTGGCCGTGACCCAGTGGCGCTGCGTGAAGACGAAGGTTTCGTTGCCAACCCCGCTGCGGGTGACAGTGAGCGACCTGGTGGTGGGCAGGAGTTTGGCGCTATTGGCGGCGGGAATCTTGAGCTCAACCAGCGGCGCCAGGCGCAGATCGCCGTTCTCTTCGGCGGCAGTGTAGTCGCCTGCGCTTCTGCCGGTGGCGAAGGTGGTGTCGGCGGTACGCTTCACCTGTCCTTTGGTGTCGTTGGTGGGCCAGTCGAGCACGTTGCGGGCGTAGGATAGCTGTTGCCGCGAGGAGGGTACGATCTGCATGTCCACAAAAAGCGGCTCGTTCGGGGTCAGGTTGCCGGCGCTCAGGACGAAGGGCGTTTTGCCGCTAAACGTGGTCTCGGTACGGAGGAACGGGCTGATGTCGATGCTGTCATCGATGCCGTCGCCGTCATTGTCGAATTCAACCAGATCGGGGATGCCGTCACTGTCCGAGTCCTTGACGCAGGCTGTGTTCGAGGGCGCGTCCGCCAGGTTGATCGTGGTGTTTTCGTGCCAGCATTCCAGCGTGTCGGGTACGCCGTCGCCGTTGGTGTCCACGTTGCGTGGGTCGCTGTACCAGCGACGTCCGCCAATCTCAAAGCCCTCCACCTCCAGATCGTCGCGCAGTCTGTCTTTGTCGCTGTCGGGGTCGTCGAGGCGGGTGCCCAGGCGGGTTTCTTGTAGATCGGTGAGGCCGTCGCCGTCGCAGTCTGTGGACCCGATGCACACATTTGGTTCCAGCGAGTCGGGGACGCCGTCTGTGTCGCTGTCGGTTGTGGCTGTGGGGTTTGACTGTGGCAAGAGCGAACTGTCACCGGCCAGGGGCGGGCGCGCGAGCGTGTCTTCGAGCGGCGCTGTGTCGATGCGTTCCAGCGGTGAACGGGTGGCATCCCAGGATGTCTCCAGGGCAGCTTGCTTCTGCTGCCGTTCTGCCTGCGAGGCTTCGTAGGCCTGTTGTGCCACGAATTGCTCGTCCTGAAAGGCGGCGGCCTGTGTGCTTTGCAGCAGTGGACCGACGAGCATGGCGACCATCACGGCCAGGTTGAGCGCAACATACATCGCGTGCTTGCGGCGCAGACGCACCACCAGGATCGTGAGGACGATCAACGCGGCCAGGAAGCCGAGTTGCGTGCCGACGCCCTGCCAATCCACGAGAGACAGGCGGCTCACCTGATTGGCAAGCCAGAGTGGCGCGCTGCCGAGCACGATGCCGGGCAAAGAGTGGGTGGTGGCCAGTTTCTCTGTGTCAAAGCCGCCAAAATCTGTGTTGATCACGGCCCACACGCGGTTGCCGTTGGTCTCCTGGGGGAAAGTCAACTGGATGCGAATCTGCTTGGGCAGGCCGTCTTTGCTGAGCAGGATTTCGCCGTCACCGAGGATGCCGCGGTAGATCTCGGGCGTGTCCAGGTTGATGCCGGAGGGCAACTTGCCGGCGCTGCGCAGTTGGTCTTCCAACTGTTGACGCATGTACTCGGCGAAGGCCGGGCCGTCGAGATCGAAGCGGAAGCGGCGATAGTCGGCGGATACGTCCGCGTTGATGGGCATTTCCTGCACGCGTTTGATGCCGTGCAGGTAGCCGAGGGTGTCGCGTCCTGGCGCGAAGAGCGAGGTCATGTCGTCGATCTCTGCCCATTCGCCGCCGCCGGCGCGTCCATAGCTCTTGTCACCGTCGACGCGGACTTCGTACGCCTGGTCGCGGTGAAGCACCGAACTCCCCTGCCAGATCGCCAGTTCGAGGCTTTCGGAGCGGGTGTCTGTGCTGCCCTCCAGGTAGAGGCTTTCTACGAGCGCCGGGCGCCCCACGTTGGTGAGGGCGGGCGCGTGGTAGGTCGTCTGTTCGATTTCGGTGTAGAAATCGTACGCGCCGGCCTGCTGCGCCAGGAGCCAGGCGCGCTGCACGATCTGTTCCGCCTCTTGTGCGTCGCGCAGATCGTTCAACGCAACCGTCAACTTGTCTGGTTGGAGCGATGTCCACAGCGCTTTCGGGGCAGTGAGGACATCCGCAATGTCGGCCAAGCTGTGCGTGTTGGCAAAAGAAATCTTGCCGAAGACCGCCACGAGCAGAATAGCGATGATGGCAACAATGGTGAGTGTTCGAGTGCGTGGCATCGAGACGGTTTCTCCTAGCGTTGGCGTTGCAGTAGATCTTTGGACGTCGCGCGCGTGTGTGCGAGTGGATTGCATGGTAAGCGCATTCCGCTTCCACGCCGCTTCCGAACGCGTTATTCAGCGAAAACAGGGGTCATCTTGAAAAGATGGGTGGTTCTGGGAGGGTTGCCCAGGCATGATACTCCAGAGGACCCCACATGACAATCTGCGACAGGGCTGGGGAACACTTTTATTGCACCTGATCGGGTGCTGCTGTAGAATCAGGTACTTCGTCCAGTGGTCCCGTGTCCGTTACTCTGCCTGCGAGTGTCGCTCCTGTAGACATGGCAAAGCCCATATTTCTGTCGGAATAGAGGCCGATGCCCGCTTCCAATCTTTCGCCATCTTCTGCCATTTATCGTATCTGCCTGTTTGGTGGCCTCGCCGTCACCTGTGTTGAGGGCGCCCAGGAGCGGCGGCTGACGTTGCCCACGGGGAACGCCCAGTCGCTGCTGGCCTATCTGCTTCTACATCGGCAGGCGCGCCACCACCGAGAACAGATCGGCGAACGCTTCTGGCCCGAAGCGCCGCCGGAACGCCTGCGCCGGTCGATCTCTGATCTGCTGTATCGGTTGCGGCAGGCGCTGGCAGTGGATCTCTTGGCCGCCGACGCCGACACCATCGGGCTTGCGCCGAGCATCGAATTGACCGTCGATCTCTGGTCGTTCGAGGACGCGGTCAAAGACGGCTCCATCACCGCGCTGGAGCGCGCTGTCGATCTTTACGGCGGCGAGCTTCTGCCCGAACTCTACGACGATTGGGTGCTCGTTCCGCGTGTGGCGCTGCATGAAAGCTATCTCAGCGCGCTGCAAACGCTGGCCGAAGAGGCCGAAACACGCCGCGCACATGGTCGTGCGCTGGTCTATTTCCGCCAGCTTGTGCAGGCCGATCCCCTGCGCGAGGACGGGCACCGCGGGCTGATGCGTGTCCTCGCCGGGCAAGGACGCGTCCGCGAGGCGCTGGACATCTACGATGATCTCGTGGCGCGCCTGCGCCGCGAACTGGATGTGTCGCCCAGCGCGGTCAGCCGTCAACTTGCCCATCAACTGCACACCGAGTGGGACGCCCGGCGCAGCCCGGTTGCGCGGCCTGGTCCGCTGGTGGGCCGCCGCCGTGAACGGGCTGTCCTCCTGGACGCGGTGGATGCACTCGACCAGGCGCGTGGCGGTGTGCTGGCCGTCGAAGGCGACGCGGGCATGGGCAAGAGCCGCCTGCTCGCCGGTATCGCCGAAAGCACACGCTGGCGCCGAATCCACGTGGTCGACGTGTGTATCCCGCAACATCCACCCAATGCGCCTTTTGAAATCGTGCGACAGATCCTGGCCGCGCTGCTGGCGCCACCCCGCATCACCCAGATCGAAGATCGCCTGTCTGCCGACGAACTGGGTGTCCTGTCCATGTTCGTGCCGGACTGGCAACGTTACGCCGTCGGCCTCGTCGAACTGCCGCCCGAACGCAGCCTTGCCCGGTTGCATACCACCGTCCGCTCACTGATCTGCGCCCTGGCCGACCTCGCTCCGCACCTGCTCATCGTTGACGACATGCACTGGGCCGAACCGAGCTTCTGGCAGATCCTCGATGCCTTCGTTCCCGCGCTGGCGCGGCGTCGCTTTCTGCTGCTCCTGGCCTACCGCCGCCAAGACGCCCAGCATGGCCCGGGCTGGGATTTCCTTGCCCGCTGGGAACGCGACGGAGATCTGCAAGCCGTGCCGCTCCATCCCCTCTCCACACAGGACGTGGCGGATCTGCTGCCGCCGCACCTGCGCGACGACGCCGAACAGATCCGGGCCGTCACCGGGGGCAATCCGTTTTACGTTCATGAACTTCTGCTCAACACAGAGGGCGGCCCCACCGCGCCCGAACGCACCGTGGCCGACCGGGCCAGGCACCTGGCGCCTGCGGCGTGGGCTGCCTTGGAGGCCGCTGCCGCTATCGGCGATGCTATCCCCTACCGGCTCTGGCGCGATCTCACTGACCACAACGACGAGGCGATCACCGAGCTTGGGCGCAAGCTGACCGATCTAGTGTTGTTGCAGCCCAGCGCGGAAGGCTATCGCTTCGAACATGACCTGATCCAGCAGGCGATCTACGCCCAGATTCCCGATGCGCGCCGCCGTGGGTTGCACGGCCGGATCGCAGATCTGCTTGCCGCCGCCGATGACGTCTCCTCGCGGCAACTGGCGCTTCATCTGGAACAGGCGGGCATGACCGGTGAAGCGGCGACACACTATCGCCGCGCCGGCCGCGAAGATCTGGCCCAGTTCGCGCACGCCGAAGCACAATCAGCGCTGGCAAAATCGCTCTCGCTCAGCCCGGCCCAGCCCACCACCGCAGACATCGCGACGTTGCTCGATCTGGCCCATGCCTGCGAGATCACCGGCGCACGCGCACAGCAGAAAGCGGCGCTGGACGAAGCGCGCTCCCTGGCCGACGCACTGGGCGATTCGCGGCTGGCGACACAGGTGTTGGTGGGGCTGGGCAACTGGGCGGCGCGCACCGGCGAACACGAAATGGCCCAGCGTGAACTGGCGCACGCCCTCGATCTGGCGCGGGCGCACGCGTTCTCTGATCAGGAATTGCAGATTGAGCTGATCCTCGGTGATCTGCGCTGGCGCAGCGGTGACCCACAACAGGCGCGCCTGCATCTGCAAACAGCACTGACGCTGGCCCGGCAACTGGCGGATCGCAAAGCCGAGGGCCGCGCGCTGGACGGCATCGCCTGGTGCCTCTCGCAGATCGACGGCGACGCCGAAGAGGTCTTCGCGCTCTACGAGCAGGCCCTGGCTGTACGCCGCTCCGCCGGTGACCGCGTGGGCGAGGCCGGCACGTTGCTCAACATCCTGAGCAGCTACCAGAACATCGGCGCCTGGGATCGGCTCTACGCCCTGGCCGACGAAGCCATCGCCGCCCAGCAGTCGGTCCACTACCGGCTGGGTGAAGCGGTGGCGCACCAGTCGATGGGCTTGGCGGCTTATGCGCTGGGCGACTATGCCGCTGCCGAGCGGGAGGTCGGCGCTGCCCGCGCCGGTTTCGACGACGTGGGCGAACGCCTCGGCGTCGTGATCACCACCGACACGATGGGGCTGATCGCGTGGCGTCGCGGCGATCCGGGCAGGGCCGAACAGTGCTTCGCGGACGCGCTGGCGCTGGCGACCGCGCTGGATTCGGCGCTCTTCAACGCATTTGTGCAGCAGGATTTTGGCTTCTTTGCGTTGGAGGCCGGGCGCCACGAGCAGTGCATCGATCTACTACGAAGCGCCGGCGAAAACTGGAACACCACCGGCGAACGGCTCAATCTCCTCAAATGCGAGGCAGCGCTAGGGCTGGCGCTGTTGGCACAAGATGACCGGGCCGGTGCAGATGAGATGGCGCAAAGAGGTTGGCAGGCATTCAGCGATACCGAACTGGGCGGCGAAGAGATCCAATCCTGGTATTGGATGCTGGCGCGGCTCCAGCGTGCTCTAGGCTCACCTGCTCGGGCCGATCAACTGATCGACGCGGCCTACCAGGAACTTGTGCGCCAGGCGTCGGCCCTCACCGATCCGGAGATGCGCCGTCGCTTTTTCCACAATGTCCCCGACAACGCCGCCATCGTCGCCGCACACGACGAACGCGCCGTTGTGCGCCGTCATCGTGCGGTGCGCCTGGTGCGTGCCGATGGCGCGCCAGGCGAGACGGTCACCGTGCAGTGGACGCTCAGCGCGCCCGAAGACGATCTGCTCCACAACCATGCTGATCGGCGTCGTCACGTCCTCGCACGTTTGTTGCGGCAGGCCGCCGCCGCCGGCGCAGCCCCCACCGACCACAATCTGGCCGACGCGCTCGGCGTCAGCCGCCGCACGATCCTGCGCGATCGTCAATTCCTTGCGCGGCAGGGCAGCGATCCCCGCGGCTGATTGCGCCATCCACCGCCTCACTATTCTCCACCCACCCGTCAGTTGCCTGGTAAGTCCAAAGTCAATGTCATTAAGTTAAGCGCGGCGTGAGCACCCCCAGGTGCGGGTCTACACGAGTACAGCCGCACGAGGGCGTGCTTCCTCCTCGGATATTCGAAGGTTGGTCGCTTGACTTAATGACATTGAGTCTAAAGTGGCAGGTTCGTTGTCGTCGGTCGTAGGGGTTCTGCATGCTGAACCCTCTGGCGCAGCATGCTGCGCCCCTACACATCAAATCGCGATTGACACAACACTACAACGATACACCCTTAAAATCTCACCCCAATGTCACACCGACGCGATATTCAGAGCAGCACGCGAGATGCGCGCGAGAACCACGCGCTATCATCCTGCCTGTTTCATACGGCGATTCCCGAGGAGGATGATCCACGAAGTCACACGAAAATGCACCAAGAAGAGAAGAGACGAAAAGCCTCCTGAAAATCCGTGCAATCCGTGTCTCTTCTTCTCTGTCTCTGCCTTTGTGTTTCTTCGTGTGCCTTCGTGGATCAACAGTTCTCTGGATTCGTCCAAACACAAGCAGACAGGAGTGGAACAGTGACAGATCGAACCTGGGCATTTGTCGTGCGGATCTGGCGGGAGGAAGGGACGTCGATCCGCGGCTCGTTGCAGCATGTCACCACGGGCGATCTGCACTACTTCTCTGATCTGGAACACCTGCTGCAGTTGCTGGCAACAGAGATTCCAGAGTCTGCTGCGCCGCATCCCGTCGACGATGTACCCACACACGATTTCCACGAGAGGAGAACAGAATGAAACGGCAACTTTTGTTGGTGACGGCGGTCCTGGTTGGGGCGCTGTGCATGGCAGCTGTGCTGCTCAAAGCGCCGCAGCTTTGGGCGGCGACCGCGGCGCAGTCGGCAGTACCCGGCACAGTGAGCTACCAAGGCTACATGACCGACGCCAGCGGCGTTCCCTACAGCGGCACCGTCGCCATCGAAGCCAAGATCTACGACGCCGACACCGGGGGCGTGCTCTACTGGCAGGAAGTACAGAGCGGTGTGGTTGTGGACAACGGCTACTTCGCCATGTCCCTGGGCGCGGTGACACCGTTGAGCGCGTCCATCTTTGGCGGCGCGCCCCGCTACCTTGAGATCGGCGTCAACACCGACAACGTCGGCAGTGGACCCTTCACTACGCTGCCGCGGCAGAAGTTCGAGTCGGTCCCCTACGCACACTGGGCCACGTACGCGGTCACCGGCACCCATGCGCTCACCGCCACCTACGCCGTAGACGCAAAGGCGGCCATCTCCAGCACCTATGCCACCACAGCCACCTACGCCATGACGTCCGGTTATGCCATGACAGCCACCGATGCCGTCTCTGCCACCAATGCAGTCACGGCGAGCTACGCCATGACTGCCGGATACGCCGTCAACGCGCCGTGGAGCGGACTGAGTGATGTCCCCGCCGGTTTCGCCGACGGCAGCGACGATGGCTCGTCCTACAAATATGTGGTTGTGGTCGCCAAAGAGGGAGGACACTACACGTCGGTGGTCGCTGCGCTCAACAGCATCACCCCCACCGCGAGCAGCCCCTACCTGGTGTGGGTGGCGCCGGGGACGTACACCGAGACGGCGCTGGTTGAGGTGAAGGGCTACGTCCATCTCCAGGGCGCAGGGCCGAACGTCACCAAGATCACTTCGACGCGCAGTAGCACGGTGCAGAATACAGATTCATCCACCGTGCGCCTCTATGACCAGGGCCGCATCAGTGATCTCTACATTGGCAACAGTGGCACAAGCAGCACCTACGGCATCGGCGTGTGGATGGCCGACGACGTCACCCGCGACACGGTGATAGACAACACACACATCGAGGTGAACGGCAGCGGCGGAACGGGCCACTACGCAGTCTACGCCAGCGACGCCGAGCCGACGATCAAGCGCAGTCATCTGCACGCGCGGGGTGCTTCGCTTGTCAACGCCGCGTACGGCAGCGTCAACAGCGCGGGCGGCGGCTTCCCGCAGGCGCTCATCGAGGACAGCGTGCTCCTTGGCGCCGAAGACAGCCTGATCAACTGCACCGACAACACCGGCACCGGCTACGCCATGCAGATGATCGAGTCTTCGCCCATCGTGCGCGACAGCTACCTGTGTGGCGGTTATCGCGCCATCTTCTCCGGCATCAACGGCAACCCGATCTTCCACGGCAGCATCGCCCGCGTCAGCTCCACTTTTGGCTCGTATCTGGTTGAATCGACGGCAAGCGGCATCGTCAGCTTCGGCACATCACAGCTCAGCTACTTCGCCAGCGCGCAGACAGGATTGCATACCGGCGCAGAACGCGCCTCGCTGCGCCCAATCCTATGACTTTGGCACATTCACCGAACTGGGGACGAACTGCCAGTAGCGCACCATCCACCCGAAATGAAAGGAGATGGACCTGATGCAAAGTTCCAGATCGCTCAGACGCGCCCTGGTCGGCATCGTGTTGTCGCTGCTGGTTGTCTTCGTTGTTTCTGCGGCTGGCGAAAGCCTCCAGCGCAGCATCGTGGGCAGCGGCGGCGGCAAGATCGAAGCCGGGGATCTCGTACTACGTAGCGCCATCGGGCAGCCGGTGGGCGGCAAGGTGAGTAGCGGTCAGCTTGCGTTGTATGCAGGCTTCCTGCCCCCGGCCCAGGTGACAGCGTCACCTACGCCCACCAGCACGCCCACGGCAACCGGCACGCTGCCCACGGCAACAGCCACGAGCACGTCTACGCCAACGCCCTCGTCGACGCCGACTGCAACGTCAACGAGCACACCGACGTCAACCGGCACGCCGCCCACGAGCACACCAACAGTCACAGGGACGCCGCCAACGGAAACAGCGACGGCCACCGCCACCACTACGTCCTCGGCAACGGCGACTGCGACCGCCACGAACACGCCGACCGCCACGAGTACGCCGTCCGCAGCCACACCCACGGCGACGAGCACAGCCACACCCACGGCGACGGCCACAACAACGCCTGCGACCGTGGTTGTCGAAGTGCGCAACAACGTCTTCTCGCCCGATCCCATCGAGATCAACGTGGGCGACACGGTGACATGGCGACGCATCGAAGGCGTCCACAGCGTCACCGCGGACGACGGCAGCTTCGAGCAGCCGGCCGGCGCTGATTGGATCACCTTCAGCCACACCTTCACAACAGCCGGCGAGTTCGCCTACTACTGCACCCTGCACGGGACGCCCGGCGGCGGCGGCATGGCAGGCACCGTGATCGTGCGCGGCCCGTCCTCGGGCCAGGAGACGATCTACCTGCCCGGCATCTTCCGCGACGCGGCGATGACGCGCTCACGCGCACAGCCCGCCGCAGACGAAAGGATCTACTTGCCGCTACTGCGCAACTGATCCTCTAGACAAGCAAAAGAGAAGGACACGGATTTCAGGATTTCTGGGACGACAGAAAGTACAATTGCACTGCCTCTTTCTGTTGTCCTACTAGTCCTGAAATCCGTGTCCTTGTTTTCTGCACTTCGTATATCTTCGTGTGGCTTCGTGGATCATCATTTTTCTGACTTCTTCTCATTGTTTTTGGTTCGCATAGCCAATGGAAGCGAGATGAACGTCGCCAACGGCCAGATCCAGGACAGTTCACCTGGGCCGCCGGGACCAGTGCAGGCCGCGCCGCGGCGGATGTGGATCAGCTTGTACTCGCGGGTGGCGGCGTCGAGGTCGACGTCGTTCAGGCTTTGGGGTCGACGCCCAGGGCCGGGGCCACGAAACCGGAACCGATAAGCACCTGTCGCAGCAGGGGGAGGCGTTGCTCGGCGTCGTCTTCGATCTCTTCGGCCACGCCTTGCCCAGCCTTCGGGGAGCCACACTTCCACGTTGGGGTTGGCGCGCAGGTTGCGGTACCAGTCGGAGACGCTGCCGAAGCCGGCAGTGCAGTAGAGTTCACCGTCTACGATGGCGTAGTTGACCGGCGTGCGCCGTCGCAAGCCGCTCTTGCGCCCGGTATGTACGATCACCATGATGCGGCCGCCCACGCTGGGCCAGCCGTTAACCCAAGATCCCAGGCCCAGCCGCCACATCAGCAGCATGAACTTGTTGAAATACTTGAATACGGTGCGTAGCGATTGCTCGATTTCGGGTGTGATTGTGGTCATGGGGTAGGCTCCTTGTGGGGCTTCGTGTTTCTTCGTGTGGCTTCGTGGATCATTTTCCTCTGGTTTTCCCTAGGAGGGGGTCTTCTGATCCTACACCCGCGACAAGCCCCGACTGATCAGCCAGATGTCCTGTCCGCCCCGCGATCCTCTGCGCCGTGACAATCCCACGGCGGCGAAACGATGCTTTTCGCCACCAGGATCCTCCTTTTTCCCAAATCGGGAACAATCGCTATCCTGCGTTCGTCCCAAAATCACCGCGGCTGTGTTTTCCCTTCCCCAATCTGCACCAAAAGGAGCGATTTCATGTTCCCGCCGACTTTTGCCCATACCCGACGCCGGACGTTGTTTGCGCTGTTCGGCCTGCTGCTGCTTGTGCTGACGCCGCTGAGCGCCCTGGCGCAGGAACCGCCCCACCCGCCGATCCCAATCGAGCCGCCCATGCGCTTGATCCGTCAGGCCGTGGACGTACAATTGCACAGCGTCGAGGCGACCATCGAAGGCAATGTGGCCGCCGTTCATGTGACGCAGCGTTTCTTCAATCCCTCGCCGCAGCAGTTGGAAGGACGTTCGTCTTCCCGCTCCCGCGGACGCCGCCATCGGCGATTTCCAGATGACGGTGGACGGCCAGGTGCTGGAGGCAAGCTCTACAGCGCCGACGAAGCGCGGGCGATCTATGAGCAGATTGTGCGTTCGTTGCGCGATCCGGCGCTGTTAGAGTACGTGGGTCAGGGGCTGTTCCAGGCCAGCGTCTTCCCGATCCCGGCCGGGGCCATGCGCACGGTGGAACTGACCTACCGCCAGGTGCTCTCGCTGGAAGACGGCCTGTATCGCTTCGCCGTCCCCCTGGGCAGTGGACCGAACTACCCGGCGCCGCAGACGATGGCGGTGGGGGTGACATTGCGCGATCAGCCGGGGCTGCGCACGGTGTACAGCCCCAGCCACAATGTTTCGGTGCAACGTCAGGGCGACGACCGCGCCGTGGTGGGCTTCGAGACGAACGGCTGGCGGAGATGCGGCGATTTGTCCTCTACTTCGGCACCGACGAGAGCGCTATCGGGGTCAATCTGCTCTCGTATCGGCCCACCGGCGAGGACGGTTTCTTCCTGCTGCTGGCCGCTTCCAGTGTGGATGTTACCCAGCAAGAGGTGATCGCTCGTGACGTGGTGCTAGTGTTCGACGTTTCCGGTTCGATGGAAGGCGAGAAGATCGAGCAGGCGCGGCGGGCGGCGCGCTACGTGGTTGAACACCTCAACCCCGACGATCAGTTCAATCTGATCGCCTTTTCCACGGGGACCGACGCCTGGGCCGCCACGCTGCAACCCGCCGACGCAGGCAATCGCGCCGAGGCGTTGGCGTGGATCGACGATCTACTCGCCAATGGCTCCACCGACATCAACCGCGCTCTGCTCGATGCACTGGGCCAGATCGAGATGTCCTCGCATCAGCGCCGTGGATGTGAGCGGACGCCCGGCCTACGTGCTCTTTTTGACCGACGGCCTGCCTACCCAGGGCGAGCAGGTGCCTGCCCGCATCGTGCGCAACGCCGAGGACAACGCCGCAGCAGCGCAGTCTGCGTCTTTTCACCTTTGGTGTGGGCTACGATGTGAATACCGATCTGCTGGACGAGGTGAGCCGGGTGCTGGGTGGGCGCAGCAGCTACGTGCGCCCGGGCGAGGCCATCGACGAGGCAGTGGGCGACTTCTACGCGTCGATCAGCACGCCGGTGCTTTCGAATGTGTCGATCACAGTGGACGGCGCACAGATCAAGGACAGCTACCCCTACCCGCTGCCCGATCTCTTTGCCGGTGACCAGCTTGTGTGGGCCGGACGCTACACCGGCGGCGGCGAGGTGACGGTGACACTGCGCGGCGATGTCAACGGCGAGGCGCACACCTTCGTCTACGATGACCTGTCTCTGGCCGAGTTTGGCGGCGAATCCGCGGTGGCGCGGCTGTGGGCCACGCGCAAGATCGGCGCGTTGCTGAGCGAGGCGCGGCGCAACGGCGCGGATCAGGAGATCATCGACGCCATTGTGGAACTGAGCCTGGCCTACGGCATCGTGACGCCATACACCAGCTATCTTGTGCTTGAGCCGGAGGCGTCGCCTGGTGTTGTCATCCGGTCGAATTCGAGACCTGATCCCATGCCGGGGCCAATCTCGCTTCAACGTTCCGCCGAGGCGGCTGTGGCCGGGGCCGTGCAGGAATCCGCCGCCGCCGATGCTTCGGGCAGCGCTGCTGTGGAACGGAGCATGATGCGCGGTGAACTGGAGACTGCGGAGACGGTTGCCGAATCGCAGGGCGTGCGCTTTGTGGCGGGCAAGAGTTTTGTGCAGCAGGGATGGCAGACCACCGACGCCGACGAAAGCGTCCCCTTCTGGGTGGACACGCTCTACGACGAAGCCATGCCCGAGCGGACGTTGGTCTTCGGCAGCGACGCCTACTTCGCCGCCGCCGCTGATCCGGCGACCGCGCAGTGGCTCAGCCTTTCGCCCGAGATGACCATCGTGATCGACGGTGCAGCCGTGCGTATCACCACCCACGCCGACGCGTCGACGACGCCGACAGTGGCGCCCTCTACATCGCCCACGGTACCGCCGTCACCCGTGCCAACGGCGGAAGCGTCCTCGATGTCGCGTCAGGACGAGGAACACGAAGATGGGGTCATGTCGTGGCTGGGGCGATTCTGGCGAGGTCTGTGGGATTGACAGAAATGAGTAACGAGTAACGAGTCAATGTCAGTTAACCGTGGAGTGAGCACGCCCTCGTGCGGGTCTACCCCGTAAGCGCCGCACGAGGGCGTGCTCACTCCGCGTTCAACTGAATACAGCGACTTGCGCCACTCTCTACTAGATACCGTAATGCTGGTTGATCTCGCGCTGATAGCCGTCCACCGCGCCGCTGAGGACCTCTTCCAGTGTCACCGTGCGACCCAGCGCCGAAGACTCGATCATGGCGAAGGCCGCGGCCAGGTCGCGCAGACCTTCTTCGCCGTCGGTTTCGGGTTGACCGCCGGCCTCGATGGCGTTGAGCCAATCCAGTTGCTGGATCGTGAAAGGGTCCTCGAAGCCGTGGGGGAAGAAGCGATCCAGCATGTCGGCGCCGGCCTGGGCGCGGAAGAGGCTTTCCAGATTCTGGCGACTGCCATCGTCGAGGATGATCTCACCGCCCTTGATGCAGCCCTTGCTGCCGTAGAAGACCGGCCCGCCGGGGATGCCGGTGGCTTCGCCGTGTCCGCCCCACGAGAAAAGAAGCTGCGCCACCGCGCCGCCCTCGGTGGTGACGGTAGCAAAGTAGGTGTCGTCGACGTCGGCGTCCACACGCACGCCCGTGGACGGGTCACCGTGTAGATAGCGGACAGGCTCCAGCGTGCGCACCGTGCCGCTCACCGTGGTTACCTCGCCGCAGACGTAGCGCAGCCAGTGCATCACGTGGACGCCGATGTCGATGGCGCCGCCGCCGCCCGCTTCCAGCTTGCGATGTCGCCACGGCGTCTCTGCGGTGATCACAGCGGGCGACCATGGTCCGCCGATGCCGCCGAAAAGGGCCATTTGCAGATCGCCGATGAGTCCTTGTTGCACGGCCCAGGCCGCAGCGCGCACCTGTACCATCTGGCGCACGTTTTCAAACAGACCCAGCGTCAGCCCATTCGCCTTCGCCCGTTCCACCATCAAACTGCCCGCCTTCACCGAAATCGCCAGCGGCTTTTCCACGAGCAGATGCTTGCCCGCGTCCAATGCGGCGAGGCCCACCTGGTGGTGGACGCGCAACGTGGTGAAATCGTTGACCGCGTCAACGAGGCCGGACGCGATCATCTCGTTGTAGTCGCTGAAGACGGCCACGTCGGTGTCGGGCTGGAAGTCGCTAAGGTAGATGTGGGGCGCGGCCAGCGGGTCGCCGGACTCGGGCGGCAGGACCGCAGCGCGGGGTGTTGGCCCTTCGCCGCGTTGGCGGAACATGTGGGCGTCCTCGATATTGCGGGCGCAGAGCGCGGTGATGCGGAAATTGTCGTAGCCCGCTTCACGCAACTTGCGGTAGCCGTGGAGATGCGCATTCAAAATTCGTCCACAGCCGACGATGCCGATGCGGATCATGGGATGGGTGCTCCTGTAGAGTTAGTGGTTGGGACGGTGTAATGCGTAATGCGTGAGACGTAATTCGTAATTCGTAAACAGTGTCCCTCCGTTTTGCCCAACATGAATTCGTTCAAGTGAAGAATCCAGGTTCTCTACGAATTACGCATTACGAATTACGCATTACGCCTCCAACTTGTTCTGCAACAATCGTTTTTCCCCTGCGCAGCCCCCAAAAACAAACCGCGCTGCTCACCGCGATCAGGGCGCAGACGGCGTAGAGGGTTTGGAAGCCTAAGTGTTGGGCCAGGTTGCCGCCCAGGAGGGTGCCGAGCAGTTGACCGGCGCCGGTGGCGGCGTTGTAGTTGCCGCTGTTGCGGCCGCGACTGCGTTCGGATCCCCATTCGGCGGCGAAGGTCATGGCGGTGGCGGTGTAGCTGGCGTAGGCAAAACCGCGCACGAATTGTACCCCGATTAGGCCAGGGAGAAAACTGGAAAGCACGATGTATCCGCTCAGCACGGTGGCAATGCCCAGGCCGCCGGCAATCAGCAAGGGCGCCCGCCCGAACAGATCCGAAAGGTGACCGACGAGGATCATGCCCGGCATTTCCCAGAACGCGGCCCAGCCCCACAGGCTGCTGATGGTGGTTTTGCTGTAGCCGAGATTGGCCATGTAGTTGGGCCACATGGAGACGGCCGCGCCGAAGCCGGTCATCCACAGCGTGACGCCCACGAGAAAGCGCGCGGGGACACGTTCCGCGGCGGGGATCGCTTCGCTTGGGGCGTTCCAGTCTTTCTTCTGGATCGCTTTAGGTTCCTTGAGCGTAAAGGTGACGAGCAACGCCGTCGCGTAGAAAGCGGCGCAGATTCCAATCGCGGTGGCAATGGAGGTGGCGTCGGCCAGGCGTCCGCCCGTCAGCGCGCCGAGGGCAAAGGCCAGCGACGCCACCCCGCGGTAGACGCCCATGCGCCGTCCGCGCTGTCCGCTGCCCGCGAGGACGTCACCGATGAGCGCCAAACTGGGGGTGGTATACGCGGCCAGCGCCGCGCCGTTGATCACCAACACCGGCCACGCCCAGTTGGCCGAAGGCACGCGGCTCAGCGCCGTGTACGTGAGGATCATGGTGAACAGCCCACCGATGAGGAAGGGCTTGCGTCGTTCCAGCCGATCCGAGAGGCGCCCCCAGTAGTAGTTGGTCACCAGGGCCGTGGCGGCGACCGTTGTCATGATCAGCGCGATACGGTCGAGGCTTGCGCCCAATTCTTGCAGGTAAAGCGACATCAACGGTGAGCCGATGCCGATGGTCACGTACATGATGCCGAAAATTACGGTAAGCAGACGGAAGTTGCGCATGGTGGGAATTTTCGATTTTCGATTGACGATTTTCGATTTAAGGTTGTCGTGTTGAGGAAGTGACTGGGCTATAGCCGCTGATTTTGTTGAGCATACAGCGTGCCAATCCTGGCATCACACACTCAACCGGACAATCGTAAATCGTCAATCGCAAATCGTCAATCAAGTATGGTTCGCAACGACGCCGACACCGCGTCCAATTCGGCCCGCACATCGGCGTCCAACGTCCACCCTACGCCACCCAGGTTATTTTCGAGATGCCCGACGGTGTCCCCGCCGGTGATGGCCACGGTGACTTCGGGGTGGGAAAGGACCCACGCCAGCGCCAGTTGCGCCGGCGTTTTGCCCAGTTCGTGCGCCAATTCGATGACGCGCCCGATCACCTGTCCCGTTTCCCCCGCCATCATGGACGCGTAACGGTCGGCGCGGCGCGTCCCCCACAGCGATCCGGCGGGCGCAGGCTGCCCTGGCACATACGCGCCGCTGAGCAGACCCACCGCCAGCGGGCTGTACGCCATGACGCCCAATCCGCGGTCGCGCACCAGGCCGAACATCTCCTGTTCCAACTGGCGGTTGAGCAGGCTGTAGGGGTTCTGCACCGTCATGAAAGGCGTGGCATTCAGGCTGTCCGCGATCCACAGGGCGCGGCAGACCTGCCAGGCTTTGTAGTTGCAGCAGCCGATGTAGCGCACCTTGCCCGAGCGTACAAGATCGTCCAGCGCGCGCACGGTCTCGTCTAGCGGGGTTGTTTCGTCGAAAATGTGGACGAGGTAGACGTCGATGTGATCGGTGTCGAGGCGTTTGAGGGAACGTTCCACCTCACGCAGAATGTGGAAGCGGGAAAGGCCACCATCGTTGGGTCCACCGCCCATGGGACTGGCGACTTTGGACGTGATCACCAGATCATCGTGCTTGCCCTTGATCGCCTTGCCCAGCACCTCTTCACTGCGCCCGATGTTGGCCCGGTCGTCCATGAGGCCGTAGATGTTGGCGCAGTCGATCAAGTTGATCCCGGCGTCGATGGCGCGGTGGATCATGCGTTCGGCCTCGCCCGCGTCTGACTGGCCGCGCAGGCCCAGGCCTAGCGCGAGACGGCTGACTTTGACGCCGGCAGAGCCGAAGTTGATGTAGTCCATAGGAAGGGCCTTTCCGAATGAATGGTTGTGAACGCCGTGTTATACTCTGCGGTAATCGTATTTTGAGAAGTATAGGCACGTTTTCATCAATCTTCAAACGAACGGACATTGCCATGACAGAACAACGTTTCACCGCAACGGTTGAAGAAAGCGGCAAATCAGCCTGCGTGCGACTGCCTTTCGATCCTGATGCCGTGTGGGGCCAAAAGGACCGCCACCATGTCACCGGCACAGTGGACGGTCACCGCATCCGCGGTCCCTTGACGAAAACTGAAACAGGCCATGTTCTGACGTTGGGACCGGCCTGGCGGCGCGATCATCCACTGGCCGACGATGAGATCGAGGTTGTCCTCGCGCCGGAGGGGCCCCAACTCGACGGCCTCGCCGAAGACATTGTTGCCGCGCTGGACGCGTCGCCCACAGCCAGGGCTTTCTTCGAATCGCTGGCGACATTTTATCGCAAAGGCTACCTACGCTGGATCAACGGCGCGCGCAAGCCCAACGCCCGCGCCGAACGTATTGCCGAGGTGATTCAGTTGCCTGAAGCCGGGAAGAAGACGCGGAAATGAGGGAAACAGCGGTCGATTGGTCAACGGGGCTTCCCTTCTGCTACCTGCATGACACGGTGCGGCTGCGAAACAGAGGTCCCCAACACGATGAACTGTGCTGGGGACCTGCGGACACCATTGTTCAACTGTACATGCACTTGCCGCCGGATGGCAAGTGCGTAGGATGGATCTAGACGGCATCACTTCACGCCGTATCAGCGGCAAGATCGGCTGTCTCAATCCATCTTCGCGCGGACAGGACGACAGATCCCCGCCCAGGTGCGCTTGTTGGTGTTGAAGTGAGTTTCGAGACGAGGAACAAGCAGATCCAGATGCCAGCCGTCGGCGAAGAGTTCGCGGCACATCTGCTCGGAGAAGAAACGTTTGTAGCGCCCGCGGTTGAGGAACAATCCGGGCTCGATCTCCTCACCTTGGCCGGCGCCGTGTTCCACGTCCTCGGTGGCGTTGACCTGGAAGATCAGCACGCCGTCCTCGCTCAGGACGCGACGAACTTCCGCGACTGCCCGCCGCGTATCGTCCCAGCGGTAGTAATGAAGGCTCAGCCCACACACCACAAAATCGAAGACGTTAGGCCGAAACGGCAACGGATCGGGCAACGCCGCATGCACAAGCGTTGCGGCGGGATACGTCTGCGCCACCCGCCGCAGCGCATTCCACGAGAGATCCATACACGTCATCGCGCAGCCGTGCGCCAGCAGGAAGGCGGTGTCGTACCCGCTGCCACACCCAATCTCGAGGATGTCTCCCGGCAGGGGCAGCGGATTCTGCGCCAAGAGCTCGCCGATCCAGTGGGATGAGGTGTCCGCGATGGTGTGTGGTTTTGAGAAAACTTTGTCCCAATAGGCCCGGTTGACGTCATCGGCGCTCTTATCTGTCATTCATCTCTTCGTCCACTGTCGTTCTGAATCGCTGGAAGCCAGGTAGAGTCTATGGGCGCAGGCGGCACGCTGCGCTTCCAAAGTCCCTGTGCATTGCTGACGTAAAGGGTTTCTTCGCCGTCAAGGTTATGGATGGCGAGTGCGTAGGCATCGCCTCCGGGGAGGTAAAGCCTTTCCCAATCCTGAAGAAGTACATTCCAACGATACGCATCTGTCTCGCCGGCAGCAAAGACCTGTCCATCGTTCGATACGGCGAGGGATGTGCCATTGTTGGCGTAGTTGCGTGCATTACGGTTCGATAGTAGGTGCCAGGTTTCACCCTCATCATCGCTGTAGATGGCGCTCAAGCCTCCTGCGTAGATGCGGCTGCCTGCTGCATAGAAGCGGTTGATCCGGTAGGGGACACCGTTTTCGGTGGTCGGGCTCGAAATCGGTTGCCAGTTGAGGCCGCTGTCTTCGCTACGAAAGATGGTCGTCAAGGTATCGGTCATTACTGCGGCTGCAAACATGCGTGTTGGCTGGGCTGGATCTATTAACGCCGCACTGACATAGACAGACCCTTCGATTGCCGAGATCCCCCATCCTGCCGCGCCTCCATTACCGTCGGCAGGATACCAGATGCCGACCACGCCCTCGTCCAAGTATTGGGTAGCTCGGCGATAGCCGGTGACCAGGAGACCATTGGGATCTGCATTGGAGATATCTGCGTCTATAACCCATACATTTGCCAATTCCGTCGATTCGTACAGCGAAGTGACGCCTTGGTACAGCTTTCCATTGCCAATCGCGAAGACAAAACTGGCGTTCGGTGCTGATTCGACGCGTTGTACCTGCGTGTCCGTGAGGATGGTGCGCCACGTGACGCCGCCATCCGCACTGTGGAATAGGCCGTTACGCGCCTGGTTGAAGCGACTCGCACCAACGTAGAGGCCGCCCGCACCATCTGGCTCAATGGTTTGGATGAGTAAGGGGGAGAGGATGCCATCGTTGGCCTCTTGCCAGCCATTGCCCTGGTCTGGGCTACGCAAAACGCCCCTTGACCGTGACCAGCTAAAAACTGTAGATGAATCGGCGGGTGAAACCAGTAGTCTCATCCCAAACTCGGGCCGGAGTTCTGTGGCCAGCCACCAGGTTTTTCCTTTGTCTTCGCTGCGATAGATGACGGGCACAGTGTTGTCGAAACCGATGGTTCGGGCGAAGGCTTGGGCGGCGATGTAGATCATTCCATCATGGGCAAACTGCATTTCGTTTGCGCTGGCTAATACTCGAAATGGTGGTGCCGAAATGCCCGACCAGCTTACGCCAGCATCATAACTCTGTAGAACGTCGCCAAAAACCGAAACCAACAGATGCTTTTCGTCGGTCGGATTCACCGCGATCCCGTAGGTGAATCCCATTGTAGGATTTCCCTGCCATAAGTGACCGCCGTCAGTGCTTCTGAAAAGTGTGGCACCCGCACGGAGATAGATCACGTTCGTATCAGACGGCGCTACTGCCAGATCGCCCCACTCGCCCAAACACGGGGTGCTTAACACCTGCCAGTTATTGCCGGCGTCGTCACTTCGAGCAAGAATTCGTTCATACGAGCAGTCATCATTCTCATTCGAGTCAATTTGGTGCAGCACGTAAACCGTCGACGGGGCAGGGACAGCCATCGGACCAGCAGCCGTCAGGATCTCCGTCCAGGACAAACCACCATCCTGAGAGCGTAGCGTAGCGCTGCCATTGTTGGCGTAAAGCACCTCCCCGTCGCCGGGATCAACGAACAGCGAACTGATCAAGGTTGGCGAGATTTCGGCGGAGAGCGTCACCACCTGCGTCCAAGCGATGGTGTCCGCGGCGCTGCGGAAGAGCCGCACGCCGAAAGGGTGATCGACCAGGGCGTACAAGGTGTTCGACTGCGCAGAGGACGCGGCCACCGCCATCACCGGCCCCCCCGGCAACACAGGACCATCCAACCGCGTCCAATCCTCTTGGGCGTGGACAGGCGCCCACGAAAGCAACAATCCCCAGGCCAGGCCCATCCACACAATCGATACTGCCAGGAAGGCAAGAACCTGTTTCATCACGCGTTTTCCTTTCTTTGATTTGAGGGTGTCGATGAGGCGACGAGGCGGATGGGCGTGGCACAGAGCCGACGTTGTGCAGGCGTGTCGCCTCGTCGTATCTTCGCCTCGTCGTATCTTCGTCTCATCAAAGCGTAAAATGGACAATCCGGTGCGCGATGCGGGCGGCGGGGATGAGACCGGACAGCCTGAAGGCGAGCCGATAGCCCAACCCCAGTTGGTCGAGCGCGGCGTCGCCAAAAAACCACTCTTCTTGCAGACGAATGCCGTCTGCCCATTGTTCCATGTCGCGGGCGTTGTCGATGCCCCATTGGACGTGCGCGCCCGTTTGCTGAATGCCGGGGTGACCGCCCACGCTGCGCGCCGTGAGCACGCTGAAGACGTCGGCCACCATTTCGCAGTGGGGGAAACGTTCTTTCAACTTGAGCACGAGCGCCTTGACGTCCACTTCGCTCAAGTACATGAGCAAGCCCTCGGCCACCACCAACACAGGACGCCCGTCTGCGTCGATACTGTCGATCCACGCCAGATCGGTGACGGATGAGCCGATCATGTGGTAGTGATCGTCCTCGGTGTAGAAGTGACGGCGCAGATCGATTACCTGGGGCATATCCAGATCGATCCAGTCGGCCTGGCCTCGGTCCACGCGCAGGCAGCGGCTGTCCAATCCACAGCCCAAATGCAGGACAACACCGTTGGGGTGCCGCGCCAGGAAGGCGCGGGTGTCGTCGTCGAGCTTCCTGGCGCGCAGGCTCATCATCACCACGGTTTTCGTGGGCGTTTTGAGCTTGCCGAAATCGTAGTCCACCGACGCCACGATCTCTTCGGCCTTCTTGTCTTCGAGGATGGGGTTCGGCTGTCGGCTGCCCACTGCCTTGGAATACAGCGGGATCAACAGCGTCTCCATTTCCTCGGTGAGCGTGACTTTTGCTTTGTCGGCCATCGGATTCCCTCCCCAAAATGAGGAAGAGGAACTTGTGGACGATTGGCAGAACACGGATCAATCTGTGTCCACAAGTTCCTCTCGCGCTAACTCAACAGCTTATCAAGTACAAACGGTCCTTCGCGGCGGTAGGCTTCACCCATCACCGCGCCGGAGTGGCCGGCCAGCCCGTTGACCAGCGCCAGCGCCATGTCGAATTGACGGTGCAGGGCCAGGCCCAGCGCTTCTTTGTCTTCCTGGATTTCGTCGTAGTTCTTCACCACTTGGCGCAGCATGTCTGGCGACATTTTGCGCTCGATCATCTGCGCGCTGAACGCCATCTGGAAGCTGAGGACGGCCAATGCCTTCTGCTTCAACTCGAATGTGTCGGAGATCTCGACGATGCAGTTGGGGTGTTCGGGCGTCATGTAGTAGATGGTGCGCACCAGGTGCGGCTCGTGACCGCCGCATTCCTCGTTGCGCCAATCTCGGCCGGCCACGGCGAAGGCTTCGGGGTAGAGCAGCGCAATCAGGCGGCGATCCGGATCGAGATCGTGCTGGGCATGGTGCGGATCCTGGGTGATCACGATGTCGGGGCGGACACGGCGCACCAGTTCCACGATGCGCTCCTTCCACGGGCTGTCCACCGTCCAGCCGCCGTAGGGGAAGTCGAGGAATTCGACGTCCTCGATGCCGAGGACGTTGGCGGCCTTGGTGATCTGATCACGGCTTTCGGGGCGGCTCAGCAGCACCGCAGCGTAGACTTCGTCACCTGCTTGCACATGACGCGCCAGCGCGCCGCCACATTCCACGATTTCGAGGCCGAAACTGGCCAGCATCAACACCTTTGTCATTCGGTTTCTCCTGAGTTACTTGGTAAGGATGAAATGTGTTGGTAATCAGTCTCAATTGTACAATATAATCGATGAGTGGTATCTCTTGTACAGAAGGACTTGCTTTGCTGTGCTAAAACTCGAATGTCTGCTGCATCATGAATATCAAATACCAACCTGGAGGACCCGAATGTCCAAACGATTTTCCATGACTCTGCCCCTGTGGCTTGTGGCGCTGATGCTGATTCTCAGCGCCTGTGCCCCAGTGGCACCCGCACCCACGTCGGCGCCGCCCGCCGACGCAGAAAGCGCCGATATGCCTGCCGCCGCCACGCAGGCGCAAACGGTGCGTCTGGCCATCCCCGCCGACGAGAGCACGTTGACGCCCTACAGCTATGTCTTTGGCTATCCGGGCTACTACCTGATGAAGCTCGTCTACGATAGCCTGCTGGAACTGGACACCGACAACATCCCGCAGCCGTGGCTGGCCGAGTCGGTCGAGATGAGCGAAGACGGCGCCACCTACACGCTCACGCTGCGCGATGGGATCAGCTGGCACGACGGCGAACCGTTCACCGCCGCCGATGTCCAGTTCACGTTCGAGTATTACGTCGCTCACCCCGAGCAGAGCCGGTTCGCCCGTATCAGCCGCCAGGTTAGCGCCATCGAAACACCCGACGACGCCACGGTTGTGCTGACCCTGGCCGCGCCCAACCCCAGCTACGCCCTCAGCCTGGCCGACATGCCCATCCTCCCGCAGCATGTGTGGCAGGATGTGGAAGATCCCAACAACTTCGCCGCCACCGTGGGTACCGGTCCGTACAAACTTGCTGCCTACGAGCCGGAACAGTTCTACCGGCTGGAAGCCAACGCCGACTACTTCATGGGGACACCCACCGTGGCCGAACTGGTGATCCCCGTGATCGTGGAACAATCGACCATGTTCTCGGCGCTGCGTTCCGGTGAAATCGACACGGTGTCGCGCCAGGTGCCTGCCGAGCTGATCAGCGAATTCGAGGACAGCGGCAGCCTGGAAATCGTACAAGGCCCCGGCTTCGCTACGACGTTGCTCCAATTCAATGCCGAACGCCCGCCCTTCGATGACGCCGCCGTGCGCCGCGCCATCGGCCTGGCCATCGACCGCCAGGAACTGGTCGACGTCCTCTTGCTTGGGTACGGCACCGTGGGCAACCCGGGCTTCGTCCACCCCGATTCGCCCTTCGCCGATCAAAGTCTGGCGCTGGCCTATGATCCCGAGCAGGCAGCCGCCTTGCTAGACGAAGCGGGCTACGCCGACAGCGACGGCGACGGCGTGCGCGAGATGACCGACGGCGAGCCGATGTCGTATCAATTCCTCGTCTACGCCAACAACCCCGAACGCATCCGCGCCGCCGAACTCATCCGCGATTGGGTGAAGGAAATCGGGATCGAACTGGTGGTGCAGACGCTTGACCCGACCACCGTCGATTCGTTGGTATGGCCCGGATTTGATGTTTCGCAGGGACGCGACTTTGATCTCTCGATGTGGGGCTGGTCGGCGGCGATCCAGACCGATCCGACCCGCCTGGGCGAACTGGTGGCGTCGGATACCAGCGTGGGTGCGTTGAACATCGGCGGTTACAGCAACGCCGCGGTCGACGAATTGGTGACAGAGCTACGCGCTACCCTCGACAGCGACGCCCGCCGCGCCCTGGTGCAGGAGATCCAGGCCGCCATCGCCGAAGAACTGCCCTTCGTTCCGCTCTACTACGCCGACGGCATCTACGCCTACCAGGCCGATGTTTACAGCGGCTACGTCTTCGTCAAGGGGCAGGGGATCATCAACAAACACTCGTTCCTGCCGCAGTAGCCGCCGACATAGCGATCTGCGATAGAACGCGGATTGGGCGGAAATTGTTCAGTATTCGGTCAAGACTAGCGCCGGTTGAGCTTGTCGAAACCCAGCGGGTAAACTCGTTCCTTGGTTTCGACAGGCTCAACCGGCGTCACTAGCCGTGAGATGAACAGTTACGGATTTTCCACATGAAATCCGCTCGCATCCGCTCAATCCGCGTGCTATCTCTGACTCTACTGCGAAAAGTCCGACTTCTGTATGCTTTGAGGTTGATCCTCTCTGGAGAGAAGTCGGACTTTTGCGCTTTAGCGACCTTTTTGCAGTGCAGTCATCTCTGATGTTCGATCCCTCTAAGTGCCGTCTCCGGTCAAACAGAAAATGAGTCGCCCACAATGTTTGCCGTTCTGATCCGCCGTCTGTTGCAGTATGCCCTCGTGATCCTGGTCACCGTGTCGTTGAATTTCTTCTTGCCGCGCCTCATGCCCGGCAACCCGCTGGTGCTGATCGCAGGTGAAGAGGCAGGACTGCTGCCGCCGGAAGAACGCGCCAGGATCTTGCAGGATGCCGGACTCGATCAACCCCTGTGGCGGCAGTACGTCACCTACCTGGGTGATCTGGTGCAGGCCGATTGGGGCTACTCGTATCGCCAAAAACGGCCCATCGGCGAGATTCTGGCCGACCGCTTGCCGTGGACGCTGCTGCTCACGGGCAGTAGCCTGGCGCTGTCCACCGTCCTGGGCGTGGTTTTCGGTGTCTTCGCCGCCTGGCGTCGCGGACAGGCCGCCGATCTGGGCGTGCTCTCGTTCTTCATCTTCCTACAATCACTGCCCTCGTTCTGGCTGGGCATGATCTTCATCGCCATCTTTGCGGCGCAACTGGGCTGGTTCCCCACCTACGGCGCGCAGACGGCGTGGATGTCGCTGGAAGGCTGGGCCAAGGCGCGCGACATCCTCGAACACCTGGCGCTGCCGGTGGCCACACTGACGCTGGTCTCCGTGCCGGGGACCTTCATCGTCACCCGCTACTCCATGCTCGAAGTGCTGAAAGAGGAATACATCCGCGTGGCGCGGGCCAAAGGACTGCCCACCGTCACGCTGATGTTTCGCCACGCCATTCGCAACGCCCTGTTGCCAGTGGTGACGGTCTTCATGCTGAACCTGGGGTTTGTCTTCAGCGGCGCAACCGTGGTGGAGACAGTCTTCTCGTACCCGGGGCTGGGGCGGTTGCTGTTCGAGGCTGTTCTGAATCGAGACTATCCGGTATTGCAGGCAGCCTTCCTGCTCATCACCATCAGCGTGATCATCGGCAACATCCTCGCCGATCTCGTCTATCCGGTCCTCGATCCACGGGTACGGGGGCGCTGACACATGACGCCCAACACCTTGCGCATTCTCCGCTTTTTTCGCCGCAACCCGATTGGTCTGATCGGCGTAGCGATCCTGTTGGCGTTCCTCGTGATCGTGCTCTTTGCCGAGGTGTTAAGCCCGTACGATCCCACTGTTCGGGTAGGTGACCCCTTCGAGCAGCCCAGTGCGGCCCACCTGCTGGGGACAAACGACATCGGCCAGGACATTCTGAGCGAGTTGATCTTCGGCGCCCGTGTCTCGTTGACGGTGGGACTGGTGGCGGCGCTGCTGGCGATCAGCATCGGCACGGTGGCCGGCGTGGTGGCCGGCTACTTCGGCGGCGTGGTGGACGCGCTGATCATGCGCGTGGTGGATGTGGTGCTGGTGATCCCCTTCCTGCCGCTGATGATCCTACTAGCCGCCTTCGCCGGCCCCAGTTTCCGCAACCTGATCCTGGTGATCGGGCTGCTGACGTGGGCGCGCCCGGCGCGGGTGATCCGCTCGCAGACGTTGAGCCTGCGCCATCGCACCTACATCGAAGCGGCCCAGTCTGTCGGCGCGCGGCCTGGGCGCATCCTTTTTCGTCATGTTCTCCCCGGTGTGCTGCCGCTGAGCCTGGCCCAACTCGTCCTCGCCGCCAGCACCGCCATCCTCGTGGAGGCGTCGCTCAGCTTCCTGGGGTTGGGCGATCCCACCACCAAAAGCTGGGGGACCGTCCTCTACTACGCCCAGGTGCGCAGCGCCTTCCTCAGCGGCGCCTGGATCTGGTGGGTGTTGCCGCCCGGCTTCCTCATCACCCTGGCCGTGCTCGGTTTTGCCCTGGTCGGCTTCGCGCTTGAAGAAGTGCTCAATCCGCAACTGCGACGCTAAAGCAGAGGAGAATTGATCCACGAAGTTACACGAAGAAGAGCGGGACACGGATTTCAGGATTGGCAGGACGGAAAAGACGTGCTTTCTTGATCTGAGTCCTGAGAGTCCGTGCAATCCGTGTCCTTGTCTCTTTTTTCTGCCTTCGTGTTTCTTCGTGTGCCTTTGTGGATCGTTTTTCTCTGGGTTCTCTTTAGCTGCCGACAGGCTGTGGCAGGGCTTCGTGGTGCGCGGTTTCGCTGTGGTGGATGTCGGGACCGTCGGCGTGCGGGTCCACGTGGACAACCACTTCGTAGAGCCGCGGCACGGCGTGGAAGAGCGCATGGCGCACATGCTCAACAATGTGGTGACCTTCCGCCACACTCAGCCCCGGATCGACGGTGATGAACACCTCGGCATGAAGCCGATGCCCCATCCAGCGCATGCGCAGCCGTCGCAACGTCTTCACCGATGACTGCTCCTCGATCACGGCCTCGGCTTTGTCCATCAACTCCGGCTCAATCGCATCCATCAACCGATACCACATGCTGATCGACGCGTCTCTGGTGATGAAGAGAATGGCGACGCCGATGAGCAGGCCGATGATCGGGTCGATGATGGGGAATCCCAACCACACGCCGCCTGCCGCCACCAATACCGCCAACGATGTCAGGCCGTCGGTGCGGGCGTGCAGACCGTCAGCCACCAGCGCCGCCGAACCGATCTCGCGTCCTTTGCGGATCTGCAACCAGGCCACGGCCTCGTTGCCAAGGAAACCCACGATGGCGGCTAATGCCACCCAGCCTAGGTTGTTCAACGGCTGCGGATTCAGGAGCTTCTGGAACGACTCCCAAAAGATGATGCCCGCGCTGAACGCGATCGAAAGCACAATGAAGATGCCGGCCACGTCTTCGGCGCAGGCAAAACCGTAGGTGTAGCGTCGCGTCGCCACGCGGCGCGCCAGGTAGAAGGCGATGAGCAGCGGCACCGAGTTAAGCCCGTCGCCGATGTTGTGAATCGTGTCGGCCAGCAGCGCCACACTGCCGCTGATCCAGAAGATCACAACTTGCAAAATAGAGGTAATCGTCAGCGCTGCCAACGCCAGCCACACTGTGCGGATGCCGCTGTCGGTATCCATGAAGGCCGAATCTGTGGCAAGGGCGTGCTGCTGGTGGCTGTGCCCGTAGGTGAAAGATCGTGCTGATCCAGCTCCCACACGCCACCCCGTGATCATGGTGGTGATGATCATGGTCGTGGTGATGATCATGGTCGTGGGGATGGTCGTGGGGATGGTCGTGGGGATGGTCGTGATCGTGAGGATGATCGTGATGGTTATCTTCGTTCTTGGGGTGCGGGGTAGTGCTCATGGTTTCGACCTTTCCGATAGATTGGCTTCACCGTTTGCGTTGTCAACGTTGTAGGGTGATCGGGCAAATTCCTACGTACATGGTCAAGATGATACAGCGCTTCACGAAACAGTCCGCCCACGTGGGCGTCATCGATGGAGTAGAAAATCTGGTTGCCTTCGCGCCGCGTCCGAACCAGCCGAATCGCCCGCAGCTTGGCCAAATGATGCGAGACCGCCGACGTCGTCACGTCTACATTTTCGCTTAACTCGCCAACACTGTATTCGCGTTGCGTTAGCAAATAGATGAGTTGGGCGCGGGTTGGATCGCCGAGCGCGTGGAATGTCTCGGCGACATCGGCCAGTAAATCCTGCGGCAGTGTTCGGCTCTCTGTTTGCGTCGGGTGGGATTGGGGCATGATTCGCTCGTTACTGAGTATTTGAGTATCTATTCATATAGTACAACAATGTTTCTCCGCGACGCAAGCGCCGCGGAGAAACGAATCCGCTTTCAATCTGAACGCACTTTATCTGAACGCACTACTTTATCTGAACGCACTTTAGACGTGCAGTTCAATCTCCCGCGCGGTGACAGCTCACCCAGCGCCCAGGACCAATCGGCTCCAACTGCGGCGTCTCTTGCTTGCAGCGCTCCACGGCGTAGGGGCAGCGGGTGGAAGTAGCAGCCAGACGGCGGGTTGGCCGGACTGGCCACTTCGCCTTTGGGGATCTCCCTCGATCTCTGTCGATCTGGATCCGCTTGGGGCAGTGAGGCGAGGAGGCGGCGGTGTACGGATGCTTGGGGTTCTTGAACAACTCCTGCGGCGGGCCAACTTCGGCGGCGCGGCCCACATACATCACCAGCACCGTGTTGCTGATCTGGTTGACCACGCTCAGATCGTGGGCGATGAAGAGAGTAGGTCAACCCCAACTCGTCTTGCAAGTCCATCATCAAATTGATCACCTGCGCCTGCACAGAGACATCCAGCGCGGAGACAGGTTCATCGGCCACGATCAGGCGTGGGCTGGCGGCCAGGGCGCGGGCGATGCCGATACGCTGGCGCTGCCCGCCGCTGAAAGCGTGGGGGAAGCGCTGCATGTACTCGGGCCGCAGCCCCACCCGCCGCAGCAGATCGGCCACGCAGTCCTCGCGCTCGCTGCGCGTGCCGATGTTGTGGACGCGTAGCGGCTCGCTCACGATTTCGTAGATCGTCATGCGCGGGTTGAGCGACGAGAACGGGTCCTGGAAGACCATCTGCAACCCCGTCGCAGGGGACGGATCTGCGTCTGCGTCATCGTGGCCAGATCCACCACCTTCCCCTCGGGCGTGCGATAGAGGATCTCGCCGCTGGTTGAGTCCACGGCGCGCACGATGCAGCGCGATGTCGTCGTCTTGCCGCAGCCGCTCTCGCCCACCAGGCTCACTGTTTCCCCTTGGCGCACGGCGAACGAAATATCGTCCACGGCCTTGACCATGCCCTGACTGCGGCGCAGAAAGCCATGCTCGATGGGAAAGTACTTTTTCAGGTGGTTCACCTGCAAAACGATCTGATCGTCGCTGCGGATGTCGGTGGTCATGTGCGCAGCGGGAGTGGAAAGTGTCATGGTCAACATCCTGGGTAGAGGAAGCAACTCGCCGTGTGGTTCGCGCCCACGTCGGCCAGTTGCGGCTCTTTCTGATCACAGACGCCGGGCATGAAGGCCGGGCAACGCAGGTGGAAAGGACAGCCCGACGGCCGATTCTGTGGGTGCGGGATCGAGCCACTGATCGACGGCAGCCGTTCGCGCGGCGCTGTGTCGATGCTGGGGATCGACGTGAGCAGCGCTTTCGTGTACGGGTGTTTGGGGTTGTTGAAGAGTTCCTTCACCGGCGCCTTTTCCACGATGCGGCCAGGTACATCACCGCCACCTCGTCGGAAAGCTCGGCGATCACGCCCAGATCGTGGGTGATGAAGATCATGGCCATGCCCTGTTCGGCCTGGAGATCCTGCAACAGGTTGAGGATCTGCGCCTGCGTGGTCACGTCTAGCGCGGTGGTGGGTTCGTCGGCGATGAGCATGCGTGGCCTCGTGGACAGCGCCATCGCGATCATGGCGCGCTGGCATTGGCCGCCGCTCATGCGGTAGGGGAAGGTCTGCATGCGCTCCGTGGGATTGGGGATACCCACCCGTTGCAGCCAATCGATGGCGATCCCCTTCGCCTCGGCGTCGGTGACGTCGCTGTGTAGGCGAATCGCCTCGGTCAACTGGTTGCCCACCGTGTGTACCGGGCTGAACGCGCTCATGGGTTCCTGGAAGATCATGGAGATCTCGCCGCCGCGGATGGATCGCATCTCGGCGCTGTACGTCCCCAGCCTCAGCAGATTCTACGGTACGGTCCTGTCCACTGCCGGTGGGGTAGGTGTAAAGGATCTCGCCCCCCACCACCCGCCCAGGACGGTCCACAATCTGCAAAATCGACTTGGCGGCCACACTCTTGCCACAGCCGCTCTCACCCACGATCCCCAGCGTTTTGCCGGGCTGTACATCAAACGTCGCCCCGTCCACCGCCAACACCACCCTCGCGCGAAAAAGTGCGTCTGCGTCGCGCGCGCGCAGCAGGGCCGAGGACGTTGTGGCGGACGTAGGGGCTTGGACGGTTTGGGTCATTGGTTGCTCTCTATTCTACCGAACTATACGGATCCGCCGCATCTCTCAGCCCGTCCCCCATGAAGTTGAGGGCGAGGATCGAGACGATCACGGGGATGGCGGGCAGCATCAGCCACGGTGTGAGGGCGATAGATTGCACGTTCTGCGTGGCTTGCAGCAGCACGCCCCAACTGATCGCCGGGGGACGCAGCCCCAGCCCCAGGAAGCTCAGCGCCGTCTCGCTGATGATCATAAACGGGATGGCCAGCGTGGCGGCGGCGATGATGTGACTGTAGAACGACGGCACCATGTGGCGGAAGATGATTCCCTGCCACGTCGCGCCGGAGACCAGCGCCGCGGTGACGAAGTCTTCCTCGCGCATGGCCAGGAAGCGACCACGCACGACGCGCGCCAGGTCCGTCCACGCGAAGAGCGAGACGATCAGCGTAATCGAGAAATAGAGTTGGGTGATCGACCAGTCCGCGGGCAGCGATGCGGCCAACCCCATCCACAGCGGAATCGTGGGGATGGAGCGGATGATCTCGATGACGCGCTGGATGATGGTGTCCACCACGCCGCCGAAGAAACCCGAAATGCCGCCCAGCACGATCCCCAGCGTCAGGCTCAGCGTCACGCCGATGAGGCCGATGGTGAGCGACGTGCGCGTGCCGTAGAGGATGCGCGAAAGCAGGTCGCGTCCTTGCGCGTCGGTGCCGAGCAAGAAGACCCACTCTTCGGCGCGCAATTCAGGATCGGCCATGCCGATCAGGTGCAGATCCGTGGGGAACAGCCCCAGGAATTTGTATTCGTAGCCGCTGGCGAAGAGGCGCAGATCGGCGGTGTTGCTGCAATCGGCTTTGTACGTCTTCGCCATCGTGTACGGATCGCGTTCGCCGGTCACCGCGCAGACGTGGGGCTGAAACGCGCCGTCCTTGAACCAGTGGATGGGCTGCGGCGGCACAATGGCGCGCGCCGAGCGTCCATCCTGTGGATCGCTGATGGCGAGGAACCCGGCCAGCAGCGCGGCCAGGTAAAAGAGCAGCACCACCACCAGCGCCACCACGGCCACCTTGTGCCGCTGAAAACGCCACCACATCAATTGGCGCTGCGTGGCCACGCTCAGCCGATCCTCGATCGCGGCGGCCTTCGTCGTCACCACAGATTTTTCATCTGAGACTGTGATCTTTTGACTCATCTCTTCGTGTTTCTTCGTGTGCCTTCGTGGGCCATGTTTTTCTTTGTTTACCGTAGTCTGACTCTGGGATCGATGATCCCCAGGAGGATGTCTGAGAGCAGGGTGCCGATGACGGTCATGGTGCCGACGAGCAGGATGATCGCCCCGGCCAGGAACATGTCCTGTGACAGGAGTGAGCGCAGCAGCACCGGCCCCACCGTGGGCAGGCTGAGCACCACCGACACGATAACGCTGCCCGACACGAGGAAGGGCAAAATGTAGGCCGTGAGGCTGATGACGGGATTGAGCGCCAGCCGCACCGGATACTTGAGGATCAACTGCCACTCGTTGAGTCCTTTGGCGCGGGCGGTGATGACGTAGGGCTTGCGCAGTTCGTCGAGCAAGTTGGCGCGGGTGATGCGGATCAGCGACGCTGTCCCCGACGTCCCCAGCACGACGATGGGGATGATCAGATGCTGCGCCAGATCGAGGACGCGTCCTGTGCTCCACGGCGCGGTGACGTACTCCGGCGAGAACAGCCCGCCGATGCTGAAGTCGTAGAGATCCCAGGCGAAGTACATCAACACCAGCGCCAGCAGAAAGTCCGGCACCGCCAGCCCGGTGAATCCCAACGTGGTGGCGAGATAGTCGAGGAGTGAATACTGCCGCACCGCCGAGAGGATGCCGATGGGGATGGCCACGATCCAGATGAAGAGCACCGTGCCAAAGGCGAGGATGATGGTCAGCAGCAGCCGCTCGCCGATGATCTCCGTCACCGGCACGCGGTATTGGAACGACAGGCCGAAGTTGCCCTTGGTGATGATCTGCCAGATCCACTTGCCGTATTGGACGTAGGCGGGCTGCCCCAGGCCGAACTGCTCGCGCAGCGCTTGCGCTTCCTCGGCGGAGACGTCGTCGCCCTGCGCCTCCAACGCCGCAATGTACGAGGTGACATAATCCCCCGGCGGCAGCTGAATGATCAAAAAAGATAAGACCGAAACCGCGAAGATCGTGAGCAGACCATAGGCGACGCGGCGGATGAGATATCCCAGCATGGGCGGCTCCTTGAGCGTAATGCGTAACACGTAATGCGTAATTCGTGGGGTAACGATCCTCCACCCACGAATTACGCATCACGAATTACGCATTTCGCTACCTGACAGTTAGCCAAGTCAAGAAAGGAAAAAGATTGGCAACGCAAGCGACCTCGAGTAAATTCAAGGTATCCAGCCAAGAATCACTCAGGAGGTACAAATGGTTACCAATCTTCAGCAGTATCATAAGGTCATCACCTATTGTGGTCAACTGATACCGTGGGCACGGATCACGCAAGTTCGCAACTTGGCGCTGATAGTCGTGGGATTGCTGCACATGTGTCCATGCCTTCGATGTAGCGCTGGCGGCGTTCATCGGGATCCACCGTCTGGATGGCTTCCCAGTGCTTCAGGATCTGCTCTTCCAGCCATTCGGGGCCGTCGTAGTCGGCGGGATCGGGGTTAGGGACGTTGCCCCAGGTGGTGGCGATGTAGCCCCAGCGTTCGCCGGGGATGAGGCGGGCCACGGTTTCGGGGTTCCATTCACCCGTCTCGAAGATGCTCATCATCGGCTCGTTGGCCTGGGTGCGCTCGATCCACAGGCTGCGTTCCACCGGGTTCACCTGCAGCTGGATGCCCACGTCCTTCCACATCTGGCCGATGCGTTCGGCGATTTCGGGGTAGGGCAGGAACGAGCCACTGACCGCGTCGATGCGCAAGACGAGCCGTTCGCCGTTGGGCAGCAGGCGATAGCCTTCGCTGTCCTTTTGATCCAGGCCGATGGAATCGAGGATCTCGTTTGCCTGATCTGGATCAAAGCCGGCGAATTCTTCGTCCCAGCGGTTGCTGCTGAAGTAGGGTGGTGTGTCCGCGGGGCAGAGCGAGGCTTCGGTGCCAACGCCCAGGAAGAAGGTCTCGTTGATCTCGCTGCGTTCGACGGCCAGCGACAGCGCCTTGCGGAAGTCGCGGCTGCCCACGGTGTACTCAGCAATCGCTTCGTCGCCGTTGTAGTCCATGTTGAAGTAGATGGCGGCGGGGTTACGCGAACTGCTGGCCCAGAAGTTGACGAAGTAGTCGCCCGATTCCTCGTTCTCGCGGATCACAGGCAGCTTGGCAAAGTCGATGTGACGACCCTGCACCGTGTAGTTGCCGGCAATGGCGCGCAGGTTGAGCACTTCCAGCTCTTCCACCAGCTCAAGCGAGATGCGGTCGAAGTAGGGGAGCTGGTTGCCTTCGGTGTCCACGGCCCAGAAGTAGGGATTGCGTTCCAGCACGAATTCGCTGTCCGCGATGCGGGTGACCGGCTTCCACGGTGAGAGGACCGGCACATCCGGGTTCATCTTGGCGTCGTTGCGGTTGAGCACGAAGAGATTCCAGCTTTCAAAGCCGGCCTCTTCGGCCATTGCCGTAGACTCTTCCTCGCCGATGAAGTCGGGGTGGAACTGTTCCAGGTAATGGCCCGGCGCCACCAGGCCCAGGCCGGTGTCGCCACTCTGGAAATGGCCCGCCGGCGTCGAGGTGGACATGACCAACGGCCAGGTGGGGAAGGACTGGGCGAAGGTCATCTTGATCGTGTAGTCGTCGATCTTCTCGAACTGCGCCAGTTCACCGCCCCACATCATGTACCAGGGTTTGGTCGGCACCAGCGTGTCGTTGGAGAGCATGTGCTCGTGCCACCACATGTAGTCGTCGGCGGTGAAATCGTCGCCGTCGGACCATTTCATGCCCGGGCGCAGGTGGAAGGTCCACTCGGTGGCATCTTCGTTGCCTTCGTAGGACTTGAGGTAGCGCGGCACAATTTCGGTCGCGCCGGTGTCCCAGAACAGGCCGTAATCGTTGTTCCAGCGTTCGATGTTCTGGGCGTCGCCGGGGCCGGTGAAGGCGCGGCGCAGCGTGCCGCCGTATTCGCCGATCATCTCGGCCGGTTGGATCACCAACGGTTCCGAGGGGACGCGCTCTTCTACCGGCGGCAGTTCACCGGCGGCGACCATTTCGGCCAACATAGGCGCTTCTTGGAACGAACTGGGGATCGTGTCGGAAATGCTGGGCCAACAGGGGGACTCAGACGTACAGGCTTCGCGTTGCGCCTGGTAGTCGTCACCGGCGGGGGCGGCGGCGGGCGCATCGGCGGCGGGGGCGGGTGCGTCGGCGGCGGGCGCAGCGCCGTCAGAAGACGGTTCTGCTGCCGGCTCGCCGCCACCACAAGCGGCGACGAACAACGCCAGCACCAACACCAGCACGGGGATCCAGGGGGTCTTGCGCAAACGGTGGTTCCACAGCATCACATTCCTCCTCCTTCGATGTCATCGTGAGCGGACAAAATGAGACTGCCTATACACCAGTGCAGCACTGTAACCGCGGATGTACAGCCGCAAGAATGCACAGAAACGCAGCTTGACTATCAGCGCATACGGTCCGCGAAACAGAATCTGCAACTTGGGTGGAGATGTGGTTTGCGAGAATCGCAGTTCGGCGGTTGTCGGAATGGTTTGTGGGTGAAACCGGGTTGGTCGCCGACCAGCGAACTATCGAATTCAAGACTGCTTTGGGAAATTGAAGTGGGTTGACGTCATCTTAGCAGTGGATGGTTGGGGTGTCAAACAGCGTTTTTTCGTCCTTCATGGATCGAATACCTCTTCGTTCGTTACCATACAGGTCATGTAAGGGTTTGTGTGGGGCGTAAGCAATTTCGCTTCATAGGCGAGCGTCCTTTCCGCCCCACGCAAACCCCTACGGTATCCTACAGTGTAGCTACCCTTGTTATTCGCTTAACCACGCTTAATCGCTAGGTTAATAGATCTTCGTTGTCTCCTTTACCGGTTCCGCACGAAATTGCTC
This sequence comes from Caldilineaceae bacterium, assembly GCA_041391225.1. Lineage (GTDB taxonomy): Bacteria > Chloroflexota > Anaerolineae > Caldilineales > Caldilineaceae > RI-153. The sequence continues at coordinate 402,867 of JAWKOL010000002.1, forward strand.
GGAAATTCGACGTTCACCATCTGATTTCGATGGTATGATCGCCCCTGATTCTAGTGCGGCAACAGGACACCCAGCCAGGGAGCAGATGTGTGAAGACACTACAAGCGCAACAGATCCACCTCGCCTACGACGGCAAGTCGATTATTGAATCGCTCGATCTCCGAATTCCACCAGGGCAGATCACAGCGCTGGTCGGGCCGAACGGCTGTGGCAAGTCGACGCTGTTGCGTGGCTTGTCGCGCCTCCTCAAGCCGCGCAACGGATCGGTCTATCTCGACGGCAAGGCCATCCACACCCTCTCCACCAAGGACGTAGCGCGCCAGATCGGCATCCTGCCCCAAAGCCCCACCGCGCCGGAAGGCTTGACCGTCCACGAACTCGTGGCCCAAGGACGCTACCCGCACCAGGGCTGGCTCCAGCAGTGGTCCGCCGAAGACGAACGCATCGTGCGCGACGCCCTCGCCATCACCAACATGGTCGACTTCGCGAACCGCCCGCTGGACACGCTCTCTGGCGGGCAACGCCAGCGCGCCTGGATCGCCATGTCCCTGGCCCAGCAGACCGAGATCTTGCTCCTCGACGAGCCGACCACCTTCCTCGATTTGGCCTACCAGATCGAAGTCCTCGATCTGCTCCACGATCTCAACGCGCAAGGGCGCACCATCGTCATGGTGCTGCATGATCTGAACCAGGCCTGTCGGTACGCCGATCACCTCGTCGCCATGCGCCAGGGGCAGATCGTGGCCCAGGGCGCGCCGTCGCTGATCGTCGACGACGCCCTGATCCGCGACGTCTTCGGCATGGCATGTCACGTCACCGTGGACCCCATCACCGGCACGCCGCTGTGTGTGCCGATTGGGCGCAAGCATCGCAACGCGCCTGCCCCGCTCGACACGAAAACACCGTCCTTTGCGGGCCGGCGTCTGGTTGAGTCCGCGCAAGCAGCCTAGACAAATGAAGTTTGTACAACCGCGCCGTGCCGCGGCGTTGCTTCGACGCGCTTGCGTGATGCGTAATGCGTAAGGTCGCGTTGAGCCAATGAACGCGTGATTGGTTTTGCATCTCTGCCACCAAACATCCCAATTCAGGGCCAATTCACGCTACGCAATTACGCATCACGAATTACGCATTACGCATCACGTGAGATTTCGCTCATGAACCAAACGCCTTCGATCAAAAACTATTGCAACCTCACCGCCATCGCCCTAGGACTTGATCCCGCGGGCAGTGCAGGACATTTCGACGACGCCGTCCTCATCGAGACGTCGCTGCCGTGGAACGCGATCTCTACGAGAAGGCGGAAGCGCGCTGCCGCAAGAGATGGTGGATCTGCTGGCGCTGTGGCTGCAACGCTACCGGGCCGGTGCGCCGTACAACCACCGTCCACTGTTGATTGGCCCGGACGACGAGTATTCGCAGCCCGGTCATCGGCGTGTGATTTTCTTTCGCAAGCCGACAGGCGCGTTCGCCAACTTCGAGCGGACCGAATACCTCGTCCCCGGCGCGGAGACGGGTCCACTGCTTTGGGCAATCTACGAAGCACAGGACGATCTGCCCCGCTTCGACGCCTACCGCGTGGACACTGTGGCCGACGTGCGCGACTTGCTCGTCTGCACCCACGGCAGCATCGACGTCGCCTGCGCCAAGTTCGGCTATCCGCTCTACGACCGACTGCGCAAGCACTACGCCGGCGACGGAGTGCGCGTCTGGCGCGTGAGCCACTTCGGCGGCCACGTCTACGCGCCGACGATGATGGAAATGCCCAGCGGCCACTACTGGGCCTATGTCGACGCAGATCAGGCCGATCAAATCGCGCTGCGCCGCGGTGATGTGACGTGCTTGCGCGGGCATTATCGCGGCTGGGCGGGCGCATCTCATGGCTTCGCCCAGGCCGCCGAACGTGAACTCTTCTTGCGCTTCGGTTGGGATTGGATGGATCAGGCGCGTACCTGCACGGTTGTAGACAGCGACGACGCGCCCGAACCGCAGTGGCAGGACGTGCGCATCGAAACTGTCCCTGGCGTCACCTCCCCCGACGGCGTCAGGGACAGCTTTATGCTGCGCGTGGAAATCGAGCGCAGCGTAGAGACTGTCCACGCCACGGACAATGCGCGGGTGATTGCTTATCCGCAGTACAGAGCGGCAGAATCCCTTTCACTTTGTGGCTACCCACAACGCGACCAACATCGCTGACCCGTCAACAGTCCTCCCTCCGCCGTCCGCTGTCCTCAGCGGCTTTTGCGGGGGGATCTGAGGGGGGATTCTGTGCGCAATACCAATCTACCAATAACACGGCGACGCCACCCCGTCGCCTCGAAAGGAAAACCCATGAACCGCATCCGTTTCTTCACCATGATCGGCCTGCTGCTGGCACTGCTGGCAGGCTGCGCAGCCCCCGCCTCGCCCGCGGACACGCCCGCCGCAGATGCGACTACGCCCGCCGAACCGGTGACCATCACCCACGCACTAGGACAGACCACGATCCCCGCCACGCCGCAGCGCATCGTCGCCCTGGAGTGGACCTACGTCGAAGATCTGCTCGCCCTCGGCATCCAGCCCATCGGCGTGGCCGACATCGTCGGGTATGAGAGTTGGGTGCAGATCCCCGTAACCCTGGCCGAGGACGTGGTCGACGTGGGCACGCGTCAGGCCCCCAATCTGGAGACGCTGGCCAGGCTGCAACCGGACCTGATCCTTGCGCCGTCCTTCCGCGTGGCCGAAATCTACGACGAACTCAGCGCCATCGCGCCCACGCTAACCTTCGATCCCTACCCCACCGACGAAAGCGTCACCCAGTACGCCGAAATGCGCCAGACCTTCCGCACCATCGCCGACGTGGTGGGGCGGCAGACCGAAGCAGAGGCCGTCCTCGTCGGCATGGACGCCACCTTCGACGCTGCGCGTAGTCAAATCGAGGCGGCAGGACGGTTGGGCGAGCCGTTTGCACTGGCCCAGGCGTTCGGGCAGGACACTGTGCAGGTACGCCTATTCACCGGCAACGCCATGGCCGTGGAGATCGTCGAGCAGATCGGCCTGGAGAACGCGTGGGCCGACGCCGCCTTCCAGCAATACGGTTTCAGCACCGTCAGCGTGGAGACGTTGCCCGATCTGGGCAGCCTCAACTTCTTCTACGTCGTTCAGGCCGATAACGACGTCTTTGCCCGCGAGGCGATTGCGCCGGTGTGGCAGAGTTTAGCTTTTGTGGAAGAAGGACGGGCCTATGCGCTCGGCGGCGACACCTGGCTTTTCGGGGGGCCGCTTTCGGCGGAAGTGTTGGTGCAGACGATCTTGAGCGCGCTTGAGATTGATTCGGCGGACGCTGCGTCCGCGGACTCAACCACAACCGCTTTCCCCGTCACCGTGGAACACCAATTCGGCGCGATCACCATCCCGACTGCGCCGCAGCGGGTGGTGTCGTTGGGCTACAGCGATCAGGACCCGATCCTGGCGCTGGGGGTGCAGCCGGTGGCCGTGCGCTACTGGTTCGGCGACGCCGACGCGCAGGTGTGGCCCTGGGCCGCGGACAAGCTCACCGACGGCCAGCCCCAGGTGCTCAATATGCCCTTCGGTGAACTCAATTTTGAGACCATCGCCGCGCTGCAACCCGACCTGATCATCGCCGTCTCCGCAGGTATCGACGACGCCGAATACGAAACCCTGTCGCAGATCGCGCCGACGTTGGCGCAGCCCAGTGGATACGTCAACTTCGGCGCGCGTGGCAGGAGCAGACACATCTCATCGGCCGGGCGCTGGGCAAGGCCGCACAGAATAACGCTCGTTGACCAGACCGAAGCTCGCTTCGACGAAGTGCGCGCCGCAAATCCGTCCTTTGCTGGGGCGACCGCGGCCATTGTGGCCCCCGCCGGCGAGGGACAGATCTTCTTCTCGGGTCCTCAACACGAAAGGCAACGTTTTCTCACCACATTGGGATTTGTGCTGCCCACCGAACTGGTGGAAATCGCCGGTGACGCCTTCTACGGCAGCCTCAGCACCGAACGCCTCGACCTCGTCGACACCGACGTGCTGATCTGGACGGTGTCGCCCGAGCAGCAGGCAGAAATCGAAGCCGACGCACTCTACCAGCAATTGTCCGTGGCCGAGGACGGGCGCGACATCTTCCTCGACACCTCGGGCAACGGCGCGCTGGCCGGCCCGGCGCTGGTCTTCAGTAGCGTGTTGAGCCTGCCCACCGTCTTCGATGAGCTGACGCCCATGCTGACGGAACGGGTGACGGATGCAGATTAGTTTGGGCCGATCCGCCGCGCGCCGCCCTGCGCTGTGGACGGGAATCCTCTTGGGCGTGGGGTTGCTGCTGGGGGCGATGCTGTTGAGCATCGCCTTCGGCGCGGCCGACATCGCCCCCGCCGACGTGTGGACAGCTGTCTTCGCCTTCGATCCGTCGCGCACGGATCACCTGATCATCCGCACGTTGCGGGCGCCGCGGGCGGCGGTGGCGGCGTTGGTGGGCGCGTCGTTGGCCGTGGCGGGCGCGATCATGCAGGGGCTGACGCGCAACCCGCTGGGTGATCCCGGCATTTTGGGCATCAACACCGGCGCGTCCTTGGGCGTGGTAGCGGCTGTCTTCTTCTTGAACGTGGCGTCGCTGTCGTTCTACGCCCTGTTTGCGTTCATCGGCGCGGCGATCACGGCTGTGGCCGTCTACGCCATCGGTTCGCTAGGACGGGGCGGGCCGACGCCGCTCAACCTCACGGTGGCAGGCGCAGCCTTCACCGCTCTGCTCTCGTCGCTGACCACGGCGGTGCTGATCTTAAACCAGCGCACACTGGAAGAAGTACGTTTCTGGCTGGCCGGGTCGGTGGCGGGGCGCGACCTCAATCTGCTTCTGCAAGTGTCGCCCTACCTGCTGGGTGGGCTGTTCCTTGCCATTGTGCTGGGGCGGCAGATCACCACCATCTCCCTCGGCGAGGACGTGGCCCGCGGTTTAGGACAGAACACGGCGTGGGTGCGTGGTTTCTCCGCCTTGGCCGTTGTGCTGCTGGCGGGCGGATCGGTGGCAGTGGCTGGTCCTATTGGCTTTATCGGGCTGGTGATCCCGCATGTGGTGCGCTTCCTGGTGGGGCAGGATTATCGCTGGATCCTGCCCTACTCGGCCATCTTCGGCGGCGTCTTCCTGCTCCTGGCCGACGTGCTGGCGCGGCTCGTGCTGCGCCCCACGGAACTCCCCGTGGGCGTGATGACCGCGCTGATCGGCGGGCCGTTCTTCATCTATCTCGTACGGGCGAGGGTGAGAAGATGAATCAAACCTGGTACGTGGTACGCCTGCCCTGGACACCCATTTCTTTTCGTGTAGACAAACGAGTGCCGCCGGTGCTGGCGCTGACGCTGCTGGCAACGCTGGTGCTGATGGTGATCAACATCGGCGTGGGCGAGTACCCGATCCCGCCACTGGACGTGATCCGCACCGTCTTCCACCTGCCCACGGACAACGGCGACTTCAACTTCATCGTCAACACGCTGCGGCTACCGCGTATGCTGGTGGCGGCGCTGGCAGGGACGGCGTTGGCTGTCTCCGGCGCGATTTTGCAGGGGCTGACGCGTAACCCGCTGGCGTCGCCCGGCATCCTCGGCGTCAACGCTGGGGCGGGGCTGGTGGCGGTGACGCTGATCGTGATGGTGGCACAGGTGCCGGCGGGCGTAATTCCGCTGGCCGCGTTTGGCGGCGCGGTGTTGGTGGCGGGGCTGATCTACGTCCTGGCGTGGCGGGGCGGGGACTCGCCGCTGCGGCTGATCCTGGTGGGCATCGGCCTCGGCGCGGTGACCAGCGCGCTGACCACGCTCATGATCACCTTCGGCGACATCAACAACGTGCAGCGCGCCATGATCTGGCTCACCGGCAGCGTCTACGGGCGCTCGTGGGACGAGTTGTGGGCCTTCTTGCCCTGGGTGGGGATCTTCACGCCGTTGGCGTTTGTGCTGGCGCGTGATCTCAACGCCTTCAACCTGGGCGAGGACGTGGCCCTGGGCCTGGGATCGCCAGTGGTGCGCCGTCGTGGCTTGCTGTTGCTGACGGCGGTGGCGCTGGCCGCTTCCACTGTGGCGACGGCGGGGGCCATCGGCTTTGTCGGTCTGATTGCGCCACACCTGGCGCGCCGCCTCGTCGGCCCCGATCACACGGGGATGCTGCCCACGTCCGCGGTGTTGGGGGCGTTTGTGGTTGTGGCGGCGGATCTGGTGGGGCGCACCCTCTTCGCGCCGGTGGAACTGCCGTGTGGACTGGTCACCGCGGCGATTGGCGCGCCGTTCTTTATCTATCTGCTGTGGCGGCAGCGGTGAAAATGCGATTGGGAGATTGGGCGATTAAGTGATTGTGGACAGATCGGCGATGCAGTCGGCTGTGAGGATTTGCAGGGTGTTGGCTGCAAGGACGGTGTCTGTCGGCGGCGACGGGGCGATGCCGAGATGCGACGACAGCCGCCGCGCCTGCTCGCGGATCTCGTGGGTGGTGGCCCGGTGACGTTCCACCACGGCCAGGAGATCCCGCGCTGCGTCTGTGTCGCCGGTTTCTGCGTAGAACGCAGCCACGGTAGCCAGGACTTCAAGGATGTCGGGTGGCGCGTTGACTGCCTGCGCGGCCTGTAGCGCGTGGATCAGCCGTTGTTGCGCGTCTTCGATCTGTCCGCGGCGCAGGGCGACCTGGGCGAGGCCGCTGAGGGCTATCGGCAGGTTGCGTTTGCGCCCGATGCGCTGGGCGATGCGGTGGCCTTCCTCAAATTGCTGCATGGCGGTGTCGAGATCGTCCGCACGCAGGTGGGTGAAGCCCCGTTCCAGGTGCAGATCGGCCAGCGCCGGCAGATCGCCGGTTTCGAGCGCAATTTCCAGGCCGTTGTTGAGCGCGATTTGTGACTCTTCCAGGTTGTCCGCACCGCGCCAGGCCGCACCCAGGCTGAGCCAGGTGTGCGAGCGGTAGCGATATGCCGTCCCTGCCAAAGATGCGCAGAGGATGTCCACTGCCTCCTGATACCTACCCAACTTGGTCAAGACTCGCCCAATCACACGCTGACGCGTGTAGACGAGCCGCCCCATCCCTTCTATGCGTTCTGAATCTGCGTACTCAAAATCGAGCGCTTTCCTGTATTCGCCCAGGCGGTCATGGATCAGGGCCAGGTGGATATGCAAGCTACAGATCGCAGAGGCCATCCCCATCTCTTCGTAATAGGGCAGGATCTCAAACAGGATGCCGGCCGCACGTTCAAACTGCCCATCGTAGTAGAGAGCGAACCCCAGTTCCGCGGTGATGACGGCGTAGAGCAGGCGGCTCTCTTCGTCGCTCCGCCAAACGGGGCGCATCATCTCCTTCGCCTGTGACAGCACCACGATGGATTCCTCTTTGTTGCCCAAGTGTGTGTGGAACTTGCCGGCCACGCCCAACAGACGGGCCAGGCCGATCACATCCTCAGTTCGCTGCTCAGCGTCCGCCACCACCGTTGACTTAACATGCGCCTGAAGCCGATCAATCGACGCCTGTAGCAGCGGAAGCATCTGCGGGTGCCACCACGTCTCCATGATGAAATCTAGCCCGACGGCGATGCGCGCCAGCGCGGCCCAGTCTTCGTGGCTGAGTGCGGTGCGCCAGGCCAGTTGAATGGTGTCGGCCTCGGCCGGTGGAATGGGCGGCGTATCGTCGTCGAAGACGCTCAATTCGCTGGACAGATCCGCGAAGTAGTGACAGTGGCGGCGATATACCTCGGCGACAGGTTCCTCCGTCAGTAGTTCATGCTCGTGTTGGAGCCGCGCCAGCGCGTATTGTCGCGCCAGACGGTGCATGGTGTAGCGGTCGCTGTCGCCCATGTGGATCCACGATTTGTCGAGTAGCGCCGACAGATCCCACAACGACGCGCCGGCCACGGTCATCGCCGCCTGGCGCGAAAATCCACTGCGGAAGATCGAAAGCTGCCGCACGATCGATCGTTCTTCTTCCGAAAGCAATTGCCACGAGTGCTCGAAGACAGCCTGGATGCTGCGGTGACGTGGCGCCACGTCGCTGGCCTGCATCGCCAGAATGGACAGACTCCGCTCAATCTCAGCGGCGATGGCGTCGGGCGGGAGCACGCGCACCCACGCCGCCGCCATCTCCAACGCCAGCGGCACGCCGTCCACCAGTTGGCAGATCTGAACGACGGACGGCATGAGTTCGTCCGTCAGCGTGAAGCCGGGCTGCAGACGTTGGGCGCAGGCGACGAAGAGAGTGACGGCGCTGTATTCGACGTCGCCCTGTGGCTCGGTCTTGGCGGCAGTTGGCGGATAGGTCAGGCTGTCGAGAGGAAGAAGGTGCTCGTCGTGGAGGTGCAGCCTCTCGCGGGTGGTGGTGACGATCTTCACCTGCGGGCAGGTTTTGAGCAACGTGGCCGCCATCGACGCGGCGGGCAGCACGTCCTCGAAGTTGTCGAGAATCAACAGGCAGTTGCGGCTGCGCAGGTGATTCTGCAACTGTTCGGCGGGCGACAAGCCGCTGTCGGTGGGAATGCCCAGGATGCTGAGCACGCGCGACGGGACCTCTTCGGGCGATCCCAGATCGGCCAGCGGCACAAACCAGACGCCGTCGGCGAAGTGCGACGTCGCCGCGCTGCCCGCGGACAGCGCCAGCGTCGACTTGCCGATGCCCCCCGGCCCCAGGACGGTCAACAGGCGCACGCTGGGATCGGCCAGCAGCGCGGCGATCTGCGCCAGTTCGGCCGCGCGACCGATCAGCGGCGTGGATGTCGGCGGCAGGTTGCCTGTGGACGCAGATACAACAGCCGCCGCAGTCTCGTCGGCTGTGCGCGTGGATGGAGACTGGGACGGCGCGGGCAGTTGCCGGTTGCGAATCTGCGCGTAGAGATCCTGGATCTGAGGAGACGGCGTCGCGCCGATCTCGTCCTGCAACGTCAGCGCGTACTGGTGAAACTGGCGATTGGCCGCCTCGTAGCGACCGGACCAGTAGAAAAGCTTCATCAACGCGGTCACTGCTGGTTCGTGTAGCGAGTCGAGTGCGTACCACCGTTGTGCCGCGGACAAAGCTGCTTCGTATGCCTGTGCGCGTGTCAACTGTGCAACCAGCGCCGCCAGCACCGTGGACATGTCGCGGCGCAGCGCTTCGGCGTGGAAGAACTGCCAGTCGTCGAACTGGCTGCTGTCGCTGAGGCTGAACCCCTGCAAAAAGTCGCCGCGGTAGAGCGCCACAGCCTCTTCCAACCTTGCCCGACAGGTGGGGCAGACCTCGTCTTCGCTGTGCTTGTGCGCCCGCCATTCCTCAACCAGGCGCCGAAAGGTCAGCACGTCCACATCCACCAAGTCGCCCTCTATAGCGGCGGCAGCGCCCAACGAGATCTGCTCGGCGTCGGCGCTGAGCCATTCCTCGCCCAATTCCTTGCGCAACGACCAAAGCAGATAGCGCAGATTGGCCCTGGCCCGTTTCTGATCGTGATCGGGCCAAAGGAGCGCAGCAAGTGTGTCCCGTTGCGGGCGCGTCGGTTCCAGCGCCAGGTAGGCCAACAGCGCCGTCGCCTTGCGCTCGCGCAGGTCGATTTCGCGGTCGTCCAACCGCACGCTTGGCGACCCTAACAGGCGTAGTTTCAGCCTGTGCATCGCGTCCTCCCCCGTGTGTCGCGTCATATCCCGATTATCGCATAGACAACGCCGCACTTCAACGGTCTTCGCGCGGGGATCGCGTGGTGAGAGATTGGGATAGAACGCACCGCGTTTGTTGGATCTCCTTGCGCCCAACGCGCCCGCAAACGCCACTCCAGCCGTGTAGCCAACGTCCACTGCTTATCTTGAGATCAGAGCAAGCATCTTGCCGTTCTCAGGAGAAAGGACTGGACCATGCGCACCGTTCGGCGTCTCTCATTGGCGTTCGCCGTCCTCTTTAGCGTGCTGTTGATCGACGTATCGCCCGGCTCGTACGCCGAATCGCAGTTGACGCTGCTCGGGCATACCGGCGGCCCGACCCTGTCCGTGGTGACGCAAGACGCCTACGCCTACGTGGCGATGGGACACAAACTGGCGATCATCGACGTCTCCGATCCGCGGCGACCGGTGCGGCTGTCCGCGCTGGTGATGCCGGCCTACGATTTGGCGGTGCAGGGCGACTGGGTCTACGTCGTTTCGCAGACCGGCCTGCACATCGTGGACGTGGCCGAGCGAGGTGCGCCGCAGATCGCGGGCAACCTGGCTCTGTCCTCTGCGGCGCTGGGCATCGCGGTGGACGGCGAATGGGCTTACATCGCCAACGAACGTGATGGATTGCGCATAGTCAATGTGAACGACCCGCATCAACCCCGGCTGATGCGTTCAATTGACTCTGGCATGGCGTGGGATGTGGCGCTGGGTGACAGCTATGCCGTGGTGGCTGGCAGCTACAGCGGCGTGACGGTGGTCGACGTCTCCGATCCCGCCAATCCGCGCGTGCTGGCCCATCTCGATTCGGCGCACCGTGATCTGGCGGTGGGGGTCTCCGGTGGCTACGCCTACCTGGCCGGTGACAGCGCCGGGCTGCGCATCTTCGATATGGCCAATCCCGCCAATCCGCAACAAGTGGCGACACTGCAAGGACCCGGCAGCACTGCGGCCTGGCCGTGGACGGGGACAGGGTCTACGTGCGGCGAAAGCGCAAGCGTCTGGGCAGTGGACGTGTCGCAGCCGGCGGCCGCAGATTGTGGCCGCCCAACAGATGCCGGGGCTGAGCATGGGCCTGGACATCGACGGCGAGCGGCTCTACGTCACCGACGGCGAAGGCAGCCTGCACATTCTAGGCGCGTCCGAACCGGCCCAGCTGACCGTGCTCTCCTCGCTTCCGTCACCTGGCGCTGTGTGGGCGGTTACGGTGCGAGGGCAGACGGCGTTCCTGTCGGCCCACTGGGGCGGTGACTTCGTGATCGCGGATGTGGCCGATCCGGCGCACCCCGCTGTCTTCGCCGCAATGGACATGCCCGGCCACGTCTGGCAGATCGCGGTGGCTGGGGCGCACGCCTACCTGGCTGATTGGGACGGCTATCTGCACATCGTCGACGTGGCGCGCCCGGCTGTGCCTGCACTCGTGGGGCGGTTGTCCTTTGCCGGGGAGGGATACGGCGTCGCTCTGGCCGGTGACGTGGCCTACGTGGCCGCAGGCGTGGCGGGCTGCTGGTGGTGGACGTGGCCGATCCGGCGCATCCGCACACCCTCGCCGTCTACGAAACCGCCGGTGACGTCCACGACGTGGCGCTGACGGGATCTCGCCCTGGTCGCCGCTGGGCAGGACGGGCTGCATGTGGTGGACGTGGGTGATCCGCTCGCGCCGCGGCGCATCGCCCGCATCGACACGCCGGGATCGTCCTGGCGCGTGGCCGTGGACGGTGACACGGTCCTTGTGGCCGACTGGGAGGGCGGCGTGCGCGTCATCGACATCGCCCGGCCGGAGGACCCAATCGAGGTGGCGGCCGTCACCGAAGTTGGGATCAGCCGCGACGTCTCCTTGATCGGTGACCTTGCCGTCGTGGCGCAGGACGCACACGGGCTGCTCTTGCTCGACCTTTCGCAGCCATCCACCCCCGAAATCATGGCGCACTTCGACACCCCGGACGCAGCCTACGGCGTCGACGGCACCAACGGGCGCGTCTACGTGGCGGATCGGCTGGGCGGGCTGTTTGTGCTAACGTTGGACATACACAAGGTACTCCGGTAGCACGCCTGCCGAATTCATTCGGCGTCTGAGATGGGAAACCGGCTGAAGCCGGTTCTGGTACACGATTTATCAGCATCCAACGCCATGATCCGGATCAGTGACTGCGGAAGTCAGCGAGAACTGCCGCAAGTTCGGTTGGGGTTAGTACTTCATCCAGCGCATGGAATTCTTGTCGGTAGTAAGGGATTCGCTGGGATGTTTCGGCTGAAACGCGCCAGTGATCGAGCGCTGGCTGCCGGTCTCCGCGCAGCCAGCTTGCTTTGCCCAGGTAAAGATGACACAACCCCGTATCGCGTTGAATGTTGTGGCGCATGCACCTTTCCAGCACCTCGTGCAGGAGGTCTTCTGCTGCTTCAATCTGGTCAACGCCCAGCAGACTTCCGGCAAGGTAGATCGATGTGGAAATGATGCCATCTATGTGCTGTCTTTGCTTTCGGATGTGAAGCCCACGCTGCAAAACTTCCTTCGCCTCAGCATACCGCTGTTGGAACAGATACAATCTGCCCACGCTTTGATAGACAACACTCGCCATGTTTTCGAGGCCGTCGTACTCTGCGATCAGCGCCAGACACTCATCGAAGATCGATTCAGCGTCCGCAAAGCGCTCTTCGAACATAGCCAGATTGCCAAGCTGATTCAGCGTGTTCGCCCTGAATCCCCACACGGGCCACGGCATCTCAGTCAGCTTGACGCCGGATGGATCGACGACAGGAAGGTCATCTGTCTCATGCAACGTGTCGCTGGTCAAGGTAAGCGCTTCTTCCAGGTTCCGCCGGGCGAGCTGTTGCTCTCCTTGCCACAGATAGAAGGTGCCTGCGTGAAACAGGTAGTTGCAGCGCACGCGTGGCGCCATTCCACCGAAAACAGGGGAATCGAGCAGCTCAGAAAAGAGTTCCCGCGCCCTGTCAACGTGCCCTGCCTTGTCTTCCACGATGGCTAGCGTGCAGGTTAGCGACACATAGGCGAAGCTGAATTGCGTACGCATAGCAGTGTTGCGTAGCTTCGGCCAGGTTGAAATCACCGGATCCCACGAGCCATTCTGGAGCGCGCGAAAGCCAATGCGGCAAGCCAAGGCCAGCATCGGCCCGTCAATTTCATCCATGCTGGGTCCGCTGCGCGCCATGTTGGCGTAGGTCTGCACCAGACTCAGCGCATGGGCCAAGAAGAGATCATCCAGCCCGCGATCTGTAATATGGCGCAAGATCCTACGGCTGTCGCGTGCGTAGCCGCCGTAGTAGCGTTCCACCCAGTTTATTTCCATCCCAGCACCTGTGTATGCAAGAACGTGGAAGTCAGGCGATGGATGGTGTAGATCCGTTGCCCTTCCATGTGCTGCTGTACCTGGATCAGCGAAAGATTCTGCAGGGCGGCAAGTGCGGCGAAGAGGACTTCTTCCTCGTCCTCGTGCAGCATCGAAAGCCATGCTGCCGCGGCGCTGTCACCGGCTCGTTGGATCGCGAACAAGATTTCCTTGGCCGAATCGGGCAACACCGACCACGCCTGCCAGTAGACATAGGTGTAAATATCGCTGAGAGAACCGCGTTCCATACCCTCAAGCACCTGCCTCGGCGAAAGGACCGTCATCACACTGATCAGGAGGACAATCGCCAGCGGATTGCCGCCTGTGAGCGCATAGACCTTGCGCGGGTCCACATCGGGTACGTTCTTGCGTTTTGCCGTGTAGCCGATCAGGCCGAGCGCGCCATCCTGGTTGAGTTCGTTTAGTTCTACTGTCAACACATTTTCGATGGACGGCATGGCTTCTCGATTGGTGAGCAGAAACTTGGTTGGGCCTGCCAGCGCGTTCAACCAGGGCTGCAATTGGTGGAAATCCGCCACTGTTTCGAGGTTGTCGATCACCACAAGATAAGGCGAAGTGCGCAACACCCGCGCCAACTGCCCGATCTTCTGCGAACGTGACAGTTGCGCGAAGCTCTCGATGCCAAGTCTCTGGCTCAACTCCTGGAATATCTCATCGACTCGACGCCTCGTCGGGTCTCCCACGATGCCAGACGCGGTGATGAACTGCTGTTTTGCACTGATCCAGATTACCCCCGCCAGTTGCGCCCCGTCCTGTATCAGTCGGCGCGTAACAGCGTCGGCAAGCGCGGTCTTCCCTATCCCGCCAATGCCTTTCAGGCTCACGATGTGGTGTTGATTGGGTGTGGCAAGGATCTCGCAGACCTGCTGCACCAACTCGTTGACCCCAAACAGATGATCATACGTGGGCAGTGGCAGCGAAACCAGATGTTTCTGGATCTCTTCTTCGCGTTTGCAGCGAGCATCCGCGAGGATCAATGCATCGGCAAGGCGCTCAATCGCGGCGGCCTGTTGCTTGTAGAATCTTCGTTCGGATTGTGGTACGGGGCGTTGGGCGATCACCATCTGGGCAACGGTGAGCCCTTGCAGGAAGCGCGCTTCGATGATCTCGGCAGCGTGTGAGTGCTCCTGACGCAGCACAGCCAGCCCGTCGTTGAGGATGGCGAGCGCCACTTCGGTGGTATCGAGTTCAGGGTGAAGGCGCTGCATCATGCGTGCAGATGCAGGCGCAAGCGAGACGATGTACTCAAGGCTATTGTCCAGACGGATTTGGCGAAGGCAGCGATGGAGTTCCTGAACGATAGTTGTACGATGCGTGTTGATTGTTGTCTCACCTAAACATGTCTATGGTGCGGACTAAACGATTCTCCGCACACGCCTAAACCACAATTTTAGGACTTACGCACTGTTTGGGGGTAGGGGCGCAATATATTGCGCCCTTACAGGCGTGGCTTGCGTAAGTCCTAATTTTTCTCCGTCTTTATGCTTCTTCGCGACTTTACGTGATATCCAAGAATCACTCAATCTGCCCTAGCGCGACGAGGACTGGCCGGATTGGATACCTGGCAAATAGACACTGGTCTGTACAACCGGCGTCGGTGTGGCCAGCGGCGTGTCTCCGAATACCTGAATCCGGTGGTTGCCCGTGTCGGCCACATAGACGTTGCCGCTGGGGTGCAGCGCCACGCCGTAGGGCGTATCGAATTCGCCAGCCTCGTCGCCGCGCACGCCCCACTGCGTGAGGAAGGTGCCGTCGCTGGTGAATTTGATCACGCGCTGCTGCGTCGCCTGTGCGGCGGTCCCCCAATCGGAGACGTAGACATCGCCGGCGGCGTCCACCGCGATTGCCCACGGCTCGCTGAACTGCCCGTCGGCGCTGCCCAGGCTGCCCCACGCCGCCAGCGAATTCCCCTCGCCGTCGAACTTCTCGATGCGGTCGCGATCTGTGATGTAGAGATTGTCGTCGGCGTCCACGGCAATGCGGTGCGGCCCCCAGAACTTGCCGTCTACGCCGTATGCGCCTTCACCCCATTTGAGCAGAAACTCGCCGTCGCTGTTGAATTTCTGGATGCGGTTGTTGCTTTGATCCACCACGTAGACATTGTCCTGGCTGTCCACGGTGATGCCGGTGGGGTTGCCGAACTGACCGTCCCCTTCGCCCTCGCTGCCCCATTTGAGTAGAAACTCGCCGTCGGCGTCGAACTTCTGGATGCGGTAGTTGCCGCTGTCGGCCACGTAGATGTTGCCCTGGCTGTCCAACGCCAGCGCGGACGGCGCCTGAAATTGGCCGTCGGCGCTGCCCACACCACCCCAGCGCGCAATGAAGACGCCGGCTGCCGTGAACTTCTGCACCTGATTCCACGAGACCACGTAGACGTTGCCGTCGGCGTCTGTGGCCACATCGTAGGGGTAAGCGAAGTCACCGGGATCGACGCCCAGTTCGCCCCAACTGCCTGCGTAGGGCGGCGGCGCATCCTGGGCAGCGACGCCGCCCACTGCGGCGGTCCACAATGCGATGAGCAGCGTCAGCAACGCCAACGTCCCCCAGAATGTTTTCCTTGGTCGAATGCGTTTCACACGTCCTCCTGTTCGGTACGTGAAGGTGTACCAGAGCAGTTGCGCTGAGTCTGCGCGCGTCACAAAAAACACCTACAGGGGCAGGTGTTTCACCAATAGCTTACGAGGATTTGCGAAACAACGGAATACGACTGTTGGCCTGATTGTGGGCCAGGTCAACCTGTGGTGTATCTCAATTTCGGGGAGCGCGGCGGCAGTACCTGGCACGGGCCAAACGCAGAAGTTGTAGCGGACGATTCGCCGCCCGTGCCAGGCCCTGTCTGCCCCGAACTTTAGTTGCACCCGTCAACCGGTGGTAGCTTCTCAAAGGTTGGGCATGTGGGTATAATGGCTGTTGCCCACGTAGGGGGTGACACAGTTCAACGTTTGGGATCGGTATTTTGATACGAGAGACACAAATGGCAGATCCACATCGGGTTTCTTCAACCCTTTCGCCGTCCGCCCTGGCTGCGACGCACCAATTGCTGGACAGTCTCTGGGATGGGCAACCTACGCCGCTATCCATCCCGTTGACAGATTGGGTGACCAGGTCGAAATCATTCTTTTCGTTTGCCCAGACCAACCAGGGCAAAATTCGCAAGAAGATCCGCATTTGCAGAACTCTGGAAGAGACCTACAACCTTTACTGCGAATTGCGCACAGCGTACCTTCTCCTTCAAGAGCCGAAGTTTGCACTCGCCTACGAGCCTGCCGTCAAGGAAAAAGGACGTAGCGCCGACTTCGCTGTAACCTTCCGCACGCATACGCCCTTCCACGTAGAAGTCACGCGCTTGACAGTTTCGCAACTGGAGGTGAAGGCCACCAACAACCGATCCTACGGCGGCAAGCTGAGCATCGACGGCACCGCCAACATCGAATTCAACAGCGGCGGCGAGAAGCTTCATCAGCGGGCAGGGCAAGGCCGATCTCCAGGTCGGCGTCAAAGAGACCATCGGCCCCTTCGATCTCGTGCCGCAGATCAAGCCGCTGGCCGCTTCGGTGAACCTGGATAGCTGGCTGGAGCAGTACGCCAAGGTCGAAGCCGGCATCTTCATCTTCGGCAGTGGCGACGTCACCATCGAGAAGGCGGCGAGTGGCCTCGACTGGAAGGCCGTTGTGCTCAGCGGCGTGCGCCCGGTGATCAAGTTCCAACTGGGCAAAGACGACGGCGCCGTACGCCTGGAACTGGAAGCCAAGGGCGAAGGACGGCTCAAGTTTCACCTCAACATGCCCGGCGATCTCTTCCAGGGCGCCGAGGGCGAGTTGACCTTCACCGGTTCGCTCACGGTGCTCTACTGCAAGTGGAGCGAAGAGGCCAAGTACACGCTCTCTAGCGCCGCCCGCGACGCGACGATCCTGGAAGACTACGGCATCTGTGGCACGCCTACCACGGCGTCCACCGCTGTGTCGGAAGCCTGGTTGGGCGCAGAAATCGCACCGGCATTGACCGCGGCTGATCCGGTCAGTGTGACGCTGGTGAGCGGTGTGATCCCCGACGCTTCGCCTGCGGTGGATGGCGGCGGCGCTACGCTCTGCTGGGTGACCCGACGCGCCGACGCGCCCGCCGCCGCCGACAGCGAGATCCGCTGCGCCCAGGGCGACGCGCCCACCTTCGCGCCGCCGCAGGACGTGACCCACGACACCTACGCCGATGTCTCGCCCCAGGTGACGCTGGCAGCGCCCGCCACGCCGCTGGTGACGTGGTGGCGTCACGACGACGCCAACCGCCCCATCACCGCCACGCTGGACGCCGCCTTCCTCAGCCACGGCGAGGTGATGGCCGCTGTCTTCGACGCACAGGCCACAACGTGGACGGCCCCGGTTGTACTCGGGACGCCGGGGGTGCTGGACTATGCGCCCATCGCCGCGGGCAACGGCGTGGACGACGCCTTCGTGGCCTGGCGCGCCAACGTGGCCGGTCAGCTCAACGGCTTCGGCGACACCGCCGACGACGTCTTCGTGCGCCGCTACGATCCGGCGACGAAGACCTGGGCAGCGGCGGAAAAGATGTTCTCGCGCCGCGGAATCGTTTCCATGCGCGCGGCGGACGGCGCAACCGACGCCGCCATCGTCTACGCCATCGACGAGGACGGCGACGCTGCCACCGCCTTCGACACCGAGATCTACCTGCAACGCCGTGTTGCTGGGGTGTGGCAGCCCGCGCAGCGCCTCACCACCAACGCCGTCGCCGATCTCGATGCCCAGATCGCATTCCGCGGCAATGGGACGCCTGTGCTTGTGTGGTTGCAGGTAGACGCAGACGACAACCGTTCGCTGGTCTACCAGGAAGGCTGGAGCGGGACGCCGCAGGCCACGCCGCTGCACGGTGACCTCGCGCCGGTGAGCCTGGCCGATCTCGCTATCAACAGTGTGGGCGACGTCCTTGTCCTGTGGCGCACTCTCTACGACGCCGCGCCTGGGACGCTGCAAAATGACCTGACTTTCGCCATCCGCCGCGCGGGGACGTGGTCGGAGCCGCTGCGCCTGAGCGAAGACGCCGACTACGAGCGTGCGCTCTCCGTCCTCTGGCGCGGCGACGACCGCATCGCCGCCGTCTACCAGCGCATGCCCGACGGCGCGGCCCAGGCGATCCAATACGTGGAGACGCCGGTCACCGCGGCCGATGCCGCGATCAGCTACGCCGACATCGTGCTTGATCCGCCCAATCCGGCCCCAGGCGCGCCGGTGACGGCAACTGTGCGCTTGCGAAATCTTGGCATGCTCGCGCAGTCCAACGTGACAGTGACCTTCAGCGAGCGCGACGCCCTGAACCATGCGGAGAAGCGGGTGATCGCGTCGCAAACCGTGCCGTTGCTGCGTGGCGGCGAGATCGCTCCGGTCCACCTGAATTACAACACGTCGGCGGGCGCAACCGAGCTGGCTGTGGCGTTGACCTGTGGTGGCCCCTGCGGCAATGCGCACAACGACAGCGCGGTTACACCTGGTAGCCTGCCCGATCTGCAACTCACCGGCGCTGATGTGGTGAACGCCGGCGGCGCGCCGGTGGTGCGGGCGAGTGTGGTGAACAACGGGTGATCAGCGCCACGATGGTGGCGATGACGGTGACGGCCAACCTCGACGGCGTGGAAACCGAACTGGGATCGTCACTGTTCAAGATGAGCGCGGTGGACGGTCTCCAGCCGGGCCAATCGGCGCTGGGTGAGTTCATCCTCGACACCGCGGACGTGATCAGCGGGTCGACGCCGCTCACGGTGACGGTGTCGCCTGTCTTCGGCCTGAACGACTTCGCAGAGGGCGACAATACCGTGCAGATCGAGTGGGTGCGCCGCCCCAACCTGTCTTTGCGCTCGGATTTCGTGGACACGACGACGGCATCGAACCAGACTACCGTGACGCTGACCGTGTTCAACCACAGCTACCTGCCCACACCCGCCACCACGGTGACAGCCTACACCGCCCGCCCCGAAAATGGCGGCGCTGTGCTGGGGACAGGTGTGGTCCCCGCGCTGGACCCGCAGACTGAAGCGCCGGTGACGTTCACGGTCCCCGGCGGTGGATGGCGTGTGGCTGCGCCAACGCGGACAAGTTGTTCGCCGAACTGAGCCGCGCCGACAACGACGTGTCCACGATTCTGCCGGAGAGCGGAAGCGCCGGAATCTGTGTTGTATCTGCCGGTGGTGGCGCGGTAAACGATGGGGTAACTTCACTTTAGGCATTGCTGCGGAGCGGCAATTTCACGACAAAGGTCGTACCTTTGCCAAGTTCACTATCCACTTGGACCTGGCCGCCGCATTGTATCACCGCTTCTTTGACGATGGCCAGGCCCAGGCCGGTACCTTCGCTGTCATTCACATTGGTGGCCCGGAAGAAGGCATTGAAGATCTGCTCGAGATCGGCAGCGGGGATGCCCGCGCCTTGATCGCTCACAGAGAAGACGCAGCACCCGCTATCGCCGGTGACGCGCAAGGTGACGCTACTGCCTTGGGGTGAATACTTCATCGCATTGGAGAGCAGGTTATTGAGAATCTGGCGCAGTAGTTTGGGGTCGCTTTCGATCGTTTCGGAGAATTCTTCTTCAAGGACCAACCGATGGTTGTTTCGCTCTATGATTCGGAATTCCTCCAGAGTGTCTCGTACAAAAGCGCCGATGTTCACTGTCTGCGCGCTGTATGCGAGGCGGTGGTTTTCTATTTCGGCGACGATGAGCATGTCATCGAGCATCTGGAGCAACTGGTAACCGGAGGCGCGTATGAACTTGAAAGGTGAGCCAATCGGCGATCTCTTCCAGCAAAACGGTTTCGTCGTCAATGATCAGAATTTTCGGCATGATCTATCGTCCTGGACGGTGCTGGGGGCAGCATCAGCGTCACGGCAGTGCCGACGCCAACTTCACTTTGCACGCAGATGCTGCCGCCGTGGCGTTCAACAACTTCTTTGACAATGGGTAGACCTAACCCGGTGCCTGAGATGGCACCCACGTTGGCTGCACGATGGAAAGGTTCAAACATGCGTTTGATGTCGGCCTTGGGGATGCCGATCACGTGATCGGAGACGGCCAGGTGGATGCCAGAGGTATCTTCTTTCAGGTCGACTGTGACGATTCCATCTGAATATTTTAGGGCGTTGGAGAGTAGGTTGCCTACGACGCGCCGCATCAGACGTGGATCGAAGCTATATGGCAACGGCCCACTGCCGTGCTGAAAGGCGATCCTGTCTCGATAGGAAGGAGTCAACCTGAAATCCTCGATGATTTCATTGCAGAAATGGTCCAGATCACTTGTTTCGAGATTGAGAGAAATCCGCCCCGACTGAATGCGCGATAGCTGGAGCACATCCTCTGAGATCTCCTTCATATGCCCCACCTGATCGAGGATCTTTCTCAGGCGGGCGTCGATCTTTTCTTGTTCCAATCGGTGACGGTAGAGCAGAAGCGTTTCGGTGGTGGCCGAAATCGTGGCCATGGGGGTACGTAGCTCGTGCGAGGCCATGGAGACAAAGCGTGATTTCAGCTCACCCAATTCTTTTTCCTGTTCCAATGCGCGCTGCATGGCTTCGGCGGCATTCTGTTCATCGGTGACGTCCCAGTTGATGCCGATAACGCGCAGTGGGTTCCCATCGTCGTCACGCTGCATCACGGCTTTCGTCCGAATGTGATGGATGCTCTTGTCCGGCCAGATGATTCTGTGGGCGGTGTCGAACCGATCACCTGTTGCTACGAATTGGCGGAACTCGGCGCAGTGGTTCCAGGTCGTCGGGGTGAAGGATGCCGCTCTCCCAAAATGTGTCAGATGTCTGGCGTCTCCGGCCGAATGAACAGCGTAGAGGGCATACATCTGATCATCCCACGTCATGACGTTGCTTTGGCTGTCCCATTCCCAGATGCCGATGCCGCCGGCTTCGGTGGCCAGTTGCAGGCGTTGCGTCAGTTGACGCAGTGAATCTTCTCGCTGAATTTGCGCCGTGATGTCGGTGATAACCGCGGTACTGCCCTGGTAGGTGAGGTCAACGCCGATCAGGGGCGCAGCCGAGATCAACAGGTTGATCGGCTGACCGTCTTTGTGCTGGGCGAGCACCTCATAGGCGCCGTTATCGAATTTCCGGCGTCTGGAAAGCTGTGCTCTTGCCGTTTCCACGGATGACAGAATCAGGTAGTCTGTGGGCTGGGTACCGATAAGCTCGTCATATGTGTAGCCGAGAATTTCACAGAACCGGTTGTTGACGTAGACGAATCGATCTTCGCTATCGGTGGTGGTGAGACCCTCCTGCATAGACTCGACCAGCGAACGGTATTTCTGTTCACTCTCTTTGATCACAGCTTCGGCGCGCTTCATTTCTGTAATATCACTGAAGGTGACTACCACCGCATGGGGCAAGGCCTCGTCTGGGTTCTGTAGCGGACGACTGTTAACCTGGATCCATCCGATTTCCCCGGTGGGCTTGTAGACGCCCATCACCACGTTGGATTGTGGCTTACCTGTGCGCAAAGTGACCATAGCGGGATGCGTTTCACCGGGAAATGGTGATCCGTCTTCGTGGATGGCGCGCCAGCTTGGATCGACCGAAGTCCGGCCCATCATCTGTTCGGCGCTCATGCCCAAGGCGCGTTCGGCAGCCTCGTTGACAATTTGAATCGCGCCCGTATTGTCTTGCAGGACGATGCCCTCCGACATGGTGGCGATGGTGGTGCGATAGCGTTCTTCGCTTTCTTGTGCCTGTTTGAGCAGCACCATGGTGCGTTCTTTTTCGCGTTGCAGCTCTGCCGTGCGCTGGGTGATGCGTTCCTCAAGGTCCAGGGTGTTTTGGCGAATTTGCTCGTTCAGTCGCGCCGTGTGGATGGCAATGGCAAGCTGGTCGGCGATTTCAAGCGGGATCTGAATGTCGTTCTTCTCAAAGAAATCGTCGCTGGCCGCATGCAGGTTGAAGGCGCCGATCAGATGCCCTTCCTGTTTCAGCCCGATGCTGAGGATGCTGCGGATCCCCTGGGCGTACAGCACTTTGGCGGTTGCGGTGTCGTGTTGATCCAGCCCTTTGATGATCAGAAAGCGCTGATGCTGTAGCCCCACCAGCACACTTTCTTCGATGGCAAAAGTGTCGCCAACATTCATACCTGGATCTCGCTCTTGCAGGCGCATGGCCAGAATGCGCGCCTGCCCCCCAACTTCGTTGATTTCGAGGACGGTAGCGCTCTGTGCAGGCAAAAGTGACTCAAGGTTGCGCAGTGCTTCGTCCGCGGTGGC
Organism: Caldilineaceae bacterium; assembly: GCA_041391225.1. Lineage (GTDB taxonomy): Bacteria > Chloroflexota > Anaerolineae > Caldilineales > Caldilineaceae > RI-153. The sequence goes on from JAWKOL010000002.1 coordinate 425,103, forward strand.
GGCCGGTGTATCGGCGTGCAGGATCGACTGATCGATGGCGTGGAGTGCATGCAGACGAGTCAGGGTTTGCGCCGCAGCGATTTCGGCCTGTCTGCGCCCGGTGACGTCGCTGAGCATGGCCAGTGTCGCCACTGGCTGCCCGTCTTCGTTGAGCAGTGGGGTGGCACTGACGGAGGTCCAAAGGTCAGTACCGTCTTTGCGCTTGAAAAGCGATTCGTGCTGCTCTGCAACGCCCTGGCGGCGGTGCTCTAGCCTTTGCAAGGTGATGCGGTGTGTTTCTTCCGGTATGAAGTCGAAAATGCTGCGATCTTGCATTTCGGCTGTTGTGTAGCCCAGCATTTCGGCCATGCGTCGATTGGCAAAGAGCGTTTTTCCTGTCAGATCGGCCAGCCAAATGCCTTCATGGGCCGTCTCCACGATCTGCCGATAGCGCGCTTCACTGCGGCGTAGTGCCAGCGATGTTTGTTTGAACTCGGTGATCTCCAGGGCGCTGATCACGGCTGCATAGGTCTTGCCTTCGGCGTTGCGCATGGGCTGTACACTGCTGCGATACCAGCGTCGACCTGTGGGCAAATCGACCGATGGTTCGTGCGTGATGCCTTCGCCCGTCTCAATCACCGTGCGTACATCGGCCAGGGTTTTCTGGGCGCCTTCGGCCGCAAAGAGATCCGCAACACGTCGGCCGATCATCTCTTCGGGCGTCAAGCCGTAGGGGCGCGCCGCCAATTGGTTCGCATACAGGAATCGTCCTTCGTCATCGATCATAAATACCACAGCGTCGGACGCTTCGAGCAGACTGCGAAACTTGCTCTCGCTTACGCTCAAGGCGTCCATTGCCTGGGTGCGCCGGATCAGCGGCGCAATCTGTTGGAGCGCCGTGGTCAGCAATAGCATGATCTCGTCTTGTTGCTCGATTGCGCGTAGCGCCGTGAACAGGATGATGGCCAACACTTCGCCCTGATCGACGATGGGTACGGCCACAACGCCATGAATCCCGGCAGCCAGCACCAGTTGCATCCGTGATGCAAGCAGGTCGGCTTGCGCAGAGGACGTTTCTCCATCTGCGCCCGGTGGTGACCATGCCGGTACAGTGAAATCCGTGTGGGCATAGCGCTGAATGTCATCGATCCAAATCGGCGCTTTTTCGTCCGGGCATGACGGCCAATCACCCCGCTGTCTTTTACAAACTTGCTGCTCTGAGCGGCTTTCCGAATCGCTTCTGATCGGGCTTCTGCTCAATATCTGCGACATAGTGCGCCGAGCAAAGACAATAGTTTCATTGTCAGCGGGTAGCCAGCATTCAGCGTAGTCCCAATCCTGCATCTCGCAGATCAGCCGGGCCGCCGCCTGTAGGGCTTTGTCGGCGTTGCCCGCCATGCTTGTTTCTAGCGTCAGCGCGTGCAGAAACTGAAGGCGATCCTGTGCCACTTTGCTTTCCGTAATGTCTCGCCCCACACCCTGGAAGTACAGGATGTTGCCTTGCTCATCGAAGATGGCGCGGTCGCTCCACTGTTGCCAGCGGATCGACCCGTCTGGCAAGATCGTGCGATGCTCCGATGTTGCCGTCGGGTGGGCCATGTCAAGGAACGAATGTAGTTGATGGCGCGGTTTCTGTCGTGTTTGGGGATTCGGTCAAGTGGATTGGTGCCGATGATCTGTTTCGGCGTCATGCCGAAAAGCTCGCTGTATGCCTGATTGGCAAAAGTGACGCGGAAATCGGGGGTAAAGTGGCAAACTGGATCGTTTTGATCTTCTACAATCGAGCGGTAGTGGGCCTCCATCACAACGTTGCGTTGCACCTCTTGCTGTGCCTGAGCCAATGCCATCTCTCGTTGCAAGAGCACCGGCAGGTGACGCAGACCGTCAACCGGCAGGATGTGGGCAAAGCCGCGATTTGAGAAGGAAAACGCCCTTGCTTCGTCGCCGACTGTGTAGATGAGCACAGTTGCTGTATCTGTCATCTGATCGGCGAGCCGTCTACACCAATCTTCTGCGCGCGCCAACGGAACCAGCACAACCGTCCAGTATTGCGCAGCGACAGTCTCTGCGTCGCCATCTGCCGCGGCATACACGATTTCGGCTGGTGTGGCCTGCCCTGCAAACACGGGTGCTAACAGAGTGCCATATTCTGTCGGCGAGGCGAGCACGAGCACGCGTACCGCTTGGTTTGTCCGATCCTGTTGCACTTTTTAGCCCTGTGTGTGACCACGCCTATCGTTATGGAGCCACGAGAAAAGCAGCAAATTACGTGACATGATTCATGCGTAAGTAGTTCTCGATGAATCCGTAATTTGTGCTTACATTTTATTCAATTTTATTTCGCAATCAAATAAGTGAAATGAGGGTAATGGTGATAAGGATTCAGAGGGTTCAGCGGAGAACCGTCCAACCCTTCTGGAAATCCGTTCAATCCGTGAAATCTGTGGATCATTCCTTTGAGATCGCCTACGCAACACGGATAGCGTCAAAGTCTGCCAGTGTGGCGATGGAGATGGTAAGTTGTCCGTCGTTCCATTGGTGCGGACAGGTCGCGCCGTGAACCAGGCTGTGCACTTCCTTCGGCGCTATGGCGCGCGGCATCACGACCTCGACGTCGTGCATGGTCACCGGCGCGAAGAAGCTGACACCGAAATGCCCCGATCCGTTGACAAGGTGGATCAACTCGTGGCCGGCGGCGCGGTAGCGGGTCACTTCGACCATGGGCGAAAGGTTGCCGCCCACCGGCGTCAGCCCGGCCACGTGCTCCAACAGATCGGCGACGAAGTCCGCGGTGTTGGGGTAACCCTGGCGGTGGAAGAGCGCGCCGGGCAGCCAGGGCAGGTAGATCGCCCTCCCGTCTCCGTGCGCGTGGACGGTGAAACCGGGGTGATCGGTCACCTGCTCGTAGTAGCAGCGTTCGGGCGGGCCGAAGTTGTGCGGCGGGATCAGCTTGAGCCGCTGCTGCGTGTCCGCGGTGTAGGTGGCGTAGACGTAGGGGCCGTACAGGTAGAGTAGATCGGTGTCGGCGAAACGTGGGAAGTCGTCCTTGCTGTCGAACTTGAAGTAGGACGAGGTCATCTCTTTGCGCACATTGTCGACGCGTTCGATGCCCAGCGACGCCAACGCCGGCGCCCGCCGCGGATCGAAGTTCTCGTCGCGGAAGCTGCTCTGTCCACTGGCGATGAGGACGCCGCCGTCGGCCACGAAATCGTCGATGCGCCGCGCCAGCTCGTCACTCATCCGCTGGAAATCGGGCAGGATCAGGGCGCGGTATCGATCCCAGGGCAGTTCTCGCGGTGTCGTCCATCAGCGTGTCGAAGATGAAGTGATTTTCGGTGAGGAAGCGGAACCAGCCGCGGAACTCGCTGGTGTTCGCTGTGGGGCCGTTGAGCACGCCGATCTGCGCCTGCGATGTGAGATCGCGGTAGTCGTCCTCGTGGGCGGCGTGGTAGTGGAAGATCTCGCGCACCGGCGCAAAGCCGGAGCGATCCTCGTGGTTGTCCAGCCGTCCGATGAGGTACCAATCCAGCGCGCCGCCGTTGGCCAGCGATTGGATCAGGCGCAACTTCTGCTGGTGCGGCGAAACCGCCACATGACGGTACGGAAAGTCGATGAAATCCACCGTGGTGTTGCTGGAAACCATATCCGGGTAGCTGCCGGTGACCCACTTTGTATTGTCGGAGCCGTTGTACTGCCAGTGCGGCAACGCTCGTTCGATGGCGGTGTTCGATTCCTGGCGGTGGAAGCCCTGGCGCGTCTCGCGGTGGCTGGCAATCGCCACATCTGGGAATCGCTCACGGATGAAGCCGGCCACGCGCAGCCGGTGTTGGTGTTGTGTGCGGTTCTTGAATTGCACGTACTTGCGGAAGACAGGATCCTGCATGTCCTCGACGGTGGGGAGTGGCAGGCCGAACATCTCGGCGAACCCTTGGCGGCAGCGGCTACACTGGCAAGGGCCATAGTAGTTGCCGCTATAATCGCGCACCTGGTAGCCGCCCATGTTGAAGAAGATCCCATCGAAGGGCAGCTTGCTCAGGCATTCTTCCATGATCTGAAGCGCGTAGATCTGCTGATAGTCCCCGTTCAAGCAGACCGCCACATCGCCGTTGTAGTCCACGATGTCGCCGCGCACACCGACATAGGCCCATTCCGGGTGCATCTCGTAGATCGGGCGTCGCACCTTCGAGAAATCGGTGCGCGCCACCACGCGGATCCCCGCGGCGTGGCAAGCGTCGATAATCGTGGCCAGGCTGTCACCGGAGAGGAAGGGACTCTGGAAGTGGAAGGGCAACGCGGTGGGGTAGCTGGCGATGATGCCCGCAGCATTGATCATCAACAGCGTCGCCTCGAACGACTGCAGATCGGCCACCACCTGCGCAGCGTCGATGTCGATCATGTCAATTTCGCGCAGATTCGTCTGAATCTGTCGCCAGGGGTGGGTGCGCCACCAGTCTGTCATGGTGAGATCCTTTCTATAGTCCCCAAGTTACACCGCCGCCAATGCCTGCTCCAGATCCGCGATCAAGTCCTCCGGGTGCTCCACGCCGATAGAAAGCCGTACCATCGCCTCGCTGATACCCATTTCGATGCGTTCTTCGGGATCGACGTCGGCGTGGGTCATGCTGGCGGGGTGTTCGGCCAGCGATTCGGTGCCGCCCAGGCTCACCGCCAGGTGGAAGAGTTGGAGCTTGTTGAGGAAGCGGAATGCCTCGGCTTCGCCGCCCACGATGTCGAAGGCGATCATGCCGCCTGGCCCCAGGCACTGCTGCCGGTAGACGGGATACTGTGGATCGTCCTCGGTGAGGTGACCCAGGTAGTAGACGCGTTCCACTTTGGGGTGATCGGCCAGGAAGTTGGCCACGTAGCGGGCGTTCTTCATCTGGCTGGTCATGCGCAGCTTCAACGTTTCCAGACTGCGCAGCAGGAGCCAACCTGTCCACGGGCCGGCCATGGTGCCGAAGATCGTGCGCATCAGCTTCACCTGCGAGAGCAGTTCGGCGCTGCCCAGGCAGACCCCGGCGATGAGATCGCTGTGGCCACCGATGTATTTTGTGGCCGAGTAGAGGACCAGATCCGCGCCGTGTTTGAGCGGATGCTGCCACAGCGGGCCGAGGAAGGTGTTGTCCACCGCCACCAGGGGACGCCGTTCCGGCTGCGCGTAGTCATTGGCAAGCCGAGCGCAGGCTGCGATGTCGACCAGGGCGTTGGTGGGGTTGGCGGGCGTCTCGACGTAGATCATGGCCGTTTTGGATGCGATCTGGCGATCCAGCAACAGTTTTTCCAGCGCCGCGGCTGCGTCGGGGCCGGCGGGGAAGCCGATGGGGCGAATGCCGAAACGGGGCAGGATGCGCTTGAGCAGAAAGTCCACGCCGCCGTAGACAGGTTCGCTGTGCAGGATGATGTCCCCGGGCTTGAGGAAGGCCAGCAGCGCCGTGCTGATCGCCGACATCCCACTCTCGAAGACAGCCGCCGCTTCCGCCCCATCCCACAACTTCAGCCGGTCTTCCAGGATCTCCAGATCAGGGTTGTTGAGGCGGCTGTAGATCAGCCCGATCTCCTCGCTGGGTTCGGCCTTGCGCAGCCCGTAGGCCAGTTCAAAAAAGGCTTTGCCTTCCTCCGCGCTGTTGAACACGAAGGTCGACGTCTGAAAGATCGGGCACTTCACCGCGCCCTGTGACCAATCGGGCCGGTAGCCGTAGCTCATCATCAGGCTTTCGGGGCGCAACTCGCGCCCATTGATCGATGTGGCGTGGACGTCTCTGTCTTTGCTCATGCCTTCCTCCTTGAAGGGCAGATCTTGGTTGTGATATAGTTTGTTGATTGCTGACGAGATGCTGCTGAAGGGATGAAGTTGATGCCTTCCAATCTCATCTCCACGGCTCAACCGAACGACTACGAGTGACCACACCCACCTCAGGATCAGGAGATCACTATGCCTCACGTCACCGTGTCGACGAAGGCGCACGCTTCGACGACTTCGATTTGGCGTCGGTTGCTTGCGCCGATGCTGCTTGTCTTCGTGGCGCTGCTGGCGGCGGGCTGCGATGCCGCCGATGACATCGTCCCCGCGCCGGTGGAGACGGTTGTCGTCGAGCGGTCAGGCTACACCGTCACCTACACCACGGGCGACTGTCCTTTCTTCTTCGACGCCGATGTGGACCGAGCCACACGTGAGGCCATCTCGTGTGGCTACATGCAGGTTCCCCAGGATCGCAATGAGCCGGACGGACTGCAAGTCGAGATTGCCGTGGCCATCGTGCAGAGTGTCAGCGACGAACCGCTGGCCGATCCCATCGTCTACTTCGAAGGTGGGCCGGGTGGCGGCGCGCTCTACAGCGCCGAATACTGGCTGGATTCGTCCCTGCGCGAGGACAGGCAGATCATCCTCTTCGACCAGCGCGGCACCGGCTATTCCTGGCCCAACCTGGGCTGCCCCGAGGTGTACGAAGATGACGTCCTCGACACCGAGGATACCGACGCCTACCTCGACTGGGCTGCGCGCCTGCCGAGACCGTCTACTCGATCTCGGTGCGGATTTGGCTGATTATCACAGTGCCATCATCGCCGAAGATGTGGCCGATCTGCGTCAGGTGCTCGGTGTGGAAAGCTGGAACCTCTACGGTATTTCCTACGGTTACGCGCCTGGCCCTCACTGTCCTCCGCGACCGTCCCGAGGGCGTGCGCAGCGTCGTGCTGGATTCCGTCTACCCGCCCAACGTCGACGCCTACGCCGAGCAGTCGAACACTTTCGGCGAGGCCATCGATCTCCTGCTCGACGGTTGCGCCGAAGACGAAGACTGCGCCGACGCCTTCCCCGACCTGCGCCAGAATTTCTACGATCTCATTTTATCATTGGATGCAGAACCGCTCGTCTTCGCCGCGGAGGACGTGGACACCGACGAAGATGTGGAAGTGGACGCCTACACTTTCGTCAGTCAGCTCACCGGCGCGCTCTACGACACCGAGTTGATCCCGTTGCTGCCGCGCCTGATCGACGACACCTTCAACGGCGACTACGATCTGCTGCTGGATGAGTTCCTGCTCTACGAGGAAGATGCCGCCTATCGCCAGCGCCCCGACGACGATGAGCCGGTGGATGAGGCGTCGTTGTCCGACGCCGAGGGCATGTTCTACTCGGTGGAATGCTACGAAGAAGCGCCCTTCGCCGACCTCGCCGACGCCGAGGCCAGGGCAAAAACGCTCGATCCGCTGATGGCCGAGTTGATGTTGCAAGATGTGATCCAATTCTTCGACGCTTGCGCCATCTGGCTACCCGAGCGCGCGCCTGCGTTGGAGACGGAGCCGATCTACAGCGAATTGCCTGTCCTGATCTACGCGGGCGAATATGATCCCGTCACCCCGCCGTCCTGGGCGCGCCTCGCCGCCGCAACCCTGCCCAACCACTACTTCGTCGAACTCCCGCGCGGCGGTCACGGCATCAGCGACATCGACGACTGCATGATCGGCATCTTCCTCGCTTTCCTGGACGATCCTCAGTCGGAACCGGATATGGGGTGTGTGGAAGATGCGGCGCGGGCATTCGAGATTCCGTGAGGAGGAGATTAGGGGATCTCCTCCCCTGCAAAACACCAACCGACAGCACAACCCCGATCCTCAACGAACTCCCCAGTCCCCAATCAATCCCCCACCTCCGCCAGCACCGGCGTCCCCCGCTCTGCCCACAGCATCAACACCACGCCGGCGGCGCTGAAGATGGCGAAACCGGCCACCAGCGGAATCACCGTGCCGTTGTACATCTGCCCGATGACCGAACTCAGCACGACCGCGATCAACTGCGACAGAGCGCCCACAATGGCTGCACCCACACCGGCGATGTGTCCTAGCGGCTGCATCGCCAGGGCGTTGAGGTTCCCAAAGAGGATGCCCACGCAAAGGAACGAGATCATCAGGTAGGCCATCAGGCTCCACAACGGCGGCTGACCGGCCTGAGTCACAGCGAAGAAGACGAATAATGTCGAGAACGCTGCCAGAAGCCGCGATGCCCACGTCGCTAGCGTGCGCATGCCCAGCCGCATCACCAGCCGCCCGTTGAGGAACGAAGCCGCGCCCAGCGCCAGAGCCAGCGTGGCAAAGATGAGCGGGAAGCGTTCGCCCAGGCCATACTGCATCTGGAAGATCTGCTGCGCCGTACTCAGGTAGCCCAGAAAACCACCCTGGATCAACCCGGCGATGATCGTGTAGGTGATCGCCGAGCGAATCGAGAAGACCTCGCCCATCGCCCGGCTAATCCGCTTTAGCGAGAAAGGACGCCGCTTGCTCGTCACCAGCGTCTCCGGTTGGCGGAAGGCGAGCCACAGCAGGCCAACCGAGGCCAGCACGATGAAGGACGCAAAGATCGGCTCGCCAATGCGCCACCAACAAGATCCCTTGTCCAAGCGCGAAACGATGATCGGCACCAGGATGAAGACCACACTGATAAAGGACATCACCTGCGCCATGGCGCGTCCTTCGTACTTGTCGCGGATCAGCGCCATCGACACATTGCGGCCCGGCGATGCCGATCCCCTGCAAGAGGCGGCCCGCCAGCATCACCGCAAACGACGTCGCCACCAGCGACATCAGCGATCCCAGCATAAATAGGATGTACCCGGCATAGATCGCTGGCTTGCGCCCCACACTGTCCGACACAGGCCCGTAAAGGATCTGCCCGCCCGCCATGCCCAAAAAGAGCAACGAGACGATCAACTGGTTCGAGTTGTCGCGCAACACGCCCAGATCGCCGCCGATCTCGGCTAACGCGCGAGCAATATGGCATCCGTCAGAAAGCGCCGCCAGCGAAGACATCATCGCCATCAACGCCACAAACTCCCAAAAAGACAGTTCCTGCTTTGGTTGGGGAAGCTTTAACATGAATGAGTTCCTTATTCGTGATTCGTGATTCGTGATGCGTGATCGATTGTCGCCTGCTACTTGCACACCTGCAAACTTGCCCACCTGCAAGCTGCAAATGCAACACCAACCTCCTCTACCCACGAATCACGGATCACGCATCACTTCCCCCATCCACCGACAACACCTGCCCCGTGATCCACCCTGCGTAGCCCGGCGCGAAGAAGAGGACGGCGTGAGCGATGTCTTCGGGGCTGCCCAGGCGCTGGAGCGCGATACGCGCCACCAATTCGCGTTGACCGTCTTCGCCGTAGGATTGCCACTGCTTCTCTGTGGTGGGGTTGGAACGCACGAAGCCAGGAAGCGATGTTGTTGACAGTGATCTGCCACGGCCCCAACTCGTGGGCAAGCTGGCGCGTGAGCCGATCTGCGCCGCTTTGGCCGACGCGTACGCCTGGATGCCGGTGAGGCTCACGCCCAACCCCGCCCCGCTGGAAATGTTGACGATGCGCCCCCAGCGGGCGTCTTTCATCCCCGGCGCCACAGCTTGGCATTGCGAAGTTGAAGGCCGCGGTCACATTGACCGCAAAGATGCCGTTCCAATCCGCCATCGATACCTCTTCCAGCGGACGCCCCACCTGGCCCAGCACACCGCCAGCGTTGTTGACGAGAATGTCGACACGCCCCGACGCCTGTGCCGCCTCGGCCACGAAGGCGCGCACCGCATCCTGATCGGTGACATCAACGCAGCGCGCGTGGATCGATCCTGGCGCGCTGGCGGCGAGGCGCTGTGTCTCCGCAAGTTCGTCGAGCAGCAGATCGCAGCCCCACACGTCCGCGCCGCGCTGGGCAAACGCCAGCGCTATCGCCCGCCCAAACCCATGCGCCGCCCCGGTGACAATCACGGTCTTGTCTGTGAATTCGATGATCATAACGTCCTCTAGCTCCCCTCGCAACGGGGGAGAACTGTTGTTGTGTTGAGCGAGTGATGCTTTTCAGAGTATAGAGCGAAACCAGCAGAAGATGATGCACGGAGGCACACGAAGATGCCTCCGTGCATCAATATCTCTCTGGTCTGTCTTACTCGGGGATCACGGACGCGATGGCGTTGACGGCGAGGTCGATCTCTTCTTCGCTGACGATGAGCGGCGGCAGCAGGCGCAGGACGGTGGTCCCCGCGGGCAGGGCGATGACGCTGTGCTCGTCCATGAGCGCTTTGAGGAAGGGCGCAACCTTGCTGCGCAGATCGATGCCGATCATCAGGCCCAGGCCGCGGATCTCGCGCACCATGCGGCGTCCGGCGAGGGCAGTCTCCAACTTCTGGTGGAGCAACTCACCCATTTCGGCGGCGCGTTCGATCAAGCTTTCGCTTTGGTAGGTCTCCAACGCTGCCAGCCCCGCCGCGCAGGCCAGCGGGTTGCCGCCGAAAGTGCTGCCATGCGCGCCGCTGAAGAGCGATTCCTGGATCTGTCCACTATAGACGATAGCTGCCATGGGGAAGCCGCCGCCTAACCCCTTCGCCGTGGTGATCATGTCGGGGTGCAGGTCGAAATGCTGGTGGGCGAACCAACGACCGGTGCGGAAACCCGTCTGCACCTCGTCGAAGACAAGCAGCGCGCCGTGTTGGCGGCAGATCCGCTCTGCACCGGCCCAATACTCGGGCGTCGCCACATTGACCCCACCCTCGCCCTGCACCGCTTCCATAAAGACGGCGGCGGTCTGGTCATCGACCATCGCTTCCAACTCCTCCAGGTTGCCGTAGGCCACGTGTTCCACGTCGGGCAGTAGCGGACCGAACTTCTCGCGGTATTTCGGGTTCCACGTCAGCGAGACTGCACCCACGGTGCGCCCGTGGAAACCGTTCTTTGTGGCGATGATCTTGGTGCGTCCGGTGGCGAGGCGGGCGAACTTGATCGCGCCGTCGTTGGCCTCGGCGCCGCTGTTGGCCAGGAAGGCGTGTCCCAGGTGTGCGGGCGTCACCTCGATCAGCTTCTCCAGGAAGCGGGCGCGCACATCGTTGTAAAAGAAACTGGGGCAGGCGTGCAACGTCTGTGCCTGCTCGGCAATCGCCGCCGTCAGGGCAGGGTGTCCATATCCCAACATCGCCACCCCCTGCCCCGCCGTCATGTCCAAATAGCGCTTGCCCTCGGCGTCGATCAGCCAACAGCCCTCTCCGGCCACCATCACCGTGTCCCCGCGGCGGGGGACGACGCCGGATTCGAGAGAAGATTCTCGTAATGCGTAATTCGTGATGCGTAATTGGTCTTGAGGATTGGTGGTCATTGGAGAAACCTCTTGGTTTGTGTGGTATTCTGCGGGCGATTCTGAGATACGCGTGTTGCGTTGATCTGGGATCATGGTGAGGAGCAGGCGGATGAGATCGGC
>JAWKOL010000003.1:0-425723 GCA_041391225.1 Caldilineaceae bacterium
TTGGCGGCCCCGCCCGGCGCACTGACCAACGTGAGCGTAAAGCGCACCGCCGTGCGGATCTCACCGTCGATATCGACATCGCAGAATCCCGGCGTCATCACAATTGATCCGTTCTGCGCCTGGAGTGCGTCGTTGGCGGTTGCCGTGGCCTTGACCGCCTGATAGACGGCCTTGACGCCGATAGCCTGCAAAATCATCGGCTCATCCGCCAATAAGCTCGAAACAATCAGTTCGCCCACGTACCGATGATTGGACTGTGCTGCGATGCGGAAGATACTGTCCATTGTGCCTACCTTTGCGTTGACTCGTTTGAACTTGCGCTTCATCTAAGACACGTGCGACGAGATCCACATTAAGAATCGTGAACCGCTGAATATGGAAACACTGCTTTTCGACGAATAAAGCTTGTGGTATGCTCATCCGGGTTTGCTTACGGCAACATGCGCCACTGTTCAACCGAAGTTCAACTGAACACGTACGATGGAGTCGAACACGCAATGTCTGATGCCGCTCTGTTCATCAAAGACCTAAACCAACGCTGCGCCCTGGCGGCCCTGGTTCACGCCGACACCGACGCTGTCTACGCGCCGACGGCCAACCAGATCTTTGCCTTTGCCTTGATCCGCGCGCTGAAATTGGAGAAAGGCGCGTCGATTGCGCACGTGGAAGGCCGACCAAGCCACGTGGCGCTTGTGAGATCGACGCAGGCGCAGATCATGGATAGCATTCACCAGATCGCCCAACATCTACACGATTGGGGCATGGCGGTGACGCAGTTGCAGCGCAAGGACGAGCGCGCCTGGGAACTCATGCGCTTCCAGATGGAGAAATCCGTGCTCAGCGCGGCGCGGGGATATGGCTGTGCGGATCGGGAGGATCTGATCACAGAGGGATTGAGTGCTGCGCTTCTCAAAGTCTTCGAGTTGCTTGGCAAGGCGCCAGTGATCGCGGACGACGAATCGGCAGAGGCGCTGGCGGCGCGGATCAACGCTCGCGCCGAGGATCTGCGCGGCGTCTACGATTTCCACAGCCCGCTGTACGGGTGGGCAAAGCTGATTGCACGCAACGAACTGATCTCGCTGCTCAGGCGAGAAGGGCGCGTACAACTTCTGGAGCCGGAGCAGTTGGAGCAGGCCGCCGGCGCCGACACAGCCGCCGAAGCCACGTTTCACAGTGTTGTGGCCGAACGCCGGACGCGAACCGAAGAGGATGAAGCAGCGGAGACGGTCGCCTACGAGGCGGCAAGGGCGAAGTACGCAGAGGTGCTGACGGCGCTGGTTTCTGTGATCGACAACTTGTCGGCTGGGCAGCGGCGGGTCATCTGCTTCACGCTGATGTCACGTCCACAGTTTCAGCGCGCGTTGTCGATCACCGGCGTTGCGCCGCCAGCCGAGTCACCGCCGTTCGACACAGATCGCAGCGACGACGCCATCGGCGACGCCATCCACAAGACGGCCAACACCGTGCGCGTACAAAGATCCAACGCCGTTCGCGCTGTGAGCCGGCAATCGCCACCGCTCGGTGACTTCTTGAAAAGGCTCATCGAGCGATAGCCGATTTCAGTAGTTCACGATTTTGACGCGGAGCAGGCATCCTCAGATGCCGGGTGAACCGGAACAAGCCGCATCTGAGGATGCGCTCTCCGCAATTGAGCAAGAATCGTGAAGTACTGATCAAGGCAAAGCCTTAATGTGCGCGCCGCCCTGCGTGTATGAGGTAGGAGAGAGGCAACAATGAACAGATCACACATCACAACAATCACAGACAGCGAATGGCGGGAGTTCCAGCAGCACCTCGCCGACTATGTGCGCATGGAGCTAGACGGCGGCCCTGCGGATACCACCTACCCCGACATCGCATTCTGGATCGAGTCGTCGGCGGCGTGTGAAGAGGCATACTCGCTGGAATTTCACCGTCAGGGGATGGCGCAGTCGGCGTCCGATTTGCAGCACTTGGGGCAGAGATCCCTGGCAGCCGGCGCGCTTCGATCAGATCATGGGCAGGCCGGCGCCCGCTGCCGCAAACTGGTACGAGTTGACGCTGGAAAACGGCCGCGCTGGCTGGAACGGGGACGAATCTGTGGCGACAAGTGGAGATTCGGCTGCCGGTTTTCGGCTTCGACGCCGGCGCGGCGCCTGCGCTGGCCGGTATGCTCGGCGCAGGATCACCCACGCACGGGGCCGACTCAATGCAGTTGACACCCGAAAACGCCGGCTTTGAGTTGATCGTCACCGTGGCGCCAACGGCGGGCGACGCAGCGGCAAAGCTATGCTGTGTGGAGGCAAGCATCAGCCTCACCGAACGCTTCGGCGATTACTCGGGCATCGAGATCACCCTGTTCGGCGCCGAGATCACTCGAAAAGCCATCACCGACGTGCTGGGGAAAGTCACCTTCACCGACATTCCATGTGCGCAGATCGCATCGCTACAGTTGAACGTCGTATTGGCGCCATGAGCCGTCATCCGCGCCGACGGTCGCCGATCAAGATGTAGGGCGACCAGAAAAACGGATGCGCGAAGAGGCGATCAGCGTCTTTGGGTGTTTCGTTTGGGTGCGTCATCTGCCAGAGCGCGCACAACTCCTGCCAGATCGACGTCCCGGTTTCGGCGCCCCACGTCGTCATCGTCTCGTAGATCTCGGCGCAGGTGAGTTCACGCAGCCAACACTGAGAACGAGCCAGCCCCAACGCCGGATCCAGATCGCCGTTCCGCTCGCTGTGCTGTCTGATTTGGTGGAAGAAGTGTTCCACCAGCAGCCGCGTGGGGATCTCGTGGACCGGCCACAGCGTCGCCAACACCGACGTGGTTCCCGCGTAGAGCAGCGCCCGGCTCAGCCCCATGATCTCGTCCCCTCGCAGCACGTGACCCCGTCCACTTTCACAGGCGGCCAGCACGATCAGATCGCTGTGCATACGCAACCGGCGCACGATCTCACTGGCGTGCAAGCTGCCATCGGCCAACACCAGCCGCGAAGACATGGGATAGCGCCGATCAAAGACGGCATGGCCGAAGAACGCCACGATCCGATGCTGCCCAGCGGCCGCGATCATCGCTTCGGACGTGGCGTCGGCATCCCGCAATAGACGATCCCGCCCCGGTGCAACCACAGTCTCAGCCGCGGCCTGGATGAAACGCAGCTTCTCATCCGCCGGCGCGACGGCCAGGAGGCTGGGATGCGGCGAAGGCGACCGCTGATAGCAGTAGTTGAGCAGGACGGAAGCGCTGGGCGCGTAGACGATGCGCTTGTCGGCGCTAAGCAGCGGCGGCGCAAATGACGGATCGGGGGTCAGCGCGCCCAACGGCGCATAGTGCAGTGGCCCGGTGGGGACGATCACGATGTTCTGCGCCGCGGACAGCCGATCCGCCACCGGCGCAAGCAAGGCCTTGTGTAGATCGGCAAAGAGCCGAGACGACGCCAGGTGGCCCGTGCGTGGGTGAGGCACCAGACTCCCTGGCGGGCGCCGTCGAGGTGATCGGCGAGGTAGCCCTGGAGCCAGCGCACCGACAGATTGGGGATCGGCACGGATCGTCGACACCGTCAGCGTCTGCCATCAAGATCCAAAGGTGGTCCGCCTCATCGCGGACGTAGGTGAGCAGCAGCGTGTCCTGGGGCAGCGCCCGGCAGATGGCGTCGGCGGTCAACGATGTAGCGCCGGCTGGCCCCGCGTAGGCCGGATCCAGCAGCTCGATGCGACGATCCACGGCGGCCAACTCGGCTTCGAGCCGGCGCGCCTGATCCGCGTGGTGATCGGCGGCATAGGCTGCATCCAGCTTCGCACGCACCGCGGCCCGTTCAGCAACCAGATCGGCAGGCGGCCCCACATGCGGTTGTTCGCTCTGCCCAGCCAGCAGCCCGGCGAGGACGCGCGAGCGGGCGCGTTCGGCCAGCGTGAAAGCGGCGTCGCCGTCACCGCGGCGCAGATAGTGCGAGAGCGGCGCCGCGTACACAAAATCGAGCATGGCCCGGTAGTTCGATTGCACCACAGGCGTGGTGAGCTGCGCCTGTACCGCTTCCACGGCGTGCAAGGCGTCTGCGAAGTCGCTTTCGGCGGCGTCAAACATGTCTGCGGTGGCGTGAAGATTGCCGCGGCGCGTCAACGCTTCGGCCAGGTTCAACGGATCGGGGTGCGCGTTGAAGAGGTGGATCGCCTCGTCGAGCGCGGCCTGTGCTGCGTCCCTCTGCCCCAACGGCGCGTAGGCCAGCGCCGCCATGTCCGAAAGCCCCAACGCCGTATCACCTGGATCGTCCAGTTCGCGGCAAAGCGCCACGTGCTGTTGAAACGCATTCAGCGCCGCTTCGTGCTTGCCCATCATGCCGTAGATCATGCCCAGCCCGTGCCAGTTGCGGCCTGTTTCCCACAACGCTTCTTCGCCGCGTGGGCCGTCGGACTCCTGGGCGAGCAGATCCAACGCAGCGCGGTGACAGTCCACAGCCTCGGACAGGCGCGTGGCAGCGAAGATGCCCTGCTCCACGGGGTAGAAGATGGCGATGCCTGTGTTGTTCAATGCCTTGGATTCGCCGAGCCGGTCGCCGATGGCGGCGTAGCCGTCGCGGGCCGTGCGAAAGCAGCCTTCGGCCTCGGTCCACGCGCCCTGTTCGTTGAGGACGATGCCCAGTACCAGCCAGGTCTTGGCCGTCTCGTCCGGCGGCGTCTCCTGGGCCAGCAACCGGCGCAGACAGACCTCGGCCTGATCCAGTTCACGTCGTTCA
Source organism: Caldilineaceae bacterium (assembly GCA_041391225.1). Classification (GTDB taxonomy): domain Bacteria; phylum Chloroflexota; class Anaerolineae; order Caldilineales; family Caldilineaceae; genus RI-153. Next base: position 4,712 of record JAWKOL010000003.1, read on the forward strand.
CTGTGCAGGATCGCCTGATGGTAGATCTGCTCCTGCCGCAGGCGCGGCGAAGGGACATCGCCCAGCAGATCCAACACAGACTGGCAGTCGTCCAGGCGGCGGCGTTCCAATCCCTCGAAGAAGCGGGCGCGGAAGTGGGCGAGCACGGCGTCTTCTGTGCTGGGGAGTTGCTGCAACAGGTTTCTGAGTTCGGCGTCTGCTTGCTGGGTCATTGGATCGTTACGCCACGGCGGATGAAAGTTGTGACTCTACGGCAAAAAGGTCGCTCAAGCGCAAAAGTCCGACTTCTCTCAGGAGGGGAGCAACCGCAAATCACACAGAAGTCGGACTTTTCGCAGTGGAGTCAAGTTGTGGACACGGATTGGCGGAAACACGGATTTTTCTGCACTAAAATTCATACAACTTGCACCACAAGTAATGAATGCATCATAATAGAACCCGGTTTTTGGCACAAGCAACGTACATTTTTCCGTACAATTCGCACGCATTATTGGCACAACAAATCACACTGACTTACAAGATCCGCCGATCACTGCCCACGATCCCCCCGATCCTCTACTGCCCCGGCGGCGTACTGTCCCTATTGACAACTTAGGAGGTACATCGATGCGATCTGTCCTTCGCGACCAGATTGTCATGCGGCCGCTTGCGTTTGCCGTGTTTTTCCTGGCGGGGTTGATGTTGTCCGTTTTGCCATGGCGCTCAAGTGTGGCAGCGCCGACGTGGGTACGTCAGATTGCTCAAAATATGGACTCATCTTCGGCGATGCGGATTCTCTATCCTTGGATCCAATGGCTCCAGTGGGAATCAAGCGAAGTAGAAGTCTCCTTTGCAATAGCCCTGGGCGATCTCGACAACGACGGTGACCTGGATCTACTGTCGCAAACATCGGTACGCCAAATCAACTATATCTCAACGAGAACGGATCTTTGCAGCGGACTGCAAGCTGGCAATCTAGCGAAGCCGACCAAACGCGGTGTAGCCTGGGGCGATATCGACAATGATGGGGACCTCGATCGAATGCAGGCGGGCAACTGGCAGGTCCCAATCGGCTGTACCTGAATAACAATGGTGTATTACAGGCCGACGCTGCACTGGCAGTCATCCGAGCAGGATGCAAGCAGCAGGGTCTCTTGGGCCGATGTCGATAACGATGGCGATCTAGATCTGGCCGTAGCCAATTTCCAAGAACCCAATCGCATGTATTTCAACGTAGACGGCATGCTGCAAACAAGCGCCGCATGGCAGTCTCAGGAAGCAGATCCTACCACCAATCTTGCCTGGGGCGATGTTGACGGTGATGGGGACCTTGATTTAGCAGTGAGCAACTGGGGTATTATACCTGAATGAAGGTGGCGCACTAACACCAGCATCCGAGTGGCAATCGGACGAATCCAATTACTCAACGAGCGTAGCCTGGGGAGATGTGGACAACGACGGCGATTTGGATTTAGCCGTGGGCAACGGCTACAACGAAGATCACGTCGATTCGATGCAGCGAATCGGACGCACCAACATCGGTGTAGGTCAACCATGAGCGGCGTTCCTCGGAGATCGACGGATACGGCTTGGCTCTACTATGAAATGGCACCCAATCCGGGCGATGTGTTCGGAGACACCGATACCTATAGCGTCGCTTGGGGGGGATGTCGATGGTGATGGTGATCTCTGATTTAGCCGCGGGAAATGTGAATGCCTCCCCCCGAATCTATCTCAACAATCGAGGCCGACTCACATCAGCAGCATTCTGGGAGTCACAGGGCGAACAAAACGCCGCTCTTGCCCTCGTCTGGGGTGATGTGGACAACGACGGCGATTCGATCTCGTACAGGGCAATGCCGATGCATCGAATGTACTTTATGAACAGTGCTAACCTATTACAAGGCGAACCGCATTGGTCATCCGAGAAGCAAGAACTAACCTCAAGCACAGCCTGGGGAGATGTAGATGGTGATGGTGATCTGGACATACGAGCGGTTGGCAACTGGGGATTCAACACCCTTTACCTGAACCATGAGGGACGAGATTCAAGAAACCCAGATTGGCAGTCGGTTGAGGGTGAAGCAACACATGATGTCGATGGGGTGATGTTGACGGCGACGGCGATCTTGATTGGCAACGGCCACGGAGATAACATCGCAATCTACCTCAATCAATCAGGCGTGCTTGCAGCCAAGTGCATCTTGGCGAAAAGAAGGCCATACAAATGCAAAGCGTCGCCTGGGGAGACGTCGATAAGGATGGCGACCTCGATTTGGCAGTTGGTGGCGATCTGGTTTATCTCATATCTGAATGACGGTGCTTAGTTTAACATCTCTTGCGGTATTGACAGTAAAAGGGGAAAACAGTGGGGGGAGTGTTGCTTGGGGTGATGTCGATGGTGATGGAGATCTCGACCTGGCTGTCGGCTTTGCTATGGCGCCAATCGTCTGTACTTAAACGTTTCCGGCATGCCGCTGGCGGAACCTCCTGACGTCTGCCGAGTTGATTCAACAATACATATTGCTTGGGGTGATGTCGACAGTGATGGGATCCTGATTCAGCGGTTGAAATGCTCGACAATCGAATCACTACATAAACGATGATGGCATGTTGCAGCAATATGCAGCATGGAAATCAGACGAACGTGCGCTGACAAGTCGAGTAGTATGGGGCGACATTGATGGCGACGGTGATCTTGATCTGGCAGCAGCGATGGATACGGACCAATCAACGTATACCGCAATAACGCCGGGGTTTTAGCATGAAATCGGAATGGCAATCGCAAAGGATCGAGGATCCCCAAACACCCGTCTGGACAACCAGCGTGGCATGGGTCGATGTCGACAGTGACGGAGATCTGATCTCGCTGCTGGAAATCGACAGTTCTGGTGGCAAACCCAACGAAATCTATCTGAATCCAGGCCCGGTTCAAGGCGAATTACGCTTACAACCAACGTCCCGGGCAAGCGGATTCGCCATTGCGAACGCTGACTGAACCCATCATCGACATTCCATATTCACTCTATGATCCTACAGGAACACCGGCACGGTCAGCGCGCTTCTATTCGCTGAGGCGGCGGCGGCGGTTACCAGCAGTGGGAACAAGCGACACGCTTACCCGCAATGTACCCACGTTCATACCCCGTCCGGTATCGCCTGACTCTCGTCCGATTCACCAGACAAAGTCATGTTGCTAATCGTGCAAGGTGGCAACGGTCCCAGAATCGAGCGTGGGTTACCGGCAGCGCATGTCTTCCACTGGGATCTCCTAGCCAGCGATTTCTTCGGTCAAAGCGATAATGTCAGTCTTTCGAATCGGAGCCGATCTCGGCGGGGCGAATACATCCAGTATGCAGATGTTGTCGACCCAGTCTCTGCGCTTTCTCTGTGCTAGCACACAGATCCGCGCCCTTGCTGATAGCAGCAGCCTCTATCGGGTGCTTTCGAATATCCCTGGCGTCGGGCAAGTAGTGTATTTATGGATGGGAACACAACATGCACCATTTGTCGGACGTCGGCAGAGGGGTACCTCAGCGGCTCGGGGCGAACTCAGCATCGGTGACCGCCTCATGGCAGTCAAACTCATCCAAAGCAGCAGCCAGTACACCCTCTACCACACCAGCTTCGACGCGCAGGCGCCCGAGGCGTCGCTCTACGAGATCACGGCGGGCGGGGTGCAGACGCTCACCGTCTCTGCCGACAACCCGCTGCTGCTCTTCGATCTCACCGTCTCGTTGGAGTGGAACGCGGCCGACGACACGATTTTCCTGGCGCAGCTTGAGCAAAACCTCAAGGACGCGGCGCAGACGCTCTACGATTGGAGCAACGGCCAAATCGCGCTGGGCAAGATCACTGTCTACCAGGCCAAGGAGAAGTGGGACGAGGCCGACATCCAGGTGTTGGCCTCGAACCAGGTGCGTCCCAATGCGTTCCGCGGCGGCATCGTCACCGATACGGTCACCCTGGATCTGGGCGAGCCGGTGACGGCGCTGCCCGGGCGCATCCGCATCGGCTCGATCTGGAATCGCTACGGCACGCTGGAGACGATCACCGGCGATTGGGCCAAGGTGCTGGCCCACGAGATCGCCCACTACGCACTCTTCCTCGAAGACACCTACCTCGGCATCGACGAGGCCAGCAATGTCCTCGTACCGGTGGAGAGCTGCGTGGGCAGTGCGTTGACCGATCCCTACCGCGACGACTACAGCGAGTTCCGCTACGCCGACGGCGCCTGGGACGCGGAATGCGGTATGACGCTGGCCGCGCTGCCCGAATGGGAGATCCTCACACGGGTCTACCCTGACTTGCAGCCACCGCCGCCCGCGGTCACCGGACCGGCCAACCTGCCGTTCGCCTTTGCCCAGATCGAGATTGTGCCGCCCACAGCCGAGCCGCCGTTGGCCGACGTCAGTGTGCAGATCGAAGACACGCAGGGGCTGTTGGCCGACGGCCGCGCCTACCTGATCCAGCCGGGGCGCGGCATCGTGGATCTGGGGCGCCCGGTCGTAAACACGATCCAGGCGCGGGGCGCGCAGGTGGGCGACACGGTCTGTGTCTTCTCCATACTGGCGACGGCGTGTGACGAGTTTAGCCCAGATCAGCCGCCACGCTTGACGCCGCAAGCGGCCTGGCAGCCGCAACTGGCGCTAAGGCCGGTCACCTCGACAACGCTGGAACTACAGATCGACGGCGCCGCCGATACCGTCACCGCCACCATCTACCCAGACAACGCGCTGCCGGTGGAACTGTCGTTGATGCCTGGGCAGTCGGCGTCGGTGAATCTGCCTGCCACTGCCAATGTCCTGGTGGATCTACGCGGGTCGGCGCCCAACCAGCGGCAGATCACCGGTTACACACTCGGTTCCGGCCCAGGGCGTACCTACAGCTACGGCGGTCCTTTCACCAGCGGTGACGGTGGCCTTTCCGTCTTCCCCCCCGAAAATCTGGCCGACGAGGACTTCATGGTGCTGCAGCTGGCCACCCGCATCCCCGATCTGCCCACCGGCCTGCTGCCCATCGGGCGCGCCTACGATGTGCGCGCCAGCACCGCGTTGACCGACTACCTGCGCGGCAGCCTCACGTACCAATACCTGGGCATGGATGTGCTGCTCTCCGCCCAGCCCGAAGGCTCGCTGGCGATCCACTATCACGACGGCGAAACCTGGCAGCGCCTGGACACGGTGTTGAACCAGCGCCAAAACTTCGCTTCGGCGTCGCTGCCCGGCCCTGGTGTCTACGCCTTAACCGCCGGCGTTGTGACGCCCGAAATCCTGGCCGTCGATCCACCCAGCAGTGAGACGGGCATCACCCACACGTTGACCATCACCGGCGCACGCTTCGTCAAGCCGCTGGCGGTGACGGCGGTTGGCGACAGCACGCGTCTCGATCTCACCGTCGGCGCGGTGACGTCGCAGACGGTGACCGCGGAACTGCCGTCGGCGCTGCCCGCGGATCTCTACGACATCGAGTTGACGCTGCGCGGCGGCGTTCCCGTCACCTCCACGGCGGCGGTGGCTGTCTACACCAGGCTACCCGAAACAGCCTGCTTGTTCGAAGACTTCCACAGTGGGCTGGGGCGCTGGCAGCTGGCGGGCAATTGGGGGACCGTCCGCGCAGGGGACGTGGAAGGCGTCACCGACAGCCCTGGTGTGGCCTATCCCAGCGCGCCGCCGGGGCAGACGCTGACGGCGACGTTGACCTCACGCCCGTTTGATCTGAGTGCCTGCGCCGACGCCCAGTTGACGCTTCACCACGCCCTCGATCTGCTGCCCAACGATGTTGCCACCATCGAGATCACAACCGACGGTGGCCAGAACTGGGTGAGCGTCTACCAGCAAGCAGGCACAGCCCTGGCCGTCCGCGCTGCGCAGGACGACGAGTGGACCGGCATCCCGTTGCAGACGACGGTTGTGGATCTGAGCACAGCGGGGATCCCGCTCGATGCCACAACTGCGCAGTTGCGCCTGCGTCTTATGGTGGATGATCGGGGCAGTGGACGGGGCTGGCTTGTGGGCGAGATTGTTGTGGGGGAAAACTCGCAACGGAATTGAAATCCCGTCCTGACACAGAAAAGCGCCCTCAGGCGCTTGCAGAATTTTCTCCGGTCGCTGAGGCGACTTCTCCGTGTCAGCGGGGGTTTCAACCCCATAATGCGAGTTCGCCAACAGAATCTTCTATACAACACAAAAGCACCGCCGACATGGGATCGGCGGTGCTTTTTTGTCCCTGTTGTTTTGCCCCACTGTCGATCGGCTGAAGTCTTAATCTCTACAAAGTCGCACGTGTATTGGGTGAAAGGTACTCAAGGTTTCAAGTCACACAAACGAAAACGTTCATCCCATTACACTACCCAAAAGGAAACAAAATCATGACACGCAAGTTCGGGTTCGCCATTGTAGCCATTCTGTTCGTCGCATTGATCGCCGTTTCAGCCATTGGTGTCGTCAACTTTGCCGTAGCCGCCGAAGCCACGGCAGGCGCCGTCACAGACGACGCCATCGCGGGAATTGGTGTTGGGTGCAGCCTTGGTCGTGGGGCTGTTCCGGTGGATGGGGAATCGCACCGCAGTCGCCTATTGGATCCCCTGCCCTTGCGATGACCGGCGATGCCTTGGCGGCAACCATCTTCGATGATATCCACATCGACGGCACGTACTGCCTGAAGAAGCCTTGGGGTTGCCCTCAGTTCCCGCCTCGGTATCCGCATTTCTAGATTATCACCAATAGATTGATTCGCATCTAGTGTTGCGTTCCTCCTGGACAGAGCATCCCCTGCAAGAGCCGATTGACCACAAACCGCCCCGTCTGCCACCAACAACTACTGGTGGCAGACGGGGCGGTTTGTGGTAGAAAAACGCTGTATTCAGCGCCCCTGTAGGATTCGAACCTACGACCGACGGTTTAGAAGACCGTTGCTCTATCCCCTGAGCTAAGGGGCAAGTTGTGCTTGTCACTGCGATTTTACCTGAGTGACAGCACACAGTCAAAGGCAATAACAAACAATCGAAACTGTCCTGTATCGGGTGGATCAAGGCGCATCAGGTGATGGCGTCGCCTCGACGGTGTCGGTGGGCAGGAAAGCCGGCGCCGCTTTGCAGCAGGGTCCCCAGCCGCACCCGCGCGATGACGGCCAACTGCGGGTTGGCGTCCGATGAATACTCGAAGGTGCGCTCGTAGTTTTCGATGGCGCCGTTGATGTCGCCGCGGCTTTCGGCAATGTTGCCCAGCAGGAAGTAGGCCTGACCTTCCTCGGGATCCAACGCCAACGCCGCCTCGGCAGCGGCTTGTGCGCCGTCCAGATCACCGGCGAGGACGCGTGTGTTGCCCAGCGTCACCCAGTAAAGATCCTGGCTGTCGGCGTCCACCACTTGTCGAGCCTGGGCGAGCGCGGCTTCGGAACGCTCAGTCAGGCCCAGTTTGTCGGCGATGACACCTTCCCAGATCAGCAACTCGACATCGGGAACGCTCAGTTGGGCCTGTGACTGTTCCACCACGTGCAGCGCCTCTTCCCATCGCCCCTCCATCGCCAGATCGGGCAGTTGATTGGTGGCATCGTTCACCACGAGTACATCTGGATCGGGCGGAAAGAAGGTGTTGACTCCCCAATACAGCGCCACCAGAAACAGGACGATGCCGCCCACAGTGAAGGTGAAACGGCGGGCTGTACGGCGACGCTGCTCTGCCACCAGGGCATCCAATCGCCACCAGAAGCCATCGGAGGCTGGATTCTGGAAGCGTAGCTTTGCCCATGCCGTCGGCGCGCCCTGCCGCGGAAACCAACGCGTGTGGCTTACCCTCGATACGGCCCAGAAGGCTCTCGAAGCGCGTCTGTTCGGGCCGCAGATCGATGGCGCTGTCCGCGGCAAGTTGGGCCACCTGGGCGTCGATGCGGTCTAGCAATTGCAGAAAAGACTCGACGTTCGTGCTGTTGAGCTGCACCACCAGGCGCTCAGCTTCGTCCAGGTTCTCGCGCAGTTGATTGACCGGATTACGCAGTTTCTCTTGGATCGAGTAGGCCATCGCTAGTCTTGATCGTCCTCGTCGTCGTCGCTGTCGGCGGCGCTGTGGAGTGAATGGCCGTTGGCCTGGGCCGCGGCGACTTCCTCTTCACGCTGAATCTCACGGTAGACACGGTTCAAACCCGACTTGATCTGGCTCTCGATCTTGGCCTTGCGTTCCGGCGGCACAGGGAACCACTCCACCATCTCGCTCACAAGGCCGCTCTTGGTTTCGTTCTTGGTCTTGCCCTGGTGGTAGTAATCGCGCACCCGTTCACGCATGAAGGCGATGTATTCCTCCACTTTGTACGTCACCTCCGGTGTACAGACAGGCCCATGCCCCGGCACGATCTGTTCGGGATCGAGTTCGCGGACATAGCGCAGCGCTTCGATCCATTGCAGCGTGTCGGCCTGGGCCATGTACGGATGCTGATCCACCCACACCACGTCACCGGCAAAGCAGATGCGTTCTTCGGGCAGCCAGGCGATGCTGGTGGCCGGTGTATGCCCGCCCAAGAAGATCAACTGCACCTCGCGCCCGCCGTAGAGCAATTTCGCACTCTCGGTGAAGGTGAGATGCGGCGGCACGATCTCGATATTGGTCAGTTGTTGCTGGATTTCCGGCTTCGCGTTTGAAGCTGTTGTACGCGCTCTTTGAAATTCTCGGTGTAACCGGCCATTTCTTTGTGTGCGCGCTCATGGGCAATCACCTTGCTGGGCATGAAGTATTGATTGCCCAGCGCGTGTCCACGGTGATGGTCGGTGTTGAAGACATAGAGGAATGGCATATCGGGGCATTCATCTTCGATCTGCGTGCGCCAATCGTGCGCCTGTTCGGGGATCAATGGCGTATCGATCAAAATGATCCCTTCATCCGTCACCACAAACCCAGGCGTACAACCCCGATAGAACGTATTGATAAATACATCTGGGCCGATCTCCTGGCGCTGCCCCAGCCCGGTGACACCAATCCTGGTACTCGAACGTCGTCTGGCTGCCATGCTCACTCCTTCCGATCAAACGATATCGCCGTGAATTCACTGTGTGTAGCAGTCTACGCAGCGGCTGGTGTGGTGTCAATTCGGCGGGGATTATGTCAAGTACTGGGGACTGGGGACTGGGGACTGGGGACTGGGGACTGGGGACTGGGGACTGGGGACTGGGGACTGGAACGTATTGTCAGCGGCATACCTGCATACATGAAAACCTACATACCTGCACACCTGCCATCTCCCCATCTTAACAAAACGTTGACACATCCCTCATCCAACCGAGTTGTTTTGTCCTGCCGAAATGCTATAATTTGGGGTGAGTTTCCAGCGATTTCCCGATTCGGGCATTTACAGCAGCCCGACAGCGCAACGCCACCTCAAACGGAAGCGCCGCTGCGCACGATAGACACAAGGAGTTGAATCACTTGAGCAACAAACGGCTTGGAGTACTCACCAGCGGCGGCGACGCCCAGGGCATGAATGCCGCAGTGCGCGCCGTGGTGCGCGCCGCCCTGACCAAGGGCGCCGACGTTTTCGCCATTTATGAAGGCTACCAAGGCATGATTCTGGGGGATAACTACATCCGCCAGGTGCAATGGGACACCGTAGGCGGTATTTTGCAGAAGGGCGGCACCGTCTTCGGGACGGCGCGCAGCCCCGAATTCCGCACCCTGGAAGGCCGACGCAAGGCTGTGCGCAATCTGATCATCCACGGCATCGACCGGCTGGTGGTCATCGGCGGTGACGGCAGCCTGACCGGCGCCAACCAGCTTCGTCAGGAATGGAGCGATCACCTGCGCGAACTCGTGGCCGCCGGCGAAATCAGCCAGGCCGGCGCCGATGAACATGCCTACCTGTCCATCGCCGGCCTGGTCGGCTCTATCGACAACGACATGGCCGGCACCGATATGACCATCGGCGCCGACAGCGCCCTACACCGCATCACCGAAGCCATCGACGCCATCGCCAGCACCGCCGCCAGCCACCAGCGCGCCTTCGTGGTGGAGGTGATGGGGCGCAACTGTGGCTATCTGGCCCTCATGGGCGGCCTGGCTTCCGGCGCCGACTGGGTGCTCATCCCCGAAAGCCCCCCCGATATCGACAAATGGGAAGACAAGATGTGCGAGATCCTGCACACGGGTCGCCAGATGGGACGCCGCGACAGCATCGTGATCGTGGCCGAAGGCGCGCAGGATCGCAACGGCAACCCCATCACCAGCAACTATGTGAAGCAGGTGCTCGAAGAGCAAATGGGCGAAGATGTGCGTGTCACTGTGCTGGGGCATGTGCAGCGTGGCGGCGCGCCCAGCGCCTATGACCGCGTCCTGGCTACGTTGGTGGGGGTTGCCGCCGCCGAAACCGCGCTCAACGCCGGTCCAGGTGACGAAGCGCTGCTCATCGGTGTGCATGACAACAAGGTGACATCACAACCGCTCATGGCTTGCGTCGAACGTACCCATGCCATCAACCGCGCCATCCGCGAGCGCAACTACGAAGTCGCAATGGATCTACGCGGGACCAGCTTCAAAGAATCATTCCGCCTGTTGCGCACCCTGGTACGCGCCACGCCGCACCCGCCCCGCCCAGGCCAAAAACGCTTCCGCATCGGCATCATGAACGCCGGCGGCCCGGCGCCGGGGATGAATGCAGCCACACGCGCTGCCGTGCGCCTCACCATCGACAAAGGACACATCCCCTTCGGCATCTACCGCGGCTTCCGCGGGCTGATCAACGACAACGTCACCGAGTTGGATTGGATGTCGGTAAACGGTTGGTCGCCCACAGGCGGCTCCGAACTGGGGACCAGCCGCAAACTGCCCAAAGGCAGCGATCTCTACGCCATCGCCCGCACCATCGAGACACACAAACTCGACGGCCTCATGATCATCGGTGGGTGGACGGGATACGAAGCGGCGCTGCACATGTACGAAGAACGGCGCAATTTCCCCGCCTTCAACATTCCCATGATCTGCCTGCCAGCCACCATCAACAACAACCTACCCGGCGCAGAACTGAGTATCGGCGCCGACACCGCGCTCAACAACATCGTCGAAGCCGTAGACAAGATCAAGCAGTCTGCCGTGGCGTCGAACCGTTGCTTCATCGTCGAGGTGATGGGGCGCGAATGCGGCTACCTGGCCTTGATGAGCGGCATGGCCACCGGCGCCGAACGCGTCTACCTGCCCGAAGAAGGAGTCACCCTGCGCGATCTGCAAACCGACGTGAGCATGTTGATCGATGGGTTCGAGCACGGCAAAAGATTGGGGCTGATGATCCGCAACGAAGACGCCAATCCACTCTACACCACGGCTTTCCTGTCGGCGCTCTTCGAGCAGGAAGGCGGCGATCTCTTCGACGTGCGCACAGCCATCCTCGGTCACATGCAGCAGGGCGGCAACCCGACGCCGTTCGACCGCATCATGGCCACGCGCATGTCAGCCAACGCCGTCGACTTCCTCGACAACGCCCTCAACAAGGACGACGAAGACAAAGCCGCTGTCTGCATGGGCATGACACAGGGGCAGATGCGCTTCACACCGCTCTACGAAGTGTCGCGCATGATGGATATGGATCACCATCGCCCCAAGCGGCAGTGGTGGATGGACCTGCGCCCCATCGTGCGCATTCTCGCCCACCCAGATCATCTGCGCAGCAATCCAGAAAGCGCAAAGGACCGATAGTCGCCTGATTTGCATCCAGTGCGTCCCTTGCGTATGATTTTTGCGTTCAATTATTCTCTGATCAACCGATTCACCTGCACGTAGAAAGTGAGCAGCTATGAAAATTGGTATCCTCACCGGCGGCGGCGACGTACCCGGCCTGAATCCATGCATCAAGGCGGTGGTCAACCGCGCCATCGACGAAGGCCACGAAGTTGTCGGCATTCGTCGCGGCTGGGGCGGCCTGCTGAAGTTCAACCGAGACGAACCGGAGAGCGCCGCCCAGAACCTGATGACGCTGGACAAGAACGCGGTGCGCACCATCGACCGCACCGGCGGCACGATGTTGCACACCAGCCGCACCAACCCCGGCAAAGTACGGGCGGGCGACGTCCCCGATTTTCTGCGCGATCCCGATCACCCCGAAGCCGAGGCCAAAGACACGAGCCTGCGCGACTTCACGCCGCACGTTCTGCGCAACCTGGAATACCTGGGCATCGAACGCCTGATCCCCATCGGCGGCGACGACACCCTGAGCTACGGTGAACGCCTGCACAGCGAAGGCTTTCCGGTTGTCGCCATCCCCAAAACGATGGACAACGACGTCTACGGCACCGATTACTGCATCGGCTTCAGCACCGCCGTCACCCGCAGTGTGCAGTTCATTCACCAGTTGCGCACCAGCGCCGGCTCGCACGAACGCATCGCCGTGGTGGAACTGTTTGGCCGCAATTCCGGCGAAACCAGCCTGATCAGCTCGTACCTGGCCGGTGTGGATCGCGCCGTCATCTCCGAGGTGCCGTACGATCCCGAAGTGCTGGCCGAACTGGTGCTCAAAGACAAGCGCAGCAACCCCAGCAACTACGCCATGGTCACCATCAGCGAAGGCGCCCACATGGCGGGCGGCAAGGTGGTGGAATTTGGCGAAGCCGACGCCTACGGCCATCGCAAACTGGGCGGCATCGGCGAGATCACCGGCGAAGCGCTCAAGAAGCTCACCGGCGAGAACATCATCAACCAGCGTGTGGCTTACCTCATGCGCTCCGGCGCCCCCGACGCGCTGGACCTGATGGTGGCCGTCAACTTCGCCAACGCGGCCATGGATCTGATCATCAGCGGCGCCAGTGGCCGCATGGTGGCCCTGCGCGACGGCACCTACACCCACATTCCCATGAGCACCGTCACCAGCGGCCTCAAGCGCGTCGATGTAGACGAACTCTACGACACCAAGCAGTATCGGCCCAAGCTGCGCCGCGCCCTGGGCAAGCCCATGTTCCTGTACTAAAGCAGGGACTTGGGACTGGGGATCGGGGATCGGTGTCTGCTCGAAGTATGAATTTGTGGACACAGATCTGGGGGAACATGGATTGTTCGATGATCCGTGTTCCCCCAGTCACCCAATCACCCTGTCACCTTTTCCCCCCACCTATGGCCTGGCAAATCTGCGAATGTATCGATCCTGAATGCGCCTTCCGCTTTCCCGCGGAGGTGTTCGATCCGCGGCGGCTGCACTGCCCCCTGTGTGGCGCTGAGACGCGGCGGATGCCCGCGCTCGACAAAGGCGCGCCGGAAGTGTGGCCACAGCAACAGGACATGGTGAACAACATCGCACCAGGGATGCCCCCAATCTACGTGATCCTCGATAACCTGCGCAGCACCTACAACGTAGGCTCGATCTTCCGCACCGCCGATGCCGTGGGGGTGGCGCAGATTCACCTGTGCGGCATTACGCCCACACCGGATCACCCCAAAGTGGCCAAAACGGCGTTGGGCGCAGAGCAGACGGTGCCGTGGGGTCATCATCGCAACGCGCTGCACCTGGCTGATAGCCTGCACACACAAGGGGTGGCCTTGTGGGCATTGGAAGTCCACCCAGTGGCGCGCTCACTGTTCGAGGCCGCGCCACCCACCGGCCCCACCGCGCTGATCGTGGGCAGCGAAACCTGCGGCGTCGATCCCGACTTGCTGGCGCGCTGTGACGCTGTCTACGCGCTGCCGATGTTGGGCCACAAAGGATCGCTCAACGTCGCCGGCGCCGCCGCTGTCGCCCTCTATCACATCCGCTTTGCGCCGAAATGAAGATCCTTCGATAATACTGGCTGCCGTGTCTGTTCTTTCTGGAGGTGGAAATGCTTCGACGTCTCGTGTTGGTTCTGGTAATTGTACTCTCGTGGGGAGTTCTTTGGCCTGCCTCGTCCGCCGCAGCAGAGGACGAAAACGGCATGGTGATCAGCGGCAACGGCGTTGTCGCCGGCAGCATAGAGATCGAGGGCGTGGCCGAGCATCCCACGTTCCGCAAATGGCAGATTGATCTGATGATCAACGGCGACCCGACCCACGCCACTTTTCTCGCCCTGGGTGAAGACCCGATGCCAACGCTGGGGCGCATGGCGACCGTCGACAGCGCGCTGTATCCCGACGGCGATCATCTGTTGCGGCTGCGCGTGGTACACAGCAATCTCAACTACGACGAATACTTCACGCCGGTGTCATTTGCCAATGGCAATACGCCCGCACCAATGCCCGCTGATCCTGCCCCGTCTTTGACGGCGATGGACGCCAGCGCCGCACCAGCGGACGGCGTGCGCCGCATCGAAGTGGACCTGAGCGATCAGACGTTGACGGCCTATCAAGGCGATGTAGTGGTGCTGCACACCCTCGTCAGCACAGGCCGCCCAGCCACCCCCACCGTGTTGGGGCAGTACAACATACGCACCAAAGTACCGGCGCAGCGCATGCGCGGCCCTGGCTACGATCTGCCCAATGTGCCGTCGGTGATGTATTTCTTTGCCGGCTACGCCATCCACGGCGCCTACTGGCACAACAACTTCGGCCAGACCATGAGCCACGGCTGCGTCAACATGCGCCTGGACGAAGCCGCCGCGCTCTATGCGTGGGCCGATGTGGGGACCGAAGTCTATGTCCGCGAATAGTGTACAAACGCCGTCGAAGGTGCTCTTCCTCTGTTCGGGGAACTACTACCGTAGCCGCTTTGCCGAGCACCTCTTCAATCACCTGGCGGCGCAGCAGGGGATCGGTTGGATCGCCGATTCGTACGGGCTGGTAGTGGATCGCCCCAACAACAACGTCGGCCCCATGTCCGAGCGCACAATTGATGCGCTGACGGCGCGCAATGTGCCGATCCCAGCATCTCTGCGCTTCCCCATGCAGCTCACCGACGCACACCTGGCCGCGTCGGATCTTGTCATCGCGCTCAAGGAAGAAGAGCATCGCCCCATGCTGGCCGAACGCTTCCCAGTGTGGGCGGAACGCACTGAGTACTGGCACATCCACGATCTGGACAAAGCGTCCGCCGAAGTCGCCCTGGCCGAAATCGAAGACGAGGTACGGCGCCTTGTGGCCCGGTTGTCGTCCTAGATTGGGGCAAGGGCTTGTGGACACGGATCGAAGAGAACACGGATCAAAGTAGGGCATGTGAAATGCAAAAGCCCGCCGTCACGTACGGCGGGCTTTTGCATTTCATATCGGCCAAACGTCTCCAAAATTGTGCTCACACGAGCAGAAACTCGATCAGAAAGCCGAGGATCACCAGGTGAAGGATCTGATCCACCACGATCCGCACGAAGAGGACATTGCTTTGCTGAAAGAAACGCATCCAGTAGGCCGCCAGGTTCGGTGCATCGATCAGCCAATGGGTAACGAAGATCACCGCGCCGAAGGCCCAATACAAATAGGCCGAGAAGTCTGTGCTCTGCAAATATAATGTGAATAGCATCACGGCTGTGTAGACAGCGCAGTGGACGAAAACCGCACGGTTAAAAAGAGCAGACTGCTTGTGCCGAACCATCCACTCATTCTGAAATGCCCAATCACCTACGAAATGCCCAATAAGCAACCAATCGAATAGCGTCATGTATGGACGTTACCTTAGCTGAAGAATATATGGCTTTAGTATATAATAACAGCGATCTGCGTCTGCTGCTAAGTAGCTGACAAAACACTGTACCTGTGTGGTAAAGCACATCACTTCGGTGTGTCAGTGCATCGATATCATCTTAAAGACAGTCAAGAATGGGAATACGCTATGCCAGATCGACAAACGGCGCAACGAATCGCTCGGCTGAAACAGATTCCACTCTTTTCCACACTCAAGAGCACCGATCTAGAGCGGCTGGTAGAGGATTTCCGAATCCGCGAGTACACACGCGACGAGATCATTTTTCGCCAGGGTGATGAAAGCCGCGAGATCTACGTTGTGATCAAAGGGAAGGTGCGGATCTTCAAAATCAGCCCGTCGGGGAACGAGACGTCGATCACCATCTTCTCCACCGACGACATCATCGGTGAGCAGGCAGCCATCAGCAACCGCCCTCGCAACGCATCGGCCAAGGCCATCGGCAGTGTCTCGTTGCTCACCATGTCGCAGGAGCGCTTCGTCTATCACCTGGAGAGTGTGCCGACGCTGGCGCTCAATCTGGCCAAGCTGCTTTCGCAGAAACTCGACTGGACGGCATCCTTTGCCGAGTCTATCGCCCAATTCGATGCCGCCGGGCGCTTGCTGCACATTCTTCTATATTACACCGAACGCTACGGGCAAAAAGTGGCGGACGGCGAGGGCTACAAAGTTGATCTATCGCTGAACCAGACGGATCTGGCGTCGATGGTGGGCGCTCGCCGCGAGTGGATCAACCGGCTGCTGGGCGACTGGCGTAAACGTGGCCTAATCGAATATGACCGCGGTGTGATCTACATCCTGGATCTAGAACGGGCGACTGCCGAGCGCGATAGCCGCATCGAAGCCAACTACACCGATTCTGATTGGTGAGGCATTCCCCGGGCTACCGTATGGGGAGGTCGATTGTCTCCGGCGCGCCCTCGCATCCGTCTTCTCGTTTGCTGAATCGACGCAACCCGAACTTGGAGAAATCGAACATGTTACATACGCGCCCCACTTCCAGGAGACAACTTCTGCTCCGTTTATTCCTCCTGCTGTTGTCAACGATCGTCGTCGCCTTGTTGGGCGGCGCCGCGGCTGTGGCCCAAACACAACCAACCATCACGGCCCTCGATCCCAAGTCCGGCCCCGCCGGCATGGTGGTGGCCGTCGATGCCGTCGGCTTCAACCCCGAAGCCACTGTCGGATCGATCCTGTGGGACGGCGAACCGATCGAGCGTGTGGCATTTCTTGATGGCGGCTTCTTCAATGTGCCGTTCATCGTGCCGTCATTTGCCACGCCAGGGCTACACGAAGTCACCGTGTGTGTTGGCAATCCCTGCCTCACCGGTGACGCCGCCCAGAGCGCTGGCGCCACCGTGGAGATCACCGGCCCCATGCCCGTCTCCGCCGCGCAGATCGGCTACGTCTTCGTTGAGGACGAAGTGGGCAAAGAGACGCTGCTACAATTCACCGGCCTGCTCAACAGCTACGGCATGACGGTACAGCCAGTGCCTATGGATCAGATCGAAAAGGTGGATCTGGCCGAATTCGATCTGGTAATCGTTGCCGCCAACACAGGACAGGGCGAAGTGTGGGGGACACCGGCGCAGGCCGAGCTGATGACCAAAGCGCCGCGCATTCTGGCGTTGGGCGAAGGCGGATACGCCCTGCTGGGCAAAATCGCGCCTGCAATCGGCTTTCCCAACGGCGAAACAAAAGAACACCCCGGCACCGTGACGCTGGCCAATCCTACGCTCTCCATTGCCAAGACACCGCACGATTTCGGCGGGTTTGTTCAGCGGGCCATCCCCATCTTTGCCGCCGGCCTCGACAAAGCAAGCATCAACATCCCCAAACCGCCGTCGTCGGCGGTGCGGCTGGCGTACACAGCCGTGTTGGGCGACCCAACCACCGAAAGCGTGATCATCTCCGAGGGCTGCCGTTCGCTGTGGGGGTTCAATATTCCGCCCAATCGGCTGTCACCGGCAGGCGCGCCCTCTTTGCCAACACCGTCTTCTTTGCGCTGGGCGCTGCCTGCGATTTCAACCCCGACACAGGTTGCAGTCTGTTGACGTCACCGTCAGCGATCCCCAGTGGCATTACCCTCGACTTCGACGAATGGCTACCGGCCACTGTGCTGGGCGATCTCTATTTCGGCAGCCTGGGCGTCCGCTTCGAAGACAATCAGCAGACCCGCGCCATCACCTACGCCGACAACGACGCCGATGTGGGCAAGTCGTTCTCGGCACCGAATGTGGCAACCAACTCAGCCATCGCCGGTGGCACCAGCGCAGGCGTCCCCATGAGCGTTGATCTGCCGCCAGGGCGCAGTCATGTGGGCTTCCGCCTGGGCAACGGCAAAGACAGCAGCGGCGCCGGCCCCGACATCTCGGCGCTGATCACTGCCTTCGACGTCGCCGGTGCCGTGATCTGTCGCTACCAGACACCTGTTGTCGGGGCATCGCACATGCTGTTCGTCGGCATCTACGACGCGCAATCGCGTATCGCCGGCGTCACCATCGATTACGGCGACACTACCCTCAGCGAGTCCATCGACGATCTAATCTTCGGCCCGGGCCAATACGCCGACGACATTCGGTTGTGCCAGGGCGTCGGCGCCGAATGTGATCCTGTGGGCGGGGCCGAAGTGCAGGTGCTGCGCGGCGGCGTCCCCTCGGGCGTGGTGTTGAGCAGCAACAACGACGGTTACTTGATCGGGCGCAACCAGGTGCAGTTCGGCGATACGTTGTGGGCCAGGTCATTTATCAGCGCAACAGACACGTACAACACCTACCGCACATCCGGCGCGCCGGTGCTGGTGTCGTTGAGTAACTTCGACAGAAGCACAGGCTTGACGCTGGACATGGACACGCCGCTGCTCCTGCACAACCTCACCTTGTCGACTCAGTGGGATCTAACCACCGACACCACCTACATTGCGGCGTTGATCCAGCGGATCATCGAAGCGTCGAACCACCTTTACGACTTCACCGATGGGCAGATGGCCCTGGGTACGGTGACCGTCTACCAGAACTACGACGAGTGGAACAACGCCGATGTACGCGTCTACGCCAGCAACGTGTTGCGTCCGCAGGCCGAAGTCGGCGGCAAGGTCACCGCGCCGACGCCGGATCCGTTCGTGCCGGATCACAGTTACTATCCCGGCTACGTCTACATGGGATCCGACTGGGATCGCACCGGCGTGCCACAGGGAACCACCGGCATCGACCCGGATTGGTCGCTGGCGCTGGCACACGAATTGGGCCACTATCTGCTCTTCCTCTACGACACCTACCTCAGCCGCAACGAGAACAACGAGGTGGTGGAGATCGACACGTGCATCGGCAGCGCGATGGGCTGGGCCTACGAAGAGAGCAACACCGAGTTCGTCTTCGATCCGACGCACTGGCGCACCTACTGCGCCGACACACTGGCCAATCAGATCCTCGGGCGCACCGAATGGGAGACCATGCAAATCTGGTACGCCGGGCTATCAACGCCGACGGCGGTGAACCCAGGACCGGCCGCAGCGCCGGCGCCGTTGACCAACGTCGTCCTCGTGCCGCCG
Organism: Caldilineaceae bacterium; assembly: GCA_041391225.1. Classification (GTDB taxonomy): domain Bacteria; phylum Chloroflexota; class Anaerolineae; order Caldilineales; family Caldilineaceae; genus RI-153. Next base: position 23,808 of record JAWKOL010000003.1, read on the forward strand.
TCGACGCCGACATCGCCGATCACCAATCAGACGTTCGAGCTGGCCTACCAGAACCAGGAGACGGCCTCGAAGGTTGCCCGCGGCTGGCTGATCAGCAATCAGCGGGTGCTAGATCAGGGTCGCCCGATCAGCGGCACCAACACGATTACACTCAACAACGCCCAGGCAGGTGATCGTTTCTGCGTCTTCGACATCGGCGACGAAACATCACCGCGCCAGTTCGGCTGCGAAATCGTCGAAGACGGCGACAACACCCTCACACTGCGCAAGGACGTCAACTGGGCGCCGGTGATCCAGCTCTCGCCCATCAATACGCAGACCATCGCCATCTCGGTGACACAGACGATCACCGAAGGCTACGGCCTCGAAGCCGCCCTGTACCTGGAAGACGAGACGGTTGTCACCACGGCCACGCTGGCGCTCAACGGTGGCGTTTACACCGGCATCTTCAACATGCCCGCGCCGGCCAAAGGCGCCTACGTGATGGTGCATGTGAATGAGCCGTTCAACGAGGAGACGCCGCGCCGCGAGGCAATCGTAGGCTACGGTGTGGGCGGCAGCGGCGCGTTCGGACCGGCCAGCCGCCTGGTCGGCGTCCCCATCATTTCGGAAGACGGCAGCGCTGAGTACGCCTTTGACACCAATACCACGCTGGCAGAAGGGGAGTATATAAGCTGGCAGAGCATGGCAGGTAGCCCGGGTGAAGGGCCAGGCGTTGATCTCTTGGGCGACTCTTACAGGCTATCGGCGTTGCCGGCATCTTTGGCCGAAGTCGGTACAGTCGCCATCCGGCTGCCAAACACGCCACCACCCACAGCGCGATCTGCCGCCATCTTCGATGCAGCGCCGGAGATCCATTTCTGGACGGGCACCGAGTGGGTGCCGCTTGAATCACAGAGATCGCCGATCCGCAGGGCGGAGCCAAGGTGATTGCACCCAGCCGCGGGTAGGCGTTTATGCCCTGCTCGCCCCGCAACTCACAAACAGCATATATCTTCCCGCGATTCAGCGGTGACGGACCAGGAGAGAAGCGGTAAAGAAACGAGGATGGCCCGATGGCCATCCTCGTTTCTTTGGGCGCAATTCACGGTTTGAAGTCAGGCGCCGCACCTGAAGCACTACGATTCAATCCGTGTTTCGCCCAGTCCGTGTCCACAACGCTTATCTGCCGATTCGGCCAAGATTTCGGCATTGGCGGCCACAGCATGTAAAAACGAGAACGCATCGTCTCCGCGCTGATCCGATCTGCCTGCCTGCTGAGCAGACGCAGCGCTTCGTCCAGTGCATGTTGGGCGCGCTGGTGATCGCCGAGAGCACCCAACACACGGTAACAGATGAGATAATCTCGCTGCGGGAAGTCTGGCCCTTCTCCGTTGCAGCCATCGAGGAGCGCAAGCAATTCTTCGGCATTGGCCAGAGCGGATTCGTGCTGCCCCAACGCCAGATAGGAGACGGCCAACAGCGCCAGATCCGACGTGGCCGAGACATGGAGTGAAAGATCACGCAGAATGGTTAACGACTCCAATGCAAAGCGCACAGCCGCGGCGTTGTCGTTGCGGCTGTGGCTGGTGAAGCCCAGATCGTTCAAGTAGAGTGCTTCGAGATGTCGATCTTCCTGGCTGCGCGCTATGTCGAGGCCACGCCGAAGCGTTGCTTCCGCTTCGGCCAGTTGACGCTGTTCGCGCTGGATCTGGCCGAGGTTGCACAGGGCATAGGCCACGCCCGCTTCATCATTCAACGCCTCGCTCAAGGCAAGTGCCTTTGCCAGCGCGTCTTCGGCGGACGCATACTGCCCAACCAACATGTATATCACCCCGAGTTCATTCCAGGCCACCGATTCAAGCCAGCGATCATTGATCGACTGTTGAATGGCCAGGGCTGTACGCAGGAGTTTCTCGGCTTCGGCATAGTCGCCAAGGCTGCGGATAGCCTGCGCCAAACTGAGTAAACTGGCGCTCTCACCGCTGCGGTCACCGATGGTACGGCGAATGCTCAGCGCCTGCCGGTAAGCAGAGAGAGCGTCGTCATAGCTGCGGCGCAAGAAGTCGACGCCGCCCAGTGCGATCAGCGTGCGCGCCTCTTCCTGCCGATCACCGGTGGCTTGATGCAGGCCAAGAGCGGCGTTCAACTGCTCACCGGCGGTATTGTATTCTCCCTGCTGCCGATAGAGCAGGCCTAACCCGTAGCGCACCTCCGCTTCTTCCGATTCATAACCGGCCTCGCCATTTAGCGTGTGCAGCGCGTGTTGGTAGTGCTGCGAGGCAGCTTCGTAATCCCCTTGACGCCATGCCATCAGGCCAAGACGAGCCAGGCTGCGCACCTGGCCGCGTAGATCGGCGAGTTGCCGCGCTGCATCCAACGCCCGCTGAACGGCCTCCTCCGCGCGCGGGTATTCCCCCATCGACTCGAAATACTCACCCCAGCGGAAGTGAACCTCGAAGGGCGGCGCTTCGGGCTGTTGCGCCAGCAGTTCAAGCGTTGCCGATTCCTCGTCGCGCCGCCCCAAGATGTGTAACACATCTGCTTTGGCGGCCAGCCAGTTCCAGCGCGACGCCAGCGTGAGGGCGCGGTCGTAATAGTTCAACGCCGTTTCGTTGGCGTAGCGCCGCCTGGCGCGGTCGCCGGCCTGGCCCAGGTAGTCGAGTGCCTTGCCGCGCACCTGCGCCAATGCAAGGTTGGCATGGCGGTAGTGGAAGGCCAGTTGCTCGATGGCGTCGGGCTGCAATTGCTCCAATTGATCGGCAATGGCCAGGTGCAATGCCTGCTGCTGGCTTTCGAGCAGCGTACGGTAGACGACTTCCTGCGTGATGTTGTGCTTGAAAATATAGGACAGCCTGGGCTGCGGGCGTTCAACGCGGGCAAAATCGCGCCGGTTGAGTGTCTCCAATTGGGCAAGCAGCGTCGGCTCGTCCACGCCCAGAGGATGCACGCGGGTGAGCAGTTCAACATCGAAGACGCGCCCCACCACGCTGGCCACTTTGAGCGTCAACTTGGTGGGCGCGGCCAGACGGTCGAGGCGGGCCAACACCAGGCCGTAGATCGAATCGGGCAAGCCCACGTCGACAGGCGTCAACGTGGCATTGGGCGCCAGCCGCAACGTCCCATCCGCCGCGGTGACGAGGCAATCGGCGCGTTGCAGGGCCTGGATCATCTTCGCGGAAAGCATCCATTTCTCTTTTTGCTGCACCAGATCGCCGCTCTCGCGCAGTGCATCGACCAATTCTTCTACGAAGAAAGGGTTTCCCTGCGCCTGGGTGGAGATCAGCGACAGCGTCAACTCGGCCACTTCGCCGCCCAGGCGATGACGGATCAACGCGGCCACGCCCTCTTCGCTAAGTTCGTTGAGGTCCACCACAGTCTGGTAGTCGAGCGCGCTCAGTTCCTGAAGCAGGGCGTCGTCGCCTGTCCACGGGCGGTGCAGAAGCAGCAGCAGGATCGGCACATCGGTGATGACACGCGAAAGCGCGGTGAGCAGGCGCAGCGACGCTTCATCGATCCAGTGGATGTCTTCGAAGAGGATCAGGAGCGGCTGCTGGCGGGCGCGTGTGCGCACGATCTCCACGGCCAGGGCAATCAACGCCTGCTGGCGAAGTTGCGAGTCGAAGGCACTGGTTGTGGCATTGTCGGCGATGGGCAATCCCAGCAGATCCGCCAACAAGGGGACACGTACCAGCCACGTAGGGTTGATGGCGCCGATCACCGAGGTGACGTACTCGATCTGGTGGTCGGTATCACGATCTTCGGCGATGCCCAGCAGTTGACGCGCGATCTGCCGCACCGAGGCGTACGCCACGGTGGTCTCAGTGCTCAGGCAGACACCTGCCGCCACCTGAAACGATTGGGCCTGGGCCTTGCCTACCACCGTGGCTGCAAGGTGGCTCTTGCCGACGCCGGCGCTGCCCACCAGGCGCACGATCTGCCCTTGGCCGGCCAACGTCGACGCGGTCAACGCGCTGATCTGCGCCAACTCCATGTCGCGGCCAACCAGCGGGGTGGCATACAGTGCGCCCAGGTGTTCACTCAGTCGTTCACGTTCACCCAGCAGCGCGAAGAGTGGGATCCGTTCACTCTTGCCTCTGATGCTTACAGAGCCAAGCGAATCCAGTTGATATTGGTTGACAATCGACGCCGCAGCCCGACCACTGATCAGGATCTGCCCAGGCTGCGCCATCATCATCAGCCGCGCCGCCAAGTTCACCTCATCGCCGAGGACACCGTAGGTGCGGCGCATTTCGCTCCCGTAGGCGCCTACACGCATACGCCCCTGGCTGATACCAATGCGGATCTGCTGAATGAAGGGGAAGTTCGTCAGCTGGCGGCGGATTTCGAGGGCAACCGCAACGGCGCGGTAGGTATCGTCATCGTGGGCGATGGGTGCGCCGAAGGCGGCATAGAGGTAGGTTCCCTTGTCGCCGGTGGTGAGCTGGATCAGCGCGCCTTCGTAGCGGTGTACGATCTGCTGAACTTGGGTGACGAAGGTGTTGAATTTGTCACCTGCGTGGGGATCATTCTCGAAGTCGATGCCGTCGAAAATCAGGAAAAGCGCCACAGCGGGGCGCAACTCGGCCAAAAATCGGGCATGTTCGCCTTCCATGCGCTCGTAGAGTGCGGGCAAGATCCAGGCGCGCATCTCTTCGGTGGTGAGTTCACGCAGCGCCGACGGCTGTTCCACCGTCGACACGGTGGTGGTCAAGGCGTGGACGGCGAAATAGCGGCGTGCGTTTATGGTGCGCCACTCGCCGCGCAGGTACGCCACTATCCGTTGCGCGCTCTCTTCGTCGAGCAGCAGATCGCCCTTCTGCACCAGTTCGACCATTTCGGCCATGCGTGTCAGCGTATCGCCCACGAGGACGTCGATGAGTTGGATGCGGGGATCGCCCACCACAAATCGGCGCACGCGACCAGCGATCAGCGAGGTCTTGATGGCCAGGGTCACACTCGATCCCTGGCCGGTGGGGATGGCGCCAAAGGCGGCCACATCGGCGTGCATGGCCAGCGCCGCCGCGGTTGCGTGCAGCAGTGCATCTTCAAACGGGCAGCCGAACCAGCAGGTGATGGCATCGCCGCTGAAGCCGATCACACTGCCACCGTAGGCATGTACACGCTCGATCAGCGCGCCGTAGACGTCGTTGAGGTGGCGCGTCAATTCATCGGCGCCGCGCAACGGGCCGTAGGCATGGGCCAGGGCTTCCGTCAACGGGGTGAAGCCCGAAATGTCGGCGAACAACACTGCGCCCACCGCCTCTGCCGGCACCGGCTCGTTGCGGCTCATGGCTAGGCGGCGATCTGTTGGGATGTACGACGAAGGCGTCTCTACCAAGTTAAACGCCTTTCTCAACCATTTGCCGGAATGCCTCCATCTGTAGACGCAACACATGCAACATTTTGTCGGCGATCAGTTGCTGCAAGACACGAACCGACCAGTCTGTCCGCGAGATTTCGGCCCGACAATGTAGCTCGGTAAGGTCCGGTGCGTTTTCCAGCAGGCTGTAGTGAATGTCCAACATGAAATAGCGAGAATCGAGATTCAGATCGACGGCGCGCGCCGACTCGAAGCGTGTCACGGTGACGGTGTAACGCAACGGGTAGCCGAACTGAACCATGTGTTGCTGGTAGGATCCGCCCACAGGGTTGGCCGGATCAAAGGAAGCTGGGATCTCGGTTCGCTGTAGGCCGTCCATCCACTGCGGCAGCCTGTCGACATCGTTGAGGCAGTCGAAGACATAAGCAGCGGGTGCGGCGATCTGCACACGATGTTCGATCAGCATTCGTGCTTTCTCCCCATTCCAGAAATGACTCCATTGCAAAAACTGCTTTCGCCACGGAAACACGGCGAGCACAGAGATCAGAACGAGAAGAGAAGCGGATCGGGCGGATTACGGTGGATTCAGTCGGAACGGGCGGTGAAATCCAGGGCCAAGTCCACTTCTTCGGAAACAAATGTGACGCTAGGCACACTCGGGATCGTCAACTCGAAGGCGGAGCGCTCGATCACAGCCTGTGCGTTGCCCACAATTTCGGAGGCCGACACAACTTCCACCGTGAGATCAAAAGTGACGGGGTTGACGATCTCGCGGATCTGCAAATCGCCGGTTACTTGCAAGGTAAGCACATCCCCCACGCCGACGCTATCGGGCATGTCTCCTAGCGAGGTCGGCGTGAAGGTGATGGTGGGGTGATCGGGCGTCTGCAGGATGAAACGACGAATGGCCGTGTTGCGCCGCTCGTTGTCGGTGACCAGTGCATCGGCGTTGATCTCAATCGGCCCGATGTGGGATTCGGCGGGCCGGGCCGGGTTCACCGAGATCTCGCCGCTGATGTCCTGGGTAGCGCCGACAACCGTCTGATCGTTGCCGAGCAATACCTCGTCGATGCTGAAACGGGCTTCCGATTCCTCAGGGACGATGCGAAACGTGATGGCGTCGGCGTTGCCTGTGTCTTCTGCGGCCGGGGCGCCGACATCGGCGTCGCTGGTTGCCGCCGGCGCCACGGTCGGTACGGCACACGCCGCCGGCAGCAGAAGTAGCAGGGCAAGCAGCCCCACGAAGTAGAAATGTCGGTATTTGCGCATTGGATAATCCCTCAAAGTAGGTGATCCGTGCTCGGTGATTGGTGATTAGGCTTCGGCATGACCGATGATTTCAAGCAATTGAGTGATCGTCTGCTCACAGACGTACGCCCAGCACCAATCGCCGATTCGGTGTTTGCACAAAAAAGCGTCGAAGGTACGCTATCATACCTTCGACGCTGATCACAACTTTGGGCGGGTTTGTGCATGTCATCCCCACAGCAGGAGGTCATCATCGTCGCGGGTGAGCTTCTTTTCGGCAAAGACAGCGCCGTCGCGTTCCTCGGCGGCGCGACCTCCGCCGTCGAACCACTTCTGCCACAGATCGGGGGCGTCGATGTCCTGGCCGCCGTGGCGGGTGAGGCGGGTGCGCACTTTGAGCATCACCGGCGTGTTGACGCTGGCCCCGCTGACGATGACCTGTCCTTTGCTGAGGCTGGGCAGTTCTTTGAGCAGGTCGCGGCCCACGCTTTCCACCGATTCGGCGATGCGGTTCTGATCGATGGGGTTGGTGATGCGCATGATGCACTGGGTCATACATTGGCTGAGGACGTCGCTGTCGAGCTTGCCGGGGCGCTGCGAGATCAGGCCGATGCTGACGCCGAACTTGCGCCCTTCGCTGAGGATCGTCTTGAGCACGTCGGAGCTGACGGCGTCGGCATTGGCGGGTGCGTAGTTGTGCGCTTCTTCCAGCAGGCAGAAGACAGGGAAGGGGATGTGATTCTTGTCGTCGAGATCGAGCTTGCCCTTTTCGGTGTCCATGCGCGCCTGGTAGACGCGACGCAGCAACGTGGCCACGATCACCTGCTGTTCGCGCTGATCCACCTCGTTGAGTTGCAGGATCGTACACATGCCGGGGCGGAAGAGTTGATCCAGTTCCAGGTTCTCGAAATCGTTGAAGATCTTGCTGCCGCGCAGTGACGAGTTGATGCGCCAGATCAGGCCGCCAGTGGTGGGATCTTCCTCGAAGTCTTCGCCATCTTCGCCTTTGTTGCCGTCCGCGGTCTGGCGCACGGCGTAGAGCAGTTGCTCCAGGGTGTAGCGGTCACCGTGACTGCGCACGGCGAAGTTGTAGGCGCGGCCCAACTGGTAGTGCATCTTCTCGGAGAGGTTGGGCAACAGGTAACGCAGATCGCCGATGTTGAGCGTGCTGATGCGCACACGCACGTCTTCGGGGCGGAAGATGCGCACATCGGGCTTGTAGTTGCCGTCGGCGAAGCGCTCAAGATTCTGCATGTCCTGCAAGGTGCTGTACTCGCCATGCGGGTCCACGATGAGGACGGCGGCGCGGTTGTAGGGCATCATCAATTCTTCCAGCAGCACGCCGGCCAGGTAGCTTTTGCCGCTGCCGGTGCTGGCGATGATGGCCAGGTGGGTGCTGGTGAAGCCGCGCACACTGAGCGCCACCGGCACGCTGCCAGGCGGGCGGCTGAGCAGATCACCGATGTAGGCGCTACCGCGCGTGTCCTTGTGGCCGCGGCTGAGGACCTGCGTGAGCAGTTCGTCCTCGGCGATGTAGACGGGCGCGCCACCCAGCGGCGGCACGCGCGGGTTGATGAAGTCGTGCAGCACGTCGTCGTAGTAGCCCAGCACGGTGACGGTGATCTCGAACAGCTCGCGGGCGTCGCTGTCGTAGCCCAGCAGCAGCGCCACACTCTCGGGCGACACCGCCGGATCGGCCATGAAGCTGTCGGGGAAGAGTTTCACCGGCATGCGCCCAGTGACGCGGCCCAGAATGCGCGTCTCCACGCCGTCCACGGCGGTTTCGTAGTAGACGAACTCGCCATGCTTGACGCGCCGCTCCGGGTCCGGGGCGATGAAGGTAAATTCGTGGGGCGTCTCGCCGGGTCCTTTGACGGTGCCGACACAGTGTTTTTGGATCATAATTTTATCCTGCCGGCTGCACAATGGACCGCCAGGCCAGGTTGTTGCGCATGACCTGAAGCTGCCCGCGTTGATCGGGGAAGCGCTGCATGAGCCGGTCGATGACGTTGATCAGCAACTGCGTCACCAATGGGTTCTGCATCCCCATGAGCACGGACGCGTAGCGCAACGCCAGCCGCCCGCTCTCGTCGCGGTGGAATTGCGCCAACTCGTCTTCGGAGAGGCGGCGCACGGGCGCGTCTACTTCGGCAGCCAAGGCGGGGACCCCCTGCTGCGGACGCCCTTCAGCGTCTTGCCAGCCCACAGCGATAATGCCCACCAGCGTGGCCGTCTCGTTGAGGTAATCCGGCGTGAAGATCTCCTGCTCACCGCGCGGACTGAGCCGCGGACCGGTGTTGCCGAACTCAGGGTTGAGCAATAGCGTGTTGTAGATGATGCCCACCAGCAGGTTGCACCCATCGTCGGTTGCGCCGTCCAGTTCAATCGCCACGAACTCGCCAAAGGCGTAGTCGGTAGGCAGCGGCGGCGTCAACAGTTCACCGCGCCCGTAGACCTGGCACACGTAGTCGATGTGCGTATTCGATTTCACAACTTTACCGATTGCGCTGTTTGTCATGCGCACATTAAAGCAGAAAGTTTGTTCGGGGGCAAGGGGGATTGGTGACTGGTGACTGGTGATTGGTGATTAGGAGAGGTGTTGGTAGGATGAGGGATGATGGAGATGATGGAGATGATGGAGATGATGGAGATGATGAAGGTGGCGATCCATCATCCTCATCATCCTCATCATCTCGCTCTCGAACAACACAGCCAAAGCGAAAACACGTCCTCTACGCGGCCACCGACCGCTTCCTCCGCTCGGGCAGGCGCAACTCGCGATCCGGCTGGGATTGGACGATGTTCAGGTGCCGGTAGATGCCGTCGAGGGCCATGAGTTCTTCGTGGGTGCCTTTTTCGGCGATGCCTTCGTCGCGCAGGACGACGATCTGGTCGGCGTTGCGGATCGTGGAGAGGCGGTGCGCGATGATCAACGTGGTGCGGCCCACCATCAGCCGCTCCAATGCCTGCTGGATCAGCATTTCGGTCTCGGTGTCCACCGACGAGGTGGCTTCGTCGAGGATCAGGATGGGCGCATCCTTGAGCACGGCGCGGGCGATGGCCAGGCGCTGCTTCTGTCCACCCGAAAGTTTGACGCCACGCTCGCCAATCAGGGTGTCGTAGCCGTCGGGCAGCTTCTCGATGAATTCCTCGGCGTTGGCCACACGCGCCGCCTGGCGCATTTCGTCCTCGCTGGCGCCGGGGCGACCGAAGAGGATGTTGTCGCGCACGGTGCCGTGGAAGAGGAAGACATCTTGCAGCACGATGCTGATCTGGCTGCGCAGCGAGCGCAATGTCACCTCGCGGATGTCATGACCATCGAGCAGGATGCGACCACCCGAGACATCGTAGAAACGCGGAAGGAGGCTGGCCAGCGTCGTCTTGCCCACACCGGTTGGGCCGACCAGCGCCACCACCGAACTGGCGGGAATGTCCAGATCGATGTTGCGTAGCACCGGCTGATCCTTGAGGTACGAGAAATCCACGTCTTCAAAGCGGATGGCGCCCTGCGCACGGCCAGGGAAATCGACAGCGCCGGGCTTGTCATCGACGTCGGGTTCCTCGTCGAGCAGTTCGCTGACCCGTTCGGCCCCGGCCAACGCCTCTTGCACCTGTTCCCATGCGCTGCTCAGGTGACGTACTGGCTGGTAGAACATCTCCAGGTAGAGGAAGAAGGCCACCAGATCTTCGATGGGCAGCGCGCCGCTCAGGGCCATGCGTCCGCCGAAGTAGATCACCACGATCAGCCCCAGCGCCGAAGAGAAGTTGATGAACGGCTCGAACGTCGCCATCATCTTGAGGGCGTGGAGCAGCGAATTCTTGTAATTGTTGATGCGCAGGCTGATGCGCTGCGCCTCGGTATCTTCACGTGTGAAGGTCTTGATCTCGCGGATGCCCGAAAGGTTGTCCTGGAGGATGGCGTTGAGTTCGCCTAGCTCACGCTGGCGCACCCGAAAGGCGGGCCGCACGTAGATGGCAAACCCGCGCATCGAAATCAGGATCAACGGGATCGGGATGAGTGTGAGGAACATCAGCGGCGGACTCATCACGAAGAGCATGATGCTCACACCGACCAACGTCAACAGATTCACCAGCACTTCAGGCACGGCGTGGGCGATCAGCTTTTCCAGCAGATCCGAATCGTTGACCATGCGCGACATCAGCTGACCGGTCTGCTTGTCCTCGTAGAAGCGCATGGACATGCGTTGCAGATGGCGGTAGACGGCCTGGCGCACATCGGCCACCACACCCCAGCCCGCCACATGCGCCATGTAGCTACGCAGGAATTCCAACCCGGCGCGCGCCACGTAGATCGCCAGCGCAAACAACGCCAACCGCGTGACGAAATCAAAATCGACCGCTGCCGTTTCACCGGTTCGCACAGCGGCGATCAACTCGCGGATCAGCCACGGCGACACCAACTGCACGCCCACCAGCGCGATCATACTGATGATCGTCACGAGCAGGGCAAAACGGTAGCGACGGGCGAATCCCAAAAACGTCTTCAAAATCGTCATATTCGATCCTTGGGCAGCAGAATTAAGGTTCTCAATTGAAATTCGTGTCAAGTCAGTGCCTGGCACAGACGATTCCACCAAGCACCAAGCAATAGGCGTGGGCGGACGAGATGTACCGGTTTAGTGACACAACATCGCCAATGTACCGCAGATGGCGGGTGTTGTCCACTTGTCCATGAGAACGAGGTTGGATATGGGCAGCCGAGGGAATTGTAGTTTTGCTTCCTATACTGTTTTGTTGCACAATGTCGAGAACGCGAGGACGTGGATCACCAAGATCCTTGCCCTCAGCTTTTGCTCACCGTTGTTTTACCCATCTATTTTTGTTCCCCTTCTGGAGGAAGCACATGAACAAACAGCGCAAGAATTTGCTCTGGATCATCGGCGTGCTGATGATCCTCTCGATGTTGCTGGCAGCCTGTCCTGCGGCTGTCCCCGCGGGTACGACGAGCGGCGGCGACGCGGCAGCCATGCCCGAGGAAGCCGGCCCCAACATCGTCCGCTACAACCTCAGCACCGAACCGCCCACGGCCGATCCGGCCCTCTCCACCGACACCACGTCGAGCGCCGTGATCCGCTCCACCATGGTCGGCCTGACCAAGCTCAACCCCGATGATTCCTCGGCTGAGCCTTCGCTGGCCACCGACTGGTCCGTGAGCGAAGACGGCCTGACCTGGACCTTCAACCTGCGCACCGATATCCCCTGGGTCAAGTACAATGCCGACAGCGACAGCGTCGAAGAAGTCACCGACGACAGCGGCAACGTCATCTACGTGACCGCCGACCAGGTGGAATACGGCATCAAGCGCGCCTGTGACGCCAACACGGCCTCCGATTACGCCTACATCCTGTACGTGATCGAAGGTTGCCAGGCAGCCAACAGCGGCGAAGGTAGCCTCGACGACATCGCCGTCACCGCCGAAGGCGACAGCGTGATCATCACCACCATCTACCCCGCCAGCTTCTTCGCTCAGATCGTCAGCATGCCCACCGCCTTCCCCACCCCGCAGTGGGTGATCGAAGAATACGGCGACGTCTGGACCGAAGCCGAGAACATCATCGACAACGGCCCCTACGTCATGGCCGAGTGGATCCACCAGGACAGCATGCGCCTGGTCAAGAACCCCTTCTGGCCCGGCTGGGAAGAAGATGACCGCACCGGCAACGTCGACGAATACCACTTCGTCATGATCGAAGAAGCCTCCACCGAGTTCGCCATGTACGACAGCAACGAACTCGACGACTCCACCGTGCCGCTGGACCAGATGGACGTGGTCTTCGCCGACGGCAGCGACTACGAAGGTCAGGGCTACATCGCCCCCACCAACTGCACCTACGTCTACGGCTTCGTCACCGCCAAAGAGGCTGTGAGCGACCCGAACGTGCGCCGCCCTCTCCATGGCCGTGGATCGCGTCACCCTGGTAGAAGACGTGCTCAAGGGTGGGCAGCAGCCCGCCAATGTCTTCACCAACCCGGCCAACTTCGGCTCCGCCGCTTTCGATGCTGAGGTTGCTCCGTGGGCGCTGACCGAAGAGCAGGGTGGCACCGGCTACGCCGCCGCCGTTGAAATGGCCAAGCAGCTCATGGCTGACGCCGGTCATGCCGATGGCGCCGGCCTGGTAATCACCCTGGGCCACAATGTGAGCGAAGGCCATGCCCGTATCGCGCAGGCCATCCAGGCCATGTGGGCCGCTGCCTTCCCGCAGATGTCGGTCAACATCGAAACCCAGGAATGGGCCGTCTACCTGGCTACGCTGGAGAACGATGCGCCGCTGGAAAACAAGCCCGATGTCTACCGCTACGGCTGGTGCAAAGACTACCCGCACGCCAACAACTGGGTGCATGAGGTCTGGAACCCCGAAGCCGGCGCCAACAGCATCATGCTCAGCACAGATGATCCGATCATCGGCGAGCAGGTGGCCGAATTCACGCAGTTGACCTTCGATGCGCAGTCTGCCACGCCGGAAGATTCGGTGGCGATGTACAAGCGCGCCGAGCAGTTGCTGGTCGACGACATGGCCGCCGTCATCCCGATCTACTTCTACACCACAGTGCGCGTCACCAAGCCGTGGCTGACCCGCCTCTACGCTGACGATCCGTACTTCGAGTACTGGTCGGTGGACTCCGCGGCGCAAGAAGGCATGTAATCACCTTCTTGCTGTAACAGACGGATGGGTGAGGTTTGCCTCACCCATCCGTCGAGTATCGATCCGCTCGATGCGCTTTTTGCAAGGGAAACTTCATGACAGCTTATATTATTCGCCGTCTCCTCTACGCCATTCCAGTGCTCTTCTGCATTATCCTCGTCACCTTTGTGTTGGCCCGTTCCCTGCCAGGCGGTCCTTTTGATCGGGCAGGCGACAAAACACTCCCCGAAAGCATTCGTAAAAATCTCGAAGCCAAATACGGTTTGGACGACCCAATGTACGTCCAATTCACTCGGTACCTGGGCAACGTGTTGCAGGGCGACCTAGGGCCGTCGTACTCATACCGCGGACGCAGCGTCAATCAGATCATGAAAGAAGCGTTCCCCATCTCGTTGCAGTTGGGGATCCTGTCGATTCTGTTGGCGCTGGCTATCGGTGTGCCGGCGGGCATTATCGCCGCGCTGCGCCACAACTCGTGGGTGGATTACAGCAGTTCGTTTGTGGCGATCTTGGGGGTGTCGATACCCAACATTGTGCTTGGTCCTGTCTTGATCTACGTTTTTGCGGTGCTGCTTGGCTGGTTGCCGGCGGCGCGCTGGGGCGAAAATTACAAGGCGTTCTACTTGGGGTGGATTCCGCCCATGTCGGCTGATTTTTGGCGACACGCGATTCTGCCCACCATCACGCTCGGCACCGCCTTTTCGGCTACTTTCGCCCGCCTCACCCGCGCTACACTCCTGCAAACCATCCGCGAAGACTACATCCGCACGGCGCGATCCAAGGGTCTTTCGCAGTATCGCGTGGTGATGGGCCATGCGCTGAAGAACTCGCTGATCCCTGTGGTGACGGTGTTCGGGCCGATGTTGATCGGCGTGGTCACTGGCTCGTTTGTGGTGGAGCGCATTTTCGGCATCCCCGGCATGGGCGAGTTCTTCGTCACCAGCGTCACGAACCGTGATTATCCCATCATCCTAGGGACGACGTTGATCTACTCCGCCGGCCTGGTGATGGCCAACCTCGGTGTGGACGTTGCCTACGCCTGGTTGGATCCGCGCATTCGTTACGATTAACCATTTCGCTTTCGCGCAGCCAACTCAGGCGCATTTATCTCGTTCTCAAAGATTGGATCGACCATGTCAGCAGGCAGCATGAGCATGGACAGCGGCGTGAACGCCGCACTGAGCAGCAGACGCCGCACCCCAACCGGCGACGCCATCCGCCAGCTTCTTAAAAACAAGATGGCTGTGGCAGGCGGGATCGTGGTGTTGATGATGATCCTGATCGCCATCTTCGTGGACACGACAGTCTTCTCGTGGGTGACAGGCAACGAGGTTCAACCGTTCCTAGCCCCCTATCACTACGCCACGGTTGACTTCGCCAACTCGAACGTGCCCGCCTTCACACGCACCGATGCGGGCAATTTCTACCTCCTGGGTACCGACTACCTGGGTAGAGACAACCTGAGCCGGGCGCTGTACGGTACGCGCATCTCACTGGCAGTGGCGCTGATTGCCGCCACAGTCAGCCTGATCGTCGGCGTGATTTACGGCATGTTCTCCGGCTACGGAAACGCTGTCCGCGACAATTTCATGATGCGCATCGTCGACTTTCTGTATGGCTTTCCCCTGATCATTTTCATTATCTTGATGCAGGTGTACTTCAAGGCTCAGGCCGCCGTCGGCTCCACCAATCCCGTGATCCAATGGGTGCTCGATCTGGATCGCTCTTTGGGCGGCATCTTCCTCGTCTTCGTGGCGCTGGGGCTGGTGAACTGGCTGGGCATGGCGCGCATCGCTCGCGGACAGACGCTCTCGTACAAGCGCAAGGAGTTTGTGGAGGCGGCCCGCGCCGTCGGCAGCAGTGACGGGCGCATCATCAATCGGCACATTTTCCCCAACATCTTCGGCCCGTGCATCGTCGCCGAGACGCTGGCCATCCCCGGCTACATTCTCACCGAGTCGTTCCTTTCGTTCATTGGGCTGGGGGTCAACCCGCCCACGCCAAGTTGGGGCATCATGATCTCCGAAACATACCAGGCGATCCGCGTGGCGCCGCTCAATGTCTTCGTTCCCGCTATCGCGTTGACGATGACCACACTGGCCTTCAACTTCCTGGGCGACGGCCTGCGCGATGCTTTCGATCCGCGCATGCGCGAGTAAAAGCAGACGCAAATCTGGTCCACAGGTATAATCTACCTGAAATACGCTTTTCTCTAGGGTGCACTGGGCTGCACCCTGTCTTTTTGTCTGGAATTGACTATGCTTTCAAGCACTTCACAGCCGCAGAAGCGTGCGCCGTTGCCGCTGAATCTTCGCAACGATAGTGGACGACGCAACCTCATCGGCGTCGCCATCGCGCTGCTGATCGGATTATTCAGCGCCCACGCCATCTGGCGCGTAGACTATCTCCCCTTCACCCACGACGGACTGCACCACATCTTTCGCCTGTACGCGCTGGATCAGGCGATCCGCGGCGGGGATTGGTTCCCCACGCGCTTCCCATCTATGAGTTTCGGCTACGGTTCGGCCATCCTCAACTACTATCCGCCGCTGGCGCTCTACGCCTGGGAAATGCTACGGCTGATGGGCCTGGGCTTCGTCAAGGCGTTCCAAGTAGGCTACACGATCTTTGCCGTGGTGGCGGCGCTTTCCAGCTATTGGCTGGGTACACTGCTGCGCGACCGCTGGACCGGGGCGATCACGACATTCATCTACACATTCAGCCCGTATGTGCTCTTCGATCTCTATGCGCGCAGCGCGTTGAGCGAGTACGCGGCGCTGGCGCTGGCGCCGTTGCTCTTTGTCACCCTGCACAGCGCCATGCTCGAAGATCGGTGGATCCGCTGGCTGGCATTCAGCGCGGCGGTGGCGCTCGTGATCTACGCCCACTTCCTTTCGCTGCTGCTCTTTTTGCCTCTATTGGCGATCTACACCGTCTGCCTCTGGATCGACGGTCACGGGCGCCGCCCGGCAACGCTGGCCCGACTGCTGGGCGCGGGGATCTTCGGGCTGCTGCTTTCGGCCTTCTACTGGCTGCCGGCGCTGATCGAACGCGGCGGCGTGCGCGTCCCCGGCGGTGAGGACGCCCTGGCGTCGTACGTCGAGGGCATTCTCCCGTTGGGTCAACTGTTTTCGGGCGATTTCACGATCCTGTTGGGCTACTACAGCACGGCGACGGTGCAGCTTGTCAACCTGCCGCTGTGGCTCGGCCTTCTCGGCGCGGTGACCGTGGCGCTCTGGCAACTCGCCCGCGGACAGCGGCGCGACAAGATCCTCTTCGGCGGCGCGCTGGCCGGGCTTGCGCTTTCGCTCGTCCTGATTACAGCCCCGAGCGAGACACTGTGGCGCTTGCTTTCGCCAATCACCATCCTGCAATTTCCCTTCCGCTGGCTGGGGCCGGCGTCGCTGAGCATGGCGCTGCTGGTGGGCGCGGCAGCCTCGGCGGTTTTGACGGCACCGCGTCTACGCCTGGGGGGCGCGATCCTCGTCGCTGCGTTGACGCTCAGCCTGGGGATCGCCGTCTTCCTCAGTTTGCAGACACGCGAACCGGCCATGCTGCGCTCCCTGGGCGTGGACCGCATCCGCGACGAGCACATCGATCAGGCCGGTCTCCTGGCCTACGAGTACGACGAAATCGTGATCCTGCGCCAGTTGGATTGGGTGTGGGCGCTGGAATACATCCCCGCCACGTCGGCGTTCCACGAGGTGGAGACGCTGGCGCAGCATGTCATCGAATTGCAGCCGCTGGCAAGTGACCTGGCCCCCGTTGACGCACAGATCGAGGTGATGGCGGCATCGGCCAACCGGCTTCACGCTTCGGTGACAAGCGATGCGCCGTGGCCGCTTTCGCTGCACGCCTTCGCCGTTCCCGGTTGGCGCGCCCGCATCGATGGGCAAGACGTGGCCGTGCAGCCGATCTCCGCAGCGGGCCTGGCCGGAATCGAAGTACCCGCCGGCCAACACGACGTGGAAATCCAATACGGCTGGACAACGCTGCGAAGGATCAGCGCGGCGCTGTCGCTGGCGGCGTTGGTCATCTGGCTGCTGGCGGCTGCGCGTAGACGTCCGCTCTGGGTCGTGGCGACGCTGTGTGTCGTCCTCGGTTTTTGGGGGCTTGGTGTCGCCCGGCAACAACAGGCACCGCCGTCGCCGCCGATGCAGCCTGCGCGCTACGAATTCGCCGGTGATTTTGTGCTCAGCGGCTACGGGTTGGCCGTGCATAACCGTGCCGGGAACAACCTTGCCGGAAGCAACCGTGCCGGAAGCAACCGTGCCGGAAGCAACCGTGAAGTGCAGATGGATCTGGTGTGGCTGACCCGGCGCGCTGCGCCCGAATCGTACAAGATCTTCGTCCACGTGATCGACGACCAGGGCAAGCTGTGGCGTCAGGCCGATGCCTACCCGCTCGACTTCGCCAGCCGCACCAACCGCTGGGCGCCAGGCCAGGTGACCTTCGACGCCCATCGCTTCGATTTACCGGCTGACATGCCACCGGGCCGATACCAGGTGCGCACCGGCCTCTATTCAGAAGCCAACGGGCAGCGTCTGCCTGTGGTGGACGACTCGGGTCAGCCTATCGATGATCAGGTGCTGCTCGGTTACATCGAGGTAGGCCCAGTTGAATAGCTGGATTTCGCCGTCGGGGCGCGCGCGCGCCGCCCTGCTCGCCGTGCTGCTGGGGCTGCTTGCGCTGTCTTTGGCGCTGCGCCTGTGGCGGCTAGACGCGATCCCGCCCGGCTTCTTCATCGACGAAGGCGCCTACGGCGTCGACGCATTGGACGTGCTCAACGGCAAGCACAGCCCTTTCTTCCCGCGCAACTACGGGCGCGAGGGGCTGATGATCTATGCCATCGCCGGCGCCATCGAGATCTTCGGGCGCACGATTTTGGCTGTGCGGCTGCCCTCGGCGCTGGCCGGCGCACTGGCGCCGGTGACCGTCTACTGGCTGGCGCAGATCCTCTTCGCCGATGACCGACGCCCACACCGCGCCCGCTGGATCGGCATCACCGCCGCCGCGGCGATGGCTGTCTCCACCTGGCTGGTGCTGATGAGCCGAGGCACGATCCGGGCCAACTTCCTCATGTTGCTGCTGCCCCTTGCGCTGGGTTTCCTGTGGCGAGGGATCGAGCGCAAATCGCTTTGGCGTATGGCTGTGGCCGGCGCGTTGATCGGGGTGCTCGCCTACACCTATATCGCGGCCCGCTTCGTACCCATTTTCCTGCTGATCTTCGGCGCCACCTTCATCTTCTCCGCTACGGGGATGCGTGGAGCCTGGCAAAGATGGCGGCAATGGGTGGCGTTCGGCGTGGCTGCGCTTGTGACGGCTACGCCGCTCCTCGTCTACTTCGCCATGCACCCTGATCATTTTCTGCTGCGCTCCCAGGATCTGTGGGTCTTCGCGCGGCCCGACGCGCTGCGGCTCTTTGTGTGGAACATCGGCGTACACCTGGCGGCGTTCGGTTTCGTGGCCGATCCCTACTGGCGACACAACGTAGCCGACATGCCGCTCCTGAATCTGGGTGAGGCGGCGTTCTTCTGGCTTGGGCTGGGGATCGCCGTCGTCCGTTGGCGTCGACCCGTCTACCGCCTGCTGGTGACATGGCTGCTGGTGATGATGATGCCCGCCTTCCTGGCCGTGGAAATGTCACCCAATGCGCTGCGCGGGCTGGGCGCGGCGCCCGCCGTCTTCCTGCTGCTGGGGTTGGGGCTATGGGAAGCGGCGACCTGGCTGCGCGGGCGATCCCTGCTGCCTCCCGCAGCGACCACAGCGCGGCTGGTTGGCGCCGTGCTCGTCGGCCTGGTTGCGGTGCGCCTCCACGCCACGGTGACGAAGTATTTCGGCGTGTGGGCCGAAGATCCGCGCACGGCATGGGAGTTCTATGACGAATGGCGCAACCTGGCCGCGTCCTTGAACCAGATCGAAGACGAAGACGAGACACTTTACGTCATCCCCACACGGGGCAATTTCGACGATCCCTACCGTCCTTACCATTTCAATTACCTCTACACGAACCAGATGCCGGTCGTCAGCATACACACGCAGATCGCGCCTGACGCCGCCGTCCTCTACGACGCAGTGCGCAGCGCCTGGCCGCTCCGCCAGGTGAAGGTGGTGGACTGGATCGAGGGGATGCATTGGAACGGCGACGCCGAACGCCGCATCCCGTTCCTGTTGAACAAATATGGCCGAATGGTCGACCGCGCAGATTTGGGGGAATACGCCGTCGAAACCTATACTGATCTGTCGGTGGCCGCGCCGTGGACGTACGCCGATCATCCCGCCGCCGTGGATGTGATCTACGATGCCGGTGTGCAGCTACAGACGTTGGCCTACGGCGCAGGCGGGGCAGATTTCGCGGTGACGGAAGCAGAAAACGGCACACTGACCACGCACCCGGGCGCCACGCTCTGGATCGTGGCCCAGTGGCAGGCCGATCAGACGCCCGCCGTCGATCTCAAGGCCTCCTGGCGGCTGGTTGATGCCAGCGGCGGCGACCGCTTCCAGTTCGACGACGCGCTGGTAGGGTCCGACGGGTTGCTCACCAGCGAGTGGACGCCCGGCGCACCCACGCAGAACTTCTACACCGGCGTGCTCCCGCCCGATCTGTCGCCGGGCTGCTATGCGCTGCACCTGATCGTCTACGACGCCGTCGGCCTGACGCCCACGGTGCAGGTGGGCATCTGGGAACCAAGGTATCGGGCTGGGCAGATTTGTGTTGAATAAAGAATTGACATCTATGCGACAAACAGATTCATCTCTGCGCCATCGACGTGTGAGCTGGCTCCTGCTGACAGTGGGACTTGTGCTCGCGCTGGGGCTGGTGGGCGGGTTCTTTCGGCTCTATCGGCTGGCGGATTTGCCGCCGGGCCTTTTCTACGACGAAGGCGCCCACGGTCTGGACGCGCTCAATGTGCTCAAAGGGCAGCACGCTGTCTTCTTCGAGCGCAATCAGGGCCGCGAAGGGTTGATCATCTACACCATCGCCGCGCTGATCCCTTTCTTGGGGCGGACGGTGGAGGCGGTCCGCCTGCCCACAGCGCTGGCAAGCGTGGCGACGATCTTCGCCGTCTTCTGGCTGGGGCAGATCCTCTTCGGCGCGACGACGCAAGACGCCGCCATCGACCGGCGGCGTGGGCTGCTCATCGGCGGCGCGGCCGCGTTGATGTTGGCCGTCTCCACCGGGCAGACCATCATCGGGCGCATCAGCTTTCGCGCCAACTTCCTGCCGTTGCTGCTGGCGCTGACCATCGCCCTACTCTGGTCGGGCGTGCTGCGCAATCAGCGTTGGCGCATCGTCCTCGCCGGCATCTGCACAGGACTGCTGCCCTACACCTACATCCCGGCGCGCTTCACGCCGTTCGTCCTTCTGTTTTTTGGGATCACATTGGTGTGGCAGCGGCGACGCAACTGGGATGAGATCCGGCGCTACTTCCCACTGTTTTCGCTCTACGTCGTCGTCACCGCGTTGGTGGCGGCGCCAATCCTGATCGATTTTGCCCTCAATCCCGAGCATTTCACCTCACGCAGCAACAACCTGTGGGTCTTCAGTCCCGAAATCAGCTACGGACAACCGCTGGCGGCGCTGATGACCAACATCGTGGATCACCTGGCCGTCTTCGGCCTGCGCGGTGACCCGAACTGGCGGCACAACTACGACGTGCAACCCTGGCTCAACCCGGGCGAGGCGCTGTTTTTCTGGCTGGGGCTTCTCTCCGCCGTTCGCCACTGGCGCACACCGGCCAACCGGCTGCTGTTGATCTGGTTCGCCGTGATGCTGCTGCCCGCCATCCTCGCCTTCGACACGCCGCCAAACACGCTGCGCATGATGGGGTTGACGCCTGTGGTCTACCTCTTCACCGCGCTCGGGCTCTGGCGCGGCGCGGCCTGGCTTACTGGTGTCTTCGGTGGGCGGGGGCAGGTGTGGATCCGCGCCGCAGCAGGCGCGGTGTTGCTGGTTCTCGTGGGCTGGCGCGGCGCCTACACCTACGATGGCTATTTCAATCACTGGGCGCTCGATCCCGAAGTCTACCAGACCCACCGCGCCGAGTGGACGAACCTGGCCTATGAGATCAACAACACAGCCACCGATGACGATGTCACCTACCTGATCCCCTGGGGCAGCCAGTTCCCGGCGGATTGGCAGGAGTTCAGCTTCGATTTCCTTTACCTGGGGCAGACGCCGGCCCACTTCTTCGCGGCCGCGGCGCCCGATGTGGCGCAACAAATGCAATCGACGATCCAGGACGACGCCCCAGCCACCGTGCGCGCCATCGACTGGACCAACGGCGTCCACTGGAGCGGTGACGCCACCGACCGGCTGCCTTTTTTGCTGGGGAAGTACGGTGAACCCCTGGCCGCCGAAGATCACATCAACTACCGCACGTTGACCTTCGGCGACGTGCGCGTGGACCGTCCTTGGGCGCTGTACGAATGGCTCGATCCGCCGACTGTTCACTACGACGGGCAGATCCGTCTCCAGGGCGGCGCCATCGGCTACCACGGCGGCGAACAACGCCACCTGACGCAACCGCTGGCAGCCCGTGCCGGGGATCGCCTCTGGTTGGCGCTGGCCTGGCAGGCCGTGACCACGCCGACGGCGGATTTCGGCATCTCGCTGCGCCTGCTCGATGCCGCCGGCGCCACCGTAACGCAACACGACAGCCAGATCTGGAGCCTGCACCGCCTGCCCACCAGCCAATGGCAGCCCGACGAAACATCGGAAAGCCTGGTTATCCTCGATCTGCCCGATGATCTGGCCGCGGGCGAATACACGCTGCGCCTCATCGTCTATGACGTGGCAACGCTAACGCCCACCGTTCAGGTGGACGTGTGGACGCCGGAAGTCGATCTCACCCGTTTGCTAGTCGAGTAAGGACGCCAACCCACCGTGTGGTCCACTGAACGCAGAACAGCCATCTTCCTCACCGTCACCCTGTGGGTGATCTACCTGATCACCTACTCGGGGCTGCTCCATTCGGTGGACGAGCAATCGCTGCTTGCGATGGGCGAAACACTGCTCACGGGCGAAGGTTGGCACGTCAACCAAATGGCGTGGGAACAGGCGTGGAGCCCACCACAGAGCGCCCCCGGCGTCGACGGCAACCTCTACGTCTACAAACGCGGCTTTCTGCTGGCGCTGCTGGCGCTGCCGCTCTTTGCGCTGGGCAAGTTGAGCGGCGCGCTGGGTGCGGTGCAGAGCGCCATGCTGCTCGGCCCGCTGATCTCGGCGTTGACAGGCTACTTCCTCTATCGCGCCCTGCGCCGCGTGGACACGCCGCCACAGGTCGCCGTGATCGCCGTGCTGGCCTGGGGTACGACGACGCTTGCCTTCCCCTACGCCCGGATGCTCTTTACCGAGCCAATGGCCGCGCTGTGCATGATCATTGCGTTTGACGCGCTCTTGGCCTGGCGCCAGGCCCGCGATGACCAGCGCAGTGGGCGATTTCGCCTTGCACTGGCCGGGGGTGCGCTGGGGTTGCTCTTTGTGAACAAACTGGCCAACGCCGTGGTGATCCCCGTGTTCGGGATCTACGTGCTCTACCACCTGCTGAGCGACCTGGGCAAGGGCCGATCCTGGGGCGCGCTGATTGGCGATGGGCTGGCCTTCGGTCTGCCGGTACTGGCAGGGCTGGCCCCTGCGTTGGGCTACAATCTGGCCAGTTTCGGCGTTCTGCTGCCGACGCCGTTTTCCGGCGACGAGGGTTTCACCACACCACTGTGGATCGGGCTTTCGGGGCTGCTGTTCAGCCCAGGCAAGGGGCTGCTCTGGTATTCGCCGACGGTGTGGCTGCTATTCCCCGGCCTGTGGATCGGCCTGCGTCGGCCAGATCATCGGGCGGAGCGGCTGCTGGCACTGGGCGTCTTCGTGATCCTGCTGGGGATCTACGCGTCCTGGTTCGACTGGGCGGGCGGACGCTCGTGGGGTCCACGCTTTTTGACGCCGACATTGCCACTGCTCGTGCTGCTTGCGGCGCCCGCGCTGACCTGGCTGATCGAAGGATCACGCACGCGCCGCCTGCTGGTGGCGGCTGTGCTTGTCCTTTCGGTGGCGGCGCAACTTCCCGGCGTGTTGACCAATCCATCAATGGAAGAAGCGCGCCTGCTCAGCAGCGCCAGCACAGAAGCAGATGTACTGGCACTGGCAAGATTCGCCCCTGCTCTTCGGCTGGCGCGCCATCTTGGACGCACGCTGGGAACCGCTGATGACACAGCCACACTTCTGGCGACAGCCTTGGGCATGGCCGACGATAGCGGCGACGATGATCGCGTTGGGCGGCGTCTTCGTTGGATGGCGCAACGGTCGACGACGGCGATCTGCGCGCGTCGTGGCGGCGTTGGCCGGGCTGGCGATGGCCGTCATCCTGCCGTTGGCAGCCAATGGCGATCCACGCTGGCAGGAAATCAGCAGCGATCCGGCAGAAAACACGGCGCTGTGGTCATATCTACGCGAAGCAAGCGGGCGAGACGACGTGGTATTGCTCGATCTCATTCCCTATTTCGACATCATCGGGCGCACGTCGATCTGGATGAACAACGCGCCCACACCGCCCGCCTACATCGGTCGGCAGCGCCCGCCGCGTTGACCGACGCCGATCAGGCGCAGTTGACGCGCTGGCTCCAGCCGCACGCCGCATCTGGCTCTCGCTGCAAGGTACGCCGCCCGGCGCGCCCGAATCTGTCACCGAGCACTGGTTGGACGGCTGGGCCTATCGCGGCGAGGAACGTTGGTTCGGCAACCAGCGCCTGGTGCTCTACGCGGTGCCGACGGACGGCGCAGCGACATGGCAATCTGGGCCAGTGACGTCGGGCGCGATTGTGTTGCAGCAGGCCGAAGTGCGCCCCGGCCAAGATGAGTGGGTTCGGCTGGTAGATCTGCGCTGGAACAGCGCCGGCGCGGTCGATCTGCGCTTCTCGTTACAGGTGCTCAACGCGCAAGGACAGCTCGCAGCGCAGATCGACCGCGTCCCCGCGGGCGTGGGCGGCGGCGACGGCGGAGCGGACAGGCTGGGCGTCACCTTGCCCGAAGACGGCGCCGCGATCATCCTGAAACTCTACAACGCGGCCACCGGCGAACCGATCCCCTGGCAAGTAGACGGCGCGGCGTTGGATTGGTTAACGCTGCAAGCGGACGAATGAATGATAGAACGCGGATCGGGCGCATAAGAGCAGATGCAAAGAGAAACCCGCCTTGATCCGCCCGATCCGCGTTCTATTCTGGCAGTGGAGAACCGAACAATATGCGAAACAAATCCGCCATCGCCGCTGCCATCTGCGGCGTGATCACCCTCCTCCTCCTGTCGGCGACGTCGGCGGGCATGGGCGTGGTGTGGGATGAACCGATCTACATCGAAGCCACAGAACGGGCGGCGCGTTGGTTTGGGCTGATCTTCCACGGTCAATGGGTGCAGGCGTTCGAGCAATACACCTTCGGCGTCAGTTGGGGGCTGGTCAACGAGCACCCGCCGCTTTTCCGCTACGTCAACGCCGCGGGCTGGGCCTTGACGCGGGATTGGCTGCCCGCGCCGCTGCAACATCGCGTCGGCTCAATTGCCGCGGCCGCGTTGACGGTGGCGATCATCGTCGCCGTCACCTGGCAACGGCGCGGACCGCGCTCTGCGCTCTTCGCGGCGGCGGCCCTGCTTTCCATACCGCGGATCTTCTTCCACATGCACCTCAACGCGCTGGACTTTCCACTGGCGGCGGTGTGGATCACGGCTACGTTGATCTTCTATAACGAAGTCAGCAAAACCGCGTCGCCGACGGGAGCGGCGTGGCGCCCTTCGCTGCGCGGTGCATTCGTCATCGGCGCGTGGATCGGGCTGGGCTTGCTCACCAAGATCAACGCCGTCCTCTTGCTGCCGTTTTGGGGGCTGTGGCTGCTACTCTATCGTCGCAGGCTGCGGCAGATCATCACCTTCGCCCTGAGCCTACCGGTGGGGCTGGCTGTGTTGATTGCCGGCTGGCCGTGGATCTGGCCCGATCCTTTGGGCCGGCTGTGGAGCTGGGTGCAGTTCTTCCGCGTCCACTTCGAGATCCGCCAGTGGTTTGCCGGTCAGCTCTACGTGGACACGCCCTGGTATCTACCGTGGGCCATTGTGGCGATCACCACCCCGCTGCTGGTGCTGCTGTTGGGCGTCCTCGGCGCTGCGGTTGGGCGAAAAGACGCTGAAAATGGGCGAAGCGGCGTTTTCGACGATTGGATCGGCCTGCACGTGCTGGGTTTCCTGGTGGTAACGGGCTACTATGCCTTCTCGCCCACGCCGATCCACGATCAGGATCGACTGCTGACGCCCGCCTTCGTCCACCTGGCGATCTTGAGCGGCGAAGGATTTGCCCGTCTTTGGGCGTGGGTGGCGCCGCGGCTGGATCGCCGACTGGGTGGGTTGACGGTGCAAACCGGCCTGGCAATCTTGCTCTTGCTGCCGGGCATCGTGCAAAATATGCGTTTGCACCCCTACCAGTTGAGCTACTATAGCGAGGCGGTGGGAGGTGTGCGCGGCGCAGCGCAGTTAGGCATGGAAAGCATCTACTTCGCGTCGACTTACGTGCATTTTCTGCCCACGCTGAACCAGTTGCCCGAAAACGCCACGGTGTGGGTGATGCCCAACTCGTGGGACGTGCTCTTCTACTACCAGAAGGTGGGCCTGCTGCGTGCAGACATCGTGGTCTTGCGCCCGCCGGGCTGGGGCAGCTTCTACGACGATCAGGGTGTCCCCTGGCGGCAGGGGACACTGGTCGACGCCGATTTCGCCCTGATCGAACGGCGCCAGACCACCTTCAACGATGCGCTGTCGGAGAACGCCGTCCAGTTGACGTGGACCGCCGACGCGCCCGAGTTGGCGCGACTCACCCGCAACGGCGTCGTGCTTGCAACGCTGCACCGGCGCCCCGGTTGAGGGACGACCACAGACAGACGACCGACGACCGAAGACCAACGATGTACCGTCACATTCAACGATTGTACAGGCCCGCATGAACCAAAGTCGCCTCGACCGGGGCAAGAACGAACGAAAATTGGATCGCACCGCTGCTTTATGGCTCCTCCTGGCTGGGGTGGGGCTGGTGGGGTTGCTCGCTGCCTGGATCGTGGTGGCCGACGTGTTCCCCTTTTTGCGTGGGCCTGGCGTGTGGCCACCGTCGTGGCGCTGGCTACATGTGCCGCTGGGCGGCGAGGCGTGGCCGCGTCTGCTGGGGCATGGGCTGCTGCTGCTCGGTTACGGCGCGGCGGTGATCCACTGGACCCGTCCGCGCGGACGGGTGCGGTCAGCGCTAATCGGCGCCGGCATCTTCGTGATCGTGTGGCAGTTGGCGCAAAGCTGGCTGCGCGATCCCAACGTGCTCGACACGCTCATCTTTCGCACCTACGCGCCGCCGCTCAACGGCTATTTCCTGGCCCCCGCTCAGGTGGAAGATATCGGCGCCACGCTGCGCAACTACGTTGCCGCCATGCCTGCTTTCTTCGGCGACAAGCCGCAGACCCACCCGCCGGGTCTTTTCCTCTACTACGCGCTCTTCCAGGTGATCTTCGAAGCCCTGCCCGGGTTGACTGGCTGGTTTGCCCCCATCGCGCGCGGATGGGCCAACCCCGGCCAGGATTGGGTGCAGTTGAGCGACGCGCTGATCACATCGGCCTTCGTCACAACCGTATTGCAGACGCTGGCCATCGGCGCCACACCGGCGGCCGTCTACGCTTTCCTGCGCCAATTGTGCGCGCCGGACGAGGAGCGCAGCCGCACCCTGGCGCTGTGGGGCGCCCTGCTCACGCCGCTGATCCCTGCGCTCACCCTCTTCTACCTGCAATGGGATCAACTGTTCCCGGCCATCGGTTTTGCCGCCTGGTTCTTCGCCCTGCGTGGACAAAATCGGCTATGGCAGGTGGACGCCGAGGGCTGGGGACAATGGCTGGATTGGCTGTGGGCGGGGTTGTTGCTGAGCCTGCTCACGTGGATCAGCTTCGGCACCCTCGCTTTCGGGCTGATGATCGGGCTGCACGTCCTCTGGCGCGAGGCGGTGGCCTTCGTGGAGAACCGCAATCGCTTCGATCTGTGGCTACTGCTGCCGCCTGTCGGCGGACTGGCGATCATGGGCGCGGGCGTGGCGCTCCCCTGGCTGGCCGCGTTCTTGGGTTGGGGGATGAATTTCTTCGAGCTGATGCGGGCGGGGCTGGGCGCGCACTACGACATCGTCACCGCGCATCGGGTGTACGCCACCTGGGTGTGGATGAACGTGGTGGACTATGTGCTGTGGACCGGTCCGGCGCTGATCCTGCTGGGGATGGCGGGCAGTGCGCTATTGCTGACTGGTGTGAGCAGGCTGCGTCCGTGGCGCGATTGGGCGGGGCTGGCGCTGATCGCCTGGATCACCTTCATCCTGCTCGATGTCAGCGGCGCCACACGGGGTGAAATCGGGCGGCTGTGGATCTTCCTCATGCCCTTTCCCATCTTCATCGCCCTGGCTCTCCCCTGGACACGCGGACAACGTATTGCCGTGCTGGCGTTGATGTTGGGCTGGGGGTGGGTGATCGCGTACAGCATTCCGCCGTTCTTGTGTTGCTGAGAAGTTTTCTTCATTCATCAGTCTTCGTTCATTGCTTCCTTCTCCGCCAAAAAGCACGCCACACTCTCCGCCACACCTGCCGCGACGCTGTCTGCGCTGTTGACAAGAAGATTCTGATCACCACCGAGGAAGCCCATTTCGAGGATCGCGGCCGGTGTGCCGGGCAAAATGCGGCGGAAGGCGTGGTAGGCGGTCATGTCGTGGGTGATGGTGTTGGGGTGGGGTTGCAGACCGGTGGCGGCGGCATAGTGCTGCTCGATACAGGCCATCAGGATGCCGTCTTCTTCGGGAACGCTGCTGCTGACCCGATTGGCGGCTTTGTAGCCGGTCAACTCGATGCAGGAATCGGCATGGAGGCTGAGCAGGAGGGCAGCGTCCAGGTTTTCCAGCCGCGGATCATATTCCTCTAGGATCAGCGTGTCGATCCCGGCGCGGCGCAGGCGTTGCGCCGCCAGATCCGCCACGCGTGCGTTCACCTCGGCCTCGGTCAACGTGACGTTGTCGGCAGCGTCGGTGCAGACAGCGCCCGAATCGTAGCCGGCATGCCCGCTGATCAGCGCCACCTGTGGCCGTTGCGGCAACAGGCGCGCCGGGTTGGCAAAGGCAAGCAGGTCCTGTGGGACCAGGCCCAACGCCTGCCCGGCGAGCAGCGCAATCGTCGCCACCAACAGGAAACTGATCAGCGCGAATATTCGTTGAAGGTTTCGGACGGTTCGGCGGCGCACAGACGCATCTTTCGTAGCAGAAGCAGCAGAAGCAACTCGGCGGTTTCATTCGACGGGCTGCGTGCAAAATGAGTTTGCCAACAGGATCATCACGGTAGGATCAACTTGGTGTGGCACAACGCTGTTTGCATTGTACCGCAACCCAAGGGCAGGTCAACTTGGTACACTTTCAGACGATTACACACCGAATTCGATGTGTTTTGAGCATTACGGAAGCACAGAGCGGCGTTCTGTTGATTACAGCAGTGGATCAACGCCGCTATGCCCAATTCAAATTAGATGGTAGCTATTGGCTATGATAAAATGATCACGGTGTGCGGCTTGCCAGATTCAGAGGCCGCCTTTGTCTATTTCACTGCCGGATGATATGACTCAATCAGATTTTCAGGATTATTCTTCATACAACCAAAGCGGCTATGCCAGCCGCGGCGGCACAAATGCCGGCGGCAACGGCGCAAGCAATGGTGTGGGTGGGATGTCTTCGTTGCAGACCATCGGCGCTGTTTTGCGCGAGCGCCGCGAATCCGCCCAGGTGACGTTGGCCGAGGTGGAAAAGGCCACGCGCATCCGCCAGAAATACCTGGCCGCACTGGAAGCCGACGAGTGGCATCTGCTGCCGGGCGAGGTGGTAGGCCGCGGCTTTCTGCGCAACTACGCCAACTACCTGCGCCTGAACACCAACGACATCATGGACCGCCGCCGCGCCATGACCGACGGCGATCTGGCACGCGTCCTCTCCAAAACCAGCGCTGGCGCGGTGCTGCCTCCTGTCCGCGAGATCGACTATCGCCCCAAAGACGTCGACCTCGAAGAGACGCCGATGAGCAACCGTCTCTCCGAGTACGTTGCCGCCGGGCGCGATTGGTTTGGCCCGATTGTGGCGGTGATGGCTGTGCTGCTTGTGGCGCTGCTGGTGATCTGGGGAAGCCGCGAGATCGGCGGCGAGATCACCCAGCTTTTCAGCGGTCTTCAGGCACGCGCCAACGAAATGGTCAACCAGGATCGGGGCGGCCTCACCGCAGTGACACCGGATACACAGAACGCTGATACACAGAGCATGGGTACACAGGCAGCCGATGTACAGGCGCCCGTTGCCGCAGCCGTGACAGCAGAAACCAATACCCCCACCCAACAGCAGACACTTGCCACGAGCATCGCGTTGAACAGCGTCGGCGACGATGGCCCAGGCAACGGGTCGACAGCAACAGGCGCCTCAGATCCAAATACAGGCGCGCCTGCCGCGATTGCCCCAGCCCCCACCAACACACCGACGCCGGCGCCGCCTACACCGACGCCCGAGCTACCCACGCCGACGCCGGAGCCGCCCACACCGACACCGGAACCGCCCACGGCAACGCCCGAGCCGCCCACGCCGACACCGGAACCGCCAACACCGGTCCCGGCCGAGCCAACGGCGACACCAGAGCCGCAGATCATTGCACCTGCCTGCCCGGATCCCAGATCTGTCATTTCCTCGCCTGGCGTGAACCAGGTGGTAAGTGGCGTGATCCCCATACTGGGCAGCGCCACCCACGAAGCCTTCAACTTCTACAAGTTGGAGTTCGCGCCGGGCGCCGATGCCGGGGGAGGCTATGTCTACTTCGACGGCACATCCCGTCAGGTACAGGGGGGCGTGCTGGGGAACTTCAACAGCACCGGCGTGGCCAACGGTCTTTACACGATCCAACTTGTGGTGGTGGATCAGAGCGCGAATTATCCGCCGCCCTGCCGTGTCACCATCAATGTGCAGAACTAAATCGGACACAGACTACGGACGACTGACGACGACAGGCTTCGCCGACGAGATCGTCACCTCCGTGGCCGAAACTTGAACTGACCGCGCTGCCTGATTGAGGCGCAGAGGCTTCCTTTCCGACGCAGAACAAAAAGCCGGACTTCTCGCTTAGAAGTCCGGCTTTTTCTTGCAGATGGTCCGCCATCGGTCGCCCGTCGTCAATCGTCCGTCGTCAATCCTCCGCCATCTCCCCTACTTCTTCGTCTCTGGGAAGCCCGCCGCGCGCCAGGCGTTCATGCCGCCGCCCAGTTGTTGGGCGTCGAAGCCCTGTTGGCGAAGCAGGCGCACGCCAGGCACAGAGCGGTGCGCCGTCTGGCAGACGACGATCACCGGACGCGCCGGATCCAGGTTGAGGTTGGGCAGTGTTTTCTTCAACGATTGGATCGGCGCGGACTTTGCGCCTTTGATGTGTCCTTGTGCGAACTCCCCGGCGGAACGCACATCCACAAGTTGGATCCGCCGGTCCTTGCGCAGTTGCTCGCGCAGCGTCCAGCTTCGACTTCCGGCGCTTTCCAAACGGCCACCACCAAAACATATCTTGCCTCCCGGCCATGCCGATGAACATAGAAGAGAATGAAAATAAAAGAATGATCGCTGCCGACGTCTGTCTTCGTCGCCGCATTCCGCCGATCATAGTCTGTCCTTGGCAAAGCTGCAAAATCCTGGGTAGCCCCTGGTGTGAGCCGAACCCTCAGCCCGAATCCACTGGACAGGAGTACGCATCAATGCTACGATTTGCGGCACTGACCAAAAGCAGTGAACTCTTCCCCCGTAGTTGCTAGATAATCTCTTATCTTTATTGAGTCCCTGGGCGATATGCCCCAACAAAACCAACGGAGGTCCAAGATGCACCAAAGAAGGTTGGCAATCCTGGCATTCTTGCTGATTGTGTCTATGTTGCTGGCAGCGTGTCCGCAGCCTGTGCCTGTGGCGCCGGCGGATGCCCCGGCCGCTGAAGAAGGCAGCGCCGACACCGGCGCGGCGCAAGAAGCAGCGCCGGCAGCCGAAGCGCAGCCGGGCGGTATTTTCATCCACGGTACCAGTGACGATCCGTCCATCCTCAACCCGATCCTGGGTTCAGCACCAACAGTTCCGATGTCTACAACTTGATTTCACCGGCGCTGATCGGTATCGATCAGGTCTCGGGCGCGGTTGTGCCAACGCAACTAGCCGAGAGCTGGGAAGTTTCAGATGATGGCCTGGTGTGGACCTTCACGCTGCGCAATGACATGATGTGGAGCGACGGCGAACAGGTCAACGCAGAAGACTTCAAGTTCACCTACGACGCCATCGCCAGCGATCTGGTGGAAACGCCGCGCAAATCCAACGTTGCCTTGATTTCCAGCATCGAGACGCCCGATCCGCAGACAGTGGTCATCACCTTTAGCGAAGTCAAGTGTGACGGTCTCCTCGACCTGGGCCTGGGTCTGCTGCCTAGCCACAAGTTCGCAGCAGACTTCAGCGACATCATGACCAGCCCCGAGAACGAAGCGCCATCGGTCAGCGCCGGCCCCATTGTCTTCCAGTCCTGGACGCGTGATGATAACCTGACGTCCGTCAGCAACCCCAACTACTTCCTGGGTGCGCCGTACATGGAAGGCTGGATCTACAAAGAAATTCCAGATCCCGGCGCTCGCCTGGCTCAGTTGCAGTCCGGCGAAGTCAGCTACATCGGCGTGCAGCCGGAGCAGCTTGCCACCGTTGAACTAGACCCGAACCTGAACATCTACAAGTTCAAAGACGACGGCTACAGCTACATCGCCCTGAACCAGTCCAATCCAGCCAACCCGCAGCCTGGCCTGGACGAAGAAGGTAATGTGGTGGAGCAGGAAGCCCACCCGATCCTTGGCGACAAGAACGTGCGCAAGGCGATTGCCCACGCCCTCGACTATCAGACCATCATCGATCAGGTCTACCTGGGCCAGGGCTACTCGCTAGCGTCCAACGTGCTGCCCGCCGTGGAATGGGCCTTCAACGACAGCATCGCGCCATACGATTACGACACCGAAGCCGCAATTGCCTTGCTGGAAGAAGCCGGCTGGGTCGACAGCGACGGCGACGGCATCCGCGAGAAAGATGGCAACACCTTGACCTTGAGCCTGCTCACCAACGCCGGCAACACCACCCGCGAAGACCTGGGCGCGCTGGTGCAGGATCAGCTTAACAGCATTGGCTTTGAGATCAACTTCGAGGCCATCGAGTTCGGCACCATGATCGAACAGATGCTGGGCCAGACCTACGATATGGTCATCATCGGCTGGACGGGCCTCGGCACCGACCCCAACGATGACGCCTTCTGGAGCCGTGAATTCGATAGCCCCGGTAGTGGGTTCAACTTC
Source organism: Caldilineaceae bacterium (assembly GCA_041391225.1). Lineage (GTDB taxonomy): Bacteria > Chloroflexota > Anaerolineae > Caldilineales > Caldilineaceae > RI-153. The sequence continues at coordinate 56,438 of JAWKOL010000003.1, forward strand.
GTCAGCTTCAGCAACGACCGCGTCGACGAACTGCTCGACTTGGGCCTGGGTGTTCCTGGTTGCGCCACCGACGAACGCGCACCGTACTACAAGGAGATCCAGGAGATCATCCACGAAGAGGTTCCCTACGTCTTCGTGACCGGCACGGTCGGCAACATTGGCTACAGCAACAAGTGGCAGGGCATCGATCCCGGTCCGTGGAATTTCTACTGGAACATGGAACGCTGGTCGCTGGTCCCGTAATATAGTTTTGCGGACGCTTCACAGGTCATTACTATGTGAGCAAAACGAGGAGCACGGAGATATCCTTGGCTTCCCTCGTTTTGTTTTTCTCACAACCTCGATTTGTTTTTCGCAACATCGAAACCAGAGATATAAAGACATATTTGTCAGATCGACACTTATCTGGTGTAATATAACGATTTGGATCGTCTTTCATTCGCGCCTCAGACGGCGCTTGCTGTTATCGTCCCACGGAGGATGCACAGTGACCCGATATGTAATTCGTCGCCTGATTCAGGCCATTCCCACGCTACTTGGCGTCAGCATCATTGCCTTCTTTCTCGTCAATTCCACACCCGGTGACCCCATCCTGATTCGCACCTTCGATCCCAACATCACCGAAGAGACGCGTGATATTCTGCGCCGTCAACTGGGGCTGGATCAAAGCCTGCCACTGCAATACATCCGCTGGTTTACAGGCGTTTCGATCCGGACAGGTGATGTTGCAGAAGAGTTCTCTATCAACGATGTCGACTGTAACTTCGTGAGTGCGGTCAACCTGACCTTTTGCGACAGTGGCGGTGGTATCCTGCGCGGCAACCTGGGGACAAGTATCGAGACCAAGCAGCCTGTGTGGAATCGTATCAGCGAACGGCTACCGGCCACGCTGGAACTTGGCGCGGCGGCGCTGATCGTGGCATTGCTCATCGGCGTGCCGCTGGGTGTGCTCAGCGCCGTCTATCAAGGATCCATCTTCGACAACGTGGTGCGTGTGCTCGCCGTGGTAGGCAACGCCTTGCCCGTCTTCTGGTTTGGCCTGATGTGTATCTTCTTCTTTGGCGTTTTCCTGGGCTGGCTGCCCACAGGTGGCCGCCAAACGGTATCATTGACCAATGAGTTCGATCTGTTGGATCGTCTGCGCCACCTCATCTTGCCTACGATGATCCTTGCTTTCGGCAACATCGCCGGCATGAGTCGCTTCATGCGCACAGAGACGTTGGAAGTGATCCGCACCGACTACATCCGCACAGCCAAGGCCAAGGGGTTGCCCGGCGGGCAGATCTGGTTCATTCACGCCATGCGCAATGCGATGGTGCCGCTGATGACGCTGCTCGGACCGGCGGTGACAGGTGTGCTCACCGGCGCCGTGATCACGGAGACGATCTTTGCCTGGCCTGGCATGGGGCGGTTGGCCTTTAATGCAGCGGTACAGCGCGATTACCCCACCGTATTGGGGACGGTTATGTTTTTTGCAGTCTTGACGATCCTGGGCAATCTGCTCTCGGACATTTTCTACGGCATCGTCGATCCGCGTGTGCGGTTGGCCTAGCATCGACAGAAGGAGTTTCATAACATGTCCGTCCAACAAGCACAAGCAGCCTCAGCCGGCATGGCCACCACTCTGGCGGCCAATCCACAGCTACAGCGCAAGCCGCAGACGTTCTGGGGCATGGCCCTCCGTACACTGCGAGGCGACAAGATTACACTCATCGCCCTGGGGTTTCTTTTTACCTTGGGATTTCTCTCGATACTGGCGCCGGTACTTACCGATGTACTGGTAGGCGTCGGCCCCAACGACACCAATCCGCAGAATGCCTTTGCCCAGCCCTACATCGGCCCCTACATCAAATGGATCACTGGCATCGATCCGATCACGGCGCCAACGATGTTGGGCGAATCGGGCGGCATCACCCATTGGTTGGGGACCGATCAACTCGGGCGTGATCAATTGGCGCGTCTGCTTTACGGGGGACGGGTGAGCCTGCGCATTGCGCTCTTTGCGGCAGCGATTACGTTGGTGCTGGGCGTGAGTATGGGCGCCATCGCTGGTTTCTTCGGCGGTATTATCGACGACGCCATCATGTGGGTGATCAACACCCTGGTGTCGATCCCCGGCATCTATCTGCTGATCATTGTGACGGCGATTTTCAAACCCAACCCCAACACGTTGACCCTTTTCTTGGGGCTGCTTGGCTGGTTTGGGACAGCGCGACTGATCCGCGGCAACGTTTTCAAAGTACGTGAACTGGATTTTGTCAACGCAGCGCGCTCCATCGGCGCCACCAATTTCCGCATCATGGTGCAGCATGTGATCCCCAACAGCCTGCCCATCATCATCGTTAACGCCGCCATCGACATCGGCGTGCTGATCCTGGTGGAATCGGCGTTGAGCTTCCTGGGCCTGGGCGTGCAGCCCCCTACTGCCACCTGGGGTAGCATGCTCAACCGCGCCAATAACCTGCTCTTCCTGCGCGATCCAGAGACAGGCGCTTACGTCGCCCTGCATCTGATCGTGGCGCCTGGTCTACTCATCACCTTGACCGTGCTGGCCCTCTACCTGATCGGCGACGGCCTGCGCGACGCCCTGGACCCGATGATGAAGAACTCGAAGTAGCGAGGGGGTCTGCTCCAGAACAAAAAAGCGTCGCCCAAAATGGGCGACGCTTTTCAATTGGCTCGGATGCTGCTACACAGTCACAACCTGGCCGGTATTCTCGTCCACGGGTTTGACGGCGTCGTGCAGGAAGCAGGCGACGTAATGTCCACTGCCCACATCGGTGAAAGAAGGCTCGTATTGGCGGCAGATGTCCATCACACGCGGGCAGCGGGTGTTGAAGTTGCAGCCCTTGGGCGGATTCGCCGGGCTGGGGACATCGCCTTCGAGGATGATGCGCTGGCGTTTCTTCTCGATCTCGGGGTCCGGGATTGGCACAGCCGAGAGCAGCGCCTGGGTGTACGGGTGCATCGGATTGTCGTAGAGGCTGTCGCGGTCGGCCAGTTCGACGATCTTGCCCAGATACATCACGGCGATGCGGTCGGAAATGTGACGCACAACCGAGAGATCATGGGCGATGAAGAGGTAGGTCAACCCCAGATCGCCCTGCAAGTCTTCCAACAGGTTGATCACCTGGGCCTGAATCGACACGTCCAGCGCCGAGATCGGCTCGTCGCACACAATAAACGACGGATTCACAGCCAGAGCGCGGGCCACACCGATACGCTGACGCTGACCACCGGAGAATTCGTGCGGGTAACGGTTGATGAAGTAAGGGTTCAACCCCACGATCTTCAACAATTCCTGCACACGTTCCTGGCGCTCTTTGCGGCTGCCGCCGATGTTGTGTACTTCCAGCGGCTCACCGATGATGCTGCCCACTGTCATACGTGGGTTGAGCGAGGCGTAGGGGTCCTGGAAGATCATCTGCATACGGCGACGCATACGGCGCAGGTCGCCGCTCTTCATCTCCGTCAGGTCGCTGCCCTCGAAGACGACAGCGCCGTCGGTTGGATCGTACAATTGCAGGATGGCGCGGCCTGTGGTCGACTTGCCACAGCCCGATTCACCCACCAGGCCAAGCGTTTCACCGCGCACCAGGTCGAAGCTGATGCCGTCTACGGCCTTGATGCTCCCCACCTGGCGCTGAATGATGATGCCACGCGTAATCGGGAAGTGCATCTTCAAATTGCGCACGCTCAGCAGCACATCACCTGCCTGCGCCCCGCCGGTCATTGCCGATTGATTTTGCTCGCTCATACGACTGCCTCTGCATCTGCGTCTGTTTTGGGATCGTACACTTTGACTTCTGAGATGTCCACCCAACAGGCGGAACGGTGCCCTGCACCCACATCCATCAATGTTGGATTCTCTTGCCAGCACTTTTCGATCTGGAATGGGCAGCGTGGCGCAAACGGACAATGGCTTGGCGGATCCAGCAGATCCGGGGGGAGGCCTTCAATGGGAATCAGGCGTTTTTGCCGCCCAAGATCGAGGCGAGGAATGGAACGCAGAAGCCCCAAGGTGTAGGGATGACGGGGCTGTGCGTAGAGTGCGTCGACCTGGGCTTCTTCGACGATGAAACCCGAGTACATCACGATCACCCGGTCGGCCATACCGGCCACCACACCCAAATCGTGGGTGATCCAGATGATCGCCATGCCCAGCTCTTCTTTGAGGCGTTCCACCAGGTCGACGATCTGCGCCTGAATGGTGACGTCGAGCGCTGTTGTCGGCTCATCGGCGATGAGAAGCTGCGGATTACAACTTAGCCCCATCGCGATCATCACACGTTGGCGCATACCACCCGAGAACTGGTGGGGGTAGTCGTCGAGGCGGGAACTTGCGCCGGGAATACCGACCAATTCGAGCAGTTCCACGGCACGCTTACGCGCTTCGTCGCGACTCAAGCGCAGGTGCAATTCGATGGCCTCGGTGATCTGGCGCCCAATCGTGAGGACGGGGTTCAGCGACGTCATCGGGTCCTGGAAGATCATGGCGATGCGGTTGCCGCGGATACGCCTAAGCTCTTCTTCGTTCAACTTCAGCAGATCCTGACCGTCGAACCAGACTTCGCCGTCGACAATCTTGCCTGGCGGTTCTGGAATCAAACGGATGAGCGACATAACGCCCACGCTCTTGCCGCTACCCGATTCACCCACAATGGCGACGGTTTCGCCCTGGCCAACCTCGTACGAGATGCCATTGACCGCGTGGACGACGCCGTCTTGCGTGAAGAATTGGGTTTTCAGATTCTTGACTTCTAGCAACTTCGCCATTGAGGCCTACTCCTCTGAAAACTGGTCGATGAGGGCATAAGGATTGAATGCCATTTTACACGAAAAAACCATGCTGGATTGGATCCTCTAGATCGGAGGGTTTTTGCATTCGCTAACTGTTAACAGCAAAAGTGCTGACAGGGAAATGGAGATGGATGATGGAAACATCTCGTTTTCCAGATGAAGTAGGAAAATGTGACATCCAAGGCGCCGGTGGAACGGATTTCAGGGGGTTCCGCTCAAGGATTGCCAGGACGGAGAAGATCCAAACCGATTGGGCCTGGATGGAACGGCCATAGGAACATTGCTGCCGTTGGCCTGGCTACGTTGCCTGTGGCTTGCCGAGTATGCCGTATCCTAGCAAGCTTTAGGTGCTTTGTCAATTCACTGTCAAGCGTCCATCATTATCTTGAACCACAGCGATCAGTTCGCCGCCAGAAGCCCACGCAGACGCCCGATCTGTTCCAAGACGGCGCGCCGACTGGTGCCACCGGTGGCGTCTCGCGCATCCACGCTCTGTTCATAATCCCACACGGCAAGTACATCGTCGCCGAAGGCCGGGTGCAACGATTGCAGTTGCGCCACGCTGAGTTCCGTCAACGGGACGCCGCTCTGTTCGGAAAGGCGCACGGCGGCCCCTGCCACATGATGCGTCTCGCGGAAGGGTACCCCTTGCGCACCAGATACTCCGCCAGATCAGTGGCCAGCATCTCGGGGACCAGCGACCACGCCATTTGCTCGGTGTTGATCGTAAGCGTGGACAGCACGCCGGTGGCGATCTGCAAGGCACCCGCCAGCGTGTCCACAGCGTCGAAGAGCGGCTCTTTGTCCTCTTGTAGATCTTTGTTGTAGGTGGCAGGCAGCCCCTTCATTGTCATGAGCAGGCCGCTCAAGTCGCCAAAGACGCGGCCCGACTTGCCGCGCAGCAGTTCCATCGAATCGGGGTTTTTCTTCTGCGGCATGATGCTGCTGCCTGTGCTGTAGGCATCGGCCAGGGTCACGAAGCCAAACTCGCGGCTGCTGTAGATGATCAGATCCTCGGCCAGGCGGCTCATGTGGATCATGGTGAGCGACGCCCAAAACAGAAACTCGGCGATGAAGTCACGGTCGCTGACGCTGTCCATACTGTTGGCAGTGACGCCGTCGAAGTCAAGCGCGGCGGCGATGGCGGCGCGGTCGACCTTGAACGGGTTGCCGGCCAGCGCGCCGGCGCCAAGCGGCAATTGATTCACACGGCGGCGCAGTTGCATCAATCGTTCCGCATCGCGTTGCCAGGCCCAGGCATGATTCAACAGCCAGTGGCTCCAGCGCACAGGCTGCGCCGGTTGCAGGTGGGTGTAGCCGGGCATGAGAATGTCGATTTCGTGTTCGGCGCGTTCGGCCAGTACAGTGATGAGATCACGTAGATAGCCGGATAGCAGATCAATCTCCTCGCGCAGCCACAGGCGGATGTCGGTTGCGATCTGATCGTTGCGGCTGCGTCCTGTGTGCAGTTTGCCCGCCACGTCACCGATCAGCTCGCTCAATCGGCGTTCGTTGGCGCTGTGGATGTCTTCATCCGACTTGGTGACAAACGATCCATTCGCCCACTCAGCCGCTACCTGCGCAAGCCCATCCACGATGACGCGTCCTTCGTCTTCGGTGAGCAGCCCGCTACGCACCAACGCCTGCGCGTACGCCTGGCTGCCCATGATATCCACACGCCAGAGGCGTTTGTCGAACGGCAACGAAGCGTTGAACGCCTCCATCAGCGGATCCATCTTGCCGGTGAAACGTCCACCCCACAGTTTTGCAGACATGCGCACTCTTCCTCAAGGCTTTTGATCTATCTGATTTTAGCAACTCCGGTTCACACCTGCATTGTGAATGCCTATCATAAATCACTCCCCATAAATTGTGAACCTTGAACAGCGGCGGCGGAAATTGGGGGTTGACGGATGACAGGAACGGGCTTAACATATGTTATCGATAACATATGTTAAGCCCGTTCCTGTCATCCGGTGACCAATGTCTCTCAAACACGCCATTCTCGGTTTTCTCAACTGGCAACCGCTGACCGGCTACGATCTCAAGAAGTTGATCGGCGATTCACCCACCCACTACTGGTCGGGGAACAACAATCAGATCTACACGTCGCTGGTGGCGTTGCACAACGACGGCTTCGTCACCCGCGAGGTGGAACACCAGGACGACGCGCCCTCGCGCAAGATCTACACCATCACCGACGCCGGGCGCGCCGAACTGAAGGCATGGGCCATGTCGCAGCCTGAAATGCCAGATTGGAAGGTCCCCTTCCTGGTGCAGTTGGCGTGGACACACGATCTCGACGGCGACGAGTTGGACGCGCTGTTGGCGTCCTATGCCGAGCGATTGCGCGTGGAAGTGCTCATGTTGAGCGAACTTGCACAGCGCGGCGCGCCGTCTCCGGATCGCACGCAGCGGGAATCGTTCCTGTGGCAACAGATCGAAGACCACTGGATCACGCTCTACACGAACGAACTGAATTGGATCGAATCGCTGCGCACAGGTCTGCGCAGCCAAACATACACCCAAGGAAATGAGACATGACCGCACAACACGGTGAGGGTGGTGTTGAGGTGGGAAAGCAAGAGAGATTGAGCGATTGGGTGATTAGGAGATTTCAGATCCTGTAGACAATCTGAAATCTCCTAATTACCCAATCGCTTAGTCTCCGTGTCTCTACGCAAAGAGCGATGTCATATGCTCTTCGCGCAGCATCTTGCTCATTTCCTCTTCGCTGGGCGCGTCACCGCTGAAGCGGCTGGCGGCGTCGAGGACCTTGGGCAGCAGGTGGATGTCGCCCACGGTGTTGAGGAAGACATCGCCGCGCGCCAGCACCCAGTGGACGGCGCGGTCGATGTCGGCCTGATCTTCCAGTGGCTGATACCAGGTGGAGCGGGTGCGCTCTTCGGTGGCCCACGGCCCGCGGGTGATCGATTTGATCGTCTGGATGGCGATGCCGCGCTTCTTGGCCAGATCGACCACACGCTCGAAGTCGGCGGCGTAGCGCCCGTTCTGCTGCATCACGTAGTTCCACGGCAACAGGATCGAGTCGAAATCGAACTGTTGCAGGCTGCGGTAGTGGAAAGACGGGATGTTCAGCCCATGCCCGGTGACGCCAATGAAGCGCACCAGACCTTCGTCGCGGGCTTCGATGGCGGCTTCCAGCGCGCCGTTCTCACCCAGGGCGATTTCCCAATCGTCGGGATGGCCCAGGTTGTGAAGCTGGATCAGATCGAAGTTATCCACGCGCATGCGTTCCAGCGAGCGGTGGATCTCTTCACGGGCCTTTTCGTAGGTGCGTTCGCCGGTCTTGGTGGCGAGGAAGAAGTCTTTGCGGTACTTTTCCATCCACGGGCCGAGGCGATCTTCGGCGGCGCCGTAGCTGGCGGCGGTGTCGATGTGGTTGACGCCGTACTCCATGATCACTTCCATGGTGCGGTCGGCTTCGGCCTGTGTCACCCCACCGAGGGCGGCGGCGCCGAAAAGGGTCACCGAGCTGTCGTGGCCGGTGCGGCCAAAGGGACGTCTGAGAATGCTTGGCATTTTGCTTGTCCTTTCGTCAAATACTTCGTTAGAGAGATACGTACATGATTCGCAAACAGATGAAAACCGAACTACTTCAGGCCATGAAGGCCGGCCGCAAAGCGGACGTAACCACCCTGCGCACGCTGATCGCCGCCATCGACAACGCCGAAGCCGTCCCCGTGGACGAGACGCCGATCATTCCCTTCAACGGCCACAACAGCGATGTGCCGCGCCTTCAACTCACGCCCGAAGACATTAAACAGATCCTACACCGCGAGGCCGAAGAACGTCGAACCGCCGCCGCTGAGTACGAACGACTCGGGCGCCTCGATCAGGTGGCGATGCTGAAGGCGTCGATTGCGCTGATCGAGCGATATATCGATTGACGATTTTCGCTTGGAAGAAACCAAAGAAAAACGATCCGCGAAGCCACACGAAGAGACACGAAGGCAGAGAGAAGAAGAAAAGAAATGGACACGGATTACACGGATTTTCAGGATTTCCAGACGAAATCAAAGACCCTGTTCTTTTTCTTGTCCTGCAACTCCTGAAATCCGTGTCCTTTTCTCCTCTCCTCTTATCTTCTTCTGTGCCTTCGTGCATCTTCGTGTATCTTTTTTCTGGATTCACCTATCGTCCGTCGTCGTTCTGCAAGAACCGCGCGTGTGCTGCCGCCTGCACTGCTTCATAGACCAACCGCACGGGCGCATCAGCGGCGGCGGCAAGGCGGCGGCAGTCTTCGTATTCGGGCATGGCGCCCACGAGATCGTCGCCCACCCACTTGAGTTTCACCTGAGCGGATCCGAAGGGCGTGTCCACTGTCTGCATTTCGCGCCGCGCCACATGACGACGAGATGTGCGCACACGTACACCCAGCGTTGTCGTCTCGCGCAGCAGCAGATCGGCCAACGCCGATTCCAGTTCCAGCGCGGCGAGGACACTCAACAGCACGGCTGGCCGATTCTTCTTCATGCCGATAGCGGTTGTCCACACGTCCAGCGCGCCGGCAGCGAAGAGACGTTCACTCACCGCGCCCACCAGCTCCGGCGACATGTCGTCGATGTTGGTCTCCAACACGACGATTTCGGTTGGGGGGGGATCTGGGATAGAACGCGGATTGGGCGGATCGAGCGGATTCGGGCGGATTTCAGAAGAATGAATCTGCTCCGATCCGCTCAATCCGCGTTCTATTCTGTTTAGTTGGGCAATCCAGATACGAGCGACGTTGGGCCAGTCGAATTCCTTTTGGCCCGCGCCCCAGCCCACATGTGACAGCGTCATCGGCGGCTGGGCGAAGACAGCCATTTCCGCCAGCAGAGCGGCGCCGGTGGGTGTGACCAGCTCGCCGGGTCCTGGCGCGGGGCGGGTGGACGCGCCCACCGCGGCCAGTAGTTCCAGTGTGGCGGGCGCGGGCAGGGGTATCTTGCCGTGCATGGTATTGGCCCAGCCATGTCCCAGCGGCAGCGGGGACGCGTAGAGTTGCCCAATCCCCAACTCGTGTAGCCCGGCGCAGACGCCCACAATGTCCACGATGGCGTCCAGCGCGCCCACCTCGTGGAAGTGGATCGATTCCACCGTCGTGCCGTGGACACGCGCTTCGGCCTCGGCCAGCCGTGTGAAGACGGCGATGGCGCGGTCTTTTACGCTGTCGGGCAGGTCACCGGCCTCGATGATGGCGCGCACGTCGCTGAGGTGGCGATGGGCGTCACCTTCGATCACCTGGACGTTCACCAGTTTGGCGCGCAGCGGGCCGCGCATCACGTCTTCGGCGCGGATCTCCCAGCTTCCCGCCGGCAACTGCAACGCTTCCACCACGGCGTGCAGCCGTTCCAGCGGCCAGCCGGCGTCCACCAAACAGCCGAGAAACATGTCCCCAGAGATGCCGGAGGGGGTGTCGAGGTAAGCGATTGTTGACATTGTTGTCTTTGCTTGGGTGTGAAATGCTTAAGATGATGGGATGATGAGGATGATGGGCTTTCTCGCAAGCTCCATCATCCTCATCATCCCATCATCTCCTTTATCCAACCAATTCCGCCACCGAAATCATTGCGCCGTTGGCCGCCCCGTTCAGCGATCCACTGCGGAAGCCAGCCAGATCCAGCGTGACGAAGCGGTAGCCGGCGGCTTTGACGCCGACAGCGATTTCCTCGTGGTGCTGGATGGCTTTGGGCAAGTCTTCCGCGGGGACTTCGATGCGGGCGATGTCGCCGTGATGGCGCACGCGGAACTGGCGGAAGCCCAGATCCACGAGGACGTCTTCGGCGGCTTCGATCTGGCGCAGCAGTTCGGGCGTGATCGGCGTGCCGTGCGGCACCCGCGAAGACAGGCACGCCATCGCCGGTTTGTCCCACACGGGCAGGCCCAGATGACGGGCGATCTGGCGCACTTCGTCTTTGGTGATGCCCGCTTCCACCAACGGAGAGCGCACACCACGTTCACGCGCCGCCGTGATACCGGGGCGCACGTCACCCAGATCGGCGGCGTTGGTGCCGTCGACCACCATGCCCCATTCCTCGGCCACGAGGATCGACTTGAGCCGGTTGTGCAACTCCGACTTGCAGAAGTAGCAGCGGTTGTTGGGATTGGCGGCGTAGTTCTCGTCGAGATATTCCTCGGTGTCGACCAGGCGGTAGGGTACGCCCAATTCCTCGGCCAGCTTCACCGCATCGCGCATTTCCCGGGTGGGATACGAAGGCGACACGCCGATACAGGCCAACGCCCTATCGCCCAATTCGCGGTAGGCTACAGCCATCACCAGCGCGCTGTCCACGCCGCCGGAATAGGCCACCAACACCGAGCCAAACTCGCGCAGAATGGCGCGGAGATGTTCGAGTTTACCAAGTGCTACGGGAGAGATTGTTTCTGTCATTTTTAATCTTTCTTCACAATACGCTGATTGATCAGCGCCGCCATGTGGCCGCCGCCGAAGCCGTTGTCGATGTTCATGACGGCCACGCCGGAGGCGCAACTGTTAAGCATGGCCAGCAGTGCGGCCACGCCGCCGAAGCTGGCGCCGTAGCCCACCGACGTGGGGACGGCGATCACCGGGGCGTCGGTCAGCCCGCCCACGACGCTGGCCAGGGCGGCTTCCATGCCCGCCACGGCCACGATGACGTTGGCGTTCTGCAGTGTGGGTACATGCGGCAGCAGACGGTGCAAGCCCGCCACACCCACGTCGAAGATGCGCTGCGGGCGATGGCCCATCATTTCCAGCGTCAGCGCCGCTTCTTCGAGGACGGGCAGGTCGCTCGTCCCCGCGCAGATGACGACGACGCCTTCGTGGCGGGGCGCCGGGTTCCCGATCAACCAAAGACGGCGCGCCAGTTCATTGTAGCGTAGATCAGGCACGAGCTGCGAGGCTGCGGCGAAATGTTCCGCCGACGCCCGCGTCCCCAATACCCGCGGGGACCGTTCCGCCAGTCGCGCCGCGATGGCGGCCACCTGCGCCGGTGTCTTGCTTTCACAGTAGATCACCTCAGGGAAACCGCTGCGCAAGCTGCGGTGGTGATCGAGCGTGGCGAAGTCGTCCACCGATTCAAACGGCAACGAACGCAGCGCCAGCAGCGCATCGTCCACAGCCACGTCCCCAGCGGCGACACGCGAGAGTAGTTGATGGAGTGTTTGTTGGTTCATGGTCTAGAGACAGGGGACTGGGGATTAGGGACTGGGGACTGGATGGAGCGTCTGAAATCCCTTAATCGCCTAGTCGCCGTCCATGCGAGAATCGACGATTAGGCGATTTCAGCAACTCTACCCGGTCCCCAATCACTAGTCCCCGATCCCTAATCACCCTAACGCGCTAAACTGGCTCGGGCCGAAATCGGCTTCGTAGAACGGGCTGACCATGCGGCCGGGCGGCACCAGGGCATCGACAGCGGCGCGATCTTCGTCGGTGATGGTGACGTCGAGCGCGCCCAGGTTGTCTTCGAGCTGTTCCATGGTACGCGGGCCGATGATGGGGCTGGTGATGCCCGGCTGGTGCATTGTCCACGCCAGGGCGAACTGCGCCAGCGTAATGCCTTTGGCGTCGGCCAGCGGTTGCAGACCTTCCACCACGTCGAAGATGGCGTCGACCATGCGTCGCTGCAAATGCGGGTTGTTGGCCACGTTGGCGAAGCGGCTGTCTTCGGGCGGGGTAGTGTTGCGCTGGTACTTGCCGGTGAGCAGACCGCCGGCCAGCGGGCTCCACGGGATCAGGCCGATGCCGTAGGTGCGCGCCATGGGGATCAACTCGCGCTCGATGCGCCGATCTAGGATGTGGTAGGGCGGCTGCTCGGAGACGAAGCGATTCAGCCCCAATTCCTTCGAGATCCAGATCGACTCGGCCACCTGCCAGGCGGCGTAGGTACTGGTGCCGATGTAGCGCACCTTGCCGGCGCGCACCAGATCGTCGAGGGCGCGCAACGTCTCGTCGATGGCCATGTCTGATTGGGGACGGTGAATCTGGTAGATGTCGATGTAGTCGGTCTGCAAGCGGCGCAGACTGGCTTCACATTGTTGGATGATGTGGCGACGGCTGTTGCCTTCCATGTTGGGATCGTCATCGGCCATGCGTCCGTGTACCTTGGTGGCGAGGACAACCTGGGCGCGCTTGCCGTTGCGCTTGAGCGCTTCGCCGGTGACTTCTTCGCTGCGGCCACGACTGTAGACATTGGCCGTGTCGAGAAAGTTGAGGCCGGCGTCCAGCGCCCGGTCGATGATCGCGTAAGAATCGTCGGGCGTGGTCTTACCGCCAAACATCATACAGCCCAGGCAGAGCGGGCTGACCTTCATACCGGTACGTCCAAAAGAGCGGAATTCCACGGGGGAAACCTCCTTGGGAATATGTGATAGGGTGAAGAACAACAGACTGCAAGGGCAATTATACTATATTTTTCGTACTGGCCGAACTATAGCGTTCTCAAAACCGGTAAAGAAGCGGAGAAGAAAATGAGTGACAAGAAAGTGATCATCGTCGGCGCAGGGTTGGCCGGACTGAACGCCGCCCGCACGTTGACCCGCGCCGGCGTGGGCTGCACCGTCCTCGAAGCGGCGGATGGCGTGGGTGGACGCGTACGTACCGATATCGTGGACGGGTTTAAGCTGGACCGCGGCTTCCAGGTGCTGCTCGACGCCTACCCCGAAGCCAAGAAGCAACTCGACTACGCCGCGCTGGATCTGCACACTTTCGCACCGGGCGCGCTGGTGCGCATCAACGGCGGTTTTCACAAAGTGGCCGATCCCTGGCGCAGCCCCGGCGATCTGCTGGAAACAGCCACTGCGCCGGTCGGCACGCTGATCGACAAAGTACGCATCGCCCAGCTCCGCCGCGACGTGACGCAGGGCAGCGTGGACGCGTTGTGGCAGCGCCCCGCCACGTCCACGTTGCAACGACTACGCCAGGCCGGCTTCTCGGAGACGATGATCGACCGTTTCTTCCGTCCATTCTTCGGCGGCATCTTTCTGGATCGCAACCTGGGGACGTCGAGCCGACTCTTCGATTTCGTCTTCCGCATGTTCTCCGAGGGCGACACCGTGCTGCCCGCCGACGGCATCGGTGCGATCCCCGCGCAACTGGCGGCGGGGCTGCCCGAAGGCACGATCCGCTTGAAGACGAAAGTGGAAGCGCTGGTGGAGAATGGCGTCAAGCTGGCGAACGGCGAAACGTTGAGCGCCGACGCCGTGATCGTGGCCGTGGAAGGGCCGGAAGCGGCGCGCCTGCTGAATGAGGTGCAAGATCCCGGCGAACGCAGTGTGTCGTGTCTCTACTTCGCGGCGGACCGGGCGCCCATCTCCGCGCCGATGTTGATCCTCAACGGCGACGGGCAGGGCTTGATCAACAACCTGTGCTTCCCCAGCCAGATCGCTCCGTCCTATGCGCCGCCGAATCGGACGCTGGTGTCGGCCAGTGTGTTGGGCGCATCGGAGCACGAAGACACTGAACTGCTGCGCGCCCAGGTGCAAGGGCAGTTGATCGACTGGTTCGGCGCCCCGGCCAAAGAGTGGCGCTTCCTGCGCGCCTACCGCATCCGCCATGCGCAACCGGCGCAACCATCGGGCGCGCTGGAACCGGCGCAACGCCCGGTGCGGGTGCGCGGCGGCGTCTACGTATGCGGCGATCACCGCGACAATGCCTCGATCAACGGCGCGCTGGTCTCGGGTCGGCGGGCGGCGGAGGCAGTGGTTGGGGATTGGGGACGTGACTGGGGACTGGGGACTGGGGACTGGGGACTGGGGACTGGGGACTGGGGACTGGGGACTGGGGACTGGGGACTGGGGACTGGTTCATTGTAGTCGGAAATCTACCTTGCACAACAGGATGATGGGATGATGATGTGATTCATCATCATCCCATCATCACCATCATCCCATCGCCTCATCCCCTCGTAAACGGGACGAATGCAACGTCTCCCCATCGTTTTGCGTGGAGGCTGCCGTCGGCTTGCTTGGTGTAGACCCAAAGCTGCTGGCGGCGTTCGGGCAGGCCGAGTGGGATGACAATACGCCCGCCGACGCGGATCTGAGCCGCGAGTGGCGGCGGCAAGGACGGCGCCGCCGCGGTCACGACGACGGCGTCGTAGGGGGCGTGTTCGGGCCAGCCGTGGTAACCGTCGCCCTGGCGCACGCAGACACGCTCGGCGTAGCCTGTCTCTTGCAGGGTGCGGATGGCCTGTGCGGCAAGGGCTGGGATGATCTCCACGCTGTACACGTCGATACCGAGTTCGGCAAGTAGCGCAGCCTGAAAACCGCTGCCGGTGCCGATCTCCAGCACCTTTTCTCCAGGAGAAAGGCGCAGCAGTTCGGTCATAATCGCCACCATTGTGGGCTGTGAGATCGTTTGCCCGTAGCCGATGGGCAGCGGGTGATCCTCACCGGCCATGTGGGCGCATTCCTCCGGCACGAAGCGCTGCCGCGGCACACGGCGCATGGCGGCGATCACCTGGTCCTCGGTAAGCGGTGACGTAGACATCGTTCCCCTTCACTGGTTCGTTTCGACGAATCGCGTACGGTTATTGTAACACTTCCGCCCTTCCTGGTAGGCCGGAATGCATGTATCGAAACTTGACAAAAGCGCCACCGCACCGACAACACACTGCCCCCAATCCCCAATCCCCAATCCCCAATCCCCAATCCCCAATCCCCAATCCCCAATCCCCAATCACCTATGATAAAATGCCATGCCTGATCGGAAATTTTCATTCTCGACAAGGATATGCAGATGCCTTCACGATTCTGTACCGAATGTGGAACCGAGTTACAGCCTGGGCAGCGATTCTGCCCGGAATGTGGCACTGCGGTGCAACAGCCCGCAGAGGACATCGCCGCCGCGCCCGCATCAACACCGAAGCCTGCTGTGGCCCGGCGCAGCAGCGGTATGCCGCTTGGGCTGCTGCTCGGATTGGGCGGGCTGGCGATTGTGATCGTGCTCGTGGTCACCTACTGGGCCACGGCGAAACCACCGGCCATCGTGGGCAATTTCCCGGTGGAAACCAGCGCCGACGGGATTCCCTTCCCCACTACACCGCGGATCTCGGTGGCCGACGCCAAGGCCGGCCTTGACGCCGGTACGGCCATCTTCGTCGATGTGCGTAGCCAGGCGCAGTTCGATGCCGGTCACATCCCCGGCGCCGTGTTGATGCCGTTGGATGAATTCGAGGCGCGCTTCAGCGAGTTGCCACAGGACGCCGAGATCCTCACCTACTGCACTTGACCGAACGAAGAATCCAGCGCCCGTGCGGCGCACATACTCATGGTCTCTGGCTATACGAATGCAAAAGCCATCAGAGGTGGATTTGAAGCGTGGTTGGATGCGGGATATCCGGTTACGTCGGGCGAAAGCCTGTAGGAGGAATATCATGCCCACACCCAACGAACTCGCCGACAACCTCGAACGTTCCTACGCCTCGCTCTGGCGCACGTTGAGCCTGCTCGAAGAGGACGAGCGCGACCGTCCTTGCCTGCATGAGGGCTGGTTGCCCAAGGCGCTGCTGGCGCATGTCGCCTTTTGGGACGATTACCAGACACGGCGCATGATGGCGGCGCTGAATGGGGAATCGGCGGTCAACGGTTTTCCCCGGCCGCAAGAAGACAACGACGAGCGCGCTGCCGCCGATGCCGCCCGCAATTGGGACGAGATCGCCGAACTGGCCGACGGTTACCGACAGCGCATGATCGACTTCGCCCGCTCCCTGCGCGAGGACCAGTTGATCGCCTACCCTGAAGGCGATCACAGCCTTGATCTGAGCAAGCTGCTGGCGCACATGTCGCACCACGTCCTCGAACACGCCGGCGAAGTCTACCGCTACTGCACATCACTAGACCGCTGGGGACGTGACGGGCTGCGCCGTTTCATCGCAGCCCAGTCCAATCATCTGCTCGACAGCATCGGCGCATTGGACGAGGAGACGCTCACCACTGTCCCCGTGTGCGGGATGTGGTCGGTGCGCGACGTCATCGCCCACGTCACCGCCTGGGACGAATACGCGCTGGAGATCGTGCGCCAGTGGCCAAACTTCGACCTGTCCACGATGACGCGCTGGACGGAAAGCGGCGACATCGACGTCATCAACGCGCGACTGCACGCCGAGCGCGCCGATCTCGACATGATCGCCGTCCTCGACCAGGCGGCCACCGTCCACCGTCGCCTACTGCGCGCCTACGACCGTCTTAGCGACGATGATCTGCGCAGCGAAGGCGATTTCGGCCTCGGCCTCAAGGGAACAGTGAGTTATCTGCTTTTTTTCATGGCCCAACACGCGGCGGAACATGCGGCAGAGATTTGGGAATGGCGGGAGCGGATGGGAGGGTGACGGGGCATAGGCGTTAAGATAAGCGCTATACGAGCAAGTGCCGGGGACTTTTCGTCGCAGCGAGACGGGGTCATCACTCCTGGCGACTCGTCCAACGTGAAGTCCCCGGCACTTTCGTTCGACCTTAACTTAACGCCTATGGGGTGACGGGGTGAGATGCGAGTTCGTCACCCCGTCACCCCGTCATCCCACATGAGCGTAACGCTGAGCGACTTCCTGATCGCTCAGGTGCGAGATGTCGGCGCTGCCGAGGAGATCCCAGCGTCGCCGCTGCGAGCCAGGGTGAAGATGGCGCACAGGGGACGCGGATCTTGTCCTGTGTGTTGGTGAGGTGACGCACGATGCCCACCACCGGCGAGGCATGTGTGACCACGACGAAGTTCTCGCTGGGGTGCTGGTCGGCCAGGCGGCGCACGGTGCGGGCAGCGTGATGGTGGGCCACGTCTTCGGGTTCGGGGAAGACGGGCTGGTAGTAGGGAACGTGGGATGGATCGATGCGGCTGAATTGCCTCAGTCGGTCCTCTTCGGAGAGGATCTCGGGCAATTCTTGTACGTTGGGCAGGCACTCGCCGATGCCCGGTTCCAGGCGGATCGATAGGCTCAGCACGTCGGCGATGTGGCTGGCCGTTTGGATCGTGCGCAGGTAGGGTGAGGCGTAGATGCGATCTACGCGCTTGTTGATCAGGCCGCGCCCTGCTTCACGCGCCTGTTCTGCGCCGTCGGGGGAAAGACCCGGATCGTAGGGGCGCGCCGCTGTTTTGCTCCAATCACGGTTGTGGAAGTCCTCGCGGTTGCCGTGCCGCACCACCCAGATCAACTGCGTCATGCCTGTCTCCTCTGTGTTCATCCTGAAATTACAGTGCGCAGCAGGAATTTCACTTTGTCTTGGCGTATCGCGCTGTGCTGCTGTGAATTTCAGGATAGATTCTAGTTCGTATCCCGTGGCCTTGAAAATCAACTGGCAATTTAAGCAAAGTTTCACAGAGAAGGCAAAAGCGATACAATGTGCAGTTGTACGTAGGAAATGCACCCACCCCACCCACCTGCCTGTTCGGTCTTTGCTTGATGACCAAACCAAACAGGACAACCTGGAGCGTACCCACATGACAACAGCACAGCAGATCCCCATGCGCGCCGTTCCTGGCTACTATTCGAGTACGCCGGGCATTCAGATCGCCATCCAGACCAACCACGACGCAAGCGACGAAGACCTTCAGTTCTTCCAGCAACTCGGCGTGGAATGGGCCATGGTCGGCGTTCGTGACAAATCGTTGCACAGCGCGGACTTCTACAAGCATCTGGTGAAGCGTTTCGGCGATTACGGGTTGAAGATCTACCGTCTCGCCAACCTGAGCGTTCACAACGTCCCCGAAATCACCCTGAATCTGGAAAGCCGCGACGCCAAAGTCGAGGAATTCAAGCAGTTCATCCGCAACATCAGCGCCGCCGGCATCAAGTACAACACCTACGCCCACATGGCCAACGGTATCTGGTCGTCGGGGCGGGCCGAGGGCCGCGGCGGCATGGACGCGCGTATGCTCGATATCAAAGACGCCAAAGGCCACTGGGACGGCGTCATCTACGAAGGTGAACTCACCCACGGTCGCCCCTACACCGAAGAGGAATTGTGGGACAACTACGCGCACCTGATGCGCGAGATTGTCCCTGTGGCCGAGGAAGAGGGCGTCTTTATCGGCGTGCATCCCGACGATCCGCCTGTCTACGGGCTGGGCGGCATTCCGCGCTGCATGTTCGGCAACTTCGAGGGCTACAAAAAGGCAATGGAGATCGCCGACAGCCCCAACATCGGCGTCTGCCTGTGTGTGGGCTGCTGGCTGGAAGGCGGCGTGCAGGGGATGGGCAACAGCCCGGTAGACGCCATCAAACATTTTGCATCGAAGAACCAACTGTTCAAGGTCCACTTCCGCAATGTCACCAACCCCATGCCCGAACCGTGGGTAGAGACGCTGATCGACAACGGCTACCAGGACATGTACGACGTGATGAAGGCGCTGCGCGAGGTCAACTTCGACGGCTGCGTCATCCCCGATCACATCCCGGCTATGTTGGGCGGCCCCCGCGTGGGGACGGCGTACTCCATCGCCTACATGCGGGCGCTGATCCAGGCGGTGAACAACGAGGCGGGTGGGCCGGCATAGTAAACGAAGGGCCACGGAACAAGCGAGTCCGTGGCCCTTTTTACGATACCCAACCACAAACCAAGATAGGAAACTGCATGTCTGTTACACGGCTCCAAACCCAGTGGTTTGGAAACATCCGCGGCGATTTGCTGGCGGGGATGGTGGTTGCACTGGCCCTTATCCCTGAGGCTATCGCATTTTCGATCATTGCTGGAGTGGACCCCAAAATCGGCCTCTATGCCTCTTTCTGTATTGCGGTGGTAATCGCATTCGTAGGTGGAAGGCCGGGCATGATCTCCGCGGCCACTGGTGCAATGGCGCTGGTGATGGTTTCGCTCGTCCGCGACCACGGTCTGGAATATCTACTGGCGGCAACCGTCGTTACAGGGATCTTGCAGATCCTTGCCGGTGTCTTCAAGCTGGGCAGCCTGCTTCGGTTCGTCTCGAGATCGGTGACCACCGGCTTCGTCAACGCGCTGGCGATCTTGATCTTTATGGCCCAGTTGCCCGAATTCGAGGGGGCAAGTTGGGTCGTCTACGCGATGGTGGCGGCGGGGTTGGCCATCATCTATCTTTTTCCCTATCTCACCCGAGCGGTGCCGTCTCCACTAGTCGCCATTGTCTCGCTCACCGCATTCAGCATGGTTATGGGGCTGGAGATCCGCACGGTGGGGGACATGGGCGAACTGCCCAGTACGATCCCCATGTTTCTGCTGCCCGATATCCCCCTGAACTGGGAAACGCTGATGATCATCCTGCCGTATTCGCTGACGCTAGCAGTTGTGGGGCTATTGGAATCGTTGATGACGTCGGTCATCGTGGATGATCTGACGGACACCCCCAGCGACAAGAATCAGGAATGTACCGGCCAGGGGATCGCCAACATCGTGGCCGGCTTCTTCGGTGGCATGGCCGGCTGCGCCATGATCGGCCAGTCGGTGATCAACGTCAAATCGGGCGGGCGCGGGCGGCTGTCCACGCTGTTTGCCGGGTCGTTCCTCCTCTTCCTGATTCTGGTACTGGGCGACTTCGTGCGGCAGATCCCCATAGGCGGCGCTGGTTGCCGTGATGATCATGGTTTCCATCGGCACCTTTAGTTGGTCTTCAATCCGCAATCTCCCCGTCTACCCGATGACATCGAATCTGGTGATGATCGCAACAGTGGCGGTGGTGGTCTATACGCACAACCTGGCACAGGGCGTCGCTGTGGGGTGCTGCTCAGCGCTCTTCTTCGCACGCCGGGTTTCACAACTCGTGGCCGTCCGCTCGGAACTCTCTGCCGACAGCACGCAGCGCACCTACAAAGTTTACGGGCAGATCTTCTTTGCCTCTGCGGATCACTTCATCGACAGCTTCGATTTCAAGGAAGTGATCGAGCATGTGGTCATCGATGTCAGTGACGCCCATCTTTGGGATCTCACATCAGTCGGCGCGCTGGACAAGGTGATCCTCAAATTTCGCCGCGAAGGGACGCGCGTCGACGTGGTGGGCATGAACGAAGCCAGCAGCACACTGGTGAATCGGCTGGCCATCCATGATAAGCCCGAAGCACTCGAAATCATGACAGATCATTGAGGTGAACCGCCATGAATCCACTTGACAGCACGACCGAAAACGGAAATATCCTTGCCTTTGTCGATGGTTCGATCTATACAGATAGCGTCTGCGATCATGCGGCCTGGGCGGCAAAACGGCTCGAAGCACGTGTGCGCATTCTGCATGTGCAGACTTCAGGCACAAACGCCGCCGCCGTCAAGGATCTCAGCGGCAGCATCGGTTTGGGGGCCAAAAGCGCTTTGCTGGAAAAACTGGCCCAGGTCGATGAGGCACAGGGCCGGCTTGATCAACAAAGGGGACGGGTGATCCTTGAACACGCCAAAGAGCAGGTGGTCGCCGCCGGCATCGCCGCCGTTGAGACGATGCACCGGCGTGGTTCCCTGAGCGAAACGATCAGCGAAATGGAGACAGATGCCCAGTTGCTTGTGTTGGGCAAGCGCGGCGAAGACGCCGATTTCGACAAACTCCACCTCGGCTCCAACTGGAGCGGGCGGGTACGTTCGGCGCACAAGCCCGTGCTGGTGGCCTCACGAGCCTTCAAAAAGGGCGAGCGCTTCTGTCATCGCCTACGACGGCGGATCAATGCGCGCAAAGCAGTGGACTATCTGGTCAGTAATCCACTACTGCGTGGGATGGCGTGTCATCTGTTGAAGGTGGGCGCGAACAACGCAGAAAATCAGCGGCGGCTGGAAGAAGCGACGCTCAAGCTCAGAGACGGCGGCTATGATGTCACGCCCCAGCTTATCGCAGGCGACGCCGACGAAGTGATCGCGGCCTACGTGGCCGAAAACGAGATGAGCATCCTGGTGATGGAAGCGTACGGCCACACGCATCCGCAACATGATCATCGGCAGCACCACCAGCAACATGCTGAGATCGTGTCCGATCCCGGTCTTGATGTTCCGCTAAGGAGAAACCAGAGAAATAATGATCCACGAAGCCACACGAAGAAACACGAAGGCAGAGAAGAACAAGCAGAAAGCTTTTCCGCTCGTTGTCCTGCGAATCCTGAAATCCGTGTCCCTCTCTTCTCCTCTTTGTGGTGCTTCGTGTGCCTTCGTGGATCATTAAAATTCTGAAATCTCCTAAAGCGCCACGGCGTCGACCTGCGTCACCGTTGGCAGGCGAGAAAGTACGTCCTATGTTCAATGTTTGCCACCAATGCGGACAATACAGCGCGGACAAAACCATCGATCCGGCGGGTCCGTTTGCGGTCTGCCCTGAATGTGGGCATCGTCACCCGTTCCTGGCGCTGCCGTTGCTGGTTGTAGGCGGGGCGAGCGGCGCGGGGAAGTCGACGGTGTGCGCCAGTTCAACACGCCCGAAGACAACTGCGCCTTCTTCGAGACGTGGCTGCGCATGGCCAAGAACATCGGGCAGGCGGGCGGCCGGTGGTGATCTTCAGCGCGGGGATCGGCGTGCGTCGACCTGAAGGCTGCACCGAACGGCGCTACTTCTCCGTCGTCCACTACCTGGCGCTCATCTGCGATGACGATGTGCTGGCGGCACGGTTGCAGCAGCGCCCGGCATGGCGACAGTCGAGCCATCAGCCGTTCATCGACGATCAATTGCGCTTCAACCGTTGGCTCAAATCGACAATCAGGTGACGGACAACCGCCCATCTCGTTGATCGACACCAGCACGTCTACGCCGGAGATGACGCGCAAGCTGTCACCGACTGGATGCGTACACATATCAATGATCCACGAAAATGAGCTACGAAGCTAGAAAGTCATCGGTGTTTCGCCAAAACAGCACGCAACTGTTCGTTCCCCTTGGTTCTGGGTGATCCTCAGCGGCTATCTTTTGCGCATCTTGCTCATGCGTCACGGGGCAGCATGACGTGATGTTCATGCCGTGGATGACGCATACATAATCAAGGGCACTTCAACCTCTACGCCTATCTGCATGAGCAATACGGCGATGTGATCATGCAGCGCCCGGCGTGTGCTCCCCTACGGCTTTTACTTGCTGACCGCCGCTGGTTGGCCGTGCTCGACAAGCTGGGCGCAGTGGACGTGAATGCCTGGCCCGCTGTGGTCCGTGTCGCATGGCGCGTGCTGTCTTCATGCTCAAGTTACTCTATCTGCCGTTTGATTTTGCCATTGGGGTATTTCCTGCTAAGGCGAGTGGTCGGCTAGGCGCGGCGCTGGGCATGGTCACCGCTGGCCATCTACACACCTTTCATGATGGGCCAGAACGACATCTATGCCACCGTTTGCAGTGGCGGCAGTCGTGGCGGCCAAGGGCGGTCAAGCGGCCAAGATCAACGGACCGGCGGATGGTGCCGAGTTGGGCCATGGTCGGTGATATTGTTGGGGTTGGAAGTGTCTTCAAAATCTCCCGCTACTTCTCCTGCCCCCGCTAGTGCTGATCGTAGAAAGACGCTGGTGGCAGAGGTTTCTTTGCTGGGGGTTGGGCTGTTCGTTGCCTGGATCGGCGTCTCTGCCCTTTTGGGTACCCCACGTCATCAACGGTGTGCTCTTCAACCATGAAGGCACACAGATTTTCGAGAAATCGGCTGTTCGGCACGACGTTGCACCTTTTGCTCGTTATCTGATCTGCTGGTTCCCTTGCCTGACGGACGCGACCGGGCGTGGGCGGCACCTGCCTGGATATCGCCCTAGGTGCTGGCCTCGCTGTTCTTGTGTTCAGCGCCGCTCTACTGGTTGATCTGGCTGACGCCGTTGCGATCGCGCATGGACGGGCAAATGTCCTGCTGTTGACGGCATGGGCTTCTCTGTGGTTGGTCTGGCGCTGACGAATGAGCATCGTGAACTCGGTGTAGCGCTGCCCGCATCTGTCGGGTGCGTTCAACGCCCCAATCTGGCCACGACATTGGCCTGCCCATCCAACCCTGGCTTACACGACGCTGCTGCCGGCAGTGCGCACACTGCTGATGTTCTCGTTGCTGCTTATGCTCTGGTCGGCCATCGCGGCGTGACACACACCCGCGGGCAGCCGCGGTTCAAACGCCGCAGTGGTGGATCCAGCGCCGACCGCTGTGCTCTGATGTGACCACGAACCTGCTGCTGGCGGGCAAACTCATCAGCTACAACAACTGGTATCAATGGCAGCCGCTCCGATCAACAGGGCGATCAATTGGTGCGGAGGTACTTCCGAGCGGGCGAGATCAGCGGCTGCGTCTGAACTCAGCCATGCCGGGCGCCTGTCAATTTGGAGATCTGCGTCTTCGACGGTGAGGACATGGCACATGCGCCAGTTGCCTGCGCCCCAGAACACCGCCGCCGCAGTGGAAACCAAATGCTGCATGTACTCTTCGACGGGTGACGCCGCTCACAGGTACAACCGCCCTGGCTCGGTGCGTTGCTCGATCGGCGCTACACGACAGTGCCGTTCGGCAATCGACGCGGCGCATCTTTCAGCAAAACGACAGCCGGATCAACGGCTCGCTGGACATCTCGGCGCTGACGCCGTTCGTATCTCGGCGGCGTTCGGCCACTTGATTTTGACAACATTCTCGCCGATCCAGCTCATCTTTGCGATTGTTTTGTCGACATGCTCGTCGTGCTATTTTGGAGCGTGGTGTTGTCACCCCAGGAGTATGCAGCGGACGGATAGCCGCTGCGGCCGCTCGCCCTTCACCCGCCAAACCACCAGGAGACACCCATGCGCAGCGAACAGGAGATGTTCGATCTAATCCTCGGCGTCGCTCATCAGGACGAACGCATCCGCGCCGTGATCATGAACGGATCGCGCGCCAACCCCAACGCGTCACGCGATCCGTTTCAAGATTTCGACATCGTCTACGTCGTCACCGAAATCACCTCCTTTCGGGCGGAACCAGATTGGATCGACTGCTTCGGCGAGATGATGATCCTGCAACTGCCCGACGACATGGACAGTCGACAGGCCGAGGCAACAGGCGTCCCCGGCCCGGACTTGGACAAACACTACGCCTACCTCATGCAGTTCGCCGACGGCAACCGCATCGATCTCACCCTCTTCGCCGCCCACCGCCTCGCCGAAATGGACGAAGACAGCCAGAGCATCCTCCTCCTCGACAAAGATGGCATTGTGCCACCCTTCCCACCGGCAAGCGACCGCGATTACCTGCCCAAGTCCCCCACAGTCGAACAGTTCGCCGACTGCTGTAACGAGTTCTGGTGGGTGAGCGTCTACGTGGCCAAAGGGCTGTGGCGGCGCGAGATCCTCTACGCGCTGGACGTGCGCGAGTCCTACGTGCGCCCGCAGTTGATGAAGATGATCACCTGGTTCGTGGGCGTGCAAACCGACTTCGCCGTGAGTCCTGGCAAATCGGGCAAGTACCTGGAGCGTCTACTGTCGCCTGAGGACTGGCTGGCGCTGCTGCGCACCTGGTCCGACGCCGATTACGAACACGCCTGGGATGCACAGGACGCCATGAGCGATCTCTTCCGCGCCAAGGCGCTGGCCGTCGCCGCGCACTTCGGCTTCGACTATCCGCAAGCGGACGATCAACGGGTCCGCGCGCATTTGCGTCATGTGCGGGCGCTGCCCAGCGACGCCAAGACGATTTACTGATCACCCTTGCTATTTCAGAACAGTGAAGATACAATGCAACCGTATGACGTTCTCCCCATCGATAAGGAGTTTGTATGGACGCGGTAACTGTATCTCCGAAGTATCAAGTAGTTATCCCACGAAAAGTGAGAGAAGCATTGGGCATCGAGCCTGGGCAGAAAGTGCAGGTGATCGCCTACCAGAACCGAATCGAATTAGTACCGATACGTTCGGCGCGAAGTCTGCGTGGTTTTTTGAAAGGAATTGACACATCAGTTGAACGTGAAGCGGATCGAATATGAACGTCGTTGATTCATCGGGCTGGCTTGAATACTTTGCAGATGGACCTAACGCGGAATTTTTCGCCGCTGCAATCGAGGATCCAGAACAACTGGTCGTCCCGGCAATCAGCCTTTACGAAGTATTCAAACGTGTCTGTCAACAAAAAGATGAAAGCGAAGCTTTACAAGCTGTAGCAACGATGATGCAATCGCAAGTCATCGATCTCACAGCAACCCTTGCCCTTGATGCAGCGAAAGCTTCGTTGGATCTCAAACTGCCTTTGGCAGGCAGCATCATCCTCGCCACAGCGCAGACCCATCAGGCCATTTTGTGGACACAGGATGGTCACTTTGAAGACATAGACGGCGTCAGGTTCATCGCCAAGCGGCAAAACCACGAGTAGCGATAGAATCCTCATGATAGGCTGATTCCATTGCACAATGACGAAATCCAACTTGAGGGCGGCAACGTCAACACCGTCGTGCGCGTCGGTGACACTGTCCGTCGCGGGTTGACGCCGAACAGCGCCACCGTTCATCGTCTACTGCTGCATTTGCAGGACAGGGGATTCGACGGCTGTCCGCGTTTTCTGGGGATCGACGAGCAGAACCGCGAGATCCTGTCCTTCATCGATGGCGAGACCGGCATTCTGCCCTCGATCTGGCAGTCGGACGAGGCGCTGATCGCCACGGCGCAGATGCTCAGACGTTATCATGATGCCACCGTCGACTTCGCCCCAGCGGGCGATGCGATGTGGGCGTATCGGCATCCCGATCCGGAGCGGAGCGAGGTGATCTGTCACAATGATTTCGCGCCGTACAATTTCGTTTACGAGGATGGCGTGCCTGTTGCCGTCCTCGATTTCGATCTGGCGGGGCCGGGTCCCCGCATCAAGGACGTGGCCTACGCCGCCTATTGGACGGTTCCGCTCTCCTTCAACAGCGCAGATCAGGTGGACTTTGCCACAGCCGATGTTGCGCAGGGCAGTCGGCGGCTGCATCTGTTCTGCGACACCTACGGCATTGCGGCCGATGACGACCTCCTCGACATGATCGCGGACGTCCTGGCGCGGATGGGCGACGAAAGGACGATGCAAGAGATGGTCGGTCGCGACGTGGCCGCTAGGCTCAAGCGGGACGGTCATCTGGCGCATTGGCAGCGGGAAGCGGCGGCGTTTCAACGTCATCGAGCGTGGATCGAAGCGAATCTGGCGCGCGACGACAGTGCCAGGCACGGGCCAGAGTCTCGGCGCGCAGTTACAATGCAAAGCACACCTGTGTATACGCACCCGCCTAGCAAAGGACACAACATGCCATCCCCCCAAAAAGAACTTGTACGCAACCTGCCGCGTGGCGTCTCCCAACCCGCCCGGCGTGCGCTTGCCTCCGCCGGCTACACCGACATTGAAGAACTCGCCCAAGCCACCGAAGCCGAACTGCTCAAACTCCACGGTATGGGGCCGAAGGCTATCGGCTTGATTCGCGATGAACTGGAAGCCAGGGGGCTTTCTTTCAAAGAATAGAGATTGAGCGGTCTATCGTCTTCCGTCCTCCGTCTACTCTGGAGCCACCCATGCACCTCACCCTCAACCCGCTCGGCGACAATCTTTCCTGGCTGTGGGACGTGATCGCGTTGGTGATCACGTTTGGCGTGATCCAGGCGCTGGTGATCGTCAACGGCGTCTTGCAGAAGCGCGAACTGCTGCCGACTTACATCACGCGCAAGATCATCCACATCTTCGCGGCGACGCTCTTTGTGATCTGCTGGCTGCTCTTTTCGGGCAGCGACGGCGTCACCCGCTACATTGCCGCCAGGTGCCGCTGGCGTTTGTGATCCAGTTCGCCGCCATCGGCCTTGGCCTGCGCAAGGACGAAGCCTTCGTCAACCGATGTCGCGCAGCGGCGATCCGCAGAGTTGCTGGCAGGGACGCTGCACTACGCCGTGATCATGCTGGTGTGTACGATCCTTTTCTTCAACGCCGGGGACAACGGCAACCCGGCGGCGCTCTACATCCTGGGCGCGCTGGCCGGCGGCGACGGCCTGGCCGACATCATCGGGCGGCGCTTCGGCGGTGGACGCAGGTTTGGCCTGAGCGGCGCGGAGAAGACGGTGGCAGGCTCGGTTGCCATGTTCGCCGGATCGGCGATCCTGATTGCTGCGCTCTGCGCCGTCTTCGGCACGGGGCTGAACCTGGTCACAATTGTCATCCTGAGCCTGATCGCCGCCGTGGTCGAAGCGTTCACGCCGCGGGGATTGGACAACTACTCGATTGCGTTGTCCGTTTTCGTGGGGATTCTCGTCCTTTCGGCCGTCGCGCCAGGACTGTGGCCGCACATGCCGTTGTTCACACTGTAAAGATCTGCCAGAATTGTGAGCCACGAAGTCACACGAAGAATCACGAAGAAGAAGCAGAATGAGCCAATCTCTTGCCATCATCAAATTAGGCGGCGCGCTGCTCACGGACAAAGGACAGCCGTACACGCTGCGCGCTGAATTGCTCGATCCTATTGCCGCCGAAATTCGCCAGTGTATCGACGAGGGGCTGTTGGAGCGGCTGATCCTGGTACACGGGGTGGGATCGTTTGGGCATCCGCCGGTGGTGCAGCATCGTTTGCACCGGGGATTTCTGTCCCCCGATCAGTTGATCCACCTGACGTTCGCCCAGAACAGTGTCTTTCACCTGCGGGTGGCGCTGGCCGAAGCGTGTCACCGCGCCGGGCTGGCGGTAGCCACGATCCTGCCCAGTTCGTGTGTCACCGCCAACGGTTTTGCCCCCGAAACGTACTTCTGGGAAGCGGTGCGCGGCTTCCTCGACCTGGGCATGATCCCGCTGCTGGGCGGCGATGTCCTCGTGGACAGGCAGGCCGGTTTCAGCGTCCACGGCGGGGACACGCTGGCTGCGGATCTGGCCGTCCACTTTGGCGCGGATCGGCTCGTCTTCGCCACCGCGGTAGATGGCATCTACGACCGCGATCCAGCCCAATTCCCTGACGCAACACGCCTCGCCGAGATCAGCCTGAGCGCGTTCGACGCTGAGTTCGACCGTCACCAGCGCGTGGACGCCAGCGGCGCAATGGCAGGCAAACTCGAAGCCGCCCGCCGCGCCGAGACAGCAATGGAGGCCGGGATGCAGGTGCATGTGCTGTCGATGATGCAGGTGGGCGTCCTCAAATCGCTGTTGCGTGATAAGATGGTAGGGACGCGAATCGTGAGATAGCCCACTATTTGATTGTTGAGGATCATTACATGTTTCAAGGCAGACGCGGACGGCGCAATCGCGCCAACGATGATCGCCCCACTCCTGACACACCCGTCAATTGGCGGCGATTGCTGGCTTATCTCAAGCCTTACCGTGGACGCATGGCCCTGGCCATCGGCGCGCTGGCCATCTCCAGCGCCATGGGGTTGACCTTCCCACTGGTCATCGTGCGATTGCTGGATTCGGTGTTGAAGCAGCAGAACATGACACAGCTCAATTTCCTCACCGTGGCGCTGATTGGCGTCTTCCTGGTGCAGGCGGTGTTTACGCTGGTGCAGAGCTACACGCTCAACTTCGTGGGCGAGAACATCGTCCTCGATCTGCGTTCGCAGCTTTATCAGCATTTGCAGCGCATGTCCCTGGCCTTCTACGCCGACCGCCGCGTGGGCGAGATCATTTCACGTGTCTCCAGCGACGTGACGCAGGTGCGCACGTTGCTCACCAACAACGCCACCCAACTCCTGAGCAGCGTCGTTTCGTTGATCGGCTCGGTGGTGATCGTCTTCCTGCTTAACCCGCGGCTGGTGGTCTTCGTGCTGGTGCTGGTGCTGGCGATTATGGCGGTGGCCCTGAGCTATGGACGTGTGCTGCAACGCATGAGCACCCAAGTACAGGATTCGCTAGCCGATTCCACGGTGGCCGTCGAAGAGGGATTGCAGGGCATCCGTGTGGTCAAGAGCTTCACCAACGAGACCTACGAGGTGAACCGCTACCAGGGCGCGCTGCGCGTCACATTGGGAGCGGCGCTGAAACTGGCGCTCTACCGGTCGACGTTCGGCGGGCTGATGGCGTCTCATGGGGTTCAGCGCCGTGGCCGCCATCCTCTGGTTCAGTGGACGCGCAGGTGCTGGCGGGTCGATGGAATTTTCATTGATCAGCGGCTTTTTGATCTACTCGATCAACACGCCACCAGCCTGGGCGGGCTTTCGAGCTTGTACGGGCAGTTCCCGGCGAAGCGGTGGGCGCGATTCAGCGTGTTTTCGAGATTTTGGACACGCCGCCCGCCAGGGACGACGCCCCAACGCGGACGCTGCCGCCGGTGCAAGGGGCCGTCACCTTCGACGATGTCTCCTTCGGCTATGAGCGCAAGGTGGCGGTGATCAACAACGTGTCGCTGGAGATTGCGCCGGGCGAGATCGTGGCGTTGGTCGGTCCTAGCGGCGCGGGGAAGAGCACGCTCTTCAACCTCATCCCAAGATTCTACGACCCCACGTCCGGCGTCATCCGCATCGACGGCGTGGACATCCGCACGGTGACGCAACAGAGCCTGCGATCCCAGATCGGTCTCGTGCCGCAGGAGACGATCCTCTTCGGCGGGACGATCCGCGAGAACATCGCCTACGGTCGCCTCAACGCCGCCGAAGACGAGATCATCGAAGCGGCAAAGGCGGCCAACGCCCACAACTTCATTATGGAAACGCCCGACGGCTATGACACCATCGTGGGCGAGCGCGGCGTCAAACTCAGCGGCGGGCAGCGCCAACGGTTGGCCATCGCCCGCGCCATCCTCAAGAACCCGCGCATCCTGCTCTTGGACGAAGCCACCAGTGCCCTCGACAGCGAATCTGAAGAATTGGTGCAAGACGCGCTGGATCGGCTGATGCAGGGGCGCACATCGGTGATCATTGCGCACCGGCTCAGCACGATCAAGATCGCGCACAGGATCGTGGTCCTCGACGAGGGGTGCATCGTAGAAATCGGCGATCACGAAACGCTGATGGCGCAGAACGGGCTATACGCGCACCTCTACTCGCTCCAATTCCGCGGCAATGATGTGGCGCGCGACTTCACGCCAGACGACGAGGCGACGCCTGCATCTGTCCGATGATTTGAACTTTACGGCCCGTTCAGTTTGAGGTACACTCGCGTTGACATGTGATTGCGATAAAGCATGGAGGCACAGACCACATGATTGCAGTCGAATTTCAAACAACGGTCAAGAACGGTGTCATCGAGGTGCCAACGGAATACCGTGAACAACTGAGTGACTCGGTTCGGGTCATCATCTTGTCAAGGGGAAAGCCTGGCGGTACAGGTATCATAGCGCGTCTTTTAGCCGATCCCATTCGAGATCCGAACTTCGTTCCCATGACCAGAGACGAGATCTATGAAGGTCGCGGTTAATCTCCACAGGATCAACCACCGTGAGTGAACCACAAGAAAACACTTCATGCTTCATCGACACAAATGTATGGCTCTATGCATTCATCGCAAGTCAGGATGAACGCAAGTCGAATCTAGCCAATAAGCTCATCCAAAAGTCAAGATCTACGATCGTCAGTGTCCAGGTGATTAACGAAGTCTGCGCCAATTTAGTTAAGCGTGAGCAGTTTACCCCAGCTCAGACGCGCGACGTAATCAGTGATTTCTACGCGACCTGCGTGGTTGTCGGCCAAGACGAGATTGTGCTCATCATGGCAACAGAACTACGTGAACGATACTCGCTTTCGCATTGGGATAGCCTTATCGTTGCAAGTGCGATCATTTCCGGTGCGACAACGCTCTATTCGGAGGACTTGCATGATGGACTTGTCATCGACCAAAAACTGACCGTCATGAATCCCTTTAAGTGAGG
Organism: Caldilineaceae bacterium; assembly: GCA_041391225.1. GTDB lineage: Bacteria > Chloroflexota > Anaerolineae > Caldilineales > Caldilineaceae > RI-153. The sequence continues at coordinate 87,869 of JAWKOL010000003.1, forward strand.
AGAGACCTCGACCAGCAATGGTTCTGAAATCCGCTTAGATCAGCCCAATCCGCTCAATCCGCGCTCTATCGCTGCTGTATTCCCCTTATCCTTGCACCCTTCTCCACCTTGCAGTAAACTCCCCACATGACCATCGACACGATTCTTTTCGATCTGGACGGCACGCTGGTGCAGCACAGCCACGTGTTGCTGCCCGAAAAGTTGACCGAGTGGGGCTATCCTCGCTCGCCCGAGGACGTGGAAAGCGCCTTCACCGAGCAGATCCACTGGTTCTACGCCTTCTCCGCCGCCATCAAAGGCACCGCCGAAGACAACCCCGCCACCTGGGACGCCGTCTGGCCGCGCCCGTATGGACGGGTCACCGCGCAGTTGGGCATCGACGATCCCAACATCGTGGCGCAGATGGTCGACTACTTCGCCGACGACCCCACGCCGCCGCTCTACGACGACGCCCTGCCCCTGCTCGAAACCCTGGCCCAAGGACAGTGGCGGCTGGGCATGATCACCCAACGCGGACGTCGTGGCGCGCTGCGTTTCCTCGGCGACCACGATCTAGCCGACCGTTTCGAGGTGATCATCGCCGGCGACGACGGCCACGGGCGCAAACCCGATCCCGAGCCATTTAGACGCGCGCTCTCCGTCCTGGAGAGCGACGCCCGCCACGCCATCTTCATCGGCGACCGCGTGGACGACGACTGCGGCGGCGCATTCGGGGCCGGTCTGCGCGCCTTCCTCATCGACCGTCACGGTCAGCACGCCGACGGCGAACACGACCTGACACACGGCGGCGACATCACCTACATCCGCCTGGAAAGTCTGCTCGATCTGCTCCATCATCTCGACGCCCATCCCGAGGACGAAGCCCAATGGCCGCTCCCACGCTGATCCCCAAGGTAAAAATCTGCGGCATCACCAACCCAGCCGACGCCGAAGTCGCCATCCAAGCCGGCGCGGACCTGATCGGCTTCATTTTCTACCCGAAGTCACCGCGCTATATTGCGCCGGAGGCGATTCGGGACTGGGGACTGGGGACTGGATCGCTTACCCGATCCCCAGGCCCCGATTCCCAGTCCCCGATCCCCAAACTCGTCGGCGTCTTCGTGGACGAAGAACCTGTCCGCATCGCCGAGATCATCGAGATCGTGGGGCTGGATTTCGTGCAATTACATGGCGCGGAGACACCCGAGATCCTGGCCGGGCTGGCCCGCAGGCGTTCAAGGCGCTGCGCCCGCCACGGCGCAACAGGCCGAGGACGAAGCCGCCCATTTCGCCCCCGTCGGCGCGCCTGATGGGCCACAGTTGATGGTGGACGCCTATGATCCCAACCACTACGGCGGCACCGGCAAGAAGACCGATTGGAACGTCGCCGCCGCCATCGCCCGGCGTACCACGATTGCTGCTGGCGGGTGGCCTCACCACCGACAACGTCGCCGCGGCCGTGCGCACCGTGCGCCCCTGGGGCGTGGACGTGAGCAGCGGCGTCGAGCTTTCCCCCTGGCCGCAAGGATCACGACGCCATACGCGCCTTCATCACCGCCGCCAAAGGAGCTACCCTGTGAAGGTGATGTCCTTCAACGTTCGCTTCCCCAACGACGCCGACGGCCCCAACGCCTGGCGCTTCCGCCGTGACGTCGCCATCGATCTCTTGCGCCGCCAGCAGCCCGACTTCTTCGGCGTGCAGGAAGCCGTCCACAGCCAGGTGAACTACAGTCTCGAACACCTGCCCGAGTACGCCTTCGTCGGCGTCGGCCGCGATGACGGCATCAGCGACGGCGAGTACTCTGCCATTTTCTACCGCACAGCCGCCTTCAACTGTCTGCGCAGCGACACCTTCTGGCTGTCCGAAGACCCCACCGCCGTGGGCGTGCTGGGCTGGGACGCCAACAACGTGCGCGTCTGCACCTGGGGCGAGTTCGCAGACGGCGACGGGCGGCGCTTTTTCGTCTTCAACACTCACCTTGATCACCGCGGCAAGATGGCCCAGGCGGAAGGGACGAAGCTGATCCTGCGCCGCATGGACGTCGCCGCCGATCAGCCTGTGATCCTCACCGGCGACTTCAACTGCCTGCCCGATTCGCCGCCCTACCAGATCCTCGTGGACGCCGGCCTGGCCGACGCCCGCACCATCTCGTCTACGCCGCCCACCGGCCCAGAATGGACCTTTCACGGCTATCGCCCGCCGGGCAGCGCTACCATCGACTACATCTTCGTGCGCAATGTCGCCGCCGTGCAATCGTTCCACACGTTGGACGATCATCGTGGGGCGCGCTACCCATCCGATCACCTGCCGGTGCTGGCCGAGATTGTGCTATAATGCCGTCAGTGCAGGCGTAGGATGGAGGTACAGGCCATGACAGAAGCCGATATTTTGTTGAAAGGCAGCGACGACACGCTGTTGGTGGTCGAAGTCAAAGAACGGCAGGTCAGCGCAGCGGAAATCCCAGAACAAATCGAGTGGTGGCGACAGCGCCTGCCTAAGGCACAGCGCACAATCTTCGCGCTTGTTGATTTGAGCATGATTACGTTCTATGAGCTACCTGCAGATATGACAGACACCCAGCCGAAACTCCTCTTCTCGGCGTCCATGCTAGAGACTCTGTCGGTGTACGACCCCGATCTCCTGAACAAACTCACGGCCGAGCCGCGGGGTTTCATGTTTGGTTATTACCTGGAGGGATTGGTCAAGGCATGGTTGGCAGACGTGCTGCATGGTTGGCGCGGCGATGTGGCGCCACATCGAGCAGATTTTCTGCATGCGAATTTGATCACGGCATTCCAACACAGCTACCCAGAACGGCGAGCAGCATTACCCGCATGATCCTGTACCTTGAAACCATTTCTTGATCGGCGTCGCCAAGGGGCAAATCGAAATCGAACCATTTACCCGTTTTGCAGCGTCAGGCGCTACTCTCGCAGTGCCTGACGTCTGTTTCATGGAGGCATTTGCTTACGCCGAACGCATCGAAAAGCACCCTGGAGCGCTGCGTACACTGGCAAACGAGCAAGTGCGGGGCATCTGGGCCACATCGAGGCTGGCGGCAAGCCAGCACCTGCAGCAGACAATTGAAGAGGCAGAGATTGCATATGACTTCTTGATTCTGGAATTTTCACGAAACCTGGAGTCTGTCATCGACCAGCTTCTTGCACACAATTCAGAGATCATTGCTTGCACGGAAAATGACCTACGCCAGTGCCTTGAGCTGCGCAAAGCACTGGATCTCCCCGAGGCCAGCGACGCCCTGATCCTGGCCACCATCCTTCGCCACGCCGACCAGACCACAGACACCAAACGCGCCTTTTTCAGTCTGAACACAGCAGACTTCGACAAGCCCGAAGTGAAGCAGAAGGTTCAATCTGCGCACACAACCTACCTGCGCAGCGAAATCGCCGTCTACGGCTGGATGCAGGCGCAACATGACCAGTAGAGGACAACCCATGTACGACATCGCAGTGATCGGCCCAGGCATGATCGGCGCCGCCGCGGCCCACTACCTGGCCGAGGACGGTCTCAACGTGGTCGCCATCGGCCCCGCCGAACCGGACAACTGGCGCGATCACCGGGGTGTGTGGTCCAGCCACTATGATCAAGGACGCATCACCCGCATCATCGACGCCGATCCGATCTGGACGGCATGGGCGGCGCGTTCCATCAACGCCTACGCGGACCGGGAACAGCGCAGCGGCGTCCAATTTCATGCAGCAGTAGGCGGTCTACAACTCGTCCACGCGCCCGGTGACGGCGAAGACAGACAGCGCCATCGCATCGAGAACGGTCATCGCTTCGGCGCCGTCTTCACCGAAATGGATGGCGACACGCTGCGCCGTGACTTCCCCTTCCTCCACTTCCCCGATGACTTCGTGGGCGTGTGGGAAACAGGACAGGCCGGCTACGTCAACCCGCGGTCGCTGGTCCGCGCACAGTTGATCGCCATGCAGCAGGCCGGCGGCGAACTGCTGCGCGAAACCGCCGTCCACGTGCGCGAGGACGGCGATGCAATGGCCGTTACCACCGACGGCGGACGCACCGTCCTGGCGCGCAAGGTGCTGGTGGCGGCGGGCAGTTTTGCCAACAACCACAACCTGCTCCTGGGGCGGCGGCTTTCGATGACCGTCAAAAAGCGCACCGTCACCCTGGCCGAAGTGGACGAAGCCGAGCGGGCGCGGCTGGCGACCATGCCCACGGTGATCACACCCGTGCTGGGCATAGACAACCTGCCTTCGATCTACGTGCTGCCGCCCGTCCAATACCCCGACGGCAAGTGGTACATCAAGCTGGGGGGTACCAATTTGCCCGAGGAACTCGGCACAGATCTGGCCGAGTTCGACGACTGGTTCCACGCCGACGGCAGCGCCCAAGAGGCCGACGCCCTGCGCCAGGCGCTGCTCGATCTGATCCCTGGGCTGGCGGCGCGCAACTTTGTGCGCAAAGCCTGCGTCCTCACCTACACCGACCACGGCTACCCCTACGTCGACGCGGTTGTACCGGGTAAGCTCTACACCGCCGTCGGCGGCTGCGGCTCCGCGGCCAAATCGTCCAACGAGATCGGGCGCATGGCCGCGCTGCTCGCCGCAAATGACGCGTGGACCTACGACATCGACGCCGCCAACTTTCGGGCGATTTATCAGCGTGATGATGGGATGATGCGATGATGGGGAGAGGCGACGAGGCGAAAAGACGAGGAGGCAGGGGCGGCTGGCTGTTAGGGGCAATTGTCGGCGCGCCGCTACTGTTTTACGGTGTGGCGTCGCTGCTGGCGCGGCCTGCGGCGGAACGTCCTGTGTTTGAGCGGCTGACGGCGCGTCCGCTAGTCATCGCGCATCGGGGCGGCGGGGCTGTGGCTCGCCAACACGCTGTTCGCCTTCGAGAAATCTGCCGAACTGGGCGTGGATATGCTGGAAATGGACGTCCACGCCAGCGCAGACGGCGTCCTCGTGGTGCGCCACGATGACACCGTAGACAGCACCACCAACGGCCAGGGCGAAGTCAGGACGAAGACGCTGGCCGAACTCAAGGCCCTCGACGCCGGCTATCGGTGGACCGACGACGACGGTGCAACCTTTCCTTTCCGCGGGCAGGGGATCACCATCCCCACGCTGGAAGAAGTCTTCGCGGCGCTGCCCGACATGCCCATGACCATCGAAATCAAGCAGGCTGATCCGTCCATCACCCAGCCGCTGTGCGATCTGATCCGTCGCTACAACAAGACAGATCAGGTCATCGTCGGCTCGTTCCACAACCACGCGCTGGACGATTTCCGCCGCATCTGCCCCGAGGTCGCCACGTCCGGTCACGAGGGCGACGTGCGCGTTTGTTTATCTGTCTCTGGCGCGATTGGGGAACTTGTATTCACCGCGAGCGGAAGCGTTGCAGGTGCCGCGACGCAGTGGCAACATCGAGATTGTCACCTCACACACGGTCCGCAGCGCCCACAATCGCGGCCTCAACGTACAGGTATGGACAATCAATGAAAAAGACGAGATGCAAGATCTGATCGAAATCGGTGTTGACGGTATAATAACCGATAGGCCAGATCGGCTACTTGAATTGCTCGGTCGCTAGTCGCCGCGCCGTCCCCTGTCGCGGTTTCCGTTGCACCTCAAAGAAATGAGAAGCAGTTCACGATTCTCTGCGCAATTGCGGAGAAAGCAGCATGCCTATTCGGCGCAAAGACCCTGAACTGCTGAACCCGTATCGCCGCATATCGGAACAGGGAAATGCTGAACCTACAGAAGCTCGTCATTGATCGGTTTGTCGAAGAACTGGAATACGCCTATCGCCAGAGTTACGGGGATCGCATGCCGCTGCTGGGCCGCACCGCGGCATGGTGCGGCAAGCTGGCGCTTGAAAACATTGCCAACTCCGACGCCCTCTACCACAACCTCGATCACACCGTCATGGTGACGATGGTGGGCCAGGCCATTTTGCAGGGAAAGCATCTATGCGAAGGCGGCGTATCGCCGCAGGAGTGGCTCCACTTCACCATTGCCCTGCTCTGCCACGACATCGGCTTCGTGCGCGGCGTCTGCCGCAACGACAGTGGATGCCGCGTGGCCACCGGCATCGGCGACGAGACAGTCTGCATGCGCGCCGGCACCACAGACGCTTCGCTATCAGCCTATCACGTGGACCGCAGCAAACTCTTCGTGCGCGAACGCTTCAACCAGCCCCTGTTCATCGAGATCGACGTGGAACAGATCTGCGAGTATATCGAGATCACACGTTTCCCCATCCCCGACGATCCGGCCTACCAGGTGACAGACAACTACGCCGGGCTGGTGCGCGCCGCCGATTTCATCGGTCAACTGGGCGATCCCAACTACCTGCGCAAGCTGCCCGCGCTCTACCACGAGTTGGACGAAGTGGAAAACGGCGGCAAGATCGCTTACGAAAGCCTCGAAGACATGCGCGACAACTACGCCCGCTTCTACTGGGACGTAGTCAACCCCTACATCCAGGACGCCCTGCGCTACCTGCGTGTCACCCAGGAAGGCAAACAGTGGATCGCCAACCTGCATTCGCACGTCTTTGATATTGAGCATACGTATCGTACGTAGTGCGTGGTGCGTGTACCATTGGAGGAAGTGGTTCCTGCATTGGAAACGATTCTTGCTCAGTTGCGGAGAGAGCATCCTCAGATGCGGCTTGTTCAGGTCTACCCGGCATCTGAGGATGCCTACTCCGCGTCGAAATTGGGAATTGCTGAGTACGGAACCAAGCATAATCGTTCCCCATACAGAGATCGTACACTCTACTAGTACACGCACCACGCACCACGCATTGACGAAGGCACACCCTCTATGGAAATCCTTGGTGGCCCCCTCTTCGCCGTGGCCGGCGCCGGTGAATCGCATGGGCCAGGCGTAACGACGATTGTCTTCGGCTGCCCGCCCGGCCTCTTTGTGGAAAGGACAGCGATCCAGCGCTATCTGGATCGACGGCGCCCCGGCAGCAACCGGCATGGCACGCCCCGCCACGAAGACGACAAAGTGTTGCTCCTCTCTGGCCTCTACCACGAAGACAACCTCGATCTGCTCACATCCGGCCCCACCGTCGCGGTGACCGTCGATGGGCGCGAGCAGGCCACCGAGAGCTACGAAGCAGGCTACACCACCGGCGAACCGATTGCGGCGCTGGTCCTTTCCACGTCGAAGCGCTCAAGGCACTACGATCAATTTGCCGGTGAAACGGGCGAAGTACGCCCCGGCCACACCGATCTGGTGAAACACCACAAGTCGCAGGGCTTTGTCGACGTGCGCGGCGGGGGGCGCTCCAGTTACCGCTCCACCATCACCGACGTGGTGGGTGGCTCGATTGCCCGCGTCTACCTGCAACAGACCTTCGGCACGATCTTTCTCTCGTCTATCGTGCAGGTCGGCCCGCTGAAGACGGAGAAGAGCCTGGCCGCCCACTTCGAGGACGTCATCGCCCATCGCCGTTCGCTCACCGTCCCCCAAGACGAGATCGACGCCGTCGAAACGATCCTGGCCGAAGCTGAGATCCAGTCCCTCGATCCCGACTTCGCCGCTGAAGCCGCCGAACTGATCAAGCGTACCCGCATCGACGGCGATTCCATCGGCGCCGCAGTGGAAGTCGTGGCCGTGAACCCGCCTGCGCTGATCGGCGAACCGCTCTACCAAAGCTTGAAGATCCGGCTGATGGGCGCGTTGGGTGGCCTCAACGCCGCGCAGTCGTGCGAAGTGGGCCACGGTGTCGGCGTGATTGAACGATTAGGCAGCCAGAACAACGATCCCATCCGCCGCAGCGGCTACCAGGCCAACAGCCACGGCGGACTGCTCGGCGGCGTTACTACGGGGATGCCGGTGGTCTGCCGTGTGGGCTTCAAGCCCACGTCCACGATCACCAAGCCGCAGCAGTCGGTGCGCAAGAACCTGCAAGAGATCGACTTTGAGCTGCAAAAAGGACGGCACGACCCGTGCGTGGGCGTGCGCGCCGGGGTGACGCTGGAATCGCGTATGGCCATCGAGATCATGAACGCCGTGCTCATGCACCAGTCCGCCCACGTCGACCCGGCTGCGTTCCGGCTCTTTGGCGACACAGGGCAGCACGAATGAACGCGCCTGTCCTCGTTTTGCTGAAAGGGCACCCGGCCACGGGCAAGAGCACGCTGGCCCGCGCCCTGGCCCGTCACCTGGGGTGGCCGCTCATCGACAAGGACGACGTCAAAGACTTCACGCGGGGGCTGCCCGGCGGCAACGGCATGGCCTACGACGTGGCCTGGCGTATCGCCGACACGCAGCTTGGCCTGGGGCTAAGCTGCATCGTGGACACGCCGCTCTCGTACCCGCAGGGCTACGACGCCGGTTGCCGGCTGGCGGAAAAACATGGCGCGCACGTCCTTGTGGTGGAGACTCACCTCGACGATGACGAGTGGCGACGCCGTCTCGACGCCCGCCCGCCCGCAGAATCGACGCACAAAATCAACAATTGGGCCGACATGCAGGCGCTGCTGGCCCAATACGACGGCTGTTTCAACTTCCCCATCGATCCCGCGCACCACCTGATCGTGGACACAACCCAGCCTGTCCCCGCGCTGCTGGCGCAAGTGTGTGATTGTCTGCCCAAACCATCGCCATGAGCCAACCAAACACCATGCCGAATACCGTCATTCGCATCCTTGGCGCGCTGGTCACCACCGTGCTGTTGCTTGCCCCCGGCGTGCTCGTCCTCGTTGCCGCCGAAGATCATTCGATCCCGGCGCAGGAAGTGTGCGACGCGCCGCCCGAGGACGATCCGCTGCGGCTCGACGGCTGGTTCGTCTACTTCAACGACGAGTTCAACTGCATCAACTTCCCCGCACACTGGTCTGTGCAGGGGACGATGGGGCCTGCCGCCTATACGCCGCCGCCCAACGGCTACGTGCAAGTCGCCGACGGCGCGCTGCAAGTGGGCGTCCACGGCGAGGACGTCTCCTTCCCCTACCTCTACCTGGTCGACGACAGCGCCACCACCTACGACATTCCTTTTTCCAACAGACGCGTCGATTGGATCCCCAACCAGGGCGATTTCCGCCTGGCCATGCGTGTGCGCTTCCACATCGAAGACACAAGCGATCACCGCGTTTCGCTCTATGCCGACGGCCACACGCCATCCTATGCGGGGCCGCTCTTCTACGTGTCCGCCGACAATGACAAAGAGGTAGAAGCCTGGCGCGGCATCGTGGTGGGCGCGGATCGGGGCAACCGTTTCGTGGACATGGGCGACTACGGCTACCCCGACGACTACGCCGATTGGATCACCGTTGTTATTGATCACCGGGAAAGCGAAGACCGTTTCACCGTGACCGTGGACGGCGCGCCGCTGCTAGAGATGCCGCTGAGTGCGTTCAAGGAACATCCCTACGTCGCCACCCGCCCCGACGTCCTCTACCTGGGGTCGCTGGCCTACCTGGAATATCCCACCGGCTGGATCGACGTAGAAATCGATTGGCTGCGCGTCTACGCACCGTCGACCACACCACCGGCGCAGTCGGGCATCCAGCGAGCGATCCCCGAAGCAGCGCCTGTCCCCAAAGACGCGCCCGGCGTCTACAGCACCCAGCTGCCGCCCGGGCCCTTCGCCAACACGCCGCACTGGGCCGAAGACTTCGACGGCGACGACGCAACCATGCCTTCGTACTGGCGTCTGCTGCTCGACAACGATCCGGAAAATTCGGACACCGACGTGGCCGACAGCCACGCCGTCATCAGCAACGACGGCAACGCCACAGCCGTGCCTGTGTGGGGGATCTACGACGATCTGCGCCGCTTCGTGCTTCCCCCCAAAGACGACGCCGCCCGCTACCTGGCGCAGCGCACCACAACCGCGGACGCAGCATCGGCGCGTACCGCGCTGGCCGACGCGCCCGAATACGTGGACTGGCGGCCCAACCACGGCAACGTCCGCTACGCCTGGAAGGCGCGGCAGAGCGCCGAAGGCTACGGTGTGGAGGTGAGCAACGGCGGCCACGTCCCCTACTTCACCGGGGCCATCTTCTACACCCTGCTCGACACCACCACCCCCGGCGGCGGCCAGTTCATTTTCCCCACTTGTCAGGAGAAATACTTCTGGCGGCTGCATCGGCTGCCCGCCTACGCGCACCTGGGCGACATGGAGACCATCGTCACCGCGGACTACATCAACGGTACAGCTTTCTTTTACGTAGACGGCGAACGCATCGGCTGGTGGCCCGAAAGCGACTGCTCGCTGAACTGGTTTGTGCGCGGCGAAAACGCCACACAGCCCGATCTGCTCTTTTTCGGCAACCCCGCCGACGGCCCCGGCGGCCGCTGGAGCGAGGTTGGGGTGGACTGGTTTGTCACTTTCCCCGGGTTGGACGCACCGCAGTTGGCTGATGTTTGGTTGCCGCAGCAACAGGAGATCGTCTTCGACTGGAACGCCGTAGACGATCTCGACGACGTCGACCAATTGACAGCGACGCTGCGTTTCTCGGTCACCGAAGGGCTGCGCTGGCAGGGTCACCTGAGCGGGCAGGCGGACTGGCTGCACGTGACGCCGCTAAGCGGCACAGTCCCGTTCACAGCCACGCCCGCCACAGGACAGACATCGACGCTACCGCCCAAGCGCGTCGAATTGGCATTGACCGTCACCCGCCCGTTGACCTACAGCATCCAGTCCACGCTGCTGACGCTAAACGGCGAAACCATCAGCGGCACGGCAGTCGCGCCCCACGTCACCGAGATCCGCTCCGTCTACCGCCAGACGCTGCCGCACAGAAACTACCTACCCCAACTGCGCGACGACGCGCAATGATTCAACAGCGATTGCGTTCTATCTCCGGCATCGAGTTTGACCTTTACAACACGCGGGGATAGACTTTGGCGCAAGACTGAATCCCTCAACTCACCACACACTCAGCCAACTATGACCCAAACACACACCGACGCCAACATCACCCTCACCGGCTTCATGGGGACGGGCAAGACGACGATTGGTCGCCTGCTGGCCGAAAAGCTCGACCGCCCTTTCGTGGACATGGACGAGCAACTCGAAGCCCATTTCGGCAAGACCATTGCCGAGGTCTTCGCGGCGGAAGGCGAGGAGGTCTTTCGCACGGCAGAGGCGCAGCTTTGTAGCCAGTTGAGCCAGCGCAGCGGGCTGGTGATCGCCACCGGCGGCGGCGTTGATCAGCCATGCCAACCGCCAGGCCCTGGCCGAAAGCGGCCCCATCGTCTGCCTCACCGCGGGCGTGGACGCCATCCTCGAACGGCTGGCAGCGGCCGAAGATCGCCCGCTGTTGCAGAGCGAAGAAGGCGACCGCCGCCGCCGCATCGAACAACTGCTGGCAAGCCGCCGCAACGCCTACGCCGAGATCCCGCTGCAAGTGCCAACCGACGGCGCGTCGCCGCACACGATCCTGGATCGGGTGGTGGCCGCGCTGGAAGCCAACGCCGAAATCCCTGGCATGACGCGCCTCCGCGTCCCCTCGCCCGAGGACGATTACGACATCTGCATCGGCGACGGTCTGCTCAGCGCCGCGGGGACGCTGCTGGCCAACCGCAAGTTGACGGCAGGGCCGGTGGCCATCGTCACCAACCCGATCCTGGCCGAATTGCACGCCGAAACGCTGGCCGCAAGCCTGCGCGGCGGGCTACATGCCGGTGATCTGCACCGTCCCCGAAGGCGAGCAGCACAAGACGCTGGAGAGTATTGCTTCGCTCTACACCCAGTTCATCGCCGGTGGGCTGGATCGGCGCAGCGCGGTGATCAGCCTGGGCGGCGGCGTCATTGGAGACATGGCGGGCTTTGCCGCGGCCAGCTACCTGCGCGGCGTGCCGTTCGTGCAGATCCCCACGACGTTGCTCTCGATGGTCGACGCGTCGGTGGGCGGCAAAACCGGCGTCGATCTGCCGCAGGGGAAGAACCTGGTGGGCGCGTTCAAGCAGCCCGCCGTGGTGATCATCGACACCGCGGTGCTGTCCACGCTGCCCGGCGAAGAGTTCCGCGCCGGGCTGGCCGAAATCGTCAAACATGGCATCATCGGCGATCCGGCCCTCTTCCAGCAGTTGGAAGGCGCCGGCCCCACCAACCTCACGCAACTGGTGCGCGACGCCGTGCAGGTGAAAGTGGACGTGGTGATCGAAGATCCGTTCGAGCGTGGGCGGCGCGCCGTCCTCAACCTGGGGCATACCTTCGGCCACGCCCTGGAGCAGGTGAGCGAATACACCATCCGCCACGGCGAAGGCGTCGCCATTGGCCTGGTGGCCGCGGCGGAGCTGTCCGCCGCGATTGGGCGCTGTGACCCGTCGCTGGTCACGCGCATCCGCGACGTGCTGGATCGGCTTGGGTTGCCCGTCCGCGCGCCGGGGTACGACGTCTCCGCGGTGCGCGCCGCCATGGGGCAAGACAAGAAACGCCAGGGCAAAACCATCCGCTTCATCATCCCCCAAGGGATCGGCGATGTGACGATCATCGACAATCCGGGGGAGGAGATTGTGGCAGACGCGATTCGGAAGATACTTTGAAAGGAGCCAACTTTGTCCACCATCGCCCTCATCCACGGCCCCAACCTGAACCTGCTCGGCGTGCGCGAGAAGAGCATCTACGGCACGGTGACGATGGAGCTGATCAACCAGCGCGTGATCGAGGCCGCGGGCGCGCATGACGTGCGTCCTTTCCAGAGCAACCACGAAGGCGCTGTCATCGACTTCATCCACGATGCCCGCACCTGGGCCGACGGCATCCTGATCAACCCGGGCGCCTTCACCCACTACTCCTACGCCCTGCGCGACGCCATCGCCGGGGTGGCGCTGCCCACGGTGGAAGTTCACCTGAGCAACATCCACAGCCGCGAGGAATTCCGGCATAAGTCGGTCCTTGCGCCGATTTGTGTGGGGCAGATCTGCGGATTTGGGTGGCGCAGCTACACGCTGGGGTTGCAGGCATTGTTGGATCATTTGGCGGAGGGGTAGGGAGTTGGGATCGATACTGAACGAGTGATGATGGGATAATGGGATGATGATCGTCGAGATCCATCATCCTCATCATCCCATCATCTTTTATCGTGCGGATCTCACCTGCTTCCGAATAGTTACCGCAGCGCGCCGTTGTAAGCGCCGACAGCGCCGCCGTGTACTTCGCGCATGATCACGACAATCGGCTGCGTCGCTTCGAGGACGATGGAGCCTTGCCAGCCGTTGCTCAGGCCGCCGTCCAATGCCTGGTTCCTGCCGTCGCTGCCGTTGCCGTTCAGGGTATACGAACTGCTGGGCGGTGACTTGGCCGTGGTGCCGTCTTCGTTGTAGAACGTCTCAGTCACTGTGACAGTTGTGCCATTGGGGTTCATCACCAGGTAGCTGGTGGAGCGCCCGCCTGCATTCTTAGCCGCCCTGGGCAAGATGACGGTGTGGCCGAACTCGCCGATCCCGGCGGAGAAGCCGTACACCGATGGATCGGCGGGGTCTTCTTTGGCCACTGGCGCGATGGCAGCCAGCGGTTGCCCGTTACTGACCACACGCAGTGAGCCGACGGAATCGTTGGACAAGATCTGGTCGTCGATGTTGTTTTTCAGCGAAAAACCACTGGCGTGTCCGGCTTCGAGCGTCCCTGCCCAGATGGGTGCATTGTTATTGGCCATCGAGCCGTCGCGGTGGCAGCATCGACCATGACAGCCAACGATTGGCGGCCATCTTTGCCAGGATGGTTGACCACGACATATTGATAGGTGTCCCAGCGTTGGGAACGCACCGTCTCCTCGTCGACACGCAACTCGATTGGGCCAGATTGTATGAACGAGCAATGGCGTCTAAGGCACTTTGCTAGCGAAGACTGTGCATCAGGGGTGGGTGTGGGAGTGGACTTACAACTGCGTCTGTCTGTCTGTCTGTCTGTGCGCAACCTCCCAACTGTGAGCAAACACGAGTAGACCACACAGGATGACAAGGAGAGAAAGGAGGAAGCTTTTCGGTGCTGCATAATACTTTTGTGGTAAATCAGTTGATAATACGAGTTTCAACTTCCATGCGAAGATCCACATCAGCAGGCGGTAGGCTTTGGCGCTTTACTCACAATGACCAGGCAAGGATTGTGGAACACCATCGGAATACATCTCAAATACTCATGAACGTATGCTTGCCTTGAATCAACGCAATCCGTGAATATACATTCTGGATGGAGCACGGAAACATGGGCAGGACAGCAACGAGGCAAATCAAAGTCAGTTTGCCTAATCACATCCAGAAGGGCTGAAGATGCCCAGGCCAAGTGTATCCACATCGGCTTGTGAATTGAACAGAAAGATGAATGGTCCTTTCCGCGACTCTGTTCCAGGAGATACAAAACTCGTCACAATTTCCGTATTCGCAACAACTGGGACACCAGAATTGGATTGTCTCCCAATACAACACTCTCAAACGGAATGAAACCTCATCTACCCGGCCGGTGTAGGGGACGGCACAATGGTCGGCGGCGGTAGGGAAAGTGCTTGAGCAATGCAACGCTTCCTGCTCACAACAGCCAGTACCACCAAACACAGCAACAGATCAACAAAACGGGCGGTGCAAGACCTCTTTGTGGTGAAAATGTGAGAAAGGCGAAAGCGCAAACACAATCGGAGAAAAGCAAAGACGGTGACTGTACAAACGACAACAACACGGAATCAACCACGGAGTCTGAACGAGGAGGTGACGCAGTGCATCGATGAGATTTCCAGGGTCTCTTGGTTTTGAGTTTACGGCGATGTGAGGTGCGGGTCAACTGGTCACGTGTTAGGGCTTGTATGGACATTGGCCGGGAACCATTGGGGACGGGTGGGGAGTGGACTTATAACTGCGTCTGTCTGTGCGTGCAAATAATGGAATTAGGATGGTAAGCACGGCTATACATGCAACTGCCAATGCTCGTCTATGTGAACTTCATTGAGTATTCATAATGCGATCCTTTCTATGGAGATATTTCAAGGAGTCGGCAGAGATACGGTATCGACAACTTCTTCATCCGATCGCGGCAATACGCGGCGCCCCCCAGTTGGGGTAATGTATTCATGACGGGTGAGTGCAAGTGCGAACGTCATGCCTTCTTCAGACAGAGATGACCGTGCTAAGCGAATCAGGTGGTAGTATCCGCTAACTACTGTCGGAGCAACCGGTGACTCGATCAGGTGAATATGGAAAACAACCTGATTGCCTTGTCTGGTGATGCTGGTGATGCAGAATTGCCAACCGCCGTACGCCTCGCTGTCAAATGTCGCTGCTACGAGAGAGGATGTGTAATCTACATCTCGCATTGCCTCTCGATCTGCTTGTGTTAAGTATGGCTCGATAGGGACGATGTCTTCTGAGGTGGTGATAATGCGTAGTGCAGGTTTGTCGTCTGGCCATATCTCGGCATATCCGGTCGATGTTGTAAGAGAAACTGTCTCGAAAGGTATATTCTGTGCTTGTACTTCTTCCTGCGTTAGTTCGTCACAGAGTGGGGGATGGGGCGGGTTGTAAGGCGTCAGTGCATCCAGCATTCCAGGTTCACAACCAGCCAATACCACCAAACACAGCAACAGGATCAACAAAACGGGCGGTGCGCGCATAGACAACTCCTTTGTGGTAAAAAAGTGAGAAAGGCGAAAGCGCAAACACAATCGGAGAAAAGCAAAGGCGGTGACTGTACAAACGACAACAACACGGAATCAACCACGGAGTTCTGGAAACGAGGAGGTGCGACGTAGTGCATCGATGAGATTTCCAGGGTCTCTTGGTTTTGAGTTTACGACGATGTCAGGTGCGGGTCAACTGGTCACGTGGTTAGCCACAGCAAAAATTGGTCTGAACCAAGAACATCCATTGAACTTACCCAGGTCGCACTGAGAAGATGTTTCCCCGCCACTCGTCCGCATCCGGCCAGGACAAAACGGTCAGCAGTCCTGGTGTAGCTCGTGTGAAAGCCAGCGTCTTTCCGTCCGGCGACCATACCATAATGTCAACCGGTTTGCGACATTTCCTTAGCGGACCCACATCGGCAATGTACAGGATGTCGAGAGTGAAAGAGAAAAGGGAAAGATGCATGGTCGTAGGCTCGCCTCACTTTCCCCTGCCCGCGACTCCGTGCTATACTGCCCAACATCGTAATTCACAATGGTAATTCGCACCCACCAACCCTTGAGCGTTGAATGTCTATGTTGAACGTGTGGCAGGCGCGCCGGCGCCGTCTTGTGGCATATTGGCTGGGGCTTGCCCTGTTGGCGATCCTCTTCGCCGCCTGCGAGGACAATCCCACGCCGCCCGCAGCGTCACCGACGACGGCGCCCGTCGCGGAGACAGCGGCGACGACGGTCCCAGCTACGGCTGCGGCCAGCGATTCCGCCGCGGTCGGCGCCGTCACCGCGGACGCAACCACCGCTCCCGCCGCGACAGACACACCTGCCCCCGCCCCCACACCCACACCCGACACCGACCGCGGTGAACTCGTGCTCTGGCATAGCTGGGCCGGCGCCGACGGCGACGCGCTCTCACAGATGCTGAGTTCGTTCCAGGCCGCCAACCCCGACGTCGAACTTCAAACACTTTTCGTGGCCTACAACGAGCTGCCCCAAGCCTACGCCGACGCCGTCTACGCAGGCGGTGGGCCAGATCTGATCCTGGCGCCCACCTGGTGGCTGCATCAACTGGCCGAAGCAGGCACACTCCTGCCGCTGGACGATCTGGTGGGCGCGGAGACGTTGTCCACCACCTACATGCCCGCGGCGTTGGCCAACCTCAGCTACAACCAGCAAACCTACGGCCTGCCCATCAGCTTTGATCTGGTTTCGCTCTACTACAACCGCAACCTCATCGACGATGCTTCGCTGCCCACCACCACCGCGACATGCTGACGCTGGCCCAGCCGAACCCAGCCAGGGCACGGGGCTGTACGCCAACTTCTACCACCTGTTTTGGGGCATCCCAGCCTACGGCGGAGCGCTCTTCGACGCCGATGGCCGCGGATCCTCGATCAGACCAGCGCCACCGCGGACTTCCTCACCTGGCTCACCGACATGCGCGACACCCCCGGCGTCTTCGTGGACCTGGACTATGGCATGTTGATCGACCGCTTCAAGAAGGGCGAATTCGCCTTCTTTGTTGACGGCCCGTGGAGCAGCGCCGAACTCCAGGACGCGCTGGGCGACGCCCTGGGCGTCACCCGCCTGCCACGCGGACCCGTCGGCCCGGCGCCCCCTGGCTCAACGCCGAAGGGGTGATGCTCAACCCCGTCTACTCGCCTACGCAGCAACACCTGGCCCTGCGCCTGGCCCTGCACCTGGCCAGCCCCGAAAGCGGCGCTATCCTGGCGCGACAGCCCAGCGCATCCCCGCCCAGATCGGCGCGCCGCTGGACGATCCCATCCTGGCTTCGGCTTCCTGGCCCAAGCAGGCGACGCCGTCCCCCTCACCAACCGGCCCGAACTCGACGAAGTGTGGGGCTACACCGGCGACATGATCCTCAAAGTGCTCAACGATGTCATGCCCCCGCCGACGCCGTCCTCGAAGCCAGTACGCTGATCAACGAGGCGAATGGGAAGTAGGGCAGGGTAGCAGGTTTGCAGGTAAATCATGAAGTCAAGCGGGGAGCCCTCGTGCGGGTTACAGAGAAGACCCGCACGAGGGCGTGCTCACTCCGCGGATCTGCGAAGGTTGATCGCTTAACCTGAATTGCATTGAGTCCAGGTAGCAGGAGACAAGCTTCAAGCACTGTCCGCCCCCCACTCTTTCCCCATTCCGCCCCGGCTGATGTAGAATGAAAGCACAGGAAGCCGGAGCCATGCCACAAGACGACGTTAGCTATCAGATTTTCAACCTGGAGACGATGTCGGGCGTTTACCCCGGCAGCCGCACGGCGGTGATGCAGCGCATTCGCCTGCTGCCGCTTGCCGCCGAGGACCGCGCTGTGCAGTGGGCGCGCCTGTTGTGGTACGACGATCCGCCGGCGTGCGTCCTTTTCTTGCAGGGCGGCGCGACGGAGCAGTGGGAAGCCCACCCGCTCTTGCGCATCGAAGACCCGCTCGCCAGGGACTTTGCACAGGCTTTCCACGACGCGTTGACCGCAGCGGGTTGGCGTGCTTTCACCTGCGGCGACTGTGCGCACTGGCAGCCGCTCATCAACGCCGACAGTCTCGACGCCCTGCCATTGGGCCGTTGCGGGTGGGGCAACGTTTCGTCTGATACGGTGGAAATGCCCGAGTCGCTTCGTGAACAATCTGTTCTCGCATTGGGTTGCCCATCGTGGACAGCATCCACGGCCGCGCAACCTGCCGTTGCTCGTGTCTCTCCCGTTGAGGACCGGGCGCCAACGCCGCCACCGGTTTCGCCTTGGCAGGCACTCAAGATCCGGCTGGGCTGGGAGCGGCCCGAAGTCCCTAAACCGTCCTGGGGGCAACGGGTGGTGGAGCGCAGCGGCGTGGGCGCGGGGACGGAGCCGTGCTTCGCCTGCCAGGGGCGCATCGCCAACCTGGGCGCGCTCACCGTCGCCACCGACGAAGACGACAAACGCACCTTCAGCGTGTGGCGCTGCCGCCGCTGTCACACCTTCTACCTCAACGATTGGACCGACCGCTGGGAACGGCTCGATTCGTTGGAGACCGAAGAGATCTACTACCGCCTGACGCCCGTCGAAGCTGTGGAACTGCTGGCGCTCTTCGACAACGTCATCGGCGGCGAACATCCCGCCGGTCGGCGCGACCGCATGGAACAGCGCCACTGGCTCGAAAAATTCACCGAAAACCGTCCGCGGGTCAGTCACCAGATCCGCCAGGGGCGGTGAAGGCAGAAGCAGAAGATGATCCACGAAGCCACACGAAGATACACGAAGGCAGAAGAGATCCACCGATTGCACGGATCTGAAGGATTCCCAGAGGATTGAGCATCTTCAAATCCTTTCAATCTGTGTAATCTGTGGATTCCCTCTGCTGTTTCTGATTTATGCACTTCGTGTTCCTTCGTGTGTCTTCGCGGATCAATTCTGAAATAGACTATGGGAACCGCGATGCAACCTGATCCGACCACGCCGATGGAAGACGCGGCGCATAGCACAAAGACGTGGCTTTCGCTGGAAAGCCGACCCGACAGCCCGGTGGCCGCGGTGTACGACAGGCTGCCCTTCCCGTCGCTCTACCCCATGCAGGAAGTCGCCTTCGATCTGGGCATCGTGGCCCACAACGGCGACGTGGAATTGAAAGGGCTTGTGCTCAAGGCATTCAACGGCCATCAACTGCTCATGGAACAACGCTGGCCCGCCCCTGTGCTCCAACGCCGCACAGGATTGGACGATCTGCGCATCGCCGCGGGCAATGGGCTGGCGGTGCGCACCGTCCACGTGATGCTGCCCGCCTACGAACGGCTCACCCACGTCGAGGTGACAGCCGTAGGCCGAGAGACGGGCGACGCCGCCCAGAGCGTGCAGAGCGTGCGCCAGGTGATGGTCTCCTACCACGAGCAGCAGACCGATCTACACTTTCCGCTGGAAGGCGCGTGGTGGGCGATCCAGGGCGCCGAATGGAGCGACTTCCACAAGACCGAAGTCTACAGCCAGCCCTACGCCCTCGATCTGGTGAAACTTGGCCCCGACAACCGGCCCTACCGCGGCAGCGGGCGTTCGCTCACCGATCACTACAGTTGGGATCAGCCTGTCTACGCCACAGCGGGCGGCAAAGTGGCCCACGTCTGCTACGACATGCCCGACATGCTGCCCGGCGCCATCCCCGATCAGGCCATCCTGCGCGGGGACATGCGCCGCATCCTGGGCAATGCCGTCGCCATCAGCCACGCCAACGGCGAGTTCAGCTACTTCGCTCACCTGCAACAGGCCAGCATCGCGGTAAACGTGGGCGATATGATCCGCCGCGGCGCGCTAATCGGCAAAGTGGGCAACAGCGGCAATTCGCCCGGCCCGCACCTGCATTTTCACGTCATGAACGGCCCCAACCTCTTCATCGACCAGGGGTTGCCGTTCCAATTCAGTCACTTTTCGGCGGGCGGCCAGTTCTTCGAAGAACCCACGCACATCCCCTCGCGGATGATCGTGGAAGGGCCTGCGAAAGCATAGACGACGGACAGCACACGACCGAACGTGCAAATATCACTTGCAAACCTGCAACCCACATCCGCAGGCAGAAGGAGTCTCCCTGTGACGACAGACAATCATCAAGAGAATCAAGAGCTAGAAGACGATTTCCACCAATTTGTCACCGACGAACTCTACCAAGAGTTGGTCGACGCCATCGAAGGGCAGAAGCTAGTGGGGCTGGCCGTGTGGGAAGAGTCGCTGGCCGACGAGGAGGGCGAAGAAGTCGCCCCTGCGCGGCGGCAGATCTTCGACATGGATCTCTACCTGGAGAATCATCTGTACATGGAGATCTACGCTACCTACGTTTTCAAAGATCCCGAGGGCGATGCCTTGCGTGGACTCGACCGCATTGGTACAATATGCACAAAGCTCTTGGAAGGCGGCGCCTGGCTCGAAGAAGTTGCCGTCACCGAAGACGATGAACTTGTGCTCATTTTGAGCAGAAACCACCGCCCGCAACTCTACCTAAATGTGGGCGGGTGGACGATGGAAGAATGGGAAACGCTGCCCGACGAAGAATGAGAAGGCGGCATCCTTGTAGAATTTGCACACCCCCGGCCCCAACGCCGTGATCCGAACCATTCACCACACAACCCCGGACGGGGAGGAGATGGACCATGCTTCCTTTCTTTGCAGTTGCCGGCGCTCGCTCTGACAACAGCCCGCTGATGGCCTCTCTGTTCGCGGGGCTTTTCACCGCCATCGTCGCCCTGATCTACGTGCTCGTGGTGGGCATGTCGATTGTCCCTGCCATCGTCGGCCTGCTGATCGGCGCGGCGCCCATCCTCGCCCTGCAAATGCGCAGCGGAGCGCTGGGTTCCGATTGGAAACCGGTCATCGCTGGCGTGATTGGCTTCATCCTTTTCCTGGCCGCGTTTGCCTTTCCGGCGGCCACCGGCTGGATCACGCCTGTACTGGGCATCCTCTCCATGATCATTTGGCCAATCATCGTCGGCGCCATGACGGCAGGACAATCGGTGGGCAAGTTGCTGCTGTTCAGCATCTTGGGCCTCATTTTGGGGTTGGCTGTGGCCTTCCTGGTTGCCCTGTGGATGGGACAAGATCCCACGGCGTGGCCTGGTCTGGCCGGGATCATGTTCTTCTCGGTGTGGGGTGGCACCGTCGGCGCGGCGATGGCATCGTCGAAATAGCCGGCTGCGACGCATCGAAATCCAATAACGTGACGAAACCAGCGGGCGTATGTTTGCGCCCGCTATTGCTTGCAAATTGACGAATGTTCCGTAACTCTGCAACCCTCGAAGATGTCTATCGCCTGGCGCTGCCGCCCGGCACCGAAGTCCTCTACGGGGCGGAATCACTGGCTCGCCCGGTAAGTTGGGCATGCAGCCTGCGCCCCAGCCCGCCCGCCTTCCCCAAACTGACCGGCAACGAACTGGCGCTGGTCGATATGGAGGATCTGCGCCAGCTCGATCCGCGTATGCGCCTGGATCGTGTGATCCAAAGCCTGCAACAGGCGCGTGTGGCAGCGATGGTGGTGCTGGGCAATGTGCCACAGGGCGCCGTCGACGCGGCGCGAGATCAGAAGATGCCGCTCTTCGCCCTTCCGGCCGCTGAAACGCTGGTCGATGTCGAGCGCGCCGTGATCCGCCTGATCGTAGACCGCGAAGGCTACATCGCCACCCTCACCTCGGATCTCCAACGCGAATTGACCCAACTGGAACTCGACGGGCGCGGCATGGAAGCCATCGCCGTGCGGCTACAGCAGTTCATTCAGCAGCCTGTCATCTTTTTGCGCGACGATGGGCAGATCAACGTTCACGCAGGGCTGCAAGAACTGCCGGATCGGATGCGAGCGTGTGCTGGCCGCTGCCCAATATCACGTCGTTGCGCAGTTGGGCCGCCTCGCAAAGACAGCCCGATCTGGGCGAAACCGTTGGCCTGCTCAAACTAAGCGACGACCGTCTGCCCTACGATCAGAGCGTGCTTGCGCCTATCGTGGCAGGTGATCGGGTGCAGGGCTACTGCCTGGCGCTGCGCGCCGGCGGCGTGGCCAATGGCACGGAGATCAGCACAGTCGAGGGCATCTGCGTGTTGCAGGGCGCCAACGTGGCTGCGCTGGAATGGAGCCGTCAGAATGCGGTTGGCGCTATCCAAGAGCAGATGCGCGCCGCCTTCCTCGATGAATTGCTGGCCAGCGAAATCGCCGACGAACAGTCGTGGATCCAGCGCGGCAAGTCTTTGGGCTACGAGTTGAGCGAACCCCACGCCGCCTGGATCGTCGCCGCCGAGAACGCGCCGGAGTGGATCAGCGTGTTGCACCAGTTCCTAAACGCACAGCGGCGCATCATCCTCATGAGTCGGCGCAGCGAAGGCATGTTGCTCTTCTGGCCCACCGACGATCCCAAAAGCGCGCGTCACCTCAAAAGCGCGGCCGCGGATCTGGCGGCCATGCTCATCAGCCATGCACCCAAAGCCAAGGTGATCATTGGGCTGGGGCGTCCGGCCACCCGTCCCGGCGAATGGCTGCGCAGCCTGCAACAGGCCCAGGAAAGCTGGCACATGGGCAAGTCGTGGCACACGGCGCCTGTCACCTACTTCGGCGACTTGGGACTCTATCAACTCCTCACCGCGCTGGGCGGCAACCCGGAGGCGGCGCGCTTCTTCCGCAAAACGGTGCGCCCGCTCATCGAACACGATGAAAACCGCAACGCCGAACTGGTAGAGACGCTGGAAGCCTTCTTCGCCTGTCACGGCAACCTGAGCCAGACGGCCACGCGGCTGCACATCCACCGCAACACCCTCACCTACCGCCTCGAACGCATTGCCGCCATCACGCGCCTCGATCTCGACGATCCCGACGCTCGATTTTCGCTGCAACTGGCGTTGAAGTTGCGGCCGGTGTTGAAGAATAGGTACTAGGGATTGGGGACTGGGGATTTGGGACTAGGTTGAGTGAGTTGGGCGCGCGGTGGGCGACTTTTCCTGTAGAGACGAGATGATGGGATGATGCGTCATATTCGCCCATCATCCCATCATCTTCATAATCCCATCATCCCATCATCCCATCATCTTCATCAGATCTTCCACCTCTACAAGGATCTCCCCATGTCCTTTATCCAGCTCGATTTCTTCTCGGAAACACTGCAATTGGCCTCGTCGATGAATGTGCTGCTGCCGCGTACGACGCAGGCGCAGCGCGACAAGTTGGGTGCGGATCACCGGTATCCTGTGCTCTACCTGCTGCACGGCATGAGCGACGATCACACCGCGTGGACGCGTTACACCTCGCTCGAACGCTACACCCGCTACCTCAACCTGGCCGTGATCATGCCCGCCGTGCATCGCACCTCCTACACCAACATGCACCAGGGCGGTCGCTATTGGACCTTCATCAGCCAGGAAGTCCCCGCGCTGGCGCACAGCCTCTTTCCAATCTCAACCAAACGCGCGGAGACGTTCACCGCGGGCCTTTCCATGGGCGGCTACGGAGCGTTTAAGCTGGCGCTGCGCCAACCCGAACGCTTCTCCTACGCCGCCAGCCTCTCCGGCGCCGTGGACATGGCCCAACGCGTGGCCAACCCCGACCCCAGCCGCGTCGAGGAAAATTTCCGCATCTTCGGCGGCTACGACAATCTGCTCGGCAGCGACAACGATCTCATGCACCTGGCAACCCAGGTTGCAGCATCGGGCGGCCCCAAACCGGCGCTCTACCAATGCTGCGGCACCGAAGACTTCCTTTACGAGAACAACCTGCGCTTCCGTGATCACATACAGCCGCTCGGCTACGACTACATCTACGAAGAAGGTCCCGGCGAACACGAGTGGGGCTACTGGGATCAGCAGATCCAGCGCGTCCTGGCGTGGTTGCCGATCAAAGGAATTGACGATTGACGATTTTCGATTGTAACTGTTCAGCGTAAGGCTAGTACATGGTGGCCGAAAAGGGTCCATGAAATCCTGCGGAGTGAGCACGCCCTCGTGCGGCGCTGACCTTGTAGAACCGCACGAGGGCGTGCTCACTCCGCATTTCAGCGATTCATTTGCGCCACCTTGTACTAGTGACGCCGGTTAAGCCTGTTGAAACCCAACCGAAAATCCACTAAAGAGGAGCACACAACATGACCCAAACCTCTACAATTGAATCCCGCATCGACGATCTCCTGGCCCAGATGACGCTGGAAGAGAAGATCGGGCAGATGTGGCAGATCAGCGGTAAGATCGACGGCGCCGAAGAGCATCCGTCGCGGCGGCGTGGGATCGTTCCTCAACGTCGAAGGCGACATGGCGCACGAGTTGCAGCGCATCGCCGTCGAAGAGTCGCGGCTGGGCATTCCACTGATCTACGGCCGCGAGCGTGATCCACGGTTTCCGCACCATCTTCCCCATTCCACTGGGGCAGGCGGCCAGCTTCAACCCCGACATTGCCCGCGAAGGCGCGCGGGTGGCGGCGCGTGAGGCCGCGTCCGCAGGCCTACATTGGACATTCACCCCGATGGTCGATATTGCCCGCGACCCGCGCTGGGGACGCATCGCCGAAGGCGGCGGCGAGGATCCCTACCTCACCGGGCGCATCGGCGCTGCCATGGTGGAAGGCTTCCAGGGCGACGATCTCAGCGATCCCGAACGCATCGCCGCCTGTGTCAAACACTACGTGGGCTACGGCGCCACCGAAGGCGGGCGCGACTACAACACCACCTACATCCCCGAGACTCTGCTGCGCGACATCTATCTGCCCCCCTTCAAGGCCTGCATCGACGCCGGCGTGGCCACGTTGATGAGCGCGTTTAACGATCTCAACGGCGTCCCCGCGACGGGCAACAAGCGCACGCTGCGCGACATTCTGCGCGACAAGTGGGGCTACGACGGCATGGTGGTGAGCGATTGGAACTCGGTGCTGGAGATGATCCCCCACGGTTTCGCCGCCGACGCCAAAGAGGCCACGGCAAAGGGCGTCATCGCCGGGGTGGACATGGAAATGGTGGGCGACGGCTACGTGACAAGCATCGCGACCCTGCTCGCCGAGGGTGTGCTTTCGATGAAGATGATCGACGATGCCGTGCGCAACATCCTACGCCTCAAAATGCGACTTGGCCTGTTCGAGCATCCATACAATCAGCTTGATCCTGCCGAGGTATTGCTGGCACCCGACAACCTGGCAGCGGCCCACCGCGCCGCAGTGGAAAGCTGTGTGCTGCTCAAAAACGAAGGCGCGCTGCCCCTGTCGCCCAGCGTGGGCAAGGTCGCCGTGGTCGGCCCGCTGGCCGATGCGCCGCTGGATCAGCTTGGCTGCTGGGTCTTCGATGGCCACGCCGAAGACACGCAAACGCCGCTGGCCGCTTTGCGCGCCGCCCTCGGCGAAGACAATGTGATCTACGCCCCCGGCCTCGCCCACGCCCGCAGCACAGATGAAAGCGGCATTGCCGCCGCCGTCGACGCCGCGGCGCAGGCCGAAGCCGTGATCGCCTTCGTGGGCGAAGACGCGTTGATCAGCGGCGAAGCCCACTGTCGCGCCTTCCTCGACATCCCTGGCGCACAACAGGCGCTGCTCGATGCGCTGGCCGCAACCGGCAAACCCATCGTGGCCGTGGTGATGGGCGGGCGCTCGCTGACACTCGGTCCTGTCCTCGATGCTGTGGACGCGCTGCTCTTCGCCTGGCATCCCGGCAGCATGGGTGGCCCGGCCATTGCCGACCTGGTCCTGGGCAAGGAATCGCCGTCTGGGCGGTTGCCTGTCACCTTCCCGCGGGCGGTGGGGCAGGTGCCGCTCTACTACAACCAGAAACCCGGCGCCCGCCCGGCCCCGGCAGACGCGCCCACCGTTCCCACCGGCACGCCGCTCGATCCCTCGGCCTTCGTCACCTGCTACCTGGATGTGGATCACCGGCCACAGTTCCCCTTCGGCTTTGGGCTGACCTACGGCAGTTTCGAGTACAGCAACCTGCGCCTGTCTACACAGACGGTGGCGCTGGGCGAATCGCTCACCGCCACCGTCACGCTGAAGAACTGCGGCGAACGTGCGGCCACCGAAGTGGTGCAGTTGTACGTGCGCGATCTGGTGGGGTCCTTGACGCGGCCGGTGCGCGAGTTGAAGGGCTTCCAGCGCGTCGAATTAGAACCAGGTGCGCAGATCGATGTCAGCTTTACCCTGCACACCGACGATCTGGCTTTCCACAACGCGGATCTGCAACTGGTCACCGAGCCGGGTGACTTCCACCTGTGGATCGCGCCCGACGCCGCACGCGGGCTGTGTGGAGAGTTCAAAGTAGTGGACAAATAACCCACCGCAAAGATCGCAGAGATCGGGAGCAGAGAAATATTGATCCACGAAGGCACACGAAGAACTACGAAGCCAGAGAAAGCAGACAGACGGTCTTTCCGCTCGACTGTCCTGCTCTCCTGAAATCCGTGTCCTTCTCTTTTCTTCTTCGTGTTTCTTCGTGTGCCTTCGTGGATCAATAAAATTCTGAAATCTCCTTAGCGTTCTGTGCGCCGTTACGGTGAATTCTGAAATGAAAGGATGCGGATATGCCCAAGGTGCTCTTCTTCACCAATCTGAGTAGCGAAGTCGTGGCGCGGTTAATTGAGCCTGCACCGGCGGACTTTGAAGTGCAGGTGCTTTCGGCGAAGCTGCCCGTGGACGAGAAATGCGCGGCCGCGGCGGACGCGGAATACTTCATCCTCTTCCCCAGCGCCATTGAAGACGCGGTGGTGCGCGCCGCGCCCAACCTCAAACTGATCCAACTGGTGAGCGCGGGCTTCGACAAGATGCCGATGCAATTGCTGGCCGATTTGGGCATTCCGGTAGCCAACAACGGCGGGACGAATTCCATCGACGTGGCCGAGCATACGCTGGCGCTGATCCTCGGCCTCTACCGCTTGCTGCCCCAAATGGACGCCAACGTGCGCAACGACGGCTGGAAAGCCATCGACTCAGGGCGCACAACCTACACGATCCACGGCAAGACGGTTGGGATCGTGGGCATGGGCAACATTGGGCGACGCGGGCGGCGCTGGTGAAGGCGTTTGGGCGCGGGTGCTCTACTACGACGCCTTCCCCGTTGCAGCGGAGACGGAGCAGGCGCTGGGCGTCACCCACGTCGATCTGCCCGATCTGCTTCAACAGGCAGACATTGTGACGCTGCATGTACCGCTCAACGAGCACACGCAAGGGCTGATCGGCGCTGAGCAACTGGCGTTGATGAAACCTACGGCAATGCTGGTCAACACGTGTCGCGGTCCTGTGGTAGACGAGAAAGCGCTTACAGCAGCCTTAACCGCCAGGAAGATTGCAGGGGCGGCATTGGATGTCCTCGAACAGGAGCCACCTGCCACCGACAACCTGATTTTGCAGCGCGACAACGTCCTCTTGACGCCGCACACGGCGGGTGTCACTGTGGACACCTGGGCGCGGCGCGGCGAATTCATCTTTGAGAACATTCAGCGTGTCCATCGCGGCGAAACACCTTTAGCGGTTGTGGGCTAATAGTACTAAGGTACACCTTAAATATCGTGTAAGTTTCGCAATACATTTCCCCAGCGTAGTTGTAGACTAGGTACGGCAAAGAACTCATAACATCGCGGGCCTGGTATCCACATCGCTGCTGGAGGTTGACATTGTGACGGGCAACAGTATCCAACTAGAGACCGAATTTCTCTCTGCCGAACGCGCCCCTGACTATGTTGTGGCGCGCCAACACGATGCATTCACACACAACGAACTCCTCGCCGGCGTGCTGAATGCAATGCCGGAAGGCGTGGTGATTCTGAACAAAGAGCGGCAGATTGTCTTCTCCAACAAGGCGTTCGATTCAGTGGTGGAAGATGATGTCGAGATCGTAGGACTTCGGTTGGGCGAAGCACTCAACTGCGAGCACAGTGATGTCATGCCCGCCGGCTGCGGCACCAGTCAATTTTGCCAGACCTGCGGTGCGGCCAAAGCGATCCAATCGGCGCTGGATCGGCGCAAAGACACGCAAGAGTGTCGAATTGGGCGCAACGAAGAGATCAACGCTGGTGCGCTGGATCTTCGGGTGGTGGCCACGCCGTTCTCATATGCAGATGAGGACTACGCAATTTTTGCCATCAACGACATTGGGCACGAGAAGCGGCGCGATGTGCTGGAACGGATCTTCTTCCATGATCTTCAGAACACGGCCGGCGCCATTGTGGGTGTTGCAACCCTGATGGATACCCTTGATCCTTCGGAGGAGGAATACTGGCAGGAGTATGGCGCCATGCTCAAGAGCGCGTCCAATCAACTGCTGGAAGAGATCCAGGAGCAACGTCAGTTGATCTCAGCGGAAAACGGCGATCTCTTCGTCGACGCCATGCAGATCCGCAGTACAAGCCTGATCGCCGAAGTCAAAGAGATCTATACAAAGCACGATGTAGCAGAGAACAGGACGATTCACATCGACGAAGCATCGGAGGGCGTTGTGTTCTGGAGTGACCCTGTTTTGGTACGGCGTGTCATCGGCAACATGACGAAGAACGCGCTGGAGGCTTCACCGGCGGGGTCCACGGTCACCTTGGGCTGTATGGAGCAAGAGGGGGCGTAGGTTTCTGGGTGCATAACCAGAGCGTGATCCCGTATGTGGTGCAGTTGCAGTTGTTCAAGCGTTCGTTTTCCACCAAAGGGAATGGTCGCGGCCTTGGTACGTACAGCATGAGATTGCTCACCGAACGCTACCTGAAAGGCCACATTAGCTTCACTTCTACACAGGATGACGGGACAACGTTTTTCGTCTGGTTGCCGTTACAGATCCCCGAGCAGTAGACCGTTGCATCTGTTGAATAAAATGCAGTCTTTACACGCCATGCAGACAATCTGCATGGCGTGTCTGTTTGTATACATCTGGTTATGCCAAACTTGAATATGCCTTACTTGACCAATCCCACCGTTGTACGCATAATGTCTATACCCCGACCCAGGCTGAACAGGCCACAGGACGCACCCAATGGTTACCTGGGTACAGATTCATGTTCGCAGCCTACCCCCAATGGGCATTGCACACACAGTCAGTTAACACATTCTTAACCATATGTGCTATCACTTTTAACGCTGCGCTTGATCTGCCGTTAATCTGATGCATCTGACTCGCTCTGAAGGAGGACATGCGCTTCATGTCGATACTACGTAGACGCGTTTCGATGGCCGAGCAGCGCGAGTGGCTCTTATTCGCCTTATTGGTTGGCCCTAATCTCTTTTTGTTTGCTGTGTTCACCTATTGGCCGTTGATTTATAACGGTTATCTCAGCTTCGTACGCTGGGACATGCTGGCCCCAGTGAAGATCTGGGTGGGGCTGGGCAACTACACGCGCCTGTTCACTTCGTCGGAATTCGGCGAGATCATGGCCAATACGTTGATCTTCACGGTTGGATCGGTGGCTGCTATCTGTGTCATCGGCCTGGGCATGGCGTTGTTGTTGAACCAAAAGCTGCGCGGACGCGACGGCGTGCGCGGCATTGTCTTCAGCCCGGTGATGTTGAGCGGCGCCGCCATCGGCATTGTGTGGATCTACATCTTTGATCCACGTTATGGCCTGCTCGACGTCTTTATCAGCGCGATTGGCCTGCGCTCGCCCAACTGGTTACTCGATTCCGATTGGGCGCTGCTGGCCGTGATCATTGTGCATGTGTGGAAAAACGTGGGCTACGCGGTTGTGATCTTCCTGGCCGGGCTGCAAGCGATCCCGCGGGAGTTGTACGAAGCTGCCACGGTAGACGGGGCAGGCAGTTGGGCGCGCTTCCGGGCGTCACTGTACCGGGGCTGTCGCCTGTGCTTTTCTTCTTGATCCTCACCAGCATCCTGGCCGGCTTCCAATCGTTCGATATCATCAAAGTGATGACCGACGGTGGGCCGGTCAATGCCACCACGACGCTGGTCTACTACCTGTATGAGGAGGGGTTTGTGGCGTTCAATGCCGGCCGCGCCGGCGTTGCATCGGTCGTCCTGTTCGTGATGATGTTGGCGATTACCATTGTGCAAATGCGCTACAGTGAGCGCAATGTCAACTATGCGTAATCGGCGGCCCTCATCGATCAATGTGACATCGCACTCCTGACAGGACAGACTCATGGCAAAAGCAAGCATCTCCGGTGAACTCGAACCGGTCGCAACATCGACTCATACATCCAGCGGCTGGGCGGGACAGCGCCACTCTATACTCTACAAAACCGCCGGCTACCTGGGCATGATCCTGTGTGTCGTGCTCATCGGCCTACCCGTCTACTGGATGATCATCGGCGCCTTCAAGGTTTCCCAAGAGATTTACCGCCTGCCCCCCACGTGGATCCCGCTTCAACCCACCGTGGCGAACTTCGGTGAGGCGTGGCAGGCAGCGCCATTTGGTCGCTACTACATCAACACCATCATCACAACCCTCTTCGGCAGTGGGTTTGAGGTGCTCTTCGCCGTGACCTCGGCCTACGCCTTTGCCTTTCTGCGCTTCCCCAAGAAGGATTGGCTCTTCCTGTTGCTGCTGGCGGCGTTGATGGTGCCGGGGCAGGTGACCATCCTACCCAACTACCTTACCATTGCCTCTCTGGGCTGGATCAACACCTACCAGGGGATCGTCGTACCCGGCGCTTCGGTGGCCTACGGCACGTTCCTGTTACGCCAGTACTATCGCACGCTCCCCACAGAGATCATGGACGCCGCCAAGGTCGACGGCGCCAATCACCTCTACACGCTATGGGCGATCATCATCCCGCTGGCCAAACCCGCCATCGTCACCATGGCGCTGCTCAGCGTCGTCTCCAAGTGGAACGACTTCCTGTGGCCGTTGATCGTCACCAACACACGTGAGATGCGCGTGTTGCCCATCGGCATCTTTTGGCTGATGGTGGAAGAGGGTGTGATCAACTGGGGTGTGGTGATGGCTGGTACACTGTTTGTGGTGTTGCCGGTGGTGATCGTTTTCCTCTACGCCCAACGCTACATCGTCGACGGCATCGCCGCCGGCGCGGTGAAGGGCTAATTCTGGTATCACTCTTCTTCCAAACCGGAAGCAGTCCATTCAATACGCAAGGAGAATTGCAACTATGTCGAAAGCAATCAGTCGTCGTCAGTTTCTGGTTGGCATGGGCGCAGGCGCCGGTATGGTGGCGTTGGCCGCATGTGCGCCTGCGGCTGCGCCCGCGGCCCCAGCCGCAGGTGACAGCAGCGGCGCGGCCCCCGCAGCCGAGCCGGTGACGATCACCCTGTGGAGCAGCTTCAGTGGCACCAATGGCGAAGCCGAGGCCGAAATCGTCAAGCGCTTCAACGAGAGCCAGGGCGATGTCATCGTGCAGCAGGAGTTCCAGGGCAGCTACGAAGAAACTGCCCAGAAGGTGACGGCGGCGTTGCAGGCCCGCACCGCGCCCGATCTGTCCCTACTCAGTGATGTGTGGTGGTTCAAGTTCTACCTGTCGCAGACCATCATCCCGCTGGATGATCTGATGAACGCGCAGAGCGTGGATGTGGCCGACTACCAGGATTCGCTGATCAACGAAGGCGTGCGCAAAGGCCAGCACTACTGGGTGCCTTTCGCCCGCAGCACCCCGCTCTTCTACTACAACAAAGAGAAGTGGGCCGCCGCCGGCCTGCCCGACCGTGGCCCCGAAACCTGGGACGAATTCATGGAATGGGCGCCGCAGTTGGTGGAGATGGACGGCGACGAGATGACCACATCGGCCTTTGCCCACCCCGACGGCGCCAGCTACATCGCCTGGCTCTTCCAGGGCGTGGCCTGGCAGTTCAACGGCGCTTACAGCGATGCCGACTTCACCATGCGCATGACCGACGACGCCACCATTG
Source organism: Caldilineaceae bacterium (assembly GCA_041391225.1). GTDB lineage: Bacteria > Chloroflexota > Anaerolineae > Caldilineales > Caldilineaceae > RI-153. Next base: position 119,674 of record JAWKOL010000003.1, read on the forward strand.
AGGCCGGCGAGTTCTACAAGGCCACCGTCCACGACTACAAGTGGGCCATCCCCAGCAAGGACATCACCGCCGACTTCATCAACGGCCTCACGGCTTCGGGCATGATGTCCACCGGCTCGATGGGCGGCATCAAGACCAACGCCACCTTTGAATTCGGCACCGCCATGCTGCCCGAAAAGTACCAATTCGGCTGCTGCACCGGCGGCTCGGGCCTGTCCATCCTCTCCACCACGCCCGAAGAAAACCGTGGGCCGGCTATGGAATACATCGCCTTCGCCTCCAACCCCGAAAGCACCACCTTCTGGGCGCAACAGAGTGGCTACATGCCTGTCCGCAAGAGCGCGCTGGAAAGTGACGCCATGCAGGCCTACTTCGAAGAATTCCCGCAGTTCAAGACGGCCACCGAGCAGTTGGCGCTGACCAAGGCCCAGGACGCCGCCCGCGTCTTCGTGCCCAACGGCGACCAGATCATCGGCGGTGGGCTGGAACGCATCACCGTGCAGGCCGACGATGTGGCCACTGCCTTCGCCGACGTCAACGCTATCCTCACCGAAGAGGCCGAACCGGTGCTCGAAAGCCTGCGTGCCATCGAGGGGTAAGCCCTGTATCTGCCTGAAGGCTTGCCTTCTGCTCAACAAAAAACGACGGGGCCAGGTAAACCTGGCCCCGTCGTTTTTTGTTGACGCTCTATGCGGCCCGATCTAGGCCGAACTTGTGAGCGTGCGCGACAGCAGCGCCAGGAGATCAGCCTTGGTAAACGGCTTGCTGATGTAAGCATCGAAGCCTGCACTGAGGAAGCGATCCCGATCTCCCGGCAAGGCGTATGCGGTACATGCCACAATCGGCGCCGTCGCTTGCCCGGGCAATGTACGCAGATGACGCAGTAGATCGATGCTGCTATCCACCTCGCCCAGATGGATGTCGACAAGGAAAAGATCGAAGGCATGTTCAGCCACGACAGACGCGATCTGCTCCGCAGACGACACAACTGTAACGTCGTAATGCTGCGCCAACATCAGGCCGAGCAGCGTGCGCACATCCGGCTGATCTTCCACCAGCAGCAACCGTGGATGCGGCAACGGCGCCACCACCGGCGCCTCGATGTTGCTATGCGGCGCAGCCTCGCATTCCTTTCCACTGTAGCGCACAGGCAAGCGCACGGTGAAACATGACCCCTCGCCGCGTGTGCTCTGCACCGAGATCTCGCCGTCCATCAGATCCACCAGGTGCTTGGTGATGGTCATGCCCAGGCCAACGCCTTCGGACGCGCCATCTGTCGACTGCGACGCCTGCCGGTAGGCGTCGAAGATGTGCGGGATGAAGTCGCTGTCCATGCCCACGCCCGAATCGGCAACAGAAAGTTCAAATCCCCCGTGTACCAGCCCGAGCGTCACCTGGATCTCACCTTGTGCTGTGAACTTCAGCGCATTGCTTAACAGGTTGTTGAAAACACGTGACAGCGCGCCGGGGTCAGCTTCGATGACAATGGGCGTATCGGGGAAATTACAGTGAAACATCAGACCTCGATCCGCTGCCTGCCGCTCGAAGAGGAGCGCCAGGTCGCGCACAAATTGCACAACATCCAGCAAAATCGGGTGCAGGTGCATGGAACGGCTTTCCAGCCGGGCAAGATCAAGCACCGAATCCAGCGTCTCCGTAAGGCGTCGCCCGGCGCGGCGGACAATATCGACATGGCGACGGGCAGGGCCGGTCACCTCATCGGCGAGGACGTCGGAAAATCCCAGGATGGAGACCAACGGTGTACGGATTTCGTGGCTCATGTGCGTGAGGAAGGCCGATTTCAGCTTGTTTGATTCTTCGGCCTGCTCCTTCGCCTGGATCAACTGCGCCCGTATGCGCTGCTGCTGGAAACCTGCGGCCACCAGGTCGGCCACCTGTTGCACAATGCGTTGTTCTGCTTCGCCAAAGCCGTTGATCCGCCGCGACGTCACATTGAGCAGACCAACCAGCGTGTCATCAGCGTAGAGCGGCGCCGCCAGGAACGACTTCACGCCCCACTCCGCGATAAGTTGCTCCATAGGCGAGGGCGATTCCACAGCGCGGATGTCGGTCACCGCGTAGATCTGGCCGGCGCTCGCGCTGGTGATGCTATTGAAGTATGACAGCGGAGCCCGCCGGGTCATGGGGAAGACGGAGGCAAAGCGCAATTCCGAGGCCAACATCACCATTTCCTGCGCGGCGGCGTCTACTTCGCCGATGCTGAAGCTGTCGTAGCTTACCAGAGAGGGAAGATGCCGGTGTACAACATCGGCGATCTCCTGGGTCGACGACGCCGCAAGGATGGCATGGGCGATGGGGTGCAGAGTGGGGACATGCTTCTCTGATTGCGGTGGCTCGATAGTTTCCTTCTTGCGATGGCTGATGTCGCGAGCGGCGCTTTGGAAACCGGTGATATTGCCTGTTTCGTCGAACACCGGGCGGATGGTCGCTTCCAGCCGACGGTAGTCTCCGTCTTTGTGACGGATGCGATACGTCAGGGTGCAAGATTCACCGGTCATGATCCGGGCCAGATCGAGACGTAGCCTGTCCACCTCCTCGGGGTGGATCAGGTCAAACGCTGTCGCGCCCTGCAATTCGTCTACAGAATAGCCAAGTACGGCGGTCAACGACCGGCTGATCCAGACGTAGCTACCATCGGGCCGGTGCAGGGCGTGGATGTCGTTCACGTTTTCTGCCAATTGGCGATACCGCTCTTCACTGGCTACCACTTCCTCCTGCGAGCGTTCGTGCCGAATGGCAATGCCGGCCACGTGTGTGATGTTGTGCAAGAGTTGCCGTTCTTCTTCGGTCAACCTGCGCTGTGTGGAAAAATAGACAGACAACGTCCCCACCACGCTGCCGTCGACGCAAAAGACAGGCGTGGCCCAACAAGCACGAACGTTTTCTTGTAACAGTGAATGCAGCACGGCTTTGGTTGGCTGCCATTGCACCAAGCCCACCGTGCGTTCCACCGTCACCGGATCCGTCATCAGATCACTGATGGCTACGGCCTGGCCCAGATGCACAGCAGCCGCCGAAGGACCGCCCATATCCGAAGGCATCATGTCGACGACGCCGTCTGTCAGTGTAGCAGGCAGGTGCGGCGCCACCATGTAGGCAAAGTCGCCACGTTGGTTGAGCACAGAAACCGCCGCCATTGCCCCGTCTACGTGGCGTTCTACAATCAGACAGAGAGCGGACAGGACGTCGCGAATCGGGCGGCCAAGCGCAATCAGAGACAGGATCTGTGTCTGATCTACGAGCAGATGCTCTGTCTTGTCTCGGCGCGCAGTCTCGGCGCGTAGCTCCAACTCGGCGAGGACAAACGCCGCCATCTCATGCAGCGCACGCACCTGTGCATCGGCGAAGGCACGCGGTTGTTTGTCTAGGACACAGATGGTCCCCAACGCGTGGCCGTCTTCGGTGCGCAGCGGAACGCCGGCGTAGGCGCGTATACTGTCGATCTTCACCGTGGGCATCTCTCGACAAGACGGGTGAGCGCCCAGATCCGCCACAGTTAGGGCATCGTCGGCGGTGAGGGTGTGCGCACAGATCGTCTGCGATCTCGGCGCGTCGATAGGCTCGGCGCCGTACACCGATTTCGACCAGGTTCTGTCCGCATCGATGAAGTTGATCATAGCAATTGGCGCATCGAGCAATTGCGCCGCCAGCCGTGTGATGCGGTCAAAAGCAAGTTCAGCCGAGGTATCCAAGATCTTGTACGACGCCAATACAGCAGTGCGCTCCCCTTCGCTCACACGATTCAAAACATTTTTCTGGGTTATACGCTGTCCCGGTGAAACGTTCATATCGTGACCATAAAAATCTGGTGAAGTCATGAAACACCTTTGACAATAACAACAGCGGAAAGCACCAAGCTGCCCGACAACGAATGGACATGTAGCCGGAGAGACAGGCGAATACATACATCTAATACGCAATAGTCTATTCCAATAAACTATATTAACGTACATGCAACACATCGAAAAGAGGAAGTTCTAATGTATCTCCCTGAATTCAGCAATATACATTTGCACAGACGAATACGAAGGGATACACTTTGGCGGCGCATTCCAATAGCGCCGGCCACCCTCACAATGAATTCACACAGGGAACTATGCGCAGAATTATCCGTCTATTACTCGCACTGTTGATCGCCTTGTGGGCGCTTTCGATCCTGCGCGCCGGTGAAGCGGCGCCGTTGGTGGCGTTGCGCGACGGCATCCTGGTTTTGGTTGGGGCCGCCGCACTGTTTTCATGGGCGTCTCGCCCGGTACGCGATCTCTTTGCCCAGTCTAGTCCAGATGCCCGGCTGCCGTCCTCGGCGGCGGTACTGGCGGTGCTGGGTTTTGCCACTGGGATTGGTGGCGGCGCGTGGCTGCTGTCTCTGCTACGCACCGGCGGCGCCGAAACGGCTTTGATGTGGGCAATGGTTGTTTGGGGTGGGTCGGTGTTCGCGATGGGAATCGCCGCCATCTGGCCAGGACGAAGCCCAATGCATACTGAGGCCGCAGTTTGGTCAGTGCGCGCAGCCGAGGAGTTTCTTCGCCACAGCGCAACCGACGAGACCGCGCCGACCACGGCGCCCCAGGCACTCAGCCGCCGCGCATTGATGATTGGCCTGATCCTCGTCACCCTATCGGCCGCGGTTGTGCGCATCTGGAACTTTGCGGATTTGCCCACCGGCTGTGTAGGTGACTGCGCCGGTGCGCTACAGGCGCTCACCTTCCTGCGCGAAGACAGTTGGCGAACGCTGCTGCTCTCCGGTGCGCCGCTCTACACCGTGTTATTGGCCTTCACGTTCGGGATCTTTACGCCGGGCATGTCTACGCTGGCCTGGCTGGGGATCGGCCTGGGGATCGTCACCGTGCCTATCTTCTACGCCGCCGCCCGCGCCGTTGTCCGCCCGCAGGTGGCGTTGCTTGGTGCTTTGTTGCTGGCGCTCAACCCTTGGCACATCGTGCTCAGCCGCACACCACAGTCGGCTACGCTGCTGCTGCTCCTGATTGCGGGCGCGATCTGGGCCAGCCGTTGGGCCGCAGCAGGACAACTACAGCGTTGGATCCTGGCAGGCGTATTGGCCGGTTTAACAGCATCCACAACGCAAGGATGGATGGCCGCGGTACTGCTCGGTTGGTGGTTTTTGGCCATGCCGCCGGCTCACTGGCGCGGACGTCTGCTCTACTGGGCCGGGTTGCTGGTGGCCGCGGCGCCGACGCTGGCCGCATTGTTGGTGAACCCTGCGCCGCTTGACCTGAGCGACTTTTCGATTGCCGGTGGCTTTCCCCTGCTGTCAGGATGGTTGGCCGGCGCCTCGGCGCTGATCGCCGTCATCTCTGTGCTGGCGCTGCTGGGGCTAGCGCATCTGGTGCGACGTCCTCTTTGGTCGGGTACGCGGCTACTGCTCCTGGGGCTGGCGGCATCCGCGCTGACCCTGGCTATCGATCCCACCACTGGCGCCGACGTGCGTGTCCCCCTCACGATGACGATTCTGATCCTGGCCGCGTTGGTGGCGCTCGATCAGATCGTGGGTGCGCTGATCGAGGATTGGGCAGGCGCGGTCCGCCCGGCTACCTCGACAGCACTTGCCGTGGGCGCTGTCGCCATCGTGCTAACCTACGGTACTGTCAACGGGCTGCGCCCGCTCGAAAACATGGACACGGCGCCGATGACGTCCGCCGCGGTCGGTTCATATTTGCAGGAAGTGTTTGAGCGTTCGGTGGACAACGGCGGCGAGGACACGACAATCACGTTCGTCCCCTTTGATCTGCTGCGTGCGCCGGCCACACAGTTGGCCGCGGGCGGGGTATTGCCCTTCGCCAAACGCATCTTGCCCCTGGATCTGGCCACCGACGCGCCGCCGGTGACCTCACCCTTCGTCGATCTGCCCAACGATGGTGACATTCGCTACATCGTCCCCGCCGAGGATCGGGCCATACTCGACTACATCGCGCTGATCTACCCGAACTACGCCGGTGAAACCATCGTTGACGCCAACACGGGGATGGTAGCCGCCTATGCCGCCACCATTTCTCGCCAACAGATCGAGGCCGAGCGCGGACTCACCGTTGCCTACTTCACCCTCGACGAGGCGGATCTCGACGCCGAATTGCCCGGCGACGAGGGCGCCTTGACCGCGAGGACAGACACAGCCGGTCCGTTGGAGTTTGTGTGGGAGGATGCGCCGCTGTCGCCGCCGTTTGCCATGCAGGCGCGGGGCGTCCTTTTTGTCCCCGAGGCAGGGGAATACCTGTTCAGCGCCGAAACCGATGCCGAAGCCCGCCTGCGCATGACGCTGGGCGACGACATCCAGGCGTGGACGCTCATCGACACGACGATAGACACGACAATAGACACGACGGTAGACAACATAGACACGACGGTAGACGCCCCAAACAGCGCGGTGACGCTACCACAAGGTTACTTCCCTGTTGATATCGAATACCGCACGAACAACGACAATCCGTCGCTATCCATTCGCTGGCAACGCCCCGGTGGCAAGGTTGAACCGATCCCACGGGAGGCGCTCTACCAGAAACCGGCGCCGCAGGGAGTGCTGGCAACCTACTACACCGCCGATGTTCGTTTAGAGAACCTTGCCGACGCCGCACCCACACATCAACGCCGCGAACCACTGCTGCATGCCGGCCCGCTCACCACAGACGTCGGCGCAGTGATTTGGCAGACGAAGGTGGCTGCACCATTCGATGGTAGCTACGTCTTCATTGCCGAGGCCAACGGGCGCTTCGATCTCTCGGTGAACGGTATCGTGCTGGCCGATGCCTCCGAAGCAACGATTGAAACAAGGACATTCGAGCGCATCTCGGCGGCGGTTCAACTGCGCCAGGGCTGGCACGATCTGCTGATCCGCTACGAACCGGATCAGAACGATCCGTCTTTTGCACTGCGCTGGCAGCCGATAGGCTACCAGGAAAGCGAGATTCCGGCTGCATTCCTGGCGCCCTACCCCGCAGACGTACCCACCGACGCATTGGCGATCCCCGACGTGCCGCTGGAGGTCTCCGCGCCGCCGCCTGCATCCGCCTTCGAGCTGCCCGACGTACTGGCCTCTGAGGAAAACCCGCTGCCCATCGGCCTGCCCGAACTGCCCTTGCAGATGATGTGGGCGGCAGGCTCCTGCGCCGAAGACGGTTTCCAGCCCCGCGGTGTGGTGCTGTGGCCGGAGCGGAACCAACTGTTGGCTACCGACTTGGGCAACGCCCGCGTGGTGGCATACGATCTGACAAACGGTGAAGTCGTCGCTACCTACACCGACGAATCGTTCGTCGAGCCATTCGATCTGGGGCGGAGCCTGCTGGGCAGTGTTTACCTGGTGGATGCAGTGGCGCAGCAGATCTACCGCATGGACGAGGAGGCAGACGCCTTTTCGCCCATCGCCCAGGAGACGTCGTTCTACCGTCCGCGCGGATTTGGGGTGAGCGCCGACGGCTCTCTGGTGGTGGCCGACACCGGCGGCGCCCGTGTGGTCGTCCTCAGCGACCAAGGCGCCGTGCGCGCCCAATACGGCGGACCAGATACCGCCCTGGGCCGCGGACAGCCTGTGGACGCGCTGCTACAACCCAACGGCGTGCTGTGGGTGATCACCGCCGAAGATGGGCAGCTTTGGCGGCTGGATCAGGGCAGCGGACAGGCAAGCACCGCCAAGGCCAACACCTTCGCTTCCCGGCACCTCAGTGGCCTGCCCAACAACGGCCTGCTGATCACCGATCCAGAGCGCCGCTGCTCACCATGTACACCCCTGCTGGTGTCGCCATTGCACAGTTTCAAGAAGGCGGCTTCATGGCCCCCGTCGGCATCGACGCCGCCGGTGTGGCCGATCAACTGCTGCTGGCTGTCAGCGATAGCGGCGCTTGCGAAGTGTCGCTCTGGCAGATGCCGCTGGCGGATTTACCGTAACCAAACACGTTTGTTGCTCGATTTCTGTTCAATTTGCTCAGGGAGAAGAGATTGGGGGATTAGGAGATTGGAACAAGTAACCGCCGAAATCGCAATCTGATCATCGCTGGTGCGGCTGCGCTGGTCTTCATGCTGTGCATCACCAGCGTCTGCGCGGTGGGTGTGGTGGCCTTTGTGATGGCCAGCCCATCCAGCGACGGCCAGACGGCGCAGGTCGAAGTGATCGAAGAGCCGGTGCGCGTGCGCCCATCGACGCCTACAGCGCAACCCACGCCCAAAGACCAGAAAACGCCGCGCTCGACGCCACAGCCGGGCCAGTCCACGCCCCAACCGTCCACCGCGGGCCACCAGGCAGCCGAAGACCAACTCAGCGCGCTCATCGTCCCCACACGGGATCTGCGCGATCTGGCGCTACGCTTGCGCCCTGGCATCGACGAAATCCCCCTTGTGGTCAGCGAAGAGCCGCAGGCGTATGAGATCGGCGACCGCCAACAGTTCTGGGTCTCCAACATGGACACCAACACCCAAAACCAGATCACGGCGGAACTGATCTACAAAACCGATGTGGTCTATGCCTGGGCCGAAGTGGACAATGAGATCGACACGCGCCGGGTCAGTCGCTCGCTGGATACGTTCAGCGAAAAGAGTGTGCCCCTGGTGCGTGAATTCTTCGGCAGCGAATGGTCGCCCGGCGTCGACGGCGACGAACGGCTGCATATCCTCCACGCCACGGGCATGGGATCGCGGGTGGCCGGCTACTACAGCAGCGCCGACGAGTTCAGCAAGCTGGCCAACCAGTATTCAAACCAGAAAGAGATGTTCTACATCAGCCTGGAATGGCTCAACCGCAGCCAGGACTACGAATACTACGAGACCGTGCTGGCCCACGAATTCCAGCACATGATCCACTGGTACAACGACCGCAACGAAGAGACATGGGTCAACGAAGGGTTGAGCGAACTTGCCCAGGAGATCGCGGGCTATCCACCCGACACCGGCTTCGCCAGCATCTTCGCCGGTATGCCCGACACACAACTGAACACGTGGAACGATTCCTCGGGCAGCAACGGCGAACACTATGGCAGCGCCTACCTGTTTATGGCCTACCTGCTGCAACGCTTCGGCGAGGACGCCACCAAAGCCGTGGTCAGCCACGAAGCCAACGGCGTGCAGGGCATTCCCCTGGCGCTACAGGAGGCCGGCCACGATGTGCGCATGGACGATCTCTTCGCCGACTGGGTCGTCGCCAACTATGTGGACGATCCCGACGCGCTGGACGAGAACGGGCGCTACGGCTACCGGCAGTTGTCCGCGCCGGAGCCGTCGGCAGACGAGGTTCACAGGCGCTTTCCGGTGGAAGAACGAGAAAGCACCGTGAGCAATTTCGGCGCCGACTACATCGTCCTCAACGGCAGCGGTAACGTCACCTTGCACTTCGAGGGCGACACCGAAGCGCGCTCTGGCCGACGTTTCACCGTACAGCGGCGATTTCATGTGGTGGAGCAACCGCGCCGACGATTCCAACAGCCGCCTCACCCGCCAGTTCGATCTCACCGCCGTGCAACCAGGTGATTCCATCGAAATGGAGATCGCCATGTGGTTCAACATCGAAACCGACTACGACTACGGATACGTCGTGGTCAGCAGCGACGGTGAGAAGTGGACGATCCTGCCCGGGCAACAGACCACCACCGACAACCCCAGTGGCAACAGCTTCGGCGACGCCTACACCGACGTCAGCCGTGGTTCTGGCGGCGCGCCGGTGTGGATCACCGAACGTTTCGATCTCAGCGCGAGTACGCCGGAGAAGAAATCTATGTGCGGCTGGAATACGTCACCGATGACGCCGTCAACGAGCCGGGGTGGTTCGTCGACGACGTCCGCATCGACGCCATCGACTACGCCGCTGACTTCGAAGACGGCCCCGACGGCTGGGAAAGCGAAGGCTGGCTGCTTACCGACAATCGCTTGACACAGCGCTGGATCTTGCAGGTGCTCACACTGGAAAACGATCAACTGGTGGACGTCCATCGCATCAACGTCAACGAAGACGGGGTGGCGTCGGTCAACATTTCGGGGCTGGGCGGCAACGACGAAGCCGTGTTCATCGTCAGCGGCGCCACGCCGTACACCACCGAAGTCGCAAACTATCGCTACTGGGTGGATATGCGCTGACCCGCAGAAGTGCCGCCGCGCAAGGTATCTCGCCCAAACCGACTCAATCTACGAAAAAAGCCTGTCGAGCCATGCTGCTCAACAGGCTTTTTTCGTTGTCGTACTCTTGTCCTGTTTATGAACTGACATGATCTACATAGTATTACTGAGTAGATTCTGTGCTCTCTCGGCCCCGCTTTGTCGATAAAGATCAACAGTGTGTTCTCAACGATACGGAGGCGCACCAGCAGGACGAAGTAATGTGTGCAGAGGAGCTTCTTCGCCCCAGTACCTTCCCCCATAGTGCTACGTCCTCTCGCTGCAAAAGCCGTACGTTGTTTGACTTCAAGGAGTCTCCCATGTCGCTGATCCAACACGTCAAAACACAATCGATCCGTTTCAAATTGGTTGGGCTTGGGCTTGCCAGTATTTTGATGACCGCCGCCACCATGATCGCCGTTGGCGCCTGGCAGACGACAAACTTCGCCGCCGTTACCGAAGATCAGGTGGACACACTGATCGAGAAAGATCTCACCTACGTTGCCCAGGGCGTCTACAACCTCATCAAGGCACAAGACGAATCGGTACAACAGACAGTCGGCCACAATCTGAACGTGGCGCGACACGTGCTGGCGCAATACGGATCGGTGACGCTCAGCGATGAACGCGCCGAATGGAACGCCATCAACCAGTATACGCAGGCCGCAAACCAGGAATCGTTGCCTCAAATGACGGTCGGTGGCGTGTGGTTGGGCCAAATCACGACGCCGACATGGCAACACCCGTCATCGATGACATCGTTGGCCTGGTCGGCGGCACGGCCACGATCTTTCAGCGTATAAACGAACGCGGGGACATGCTCCGGTCGGCCGCTTCTGTGTTGAAGACCGACGGCAGCCGTGCAATCGGCACCTACATCCCCGCCGTCGACCCCGGCGGGCAGCCGAACGCGGTCGTGTCTACGCTGCTGAACGGTGAAACCTACCGCGGCATCGCCTACGTGGTGAATGCCTGGTACATCACTGCCTACGAGCCGATCCTCAACGAGCGTGGCATTGTCGTCGGCGCGCTCTACGTCGGCGTCAAACAGGAGAATATCTCGGCGCTGCGTGAGGCAATTATGAACACCACCGTGGGCAGCACCGGCTACGTCTACATCCTGGGCGGGCAGGGCAACGATCGAGGACACTACATCGTGTCACACAACGGTGAGCGCGACGGCGAAGACATCTGGGAAAGCCAGGACGCCGATGGTCGCCTCTTCATCCAAGACATCGTCAACCAGGGCGTTGTACTCGGCGAAGGCGAATTCGCCACCATCACCTACCCCTGGCAGAACGTCGGTGAAGCGAAAGCTCGCGAAAAGACAGCCATCATCGCCTATTACGCCCCCTGGGATTGGGTGATCGGCGTCGGCGCCTACACCGACGACTACGCCTACATCTACGAGCCGCTAAAGGCCGGGCGCAACCAGATGATCCTCATGTTCGTGATGGCGGGCATCTTGGTGTCAATCGCGGCCAGTGTGCTCAATTGGGCGCTGGGATCTCGTCTGGCCAACCCCATCAGCCACATGGTGGCTGCCGCAAACAAGCTTGCCGTCGGCAATACCGAAGACGACATCGTCTACAATAGCAAGGACGAAATCGGCGTGCTCGCCCAGGCCTTCCAGCAGATGACGGTCTACCAACGTGAGATGACTGTGGCCGCCCAACAGATTGCCCGTGGCGATTTGCGCGTTGAAATCACCCCCAAAGACGCCAAAGACGAACTCGGCAATGCCTTCAACCAGATGGTCATCTCATTGCGTCAGGTAATCGGCGGCGTGCAGCGCAACGCCAACGGAATTGCCGGCGCCGGCAAGAGCCTGTCCTTGATCGTTGAGCAGACAGATGAAGCTGCGCACCAGATCAACGACGCCATTGATCAAGTGGCGCAGGGCAGCCAAGCGCAGTCCCACGGGCTAGAAGATGCCAACCGCATGATTCAAGAAGAGGTCAACGCCATCAAGGGTATTGCCGCAGGCGTCCAACAGCAGTCCAAGACAGTGGAGGCGGCGCGTCGTCTACTCGATGATCAGCTATCCGACGCCATTCGCCAGGTGGAAAGCAGCGTGACAGCCAGCCACGAGGTGGCGACGCAGGCAGGCAAAGCCGCCGTGGACGGCACACAGGATGTGGCGGCCACACTTACAGGCATGAAGGCGATCTCGCGATCCACGCAACAGGCGGTGCAGCGCATGGCCGAAATGGGCGACCGCTCACGCGAGATCGGCGGCATTGTGGAATCCATCAGCGACATCGCCGAACGTACCAATCTACTGGCGCTGAATGCCGCCATCGAAGCCGCCCGCGCCGGAGAACACGGCAAGGGCTTCGCCGTGGTTGCCGACGAAGTACGCAGGTTGGCCGGGCAGGCGTCACATGCCACGCAGGAGATCAGCGACCTGGTGCGGGCCGTACAGGCGACGACACAGCAAGCGATCAGCGCCATGGATCAAAGCAACAGCGAAGTGGAACAAGGCATGCACCTGGCCGAACGCACCCAGCATGGCCTGGATCGTATCCAGCAATCGGTAAGCCAGGTGGAACAGCAGATCGGCCTGTTGACCAATGTGGTGACCCTGATGCACGAAAGCAGCGACGGGTTGAAAGACGCCATGCAGCAGGTGTCGATCATCGTCGAACAGAACCGCGGCGCCAGCCAGGATCTGACGGAACAGAGCACCAACCTGCTCACATCGGCCTCAGAAATCGCCGCCATCTCCGAAGAAAACAGCGCCGCCGCCTACCAGGTCTCGGCCAGTGTCACCTCAGTCAGCCGACAGGTGGAAGAGACGAACCAATCCGTTCACCGGCTCAATGATATCAGCCGACAGCTTCTGGGGCTGGTACAGGATTTCAACATCGAGCACAGCGATGAGGTTGGGATCAAGATCATCGAAGGAGACAGTTCTGTCGATCATCTGGCGGAGACTGAGAGAAGAGAACCTGTGGCTGTCCGTTGAACCAGCAAAAGATTGGGAGATTGAGCGATTGGGGATCGTGCACAAACTGAAATCCTCCAATCGCTCAATCTCCCTGGCGTCAATCCACAAATCGAAAAACGCCCCAATCTTTGACGATTTGTAGGCCATCCGCTATACTTCAAACATCAATGATGCCCCCGTGGTGGAATTGGCATACACGGCAGGTTGAGGGCCTGTGTCCACAGGGACGTGTCCGTTCGAGTCGGACCGGGGCATAAGAGAAGCGAGTAGCGTCTGCTGCTCGCTTTGTTTTTGGATTGCGGAATGGTGATTAGATCTCGGACGAGCAAGTGAGTTCGCGAATCCATACGGTGGACGACATCGCCGAATGTCCATTCCCTGTCCAATCGACAAGCCTAATCACCACTCACCAATCACCACTCTCCAATCACCACTCCCTACCTCCCCCCCATCCCCGAGAGCGTGATCCCCTCGATGAAGCGCTTCTGCGCGAAGAAGTAGATGATCAGCACCGGCAACAGGGCGATGACGGAGCCGGCCATGAGCAGGTTCCACTGGGTGTTGTATTCGCCCTGGAACGAGGCCAGCCCCACCGGAATCGTGCGCGTGGACACTGAGTTGGTGACGATCAACGGCCACAGGAAATCGTTCCACGAGCCGAGGAAGGTGAAAATCGTCAACGCCGCCAGCACAGGGCTGCTCAACGGCATGATGATCTGCCACCAGATGCGGAACGAACCGGCGCCGTCCATGCGCGCGGCTTCATCCAATTCCAGCGGCATGCCCATGAAATATTGGCGCAGCAGAAAGACGGCAAACGCCGAAAAGGCCGTGGGAAAGATCAGCGCCTGGAAGCTGTCGAACCAGCCCAGATAGCGCACCAGGATGAAGTTGGGGATCATCGTCACCTGGAACGGGATCATCAACGTGGCCAAATAGAGCAGGAACAGGCTCTCGCGCCCGCGGAAACGCAGACGGGCAAACGCAAACGCCGCCAACGACGACGTGAGGATCTGCAACAACGTCACGCTCACCGCCACAAAGAGGCTGTTGAGGTAGTAGCGCCCAAACGGGATGGCGTCTAGCGTGTCGGCATAGTTCTCCCAGGCGATGGGATCAGGAATCCACAGCGGCGGGTAGGTGAAAATATCGGGCGGCGTCTTCAGCGAAGTGGAGAGCATCCAGGCAAAGGGCAGTAGCATGACGGCGCTACCGAACAGCAACACCGTGTGCAGCCACAGATTCCCCCATCCTCGTCGCCGACGGCGGCGCGTCTTGGCTGCAGGCGCAGCCTGTGTGATCGTCGCCATCGGCTATTCCCCCGCCTCGTAGTGGACCCAACGCCGTTGCAGTCGGGTTTGGATGAAGGTCAAAATGAAGATGAAGAAGAAGAGCACCCAGGCGATGGCAGCAGCTTTGCCCATGCGGTTGCTCAGTTGGAAGGCGACCTGGTAGATGTAATAGACGATGGTCAGCGTCGACTGGGCAGGACCGCCGCGTGTCATCACAAAAGCTTCGCTGAAAAGCTGGAAAGCGCCGATCATCTGGATCACCAGCAGGAAGAAGGTGGTGGGGCTGACCATAGGCAGCGTGACGTAGCGGAACCGCTGAAAGCCGCCGGCGCCGTCCACTTCGGCGGCGTCGTAGAGTTCGCGCGGGATCGCCTGCAACCCGGCCAGGTAGATCACCATTGTGAAGCCGGTGTTCTTCCACAGCGTCAGGATCACCACCGCGGGTTTGGCCCAGAATGTGCTGTTGAGCCAGTCGGGCGGCTGAATCGGCAACCCGGTCAGATCCGCCAATCCCCAGATCCAAGACGACAACATGCCGAAATCGCGGTTGAAGAACCACTGAAACACCAGCGCAGCCGCCACAATCGTGGTCACCACAGGCATGAAGTAGATCAGCCGGTAGATCTCCACGCCGCGGATCGCCTGGTTCAGCGCCACCGCCAGGATCAGCCCAAACGCCAGCTGCAACGGCACAATCGTCACCGTAAAGTAGACGGTGTTCAGCAGCACCGTGTGGAAGATACGATCCTGTAGGATCAACTCACTGTAGTTCTTGATCCCCACGAATTGGGGCTGTGTGAGCAGGTTCCAGTCGAAGAAGCTCAACACCAGCGCCACAATGACAGGCAACGCCACAAAGAGGAAGAAACCGGCAAAGCTGGGCAGCAGGTAACAGATACGCCTCCCACTGCTGATCCGGGCTTGTAGCGCCGCCACCACGGGATCGACGGCGATTGAGATTTGAGGGCGGAGGGGTGGTTGCCACGCGTTCATTTCCTCTAGAAATGATGATGGGATGATGAGATGATGGGTACTGCTCGATTCGCCCATCATCTCATCATCCCATCATCTCGTCATCTCAGTTTACTGCTTCGGGTAACCCTTGTCGGCCAGGTACGTGTCGACCTGTTCGCAGATTTCGGGGAGCACGTCCGCCGGGCGGCTTCGCCACCAGATGCGGTCGAGGTTGGGGCTGATGATGGTGCCGCTTAGCTCGTTCCATTCGGCGAAGCAGCTCCACGCGGCTCCACACCGGCGTTCTGGCACCTTCGGTGAGGAATGCCTGGCGATTGGCTTACGGCTGATCGATGCCGAGGAAGGCGTCGCCAAGCGCGGTGGACTGCAACGCGGGAAGATTTTCGCCCGATTCGGTGTAGAGGCGCTGGCCGCCGTCGGTGCTCTGGAGCCACTGCAAGAAGCGGTTCAAGCAGCGTCTTTGTTGTCGGCATCCTTGCTCATCACCCAGGCGGTGGCCGCATGGCGCTGTTGGTGCGCTTGCCACCTTCAGGCAACGGCAGCACGGCCACGTCGTAATTCATCTGGCGGTGTTGAAGGCCGAAATGCGGCTGGCGTTCTGGATGATCATGGCCACCTGGCCGTTTTCTGGAAGACGGTTACGTCGCCGCCTACTCTGGCTGAGTTGGCCGGCGCATGGCGTAGCTGTTGTCCACATCATGCCCGCGAAGAATTCCACGGCGGCGATGGATTCCGGCGAATCCAGGCGGCATTCCGACGGGTTGCGCATATCGTCGAGGATCATGCCGTTAAATGGGGTGATCCACTGCGAGTATTTGCCGCCTTCCATGCCCAGCGCGCAGCGGGCCACACGCCCGTTGGCTTCCACCAAAGTGACCTGATCGGCGGCGGCCAGGAAATCGTCCCATGTCCACGTGTCATCGGGATAGGGACACCCACTTCGTCGAAGATGTCTTTGTTGTAGTAGAGCACTTCCAGGCCGATGTCACGCGGGAAGCCGTAGATGCTGCCTCGCAGGTCGACCATTCGAGCAGGGCTTACCAGTAGTCGTTGAGATCGTAGCCTGCGGCCTCGATGTAGGGATCGAGGGTTGAGCCGCCGTCGCCGCGTAGTTGGTCACCGGCGAAAGGAAGAGCACATCGGGGATCACACTGGCATCGCCGCTGGCCCACAGCGTCGCCATCTTGGTGAAGTAATCGCTCCACGGTTCGCTGGTGATCTCAACATTGATCCGGGTGTTCTTCCATGAAGGCGTCGGCCACTCCTGATGGGCTTCCACTTCCGCCGGCTACCCCACATGGCCCAGGTGATCGTCGTCGTCTCCGCGCCGCCGGTGTCGGCCGCCGGTTCGCCGCCGCCGGCAGGTGGTGGCGTTGGCACCGTACAGGCCGAGACGAGCATTAGCGCGAATACAAGCAACGCCAACACACGCATGTGATGTCTGGACATCGTTTTTCCTCCGTTGTGGTGAAATGGTTTATGATACCGCAGTTACACAGGGAAGGGGATGCTTTTGCACTTCAAATTGGGCATCTCGAATTGTAACGAAAGACGCGATGTGTAAACGCTGGACGCGGGGAGGAGTTGGGACACGGATTTTTGGGAGGGGCGGATTGCGAGTTGCGATGTGTCGTCTGTCGTCCGTCGTCCGTTGTCAGCAGTTCAACCAAAAGGAGAAACCATGATCAAAGCCGTCATCTTCGACGTGGGCGGGGTGCTCATCCGCACCGAGGACCCGTCACCGCGGCGGAGGTTGGAGGATCGCCTGGGCCTGGCGCCAGGGCAGGCGGAGTTCATCGTCTTCATAACAGTGAGCGAGGACGCGCCGCGCAGCTTGGGCAGATCACCTCGGCGCAGCTCTGGGACGGTGTCCAGGACGAGTTGGGGTTGGACGCCGACGGGCTACGCCGATTCGCGATGAGTTCTTCGGCGGTGATGTGCTAGATCGCGCGCTCATCGACTTCATTCGGGCCTTGCGCGGACGCTACACCACCGCCATCATCAGCAACTACATGGACGAACTGCCGCACCTGCTGACGCATGTCCACGCCGTGGCCGATGCCTTCGATCTGATCGTGGTCTCGGCGCAGGAGCGGATCATGAAGCCCGACGCCGAAATCTTCCAGCGCACGCTGTCCCGGCTCAACCTGCGCCCAGAAGAGACTGTCTTCATCGATGACTGCCCACAACGTCGAAGGCGCGCTGGCGGTGGGGATGAGGGCGATCCACTTTACGCCGGGGATAGAATGGAGGGCGGCGTTGGCGGGGGAGGGGGTTGAGATTGGGGGATTAGGGCGATTAAGCGGATTGGGGATTTGTTAAGCAAGCGCGACCTGATGGGGAATCGGAGGCTACCGATAAGATCTTCAATCCCCCAATCTCCTAATCCCCCAATCCCTTCTCAATCACCAGTCACCAAAACCCCCTCATCCCGTGCCTTCTGGTACACCCCCAGCATCTGATCCACGATACGCGGCCAGTCGAACCCACGCGCGGACCTGCGCTTGATCGCCCAGTTGACGGCGATGCGCTTCGTCGGTGAGCAGGTGTAGGATGCGGGCGGCCAGCGCTTCGGGCGTCTTTGGGGACAAGGTAGCCGTTGACGTCGTCCTGCACCAGGTGGGCCAGCCCACCCACACGCGCAGGCGATCACCGGCGTCCCCATCGCCATTGCTTCAGGCCCACCATGCCGAAGCTCTCGTAGTGCGACGGCATCACCACCATGTCGGCAGCGGCGTAGTAAGCGGGCAGCGTGTCCTGATCCTTGGCCCCAAGGAAGGTGACCAGCGAACGCAGATCCAGCTCTCGGTGGATCGTCTGCAAGCGCAGCATTTCGGCGTCGAGTTCGTTGGCGTGGGGATCGCCGCCCACAATCGCCACGTGGACGTCTTCGAGGACCTGGGGCAGCCGTTCGCGCAGCAGTGAAATGGCGCGCGCTGCGAGTCGATGCCCTTAAGCGGCTCGATGCGTGCCCCACAAAGAGGATCACGCGCAGTGGGCGCCGATGCCCACCGTGGCCTGCGCCGCATCCCTGCCAATAGGATGGAAGCGCGCCAGATCCACATCTTGGCGGGATCACCGTGATCTTGCGGCTGTCGGCGCCGTAAAGCTCGATCAACTGCGCTTCCTCGGCAGGCGTGGCCGCGATCAGGTGATCGGCCACATGCGCAACATAGGTTTCACCGTCGATGCGCTCGTACGACGCGAATTCGCTGGGGTGCCGTAGTGATCTGGTTCATTTTACCCAGTGTGTGGTACATGTGAACCAGCGGCAACCCACCCTGCAAGGCTGCAGCGCAATCCCCACCAGCCCCGAAAGCCAGTAGTGGCTGTGGATCAGATCGTATTGGTGCGTGTTTTTCACCGCAAACGCATGGACGCCGGCGGTAAACGCATCGAGGAACGGCGCGATGTCGTCGTTGGGGATCACCCGCGGCGGGCCAGCATCGATGTGGATCACCCGGAAACCGGGGACGTCGCTGGGCAGAACCGCGGGCAGATTGGGATCATCGCGCCGCGCAAACACGTCCACGGCGACACCGCAGCCAATTCTCGCCCAAAATAGCGGATGTAGACGTTCATGCCGCCGGTCTTTTTGCCGCCCAACGTCGCCAGCGGGCTGGTGTGGACACTGAGCAGCGCCACCCGCTGCAATGCACTCGTTAACATATCGTTGTCTTTTCTGAGTTCATCCTGGATAGAAACGAAACCATGAAGCCACATTATCATACAATCTATCTCGCGCCGCATCTGGACGATGTCACCCTATCCTGTGGCGCGCAGATTCACGATCTCACCCGCAGGCAAAGATGTGCCGGGTGGTCACCGTTCAGCGGTTTAAGGACCCGCCCAAGACCCTCTCCAGCTACGCGCAGAGCCTGCACGAACGCTGGGAGTTGCTGGCCGGTGCTTGCCGCCGCCCGCCGTTGAGGACCTCGCCTGTCGCATCCTGGGCGCCGATGCCTCGCCACTGGCCCGTCCCCGACTGCCCCTACCGCACCGATCCCAAGACGGGTGAACCGCTCTACGTCTCCGACGATGACATTTTCGGCGATGTCCACAAGGCCGAGATGATGCTGGTGCAGCAGGTGACGGACCGCCTCGCCACCCTCCCCACTGCGGACCGTGTGGTGGCGCCGTTGACCATCGGCCACCACGTGGATCACCTGCTGGTGCGCGCCGCTGCGGAGATGATCTACGGCGCACGCACGCTCTACTACGAAGACTATCCCTACGCGCAAGAAACTGCAAAGCGGGAACGCACCCTGGCGGCGGAACCGAAGCCGTTGACGCCGACCGTCGTCCCTGTCAGCGAAGACGCCCGCAGCGCCAAAATCCAGGCGATCCTGGCCTACCGATCCCAGCTTAGCACATTCTGGACCGACAACGCCGATCTGGAGCGACAGGTCTTCGGCTACATCGACGAAGTCGGCGGCGAACGTATTTGGGCTTAACGACTTCCAGATTTTGATCCACGAAGACACACGAAGAACCACGAAGACAGCGCAGAAAGAAGAAGAGAGAGTGAGACACGGACTACAGGGATTTGCAGGATTTCATGAACAAAATCGGATGATCCATCTTCTATGACGTCCTGAAAGTCCTGAAATCCGCGTCCTCCTCTGCTCTGTATTCGTGGTTCTTCGTGTGCCTTCGTGGATCACCGTTTTTCTGCTGTCTTTAGTTGACGGCGTAGATCTTCTGCGCTAACGTACGCGCTGTGACCTCACGCAACATCTTTTTGTTCAAACCTGGAGGCTGAACTATGCGCCTTGCACTTTCAGGGCCCGCCGCGCCGCCCTCTCGCGCCTGGGCATCCATCGTGTTCAGGATCATCCTGGCGCTTGCGCTCTTTGCCGGGATGCTGCCACAACCCGCCGTCTACGCCGCCCTGACCCAACAGGCCGACGCCGACACCGCCGTGATCCACTACCACCGGCCCGACGGCAACTACGACGGCTGGGGCCTGCACGTGTGGGAAGACACCACCGAGTCGGTGACCTGGGCCGATGCGCTGCCCCCCACCGGCGAGGACGATTTCGGCCTCTTCTGGGAGGTCGGCGTTATCGAAGACGGGGAAACCCTCGGCTTCATCGTCCACAAAGGCGACGAAAAGGACCCCGGCCCCGATCAGTTCCTCAACTTGACCGCAAGCCGTGAAGCCTGGATCCTCTCTGGAGATACCAACGTGTACACCGAAGCGCCTGATCCCAACGCCATCGTCGCCGGCAACATCAACCAGCAGGCCGCGCATTGGGTCGACGCAAATACGATCCTGTGGGATGTGGCGAATTTGCCCGCGGACGCCGTGATCACGCTCCACTACAACGCCAACGCGGGGATGTCACTGGGCCAGGCGGGCGTCAGCGGGGAAGGCATCCGCGATCTCGCCCTCACCCGCGCCGAGGACGGACCCAGCGCCGCCCTACTCGAACGTTTCCCCCATCTGGCCGGTTACACCGCCTTCACTCTGCCCGAAGACGCGCCCAATCCCGCCGTCCTCGTGCGTAGTCAATTGGCCGTCACCGCGCTCAGCGTCGACGGCGATCTGCTCGACGCCACCGGCCTGCAAATCGCGGGCGTAATCGATGAACTCTTCACCTACGACGGCGAACTCGGCACAGTCTGGGACGGTGACACGCCGACGCTCAAACTGTGGGCGCCCACCGCCAAGAACGTGCGCCTCTTCCTCTACGCCGACCCCGCCGGCGAGGAACCGACCGAGATCGTCAACATGCGCCGCGGCCGCGACGCCGAGCTTTCCGTCTGGTCGGTGACAGGCGCGCCTGAGTGGACCAGCATGTACTACCGCTACGAAGTGCGCGTCTTCGTCCCCAGCACAGGTGCAATCGAGACCAACCTCGTCACCGATCCGTACAGTTTCAGCCTCTCGGCCAACAGCGCAATGAGCCAGATCGTCGATCTCAACGATCCGGCGCTCATGCCCGACGGCTGGGCCACGCTGGAAAAACCGGCCCTCAACGCCTTCGAGGACATTGTCCTCTACGAGCTGCACATCCGCGACTTCAGCGCCTACGACGAGAGCGTCCCCGCCGAGGAACGCGGCACCTATCTTGCCTTCACCCAAGCGGACAGCAACGGCGTCGCCCACCTGCGCGCCCTGGCCGACGCCGGTTTGACCCACCTGCACCTGCTGCCCAGCTTCGATATCGCCACCATCGACGAGGACAAAGCCAACTGGACGACGCCCGACCGCGCCGAACTGGTCGCCCTGCCCCCCGATGCCGAGGATCAGCAAGCACTGATCGGCCCCGTCCGCGACGAGGACGGCTTCAACTGGGGCTACGATCCTTTCCACTACACCGTGCCCGAAGGCAGCTACAGCATCGATCCGCAGGGGACAACCCGCATACTCGAATACCGCCAGATGGTGCAGGCGCTCAACCAGATGGGGCTGCGTGTCGTCTCGGACGTGGTCTACAACCACACCAACGCCAGTGGACAGGCCACGAAATCCGTCCTCGACAAGATTGTGCCGGGCTACTACCACCGGCTCAACCGCAACGGCCTCGTGGAAACCAGCACCTGCTGCGCCAACACCGCCACCGAAAACGCCATGATGCGCAAGCTCATGCTCGATTCGCTGGTCACCTGGGCCACGCAGTACAAAATCGACGGCTTCCGCTTCGATCTCATGGGCCACCACATGCTCGAAGACATGGTCGCCGTGCGCGCCATCCTCGACGGCCTCAGCCAAGACGAAGACGGCGTCGACGGTTCCAAGATCTACGTCTACGGCGAAGGCTGGGACTTTGGCGAAGTGGCCGGCAACGCCCGCGGCGTCAACGCCACCCAGATCAACACCGCGGGGACAGGCATCGGCACCTTCAACGACCGCCTGCGCGATGCTGTGCGCGGTGTGGGTCCTTTTGACCGCGGCGAGGACATGCGCAAGCAGGGCTTCGTCTCTGGCCTGTACTTGAACCCCAACGAGACCAATCTACCTCCCTCCGGCTCCCCCCACGACGGGGGGAGTGAGGCAGAGTTGCGCCGACTGCTCCACGAGACCGACTGGATCCGCATCGGCATGGCCGGCAACCTGCGCGACTACGTTCTCGTGGACGGGCGCGGCGCCGCGGTGACCGGCGCGCAAATCGACTACAACGGCGCGCCCGCCGGCTACACCCTCGACCCGCAAGAATCGATCAACTACGCCTCGGCCCACGACAACCAGACGCTCTTCGACGCCCTCACCTACGGCGCGCCCCAGGACACGCCAATGGCCGAGCGGGTGAAGATGCAGCAGCTTGCCCTCTCCGTGATCGGGCTGGGGCAGGGCGTGCCTTTCTTCCACGCCGGCAGCGAGTTGCTGCGCTCCAAGAGCTTCGACCGCAACAGCTACAACTCCGGAGACTGGTTCAACGCCATCGACTGGACCTACAACGACAACAACTTCGGTCACGGCCTGCCCGCCGCCGGTGACAACCAGGACGACTGGCCGATCATGCAGCCGCTCCTGGCCGACCCGACCTTAAAACCGGGCATCATGGAAATCGA
Source organism: Caldilineaceae bacterium (assembly GCA_041391225.1). Taxonomy (GTDB): domain Bacteria; phylum Chloroflexota; class Anaerolineae; order Caldilineales; family Caldilineaceae; genus RI-153. The sequence continues at coordinate 142,519 of JAWKOL010000003.1, forward strand.
TGCAACTTCAACATATCTTCAATCCCTGTTGAAGGTTCGGCGCAGCAGCAAACTCTTCCGGCTGGAAACCGCCGAGCAGATCAAGCAGATGGTCCGTTTCCATAATACAGGCGCGGATCAAATTCCAGGGCTGATTGTTCAGAGCATCAGTGATCTGGGCGAGGGTGATTCAGACGTAGATGGGGTGCGTGAAGCAATGATTGTACTGATCAACGCCCGACCTGAAACCGTCACCTTCCAAAGAGATCTTTTCGCGGGCATGGATCTGTCGCTGCATGCCGATCTTGTCACTCTCGGTGTCGAGTTTGACCAAGAAAACGGCACCTTCAGCATTCCGGCTCGTACAACGGCTGTCTTCCATGCCGACTTCCTGACCGACGCCTTCGTCGACGGCCTGGCCGCGTTGGACGCCCAGATCGCCGATCTGCTGGCCAACCCGCCCGCCCTGCCCGAGGACGCAGCCGAACCCGCCGAAACCACCATCGACAGCGTCAGCTTCCCCGGCAACTACGCTCCCCAGATCGGCGGCGCGGAATGGGCGCCCGATGACGCATCCGTGCAGGCCGCGGACGAAGACGGCGACGGCATCTGGACGCTCACCGTGCAGCTTCCCGGCGGCGACTACGAATTCAAGGCCGCCATCAACGGCACTTGGGACGTCAACTACGGGCTGGACGGCGAAGCGGGCGGCGCAAATGTGCCGCTCAACGTCCCCGCGGACGGCGGCACCGTCACTCTCTCGTTCAACGTTGTCACCAACGACATCGCCATGATTGTGAGCGCGCCAGAAGCCGTGCAAGAGGCCCCCGCCGTCCTCGGTGACGGGCAGATCGCACGCAGCGCCCTCCGCCACGACAGCCGCAGCGACGCCTATCGTGTCCCTTTCGGCGCAGTGCCGGAGAACACCGACGTCGTCCTGCGCTTCCGTACCGCCGCCGAAGACGTCGAAGCCGTGCGCCTCGTCATCAACAACGAGAGCACCGGCGCACGGTCTACGATCCCGATGGATCGAGTTGCCGTCACCCCGTCCGAAGGAGGGACCGGTTACGCCTGGTGGCAGACCAACGTCAACGTCGGTGCAGCGCCCACCATCCACACCTACGCCTTCGAGATCGCAGACGGCGACAGCATCGTCTACTACAGCGACAATGCCGCCGACGGCGGCCTGGGCAACGTCAACAGTTCTCCCCAGCCGCTGTCCTCAGCGGCTGCGGGCGGAGGTAGAGGAGGGTTCTGGGACATCTACACCTACGTCCCCAATTTCGACGCCCCCGATTGGGCCAAAAACGCCGTGATCTATCAGATCTTCCCCGACCGTTTCCGCAACGGCGACCCTGCCAACGACCAGACCGCGGATGACTGGTTCTACCCCGAAGAGCGCGGCCGCGCCTTCCCCATCAAACCGTGGAACACGCTTGTCCCCGATCCGCAGCCCAACGATCCCGGCGCAAACCCCGACTGGTACGCTACCTGGAACAGCACCTTCTACGGCGGCGATCTGCAAGGCGTCATCGAAAAGCTCGACTACCTGCAAGACCTCGGCGTCACCGCCATCTACTTCAACCCCATCTTCGAGTCGCCGTCGAACCACCGCTACGACGGGCGCACTTTCGACGAAGTCGACGACAACCTGGGCGTGCTCGGTGATCCCGCAGCGTCGCTGGCCGTGCTCGAAGAACTGGGCCGCGCCGTCGAGGACCGCGGCATGCACCTGATCCTCGACGGCGTGCCAAACCACCTCTCCACCGACGCCTACATCTTCGACCGCTACGGCCGCCACGACACCGAAGGCGCGTGCGAATCGGTGGACAGCCCCTACCGCGACTGGTTCTTTTTCAACGACGCCACCACCGGCAGCGACGAATGCGCGGGCGGCGCGACCTACGAAAAATGGGCGGGTGTCAGCACCCTGCCCCAACTCAACAACACCAATCCCGACGTCGTCACCAACTGGCTGGGCGAAGACGGCGTCGCCATGCGCTGGCTGCGTGTCCCCGGCGTGGACGGCTGGCGCATCGACGTCGTCCCCGACGTGGTGAACCTCAACCCGCGCTTCTTCGAGCAGTTCCGCGACGTGGTCAAGGCCGCCGAACCCGACGCCATGCTCTACTCCGAAACCTGGTTCGAGCCGGACGTGCGCGCCCGTGTCCTCGGCGACGAATTCGACAGCACCATGAACTATCGCTTCCGCAATGCCGTCCTCGGCTTCCTGCGCGACAGCGACTGGCAGGACGGCGACGGCACGATCCCCGCGCTGGACGCGTCTACGTTCGACAGCGCCCTGCGCGCCCTACAAGAGGACTACCCGCCCGCGGCATGGCAGAGCGCCATGAACCTGCTCAGCTCCCACGACGTGAATCGAGCCCTGCGTGTCCTCGATCACGATGGCATCGACTATAGTTCGCTAGAGCCTGTGAATGCTTTTGAAGATGGACGAAACCGGCTCCGTCTAGCAGCCGTCCTGCAATTTACACTCCCAGGTGCGCCCACCATCTATTACGGTGACGAAGTAGGTCTCGTCGGCTTCGGCAGCGACATCCCCCGCGACGATCCGTACAATCGCCAGCCCTTCCCGTGGCCGGATGCAGCGGGCTACGACGATCTGCCCTCCTGGCGACAGCAGCAGACCGACCTGCTTGAACATTATCAGTTCCTCGGCCAGTTGCGCGGCGAATACAGCTTCCTGCGCACCGGCGCGTGGACAACCTTCGCCGCCGAAGACGGTCTCTACGTCTACGGCCGCAAGGACGACACCGGCGCCGCCGTCATCGCCGTCAACCGCGCCAGCGAACCCGCCACCGTCGATCTCGACCTCACCGGCTTCGTCCCGTTGGATGAGGATCTGATCGAGGCCCTCCCCAGCGACATGGCCGCGTTGCCCATCGTCGCCGAAATCGCGCCCATGGACTTCGCCATCTGGATCACCGGCCCCTTCGCCGATCTGAGTACCCCCGCCACGCCCGAAATCGTCTCCGCCGTCGCCGGTGACGGTTCGGCCGCGCTGGAAATCGACGTCGCCGATCCCACCGTGGCCGACGTCATCGTCTGGCGCTCGGCGGTGGACGGCGGCTACGAGGCCGTGGCGCAGTTGCCCGTCACCGCGCCTGCCAGCGTCACCTACAGCGACGAGGACCTGCCCAACGGTCAGCCCGTCTACTACCGGGTGAGCGCGGTCAAGGCCAACGGCATGCAAAGCGAACGTAGCGCCGCAGCCATGCTCGTCCCCAGCTTCGCCGTCGACGCCGCCCAACTGCTCGAACCGCTGACTGTGGACCACACGATCAGCGCCATCACGCCCACCGTGCCGTTGCAAGGCATGATCTTCATCGAAGGCGTCACCGAAGCGGACGGCGCAGCCGATGGCGTCCTTGCCGAACTGGGAGTCAGCACCACGCTCCCCGACGCCGTGCCGCCCGTAGAAGTGACCATGTGGACACCCGGCGCCTACACTGGCGAACAGGACGGCGCCGACGTCTACACCGCCCAGGTGACGCCCGAAACCACCGGCGATTACACCTACGTCTGGCGCTTCAGCACCACCGGCGGCGCGGATTGGGTCTACGCTGACGGAAGCGGCATCGTCGACGAGGCCGAATGGACACAGCCCGGCGTGCTCACCGTCCGGCCTGGCGACGACGTCGAAGCGCCCAACCGGCCCTTCCGCATCTCCGAGGTCTTCGCCTCGCCCAGCCAGATCGTGGTGGAATGGCGCGCATCCCGCACCGCCGACCTCTACGCCTACAACGTCTGTCGCCGTGACGTCACCGCGGGCGAGGACGACGCTTGCGCCACCCGCTACACCGTGCTGCGCGGATCGCAGATGCTCACCGACACCGCCGTGATCATCAACCACACCTACGAATACTTCGTCCAAACCGTCGACACCAGCTTCAACGCCTCCGAGCCGTCGGACGTGCTCGCGGCCACCGCGGCGGAGAACTTCGTCGATGTCACCTTCCTCGTGCGCGTGCCCGACTTCACCCCGGCGGACGATGTGATCGTCATCGCCGGCGACGACCGTGACATCTTCGGCGGCGAGTGGAACCCGGTGCAGCCGATGGTGCAGGTGGAAGACAACCTGTGGTCCTACACGGTGACGGTGAAGGAAGGCACACCGCTGCAATACAAGTACACCCGCGGCTCCTGGGAGACCGTGGAGCAGTGGGACACGATCAGCGGCATGGCCAACCGCCCCGCCGCCGTCGTCGCCACGCCCGAAGGCACATCGCTCATCGACAACACCGCCACCGACTGGGGCGAAGGCGAAGACAGCACCAAAGCCGTGCGCAACTGGCGCGATCCGCTGGTCACCGGCATCACAGCAGAAGACGGGACGATCACCGTCACCTTCAACAGCGCCGTCGTGCCGACCGCCGATCTCGCCGAAGTCGTCACCGTGCGTGGCGCAAGCGGCGCGGACGTCCTCGGCGCGGTGGCGCAGGTCAACGAGACGACCTTCATCTTCACGCCAGAAACGCCCATCGTGGGAACCGTGAACGTCACCGTCTTCAACGTGGCAACGGACGTGCCGATGGTGCGCCCGTTTGAGCGGGAGGTGGTGATTGGAGATTCGTGATTGGGGAGAAGATTTGAAAAAGAGATGATGGGATGATGAGGATGATGGATCTTGTAGATCATCCTCATCATCCCATCATCATTTCCGTCAACACACCTCAAATTTCAACAGAACCGGATTAACATGCCCAATCACCTGCACGAAGACGCCCACAACCTTGACGACATCCTCCGCCGCACCCTCGACGAAGCGCTGACCTTCCTCGCCGCGGTGGACGAACGACCAGCCGGCGCGGTGATGCCGTCGTCCTTCGCGGCGACGACGCTTGCCGACGAAGGCATCGGCGCGGACGCTGCGCTCGCCGTCTTCAAAGAACGCTACGAACCGTGGATGAGCGGCAGCGCCGGTCCGCGCTACTTTGGCTTTGTCACCGGCGGGGCAACGCCGGCGGCGTTGATGGGTGACTGGCTCACCAGCGTCTACGATCAAAACGCGCTGGGATCGGCGGAATCGGTGGCGGCGCAGATTGAATTGGACACGCAGGCGCTGTTGCGCGACCTCTTTGGTCTCTCTGACACCCACGCCGGTTCGTTCGTGAGCGGGGCGACGATGGCAAACTTTGTGGGGCTGGCGATTGGCCGCCAGTGGATCGGCCAACAGCACGGCGTCGACGTGGCGCGTGACGGGGTCTATGCCATGCCGCCCGTGCGCGTCCTCAGCGGGACGCCCCATTCCAGCGTCTACAAAGCGCTGGCCATGCTCGGCATCGGGCGCAACGCCGTCGTGGACGTGCGCTGCCTGCCCAAACGTGAAGCCGTGGACGTCAACGCACTCGCAGACGCGCTACGCGCCGAGGACGGGCGTCCTTGCCTCGTCGTCGCCAACGCGGGGACGCTCAACACCGTCGACTTCGACGATCTGCAAGCCATCGCCGCGCTACGCGATCACCATCCATTCTGGCTGCACGTGGACGGCGCATTCGGCGCGTTTGCGGCCTGTTCGCCGCGCCACCGTCACCTCACGGCGGGGCTGGATCTGGCCGACTCTATCACCGTGGACGCGCACAAGTGGCTCAACGTCCCCTACGATGCGGCTATGCAGTTCACCCGCCATCCGGCGTTGCAGGCGCAAGTCTTCCAGAATGCGGCGGTTTATTTGGGGCAGGAGATTGGGTTGGGGAATTTCGTGCATCGCACGCCGGAAAATTCACGGCGGCTGCGGGCGCTGGCCAGTTGGTTCAGCCTCACGGCGTACGGTCGGCAGGGTTACGCCGCCATTGTGGACAGGTGCTGCGCGCTGGCGCAGTGGCTCGGCACACAGATCGACGCCGCGCCCGAGTTTGTCCTGTTGGCCCCGGTGGGCATGAACGGTCTCTGCTTCACACTTGCCCCAACCGAGGACGGCGTCACCCTGGACGATGTACAGCGCTTCCTGGCGCGTGTCACCGCGGACGGGGGCGCGTTCCTCACGCCCACGCTGCACCACGGTATCCCTGCCATGCGCGCCTCCATCACCAACTGGCGCACCACAGCAGAGGACGTCGAACGCGCGTGGAAAGCGATCCACAAAGCAACGGGGAAAGAAAAAGGCGGGGAGAATTGAGCATTCTCCCCGCCTTTGGTTTCCATCATCCCGCTTACACCAGCTTCAATTGTGGCCGCGGATCCGCCACATACGTGTTCAAGCGCAACGCAATCTGCCACGCCAGCCGGCGGAAGGTCGCCGCCGTGCTGCTGTCGGGTTGGGCGATCACCACGGGCTGACCGCTGTCCCCACCAACGCGGACGTTGGGATCGAGGTCCACGCGCCCCAGGAAGCCCACATCCAACGACTTCGCGGCCCTTTCGCCACCGCCGCTGCCGAAAATCTCACCCGACATGTTTTCAATGACACCGTTGATGGGGACTTCGAGCTGCTTGAAGGCGGCAGCGCCGCGCATGGCGTCGGAGAGCGATACCTCCTGCGGCATGGTCACGATGACACCGCCGGCCAGCGGTACCGTCTGCGCCAACGAAAGCTGGGCGTCGCCGGTGCCGGGCGGCAGATCGATGACAAGGTAGTCGAGTTCGCCCCAGTTCACGTCGCTGAACATCTGCTGGATGGCTTTGTGCAGCATGGGGCCACGCCAGATCAGGGCTTGATCCTTGGGGGCGAGGAAGCCCATGCTCATGAACTTGACGCCATAGGCCATGGCCGGCGTCAGTTTGTTCTGCGCCACCGGCGGCATCTGGTCTACGCCCATCATCATGGGGATGTTGGGGCCGTAGATGTCAGCGTCGAGCAGGCCGACGCGTGCGCCGTCCTGGGCCAGGCTCACGGCCAAATTGACCGACACGGTGCTCTTGCCCACACCGCCCTTGCCGCTGGCCACGGCGAAGATGTGCTTCACCGAGAGGCCGAGTTTGTCGGCAACTCGCTGATCACGCCGCCCTTCCGCATCGAAGTGGACGTCCACGCGGTTGACGCCGTTCACGCCGGTGATGGCCTGTTCACATGCGCTGCGGATCTGCTCCTGAAATGGGTACTTGGGTGTTGGCATCAAGAGATGAACATGAGCGATTTCGTTCTCAAGCTCGATATTCTGCACCATCTTGAGTGAGACCAGATCACCTGCCAGTTCAGGCGCAGCAACGCCTTTTAGCGCACTGCGTATGGCCTCTATCGTCGAACTGTTACCGTGTTGAAAATCAGACATACGCCTTCCCTTTAATTGACCTACGAAGTGGTACCAATCCCGAAAAAAGTCTGGATATCCCGAAAAATACCTGTATTATCGTGTGTTGTAAGTCACACTAAATCTATAGAACGAAACACGGCTGCAATTCGTGAAGAATCGCACAGGCACAGGACATCTAACCCAATCACATTACTTCTAACCTATTTCTGATGTCAAGAACTCATGGTTACATTTAGGCTAGGGTTTATGTTTGCAGCGCTTCCGTCACTCAATTGAGCACGATTGCTCGATAAGTTGATATAGATCGTTTGCATCTCCTAGACGGCATCGGGCTGATCCGGCGGCATTTCGCAAGGTCGATGCATACGGCAGAACAGGAATATCCCATGTTTTCGTGTCGTTTTTCCACAAACAAAATCCATCACCTGTACCCTACACTTGTTCTTATTGTCACATTGTTTGCTTTGTCGATATCGCCATCCTCGGTGAATGCTCAAGAGGGCGTCATCGGCGATGCTATGCCTGCGGTCGATGTTTCAGACGCAGTGGAAGCGCAGATGAGCGGCTGCAATGGCGAAGTTGTGCCTTCGTCCAACGAGGAATTTGAGGCGAGGCTGGTTGTTCTCACGAATCAGGTTCGTGTGCAATACGGATTGTTGCCACTAAAGCGTGTGCCGACGCTGGATAATGCCAGCCGCTACCACGCAACCGACATGGGCCAGGACGACTATTTTGCCCACAGTACGCAGGATCTGGCAGATGGTCGTTTTGTAGAAGTCTGCACATGGAGCACTCGTGTCGATCATTACTACACAGGCTGGTCCAGGCTTGCCGAAAACATTGCCGCCGGCTACACGACACCCGAGGCGGTAATGGCCGGTTGGATGGAGAGTGATGGCCATCGCGCAAATATCCTCAACGACGAGTTGACGGAAATCGGTATCGGCTACTTCAGTGGGGCAGGCTCATATCGCCACTATTGGGTGCAGGATTTCGGCAGTCGTTGGAACAATTACCCGCTGATCATCGATCTGGATGCACCTGCAACCGATAGCGGCGCCGTGACCCTACATCTGCACGGTGAGTGGGACAAGGTACGGCTGCGCACCGACGAAGGCGCCTGGTCTGATTGGGTGGCTTTCGAGCAAGGAATGCCTTGGCAGATTTTCGGGGAGGCCGGCGAGCACATTGTGCAGGTGGAAATGCAGGATGGGGAGCGCACAGTCAGCAGCAGCGACGCCATTTACCTCATGCAAAGCACCGTAGCCGCACCGACGCTGAGCGCCTTGCCCGACCAACTTTCGTTCACCTACTACCGGCAACAGCAGCAATTGACCCCGTCATCGCACCAGTTGCGCCCACTCGAAGAGGCCGTAGACGGCTATCGCTGGCAAGTCATCGTCGACGGAAACTGGCTCAGTGCGACGCCAAATGAAAGCACCGGCGCCGAACCTTTCGAGGTACAGGTCGAAGTATCCAGCGCAGAGAACATTCGCAACAGCACGGCAAGCGTCACGGTCAATTTGCTGGACAGCGAGAACAACATCATCGACTCTCATGTCACCTCGGTTGTGCTCGAAGTGAATGAAGAGGCAATGCAACAGCTATTCCTGCCTGGTGTTGTGCGCTAAATAATTGTGCCTTATCGGATGTGCCATATCGGATGAGTAACGAGTAATGAGTAGGTCAGGGGTGACCTACTCATTACTCGTTACTCATTTGACAGTCGAAAACATGGCGTCATTTCCGCCGTGTGGGACTAGGCGACGTTTCCATCCGCGTGGATCATGGCAGCGACGTGTCGCCCCATCTCGACGGCGTAGTTGGTGCCTCGATCCCAAGGGTACACCTGGCTCATCGATGCAAAATACAGACCGTCGATAGGCGTGCGAATGCTGGGGATCATGGCCTCGTAGCCGGTGACAGGCACGGGCTGTGCGTATTTGGCACGGTGCAGCCAGGCGCCGGTGACCCAACTGGCGTCGAACTGTGGATTGAAACGGGTCAACGCAGGCAGGAACTCGGCCAGAAGGTCGTCTTTCGTCATCTCGAAGTAGCGATGCGACGGGTCCAGGTAGTCGCCCAGATAGAGCAGATGATCGCCGGCATAGTGCGCCGGATCGATCATATTGGTGTGTTCGACCAGCGCCAAGAAGGGCAACCCCTCGGTCTTGGGGACGTTGATCCAGTAGATCCCCTGGGTGAGCGGGCGATCCAGCGCCACAGTCATCACCACCGCGCCCATGCTTTTGAGCTGCGCCAATTGCGCCAGATAAGACGCAGGCAGCCCCGGCGCCAATCGTTGCATCAGGCCAGGACTGAGGGTGCTGAGCACTTTGTGCGCGGCTTGTGTAGGGCGATCCGCGAAGTGAAGTGTGAAGCCGTCGTCACCTGATTCCACCGATTCCACAGCTGCGCCTGTTTCCACCGTCACCCCCAAAGCGCGTACCCCTTCCGCCAGCACGTCGACAAATGCCTGAAAGCCGCCTTCGTAGTAGCCAAGAGAAGGGGTGCGTTTGTATACCCGCGCCCAAAACCAGGCCAGGTTGACTTCTTGAAAATGCGGCCCAAATTTGCCCTCCAGCATGGGGCGCCAAAGCATGTGATAGCCGCGGCTTCCCATCCAACGTTCCAGCCACGGGTCGGCCAGGATTCGGTCGAACGAACGCCACGGTGGGCGCGGGTGATATTTGAGGTAGGCGATCACAGCGCCCATGCGCAGCTTTTCGGGCAGTGATAGGTGTGGGAACCGCAAAAGCCGCATGGGCGAATCGAACGGGTAGTCTGCGCCCTGGTAATGCATCACCGTGGTCGGGTGATGGAAGGCAAGCAACGATTCGGCATTCAGATCACGCGTCAGGCCAAGGATGGCGTCATCGTTGCTGAAAAGGTGATGGTAGAACTTCTCCAACGGCCACGACCATTCAGCGCGCCCCCTGAAGCCCGCGGCAAGCCCGCCGACTTCGTTGCCGGCTTCGTAGACGTGGATCGTGTAGGCGCCGGTGCGAGCCAGATCGTATGCGGCGGTCAGGCCGGCGATACCGCCACCGATGATAGCAATGTGCGGCTTCGCCGTGGTTCCGTTTCGTGTCACGATTGGGTCCTATGGTGCAAGGGTAACGGTTGGGGCAGAAAAGCCGGCGCCCAGCGGCGCCGGCTTTGTTTATTGTGCTTGTCGATGGCTCAGGCAGCGAGTGACAGTGGCGTTACACCGCCATTCAGATACTGCCGAATCTCGTCCTGCGACTCGTGATAGAGATAGATCAGTTCAGCGTCGGTGCCTTTGAAAGACTGGATCGATTGTGTAGAACAGAGCGCACAACCGCGCAGGAAGCGATAGTTATTGCTATGGCACTTCATACAAGGGCCGAGTTTGATCATCATCAACACAAACGCTAGGGTGTCGGGGTGCGTATCAGGCAGTTTGGCGACACGATCTACCAATTGCCGCCATCGTTCGCCGCGTAAATCTCGCAGGATCGGAATCAGCCGCGCCGGGAAAAACAATTCGGCAGTGTCGTTGATCATCTCGTCTGTAAGCTGTTGCATACGTTCCTCCGTTCGTATTGCTTTTTACGCACGTCCTCCTGGAACGAATTGCGAATTGCGAATTTAGCTAAGCTGGATGTTCGGCAACTTGACGCGCTGGACATCGCCGTTGGTTTTCTCGGCACCGTTGGTCTTCGCTGCGCCGTTGGATGGAAAGAGACTGTTCAGCGTCAACACGATTTCGCCCACGTCGACACCGCTGGCGCGTGCGATGTGATCGAGTCGATCATCGGGGTTGACGGCGCAACTGCTGCATCCGCCCAGGTGGTAACCTGTGAGCACTTCCTGCGCTTGGGGGTGCATTGCCTGGATCTCACGTACGGTCATTTCGGGCGTGAAGGCGGCGCGGCCGGCGAGGCGCGCCGTCTCCCCACGGAGGACGGCCAACTGTTGGGCATGGTCCTCGCGCAGGCGGCGGATCTCGTCGGCGGCGTCGAAGAGCGCTCGATTGTAGCGGTCGAGGCGGCGTGTGGCCTGGTCGAGTCCGCGTTGGAGCATCCAGGCGTAGACAAACGCCGCGCCTGCCAAAAGCAACGCTACTACGGCGATGGTGGTTCCCATGTTTTCTCTCCTAGATTTCGTACGTCTCACCCGGCGCCAGGACAATGCCTTCGATGTCTGCTTCATCCTGTAGCGCCTGCACGAAGGCTTGCCCGTCCTGTTTGATGGGCGGGAAGGTATTGTAGTGGATGGGGATGACGCGCTTTGCCTTGACATACTGCGCTGCAAGCACGGCATCATCCGGCCCCATGGTGAAGTTGTCACCGATGGGCAGGGCGGCCAGATCTACACCGCCGGCTTCGCCGATGAGGCGCATGTCGTAGGTGAGCGCCGTGTCACCGGCAAAGTAGACGTCGGCGCCGTCGTTGAAGTTGATGACCACGCCGCCTGGGTTGCCGCCGTCGCTGCCGTCGGGCAGTTGGCTGGTGTGGTGGGCAATCGTCCACTTGAGGCGACCAAAAGAGAAATTGTAGCCGCCGCCGATGTTCATCTGATGGACGTTCTCTACGCCTTGGGCCATGAGCCAGTTGCCGATCTCGAAGTTGCAGATCACTGTGCAGCCGGTACGTTTTGCCACGGCCACAGCATCGGCCACATGATCACCGTGACCGTGGGTGAGGATCATGAAGTCGGCCTCGACGCTTTGCGCAGTTGCATCTGCCGGCGCCAATGGGTTGTTGGGCGACAAAAAGGGATCGATGATCAACTTCACACCATCTGCATCGACGGTGAAGGTGGAGTGACCGAGATAGGTAAGTTTGACTGTCATCGGAGATCTCCTGTTTTGAGAATTTTCCTGATATTCAGGCGGCATGTCGGAGCGGTGACACATTGAGTCGAGGCGCCGATGCCACTCAGATTCCGGGTTCAAAGGCTAAGAAAAAAGAGCCAGACTCCCGTGGGGTGAGCCTGGCTCATAGCATAGCGATGAAGGGTGCAACGTGTCAAACCGTGCTCAAGTCTCGTTTTTGAGCCGGTGTTGGGCTATTCTTCAGACTCAGCCTTGCGTTGGCGGGCCTTTTCTTGTGCCTTGCGCTTGAGTTCTTCGCGGCGAGCCGCAGCCGAATCAACTTCGGGCGCCTGCGCTTGGGCAGATGGGGCGGCAGATGCAGCACTTTCGGTCGCGTCGCCGTCGTCGCCCTTGGCGCGGGCAGCGGCGCGTTCCTGGGCTTTCTTCTTCAACGCTTCACGACGGGCGGCGGCGTCGTCGTCATCCGCACCGGCGGCTTTGGCCTTGGCAGCTGCGGCGCGCTCTTGCGCCTTCTTTTTGAGCGCTTCGGCGTCCTGTGGAGAACGCTCAGGGGCGGCAGCCTTGGCAGCGGCTTTGGCTTCGGCGGCCTTGGCCTTGGCGGCTTCTTGTGCAGCCTTCTCTTCCTCTTCTTTGCGGCGCTTTTCTTCTTCTTGGGCGTACTGGCGCGGCCACAGGGCGGCGTAGTACTCCACCGGCACTGTCAATTCTTCCATGTCGTAGACCAACTGCGGGTAGCGATCATAGACCGCCAACTCGTAGTCGTGGTTCATCTTGATGGCGTCGAACGGGCAGAATTCGGTGCAGAAACTACAACTCATGCAGACGGTGGCGTCGATGTAGAATTCTGCGGGCCGGGTGACGGGTTTGCCGTTCTCGTCGCTGTCGCGCACGATCCAGATGCACTGGGGCGGACAAACTTTGGCGCAGATACCGCAGGCGGTGCAACGGTCTTCGTTGCGTTCCGTGTCCCAGATCAGCATTGGGATGTAGCGGAAAGCCTCGGGCAGCAGGCGCTTTTCTTCGGGATATTGGATCGTGAGCAGCCCATCCTGCGTGATCGGCTGATCGATGATACGCCGGTTGTTGCCCAGGTTCACGCTGCCTTCGTAGCGGCTGGGGACTTCGTCTCTATCGTCTTTGAAGGTATCGACAAAGTGCTTAAGCGTCACGCCCAGCCCTTTGATAAGTCCTGTTCCAAACATAAATCCCTCCCCAGAGGTCAAGTTGCTTCCAACGGCGGCGCTGAACATGCCGCCGCTTTGGCAACGGGTTTACCGGTCCACTTCGCCCAGCACGATGTCGATAGCGCCGAGGATCACCACAGCATCCGCCACTTTGTAGCCAACGCTCATCGGTCCTAGCGCGTTGAGGTTGATGTAGCTGGGGGCACGCACGTGATAGCGGTAGGCGTTGGGTTTGCCATCGCTGACGAGGTAGAAACCCAACTCACCCTTGGGCGCTTCGATACGAGCATAGACTTCACCTTCCGGCGGGCGGAAGTTGTAGCCACCTTTGCCGCCCATGATCTCACCGAAGCCCTGGCTCAACGTAGCCGACGCATAGGCCGGCGCGCCGTTGACCTCGCCGCCGGGGATGTCGCGCAGCGCCTGTTGCAGGATCTTCACGCTTTCGCGCGCTTCCAGTAGACGGATGTAGTAGCGGTCGAAGATGTCGCCGTTGGGCAGCGTCGGGATGTCGAAATCGAAGCGTTCGTAGATGCCGTAGGGTTCGGCCTTGCGGATGTCGTACGGCACACCGGCGGCGCGGATCATGGGGCCGGAAACGCTGAGGGCGATGAGGTCCTCGGCGGGCAGGTAGCCCACACCACGTCCACGTGCGCGCAGGATTTCGTTGTCGGTGATCAGGTGATCGAGTTCGTCCAGGGCGCGGGGCAGGCGCTCGTTGGCCAGGTAGCGGGCCTTTTCCAGCCAGCCTGGCGGCAGATCGCGCACAACGCCGCCAAAGCGCATGTAGTTGCACATGAGGCGGGCGCCCGACACTTCCTCGAACAGATCGAGGATCATCTCGCGTTCTTCGATGGCGTAGAGCGCCGGCGTCTGCAATGCCCCCAGGTCGTTGAGGATGAAGCCAATCGACCAGGTGTGATTGACGACACGGGTGAACTCGGCCATGATCACGCGGATGTATTCGGCGCGCTCCGGCACTTCGATGCCGGCCAGCTTTTCCACGGCCTGGGCATAGGCCCAGTTGTTGCTCATGGAATTGATGTAGTCGAGCCGGTCGGTGAAGGGCATGTTCATGAGCCAGGTGTTGCGCTCGCCGATCTTCTCGTGGTTGCGGTGCAGGTAGCCCATTTCGGGTTCCAGCGCCAGAATCGTCTCGCCTTCGATACGGGTGATCATGCGGAAGACGCCGTGGGTGCTGGGATGGTGCGGCCCCAGGTTGACGACGATGCTCTCAGTGTCCAGCGAATCTTCGCCGGGGGCGTGCTGCGGCGCCTGGCTCACGGGTACGTAGGCAACCGGTTCCTTCCAGGTGTCGGGGTTCCAGCCCACCGGGTAATTGGTGTTTTTACCCCAGGGCAAGGCGTCTTCGTGGAGTTTGTAGCTGCCCTTGGGGTGGCGGCTGCGGAAGGGCTTGGCGTCCTCATCGAAATAGGCTTCCTTCCAATCCTTGCGCATGGGGTAGCCGTTGAAGCCCTCCCAGAGCAGGATACGGCGCAAGTTGGGGTGACCTTCAAATTTGATACCGTAGAGATCGTAGACCTCACGCTCCTGCAAATTGGCGCCAGGATAGACCGAAGTCGCCGACGCCACAGTGTCGTTGGACGGGACGCGCACATGCAAATTGATGTGTCCGCCGCCCTTTTTGGTGTTGTACAGGTGATAGACCACCTCAAAACGCTCGTTGACACCCTTGCGCTGCTTGCCGTTGTAGGTGAGGTAGTCGGTGCAGGTGAGGTTGGAAAGGAAATCGTAGCCCTGCTGATCGCGCAGATAGGTCAACAGGTCGATGAGTTTGTCCGGCGCGACAAGGTAGGCTTTGTCGGTGTCCTCGGCCCAAGCGCCAACCACAGCGCCAGGGACGGCGTCGTTGAAGGCAATCTCGGTGGTTTCGGCTACTGCCACTGCATCACTCATGCGATCTCTCCCTAGGCCCCCTGTTTGGCCTTGGCGCGGCGGCGGGCTTCTTCGATACGTGCTTTCGCCTTGTCGGAAACGGCTCGCGGGGCTTCAGCGCCAGCAGCGCCATCATCACTGCGCTTGGCTTTGGCTGCACCGGGCGCTTCGGTCACCTTCATGGTTGTCTCTTTGATCAGCTCCACCTGGCGCGGGTCGAAAATATCGGGACCCAAGCGGGGAACCGGCACAAATTCAGACTGTTCCTTGCGGTACCACGGCACGGTGGTGATGCTCTGACGTTCCACCTTTTCGTGGATCTTCAAGATACCGTAGATCAACGCTTCGGGCGTGGGCGGGCAGCCGGGAACGTACACATCGACGGGGATGTACTTGTCGATCCCGCTGACGACGTTGTACCCTTCCTTAAATGGGCCGCCGCCGGTGGCGCAGGCGCCCATGCTGAGGACGTAACGAGGTTCAGCCATCTGGTTGTAGATGCGCACAATCGCGGGGACCATCTTCTTGGTCACCGTGCCGGAGACGATCATCAGATCACTCTGGCGGGGGCTGGGGCGCATCAATTCCATGCCGAAGCGTGAAAGATCGTAGCGGCTGGCAGCAGTGGCGATCATCTCAATCGCACAGCAGGCCAGGCCAAAGAGCAACGGCCACATGCTCGACTTACGGCTCCAGTTGTAGACCTTGTCCAACGTTGTCACAAGGACGTTGGCCTGGAGGTCTTCCGGCACGACGATGCTGTCGTGAAGGTAGGGCTGAAGCTGTTCGTCTTTGAGTTTCTGGAGGTTTGCGGGAACAGTCGCCATTCTATTGTCCTTACTCGGTTTGCCGGTGAGATATGCGTCTTGCCGGTCTCAACAAGTGGGATCAAACTCGTTTGTTACACAACGAGTACTGCACGAATTTGTGATTGCATTAACAATCCAAGAGCGTGTTTACTATACCGTAGCGACTCTTGAAAAGCAACTTCACACGGCTGTTTGGGTACATTTAAGTAAGTTTTCATCCAAACAGACAGCGGGTACCATCTCTTTCAGAACTCACATTCCAGGATTGACATTCATGCCCGATCAATTCTTCCTTGGCATCGACGGGGGCGGCACAAAGACAGAAGCGGTGGTTATGAGCGCAGACGGCGCGGAACTGAGTCGATCCCAGGCCGGCTCTGCGAACTGGAATAGCGTCGGCGCGGAGACGGCGCACACGCATCTAGGCGAAGCCGTGGACCGAGCACTGGCATCTGCCGGGATCACGCGGACGGAGATCACCTCGGTGTGTATCGGCGCCAGCGGCGTGGATCGACCGCCGGATCGGGCGCGCATGACGGCGTGGTTGACGGAGATGTTTCCAGCAGCGCGTGTGGCGATCCACAACGACGCGGTGATCGCCCTGGCCGCGGGGACAGGCGGCGACGTCTACGGCGTGGTACTGATCAGCGGCACAGGCATGATCGTCTACGGCTTTGACCGCGCCGGCAACCGTCGGCGCGCCGGGGGCTGGGGCGCGCTGATGGGCGACCCCGGCAGCGGATACGCGCTGGGCGCGGCGGTGCTCAGGGCCGTCACCTGGGCGGTGGATGGGCGCGCCCCAACGACGATGTTGATCGATTGTGTACTTTCACACCTCAAGCTGACAGAAGCCCAACAGTTGGTGGCCTGGGCCTACACCGACTTCGCCTGGGAACGCTTCGCGGCATTGGCCCCTCTCGCCATTGAATGCGCCGCCGCCGGTGACGCCGTGGCCCAAACGATCCTCGACGAAGGGGCCGAAGGGCTGGCCGTCGCCGTCAAAGCTGTGGTGGTAGGGCTGAACCTGCAAGCACAACCGATCCCGCTCATCCTCGCCGGCGGCATGCTACGCCCAGGCCCCTACCAGGACGCCGTACGCCACCGCGTGGGACTCTTTGCGCCGCAGGCACAGATACTCCGCCCCACAGTGGATCCGGTCATCGGCGCAGCATGGTTGGCGCGGAGAGGGGGTTAGGGGGCTGGGGATTGGGGGCTGGGGATTGGGGACTGGGTTGAGATTGTTGGCTCGCTGGAGGAGGCTTTCTGATGTTGATGGAGATGATGAGGATGAGGGACATTGATCTGCATCATCGCTTTCCAACGCCATACCCTAATCCACAACCGACATGCTCAACCCAATCCCCAGTCCCCGATCCCCAGTTCCCAGTCCCCGATCCCCAGCCCCCAATCACCAAATCGTATACCCGCCGTCGATCACCAGATCGTGCCCGGTGACGTAGTTCGATGCGTCCGAAGCCAGGTAGACGACGGCGCCTTGCAGATCGCTGGGTTGGCCGAGACGCCCCATTGGGGTGTTGGAAATCCAGGTGGCGCGGTCTTCGTCGTCGGCGTGGGCCGTCATCGGGGTCATGGTGTGGCCGGGGCTGATGGTGTTGAGGCGCACGCCGTGGGGCGCCCATTCGGCGGCCAGCGTGCGGGTGACCTGCACCACGCCGGCCTTGCTGGCGTTGTAGTGCGCGTGACGCTGCGGACGGTTGACGATCTGGCCCGACATCGACGCTACGTTGATGATCGAGCCACGCTTCTGCGCCAGCATCACCCGTCCTGCCGCCTGACTGCACAGGAAGACACCCTTGAGGTTGACGTCGAGAATGGCGTCCCATTCAGCTTCTTCGATTTCCTCGGACGGGCTGCGGCGGGCGATCCCTGCGCTGTACGGCGATATCGAGTCGCCCCCAGGTGGAGACGACGTTGGTCACCATCTGTTTCACCTGCTCGGCGTCGGTGACATCGACGCGTAGGGCCAGCGTGTTGACGCCGAGATCCTGAATTTCCTTGGCCGTGGTTTCGGCCAGCGCCATGTTCACATCGACGACGGCGACATCGGCCCCGGCTTCGGCCAACGCCGTTGCCAGCGATTGCCCAATGCCACGCGCTGCCCCGGTGACAAGCGCCGTGCGCCCCACCAATGAGAATCTTTCGAGAATGCTCATGTCCTGTGTGCTCCCGTTGTGAAGAGAGTGAATCCTGTTTGAAATTGCCGTGGATCAGTGTAGCATAGCAGGGAACAAAGAAGATATACGTTTGGATCTCATTCTTTACAGAATGTAATCATCCGCCCATTCTCCTGAGCGACGGGCACGTAGGGTCAAAGCAGTGTCAATCCCTACACCCGAAAGGAGAACCTATGGACGGTGAACAGAAGATTCAAGCATACAAACAGGCCATCGTAGACGAAGCTCAGCGGCTGCGCCGCCAAAGCGATATCGGTGACGGACGCATTTCGCTCTACATCACCGATACGCCGCTGGTACGTGGCATCCTTCACGAGCATGAGGCGGACATGCGCAATCGACTCAACGCCGTAGACATCGTACAAGTCGAAGTCGATGCCGGCATCCCCAACCCAAAAGAACACCCGCACCGAACGTTCAAGCTGGGTGAGGATGAGGTGACGATTGCGATGGAAGAAGCGTAATCCGTGATGCGTAATCCGTGATGCGTATTTCGTCGACGAAGTTGGTCGCCAATTGGCACAAGTTTTCGTCAACGAATTACGCATTACGAGTTACGCATTATCATCACCCAACCACCAAAACCCAACCACCAAAACCCAACCACCAAAACCCAACCACCAAAACCCAACCACCAAAACCCAACCACCAAAGAAGTGCAGGAAGATCACTATGCCCCACCCCATCTCCACTGCTTCCGCCGAACATTACGCCTGGGGCGACGGCTGCGACGGCTGGCACCTCCTGCGCGCGGACGATCTCAGCGTCATCGAAGAACGGGTGCCGCCGGGCAAAGCCGAAGTGCGTCACCTGCACCGCAAGGCGAACAGCGTTTTTCATATCCCTTCGCGGCGTGGCTACGCTAGAGATTGGCGGCGAGGTACACACCGTCCAGGTGGCGGGCAGGGCATCGACGTCCCACCCGGCGCGCCCCACCAACTCCGCAACGACGGCGCCGAAGATCTGCACTTCCTCGTGATCTCCGCGCCCAAGAGCCACGGCGACCGCGAGATCGGTGACTAAGGATATTTTTGCCTTTTGCACTTTGCCTTCTTTCTCTCCCCCTTGCACTCTCCACCTACACACCTGATAAGGAACCTACCTCACTCATCCACCACAGAGCGGAAATCCAATGCCCGCAATACCCATGCGCGGGGTCTACCCCATCCTCGTGACCCCTTCCAAGAGGACGGCGCCATCGACGAAGAAAGTTCGCGCCGCCTCATCGATTTTGAAGACGCCGGGCGTCAGCAGCACCACAGTGGGATCTTCGGCGCGGCGCGGGGCCAGCGAGCGCAACGTAGACAGCAGCGCCTGGCCATAGTGATCGATGGAGCGCACACCGTAGCCGCCGAAGAGGCCGGGGAAGACGCGTTTCATCACGCGCCGGTTGGCCAGCATGTACGAAACGCCGCTTGGCACGCGCAGATTGTCTTCGAGGACGGCGAAACGCCCGTCGGGCAGACGCACCAGATCGGTGCCGACGATGGAAACGTAGACGTTTTTGGGCGCGGCGACGTCGCGCATCTCACGGCGGTAGTGGCGGCAAGAGTAGATCAGATCGTGCGGCACGACGCCGTCTTTGAAGATGCGGCCCTCGTGGTAGATGTCTTCGAGAAAGAGATTCAGGGCCAGGATGCGCTGTGTGAGCCCGCGCTCGATGGTGTGCCACTCGTCCGCGGTGATGATGCGCGGCAACAGATCGTAGGGAAAGATGCGCTCGGTACCGGCATCGTTGCCGTAGACGGTGAAGGTGATCCCCTGGTGCAAGAAGGTGAGGTCCGCGGCCTGTTGACGCCTGTCCAGCTCTTCGGCGGGCAGTTGCCGCAACTGCTGGAAGAGCCGCCGATAGGCGACGCGCGGCGTCCGGTTGGGCGTGAACATCTCGTCGTAGCAGAGATCGTCCACATCGTAGAGGTGGAAAGGATCGAAGCGTTCCTGGGTGCTCGTGTTCTCGATCATCGCATTTACCTGACGTGGGCGGGGGTCGTAGCGAAGCTCGTTTGGGGGCAGCGAGGCGCTCGACGGGGACGAAGTCGTTGATGCTCAGCCTTGAGTGGATGACGCTGCGGCTATGCAGCGGGTGAAGATTGCGCTATTGTACGCGAGAGTGGCAGAACGCGCAACACTTCCTCAACCATCGCATCATCTCAACATCTCTGCTATACTCCTCTCATCGAAATCTAAATCCAGCACTTCACGATTCTTTTTGAAATTGAGGAGAGAGCATCCTCATAGAGAAATCAGATAGAGGTCGTCGTATGCGGAGTAGGCACGCCACGTGCCGCCTGAGTCGCACGTGGGCGTGCTCACTCCTCAATTGTCCGAAGTCTACTTGATTTCTCATCAGCAAAATTCTCGCCAAAGGAGAAGAGCGATGAAGATTGTCGATTTGCAAGTGATCCCGTTCTGGGTGCCGCGGCGTCCGTTTCGGCATGGCGAGTGGCTACCCGAAACCAAGGTGGTGCAAACGCTGACCAAGATTGTCACCGACGAGGGGGCCGAGGGCTACTACCTGGGTGGTCACGGTCACGGTGACGCCGACGGCCTGCCCGCCGACGAACGCGCCATGCTCGAAGGGCGCATGAAGAATATGCTCCTCGGCCATGATCCCTTCGACCGGGAGAAGTTCTGGCACTGGATGTGGGTGGCGAACCTGCCCGAGAACATCCTCAGCGTGGTGGACATGACGCTGTGGGATCTGCAAGCCCGCTACTTCGGCTTGCCACTCCACAAATTGCTGGGCGGCTGCCGCGACAAGGTCCCCGCCTACGCCAGCACCTTCCCCAACATGGGTACGATCCAGGACTACGCCGATCATGCCCTGGCCTGCAAGCAGCAGGGCTACACCCACTACAAGATCCACCCCTACTACTTCTACGATCCGGTGACGCGGCAATCGGACCCGGGCCGTCCTTCGCACGTGGCGCAGGACATCGAGGTCTGCTATGCCATCCGCGACGCCGTGGGCGACGACATGGTGCTCAGCTACGATCCGTGGGGTACGTACCGCACCTACGACGACGCGCTCAAAGTTGGCCGCGTGCTGGAAGAACTCAACTTCTACTGGTTCGAGCACCCCATGAACGAATACCTGGTGGGCCTCTACGAAAAGCTCAGCGCCGAGTTGGACATTCCTATCCTCTCGCCCGAGATCGCGGCGGGCAGCATCTACACCCGCGCCGATTGGATCCGCCGCGGCGCATCGGATCGCACGCGCATCGACGTCCTCCGCGGCGGGATCACCGGCGTCAAGAAGATGACCGGGCTATGCGAAGCGTTCGGCGTGCGCTGCGAGATCCACATGAGCGGCTTTGCCAATCTACAAATCCTCGGCTCCACCAGCGCCGACGTCTGCGAATACTACGAGCGCGGCCTGCTCGCCCCTGGCATCGACTACGAGACGCCGCCGCCCTACCTGGCTGCCATCGCCGACCCGATGGACGCCGACGGCTTCGTGCATCTGTCACAAGAGCCGGGGATGGGGTATCAGATTGTGTGGGATTATATCGAGGAGAATCGAGTGAAGGAGTAACCACATGCACTACCGACCGCTGGGACATACCGGCGCGCAGGTTTCTGAGATTGGGATGGGCTGTAACCGGCTCGGGGAAAAGCAAGAGCCGGACGCACACTGGATCGGGCTTGTCCACGCCGCCGTGGACCTGGGGATCACGGTCTTCGATACGGCGGAAGCGTACGGCTGGGGGCGCAGCGAGACGATCATCGGGCAGGCCATCGGCAACCGCCCAGACGTGCTCATCGCGTCCAAAGTGAGCCGCGACCGCGAGACCGGCGCCAAAGAATGGTTCCCCGAACGCATCATCGCCCGCGCCGAAGACAGCCTGCGCCGCCTGCAACGCGACACCATCGACATCTACCAACTACACAGCCCCAGCCTGGCCGAGTTGCAGCAGTACGATTGGCCCAAGGCAATGGACACGCTCAAGCAGCAGGGCAAGATCCGCTTCGCCGGCGTCTCCATCAACGACGCCGAAAGCGGGCGCTGGTTGATCGAAAACGGCCTGGCCGAAGTGCTGCAAGTGGACTACAGCATGTTGGTCACCGCGGTGGGGGATGAGATCTTTCCGCTGGCCGAGGAACACGGGGTTGGGATACTGATCCGAATGCCAATGGCGCGTGGCGTGCTCACTGGCAAGTTCACCGAGAAGACAGACACCGAAGGTCACCGCGCTGCGATGTTGGGCGAGAAACTGGACGATATGATCATCCACGCGCGACAACTTGCGCCGTTGGCCGAGCAGCACGATGGTTCATTCGGCCAGTTTGCGTTGCGCTATGCCGTCAGCCCCAAGGCGGTTTCGGCGGCGATCCCTGGTGCAAGCACCGTCGAGCAGTTGACGCAGAACGTGGCCGCATCCAACGGCTACGGGCTGGACGCGGCCACGCTGGCCGAAATTGCGGCGATTCAACAAACATGGTGATCGAAGTTTGCGTTGGGACGAGACAATTATCCGAGTCGATAATTGTCTCGTCCCAACGCAAACCCCTACTTGCCGAGGACGAACTTTTGCATGGCCACGGCGGCGCCGTCCTCTTCGATGGGTGGGGCGATCCAATCGGCAGCGGCCTTCACCGCAGGGGTAGCCTGCCCCATGCCACGCCTGTCCCCACCAGTTTCAGCATGGGGATGTCGTTGTCGTTGTCACCAATGGCAAGGACGCGGTTGGGATCGATCTGCAAATGATTGAGCAGTTGACGCAGACCTTCGCCCTTGTCGATGCCGGCGGGTGTGCCTTCCACCAGCAGATCGTGGGTGCGTACTACACCCAGTTCGGGGCCGAAGTTGGCGCTGAGGAAGGCGCTGAACGCTTCTTCGGCGGATCGCGGGTCCATGAAGATGTACTTAAACGCGGTGTGCGCGCGTCCATTGCGCAGCAGTTCATGGAAGCCGGTGTGGATTTGTCGTGGCGCGCCCAACCAGTGATCGTAAAACTCGGGTGCGTCCTCTTCGCGGTTTTGGTAGATGTGGGCGCCGCCATGCCCATCGCTCAGGTAGAGCGCTGTGACAGGCCCGCTCTGGTCCACCCACGCCGCCACCGCCAGCGCCAGGTCCGCGGGCAGCAGCGCCTCGAAGATCACCTCGCCTGTGCGCGGATGCGCCACCACTGCGCCCTGCGTGGTGACCACCGGCAGTTGGATCGCCAACCGCTGCGCCGCCTCACGCACATACCCCAACACGTTCCTCCGCGGCAATTCCGTCACCGGCACGCCCGCCGCCTGCACGCGGGCAATCGTCTCAACCACGTTGGGCGAGAATCCACTTTCAAAGCGTTTGTCCAGAATCGTGCCGTCCAGATCGAGGGCGACGAGATCGAAGGGGCGGGAGGGTTGAGACACGGGCCTGTCCTTCTGCAAAAATGGTCTAAAATGGTTTAAAAGATGATGAGATGATGGGATGATGAGGTCGACCTCATCATCCCATCATCTCATCATTCAAGCAAAACCTCAATTCGGTCAAACAAAACCGAAAACTACTCTACGCTAAAATTCTATCGTCACCATCCGCATCTGCCCGCTATAGTCGCGGCGCATGCCCACGTAGGTGGGTTTGGGGCGCATGGATTTGGCCATTTTGGTGACATTGTCGCCCTGTTCGGAGCCAATTTCGAGCAGTACGGCGCCTTTGGGCTTGAGGTAGACGCTCACCTGTTGCAACAGCCGCTCGATGACATCGAGACCTTGCACGCCGGCTTTGAGCGCCAGCGAAGGCTCGTAGTCGCGGATGTCGGGCGAGAGGGTCTGGTAGTCGTCGTCGGTGATGTAGGGCAGGTTGGCCACGATCAGATCCGCCGGCTCGGGGAGCGACGCCAGCAGATCGCTCTGCAGGAATGTCACCGGATTGCCGTTGGTGAGCTGTTCCGCGTTCTTCTGGGCCACGGTCAACGCCGCCGGGCTGACGTCCAACGCGTAGACGTGCGCCTCGGGCGCGTGGACGGCCACGGTGACGGCGATGGCGCCGCTGCCGGTACCCACGTCGGCCACCACGACGCGCCGGTTGTTGCGGTCGCGGATCTGGCCCAGGGCGAGATCTACGAGAAGTTCCGTCTCGGGCCGAGGAATCAACACACGGTGATCGACGTTGAAGTCCATGCCGTAGAATTCCTTGCGTCCGATGAGATAGGCCACCGGTTCACGGCGAACGCGCCGCGCCACAAGATCGGTGAATTGCTCGGCTTCGAGTGGATTCAACGGGTGATCGTGGTGGGCGAACAGCCAGCTCCGTTCCTGGCCCAACACGTGCGAAAGCAACACCTGCGCATCCAGGCGGGCGTTGTCGCAGCCGGCTTCGTTCAGTCGCTGCACAGCAGAAACCAGGGCGCGCCCGACAGGTGTCGAGGGCGTCAGTGTCCATTTGATAGGTTGGCTGCCTACGGGCGATTGGGACGAAGAATCGTCGCCATCTTCCAACGGAGTCGTGGTTTGCATAGCTGTGCGTGTCGCTGCAGAATCGGGCCTGACCTCGTTGAACGATTGGCTGGCGAATAGCTGCGTGTTGTATGGATTGGTGATCGAAGTCGGCTGCGTATGGAGCAGGGATGCATCGGTTGAGTGGATGACGGTGCGCTCTTTCTCCCTCCATTGGGATCGTAGAGGCTTTGGTTCACGAGATGCCGGTCGGACATTGACCTGCAAAATAGCCAAGGCTACCTCCTATTGTTCAATCCTTCTGATTCATTCGGCTCGCCGTTGAACCGAATGGCAACGCTCGGTAGCGTCGAACTGTGAAGGAACACGAATCGAAAACGAATATGGCGGACGGTGTGTTCCGCACCAGGTTCGTCCTAATTGTAGAACACTTGGAACCGCGGATCGATGCGGGAAGAGTACCGTATTCTGACAATTTGATGTCAATTGGTAACTGTTTAGCGTACGGCTAGTGACGCCGGTTGAGCCTGTCGAAACCAAGGAACGGGGTGACCCGCTGGGCTATGACGGCATCCATCTTACACGGTCTCGCCGATTTCCTGCAAGCGTTCCGCCTGATCCTGGGTGGCGAGTTCGTCGATGAATTCATCCAGATCGCCGTTGAGCACGGCGTCGAGCCGGTAGACTGTTTTGTTGATGCGGTGATCGGTGACGCGGCTCTGCGGGAAGTTGTAGGTGCGGATCTTCTCGCTGCGGTCACCAGAGCCGATCTGCGTCTTGCGCGCCGATCCCAGTTCGTCCATTTGACGCTGCATTTCCATGTCGTAGAGTTTGCTACGCAGGATGCGCATGGCCTTGATGCGGTTCTGCAACTGGCTTTTTTCGTCTTGACAACTGATGACGATGCCGGTGGGCAGGTGGGTGAGGCGCACGGCGGAATCGGTGGTGTTGACGCTCTGCCCGCCAGGGCCGCTGCTGCGGAAGACGTCGATCTTGACCTCGTTCATGTTGACTTCGATCTCGACTTCTTCGGCTTCGGGCAGCACGGCGACGGTGGCGGTGCTGGTGTGGATGCGCCCCTGGCTTTCGGTGGCGGGGACACGCTGCACACGATGCACGCCCGACTCGTATTTAAGCTTGCTGTAGGCGCCCTTGCCGCGCACGTTGAGGATGGCTTCTTTGAAGCCGCCCACGCCGGTTTCGTTGGCGCTCATCATCTCGGTTTTGAAGCGGTGTTCTTCGGCCCAACGCATGTACATGCGCAGCAGGTCGGCGGCAAAAAGACCGGCCTCGTCGCCGCCGGCGCCGGCGCGGATCTCGACGATCACGTCCTTGTCGTCGTTGGGATCGGCGGGCAGTAGCAGGCGCTTCAGCTCGTTTTCGAGGCGTGTCTCTTCCTCTGCCAGCGACTCGATCTCCATGCGCGCCAGTTCGGCCATCTCTGGATCGTCGCTTTCGGCGTAGAGTTGGCGGCTTTCTTCAAGCTGGCGGCAAGTGGAACGGTACTCGCGGTAGGTGTTCACCAAGACTTCGACGCTGCTGCGCTCCTGGGCCAGTTCGGTCATGCGCTCATAGTCGGCGATGACTTCGGGATCGGAGAGCAGGCGATTCAGTTCGTCGAAGCGAGTTTCAATCTTGTGTAGTTGATCGTCGAGGCTCATAGATTTCGCTTATTCGGTAAAGACGGGCAAGTTGCCCAGTGCAATAATGTCGGACCATTCACCGTCGTTGCCTTCGGTGAAGACGGCCATTTCGCCCACCACCTGTCCACCGGCGGCGGCGATGAGTTTGCGCATACCGCGCAGGGTGTTGCCAGTGCTGATGACGTCGTCTAGGAGCAGGGCGTTCTTGCCTTCGAGCAATGAACGATCCTTGCCGTCTACGAAGAGTGTCTGCGGCGCGCCGGTGGTGATGCTCACCACTTCGGTTTCCAGGCAGTTGACCATGTAGGGCTTGCGGAACTTGCGCACCACGACGTATGGCAGGCCGGAACGGCGGGATAGCGCGTGGCCCAACGGCACAGCCTTCACCTCGGGAACGAGGATCACATCGGAGCAGGCAGGTACACGCTGCGCCAGTAGTTCCACCGATTGTTCGACGACTTCGGTGTCGCCCAACATGTTAAAAATGGCAATCTTGACGTTGGGGGCGACAGCAAAAATCGGCAGTTCACGCGTCACATCGCCGATTTGCACAGTGTAGGTACGACCGTCGAAGCTCATCACCTTGCTCCTTGCGCGGGGACTAGCAGTTCCGAATGTCATCAAAAATAGTCGGTCAGCGGCGCATAACGTACAATAGAGAGCGTTTTCTACGCGTGAGGGCTGCGCGCAAAACACACGAATTATAGCACATCACCACCGCAGCCAAAAGAAACGAGACGCCCCGCTGAACTCCATTCTTGGGCGCCCCGCCTAGCAAAGGATCCCCTGATGTCAGAAAAACCGAGTTCCGTGTTGCCCGGCGAAACCGCGTCGGCAGTTGATCCGTCCGCGCCTGTGGACGAAAGCCGCAAGTGGTGGATCCTGGCCGCCATCGGGATTTCCCTCTTCCTCAGTAGTGTAGACGGCAGCATTGTCAACGTAGCGCTGCCTACACTGTTGCAGGCGCTCAATACCAGTTTTGCCACGATTCAGTGGGTGGTGCTGTCGTATCTGTTGGGCGTCACCGTGTTGATGATTGGCGTGGGGCGGCTGGCTGATCTCATCGGCAAGAAGCAGATTTTCACAGCGGGGCTGGTGCTGTTTGTGGCGGGATCGGTGCTGTGTGGGCTGTCGCCGAATGTTTACTGGCTGATCGGCTTTCGCTTTCTGCAATCCATCGGCGCGGCGATGATGCTGGCGCTGGGCGTAGCGATTGTCACCGAGACGTGGCCGGATCATGAACGGGGCAAGGCCATCGGCACCACCGGCGGCATCATTTCGTTCGGGGTGGTGGCCGGCCCAGCGATGGGCGGATTCATCCTCGAAAGCCTGGGCTGGCGCTGGATTTTCATGGTGAATCTGCCGATTGGGCTGGTGGCGCTGTGGATGGTGCTACGCTATGTGCCGTCTTTGCGGCCCAGGGGCGTGCGCGAGCGTTTCGATTTCCTCGGTGCGGGGTTGCTGGCGGCGGGGTTGCTCACATTTACGCTGTCGCTGACGTTGGGCCAGGAGGTCGGCTTCACGACGCCCGCGGCCATCGGGCTGTTCGCTGTGTCGCTGGTGCTGCTGCCCCTCTTTGTGTGGACGGAACTGCGTGTGGCCCATCCGATGCTGGATCTGTCCATTTTTCGGGCGTCAGGCTTCGGACTCAATCTGTTCAACGGGCTGTTGACCTTCGTTGCCATCGCCGGCGTGGTCTTCTTGTTGCCGTTCTTCCTGGAGTTGGTGGTGGGGCTTTCACAGCGCAATGTGGGGTTGGCGATGTCGGTGGTGCCGGTACTGTTGGCGATTGTGGCGCCGCTCTCGGGCAGTCTATCGGATCGACTCGGCACGCGTCCTGTGACGGTGGTTGGACTGGCGCTGATCCTCCTCGGCTACCTGGGGCTGACCACCCTAAGCGTAGACACCACACCGATAGGCTACATCGTCCACATGATCCCCATCGGCTTGGGCATGGCCACCTTCCAAAGCCCCAACAACAGCGCCATCATGGGCGCCGTCCCCCGCTCACGCCTCGGCGTGGTCTCCGGCATCCTCAGCACCACGCGCACCATGGGTCAGACCATCGGCATTTCTGTCCTCGGCGCTTTCTTCAGCTTCCGCCTGCACGCCCACGCCGATCCATCCACCTCCATCGATACAGCCGCGCCGCAGCAGATCGTCGACGCCATGCACGATCAGATGTTGTTGGTGGCGGTGTTGGTTGCGGTGGGGCTGGTGTTGGCGGTGCGGGAGTGGGTGAGGGAGAGACGTGATGCGTGATTCGTTGACGGAGTCAGTCGCCATTGGCATAAGTTTTCGTCGATGAATTACACATTACGAGTTACGCATTACTCTTCATACGTCTCCAACACCGGCGAATACACACACCTACACCCGCGCGCGGACGTACATTCGCGATGCGGCAGTTCGGGGACGCGGGCCACGAGGTATTGCTGGCCGATGAAGGGCTTGCAGTGCTCGCAGGTGTATTCGTCGTCGGGGCCGGTGATCTCGATGCGACGTACGTGATCGCCGCCTTTGCAGCGTTGCCACGTCTCCTGGTTGTCGACGTAGAGGGCGAGCTGATAGGCGCGCCAGTAGGCGGCTTCGACGGCGTCCATTTCAGGTGAAGCCAGTTCCGCGGCAACTTCGGCAGGCAAGTCCGCAGGTGACAGCCGCCAGTGCGCGCCCCACATGTGCTGCTCCGCGGCGTAGTACTTGAGCCATTGCGCCGTTGACGGGCTGATCCCGTCG
The DNA here is from genome assembly GCA_041391225.1 of Caldilineaceae bacterium. Lineage (GTDB taxonomy): Bacteria > Chloroflexota > Anaerolineae > Caldilineales > Caldilineaceae > RI-153. The sequence goes on from JAWKOL010000003.1 coordinate 171,366, forward strand.
AGCAGCCAATGATCGAGGAAGAGGATGCGTCGCGTGAGCGCGCTGTGGCTCATCTGCGGTTCAGGGCCGGTCCACTGGGCTTTGCCAAGCGGTTGGGCTGCCTCGTAGCGGCGGCGGATGTCGAGGGCTTCGCTGGTGTCCTTTTGGGCGATAGCCTTGCGCACACCGTGCATGGCCTGTTGTTTCAGGTTTTCCTGGCGGCGCTGATACGTGTCCACGAAGGGGCGCGCGGCGGCGGTCACCTGCATTTTGTCACCTGTAGACAGCCATCCCTGCTTCTGAAAAAGCTCAATCTGCTGCGCATACGGGCGCGGCAACACCCGATCCCACAGCCGGATCTCGTCGGTGCTGTGGGCCGAACGCACATCCACGAAGCGGCTGAGCAGATCGATCTGCGCGTACTCTTCTTTGGCGGCGGACTGGGCCAGCGCGTCACCGTCGAGTTTGGTTGAACCGAAGATCTTTTTCAGAAAACTCATTGTGAGCCTCAAAGCTGGAATAATGAAGATGATGGGATGATGAAGATGATGTCTTTTGGCATCATCCTATCACCCGCATCATCTTTCTTTGTTATTTTCGGCGGATTCTAGCACAGGCGCCCAACAGTCGCCAACAAAATCCCCCAATCGCTCAATCGCCCAGTCGCTTCCCATTTCACTGCCCCGATCTCGTCCCTACGCGGTCCAACCCGCGCATGTACGGGATCGGCAACACCCCCGTCACCAGGCAGGTGACGAAGATGACAATCAGCAGAAGCAGTCCCCACGGGCTGAGGTTGCTCAATTCGCCCTGGAAGTAGGCCAGCAGCAGCGACACGGCAATGAGGACGTTGCTGATCATGGCCGTCAACAAAGAAGCGGCGCGTAACTCCGGCTCGGCAGACGCCGCGAACAGGCCGATCCCCAGGCCGATGAGCGCGGAACCGGCCACACGGGCGGGCCAGGCCGGGTCGCCCGCGTCGAACCCCAGATCCATGAGCAGATCGACCGGGTAGATCAGCAGGAGCGTCCCCAAACCGAGGCCCACCACCAGGCCGTCGACGCGCATCATCAGTCGCACAGGCCGGTAATGATCGGTGAATGTGTACGCCATGCGCTGTCCTCGACGAGTGTAGAAGATTAAACTGGAACACCAATGGCAAGAGTATAGCAGAGTCACATCAACCTGTCAGTGCGCCGGTATGCGAAATTGATAGAACGTGGATCCAGGTTGCTGTGGTTGCCGCCCTCGGGTAAACTTACCTGGTTTCTCCAATCTCCCAACCCCAGAAAGGCACAGAGGCATGAAGATCTTCCCACGTCCAGAGGACGTTATCGCGCTGACGCCGAACAACCCGTTCGACCGCTATCCAGACGGTCGCCCGCGCATCCCCGATGATCTGATCGAGCGGCTGAAGTTGGTGACCACCGAAGAAGCATGGGGTGTCATGCGCAAACATGGCTACGAATACCAGTTCGTGGGCAACTGGCTGCAAACGCACCCCGACCAGATCATGGTGGGGCGGGCGCTGCCCTGCACCATGATGCCGATCCGCCCCGATCTTCAGGAATTTGTGGAGGCGCAGGGCAAAGAAGAAGGCCGCATCGGTGGGCAGAACTCGTGGGTGATCGATGAATTGCAGATGGGCGACGTGCTGGTGGTGGATCTCTTCGGCAAGGTGAAAGACGGTACTTTCGTGGGCGACAACCTGTCCACGTCGGTGCGCAAGCGCACCCGCGCCGGCGCCGTGATCGACGGCGGCATCCGCGACTTCCAGGGCATCCGCGAACTGACCGACGTCAACTTCTTCCACCGTGGCATGGACCCGACCGCGATCAAAAATGTGACGCTCACCGGCGTCAACATGCCCACGCGCATCGGCGAGGCCACCGTCCTGCCCGGTGACGCCGTCCTCGGCACACCCACCGGCATCATCTTCATCCCGCCGCACCTGATCCAAGAAGTGGTGGAACGCTCCGAAGACATCCGCGTGCGCGACACCTTCGGCAAGATGCGTCTGGCCGAAGGCAAGTACACCCCCGGCGAAATCGACCGCGTCTGGAGCGAAGAGATCGAAGCGGACTATCAGCAGTGGTTGGCGACTAGGGATTAGGGATCGGGGACTGGGGGATTAGGGATTGAGTTGAGGATCCGAATTGCACGTTTGTCTGATCCAGCGTTGAGCACGATGAATGACGAATGATGTTAGTGACACGACGCAATCCCTAATCCCCAGCCCCCCAATCCCCAGTCCCCTGATTTTCCGTTTGCACCCGACGACCCCCTATGATAGACTTTGTCCAGTTTTCCCCCTTGAACGCATATCTCAAAAGTTCGACAAACTTGCTAATGCTCGGGCAGATCCTCAGCTCGATGGCGGGCACCCCCCACTGGCTGTATGGACTACCGTCCTCATGATCTGCTGTTTCACCAACCTTTGCTTGTATCCATTCATTCTGTCGATTCACAGAAGGACATTTACGTATGGAGCAGAAGAAGAACCCCACAGGACAGTTGTTGTCTCGCCGTCAGATGCTGCGCATGATGGGTGGCGCCGCCGGTGTGGCTGCGTTGGCCGCCTGCGCGCTGTTGCCGCACCGACAACGTCGACCGGTGGCGAGGGTGGAGACGCCCCAGCCCAAGCCGCTACCGCCATGACCGTGGTCGGTCGCCGTGAGTACTTCAAAGAGATGGAAGATCTCTTCCAGGCCTGATGAACGAGTGGGCCGCCGAGAACAACATCGAGATGGATGTCTCGACAGTTGCGGCTGAGGCCAACGAAGACTTTGTCGCCAAGACCCTGGCGCAGGTCGAAGCCGGTGATCCGCCGGACCTGATCTACCACACACGCCTCACCCAGCAGTTGTACTTCCTCGACACGTTGCAGCCGATGTCCGACGTGGTGGGCCGCGCGATTGAGCAATACGGCGAACCGACACCCGGCCACTACCAGCAGAACCAGATCGACGGCGAATGGTGGGGCTCTGCCCTACATCAACGGTGGCGGCGGCAAGTTCGTGCGCGCCAGCCTCTTTGAGGCCATGCATCAAACCCGCTGGAAGGTCTGCTCACCTGGGACAACATCCGCGATGGCAGCCTGGCTGTCTCCGATCCTGCGGCAGAAATGTACGGCTGGGGTATGACCGTCAACCGCGGCGGCGACGCCACCGGCCTGATCCAGGCAATCCTCCACTCCTGGGGCGCCAGCATCACCGACGCCGACATGACCCAGTTGACCTTCAACTCGCCGAGGCCGTGGAAGCCGTGGCCTGGCTCACCGAGGTCTACGCCAACGAGATGTACGCCGACATGCTGCCCGGTGTCCTCAGTTGGACGGACTCCAGCAACAACGAGGCATTCCTGGCCGGCAACATCGCCTACACCAGCAACGCCGCCAGCATCTACGCCAAGGCCAAGGCCGACGGCAACCCCATCTTCGAAGACATCATCGTCACCGATGTTCCCAATGGCCCCGCCAACATCAACCAGGTCGGCGGCGGCGGTAGCGGCCAGTTCTACGTGCCGCGTGGCGCCCGTGCCACGGATCAGGCCAAGGATCTGGCCCTGCATCTGCTCTCGCCCGAGGTCTTCTTGCCGATTTCGCTGGTTTCGGCCGGCCTCTTCCTGCCTTGCTACGCAGACTACCTGGGTATGTCCGAAGTGCAGGCAGCGTTCGAGGCGGATCCGAACCTGGCGCGCATGGCCGAACAGCAGACCGGCGACTACCCGGGCCTTTCGTGGCCGGCGCCGCCCAACCCGTTCATCGACGCCGTCAACGCGCAGGCGATCCTGACCGACATGATGGCCCAGACCATCGCCAACGGCCTCAGCGCCGAAGAAGCCGTGTCTCAGGCCAGCGATCGCATGGCGCAGATCGGCGAAGAGATGGGCGCATTCGCCTAAACCCTCACGAATTTCGGTGTATAGATGAGACAACCCCAGTATCCGGTGGCCGGATACTGGGGTTGTTTCACCGTGACTAGATTCGATTCTCCATTGCCTGCAAGAAGGAGAAATCATGGCAGAACAGGCAGCACCAATCAGCTCCGGTAGCTATGTGCGGTCCCCGCGCCACGATATCTGGCGTCGCCTTTTTGGGCGAGATTGGAAGATCGCATTTGTATTTATTGCGCCCATTGTCATCGTGATGGGTGTGTTCATCGCCTGGCCGTTTATCGATGCGATCTACACGAGCATGACCATCCGCACAATGTCCCGCGAAACGCGGTTCGTCTGGTTCGACAATTACATTCGTCTGTACAACGATCCGTTTTACCGACAAGCTGTAAGAAATACACTGGTCTTTACCAGCGGCGCCATCTTCTTCAAACTTGTCTTCGGCCTGATTGCTTCACTGCTGCTGCACGGGCTAGGACGGGTGCGCAACCTGATCACGGGCCTGGTCCTCTTGCCGTGGATCATCCCCTCGGTGGTGCAGGCGTTGGCATGGCGCTCGATCTATGATCCGCTTTTCGGCGGCCTCAACCCGATTCTACTAAACCTGGGCCTCATCGATAGGCCGCTCTCGTGGCTGGCCGATCCCAAAATGGCGATGGCCAGTGTCATTGCCGTCAATGTGTGGGCCGGTATCCCGTTTTTCACCGTAAATATCCTGGCGGGTCTGAGTTCCATCGATCAGGAACTCTACGAAGCGGCAGAAATCGACGGTGCCAATGTGTGGGACAAGTTCCTCTACATCACGTTGCCGGGGCTGCGCTACGTCATCGCTGTGGCGACACTGCTTTCCACCGTGTGGACGTTCAACAACTTCGAGACGATCTTCCTGCTGACATCGGGTGGCCCGGCAGGCGCCACCAAAGTCTACTCGATTATGGCCTACGAGAAGGCGATCCGCTCGTTGCAGTTTGGGCCGGGTGTGGCCGTAGCCTTTAGCCTGACACCGGTGCTGGCCTTCTTCATCCTGTTGCTTTCGCGCTACATGCGCCGTGATGTGGATCGGGGTGAACTGACCGGCACCTGGCAGGATGCCGTCATCGACGGTGTGGGCCGCGTCATCGGCTTCATCGGCACGGTTGTAAGCTGGCCGATCATGATGATCCTCAGTGGCCTCAAGGCGATTGTCCCCGCGTCGTTTGCCGGCGGGCCAAGCCGCAGCCGCAACAACCTCATCGGCGCCATTTTGCGCTGGATTGCGCTGCTGATCCTGCTCGCCTTCATTCTCTTCCCCTTCTACTGGATCATGATCACCGCCTTCAAGAGTGATCTGCAGATTGGGGCGCGAGAGAATATCTTCTGGCCCGAGCCGTGGACGCTGATGCAGTTCGACCGTCTTTTCTACGATGAGCCGTTCTTCGTCTGGTTCGGCAATTCGGTACTCGTCAGTGTAAGCACGACAGCGCTGGCGGTGGTCTTCGCGGCGTTGGGCGGCTACGCGTTGGCCCGTCTACGCTTCCGCGGAGCCGAAAGCATGACCACGATCCTGCTCATCACCTACATGCTGCCGGGATCGCTGATGTTCATCCCGCTCTATGGCATCCTGGCCGACTTGAAGGTGATCAACAGCCTGTGGGCGCTGATCCTAACGTACCCAACGAACATGGTGCCTTTCGCCACGTGGCTGTTGATGGGCTACTACCGCTCCATCCCCGAGGATCTGGAAGAAGCGGCGATGGTGGATGGAGCGAACCGGCTGCAAGCCTTCATCCGCGTGACGCTGCCGCTCACCGCGCCCGCGTTGCTGGCGGTGACGCTCTTCTGTTCACCAACGCCTGGAAGGAATTCCTCTTCGCCTTCGTCTTCATCACCAGCGACAAGCTGATGACGTTGCCCGTGGGTCTGGCCCAAACCATCTTCGGTGACATCTACCCGTGGGGCCTGCTCATGGCGGCTTCGCTGCTCATCTCCATCCCTGTGGTCATCTTCTACATGTTCGGCCAGCGCTTCATGGTGGCCGGGTTGACGGCGGGGAGTGTGAAGGGGTAAAGGCGGATTCAGCCTCTGCCGACACATTGAATCGATTACGTGAGTGCGTAGTGCGTGGATCCTCAACGCACTACGCACTATTATCCACCAACTAACCCTCTTGACAAAACTGGAAAGGTCCAATCCATGCGCATCACCGACATGCACATCACCCCCATCGCCATCGTAGACCCGCCGCTGCTCAACGCCGCCGGGCTGCACGCTCCTACGCGCTGCGCATTGTGGTGGAACTGGTCAGCGATGACAACATCACCGGGCTGAGCGAGATCCCCGGCCACCACAGCACGCTGGACGCGCTGGAAGCGGCGCGCGAGGTGATCATCGGCAGCGATCCCTTCAACTTCAACGGCTTGCAAGTGCGGCTGACCCAACGCTTCGGCACCGCGGACGACGACCGCGGCAGTGCGCCGTGGGATCAGCGCAAGCTCGTCCACGTGCTCAGCGCGCTGGACGTGGCCTGCCTCGACCTCGTGGGCAAGGCCGTTGGCCGCCCTGTGGTGGATCTGCTGGGCGGCAAGGTGCGAGATCGCGTGGACTTCTCGGCCTATCTCTTCTACAAATACGAAGGCGCGGGCGGCGAACTGGGCTTCGGCACCGATCCCAACGCCACGGGTTGGGCGGCGGCGCGGCAGGCGGCGGCGCTCGATCCGCAGGGGATCGTGGCGCAGGCGCAGGCCATGTGCAACGAGTACGGCTTCAAGTCGATCAAACTCAAAGGCGGCGCAATGGAACCGCAGATCGAGGTCGATTCCATGCTGGCGCTGGCCGAAGCCTTCGGCCCCGACACGCCGTTGCGCCTCGACCCCAATGCCATCTGGAAGCTGGAGACCGCCATCACCGCCGGCAAGCAGTTGGAAGGCGTGCTCGAATACTACGAAGACCCCGTGCGCGGACAGGCCGAGATGGGCGCACTGCGCAAGGCGGTGAACATTCCACTGGCCACCAACATGTGTACCACCTCGTTCGACGATCTGCCCGGCAGCGTGCAGCACCATTCCGAAGACATCATCCTCAGCGATCACCACTTCTGGGGTGGCCTACGTGCATCCATGGACCTGGCGCGCTTCTGCCGCGTCTTTGGGCGGGGGATGTCCATGCACTCCAACAGCCACATCGGCATCTCGTTGGCGGCGATGGTCCACCTGGCGGCGGCGGTGCCCAACCTCACCTACGCCTGCGACACCCACTACCCCTGGCAGAGCGAAGAAGTGATCACCCAGGGCCGCTTCCAATTCGAAGACGGCGCCATCGAAGTCTCCAACGAACCCGGCCTGGGCGTCGAACTGGATCGGGCGGCGCTGGCGCGGCTGCACGAACAGTACAAGTCCTGTGGGCTGACCTACCGTAACGACGAAATCGAAATGCAAAGGTGGTGCCGGGCTGGAAATTCATGGCGGCGCGGTGGTGATTGGTGATTGGGGATTGGTAATTTGGGGATAGCGGCGCGCACAGTGCCAGGCAAGGGCCGGTGAGCCTCCCGCGATTCAAAGCGGTCTTGGCCCGTGCCCGGCACTGTGATCGACGGCGTCGTCGGTGCGATCTCAACGCCAACGCACTGCGGTTGAAACCGCTGGGTTACGAGACGAGGTGTAAAATGCAGATCTATACATATTCAGAAGCGCGGCAGAAACTTGTGTCTTTGTTGGATCAGGCATTGACCGAAGGCGACGTCCTCATTCGTCGCAGGAACGGCACCCTCTTCCTCCTTCGCCCCGAAGAAATGACCTCCTCTCCCCTCGACGTCATGCGGCGTGGACGTCGATTTTGGCGTCGATGAGATGCTGTCCTTCATCCACGAAGGGCGCGATCTCAGCTACACCACGGAGTAAAATCTCCCAAACCCCTTGACAACCCCACCCCCATCCGCTATACTCGCCCACTAGAATGAGCGTTCAATCGAGTGCAATGCACTACCCAATCACGCGACCAACATCGCCGCCGGTACACGCACTATTTACAATGCACTGGGCACTACGCACTAGAACTCAAAACCATGATCTCCTCCGAGCGAAGACAATCCATCCTCGACGCCACGCTGGCGCAGGTGGCCGAGACCGGCCTCACCGGCACCACCATGTCGTTGATCGCCAAGCGCGCCGAGGCCAGCCCCGGTATCATCTACCACTACTTCGTCAAGCAAGGACGAGATCCTGCACACGCTCTTTGAACAGATTTTCGACGAGTTCGCCGCGTCCGTGGTGACACCCGAGGTGCTGGCGCTGCCCTGGCAAGAACGCTACGTGCAGGTGTGGCTGCGCACGTTCCACTTTTTCGCCGCCCACCCACACCAGACCGCCTACTACGAGCAGTACAAGAACTCGGCCCACGCCGACTACGACTTCGACGACGTCGGCAACGAGCACATGATGGCCCTCATCGCAGCTGTGCAGGTCGACATCGCCGCCGGTCACGTCCTCGCCTCTGCCGTTGCCCGTGATTTACACCCTGACCATCGGCTCGGCCCTCAACATGGCCAAGTTGCAGATCAGCGGGGCCGTCGACTTTGATGAGGCGATGCTGGACAAGATCGCGGACATCGTGTGCACATCACTGGTGAGTGACTAAATTTTCACCGCAAAGGCACAAAGGACGCAAAGAGGAAGAAGAAAGAGAAGAAGAGAGGGACACGGATTTCAGGATTATCAGGACAGTAAAGCGAAAAAGCCCTCTGTCATTTCTTCTTTTCTGGTCTTTGCGCCTTTGTGGTGAAACCTCCTTTTAGGACTCACGCACTGTTTGGGGGTAGGGGCGCAATATATTGCGCCCTTACAGGCGTGGCTTGCGTAAGTCCTACTTTTTTTGTATCGAAATTAGAGTGAGCGTTCAATCTACGCGAAGGAGAACCATGAAGACGACGATCAATGGGGTGGAATACCACTTCGATACGCTGGGAGACGATGAGTCGGCGCTGGCGTTGCTGCGCGGACGGCTGGGGCTGACGGGGACGAAGTCTGTCTGCGGCGGTGGGGTATGCGGTGCGTGTACTGTCCTCGTGGAGGGGACGCCCATGTGCAGTTGCCTGCTCCCCGCCCATCACCTGGACGAGCGGTCGGTGCAGACGGTGGAGGCACACGGCCCCGACAATCTGCATCCGGTGCAGAAGGCGCTGATGGCGTGCGATGGGTTGCAGTGTGGCTTCTGCACGCCGGGCTACGTGAACGAGGGGATCGCCTTCTACGAGCGCTGGCGCGCCGAACACGGCACAACCCGCCCGGATCGGGAGACGGTGGCGGCGGCGTTGGCCGGTCACCTGTGCCGGTGTGGCGCGTATCTTGGGATCTACGAGGCGATGCAACGCGCCTGTGCCGGCGAATTCGACGATGTGGCTGCCGTGGAACCGGCCCGCGTCGATGCCCTGGCCAAGGTGACAGGACAGGCGCGCTACACCGTGGACGTCCACTACGACGGGCAGTTGGAAGGGGTGATTCTGCGTTCGCCCCACGCCCACGCCGACGTGCTGGAAGTCGATGCGTCCGCCGCGTTGGTTATGGACGGTGTGATCGGCTTCGCCAATCTGCTGGAAGGACGGCGCACGGTGCGCTACGTAGGTGAGCCGATTGCCGCGATTGCCGCGGTCAACCGGCGAGTGGCGAAAGCCGCGATCGAAGCTGTCCGTGTGAGATATGACGTGCGACCGGCCGCCATCGGGCTAGACGCCGCGCGAGACCGCAACGCCGCTCCGGTCTATCCAGAAGGCAAAAAGGACGTGCCGTCCGCGGCGGAGGGCTTCACCATGCCGGGGACGTGGGACCACAACACGCGGCGCACGATTTTGAAGATGAATCTGTTGGGCGCGGGCAAGGCGCGGCGTTTGGTTGCCGACGCCAAGGCGCGGGGCGAGCGGGGACTGGTGGAACGGACCTACCGCAACGCCACGCAGGTACACACGCCGCTGGAGCCGCACGCCGCCGTGGCCCACTGGCAAGGACCAACAAGCCTGCGCGTCCACGCGTCAACGCAGAGTGTCCACGCGCTGCGCGCCGAGATCGCCGATCATTTCGATCTGGAAAACGAGCAGGTACAGGTGTTGGCCGATCACGTGGGCGGCGGTTTCGGCGGCAAGCAGGGGATGTACAATGAGATCGTGGCCGCCATCACCCTGGCACGGGTGACGAACGCACCGGTGCGCGTGGCGGTGGATCGCTTGGAAGAGCTGAGCTACACCGGTCTACGCCCCGGCGGCGAAGTGGACGTCTCTTTGCTGGCCGGCGACGACGGCGCGCCCAAAGCGCTGCGCGTGCAGAATTACAGCGACGCCGGTGTGGCCGTCGGCTCGATGTTGGGCGGCATGGTGGGGCTGGTGTCGCCCAGCTTGCCCAAGGATCTAGACGATTTCAACGTGGTCAACAACACGCCGCCGGGCAAGCCTTTCCGCGGGCCGGACGGGCCAAGCGCCATGTGGATCTACGAATCGGCGCTAGACGAGGCGGCTTTTAGGCTGGGTATGGACCCGCTCGATCTGCACCGTCGCTGGGACGTGGACCACGCGCTGCGCCAGCGTCTCTACGATTGGGTGGGCGCGCTGCCGGTGTGGCAACAGCGTCCTCAACCCGCCGCGCAGACAGGACGCTTCCGCCGCGGCGTGGGGCTGGCGATGGGTTCGTGGATCTTCATCTACAACCCCAACGCCAAGGTGACGGTCAGCGCCACAGCCGACGGGATCGCCATCCGCACGGCGTCGCAGGACATCGGCAACGGCACACGCACGGTGCTGGGCCAGGTGATCGAAGACGTCTTCGGCGTGCCGCGCAGCGAGGCCATCGTCGAAATCGGCAACAGCGACATGCCTATCGGCCCCACCGCGGGCGGCAGCCAGGTGACGACGTCGATCTACCCACCGGGGCGGGCCGCGGCGGAAGAGGTGCGCACCTATCTCGTGGAAGCGGCGCGCACGAAATTGGGATTGAGCGAGATGCGTGTGGTGGCGGGCGGCATCGACCACAGCGGCGGCTTCCTGCCCTGGCGCGAGTTGTTGGCGCAGGTGGAACCGTTCAGCGTCACCAAGACACGGCGCGTGGAACGCGGTCCGTTGGGCATTCCCATGAAGATGCCGGGCAGCGAGAACGCGCCCAGCATCGGTCCGCGGCGCAGCCACGGCGTCACCGTGACGGAGTTGGAAGTGGACACACGGCTGGGCAAGGTGCGTCCGCTGCACGTGTGGTCGGCGTTGGCGGTGGGCAAGATCTTTGTCCCCGCGCTGGCGCGCAGCCAGGTCTACGGCGGTGTGATCCAGGGGTTGGGCTATGCGCTCTACGAAGAAAAGCAGATCGATCTGCGCACCGGTCACAACCTCACGGCCAACCTGGAAGAGTACAAGATCCCCGGCATCGGCGACACACCGCCCATCGACGTGCATTTCATCGAGGAAGGCTACGAAGAGATCGACGGCGGCGGCATCGGCCTGGCCGAACTGGCGACGGTGGGCGTGGCCGCGTCGGTGGGAAACGCCGTCTTCAACGCCACCGGCTGGCGACCTGTGAACACGCCGATTCGGGTGCAGGATGTAGTGAAAGGGGTAAAGTAATGTTGACAATCGCACGCACATTGACAGAAGCCACGTCGGCCACGGGCGAGTACCGCGCCGGCGGCACCGACGTGCAGGAACGACGCAACCACGGGCTGTCGTCCGGCCCGCTGGTGGACATTCGCAGCCTGGAAGGGTACGACGACATCACCTGGAACGAAGAAGGTTCCGCCGTCCTCGGTGCGCTGGTGACGTTGGACACACTGGCTACGGACGCGCGTCTGGGCGTCCACTACGCTGGCATCGCGCAGGCGGCAGGCGGCCTGGCCACGCCGCAGATCCGCTGGATGAGTACGTTGGGCGGCGCGCTGCTGCAACGCACACGCTGTCCGTACTTCCGGCATCCGGCCTATTCGTGTGTCAAGAGCGGCGGCGAAGGCTGCCCGGCGCGGGAGGGCCAGAACCCCAACGGCGTTGTCTTCGATTTGGGGCCGTGTGTCTACCCGCACCCGTCTACGCTGGGGATGGCGCTGCTGGCCTACGAAGCCGAAGTGGAGAGCAACGACAATGAACGCCGATCCATCGCCGATCTCTACGGCGACGGCGCCGACGGCAGCCGCGATCACACGCTGGCGGCGCAGGAAGTGCTCACCCGCGTCATCCTGCCCGCGCCCGTGGACGGTGAACGCACCGCCTACTTCCGCTCCATCAGCCGCGCCGAGGCGGAATGGCCCATCGTCGAATGCCTGGCCCGCCTCGTCATCGCGGACGGGGTGATCACGTTCGCACGTGTCGGCGTGGGCGGTGTTGCCAACATTCCGTTACGCCTGCACAACGTGGAAACCGCGCTGACGGGTCAACCGTCCTCCGCGCAGACGCTGGCCCGCGCCGCGTCCGTGGCTGCCGAGGGGGCGAGTCCTCTGGCGGAGACGGCGTACAAGGTCAACTTCCTGGTGGGGACGGTGTTAGAAGCGTTGGAGCGAGCAGTTGGGGAATGAAAGCAAAAGGCAAAGTGAAGTCCGACCGTTGCGGTCGGACTTCACTTTGCCTTTTGCTTCGCTCTTTCTGCTTGTATCTAATCCGTATAGATCCGCCCGATCCGCTTAATCCGCGTTCTATCCTCACCCTCTATCCACACTGACAATCCCCCGCGCGGGGACAATCGAAAGCAGGCTGATGACGCCCGCGGCCAGGAAGAAGGCGGTGAGGCCGAAGCTGTCGAGGATGGGCGAAAGCAGCCACGTCCCCAGGCCGATGCCCAGATCGAAGGCGAGATAGAAGCCCGCCGTAGCCCGTCCGCGCTCGGGGATGCTGTCCACGTGGATGGCGATGAGTGTGGGGTGGAAGATGCCGCCGGCAATGGCTGTCAACGCCGCGGCGAGGAGGAGCAGCCACATCGAGTCGGCAAAGGCGAAGGCGGTGAGGCCGATGGCCATGAGCACAGCGGACGGCGGCAACACCTGCTTGCGATCCGGTCGATCCAGCAACCGCCCGCCGAAGACGCGCGTGCCGATGATCGACAGGCCGTAGACGGTGTACGCCAGCCCCACCGGTTCCAGTCCGCGGCGCTCAGCCAGCAGGGGCAGGAATTGGTAGAATGCGCCGAAGCCCACGCCGAACATCCACGCCGTGAGCATGGGGACGCGCAACACTGCAGGCACGTTGACCAGTGAACGCATGGTGAAGGGTTTGCGTCCTTCGCGCTGGGTGGGGATGGCGAACCAGACCAGCACACCGCCGAGGACGGCCATCACCGCGCAGAGTAAGAACGCGCCGCGTAGCGTCAACGTGGTCAACACTGCGCTGACCGCGGCCGGCACCAGTGTGATCGCCACATTGGCCGCCGCGCCGAAGATCGCCAACGCATTCCCCGCCGCGCCGGTGGAGCCAGTTCCGAGATCAACGACGTCGCCGCGGTGGTGAAGGCCACGTAGCCCGCCGCCTGCAAGATGCGCAACGTGAAGAGCAACGGCGGCCACGTCACAAAGCCCACGCCCACCGCGCCCAGCGCCAACGACGCCGTGCCAAAGAGGATCACCGGCCTCGGCCCCATGCTGTCGGTCAAACTCCCCGCCAGCGGACGCCCCACCAACGACGCAATCCCAAACGCCCCCATGATCACGCCCACCTGCCAGTCGGGCAGGCCAATGCCGGTGAGGTAAAGCGGCAGCGGCACAATCAGCGTGTAAAACCCAGCAAAGAAAAGCAGCGTCGCCGACCACGTGGTCCAATATTCGCGGGAGTAGCCGGTGTTGGCAGGTGTGGAAGCCGTAGGTGCGGGCATGGTGTTTCCTCTGGTGGAGATTCGTGATGAGGACGTATTGACTGTGCTCAATGCAGTGCTATGATAGTTGAGCCGGAAGAGATTGAGTAATCAAGCCATGAACGAACTAATTCTTGTAATCGACGACGACAAAGAGATTGCGCGCTTGCTCAGGGGATACCTGGAACAGGCGCAGTTCCGCGTCCTGGTCGCCCACAATGGCGAGGACGCGCTCCACGCACTGCGCAGTGAACACCCCGATCTGCTGTTGCTCGATCTAATGCTGCCCGACCGCGACGGCTGGGACGTGACGCGCACCATCCGCGCCGACGCCCACCTGGCCGACACGCCCATCATCATGCTCACGGCGCGCATCGACGATGTGGACAAGATCCTGGGGTTGGAACTCGGCGCCGACGACTACGTGACCAAACCCTTCAACCCGCGCGAGGTGGTGGCCCGTGTGCGCGCCATGCTGCGCCGTAACCGCCGCGCTGTTGCCGCCGATCCAGCGCTCACAGTTGGCTCCCTGCGCTTGGATCCAGATCGCCGCACCGTCACCGTAGACGAGCAGCCGGCGGAGCTGACGCCTACTGAATTCAGCCTGTTGCACACGCTGATGCGCGCCCCAGGCTACGTCTTCACCCGCGAGGAACTGGTGGAACAGGCGCTAGGCTATGCCTACGACGGCTTGGATCGCACCCTGGACAGCCACATCAAGAACCTGCGCCGCAAGATCGAGGACGATCCCCGCGCGCCGCGCTACGTGCAGACCGTCTACGGCGTCGGTTATCGCCTGAACAGGGACGGCGCATGAACCGGCTCTGGGTTCGTTTGAGCATCGCTTTTGCCGCCATCGTCGTGGTGGCGTTCAGCGCCGTCGCCTTCGTGGCGGCCAGCCTCGTCAGTCCGGCGCGCATCCAAGGCTACATCACCGAGCAGATGTCGCGGCCCGACGGCCTGGGCGAACGTGTGGCCGATTACTACCGCGTACACGACAGTTGGGAAGGGGTGGAATATCTGCTTTCAGGCGCGGACGCGATGCTTACCTCCGGCCCTGCTGTGCAACGCGCAGGCTTTGCTATTCTGGACAACGACAACAACGTAACCCATGTGGGCGACGCCGCAGTGGACATGGATCAGATCGCGTCCTATCGGATCGCCTTCGCCGCCCCCGTAACGGTTGACGGCGTGACTGTAGGCCGGTTGGCGGTGATAGCGCCCGGTTCGGTAGACGACAGGCGACTGCTCGACTTTCTACTGCCGCCCTTTGCCTCGAACGACGCGCCCGAGTTGCTAAGTGAGTTCAGCCGTTTTTTGTTGATCGTATCTGGTTTCGGCGGTGCGTTGGGCGTGATCTTCGGCGTACTCGTCAGCCGCGGGTTGACGGCCCCGCTGTCGCGGCTGGTGAACGCTGCCAAGGAAATCGGGGCGAGAAACTGGGGCTACCGCGTGCCGGTGGCCGGCAGCGAAGAACTGCGCGCCGTGGCCGAGTCGTTCAACGAGATGACGGCAGCGCTGGAGTCGGCGGAGACGCTGCGCCAGAACATGCTGGCCGATATCGCCCACGAGTTACGCACACCGTTGACTGTGCTCCAGGGCAACCTGCGCGCCATGCTCGACGGCGTCTATCCGCTGGAAGCGAGCGAAATCGCCCGCCTCTACGATCAGACACGTCACCTGCACCGGCTGATCGAGGATCTGCACACGCTGGCCCAGGCCGAGGCGCAGCAGTTGACGCTGCAACGCCATCACCTTGATCTGGCGGACATGGTGACCGAGACCGGCGCGCTCTTCGAGGTAGCAGCCGAAGAAGCGGGTGTCGATCTGGTGATCGAAAGATCGTCGCATCCCATCATCATCGACGGCGACCGCCAACGTCTGACACAGGTGCTTCAGAATCTGCTCACCAACGCCATTCGCCATACACCCACCGGCGGCGTTGTGTCGCTGAACCTGACCGAACACAAAGACAAAGTCGCAATCACCGTCACCGATAGTGGAGACGGCATCGATCCGGCGCAGATCGAACGTGTCTTCGAGCGCTTCTACCGCATCGACAAAGCCCGCAGCCGCGACGCCGGTGGCGCCGGACTCGGCCTGGCCATCGCCCGTGCCCTGGTCGAAGCCCACGGTGGACGCATCGAAGTTCACAGTGAGGGGATTGGCAAGGGAAGCACGTTTTCGGTGTGTTTGCCGGTGGCGTAGTGCGTGGTGCGTGGTGCGGCGTGGACAGAACAAAAAGACCCCGGCTCGGTTCAATGTTGAACCGGGCCGGGGTCTTTTTGTTTGGAATCAACCACCTCGCCCGAAAGGACCCGACATGCCGTTTCCGCTACTGAACTCTGCGGGCAGACCGTCGCCCAGGAACGAGACAGTTGATCCCACAACCTGGTCGCCTGCCTGCAAGCCCGCCGCGGTGACGACCGTCCACTCGCCCTGGATCTCGCCGACAGTGACCGGGAACGCCACGGGCTGCCCGTTGCGGAGCACGGTGATCGTGTCGCTACTGCCCGTCGCATCAATGGCGGACGTTGGGATCAACCAGCGGTTGGCTTCGGATTCACTTTGCAGCGTGGCCACCGCCGTCATCCCTGTGCGGATACCGGCGAGATCGGCGTCGGTGAGGCGGATGGTGACTTCGTAGTTGACCACGCCGCTCTCCGCTTCGCTCGAAGGCGCAACGCTGGTGACGGCGCCAGCCAGGGAACGGCCTGGGAATGCGTCCACGCTGACGGAGGCGCTCTGCCCCTGGTTCACCTTGCGCACGTCTACTTCGGCCACATTGACCACCAGTTCGAGTTTGCCGGTGTCGGCGAGGACGACGGCGGTGTTGCCCACGCCGACGCGCTGTCCCTTCTCCACGTCCACCGAGAGGACTGTCCCCGCGCTGGGTGCGACCACCTGGGCGTCGGCCAGGCGGTCGGCGGCGTCTTCGAGATCGAGTTCGGCCTGCTCGATCTTGATCTGCGCCGCGGTGATGTCGTTGGCGTCGGCGCCGGCCAGCAGTTCATCCAGGTTGCTCTGCGCGCTCACCAATTTGGCTTCGGCGGCGGCGATGTCGGCAGCCGAAGCGCCGTCTTGCAGATCTTCGAGCTGTTGCTGCGCGCTCTGCGCCGAACTCAACGCGGACTGCAACTCGGAAGCGTCGGCGGGGGCGGTGGCTTCTTCGTAGGCCGCCAGTGCGTTTTCGTAGTCGACGTTGGCTTTCTCGTAGGCGGCGGCTTCGGCGGTCATGCCCTTGTCGTTGCGCCAGGCGATCTCTTCGTACGCACGTCGCGCTTCTTGCAGAGCGATTTCGGCTTTACGCAGTTCCGACGAAAGCTGTGTCAACTCGGCGTCGCTGGGGCCGTCCTGAAGTTCGCGATATTTTGCCCAGGCCGAAGCGGCGTTGCTCTGAGCGGCGGCCAGTTCGCGGTCACCGGGCGGCGACAGCAGATCGTCCAGCGCGGCCTGGGCGGATTCTAGATCTGCTTCGGCTGTGGCGATGTCGGTGGCGTCGGCGTCGGCGAGCAGGCTGTCCAGTTCAAGCTGTGCTGAAGAGAGGTTCAACTGCGCCTGTTTCACATCCTGTTCCAGGGATCGGGTGTCGAGCGAAAGCAGCGGCGCGCCGGCCTCGACTGTGTCGCCCACGCCCACGTCAACGCGCTGCACCACGCCGTCTACTTCCATCACCACGTACTGCTTCTCTACAAGTGAAATGTTGCCGGCGGCGCTCACGGTGTCGATGTCCTCGGCAGCGCGGATAGTGGTGGTTTGCAGCGCCACCGTCTCGTCTGCGGGCGCGGCGCGCACTGTCATCGTATCGGGCGCTGCTGTGGACAGATCCGATACTGTCCCCACCGGTTGGGTGACGCCGCCAAGCAGCCGATCCACAGCCGCCTGCGGAGATCCTGCGGCAAGCACATATCCCCCAAAAAGGAGAAGCACGGCGAGTACGGAGAAGAGAAGGGTTTGAGAGATCTTTTTGAGCATGATGGTTCTCCAGGGATGCATGATGATTGATGATTGATGAATGATGAATGGGTTGAGTTTATTGGTTGATCAGTCGGTTAGCGGCTGGTTTGCGGATGAGATTAGGCGATTGAGCGATTGAGTGATTAGGGATCGCCTACACGATCCCCAGTCCGCAGTCTCCAATCCCCAGTCCCCAATCCCTACTTCACTCATACCTGAGCGCGTCGATGGGATCAAGCTGCATCGCCCGCCACGCCGGGTAGAGGCCGAAGATGAGGCCGCTGCCCGCGCTGACGCCCAGGGCCATCGCCAACGAGTCCGCTTCGATGAGGACGTTGAAGTCGAAGCCGGGGATGTTGCCCACCAGCACCGCCACGCCGTAGCTGAGGGCGATGCCGATCACGCCGCCGAGGACGGTGAGCACCAGCGCCTCGATGACAAACTGGAAGAGTAGATCCGAGTCGTGTGCGCCCAAAGCGCGGCGCAGGCCGATCTCTTTGGTGCGCTCGGTGACGCTCACCAGCATGATGTTCATGATGCCGATGCCACCCACCAGCAGGCTGATGGCCCCGATGCTGCCCAGGAAGATGGTCAACGTGCCGGTGACGGTGTTGATCAGATCGAGCAGGCTGGTCTGGTTGGCGATGCTGAAATCGTTGTCGTCGTCCGCGGCCAGGCCGTGACGCAGGCGCAACGTCTGCTCCACCTGGCGTTCGGCGGCGTCGACCCGTTCCTCGGTGGCGGCGTCCACAAGATCTGGCTCACCGTCAACTCGCCGCGATAACGGGGGGCGTTGAAGAGGCGACTTTGCGCCACGCCGATGGGGACGAAGGTCTGGCTGTCGCTGCTGCCGAAGCCGTCGCCGCCGCTTTCGGCCAGCACGCCGATCACCTGGAACGGTTCGCCGTTGATGCGCACCACTTCGCCCACCACATCGACGCGGCCAAAGAGATCCTCGGCGATGTTGGCCCCGAGGACAGCCACACTCTGCTGCTCGGTGATGTCCTGTGTGCTGAGGAAGCGCCCCGACGCGATCTCCAGGTTGCGGATCACGGCGTAGTCGGCGCTGGTACCCACAATCTGCTCTTGCACATTGTTGCCGCCCACCACCAACTGCGCGGTGCCGTTGTATTGGGGAACCACCATCACGACGTCAGGGTGAAGCGTCTCATCGGTGAGGGCTTCGGCGTCGGCCAGGGTCAATGTGCGGGCCGATCCGCTGGAGCCGGTGACGCCGCCACTGCTGGCCGCGCCGGGCGAAACAGTGAGCATGGTCGTCCCTGGCCGAGCGATGTCGCTGGTGATGCTGGCCGACGCGCCGCGCCCGATGCCGAGTGTGGTGAGCACCGCGGCCACGCCGATGACGATCCCCAGCATGGTGAGCGCGGCCCGCAGTTTGTGGGCAATGATGCTGTCGAATGCGACGCCAAAGTACCTAAACCAGCGCATGGATCACCTCCTGGCTCTGCGCCATTTGCTGTGTGTGAACCCGCCCGTTGTGACGCGCGTTCGGCGATTCTCGGCGCTCGTCGGAGAGGATTTCGCCATCGCGGATGGTGATGATGCGACGGGCGCGGTCCGCCACTTCCACATCGTGGGTAACGACAATCAGCGTCAGGCCGTTCTGGTGCAGCGTCTCGAACAGAGCCATCACCTCTTCGCCGGTCTTCGTATCCAAGGCGCCGGTGGGTTCGTCGGCGAGGAGCAGGCTGGGCTTTGTCACCAGCGCGCGGGCGATGGCAACGCGCTGTTGCTGCCCGCCCGAAAGCTCGTCCGGAGCGGTGATTGGCGCGTCGCTCAACCCCACTTGGGCCAAGGCGTCGAGTGCGCGCTGCTTGGCTTCGCTGCCGATCACCCCAGCGTAGAAGAGGCAGTTCCACCTGGCGACGGGCAGTGGTGCGCCAGCAGGTTGAAGCGCTGAAAGACGAAACCGATCTCGCGGTTGCGAAGATCCGCCTGCCGATTGCGGTCGATACGGCTCACATCTTCGCCGCGCAGACGGTAGACGCCGTGGCTGGGGCGATCCAGCAGGCCGATGACGTTCATCAGCGTGCTCTTGCCTGATCCGCTGGCGCCCACGATGGCCACGTACTCGCCGTCTTCGATGGTGAGCGAGATGCCGCGCAGGGCATGTACTTCGGTCTCGCCCATGCGGTAGACTTTTGTCAATCCTTCCATTTCAATGAGGGTGTGCTGCCTGTTTCTGCTCCATGTCGAAGTCCTTGCCAACTTGAATTTGTCGATGATTTCAGGATAGCGGGCAAGTCTGGAGAAATTGTGGAGAGGATGTGAAGGATTGAGGAAGGACGTGGGCTTGGGATTGGCGGCAGCGAGCCTGTCTGGGATCAATGGGATGCTTACGCCGTGGATGGGCTTGCTCTTGTTACGCTTTCTCGGTTTCGGTTCGATGCATTGAGTTGCCAATAACGCAGTCGCTCAGTGGTTTGGCGCAGAGCGAGATTTGGTGATTGGGAGATTGGCTTTGTCAGCGCATCCTCAATCTCAGTAGTTCACGATTCTCTGTGAAATTGCGAGAGAGCATCCTGCGAAAAGAGCTTTTGTAAACACGGATTTTAGGGAACACGGATTTTCTGCTGATCTGTGTTATCCTCTATCCGTGTCCACAAGCTTCTTTCAGGGCAGGTCCTATGCGATAAAATCGTGAACTACTGAATCACCAATCACCAATCCCGCTCCAAGAGAGATCTCACAAGCGCAGATACCACATCCGCCTGCACGATCCCCAGTCACCAATCACTTATCACCAATCACCTAACTCCCCTTCACCGCCTTGATCGACGCGCTGCCGAAGCGGCTCACGAGATCATTCAGCACCGCTTCCGGCAAAGTCGACAGCGATTCGGGCATTTTACCGAAAAAGTCGCTGGACTGGTAGTGGTGATTGAACTCGATGGAGATGTCCTGGAAGCCAGCCTCGGCGAGCAGACGGGTGAACTCGGTCACAGTCAGCGCGCCAAGCGATGCAGCCCGCCCAACTCAGCCCGGCGGATCTGATCCTCGCTCACGGGCAGCCCCGACAGGTCACCATCGACGACGATGTCGGAGATGGCGATGCATCCCCCCGGCGAGGACACGGTACGCCTCGGCCAGGGTGTTGTCCTTTTCGGGCGAGAGGTTGACCACGCAGTTGGAGATGATGACGTCGGCGCGGTTGTCTTCGATGGGCAGGTCTTCGAGGTGACCCTTGCGGAATTCGACGTTGGTTGCGCCGATCTTGGCTGCGTTGCGCCGCGCCAGATCCAACATCTCGTCGGTCATGTCCACGCCGTAGACGAAACCGCTCGGCCCCACCTGCGCGCTGCCAGAGGACGTCCAATCCGCCGCCGGAGCCGAGATCGACCACGACTTCGCCAGGCTGCAACGCCGCGATCTCCTGCGGATTGCCACAGCCGCGGCTGCTATTCACCGCCTCGCCCGGCACAAAAGACAGATCCTGATCCACTAAAACGTTGCTGCAACTGCCGTCGCTGCAACAGCCGCTACTTTCCACGGCCACCTTGCCGTAGTGTTCCTGCACGAGAGAATGAATGGCTTCACGGGTGGATGACATGCGAGATCTCCTTGAGAAAGTGAATAGAAAATTGGTTGTTGTCGGGTTGGCGAAGAATGATGAATAAAGATTGGGCAAACGAGATGATCTCGAATATCGGAGCGACTTCGTTTACCCAATCTTTATTCATCATTCATCATTCATTTTCTTCTCCATCACCACCGCACTCTGCGGACAGGCGCTGGTGAATTCGACGGATTGTTTGACCGCGGGGTCGACGTCGCGCGGGGGATGGGGGCGAAACCGAAGCGGGGGAAGTAGTCGGCGGCGGTTTCGGTGAGCAGGTAGACGCGGCGGATCTGGCGATCTTCGGCCAGCGTCAGCGCCGCGGTGACGAGTTGCGCGCCCAGGCCGTCCTTGCGGTGGGGCCACAGCCACCGACCGCAACAGCGCCGCGGACCCGTAGATCTCCAGCGCCGCGCAGCCGAGGATCACATCACCATTGCGCACGAGCAGCGCGTTGCCGATGTGATCGGCGAACCCGTCCTGGGGCAGGCCAGCGGCGTCGAGCAAGGCGAGCAAAGCGGGTAGAGCAGCGGCGTTCGCTGTCTCGATGACGTGTGTGGGCGGTGGGCGCATGGTCTGATCCTTTCACAATATCGAAACTCATCAATATAGTCGACAAAAAAAGAGTGACGCAAGATCGCATCACCGGCCAAATTGGTTTACACTGAAACAGATCTGCTGCCTCAATCGAGGCAACCAATACAGCGTCAACCAACTCTACCGGTATACGCACTACGCATTACGGCATCGCGTGTCAGCAGCAGAACCCACCAAGAAACGCCCGCATCTGCTCCATCGTCTCGGCGCGCACGGTAGTAGATCCACGTGCCGCGCTGTTCGGCGTCCACCAGCCCCGCCTGGCGCAAGGCGCGCAGATGGTGCGAAATCGTGGGCTGTGATAGATCAAAGTGACCCTCAATGTCGCACACGCACACTTCACCAGCGCGGCGGTTGAGGATGTCGAGCATCTGCAAGCGGACAGGATTCGCCAGCGCTTTGAAGACGGTCGACAGTTCGCCCGCGGCATCGTCGGTCAACTGCAAGGGCAGGATCGGGCCACAGCAGCCCATCGTGACAGTTTCGTCAGCGATTTCGTCAGCGGTTTCAGTGGCAGAAGCGAGTGTTTCCAGTGGAAGTGAGTTCGACATGTTCATCCTTCAACAACGATTGAACGGGTACAGGACTCAGCGATGCAACAACCATACACGATAGATTGAAGTTTGTCAATATAGAAATCTATCGATATATTCGATCCTAGCCAGAATTGATCCACGAAGTCACACGAAGATACACAAAGAAGAAGAGAGAAGAGAGGACACGGATTTCAGGATTACAAGGACGGCAAAGAGAAAAGAGCAGGTAATCTCATCTGAAAGTCCTGAAAATCTGTGCAATCCGCGTCCTTCTCCGCTGCCTTGGTGTGTCTTCGTGGATCGATTTCTGCGGCTGGGATTGGACGATTTTGATACAAGGGGAGAGGACTGTGCGGTACATTCTGGGCGGCGTGCGGGCGGTGTTGGTGTTGTTGTTGGTGGCGCTGGCGGTGGTGATGGTGCCGGTGTCGCTGTTGCCGTTCAAGATCGGGCGGCGAGCGCGGCGCTGTGGGTGATCATCTACGCCACACGTGTCTTTAACGTGATCTTCAACATCCGCGTCCACTGCGCGGACCATGCTCTGTTGCGCCGTCACGAAGGGTTTATCTTCCTCAACCATCTGTCGTTTGTCGAGGCGTTTGCGCTGCTTTCATTGACGCCGTCGCGCTACCTGCGGCGGTGGAATTGCACCAGCGGCCGGTGGTGGGCTGGCTGGCGGCGCAGATCGGCACCATCTTCGTCGAGCGCAAGGACCAGGCATCGCGCAAGGAAGCGCGGCGCATCATCGCCAAAGTCCTCGCCCGCAGCGCCTACCCGCCGGTGATCGTCTTCCCCGAAGGGCGGCTGGGCCTGGGCGATCAGGTCCTATCCCTTCCGCTACGGCATCTTCGAGACGGCGCGTCTTGACGCGTCCCCTACCTGCTGTGCGCCTTGCACTACAGTCACCCCGAAATTGCCATCTGGAAAGGACGCCTGGGCGAAGGACTCGTCTCCGCCGTGTGGCGGCTGGCCACCTTCCCTGGGCCGCTGCACCTCTACCTCAAGCCGGTGAAACTCGTCCACCCCAGCCCAGAACGACGATCCACGCGTCCTCGGGGATGAGGCGCGCGGTTGGTTGCAGAGGCGGTGGGGCTGGGAATCGGTGACATTGGGGACGCTTGATTGGCAACCGGCTCAACAAATTGATGATGAGATGATGGAGATGATGGTTGATCTCGTCGAGATCCATCATCCTCATCATCCCATCATCTCGCAGACAGCAGATCGCCGAATAGCGCGCCAACCCTCTCACCCCAATCGCCAGTCCCAAGTCCCCAATCCCCAGCCCCCTATGCTACAATACGCACCACCAACACCCATGCACCCGGACATTTCTGCGATGAACCCATCACCATTTCGGCGCTGACAACCCACATTGTGAATCTCTTCGCCGGTGACGATCTGCTGCGCGATGTCTGGATCGTGGGTGAGGTGAGCAATTGGACCCAGGCGCGCAGTGGACACGTCTACTTCACGGTGAAGGACAGCGGGGCCAGCCTCGCTTCGGTGATGTGGAAGGGCAATGTCTTCCGCCACACGTGGCTGCCGCGCGAAGGTGACCAGATCATGGCCCACGGCTATGTGGACGTCTACCCCGAACGCGGCGTCTACCAGTTCTACGCCGACGAGATCCGCCCAGCGGGGCGCGGGCAGTTGTACGCCCAATTCGAAGCGTTGAAGCAGAAATTGCTCGACGAAGGGCTGTTCGACGCCGAACGCAAGCGCCCGATCCCCACGCAGCCGCGGCGCATCGGCGTGGTGACCAGCGACGGCGCGGCGGCGTTGCGCGATGTCTTGCGTGTCCTCTCGCAACGATGGCCGATGGTGGAGGTGATCCTCTTTCACACGCTGGTGCAGGGGAACGATGCGCCGCCCGGCATCGTCTCTGCCCTGGCCGCGGCCAACCGCTTCGGCCGCGGTGACTCGCTCTTCGACGCCACCGATCCGCTGGACGTGATCCTGCTGGTGCGCGGCGGCGGCAGCATCGAGGACCTGTGGGCCTTCAACGACGAACGCGTCGCCCGCGCCGTGGCCGCCAGTGAGATCCCCGTCATCGCGGGCGTGGGCCACGAGACCGACTTCACCATCGTCGATTTTGTGGCGGATCTGCGCATGCCCACGCCGTCCGCTGCCGCAGCCGCCGCGGTGCCGGATCGCGCCGAGTTGCTCGCCTACTTCCGCCAGATCGAACGCGGACTGACCGACATGGCCGCCGACCGCATCGCCACGTTGTGGGTGCAGGTGAGCGAAAGCCAGGGGCGGCTGTTGCGGCTGAACCCGGCGCGCACGCTGAACCGCGAACGCCAGCGCCTCGACGACAGCATCAGCCGTCTGCACCGCAACGCCGAACGGCTGATCACCCAGCAACGCGAACGCCTCGATTTCAGCGTCCTGCGCCTGGACGGGCTGAACCCGGCCAACGTCCTGGCGCGGGGATACAGCCTGGTGCAGCACGCCGACGGTTCCGTCGTCCTCGGGCCCGAAGATAGCGCAACCGGCGACGAGTTGACCGTCCACGCCGTGCATGGGCGCTACCAGGTACAGCGGTTGTAGGTCTCCCAGAACCCATTTTTGCATCTTCACGATTTCGCGCACGCAAAGTCGCCAAGTCGCCAAGAGATCAGTTTTTCTTGGCGGTTTCGCGTCTTTGTGTGCGTTTCGCGAATTGCTGATTTTCGATTTCGACAATCCTGCATCGTTGGTGAATAATACTGCGCAGTTCATGCGTTTTCGTTTGAGCCTACCCGTGTTTGAATACGACCCTGCACGCGGTTCTGCGGTGCATTCTTTACAATCCTTTTCCGCATTCAAGGAGATCCGAGATGTTGCAGCACACAAGTGAGTGGGAAGAAGAAGATGTCCGCCTGCTTGGTCCCCGCGACGATGACGACGACTGGGACGACGATGAAGATTGGGATGACGACGACGAAGATTGGGATGATGACGACGACGATTGGGACGATGACGACGACGATTGGGACGACGACGATTTCGACGATGACGACGAATAGGTGAATTCGTCAGAGCGTCGGCGTTGTCGAAAAGAAACAAAAAAGGGGGAGTGGACGAATCCACTTCCCCTTTTTGTTTTGCTATGGTTTGTTTTGCTATGAACGCCCCCGCATGTAGGCCAGACCTCGCTCGATTCGATCCTCTGAATCCTCGCCGCCGCGGAACTCGAAGATGTAGTAAAGATGCTGCGGCAGCGCGTCCAACGCGGACAGGATGCGCGGGATGTCCAGCACCCCTTCACCGGGGACGCACGGCGCGCCCTTGTCTGCGGGCTGATCCTTGATGTGGGCCGAGACGGCGCGATCGCCCACGGCGTGGACAGCGTCCACCGTGTCCTGGTTGTGCAACCAGTAGTTGCCGATGTCGATGTTGGTCATCAATGCCGAGGTTTGCAGACGGTCGAGCACGGCTTGAATTTCGGCCAGTGTGCCGCCGGGCGTGCGGGCGTAATTCTCCAGCGCGATGACCACACCGTGATCCTCAGCATAGTCAACCAACTCGCGCCCCACCGCCCAGGACGCGTCATCGTCGGCATCGGGCAGTTGACCGGGGAAGAAGCGAATGATCGGCGATCCCAGCACGGCGGCGGCGTCGATGTCCTCGCGCAGGGTTTGCAGCCCCTCGGCGTCGTCGCTGAAGAGGGTGGCGTGGGTGGCGTAGGTGACTTGCAGACCGAGATCTTCGATGCGCTGCCGCGCTGCAGGCAGTTCCTCTTCCCAGGCGGGCCACGTCTCGCGGCGCAGTTCCACGCCGTCCGCGCCAAGCCGCCTGGCCGCTTCGATCACATCGAAGACCGTACGCTTGCCGGACTTCAGATCATCCTCGAACTGCATCACCGAAATCAACAACGGACGTTGTGGGCGCGTCATTGGGCAATTCCTCCTTGAGTAACAGAGAAGAGATTGATCCACGAATCCACACAAAGATACACGAAGAAGAGAAGATAAGAGAGGGACACGGATTCCAGGACTCCCAGGACGGCAGAGAGAACCGACATTTTGTCTTCATCTGACTGTCCTGAAAATCCACGCAATTCGCGTCCTTCTCTTCTGGTCTTTTCTCTTTTCTGCCTTCGTGTGTCTTCGTGGATCAGCTTCTGGTTAGTTTCCAGCCGAAAACTCTAGTTCATTATCCAGGAATCCCCGTCTGTGACCAAATCGATTCCGGCGATCCTTTCTTTATCGCATCGACCGTTTGTGCTAAAATTGTGCCATTGTCCTCTCCTGTGATGATGCTAGTAAATCCCGGCGGAAATTCGCCCACAGGATCTACCAGTGGTAGAGATGTCGAACTTGCGCCGTGGTATTTACACCAGAATATATTGGTAGAGTTTGTCCATGCCCACATCACCTACCCAAGCCACGCTTCTCAATTCTGTGCAGACTTCCACCGGCGCGGCGCTGTTGGAACTGCGCATCCGCAACTTCGCCATCATCGACGAGTTGCAGATCAACTTTCACAGCGGACTCAACGTGATCACCGGCGAGACTGGCGCGGGTAAGTCGATCATCATCGATGCGCTGGGCCTCCTGCTCGGTGACCGCGCCACCGAAGAGATGATCCGCGCCGAGACCGACCGCGCCGAAATCGAAGGCGTCTTCCGCATCAACACCACCGCCGCCGAGGACAGCGCCGCCGCCGACCTGGCCGCCGCCGTCCTCCCCCTGCTCGAAGCCGAGGGCCTCGACGATCCAGACGATCCCAACACGCTGATCCTCAGCCGCGAAGTCCGCCGCAGTGGGCGCAACATCGCCCGCATCAATGGCCGCTCCGTCACGCTGCAACTGCTCAGCGAAGTCGCCGCCTATCTGGTCGACATCCACGGGCAGGGCGAACACCTGAATCTGCTCTCGCCCAAGACGCACATTCACCTGCTGGATCGCTATGCCGGTCTTATGGCGCAGCGCCGTGAGTTGGCCGAGCACGTGCGCAAGCTCAACAGTGTGCGCAGCGAACTTAACCGCTTGCGCCAGGACGCCCGCACCATCGCCCAGCGGCTGGATCTGCTCCAGTTTCAGGTGGAAGAGATCGACGCCGCCCGCCTGCGCCCCGGCGAAGAGGACGAATTAGAGAACGAACGGCGTCGCCTAGGCAACGCCGAGTCGCTGCTGCAATTGGCCCAAAGCGCGGTAGCCTTGCTCAGCGAAGGCAACGGCGAGGCCCTGGGCGCGGTGGACCAGGTGAGCGAGGCCGTGGGGCGCATGGAACGCCTCGCCCGCATCGACGCCGATATGCAAGAGATGGCCGACGCCGGTCAATCGATCCTCGAACAGATTGCCGACCTGGCACGTGATCTGCAAGACTACGCCGAGAACATCGAATTCAACCCCGCCCGCCTGGCCGACGTGGAAGAACGGCTGCAACTGATCAGCAGCCTGCGCCGCAAATACGGCGACAGCATCGAAGACGTCATCGCCTTTGGGGCCGAAGCGCAGGCCGAACTCGATTCGCTCAGCGACTGGGAAGTGAAGACAGCCTCGCTGGAGAAGGACGAAGAATCGCTGTTGCGCGTCATCGGCAAATTGGGCGCGGCGCTGGGCAAGTTGCGCGCTGAAGCCGGTGAACGCATCGCCCGCCAGGTGGAAGTGGAACTGGGCGAACTGCGCATGGCCCACGCCCGTTTCGGCGTCGCCGTGGAGCAGCACGAGCGCGAAGACGGCGCGTATTTGCCCGACGGTCGCCGCGTCTCCTTCGACACCACCGGCGTCGATCATGTGGAATTTATGATCAGCGCCAACCCTGGCGAACCGTTGCGCCCCATGGCGCGGGTCGCCTCAGGCGGCGAGACGGCGCGACTGATGCTGGCGCTCAAGAGCGTCCTCGCCCACGCCGACGCCACGCCCACCCTTGTCTTCGACGAAATCGACCAGGGCATCGGCGGGCGCGTCGGCTCGGTAGTGGGCGAAAAACTGTGGCGGCTCACCGGTCAACTGGCGGCGGAGGCCGGTCACATCGGCCACCAGGTGCTCTGCATCACCCACCTGCCGCAGTTGGCCGCGTTTGGGGATCGCCACCTCACCGTGAACAAGCGAGTCTTCGAGAACGACGGTCACCTGCGCACGGGGACGGTGGTGCAATCCATCGACAGCGAAGAACGTATCGGCGAACTGATGCAGATGTTGGGCGCTACCACCGACGCCGGGCGCAAGTCTGTAGAGGAAATGCTCCACGAGGTAGGACAGGTGAAGGGTGGCGCGATAAAACTGGGGTGATGAGATGATGAAGATGATGAGATCTTTGTTTCGATGGGGTTATCTGCTTTCGATCTTTCTGGGGCTGACTTTGCCCGTGGCGGGGGAAGTGCTAGCTGCACCCCACCCTCAGGACGAATCGCCGGTTGTCTACGTCCTCTCTTTCAGCGGCGCGGTGACACCCGTCCTCCACGAGTACCTGCACGACGGCATGGAAGCCGCACAGTCCAGCGGCGCTGAAGCGGTGATCCTGCAACTGGACACCCCCGGCGGCAGCGTGGAAGTGACCAAGCGCATCGTGCAGGCCATGTTGGCGTCGCCCGTGCCAATCGTCGTCTACGTTTCGCCGTCGGGTGCGCACGCCGGCAGCGCGGGAACGTTCGTCACGTTGGCCGGACATGCAGCGGCGATGGCCCCCGGCAGCAGCATCGGCGCGGCCAGCCCCGTCGGCGCAGGCGGCGAGGACGTGGGCGAGACGATGGAGGCCAAGGTCACCAATATTTTGGCCGCGGACATTGAAAACCTGGCCGCCCGTCGCGGCGAGGACGCGGCGCAGTGGGCCATCGCCGCCGTGGAAGAAGCCGCCGCGGCCACCGCCAACCGCGCCCTCGAACTGGGCGTGGTCGACTTCATCGCCACTGACATCGACGATCTGCTCACCCAACTCGACGGCTTCACGGTGACCGTCCTCGATCAGCCGGTTACGCTGGAGACGGCGGGCGCGCTAATCCGTCCGCTGGAACTGAACGGGCTGCAACAATTCCTCAACTTCATCACCAACCCATCGGTGGCCACGATCCTGCTCACGCTGGGATCGATTGGCCTGATCGCCGAAATCTACAACCCCGGCACCTTTGTCCCTGGCACGGTGGGGCTGATCAGCCTGCTGCTCGGCCTCTACGCGCTGGGGCAGCTCGACGCCAACTTCGCGGGGATCGCCCTGATCGTGCTGGCCGTGATCCTCTTCGTGGCCGAAGCGGTGACGCCCACCTTCGGCGCGCTGGCCACCGGCGGCATCGCCGCCTTCATCTTCGGCAGCATGTTGCTCTTCGACGCGCCGGGGTTGTCCGTCCCCTGGCCGTTGATCATTGGGCTGGCCGTGGGCATGGGCGGCTTCACCATCTTCGCGGGCGGCAAAGCGCTGGCGATTCAACGCCGCCAGCCGCGCACCGGCAGCGAAGGCATGATCGGTAAGCCCGCCCAAGTGCGCGCCGCCTTCGACGAGCGTGGACACGGCAAGGTCTTCCACGCCGGCGAACTGTGGAACGCCGAACTCCCCACCACCGAAGACGGCCAACCCAAGCCCGTCCTCGGGGACACGGTTGTGATTCAGGCGGTGAAGGGGTACACTTTGGTTGTACGGTAATTCTCTCCCCACTCACAAGGAGCCAACCCCAATGAACTACGTTTTGCTCGGCCGCACTGGCGTACGTGTGTCGGAGCTTTGCTTCGGCACGATGTCATTCGGCGATATTGCCGACGAGGCCGAATCCAAGAAGATGTTCAATCGCTGCCTCGACGTGGGCATCAATTTCTTCGACTGTGCCAACGTCTACGCTGGAGGACGGTCGGAGGAGATCCTGGGTGATCTGATCCAGGGTGTGCGCGATGAACTGGTGATCACGTCCAAGGTCTTCGGGCAGACGGGCAAGGACGTCAACGCGCGGGGGCTGTCGCGGCGCAACATGAAACTGGCCGTGGAGGCCAGCCTGCGTCGCCTCAAGACCGACCGCCTCGATCTCTACTTCGTTCACCAGTTCGACAAAGACACGCCCATCGAAGAGGTGGTCCGTGGCCTCGACGATCTGGTTCAAGAAGGCAAGATCCTCTACCCGGCGGTGAGCAACTGGGCGGCGTGGCAGATCATGAAGGCGCTGGGTACGTCGGCGCGGGAAGGGCTGTCGCGCTTCCAGTGCATCCAGCCCATGTACAACCTGGTCAAGCGCCAGGTCGAGGTGGAAATTCTGCCCCTGGCCCTGGAAGAAGATCTGGCCGTGATCCCCACAGCCCGCTGGGCGGCGGTCTCTTCACCGGCAAATACACCAGCCAGAGCAAGCCCGACGAAGGACGTCTGGTGCAAAACCAGATGTACATGAAGCGCTACGGCGTGGATTTCTACTACGAGGTGGCCGAGAAATTCACCCAACACGCCAAAGACAAAGGCGTGCATCCCGCCACGCTGGCCGTGGCCTGGGTGCTGCACAATCCCGCCGTCACCGCGCCCATCATCGGCGCCCGCAACGTGGCGCAGCTCGAAGCGTCCCTCGCCGCCGTCGACGTCGCCATGACCGATGCCTGGTGGAACGAGATCGCGGCCATGTCCTATGCGCCGCCGCCGCCGACGGATCGGTTGGAAGAGCAGAAGTAGTTGAAAAGAAAAGATTGATGAATGAAGAATGGGTAGGGTGCGTCGACGGGACGCACGCTACCCATTCTTTATTCATTGTTCTTCAGTTGCTTCATATCCCCGAAGAAGGCTGTCACCGTAAAGCGTTCGTGTCCTGGCGCGCCGGTGACGATGAAGGATCCACAGCGCAGCCAGGCGTGCGCCTGCATTGGCTCCAGGTTTGGCGTGTCCTCGCTGGGTTTGTTGAGGGCGACGCCAAGGTAAAGCGTGGTGGGGATGCGCCGACGCCGCAGCCAATACTTACCGACCAGCGCCTGCGGAAAGCAGTTGCTCGTCCACGGGGTGTGGGGGCTGACTCGGGCAATCGCTTGCGCCACCCGCCGCGCCTGGACAAGATGATCCGGCGGCGCGACCGCTGGGCTATCCACGTGCAGCGGACCAAGATGGCGGGCCAGGCGACGAAAGGGGACCACGCGCAAGGTCAACCATGCCACGCCCAACAGAAAAAACACCTGCAACAGTAGCCACCGATCCGCCCAAGAAAGCGCAGCCAGTTTGCGCAGACGAGTGGAGAAGAGACGCGATTGGCTCATAGACGCTGGAGCAGTCCATTCCCCGACATGTCATTAAGCAGCGCCAGCACTTCAGTTTCACAAGTCACCGAGTCCACCGCATAGATCTGCTGCAACTGTGTACACAGATCGGCTACCTTCACCGGCTCAGCCAGTCTTTCCCAGATGTTGGCGCCGACCGGATTCAGCGCATAATACATCCCTTGATCGATGTCCATCATGATCAGATCGTCATCCACGGGGCTGGCCATGACAGTGTCCGCGCGGCGTACGACGGAATCAAGTGTAATGTCACTCATGTTCTGTTCCTTGTCTGACATTGATATTTACGTCCTCGCCGCCGTTCTCATGCGACGGCTCCATTTCGACCTTGGTGCGAAAATGTAGATCAAGCAGACGCTGCAAACCGGCGAAATCGAGCATGAATTTGGTGTAAGTGCGCTGCACATCGACGCCGGCTGCGGTTTGAGCCTGCACCCATGCTGACGTACTTTGTTTGAGCGACTTTGACTCTTGTACGTTCTGTACAGGCAACTGCGCCCAGATTCGATCAGCCAACGCCACGGTGCGATCGATCTGGGCAGACGCATCTTCCCACGAAAGCTCTCGGTTCTCAACACGACGCAACAACGCACACCGAAATGTGTGACAGACCTGCGGTCGCCATCGTTGATAAACCGTGCAAACCCTATCGCAGTGGTGGTGGCACGGAAGTGCGAACCCTGTACGGTCACCCGCCGTGTGCAGGTGGAAACCGTCGGATCTCAGCAGCGCCAGATCATCCTCTCCCGAAACCAACGCCCGCTCGAAGAGTGTACCATCACAACAGAGACCGCACCGTACGCAGAGACTCTGTTCAGGATCATCGATGGCCGGGATGAACGTGGGTTCGTTCATGACAGATATCCTAGTTTGGCCATGATTGTGCCATGTTCCTCTTCGATGCGAGCAATCTGTGCCGGTGTCAATTCTTCGCGCCAGCCGTCCGTCAAGCCCCGGCGGAAGAAACGCGACGAATGGCTGAGCCGCTCCTTGAAACCCACAGCCGCTTCCTGGGCTTGCAACCGCTCAAAGCGCGATTGCGCCAGTGCCGAGGACAGCCGCGCGGGGTCCACGGGCAAGCCGGATAGATCGAGGATACGGGCGAAATGCTCTTCCGGCGCGGCATGTAGATCTTCGTAGCGCACCAGGTGGACGGGCAATTCCTGCTGATCCAGCCAGCCGGTGACATGCTGACTCCAGGAACCGATGGGCTGGTGTAGCTGCGCCGCCAACCGATCGGTGCGGGCGGCGTCGGCATAGTCGGCAGTGGACATGCGCTCAATGGCTTCGTCGATGCTCACCCCGTAGTGATTGGCGTACGACGGCGCTACGGCACGCGGATCACGCACAATATAAATGGTTGTGATCGTTGCTTCCGGGGGAAAGATGGGGGAATCGTCCACATTGTGCCGCCAGCGGTCATGCACTTTGATGAAAAGCGGTTCTTCTGCCTCAATTGCCAACTGCCGGTACACATCTGGCCGGTAGCGTTCAATTTCCACCGGAGTCAATTCCGACGCTTCCAGCCCGATCACGCGATCGAAAAGGTCGCGGTTGCCTGCGTGCAAGCTCACATCGACGGCATTGATATCCACTTCTTGGCGTTCGGGGTGATTGTACGCCGTCAAAAAAAGACGCACCCACGTATTGCCCGACTTTGGATAAGACGCCAGCCACACCAAACGCTGCATAACAGAGCCTCTCAATTGCCTAATCGCCTAATTGTGCCTGGCCAAGAGATTGGGTAATCGTGAGATTGCTGGTGAAATCTGCTTCAACGGCGTCTGCCAGTTCTTTCAAGCGAAAGCCCTCGTCAGGACGATGAACGCGGACAATACGCGCCTGATTGGCAACGGCGACGGCGCGTTGGAAATGGGCGACATGTAGCCCCATGCGCTTCACCACCAACTTTTGCCAGGTATGATCGAGCATCGCGTTGAATTTGCGGGCATCGCGACGCTCTTGCAGCTCAATGGCGGGCAGATTGTGGGTAGCCAACGTGTAGATGGCAGCCAACGGCGCAGCGTCTATGGCAAGGGAACCACTCACGGGTACTACGAATTTCTGCAACTCCGGTCGCACACGCGCCAGACCGTCGGTAGGCTGCTCCAGGACAGCGGCGCTGTCGGCCCAGAGTTTGGTGATCTGAACACCGGGCTCCACCCAGGCGACGCCGTCCTCGGCCAGGCGGACAGCGGCCAGATCTTCGGCCAGCATCGGGTATCCTCGGCGTAGGAACTCGTTGAGCAACGTAGACTTGCCGACCCCGGAATGCCCCATAAAGAGGACAGCACCGGTCGGGGTGACGATGGCGCTGGCATGTAGCGGCAGCGATCCTCGCTGATGCAGCAGCAGGGCTGCGCCTGTGCCCAGTAGTAGCAGCCGCACCATGTCGTCGTCTGCATCCGGCCCAAGTTCGATGAGAATTTCGTTGCCGCCGCGCACCAGAAGGCGCGCCACGCCGGGCAAGCCAAAGCGCGCCTCTCCTGGCGTCACCTGGCGTAGGGGGCCGGCGGCGACGGTTTTTGATTGGGGAGGCGGCAGTTCGCCGTAGGTCACGGTGACGTCTGCCAGCGATCCTGGGGGCGCGGTGCGTAGCTCCGGGCATGCCAACGGCATGCGCCAGATCAGCCCGTACGCTACATAATCCAGACAGGTCAAGTCCATTCCCTTCGCTTAATGTCGGTTGCCATAGCAACCCTCCGGCGATGGAGCAAACAGACGACACTACCGCCAGAGGGTTGCTGTCTTGTGACATCGATTCCTAGGCAGGTCATCCCCACAGAAGGAGTGGGGATCGTACATTTGCGACACACCATCGAGAACTGAGTGCAAGCATCAAGTAGAGATGCCATTGAACTCAGGGGCCTGTACTCGCCCCGCCATCACTACCACTGCCTTTTGTCAAGGCAGTATCCAAGCTGATTTGCAGTCGTTCCAGTTTGGGCTGCTGCCAGGTCTGACGAGCGTCGGCAAACTGCTCCTGTTCCATTCGTTCGGAACTTGCCTGCGTTTGTTGCTGTTCCATTGCTGTATCTCCTTTGAATAAAGTAATATGTTGATTACCCATCGATGAGGAAGATGGGGTGAATCACGGTGAGATCAGTTGCTCGCTATGATTGAGAAAAAACCCAGACAACAGACCGCGCAAGAGAATGCTCCCTACACGGTGGGTTGTGAGGGGCGTGGCCTTGGTCTGTACATCCGCCCAAGCCTGATGCATCTTGATCACGTCCACGTAAGCGTTAGCCGGCGCTGCGTCTACGGCGGCGAGTGCGGCCTCCACCTCTCCTGCACTTGCCAGAAGTCGTGTAGCCAGATCCGCAGATTGGCGGCCGCGCAGACGATTCAGTCGCACTTCATCAGGCAGCAGCCCATTCATTGCAGCGCGCATCATCCAGCGATCTGCACCGTCTAGGCTGTCGAAGATCGGATCAGGCACGGACATGGCATAGGTCATGACTCGTTTGTCGAGCGTAGGATCACGTACCTCCAGCCCTGCTGCTGCGCCCCATCTTGCCCAAAGATCGCCAACGCGACTCGCCCCAGGCTGGATGACAGCATAGCGATTGTCGCGTGGACAGCGCCAGCTCTCCTGCAAAGTGATGTCACTGTGCATGGACGCCGTTCGGCGCTGCGCCAGATCAAGGCGCGCTGCAAAATTGGCATGAATGGCGGCGCCGTCCCAGGTCTGTCCTCGCATCCGCCATTTCCTCAATGCGCGCAACGCCCACCCGGGCAGGTTGCGACGGAGGCCAGTCTTTATGCCGCCGTGGCGAAAAGCGTCTAGGCGAGAACGCAGTTGCGGTGCGCCCGTCCAACTGACGGTGGCATTTCCACCTTGGCCGGTGAGCAACGCGCCCAGTCCATGCGCTTTGGCCTGATCCAGCAGATCGACAATCCAGAAATAGTTGGCAGCGGCGTGGGCCGGCTCCGGCACCACAGACAGTGTGCGTTGGATGCCTTGGATTGGGGTAACCTGTGCGCTGTCGAGCAGGTGATGATCCACGTTCGGCCAGTGGGCGGCGGTGAGCGAGGCAAAGTGGGTCTCGTCGCCGAAGCGCCTGGGGCCGACGGTTTGGCTGGTGTCGTAGATGGGGACGGACGTAAAGGCAGTGAGGCGTTTGCCCTGTTCGCACAATGCACGTGCAGCCAGGGCGGTTACCGAACCGGAATCCAGGCCGCCGCTCAACGTCACCCCCACAGGACGGTGACTGCGCAGCCGGTCGCGCACGGCGCGGTCGTAAACTTCGAGGAAGCCTTCAACGTATTCTTCTCGGTTGGGCAGGTGCAATTCGGGTGTGTCTTCCAAACGCCAGTAGCGCCACGTACGCACACCCTCTGGTGTCACCGTCATGGCGTGTGCCGGGGGCAGACGTTGGATGTCCAGATCAATTGTCTGCGGACCGTGGTATGCGGGCCACGAAATAAGGACCTGCGCCAGGTAGAGTTCGTTGAGCCGTCGCGGCGCACCGATGGCGTAGAGCGCTGCCGGATCAGACGCAAAAGCGAAGTGCTCTCCCTGCTGCCAGTAGACGAGACTGGTATTGCCGTGGTGATCCCGCGCCACGAAAAGCTTACGCTGATCGGGATGCCAAATGGCAAAAGACCAATCACCCAGCAGATGATCTGGGCAATCTTCTCCCCACTTCAAGTAGGCATGCAGAATCAATTCGCTGTCGGGGATGGTGGTGCGCTCACGCTGAGGAATCGAAAAAGGTCACAAAGCTCAGCCCGGTTGTCGATACGGGCCTCTGCGGTGATGGCCAAACCGGCGTCTTCGACCCAACGCGGCAGCCGTTCGTGCTGCGCCTCGGGGGTGTTCAACAGCAAGGCTTGTCCTAAGCCACATTGACTATCCTGCCAGGTATTGCCGCCGTCTGGTCCCCAATGTGACAAAGTCGCAGCCATCGTTTGTAGATCGGGCAACGGTTGTTGCTGGAGTACTCCGAATATTGCAGACATAAGAAATGAGTAATTGGCAAACTCGTATCGAACATAAATACAGTCTGTGCAATCGTGACATTATACAACTCGGTTCGCTTTGCCATCCTAGTTAATACTACGTACATAAATAAGGCAAATCACATAATTAGTTTACTATTTCATTTAATTTACATGAGTATCAGCAGTATTCAATTTCTTTATTTCTTAGATTTTCACACTAGAATCGTTTTCTACTTCCTATATTAATGCAATATGAAGGGGCTGGCTACGGTAGCCAGCCCCCTTCATATTGCATTAACGATATCGATGTTCTGCGTTTCCAGTTTAGATTACTGATCCGCAGCAGCGGACAAAACCTCCACCCTCCCCGTCGATCCATCCACCCGCACGCGTTGACCTGTCTTGAGCCGCTCGGTCACCCTGTCCACGCCGACGACGGCGGGGATGCCGTATTCGCGCGCCACCACGGAGCCGTGGGTCATGAGGCCGCCGACTTCCATCACCAGGCCCCCGGCGGCGAGGAAAAGTGGTGTCCACGCCGGGTCGGTGCCGGGGCAGACGAGGATTTCGCCAGGCTTGAGGTTCGCACCATGCGGATCGAAGACGACATGCACCGTCCCCTCGACGACGCCGGGGAAACGGGGCTGCCAGTGAGCAGGCGACCATCGCCGTTGTCGGCGACGGCTTTGCCCAGCCCGTCGTAGAAAGCGCGACCATCGCCCAACAGCAAGCGGGGGATCTGGCGGCGACGCTTTTCGCGGTCGAAGTCGGCGCGGCGCTCCGTGATCGAGTACGCCAATCTCGGCAATCACCGGCGGCAAGTTAGCAGGTTCGCTCACTTGGAGGAACACGAGATCGTCCGGCTGTTCAAGCACGCCGTCGGCCACGAGTTTATCGCCGTGTTTGAGCAGCGCTTCGCGCAGGATGCCCATGGTGCGGATGATGAAGAATTTGGGGCTTTCGCGCAGACCGGCCAGTAGCGCACACGCTGCGCCGTCCAGCGAATCATGTGCGCGGTGCGTTCGCCATTGGGTTGCTGTTGGGCGAGCGGCGCGTATCGTTCGATAGCCGCTTCGGCGGCAGCAGCCGCGACCAAAGATTACATCTGGGGCCATGTTTTCGTCTTCGATGCGCAGGTAATTTT
Source organism: Caldilineaceae bacterium (assembly GCA_041391225.1). Lineage (GTDB taxonomy): Bacteria > Chloroflexota > Anaerolineae > Caldilineales > Caldilineaceae > RI-153. The sequence continues at coordinate 208,937 of JAWKOL010000003.1, forward strand.
GCACCATCTGGAAGACTTGCACCGGATTCTCACGCCAGCGTGTGCGCCCGAAGTCGATCTCGGCCAGTCCGCGCGCGCCGTAACGATCCAGGAAGGCGGCAACAGCGGCTTGAGCGACGTAGGGCAGTGTCCCCGCCTGATAGGACGCGGCCAGTTGCGCCGCATCACCTTCGAGGATCTGCTTGGCGGCGGCGGCGTCCTGACGGATCACGGTGGCGACTGTCCACAGTGTGAGATCCATCTCGGTAGTGACGTTGTGGGGCAGCCCGCGGGTGATCTCCAGCGGATTGGGCAATGTACCAGTCTGGTCGGCGCGGAAGATGGGATTGGTCAGCGCCAGCCAACGATTGAGCATGGCAACACCCACACCCACCCGCGGCACGAGGAGTGGCAGCAGCCGCGGCACCAGTTCGTAGAAGACGTACTCGACGACCGCTACCCACCCAGCCAGCGTCGGCGCCCGATCAACCCGGTCCTGGATACTGCGCAGCGTCTCTTCCAGATGTGCCTGGAAGCGTAATCGGCTTTCCTCCGGCCGCCTGAGCCCGTCGACGATGACCGGCAGCATGGCGCGGGCAGGCGGCAACAGGTGCTGGACGATGGTCTTTGGTGAGGGCCGGTCGCGTTGCACTGCCAGTCGCGGATCGTCGAGAATCGAAGCGATTGCCTGCCCCGTACTTGGTTCGACTACTTCGAGGGCTTTGGTAAAAAGGTTGCGGCTGAAACCGTTGCGGATCAGCGGATCGAGCTTGCCCCAAAGTCTTCCGCCCGCGGAGAAGAGCACACCCTGGGTTTCGACCGTGGTGCCGGGGTAGCCGAAGAGGATGGCCCCACCGGCGAAGAAGCCACGGATCATGTCCTGCCCTAGCGGCGTCATTGGATCGAGCATCCCCTGAATCGCGCCAAAGGACGTGTAGACGTTGAGCCGTCCCTCTGGCGCGCCTTCCGGGATGGGGTAGAGCGAGGTGATAGGCCGCGCCTGCAACAGGTAGAGGACGCCATCGGCGAAGGCCCACTCGATGTCCTGGGGGGCGTCGTAGAAATTGGCAACGCGGCGCCCCAGGATCACCAGATCGCGGATCTGGGCGTCGGTGAGGGCGGGCCGATCGGCGTGGGTGCGCTGTTCAGTCTGCGTGCCGCCGCCGTCGACGCCGCGGATCACGGTGGCCTTCTCGCCCAGGTGACGATCCAGAATTTCCCCCGAAGCTGTCTCCACCACATAGTGATCGGGTTCCACCAGGCCGCTGACCAATGCTTCGCCCAGACCGAGGGTGGCGTCGATCACCGTCTGCATGCGCGAGCCGTTGAGCGGGTTGGCGGTAAAGAGGACGCCGGACGCGTCGCTCTGCACCATCTTCTGCACCACCACGGCCAGCGAAACCTGATCGTGGTCGATGTGGTTGCGGCTGCGGTAACCGATGGCGCGGGCCGTCCACAGGCTACCCCAGCAGTTGCGCACAGCGTCGAGCAGCGCGTCTTCGCCGAGGACGTTGAGGTAGGTGTCCTGTTGACCAGCGAAGGACATGTCGGGCAGGTCTTCGGCGGTGGCAGACGAACGCACGGCCACCGGCGGCGCGTTCAGTTCAGCGTAGGCGCGGCAGACGGCGGCGGCGATGTCCTCGGGGACGGGGGTCTGGCGGAAGCGTTGGCGAATGGCGGCGGATGTGGCTTCCAGCGCGTCGGGGTCGTCGGTGGATGTGGCGCGGATCTGATCGGCGATCCATTCGCTCAGATTGTCCTGGGCCACGAAGTCGTCGTAGGCCTGGGTGGTCAACAGGAAGCCGCCCGGCACGGGGAAATGTCCGCGGGCAAGGCGGGCCAGGTTGTTCCCCTTGCCGCCCACCGTGGCAAGCGAAGCGTCGGGCGAATTGAGGGGCAGAAGCGTCTTTGTGCGATGTGGGGCAGTGGTCATCGCGCCATCTCCTTCGATGGTGAAGAAACTCGGAAACACAGACACGGATTTTGAGCCACAGAGGAACACGAAGATAGAGAAGATGGACTCGGATTTCAGGATTTTTAGGAGAAGAGGGATACAGAGAAACGGGCTTATGACATCCACCTCATATGCTGTCCTGACAATCCTGAAATCCGTGTCCTCTCCGTGCCTCCGTGGATCATTTGTGCTGAACGCCGTGTAGCAGGACATCGATGAACAGGTCTGCGTCGGCCAGGGCTGGGCTGGGGACACCGGCCTGGATGAGCAGACGGCTGGTGAACCAGTGGGCGAAGAGTGTGCCGACGAAGAGTTGGGCAAAGGCCATGTCGGGCATGGCGCGCAACTCGTTTGAACGTCCTTGAATCAGGGCGATGAAGCCTGCCAGGCGCGGCAGGAGCTTCTCGGCCAGCACGGGGACGTGCCGTCCTTCGCATTCGATCAACTCGATCATGAGCAGGTTGAAGATGCGCGGTTGGGCATCCAGTTCGGCGCCGGCGCGGTTGATGGCGCTGCGCAGCAGATCGGCCAGAGTGTCGCCTTCCAGGGACGTGAGTTGCGGCATGATCTTCATGAGCGGGTGATGGGCGATGATCACGGCCTCGAACACGGCGTCTTTGCTCGCAAAATGGTTGTAGATGCCGCCCACCGCCAGCCCCGCGCCTTCGGCAATCGCCCGCATGGACGCACCGTGGTAGCCGCGCTGGGTGAACTGCTCGTACGCCGAGTCGATCAATGCGGCGCGGGTGCGGTCACCTTTACTGATGGGTTCGTCGATTGGCTCAGTCATACGGGATCTCCATTTATGAACGAACGTTCATACATATTTTGCACCTGAGACTAGATTTTGTCAAGAGGCAGAATAGAACGCGGATTGAGCGGATCAGGCGGATTTTGACGGATTTTCTGAAATTATCCGCTTGGATCAGCTCAATCCGCCCAACCCGCGTTTTATTCTGACACCGTGTCACCGATCCGTAAGGGGATAACGCGATGACCTACGATGATGAAATGCTATAATCAGGCGTAACAAATTCATCAACCGTCACAAATCAACCGTCACAAATCAACCGTCACAAAGAGGACAGGATATCCATGCGTATCAATGTCGCCGTGGTGCCGGTGGCCGGGCTGGGTTCCCGCTTGCTGCCGGCCACCAAGTCGCAGCCCAAGGAAATGCTTCCCGTCGGGCGCAAGCCGGTGGTGCAATATGTGGTAGAAGAGTTGACCCGTGTGGGCATGGAGCAGATGCTCTTCATCACCGGCCAGGGCAAAACATCCATCGAAAATCACTTTGATCTCAACCATGAGTTGATCGAGAATCTGCGCGAGACCGGCAAGGAGGATCTGCTGGCCGAATTGGATTTCGAGCGGGCGCCGATCCGCTACTTCTTCACGCGGCAGCGTCAACTGTTGGGGTTGGGCCACGCTGTGCTGTGTGCGCGGCCGTTTGTGGGGGAGCGTCCTTTCGTGGTGGCGCTGGGCGATTCGATCATCGGCATGAACGCGCAGAGTGATGTGGTGCGGCGTATGGCCGACGCTTTCGTCGAAAACAAGGCCGACGCCGTGGTCGCCTTCGAGGAAGTCCCCATGAGCGACGTCCACCGTTACGGGGTGGCACAGCCCAAGTCGAACGGTGAACTTTTCGAGCTGGCCGACGTGATCGAGAAGCCCAGCCGCGAAGAAGCGCCTAGCAATCTCGCCATCGCAGCGCGCTACGTCTTTGCGCCCAATATCTTTGACGCGCTGGACGAGATCCCACCGGGCAAAGGCGGCGAAATCCAACTCACCGACGCCATCCGCAAGGTGATCCACGATGGCGGCAAGGTCTACGGCATGTGTCTGCGCGACGACGAGAAGCGCTACGACATCGGCAACTTCGAGTCCTATTTCCGCGCCTTTGTCGAGTTCGCCCTGGCCGACGACCGGTTCGGGCCTGATCTACGCGACTACCTGGAGGAATTGCTCAATGGAAATCATCCGTAAACGTGCCTACGCCCGCGCCGGCTTGCTGGGCAATCCTTCCGACGGCTACAACGGCAAGACGATTTCGCTGATCGTGCGCAATTTCTGGGCCGAGGTGGTGATCTACGAGTGGGATTCGCTGGAGATCGTGTTGGCGCAGAACGACCGCGCCCGCTTCCGCTCGATCCAGGATCTGGCCAAAGATGTGCAGCTACACGGCTACTACGGCGGCATCCGCCTGATCAAGGCCACGATCAAGCGCTTCGTCGAGTATTGTGAGCAGCAGGGGATCCGGCTGCACGATCGCAACTTCTCGGTGCGCTACAGTTCCAGCGTCCCCCAGCAGGTAGGGATGGCGGGATCGAGCGCCATCATCGTGGCCACCATGCGTGGGCTGATGGAGTTCTACGGCGTAGACATTCCACAGGAGGCGCAACCGTCGTTCGTCCTCTCGGTGGAGACCGAAGAACTGGGCATCGCCGCCGGTTTGCAGGACCGTGTGATCCAGTGCTACGAGGGGCTGGTCTACATGGATTTCGACAAGGTCAACGAACGGACGATCAATGGGCTGCGCTGCTACCGCTACGAGCCGCTGCCCACCGACTGGCTGCCGCCCTTCTACATGGCCTATCACGCCGCGCTCAGCGAACCCACCGAGCGCTTCCACAACGACATCCGCGGCCGCTATCTGCGCGGGGACCAGGTCATCGTGCAGTCGATGCAGACCTTCGCCGGCCTCGCCGCGCAGGGACGTGACGCCGTCCTTGCCCGCGATGTTGACCAGTTGAATCACCTGATCGACGCCAATTTCGACACCCGACGCGGCATCTACGAACTGCCCGAATGGCAGGTCGCCATGATCGAAACCGCCCGCGCCTGCGGCGCCAGCGCCAAATTCGCCGGTTCCGGCGGCGCCATCGTCGGCATCTGCCCCGACGAAGGGGCACTGGCCGATTTGCGCACGCGCATGGCTGAGATCGGATCAAAGGTGATCGTTCCGCAGATTGTTGGAGAAGGGATGGTGGGATGATGGGATGGTGAGATGATGAGGATGATGCTCGACGCGATTCCTCATCATCTCACCATCCCATCATCCTCATCATCGTTCCGAAAGGATCGCCATGACCACCAAAGCCACACGACTCGCCGCCATTGCGACAGAAGTGGAAGGGCTGACCGAGTCGCCGCTCTACGAATTTCGCACGCAGAACAACTATCAGATCGTCTTCGGGGCTGGGGACGCCGACGCCGAGATCGTGTTGATCGGCGAAGCGCCGGGCAAGTGGGAAGCCCAACAGGGATTGCCTTTCGTGGGCGCGTCGGGGCGGGTGCTCGACGAGTTCCTGGCCGACGCGGGGCTGACCCGCGACGAAATCTACATCACCAACGTGGTCAAAGACCGCCCCCCCGACAATCGCGACCCCAGCAAGGCCGAAATCGCGCTTTATTCGCCCTTCCTCTTGCGCCAGCTTGAGGTGATCCAGCCCAAGGTGATCGCCACGCTGGGCCGCTTTGCCATGGACTTCGTCTTCGAGATGTTCGATATGGACGCCAAAGGGAGCAAGATCAGCCAGGTCCACGGTCAACGGTTCACAGCGCAGACGTCCTTCGGCGCGGTCACGGTCATCCCGCTCTACCACCCCGCTGTCTCGCTCTACAACCAGAGCCAGAAAGAGACGCTGCGGGCGGATTTTTTGGCGGTGACGCGGGAGAGATGACGACAATCGACACTCCCCACTCCACCCACACACTACCGAAAAGAGGAAACACCATGCCCAACCCATCCCAACAGCGCATTCTCGTGACAGCGGCGGCCCAGGGGATTGGACGCGCCATGGTCGAAGCGTTCCTGGCGCGCGGTGACCGCGTCTACATCTGCGATGTCAACCCCGACGCGCTGGACGCGTTCACCGAGTTACACCCCAATGTGGGCGCGATCCAGGCCGATGTCTCTGATCCGGCGCAAGTGGACCGGCTCTTCGACGCCGCGCAGACACACCTGGGCGGGTTGGATGTGCTCGTGGCCAATGCGGGCATCGCCGGGCCGACTGCGCCTGTGGAAGACGTAGCCATCGAGGATTGGCAGCGCACCGTCGATGTGAACCTCAACGGCGCGTTCTACTGTGTCCGCCGCGGCGTGCCGCTGATTAAAGCGGCGGGCGGCGGCTCGATTGTGATTTTGTCTTCGGCGGCGGGGTTGTACGGCTATCCGTTGCGGTCGCCGTATGCGGCATCGAAGTGGGCGTTGGTGGGGCTGGCCAAGACGCTGGCGATGGAGCTAGGCGGCGACGGCATCCGTGTCAACGCCATCTGTCCTGGCCCGGTGGCCGGTCCGCGCATTGACGGGGTGATCCGCGACAAAGCTGCGGCGCGGGGCGTCTCCTTCGAGGAAATGAGCGACATCTACCTCGACACCATGTCCATGCACCAGTTCATCAACGCCGAAGACATCGCCAATATGGCGATCTTCCTCACGTCGGCGGCGGGGGCGAAGATCTCGGGGCAGGCGTTGGCGGTAGATGGGTATACAGAGACGCTCAGAACGTAATTCGTAATGCGTAATGCGTAATTCGTAATTCGTAGACGGAATTGGTTCCCAATTGGCCACAATCGTGTCAACCAATTACGCATTATGTTTATCCCAACGCAGCCTCTGCCGCCGCGCTCGCTTCCTCAACCGCGAGCGCGTCTTCAAGCTGCCCGTCGCGCAGGCGCAGGACTTGATCGACGTATTCGTCGACGAGGTTGTCGTGGGTGACCATGAGCATGGTGACGTGCTGTTCGCGCACGATGGTCTGGAAGAGGGTGAGGATTTCGCGGGCGGTGTTGCTGTCCAATTCGCCGGTGGGTTCGTCGGCGAGGATGAGTTTGGGCTGGTTGGCCAGGGAGCGGGCGATGGCGACGCGCTGCTGCTGGCCGCCCGACAGCTCGAAAGGACGGTGATCCATGCGATCACCGAGGCCCACCAGTTCGAGACAGTCTTTGGTACGGCGGTCGCGTTCCTTGCGTTTGACGCCGCCCATACGCAGGATCAACTCCACGTTTTCGTAGGCCGAGAGGCTGGGCAGGAGGCCGAACGACTGGAAGATGAAGCCCACCTGCTGCCGTCGCCACTTCGTCAGTTTGCCCTCGCTCCAGCCGCTGATCGACTCGCCGAAGATGCGGATGTCACCTTTGGTGGGCTGATCGAGGCCGCCCAGGCAGTTGAGCAGGGTGGTTTTGCCGCTCCCCGAACGCCCCTTGAGCGCGATGAAGCGTCCTTGTTCTACTGCAAAATTGACCCCTCGCAGTGCCGCCACTTCTTGATGCCCCAGCGAGTAGACACGCCAGAGATCCTCGGTTTCGATGGCGATTGGCCGGGCGGAGGAAGGGTTTTGTCCGTTCATGGATATGTCCTTGAGGGAAGGCAAAAGTCAAAAGGCAAAGTGCAAAAGGCAAAAGTCATTTCTTGCGCAGCCGACGCCACATGCCGCCAATCCCGCGTGTCTGCTCGCGGCGTAGATCGGCTTCTTTCTGCTGCTGGCGGCTGACGAGTTCGGGCGCTTCGCGGTCCTCGGGGGCGGGGCGGATGAGGATGCCGTCCTCGGTGACGTCGAGGATGGCGCGTCCGCGGATCTGGAACTGTTCCAGAAATTCTTTGGGCAGTTGCAGACGGCCGGCCCGATCCAGCACCACCAGTTCCTCGAAGACTTCGTGGTGCTCCTCTGCGTCTTCGCCGTTGAGGACGGCGTCGGCGGGCGGCGCGGTGCGCACCTGCCGCCGTGTCTCGCTGGACAACATGCCGTCGCGGATCGCCACCACGCGATCCACGTGACGGGCGATGCCGGGATCATGGCTGACCAGGATCATGGTCAGCTTGAGTTCGGTGTTGAGGAAGCGCAGCGTGTCGTAGATCACCTGGGCCGTGTTGCTGTCCACTTCGCCGGTGGGTTCGTCGGCCAGGAGCAGGCTGGGGTTGTTGGCCAGCGACACCGCAATCGACACACGCTGCTGCTCGCCGCCCGACAACTCGCCCACAGTGTGGTACATGCGGTCGCCCAGGCTCACCATGCTCAGCAGTTCTTTGGCGCGTTCGTGTTTGGCTTTGCCGGATGCACCGGCCAATGTCATGGGCAGTTCCACGTTTTCCACGGCGTTGAGGTAGGGGACGAGGTTGCGGGCGCTCTGCTGCCACACGAAACCCACCTGTTCGCGACGGTAGCGGGTCAACATCCCCTCGGACATTTTGAGCAGATCGTGATCGCCTACGCGCACGCGACCTGCCGTCGGGCGATCCAGCCCGCCGAGGATGTTCATCAGCGTCGACTTGCCGCTGCCGCTGGCGCCGACGATGCCCATCAACTCGCCGGATTGCACCGAGAAGTTGAGTCCTTGCAGGGCGACGACTTCGAGTTCGGCCACGCGGTAGATCTTCACCAGGCCGTCGCAGTAGATAAAGGGTTCTGTCATTGGTTACACCGTCTCACCCAGTTTAATCGCTTGGAAGATCTTCATGCGCATGAGCAGGCTGAAGAGCACCGCCAACGCCGCCACAAAGAGCAGAGCAAAGAGCATGTAGATGCGGAAGATCGCGGGCCAGACGATGCCCACAATGAACGGCGGCGTGAGGTCGACGGCGCGGGTCCCCACCTGCAGGTAGGGGATGAAGAGATCGCTCATCCACACGCCGAGCAGGGTGCCGATGCCGATGCCCACCAGCACGAGGAAGGCCAATTCCCAGGCCAGCAGCGCGCCCATCTGCCACGTAGACAGCCCAATCGCGCGCAACGTACCCAACTCGATGAAGCGCCGCCGGAACGAAAAGAGCGTGTAGAGCAGGAAGCCCAGCACCGTGAGGAGCGCCGCCGCCAGGAAGCCCACCGACAACACGCCGAAAAGTCCTTGCCGCTCGGGCTGTTGTTGTGCCCGTTCGATGGCCTCCACCGACGAACGCCAATCCACCACCTGGATGTCGTACGCGCGCAGATCACGCGCCATCTGCTCGAAATCCATCGAGTCCGTGCGTACCAGCACATCGTAGGGGAATTCGCCGCCCAACTGCTCGAAGATGAAATCCAGATTCCCCACCAAGAGCGGACCGTCGTCCGGGTACCAGGTTGGGAAGAGGTTGAAATCGCCCACCACCTGCATCGTGAAGGTGCTGCGGATGCCGTAGCGCGCCACCTGCACCTGAATCGTGTCACCGACGGCGATGGCGTTTTCGCGCATCAGCGACCGCGGCAAGAGGACAGCGTCGTTGGAGAGCGCCAGCGAATTCATCAACGAACCGAGGGTTGCGCCGGCGAAGTCGCGCCGCCAAAAGGCCACTTTGGAGAAGTCGAGACGGTCGACGCCGATAAACGTGATGTCGCGCCAGCTCCCTTGCAGTTGGATATCGCCCTCGAAGTCGGCGAAGCGGGCAGCAGCTTGAATCTCAGGAACGTTGAGGTGCTCCGACACAGGGACAAAGGTCCAACTGATCTGCGCCTGCTCGCCACCGCCGCCACCACCGGGAGAGGAAGACTCATCCGGCGGCGCCGAACCCAGTTCGATCAGTTGGGCGTCGGCGCCAACTTGGTAGTAGGTGCGATCGCGCAGGTGATCGTCCAAGGTCTGCGCCAGCGAGGTGGTGAAGGCCACCAAACTCAGCGTGAGCACGAGCAGTAGCAGCGGCGCGGTGTAAAGCCCGCGATTGCGGGCCAGGTAGCGGCTGGCCATGAGCAGCCCCACGCTGTTGGTGCGCGCCGTGATCCACGCCAGCGCCGACATGAAGCCGGGCAGCAAGCGCAGCGTCACCAAGGCCAGGGCAAAGATCCCCAGCGCGGGGACGAGAAAGAGCAGCGGGTTCTCGAAGATCGAATCGCCGCTGCGCACGACCCCACCCACGGCAATGCTGCCCTGCTGACGAAGCAAGTACAGCCCATAGCCGGCGGGGATGAGGAGCAGCACGTCGGCCCACATGCGCTGCCACCACGGCGGGCGCAGTGTACGCGCCTGTTCCTGTTTGTAGGTGACGATGGTAAAGCGCGACGCGCCCACCGTGGGCAACACCTGCGCCAGCAACGTCACCCCCAGCGCCAGCAGACCGGCGTTGAGGGCCGCTTCGTTGAAGGTCATGCGCAGATCGATGTCGCCGGTGAAGTTAAGGAAGCTACGCGTGGAGCCAATCGCCAGTGCGATGAAGTAACTCAACGGGATGGCCAGCAACATGGCCACCGCGCCCAACATCAGCGATTCCAGCGCCGAAATGCCGGTGATCTGGCTCACCGACGCGCCGCGACTGCGCAGCACCGCCACCTCGTTGCGCTGACGGTTCACAGCCAGCCCCACCACCAGGCCGATGAAGGCGATGAGCAGCCCCAAGATCGGCACGCTGAAGGCGTAGAGCAGCGTGGTCAACAGCGCCGACGAGCGTTGATAGTCTTCCAGCCCATCCACTGGTGAAACGCTCAACTGGGTGTTGTTGAGCAGACCGGCGGCGCGCTGTTCCACCTGGCTGATGCGGCGCAAAAGGCCGCCCACATCCGATGTGGTGATCTTCGAGCCGTCCATCACCAGATACCAGAGCGCCAGGTAAGTTTCGTCCACCATGTTGGGGGCGACGCGCTGCATGTAGGTTTCTTCGGGTACCACCAGCACGTCAACCAGGGCCGTTTCGTTGTAAAACCAGTAGTCACTGGTGGGGTCCGTGGCCTGCCAGAACCCCGAAATGCGGATCGGGATCTGGAACGAACTACGCCCGGTCTCAGTGCGCGTGCTCTGGTAGACGACGTAGGTTTCGCCCACCTGCAAGCCCAGTTCCTCGCCCATCCTGGCGCTGAACATCACGTCCATCGGCTGCGATTCGTCGGAGGAGATGGTGGGAAACGCGCCTTCCAGCAGCGTGATGTGCGATTCCAGATCAGAAATAAAACCGACGTTCACCCATTCCAGCGGATCGGTCACGTCGGCGTAGGCCACGTCTTCTTGCGGGAAGAGACGCAGGTTGTCGGTTTTGACGTAGCGCACGATGCGCGTGTTAGGCAGGCCCAGGTCATCAGCGGCGGGGCCGGAGAGATAGGTGTCGACCTGGCTCATCTCTTCGATGTCTACCGCGCCGTGGAAAGCGCCGATGTAGCGGAACATGAAGACAAACGGCGGCCGCTTGACGAAGTCGCTGCTGTTGCCCGCGGCAAGCTGCTGCTCCAGAATGCGATAGTAGACGGCGTCGGCATAGAGCGGAATGCTGATGACTAGCGCAATCGCCGCCACCAGCCCCGCCACGGTCGCCAACGCCAGCCAGCGTTGCGCCAGCAGCCGTTTGGCCGCAACGACAACAATTGCCCAGGTGCGTAAAATTGCGCGCAGCATAGGTTATTGACCAACCACAACCTGGCCCAGTTCCAGTCCTTCTTCAATTTCAACCTGGTCTGGGGTCTGGATGCCGGTTTTCACGTCGACGCGGCGTTGCACGTCACCGTCTTGGACGACGACGAAGCGGCGTCCGTCGAAGATGCGGATGGCCGAAGGTGGTAGCCAGAGGACGTCGGCCTTGCGTTCGAGTTCCACTTCCACCTGCATCAGATCGCCCAATTCGTAGTCGGCCTCTTCGGGCGACTGTTGGATGGTGATGCGCGCCGACTTGTCGAGATCGGAGACGCTGGCGCCGCCGCCGGTGCCGTAGGGATAGGGTAGCCGTCGGACTTCGCCGTTGAGCGTCTGCCCTGGGCGCCCGACCATCTTGATCACCACGGGCATACCTTCGGCCAACCCTTCCATTTGCGTGGACGTTAGATCGCTGCTGATCTCCAGTTCTTCAGGATTGGCCACCACAACCACTGGATCAAATGCCTCCACCGGGCGGCCCACGGTAAGCGACAGTGTGAGGAGTTGACCGTCGATGGGGGCGCGGATCTGGGCGTCTTCGATGGCGGTGGTGAGTTTGTCCAGTTCCAGTTGGGCGCTGCACATCGTTCTGCAACAGGGGATCGACGCCGCGGTCGAGGCGTTCCACAGCAATTTGGGCCAGTTCAACCTGTTTCTGCTGAATCGAGAGCCCAATCAGATCCTCAGGATTGCTGCGGCGCAGGTCGGTGAGGCGCAATTGGGCGATCTCTACAGCGATCTGAGCGGTGCGGCGGCTGAATTCGAGATCAGATTCGGCTTCGGCGAGGCGAGATTGGGCGCGTTCCAGGTTCAACTGCGCCGAGACGACCTGGCGTTCGAGGTCGTCGATCTCCAGGTCGGCGATGACGTCACCGGCCTGCACCATTTCGTTGCGAGTGACATAGATCTGGCGTACGCGGCCGCCGCTGCGGAAGAAGAGTTCATGCACTTCCACCGGCGACACACGGCCCGAAAACGCGGTCTGGCGCAGAATTTCGCCCGACTTCACCTCGTAGGTGGGTTTGAGCGGCACAATTGCGGTGGGGATGGGCGTCGGCGTCGGTTCTTCGGCCTGCCCGGCAAAGGGATTTTCCAGCGTCGTGCTGCCCGTAGGCAACAGCGCACAGCCCGAAAGCACAAGCGACAGGAGCACAGTTACGGCGAAGCGCAGGGAGAAACGGGTCATGGGCGGTCTCTGTGGATTCTAGTGGGATAGATGGAGCAGGGACAGACGCAGGGAACAACTCGGATCATCTTACCAGAAATCAGGCGTTCTGACTAAACTGGTACAGAAGCCTCACTTTTCTCACACCACATTGCGCATCCAGGCGCGGTGAATACGCCAGTCGTCGCCAGCGGGGTCCCAACGGAGTTCGTAGGTTTCATCTTCGACGCTCTTGATCAGGAAGCAGCGGACGCTCTTGCCGTCGACGCGCTCTTCCCACTGGCGGCCAACGTCACCCACGTAGCGGGTGCGATCGCGCCACACAAACGAGGTGGGGACAACTTTGCCACTGGGCAACATGCGCACCAGGACGCGGATCGGTTCATCCACCAAAAATTCAACGGTCATTCAATCACCTCCGCCGGGGGTACGGTTGACAGACTTCGCACAGTATACCAGCTTCCTTCCTCCGCGCCGAATGAGGGAATTCCGGTAGCGTGAAGAGTTGTGACTCCACTGCGAAAAGTCCGACTTCTGTGTGATTTGCGGTTGCTCCCCTCCTGAGAGAAGTCGAACTTTTGCGCTTGAGCGACCTTTTTGCAGTAGAGTCAGTTGTGGACACGGATCGAAAAGAACACGGATCAAATCAAAAAAATCCGTGTTTCTCCCAATCCGTGTCCACAATTCCGGCCTAACGCGGCGCGGGCCAGGAGGGATCGAGGAAGCGCTGGAATTCCAATGCGTAGCCGTTGGGGTCGAGGGCGAAGAGGTGATAGATGTTGTAGGTTTCGTAAAACGTGGGGGGTTTGGTGATTTCGACGCCGTGCGTCAGCAGGTGATCGTGCCAGCCGTCCACATCTTCGGTAACGAAGGTGAAGATGATCCCCTGCGGCGGCTGCGGCGCGTCGATTCGCTCGCAGAAGCCGAGGAAGGCGTTGGGCGCGGCGGCGTAGATGACACAGCTTCCTTGATCCAGCACAAGTGGCAGCCCGACTACGTCTTCGTAGAAGCGGGTGGTGCGCGCCAGATCGCGGGTGTACAGAAAGGTGACAGCCTGGGTGATGGTGGGTGGCATGGCGGATCTCTCTAGCTATTCTCTAAAAACGGGACACTCATGCGGATATGCGTCCCCGCGCCGGGCGCGGAATCGATGTGGAAGTCGCCGTCGAAGAGTTTGAGCCGTTCTTCGATGCTGTACAGGCTGAACGTGTCCACGTGCGCGGGGACCGACATAATGTCGGCGGGGTCGAATCCCTGTCCCTCATCCTGCACCTGAATCTGCACGCGTCCACCGTCCACCGAAATATCGACGCGGGCGACGTCAACGCCGGCATATTTCACGATATTGAAAAGCAGTTCGCGCACGATCTGCACGAGCAAGATGCGCCGTTCTTCACCGCGGATCTGCACATCAGATTCAACCCGAAGATCCACATGCAGTCCGTACTGTTCCTCCATGTGACGCGCCAACCAGCCCAACGCCGCTCGCAGACCGTCACCGCGCAGGACGGGCGGGTTGAGTTCGATGGCCAGGGTACGGGTCAACTGAATGGCCTCTTTGGTCAGCACGCGGACATCGTTCACTTCTTGCACGAAGCGCTGCGGATCGTCTTTGAGGTGTTGCAGCAGATAGGACTTCATATCCAGCGCGAAGAGCAACTGTTGCAGGTCTTCGTGGAGTCGATACGAAAAGCGACGGCGTTCGCGCTGCTCGGCCAGGGTCAACGAGCGAGAGAGCAACTGCACCTGACGGGTACGCTCCTGCACCTGTGCTTCCAACGATTCGTTAAGCAACCGGAGCCGCTCCTCGCTCTGAGAGAGCGCTTTCTCCACGCGCTGGCGTTCCGCCAGCTCCTCACGCAAATGCAGATTGGAGAGCGCCAGCGCCGCCGTGCGCTGTGAAACCCGCGCTTCCAGATCGTAGTTCAGTTGTTCGAGGATCTCCTGATTCGTCACCCGCTCGGTGACATCGTAGGCAGACTGCACAGCGCCGATCTGGCGTGCGTCGGCGTCGACAATGCGACGAAAAGAGATATCGTAATAGCGTTGCTCACCATCTGGCCCCAGGAAATCGCGCTCAATGGCAAATTCTTCGCCGGCCAGCGCCCGCCCCCAGAGCGATTTGGCATCGGCAGACGCGTAGGGGTAGTCGGCCAGGAGTTCGATCAGGTTGGCGCCGGTTTGGATCTCAATCTGGTATGTCTGCCGAAAGAACCGATGGAAACGGTTGTTGAAGGCAATGATGCGAGAATCTGTGTCGAGGGCCACGAGCAGGTCGCGGCTATCGTCGAAGATGGCCTGGATCAGGCTGTAGAGATAGGACTGCGCCTGCTGGGCCTCTCGAATTTCGGTGACGTCGCGGCCTTCGGGGATGATTTTGATAACGCCGCCATCGGCGCCGAAGACAGGTTTGAGCGAGAAGTCGATGGTGGCGACATGATCCCCAGCGCCGCGGACGTCCACTTCGTAGCGGACGAATTCGCCCTGCGCCGCAGCCTGAATGCTGTCGCGCAGCCGACGCTGGGTCTCTGCCGAAAGTGTCCACCATCGACATTCCCAAAAGGGTTTGCCAATCACGTCGGATCGGGTCAGGCCGCCAAAGTCAAGCGCCGTCTGGTTGGCCTCGACCAACGTACCGTCGGGCTCCAGCAATCCAATAAACTGAAAAGTGGTGTCGAAGACAAAGCGCGGAAAGCTCTCATCAATGCCTGACGAAGTCGTTTGGGATCGTCGTTGATCGTTGCTTTCCACGTTGGCCTCCATCCGTAATGCGTAATGCGTGACGATTGTCGCCTGCATACCTGCATACCTGCAGACTGACAAGTCACCAATCCAGCACCAACTTGCTCCACGCATCACGCATCACGTATCACGCATCTTCTTCCGGCTGTGCGTACGCTTCGACGGTGGTTGTGCGCTGGGCGCCGAACTCGTCGTAGGTGATGAGCCAGGCCGGCTTCCAGGCCAGCGCCACCAGCGACACGTCCACATCGGTGCGGCGCGGTTTGACCGTGTCTACGTCCAGGTGCTCGGTGACGTCGGTCCACTGCTTTTTGATGTTTTCTACGGCTTCGGCCAGTTCGCCCTCGATCTCCTTGATCTCGGCCTGAATTTCGGCGATTTCCTGTTCGGTGCGCTCGATGTCCACTTTGGCCTTCACCGACATCCGCCGCTTGCTGGCCGCGGTGCTCACCACGCGGCTGCTGCGCCGCCCCATGAACAGGTTGAACACCGTTTCGCCGATGTTGAGGATCTCTTGCTGCTTACGCGAATCGTACTCGGCCTGATCCGAGGCCAATTCCAGTTGGAATTTCTTGAGTCGGTCGTTGAGTTTGTCGATCTGCTTGCTGTACTTCTCTTCCAGTTTGTCGATCTCGGCATCGCGCCGCTGGCGGCCCTCGTCTTGCAGGCGGATCAGGAAGGCGCGCTCCGATTCGCTGGGCCGTTGGTAGATCTCCAGATCCGGGTGTACCTTGATCGGCATCTCACAGTTGTAGTAGAGCCAATCAGAAAGGTCGTTGGCCAGGCCACGCAGTTCGCGATCAGTGTTGGCCGAATCGGGAACGTCGGCGAACAGGATCGCCCCCGCTTCGCCAGGGCGCGGCGGCGTCTGCGATAGATCGCGCATGCGCAGGGGCAACGCCAGGGCGTCTTCCCAGGAGCGGTTGACCAGGCTACCAGGCGCCTCGCCCAAGAGGATGCGCTCTTCCTGTTCGTCGATGTCGCGGCGACGGTCGACGTAGCGCACCGACGCCACCCCCAAAATGCCCGCTTCGTAGACCAGCTGCGGCGCGCCGCTCAGATCGACGTTGCGTCCACTGCGGGCGGCCAATCGGCGCACGGCTTCATCCTGATTTACGGCGACGGGCAAGTACGCCTGGGCCACGTTGGATTCGAGCATGGGCGGCGTGATCGAGAAGCCCGGTGGGATGGCCGGTTCGGGCACAGGCGGCGGTGCAGCCGGTTCTGCCGATACGGGCGACGCCGCAGGCACAGGATCGAATGTTGGGGGCGTGATAGGCGGGGCAGCCGTGGCCGCGGACACAAAAGACGGCGCGGACGCGGGCGGCGGCGCCATCGAGGCGGGTGCCGGCGCGGCGGCGTTGCGGCTTTCGGTCAACTGGCGCACCTGGGGCCGGGTGAGCGGGCCGCGCAGGTAGCTCATGGCCCAGCGCGTTTGGAAGACCACCGGCTCGTCTTCGTGGACGTTGTTGAGCAGGAAGACGCGGCTGCCAAGCTGGTTGATCAGGGCGTCGTAGTCCACATTGGTGGTGCGTCCGGCGTCGGCGATGGCGCCCTTGAGGCCGGCCAGCACACGTTCTTTGTCGCGTTCCGCCTGCAACTTGCCGATGAACCAGGTGCCGGCGTTGGTCAGTCCTTTGTAGTCGATATCGACAGGGTTCTGGGTCACCAACACAGCGCCCAGGCCGAAGGCGCGCGCCTGTTTGAGTAGCGTCAACAGCGGACGTTTGGACGGCGGCTCGGAGACAGGCGGGAAGAAGCCGAAGATTTCGTCGAAGTAGAGCAGGGCGCGCAGGCTGGTGGTGCCTGTCTGCTGTCGCATCCAGGTGACCAACGCCTCCAGCAGCAGTGTCACAAAGAACATGCGCTCGCTGTCGCTGAGGTGGGCCAGGTAGAAGATGGCGTGGCGCGGCTTGCCTTCGGGCGTGTAGTAGAGCCGGTCCACGTCCAGCAGTTCGCCGGTGAGCCAGGTCTGGAAAGTGGGTGAGGCCATCAAGTTGTTGAACGACATGGCCAGGCCGAAGCGATCTTTTTCGGGGAAAAATGTATCCACGTCGAAGACGCCAAGTTTGCGCACCGGCGGATTCTGGATCGCCATGATCAACTGCGCCAGATCCAGATTCTGATTTTGGCGCCAAAAGTGCTCGAAGATGTTAGAAAGCAGGATCGCCTCGCGGCTGCGCACGGGGTCGGCGTCGATGCCCACAAGCCCAAGCAGGGCGGCGGTGGTGCCGGCGATGCGCTCGCGGATCGCTTCGGCGTTGCTGTCGAAGTCTAGTTTGGGCGCGGCCAGGCTCCCCAGCACGTTGATCGGTACACCGGCGTCGGATCCCGGTGTGTAGATCGTGTACTCGGTGGTCTGCTGGATCATGCGGATGCGTTCGGCGGTCTGCCCCCAATCGGCCAGGCCGTTGCGCCACGTGTCCGCGATCTGCTGGGCATAGGTGTCGACGGTCTGCCCTTTGCGGCGGGCGTCGTCCACGTTGACCCAGGGGCGGAAGTCTTCGGGGCGCAGATCGGGGAACTGGAGCAGCAGATTGGTGAGATCGCCCTTGGGATCGACGATCAGCGCGGGGATGCGATCCAGCGCGGCCTCTTCCAACAGATCGATACACAGGCCCGTCTTGCCGCTGCCTGTCATCCCAACGCAGACGGCGTGCGTCGTCAGATCACGGGCGTCGTAGACCACGGGCGCGTCGACGCGTTCGCCCTTGGCCAGATCGTAGAATGCCCCCAGGTAGAAGGCGCCGAGTTGTTCCGGTGGTGCTTGCATGGTTGTGCTCCTGTGCGGCGATGGTGCGTTGATACAAAACAAAACGACGGACGTCAGTCGTCTGTCGTCAATTTCTGCCACAAGAACGCCCACACATCCGTCGTCTCTTCGATGACTTTGGCGGTGGGTTTGCCGGCGCCGTGGCCGGCTTTGGTTTCGATACGAATCAGGATCGGTTCGGGGCCGGCCTGGGCGTGTTGCAGGGCGGCGGCGAATTTGAAGCTATGCGCCGGGTAGACGCGGTCATCGTGATCGCCGGTTGTCACCAGCGTGGCCGGGTAGGACGTCCCCGGTTTGGCGTTGTGGTAGGGCGAGTAGGCCAGCAGCGCGTGGAACTCGTCCTCGTTGTCGGGGGAGCCGTAGTCGCTGGTCCACGCCCAGCCGATGGTGAACTTGTGGAAGCGCAACATGTCCAACACCCCCACCGCGGGGACGGCGGCGGCGTAGAGATCGGGGCGTTGGGTCAGGCAGGCGCCCACGAGCAGGCCGCCGTTGCTGCCGCCGCCAATCGCCAGGCTGGATCGGCTGGTGTAGCCGTTGGCGATCAGCCACTCCGACGCGGCGATGAAGTCGTCGAACACGTTCTGCTTCTTGAGGACCTTGCCGGCGTCGTTCCAGGCTTTGCCGTACTCGCCGCCGCCGCGCAGATTCGGCTGCGCGATCACGCCGCCCATCTCCAGCCACACCAGCCACGAGACGCGAAACTGCGGCGTCAGCGAGATATTGAAACCACCGTAGCCGTACTGGTAGAGCGGCGCGCCGGGGCCGGGCGTCACGTCGTTGCGGCGGATGATGAACATGGGTACGCGTGTGCCGTCTTTGCTGGGGTAGAAGACCTGCTCGGTGACGTATTCCGCTGGATCGAAGGGCAGCGCGGGTTGGCGGAAAAGTGTCATCTCGCCGCTGTCCACGTCGTAGCGGTAGATGCTGCCTGGCGTGGTGAAGCTGGTGAAGGTGAAGAATGTCTCCGCATCGTCGCTGCGCCCACCAAAACCGCCCACGGTGCCGATACCGGGCAGATCCAGCACACGAACGAACTCACCGGCAGTGGTGTAGATGTGGACGAGGCTCTGGGCGTGGTGCAGGTAGACGACGATCAGCTTGCCGCCCACGTAGGAGACGCCGTCCAGCGCATCGGTGCCTTCGGCGATGATCTCACGCCAGTGTTCACGTTCCGGTTGGCGCACGTCGATGGCGATCAGGCGACCATTGGGTGCGTCCAAATCCGTCTGCAAATAGAAGACAGGCCCATCGTTGCCCACAAAGTTGTAATCCGCCTCGAAGCCGGTGAGCAGTTCCACCACCGGCCCGCCTTCCTCCAAATCCTGGTAGAAGAGGTTGGTAAGCCGGTGTGTGCCTTTCCAAATCGAGATGATCAGGTAGCGCCCGTCTTCGCTGACGTGGCCGTGGAAGCCCCATTCTTTGTGATCGGGCCGGGCGTAGACCACTTCGTCTTCGTTCTGCCCGCTGCCGAGAGAGTGGTAGTAGAGCTTCTGGTTGAAATTGGCGCTCTTGTAGGTTTCGCCTTCGGCGGGTTTGTCGTAGCGGCTGTAGAAGAAGCCGGCGCCGTCTTTGGTCCACGAAGCGCCGGAAAACTTGACCCATTGCAGGTGATCGGTCAGATCTTCGCCGCTTTCCACCGAACGCACGCGCCACTCCATCCAGTCGGAGCCAGACGCCGACAGGCCGTAGGCCAGGTAGCGCCCGTCTTCGCTGACAGCGTAGCCCATGAGCGCCACGGTGCCGTCTTCGGAGAGCGTGTTGGGATCGAGGAGTTCCCTGGTTCGGCGTCCAGCGCAGGCATCCAGTAGAGCACGCTCTGGTTCTTCAACCCCTCGTTGTAGGTGAAAAATAGCGCCCACCGCGCTTGAACGGCACGCCGAATTTTTCGTAATCCCACAGTTCGGTCATGCGCTCCCGGATCTCTTGCCGACGGGGCAGTTTTTCGAGCAGGGAGAAGGTCAAGGCGTTCTCGTCTTCGATCCACCGGCGCAGTTCATCGGTGTCGGGGTCTTCCATCCAACGATAAGGATCGGCCACGGTCACGCCGTGTAGCTCCTCGGACAAGTCCTGACGACGGGCGATGGGGTAACTAGCGAAAATTTTTGCCTTTTGCACTTTGCCTTTTGCCTTTTGCTTTTATCGCGCCGTCCAGCCAAGATCGATGTTCAACGTTGCGCCGGTGATGGCCGATGCAGCGTCGGAACAGAGATAGGTGACCAGAGCGGCGACTTCGGCGGGTTCGATCAGTCGCTTGATGGCGGCGGGTTCGAGCATCACGTGCGCAACCACGTCCTCGGGGCTGATGCCGCGGGACGCGGCCTGGGCAGCGATCTGGTTTTCCACCAGTGGGGTGCGCACGTAGGCCGGGCAGATCGCGTTGACGGTGATGCCGTGCTCGCCGCCTTCCAGCGCCGTGGTGCGGGTGAGGCCGATGAGTCCATGTTTGGCCGAGATGTAGGCGGCTTTGTAGGGTGACGCCACCTGCCCGTGGATCGAGGCGATGTTGATCACCCGTCCCCAGTGCTGGGCTTGCATGTGCGGCCACGCATATCGCGTGAGCAGGAAGGGCGCGGTGAGCATCACGGCCAGCATCGTGTCCCACTTGTCTTCGGGGAAGGACTCGATGGGCGAAATGTGCTGAAAGCCGGCGTTGTTCACCAGCACGTCCACGCGCCCGAAGCGGTCGATGGCCTCATCCACCACACGGCGACACTCGCTGCGCTGCGTCAGATCGGCGGCGACGAAGTGACCACCGAGCGTTGCCGCCAGTGCGGCGCCGTCTTCTGCGTTGACGTCGACCACAACCACGCTGTATTCCGCAGCGGCCAGCGCATCGGCCACGGCGCGCCCGATGCCGCTGGCGGCGCCGGTGACAACGGCAGTGCGTCGAGTGCTCATGAAACAGTCTCCTTCACCCTGATGGTCGATGCGCACATTCTACCATCGAAATTGCAGGATCGAAATTGAAATCGTGGAAAGTGTTCCTTTTCGGCTTTGTGTTTTGACAGCGCCCGCTCGATCCTGTAAAATTCGCCACGTTCCTGTCCACATGGACAGGTGAACGGCTATGCTCACATCTATTCCGTCTGTGCAAAACAGAACAATCGCACTGTGCAAACAGGAACGACCCGATTTGTGCAATCTGGCTTTCGGGGTAAAATCGTGTTGTCACCCAACAAAAGAGTCCACAAAAATATCTAAATGAAACGTAAACTGATTCCACTGTTGCTGGTCGGTACGTTTTTGGTGTGGCTGGTCGGCAGCTACCTGCCACAAGGCGTTGTCCCCTGGCGCACGATCCCAGGCGAGGGCATGGACGGCTTCCTGCGCGCCGCTGTGATTGTGTCGGCGGTCCTGTTTGTGTTGATCCAGATTGTTCTCGTTGCCTCTGTCTTCAAATTTCCTCAGCGCATTAGCCGCCAGGAGCATAGCAGCTCGACAGATGACGCCCTGTCCACCCACAACAACGGGGGCGAAATCTTGATCAAACGCGGCTGGGAAGTGTTGTGGACAGTCACGCCGTTGGTTGGTTCCCTGGCGCTGTTCATTGTCAGCTACTGGGTGTTGAGCGGCTGATTCTTCATTCTTTATTCTTCGTTTTTCTTCTTGCGTTTTGTTTTTTCTTCTACCTTTTCTGCAATCTATTGCGGTATCGTTTCTTCCAAATTGAGGGAGCTGTATGCAAAACAATCAGCGACACTTTGTGATTGCGGGCGTGCTGGTGGTGATCAGCACATTCCTGGTCTACTGGTTGCTGGACACGGTGTTGAAGATGCCGGTACAGGCCAGTATGCAGGCATTCGCTATCGACCGTCTCTTCGACTACCACATCTGGCTGATCGCATTCCTGTTCTCGTTGGTGGTGGTCTTCATGCTCTACGCGCTGGTGGTCTTCCGTCACCGCGCCGGCGAGGACGAAGACAAAGAGGGCGAATACTTCCACGGCAATGTGCGTCTGGAGATCGCGTGGACGTTGCTGCCTTTGATCTTCGTCGTCTTCTTCGCCTTCGAGTCGACGCGCGTGCTGATCAACATCACCCGCGAAGACCGGACGAGTACGTGGTCATCGTCACCGGGCAGCAGTTTGCCTGGAGTTTCGAGTACCCCGACACCGGCCTGAAAACAGGGGAACTCGTATTGCCGGTGGATCAGCCCATCCGCCTGGAAATGACCTCTGCCGATGTGCTGCATAATTCTGGGTGCCGGAATTCCGTGTGAAACAGGATCTATTGCCCGGTTTTGAGCCGCGCATCCTGCGTTTCACGCCGGTGGAAGAGGGTGAGTACCAGGTACGTTGCGCCGAGCTGTGCGGCCTCAACCACTCCGGCATGCGCGCCCCTGTCCGTGTCGTTCCGCAAGACGAATTCGCCGCCTGGATTAACCAGCAGGTCGCGTCGAAATAGTGATTGGTGATTGGGGATTAAGGATTGGGACCATTGCTACACGAATCGATATCCTAATCACAAATCACCAATCACCAATCCCTTCTTAATGGGGAGAAACTTTTATGTCATTATTCTCGATTGGTTTGGTGCGGGCGATTGTGGGCCAGGTGTTTGGCACACTCGCCGGTATGATCCTGGTCATGGCGATCCGGGTGATGATGGGCCTGGAAGCCTGGTCGGCGGAGCCGGCCTGGGTGGTGGGCGCTGTCTTCGGCATCATCGGCTCGCTGTTGGCCGTAGGCGCGCTGGACGACTGGCTGAAGTGGATCCGCGGCATCGAAACCCCGATGCACCACGGCCCGCCCCACGGCAAACCGGCGTGGACCCGCTACTTTGCGGTAGACTACAACCACAAGGTGATCGGTGTGCAGTACACCGTGTGGGGCATCTTCCTGCTCCTGGTCGGCGGCACGGCGGCGCTTGTCTTCCGTGTTGAACTGGCGCAGTCGGGGATGCAGTTCCTGGGGCTGGATCTCTACAACAACCTGATCGGCATGCACGGCATGATCATGATCTTCGCCATCTTGCTGGGTATCGGCGGTATGGCGAACTACCTGGTGCCGCTGATGCTGGGCGCCGAGGACATGGCCTTCCCTCGCCTCAACGCCCTGGGCTTCTGGTTCAACGTGCCAGGCAGCCTGCTGCTGATCTTCAGCCTCTTCGTGGGCGGCTGGGATTCGGGCTGGACGGGCTACCCGCCTCTCAGCGCACGCGGACCGGTGGGGTATCAGCTCTTCTTCCTGGGCGTGTTCGCCATCGGTCTGTCGTCCATCGTAGGTTCGATGAACCTGCTGGTGACGATCCTGCGTATGCGGCCCAAGGGCATGAGCCTCTTTCGTATGCCCATCTTCTGCTGGGCCGTTTTCGCCACCAGCCTGATCCAGTTGACAGCCACCCAGTTGATCGGTCTGTCGTTCCTGATGGTGTCGATGCAACGTGCGCTGGGCATGGGCTTCTTCGACCCCGGCACAAGCATGAACCCCATGATCGGCGGCGGCGACCCGATCCTGTTCCAGCATCTGTTCTGGTTCTACAGCCATCCGGCGGTCTACATCTTCGTGCTGCCCGGCCTGGGCATCATCAGCGAGCTGTTGCCCGTCTTCGCCCGTAAGCCCCTCTTCGGCTACAAGTGGATCGCCCTTTCCAGCCTGGCCATCGCCATCGTCGGCTTCCTGGTGTGGGGACATCACATGTTCGTGTCGGGCTACAACGAAATCCTGCGCCTGCCGTTTATGTGCAGCACACTGCTGGTGGCGGTGCCGACGGGTGTTAAATTCTTTAGCTGGCTGGGGACAATCTGGGGCGGCAACCTGCGCTTCAAGACGCCAATGCTCTTCGTATTGGAAGCGCGATTTCGGTCTTCTTGTTGGGCGGTTTGAGCGGCCCGATCCTGGCCACTGTCCCCACGGACATGCCGCTGCACAATTCGTACTTCGTGGTGGGCCATTTCCACGCCACCATGTTCGGGGCTTCATCTTCCCCTTCTTTGCGGCGCTCTACTACTGGTATCCCAAGGTCACCGGGCGCATGTACAACGAGACGCTGGGCAAGATTCATTTCTGGATCATGACGCCGGCCTTCTGGTTGCAGACGTTGGGGCAGATGGGTGTGGGCGTGATGGGTATGCGCCGCCGTATCGGCGATTACGATCCGATGCTGGGCGGCGGCGACGTGACGGCGTGGCACATCGCCATCACGGTTGCCGGTTTGGCCATCGGTTTCGGCGTCCTGTTGATGCTGTGGAACTTCTTCCAGAGCGCCGAAGTGGGCGTGCTGGCGGGCAACAACCCGTGGCGTTCTCGCTCGCCCGAATGGCAGATCCTCGCCGATTCCCGAACACAGCTTCGCAGCACCGTTGGCCGTTGTGGGCGAACCCTACGGCTACGGTTTGGCCGGTTCATCGTATGTGGGTATGGTCCGGCTGCGGGAGATGACTGATCGTGATGCGTGTTGCGTGGGTTGACAGCGGCGGTATCGCCCTCGGCCACGCAACACGTATCACGCAACACGCATTCATGACTCTACAACTCTAATCTGGAGCTTTCCATGACTCATCAAACGCAATCGAAACCACGCAAACCGGTCTACCGCCAAGGATACGTCGTTGCGCTCGTGCTGGCGGTGTTGACGATTGTTGAATACTACGCGGCGCTGCACTTCCCGTCGGCGATCATCCTGTTCTTGCTGGCGATCTTCAAGGCGGCCCTGGTTTTGAACTACTTCATGCACATCCGCAGTGTGTGGTCACCCGAGGAGGAACACTAAATGGCTGCTGTAGTTGCCAATGCGATGGCGCTCTATCGCGAACAGACCCGCAACAATCGACTGGGGATGTGGCTTTTCTTCGCTTCCGAAGCGTTCCTCTTTGCCGGCCTGTTGGCGGCCCGTTTCTATTTGTGGCGCCACGACGGGCAGATTGTACGCCCGGAACTGGATCAGATGATTGGTCTGATCGTGACTGTGGTGCTGCTGGTGAGCAGTTACTTCATGAACCGGGCCGAAGTGGCGATTGCCAACAACGACCGCGGCAACTTTCTGATCAGCCTGTTGATCACGGCCTTCCTGGGTCTGGTCTTCTTGGTTGGCGTCATGGTCTTCGAATGGGGCCTGTTCCCAGCTATTTATGAAGGACACCTCAAGCCGTCTAGCGGCGTCTTCGGCGCTGTGGTCTTTGGCATGACGGGCATGCACGCCCTGCACGTGATCTCGGGCATCATCCTGATCATGAACGTGTGGTGGCTGGGGATGAAGGGCAACTTCTCGGCGGAGAAACACTGGGGCGTGGAGGCTTGCGCCATCTACTGGCACTACGTCGACCTGGTATGGATCTTCTTCTACCCGGCGCTCTACCTGATCGGCCACGCCATGCATTGATCTTGTGTTTTTCAGTGCCTGGCACTGAAAAACGCATACGCAAGGACTGGTTCCTGTCACTGCGACCGTGATTGAGACCGTCTATTCTGATATTGTATTGTACCGGCAGGTCGCAGCAGAGGCGAACCTGCCGGTTTGTTCTATCAGCGAGCGATATGAATCCTATTCTTCAAGCCTTGCTTCTTTCCTGGGATCTGCGGTTGGGCGTGATCCTGTCGTTGGGGGTGCTGGAAGCGCTGCACATTCACGGCTGGCGCACGCTGCGTCGTCGCGGACGGACGCTTTGCCAACGGCTGGCGGTTGGCGTCCTACTTGAGTGGGTTAACAGTGCTGGCGGTGGCGCTTATGTCGCCTATCGACGTGCTGAGCAGTGAGCTTTTCCTCATGCACATGGTGCAGCATCTGCTGCTGATGATGGTAGCCGCCGCTGATGATGCTGGCAAACCCGTTTCCCACCTTCTTGTGGGCGCTGCCGCGCATGATCTGCGTGTGCGTGTGGGCAGTTGGTTCCAGCCTGGGCATCCGCTCTACCGCCTGTTGACGCAGATCCTCAGCCCAGGGATCGCGTGGATCATCTTCATCACCGTCTACCTGGGCTGGCACGACGCCAACATGTACGACTTGGCCCTGCGCAGTGACTTCGTCCACGATGTGGAGCACATCACCTTTACCGGTGTGGCGCTGCTTTTCTGGTGGCGCACCATCGGCGCCGGGCCGCAGATCGGCAGGCGGCTGTCACCGCTAGTGCGGGCGGCCTACGCCATCTCGTTGATCCCGCCCAACATGCTGGCCGGTGTGGCCATCACCTTCGCCACCAGTCCAATCTACAGCCACTACACCACCATCCCGCGGCTCTACGGCATCAGCGTCATGGACGATCAGGTGTGGTCGGGCTTGATCATGTGGATCCCAGGCAGCATGATGTACATCATCGCCGCCATCCTGTTGGTGGGTATTCAGATGAAACAGGGGCGCCGCGCCGACGACAGCGCCACGACGCCCCCGTCCCTGTGACGCCAGCGGATCAGGAGCATCGACGTCGGGCCGAATGGCGACGTACGCACCGCCTCCGCTCCAGTCAAGTCTAAAACCGATGAAACGATCTTTGCACATAAACAGCAGACGGCAGAATTTAATCCACGAAGCCACACGAAGAGACACGAAGGCAGAGAATAGCAGAGGAGGGCACACGGATTTTCAACTTTCAGGACTTTCAGATGACGACAAAGGATCTTTTTCTTTCTATTCTCCTGGTGATCCTGAAATCCGTGTCCTTCCCTTCTGCTCTTCGTGGTGCTTCGTGTGCCTTCGTGGATCACTTCTGGAAATTCGCGTTGACACTAGTTTTCCTCGTCACGTGGACAGGCTCGGCCTTCGCCCACGGTGGCACGGGCTTCCGCAACTCACCAACGAGGACATTGGCCCCTACCGCATTTTCGCCTGGTCTGATCCTGAACCGGCGCAGGTTGGGTCGTACCACGTGGCGGTGGCGTTGACCGAGTCGCTGGCAGGTGACGCCAGTGGCTTTGCCGGGCAGCCGGTCTTCAACGCCGATGTGACGGTGGATCTGATCAACCTGGCCACAGGCGACATGCTGACGAAAAAAGCCACCCACCTGGACGCCGTCAACAAGATCTACTACGAAGCCGATTTCGAGGTGGACACGCCCGGCGAATGGCGCGTGGACTTAACCGTCGTCGGCCCCGACGGCCCGGTGCAGGCGTCCTACGTGACCTTGATTTCGCCGGCCACGTTCAACTGGATGCCCGTGTTGGGCGGCGACGGCGCTGCTACTCATCGCCAGCGGTCTTCTTCCACTTCCGCGTACAGCCCAAGCAGAAGACGGTGGCGGCATGAGCGAGGTGCTGTCCGTCTTCAAAACCATGTTCAACCGGCGCTGGTGGTGGAAGACGTTGATCGTCATCGCCGCCATGATCTTCATGGCCGGGTTGGGTAACTGGCAGTTGCAGCGCTTGGATCAGCGGCGCGCCTACAACGCCGAATTGCTGGCCAAGCTCGCCTCCGATCCCATCGTTGTGGATGGCGGTCCGCTGCCCGAGGAACCGGCGGATCTCGTGGATCGCCGCGCCACCGTCAGCGGAACGTACGATTTCGCAGGCCAAATCTCGATCAAGAACCAGAGCCATGGGGCAGCCCGGCGTGCATCTGGTCACGCCGTTTCACATCGACGGCAGCGATCACGCCATCTGATCAACCGCGGCTGGGTACCGTATCAACAAGGTACATCGGCGCTTTGGGGAGCAGTTCGACGAGGCGGCACAGGCCACGCTCGGCGGCTACCTACAGAAATCGCAGAATGCCCGACGGCGCACCACCGCCGTCAACAAGACGCCGCAGGAAGCGTGGTTCCGGCTGGACATCGAGGCCATCCAGACGCAGATCGGCGCGCTCATGCCCGTCTACCTGGATTTGGCGCCGGAGGAAGGGCGTCTGTCGACGGCGCTGCCGGTGCGCATCCAGCCGGAGACGGATATCAGCGAGGGCAATCACATGAGTTACGCCATCCAGTGGTATTCTTTCGCCCTCATCGCCGGGATCGTCTACTTCGGTGTCGTACGTCGTCAAGAACGCGACGACTGAACCCGTCCCCAACGGTGGACACCGAAGACACAAACACCGAAAACCCCGTGGCGCTTTGATCGTCCTGGGGCGAGGTTGTGATAGAATAGACGACGAAGGACGAACGTCGATACGCCTGTCACACGGCGCCTCCGTCATTACGGGAATCGTCAATCGGAAATCGAAAAATTTTAGGACAATCATGCAGCTCGACACAACATCACTTTACAAGAACACGGCCAGAGCTGAGGCCGACAAGAGCGACGCTCCCGGTGCAGGATTGCGTTTTCCGCTGCGCGATCTGGTGGCGTTGACGAAACCCAAAATTATCGCCCTGCTCCTGTTGACCACGCTGGTGCCGATGTACCTGGCTGGTGATACGCCGCCCAGCCTGGCCCTGATCCTGTGGACGATGCTGGGCGGCTTTTGCGGCGAGCGGGGCCAATGCGCTCAACCAATACCTGGATCGCGACATCGATCACGTTATGGTGCGCACAAAGCTACGTCCGCTGCCCAGTGGACGCATGTCGCCGTTGCAGGTGCTCGGCTTCGGCGTCCTCTTAAGTCTGCTCAGCTTTGTGCAATTGTGGCTGACGGTCAATCTGCTCACTGGGCTGCTCGCCTTTGCCGGAATTCTGTATTACGTGCTCTTCTACACACGCATCCTCAAGCGGACGAGCACACAGAACATCGTCATCGGCGGGGCTGCGGGCGCGATTCCACCGCTGGTGGGCTGGGCCGCTGTGGCAAACGAGATCTCGCTACTGCCGGTCTTCCTCTTCGCCATCGTCTTCTACTGGACGCCGCCCCACTTCTGGGCGCTGGCCCTGATGCGCAAGAAGGAATATCGCGCCGCCGGCGTGCCCATGCTGCCCGTCGTCGCCGGTGACGTGGAAACTTACCGCCAAATCGTCCTTTACAGCGTGCTGTTGCTCATTGTCAGCACCGTCCCTGTCTTCCTGCGCCTGCTGGGCCCGATCTACCTGACGGCTTCGGTGGTGCTCAACGGCATCTTCCTGTGGCAGGCCATCCAGATCTGGGGACATCCCACCAACGCCAACGTCTGGCGGCTTTACAAATACAGCCTGCTCTACCTCGCCCTGCTCTTCCTCTTTATGGGCGTGGATCACCTCTTCTTCACCGCACCGGACGTGATGATGCAGTTCAGTGTGCGTTTGCCGTTTTAGGGGACTGGGGATCGGGGACTTGGGACTGGGTCAACGTTGTATTGCGCATTGGCGCAGATGAACTCGTCCACTTTCCCACGACATACAGACTCACTCTACCCATTCTTCAATCATCAATCTTCCAATAAAAGGAGGTGATGCGCCCCAGAAGTCGCCTGCCGTCCGTCGTCCGTCGTCTCTACACAACAGGAGAGAACACATGAACGTACGTCTTAACCGAAACCTGATTCGTTTGTTCGGGCTGATCATGGTGCTGGCGTTGGTGTTGAGCGCCTGCGCGCCTACCGCGCCGGCCCCCGCTGCCGAAGAACCCGCGGCCGGGGATGCGGCTGCCGCGCCCACCGAAGCCGCCGCCGTGCGAACCTACTGAAAAACACTGTGCAGGATGTTTGAATCTGGAGGGATTCCCCATGCGACGACTAACCACACGCAAGCAGTTTTCTGTCGTCTGGCGACTTTTGCTGATGATCGTGCTCGTCTTCGGTGGACTGCCGATCCAGCACACCCACGCAGCGGACGTCCCCGCGCCGCCGCGCCAGGGCTCCGTGATCGAACCCGCCGCCGTGGACGGCCCCACCGCACGCGCCGCCATCTTCAACGGCACAGACGCCTACATCGAAGTCGCCGACCGTCCCTTCCTCAACCCCAGCGACCAGATCACCATCGAAGCCTGGGTCTGGCGCGACGACGCCTCCCGCTGTGAAACCATCGCAGGCAAGGACTTCCAAACCAGCTACTGGCTGGGCTTCTGCTCAGGCAAAGTGCGCTTCTACCGCGCCGGTACCGGCAGCTTCGTGGACAGCACCAATGGCGTTCCCGCGCGGCGGTGGGTCCACGTGGCAGTGACCTACGACGGGGCCAATGTGCGCTTCTTCATCGACAGCGAGTTGGATCGCACCGTCGCCGCTACCGGCACGTTGACCACCAACAGTCTGCCCCTGGGCATCGGCGCAGACCTGGGCGCATCCTTCCCCAGCTACTACTTCAAAGGACTCCTCGACGACGTGCGGATCTGGAACGTGGCCCGCACGCAGGCCGACATCCAGGCCGACATGTACAGCGAAGTGGACTTCCGCACCGGTTTGGTTGGCGCATGGCGGCTCAACGGCAGGCCGACGGACAGCCGCTATCGCTTCACCAGCACCGCCCGCGGTGACCTGGACTACCGCAGCAACGGCGCGCTGCCCCGTCGCATCACCGTGCGCCGCAATGTCAGCGCCGCCATGAACGTCGACGGCGTGTGCAGCGTGGGCGAATACGGCAACGCCGAACGCGTCAACATTGATCACGGCATTCTGCCACTGCCTGTGGTCTTCGCCCAGTACGATAACGACAACCTCTACATCTGCATGCAGGCGTTGCCCCGCGGCAGCCGCATCGACACCCATGCCGCCATCAATATCGACCGCGACTTCAGCCGCGACAGCCGCGCCCAACCCGGCGATTATCGCTTCCGCATGGACTTCGACGGCACACGCACGGCGCTGGAAGGCAACGACGGCACCGGCTACGATCTCTTCACGCCGCCCGCCGGTGCGTGGGACGGCGCCACGTCCAACACCGAGTTCGACTGGTCCGCTGAGTACCGCTTCAGCGCCACGCTGCTCGACATTTCCTCGTGGACAGGCGAAACCATCGGCGTCGACTTCGGTCACTACCGCTACAACGACATCGCCGACGAGTTCCACTGGCCCGTGGATGGCAGTTGGAACCGCCCCGACCGCTGGGCGCCCATGACATTCAGCGCCTCTTCGTCCACCACAGCGCCCACCTACAGTTTCAGCGGACACGTGCGCCGTCAACGCGACAACGCCGGCATCGAAGACGCCACCGTCTACCTCTTTGCGTCCTCGCCAACGGGCAACTCGCTGGCCGGCGAGGCGCGGACCGACGCAAGCGGCGCGTTCAGCGTCAGCTACCAGGGCTTCGGCGCGGGCGGCTTCATCCTCCAAGAAGAAGACCCACGCGGCATGAGATCCGTCTCTGCCAACGGCGGCGACGACGGCGTGGTGATCAACGCCAACGCCGTCCGCTTCACCGCCGCCGCGGGGACCTATGCGCCTGTCACCTTCGTGGACACCGACGCCCGCCCGGTGACTACGCGCACCTTCGACCGCCACTACCTCATCGTTCACGGTGACGATGTACGCGAAAGTGACCTGTGGCCGCTAGTGGAACAGAAACGCGCACAGGGCTACCAGATCGAAATCGTCAGCACCCCGATCATCGACAGCACCGTTAGCGGCCGCGACCTGGCCGAAAAGATCCGCAACTGGCTCAAAGACCGTTGGCAGACGCACCAACCCGCGCCTGTCTACGCCCTGCTCGTAGGCCGCGCCGACGTGATCCCCATCCGCGACGTCGCCTGGAATTCCGAGGATCTGCCCGATCCCACATCGCCCAGCTTTTCCCCGGCCTGGCCCACTGATTGGTACTACGCCGATCTCGATTCCGATTGGGACAAGAACAACAACGGCTTCTATGGCGAAGATCTCAACTGCTACTGGGACTTCAACGCCGACTGCCCGTCCGACCGCAACACGCTGGAAGGACCGTATGGCGGCCCCGGCAACGACGACAACTGGATCGCCGAGATCGCAGTCGGGCGACTCGGTGTGAGCACGCCCGCCGAGGTGCAGGCCGCTCTGCGCACCGCCGTCGACTTCGAGCGCAGCGGCGCAGTGGACAAGCGCGCCGCCGTCCTCGGTGGTGGGCTGTGGGGCTGGGAAGGCCGCTCCTGGATCACCGACGACGACGGCAGCAACGGCCGCTACATCGCCGGCAACGCCGAAGGCTCCGACGGTTCGCTCTACTACAACTGGGATGGCAACCGTCCTTTCGGGCTGGACACCGCCGCGGCGCTGGCCGGTCAACTCGAACCCGTCCTCAGCGCCTACATGACCGACACCATCACGCTCTACGAATCGAGCAACCCGCACAACGATCCCAACCTCAGCCCCACCGCCGCCACACCCGACATCGCCCTCAGCCACGCCAACATGGACGACGTGTGGCAGAACCGGCGCTTCGGCCTCATGAACGTGGCCGGTCACGGCGATCAGAACGGCGTCTGGGGCCAATCCTGGGTCAACGACTGGAACGACAACAAACAGATCGAGCAGCCCAGCAACCCCGAAGACTGCTCGATGATTCGTGCTGGGATCTGAGCGGCTGGTACAGCTACATCGACAGCGGCGTCCCTGCGCCGGGCCTGCCGCCCGTCGTCTTCGCCAACGCCTGCGGCACCGGCGGCGTCTCATGGAGCAAGATCGAAAACGCCGACGGCTCGGTGATCACCAACTACGGCCCGCGCAGCGTCGGCGGAGACATGATGTCGCTGGGCAAGTCCGCCGCCTGGCTCGGCTCGCTGGCCGTCGTCCCCGTCACCGGCGTGGACAACGCCCAGACCGTCTTCAACCGCGAACTCCTGCAAGGGCGTCTCCTCGGCGACGCCACCTGGAAAGCGTTCAACGTCCTCGCCACCGACAGCCTCGACGACATCCGCACCAAAACCATGACGCTCTTCGGCGATCCGGCCATGTCGTACTGGGGCAACGGCGCAGACAGCCTCGCCCCCTGGCCCCAGGACGGACGCGACTGGTGGGCGAGCAGCGCCACACCTTACGTCGGCCCCACCGTCGGCCGCGTCGCCTGGACGCTGGACGGCGTCACCTCGTCGCCCACCGTCAACCGCGACGGCAACATCGTCGTCGGTCGCTTTGCGCAGTCGGCCCTCGTTGCCCCCGACGGCAGCGTGATCGCCTCCAACACCCACGGCGTCGTGCCGCCCTTCCCCGAGCTGAACACGCCCGCCGCGCTGGGGACAGACGGCGTCTATTTCGCCGAGGCGCGCTACCTGCACGTCCTCGCGCCGGATCTCCAGATCCGCGACGTGATCAACCTCGACGCTGCCGCCACCGGCGCGCCCCGCCTCGGCCCCGACGGCGTCGTCTACGTCCCCACCGATCAAGGGATGCAGCGCATCGTCGGGCGCAGCGTGGCGATGATCAGCGACGCCGCCGTCACCGGCACGCCTGCCTACGCGCCCGACGGCGCTGTCCTGTGGACGGCAGGTGAAAACATCGTGCGCCACGCCATCGACCGCTGGGGCAACGAAAGCCTCACGCGACGGGCTGTCGGCGGTGGCACGCTCACCCCACCGGTGATCAACAGCGCGGGCAGCTACATCGTCGGCGATAACAACGGCTTCGTCTTCAGCGGCGGCACTGCGCCCCTGTCCAGCGGTTGGATCTTCAACACCGGCGCGACCATCGCCCACAAAGCCGCCGTCGGCTTCGACGATACGATCTGCGTGGGCAGCTTAGCGCAGGCGACGTCATCGCCCTCAGCACAGCCGGCAGCGGTGTCCAACACTTGCTTGACCGCACCCATCGCCGCCACCCCCACCACCGACGGCAACCAGCTCTTCGTCAGCGGCGGCCGCTACCTCTACGCCCTCGACCTCGTCACCGGCAGCCAGAACTGGCGACTCGATCTAGAGCGGCTGCTGGACCCGGGCGCAGCCAACCCGTCATCGGCGCCGGGCGCATGATCTGCGTCACCCGCGCCGACGACGTCCTCGTGGCCGTGCGCCCGACGCCTGGCTCACCGTCCCCGGTGACGTCCTGGCGCGGGCAGGCATCGGTCAATGAAATCGTGGCGCGACAACACCATCCTTTGAGAACGGCTTCCCGCATCGACGCCTGCACCCTCACCGGCACCTGCGTCACCACCGAGCAGGTGGCGGCCAACGTGGAAAGCGCCGTTCTCAGCGGTCTTGATCCCAAGTTGCCCTACTTCGTGCGTGTTTAGCTTTGGGGACCAGAACAGCGTCGCCGCCGCCTCAGCATCTGCTTCCGCAGAAGATTCAGTCTGCGTCTGGCGATGCGCGTTTAGCGGACCAGTACAACCGCTGCCTTCGCTACTTGCCGCGCCCACGATAACGTCGGTACAGACGACGGGCAGCGAATAGCGTCAACTGGTCCTTGGGCGGCGGCACCAGCTCGCTCCATAGCTTCCGCATCCTGCGCAGCAACACCGCGGACAGGAACCTTCGTCGAAGTGGCGGAGCCGGAAACGGACCAGCGGTCCTGGCGCGACGAGACGCTCAACCGATGCGCTTCTACAGTGAGCAGCGTCAACGCCGCGGGCGAATCCGTCCGTCGCCGCCAGGACCACGCGCAGCGTCACCTTGCCTGCGCCCACAGCCTTCACGGCTAGGCTGATCGGCAACAAAGTGCAGCTCACCTGGCAGGACAATGCAACCAGCGAAAACGGCTACATCGTCGAGCGCAGCGTCCCCCGGCGAAGCGTTGTATACGCCCATCGCCGTCCTCGCCACTGGAGCGCGGTCAGCTTCACTGATGATGCCGACCTCTTCGGCGGCCTCTTCCAGTATCGCGTCAAAGCGGTGGATGTGTCCGCGGAATCGTCCTATGCGCAAACAAGTGTGGATCTGGAAACGGCGCAGAACGATCTTTTTGCCAAGTGTGAAGGTAGAATGTCCATTCCCAAAACCAGTGCGGCGGGGACGTGGTCCTCGCGATACACCGCCTGAGGCAGACCCGCTATTCCACAAGTGTACTGACAGGCCAAGTTGGTCTTTCAACGGCAGGGCGCAGCATGCTGCGCCAAAGTAGCGTAGACTACTAACTGCATGCCAGTCCGGTACACACAAGGGGTATCACCACATACAGAGCAACAAAAAGAGCGAGACCGAGCTGGTCCCGCTCTT
The DNA here is from genome assembly GCA_041391225.1 of Caldilineaceae bacterium. Classification (GTDB taxonomy): domain Bacteria; phylum Chloroflexota; class Anaerolineae; order Caldilineales; family Caldilineaceae; genus RI-153. The sequence continues at coordinate 243,682 of JAWKOL010000003.1, forward strand.
TTTCATTCAGCGTGTTTCTACTTCGCCACCCATTCCGGCATTGGCTGGATCTCCCGGCTCGGCGGAACCAGGAATCGGCTTTACCTTCGAGCGGCGTTGCGTACGTCCATGTCGGTGTCCGTGAACACTGGCTGGGCGCACGCCAGGCGCCGTCTTGATTTGCTCCTTTTTCGGCCTGGATCATGGCTGGGTTCACCGGTCGATGATGAAATTCCACGCGGCGATGGCTGCATTCTGCAGTGCGGCAGGCGTCGTATTGATCCACCGACCGAATCTTCCACCGGCGCCGGCACAGACGTTTCGCGGCGTTTGCCACTCGTCGTGAACCACCACCGCCAACTTCACGGTGGCGATCATCATCTGGTTGTTCGGGTTCAGCAAGAATCAGATGGTTGATGGTAGCAATGTTGCGCAGATGACAGTAACAGGGGATCGCCCAATGAGGCAAAGCAGCAGACAGTGTTGATGAATGAGAGAAGCATGAAGATTGGGAAGCATGTCGTCTCGGTTTAAGAAAGGCATCGTCCGCTAGCAGGCGTCAGGTTCAGCAAGCGCAGATCGACCTAGCCACTCCGGCCGATTGCCCCCAAAACCATACGCGGTCATAAAGTCTATAGCAAAGAGACTCTGGGAATCTCATCGATGCCCTAAACCTCCCCATTTCCAGAAAACTCCGTAGTTGAAACCGTGTGTTCATCCTAACCGCTGTACCTTGCTTTTCTCCTGTTGCGTTACATTGCTGCTGAATGGTCCCGCTGGTTGAAGACAATTTAGCTTTGGCACATCACTTCTGATGCCAACCGATACCGGTGGGATCTTTTGACGGTTTTCCGTCCATTTTTTCAGCATGAAAAAGGAGTTGTCTGTGCGCCGCCGCCACTGTGCCCTATAATGGAAGAGACCGCAGGAATGAATTTCATCCTGGATTGTGCATCGTTACCATTTCCAACCCAACGAAAGGAATCAGCTTCTATGGTCCAAAAAATTAGAGCGCTGCTGTACGTTGCCTTCCTGACGGTTGCCTTGTTATCGGGTGGATTTGCGCGCTGACCCGATTGTGCGAACGCAGCCGATGGAGCAAATGATTTGGGTGCTCCAATCGTTGAACGGAGTGTCACCATTTTCTGATGTCGAGATCGATGGAGTTTCATCTCAATGCCCAATTCCCATCTGTAGGCGTATTCAATGATGTCATTCGAGGACACGCGCTACGTGGTCTTACCGTCCCGTATAATCTGAACAGCAACAGACTCATAGTTGATGACATCGTCACGCAATCTGCAGAAGGGTGTCTACCCGAAAGTGCAACAATCTGGGAACAACTGATACTTCGAAATCCTGACACAGGTGGAGAGCTACGAACTCAAGGATAACATCTTGACCCCTCTCAACCGAAGACGGGAATGACGCTCGTCTTCAACCCACAAGCAAAGTGACGCCACAAGCGCATATATTCACCCATGAACGGTCCTAAAGCTCATAGACATCAATGATCACCAGTAAGGAGAAATCCCGTATGTCACAGTATGTACCATCCATAAGGCTCTCCCTGCTTGCTTGCTTGCTGTAACACCAACCTTTGCACAAGAGACTACACCGATTGACCCAGCGCCGATAACTGAAGAAGAATCGTTACAACGGGACACCACCGAATACCTTAAAAACATTCGATGTAGATTTGGATGAAGCGATAAAGCGGCTGAATCTCCAAGCGCAGAGATTTGGTCTCCTGAACCACTCGTTGACCACGCTTGAGCCGGAAGTCTTTGGTGGCCTCTACATTCAGCATACCCCGATGTACCAGGTTGTCGTTCTCCTCTTGAAAATACGGACAAAGACATTCTCTCACCCTACCTCTCGGATAGCCCACTGTCAAAACTGATCGAAACACGCAGCGCAAACTGTCACTGGCCGCGCTAAGGAACGAGAACACGTAAGGTATTGGATCTCATCAACGAGATCGATATCCCAGTAGATTCGGCACTCAGAGTAGAAGGGTGTGAGGTGGGTACGTAAGCCAGCGCGAAGAATTCGAAGAAGCGCTACGAGACGCATCCATAGAACTGCCTGCCCACATCGAAGTTGTCACCGTCGAACAGTTAGCAGAACCGGCGACCAATGTATGAGGTTGACCTGGGACAATATCATATGTACAACCGGCTTTGCCATTAAAGCCACACAAGAACTTTCCTGAGAATCTCTACAGCAGGACATTGCGGAAATGAGCCACCAACCCCAAGTAGATTTTAAAAATATGCGGAACAGTTCTTCCCCACATTCAAACGGCTTACAACGGAAGTGCTGATGTTCAGTAGCATACCACACCCGGTTTTACGGTAAAGGTGGATCTATGATGGCTCAGCCGAACGGCCAATCACAGCGACGATGCCCCGCCTTCTCCAAGCCTTCCCAGGCCCGTGGGTATGTCACTATGGAAGAATGACAGGGTATAGTTGCGGCATGGCATATCAGTAGTGTGGTACTCTCAGGTCACGTTCCCAGCGATGCGTTAACTTACATTCGAGAGTGTCACCCAACAACCCGTCTTTGCACGCCTGAGATCGTGGCGGTCCGTGGTTCAACGGCAACACCGCCTGGGGAACAATGGTTAGCTGCAGCGGCAATGATGCCATCTACATGCCGATCAACTACATTGACGCACTAAATGTCAACGTATACACGAAGGAAACTTACCTGCCCGATGTGCGCAACAACAATGGGTGGTTGAGTAACATCACTGTTCGTTATAGTGGAACATCCACACAAGTTCTGGTGACGGTCGTCTACCTGAATACCGATGAGAGGATTACGTCGAAGGCAACAAGGATGAGTGTTTCCTTTACCAAAACCAAAGCTGTACGGTAACACCACCGACCAACTTTGAAGGCAGTGCCATCATTGATGGCAGCGACGATCTGTCTGTGGTGGTATACACAGATGGCCCCATGCCCGGCGCACTGGACAATGCCTTTCTTTCAAAGGAGTCCGGCGATTCACGCTTTGAACGGGCCACATCCAGACTATGGGTACCCGCGTTTTACAAGAACGCCTGGAATATCAACTCGTCGGTCTCGATTCTCAACGTACACGACGAAGCAACCACAGTGAGCGTTGCATTTGTTAGGCGTTCAGGTTACAGCAACTACTTGTACGGCGAGCATCCAGCCCGGTGAACGTGTCACCATCGATGGGGTGCGATCTCAGCCGGTAGTTGGGTTGGGTCGCTCAAGCTGACAACTTCATCATCAGAACATCGGATCGTCGCCAAAGTCTACGATGACCGCGCCACCAGCCCTGCCTATGGGCGCTCTTACAACGCCAGCAGCGTGAGTACAGGTCTGGTCTATGTCTTGGCGAAGCTATCGCAACATTGGGGGATACAATACGGGTTTGGTGGTAAAGAACGAGCGGAACCGCCACCAATCACCCTAAACTCTGTGCGCGCACGGTGACCAACCCTGCCAGTTGTCCCACCACCCTCTACAACTTGGCGCCGTTACAGGCGCAGGCCGTCTCACTCACCGCGCTCTCTTTCCTGCCCGATGGATGGACCGGTTCGGTTAAGTTGCAAAGCAGCAACGGCATGCCTATTGCCGTGGCCGTCACCAACAGCAACAACGTCGGCGGCTACAACTACACGGCGACAAGCTATGCCGGACGCACCGTCTATCTTCCCTACGCCGCCAAAGGCAACCGGCGGCATCAGCACCAGCTACACTTTGCGCAACGTCTCCGGCGGCAACATCGATGTGCAGGCATACTACTACAGCCAAGAAGGTATGAGTTGACCAGTACCGACACGTTCACGATGGTCTCGGCGCAGGTGAAGGCATGGCGCAGCTTCAGAACGGCAGTCTCGATGGCAAGGCAGTATCGTGCTCCAATCCACAGGTGACATCGTCGTCATGATGCGCGCCGACAGCAGTGACGCCGTCGCTCTACAACGGCATCGTCCGCTAGCATCCCCACAGAATCTCCCACAAGCAAGAGGGACCGGCGCGCCGGTCTCTTGCTTACCTCCACCATATCGGTCGTCCGTCGTCCTCCGTCACTCAGCCACAAACACAAACATCAAATCGTTCACATTCGTGCCGTCGGCCCGGTGACGAGCAGATCGTCTGTCGCTTCGAGGAACGGGTATGCGTCGTGGCGGCGCAGGTGATCAGCTCGCGCCGAGACCGGCCTGCGCCGCCGGGCGACGGTGCCGCTGTCGGCCGGGCCACAGCCGGCGCTGTCGGTGGGGCCGTCGGTGCAAATCGGTGGCCAGTGAAACAATGGTGACAGCCAGCCATGTCGCGCAGGGCTGGCGCGGCGGGAAACGCCAGCTCCTGGTTGCGCCCGCCATGACCGTGCTGCCCGCCCAGTGTCACCGTCGTCTCCCCGCCGAGGACAATACAGGCGGAAACGCGGCCGATCGGCCGTCCACTGTGGCGGACTTCCTTGCCCAGCGCCACCAGCACTTTGGCGACTTCGGCGGCTTCGCCTTCACGTAAGTGGAAGGCAGCGTGTTGTATCTAGCGGCAGCCTGGGTCAACGCCGCCTGCGCCGCCAGATCGTTGTCGGCGACGACGGTCTGCACGTCTGAGCGAAGAGCGAATCGCCGGGCTTGGGCGTGTCCGCGATGTCATGCGGCAACCCAGCGCGCAGGCGGGCCGTCACCGCGGCGGACAATTGACCGGCTAGATCGTACTTTTCCACCAGCGCCCAGGCGTCGGCCCAGGTGCTGCTGTCGGGGACGGTGGGTCCGCTGGCGATGACGTCGAGCGGGCTGCCGATCGCGTCGCTGAGGACGAGTGTGATCAGCGTGGCCGGGGCGACGGCGCGCGCCAGCACGCCCGCCTTTCACCGCGCTGCAATGCTTGCGCAGGGTGTTGATCTCATTGATCGGCGCGCCACAGGCCAGCAACGCCTTGCTCAACCCCTGCTTGTCGGCCAACGTCAGCCCATCTGCCGGGGAGACCAGCAGCGCCGATCCACCGCCCGAGCAGCGCGATAGCGAGATCGTCCTCGCCTGCATCATGTGGGCCAGATTCAGGATCGCCTGCCCGCTGCCACCCCCGCCGCATCGGGGACCGGGTGACTCCTTTCGCGCACGCTGTCGGTGGAAGCGCGCTGTGATCCTGTCTTCACCACCACGAGGCCGTCGCTGAGCACGTCGCCCAACACGTCCTCCACGGCCTGGGCGCTGAAGCGCCCGCCTTCCTACCCCAATCACGAGGACACCGATAACGCGCCAGATCGTAGCGCCTCCCCCCACCGTGGGGTATTGCCGTCACGGTGCAGCGCCTGCGCACCGCCTTGAACGGATCCACCGCGTCCAGCGCCGCCTGCAACACCGAAACGATCTCCTCGCGCCGTGCATCCGGCCTGAGGATCGAAGGATCGAAGGGCATGGTTTGTCTCCTAGATTGTGCAGATAATGCATGGATTGGGCGGATTTAGGACATCTCCAGAATTTTAATGATCACGAAGGCACACGAAGCACCACGAAGAGGAAAAGAGAAGGACACTTTAGTTTCCGGTAAAAGTGGGTCATGCAGCACGTTTTTGGCGAACATGAGCGCTGCTGCCCTTGGGTAAATGGTGAGTGACCGAGTTCTTTTCTCGAAGTAGCGGCTCAACAGTGGTAAAGATTGGAAAATCAGCCTGTTGCAACACCCCTGCGTAACCGACCTGGGGTGCGTTTTGGCGAACGATCCCAGAAACCTGTCTGGAAGAGGTGGCAAGGTAGCGGCCAGATAGGTCAGCATATTCCCGGCAAAGAGAGCGAGTTCAGGTAGGCGAAAACAGCTCTCTTTGAAGAAGACAAAAGAACGATGGAGGCCGATCATCTGCTTGGCGGATAGCGGCGCCTGTTCAACCGGCCAGCGGTCGCGATACATCAGGTAAGGGATATCTGCCGCACAAGTCAGGTTGGTGGCCAGAAGTAAAGGCGTCTTGTAAGCCGGGTCGGTGTAAGCATAAATGGCAAAGGTCTTGTTGAGTGGGTCAACCTTTGTGTCGACGGGAACCTGTTGCCACCAGATGGCGACCTGAATCGTGCGTCCGTCATGGACAAATTGCGTTTCGTGGTCGGGTGCGGTCGCCGCAATCTGCCGCTCTTTCCACCGACGAGGCAGTGGTCGCACCCGTTCACCATACTCAGGCCACCGCCCTCTGCCCTTGTACTCGGGTAGTTGGTTACGGCGAGCCGTGGCATTGTTCGCCAAACGAACAACATAACGCTCTATGTCGGCCACATGCAGTTCACTGATCTCGAATTCGGCATCAACGACAATGACTTCATCGGCTTGGACCACAGCCTTCGCTGCCTTGAGCAGTTCAAGGCGAAAGTCTGCTTTGCCTACTTCCGGTTGACAGCGGACCAGACGCCGCAGCAGTGGAATCCGTTGCTTATCGACTTCACCAGACAGCGTCATCACGCCCAGCACCACTGCCGGCAATGCTCTCTGTGCCAGACTGTGAAAGTGTTTGCCCATCCACCCGTGCAGTTTGGGGCGCCAGAAGCCGGTGATGTCTACACCGAGCACACTGTATCCGGCGTAGCGTCTGGGACGCCACTGGTTCTGACTGGCGACATAGATCGCCCACTCGGTCAGCGAGTTCGTTCACCGTCCAACTTCCTTGACGCAGTGCCGCCCAACTTCTGCGCACTGCTTCTTTCTTGATCCATTCATGTGCAGCATATCACCACTGCGCCTCGACTGCGTAGAAATGAGCCATTCATCATGACCCACATCATATGCGCCAATCAAGGGTTCGTCCCCACGAACACGATGCTGCAAAACGCATACCTGCTGCGCTTCTGGCGCTCGTCTGCGCGCAACGACTGGCGCATCACCCTGATCCCCGTCGGCGAGGACAGCACCGAGCAGCATTTCGGCACCCTCGACGATCTCTACCGTCACCTGCAAGAAAGCTACACCAATCCCATTGAAGCGGGCGCTGATCCACGAAGACACACGAAGAGCCACGAAGGCAGAGGACGAGTTTGATGAAGAACAGACGCGCGATGAAGTTGTTGCAGAATCGTATGGCCCTGATCGGGATCGTGCTGATCGTCCTGGCGTCGACGACGCCGATCGCGAATGGGATAGAACGCGGATTGAGTGGATCGGCGCAGATTTTTTCTGGAATCCGCCTGGATCTGCCCAATCCGCTAAATCCGCGTTCTACCCCGTTTGCTTGAACAAAAAGCCACCTCTCGTCGGAGAGGTGGCTTCGGGAATTCTTTGTCTGCGACGAGCCGATGACTTATTCGAGATTGGCCGTCACGTTGACGTTGGCGCTGGTGAGCAGCGGTAGGATGTTCTGGCCGAGCAGTGCGCCGATGCCTTCGTCGCTGAGGATGCTGGCAAACTGCGCTGGCAAGAACGGACCGGCCACGTCCAGCGTGTTCTCCAGGGTGGCGGTGTCGTAGCTCAGGGTCATCAACGTGGTGTCGCCGCCCATGATTTCCATCATGTTGGGCGAACCCGCCAGCCGCACCTGATCAAACTGGCTGGACAGCACCATGTTGAGGTTGGCGGGCAGGTCCAACGGAGGAAGGCCAAGGGCTGCCAGCACTTCCACCGGGATGCCACCGGCTTCCACCAGTCGACCGTTCTCGTAGTTCAGCACCAGTTGCACTACCGGCGGATCAAGGTCGCCCAGATCAGGGGCCTGCAACTGAATCTGCGTCACATCGAAGTCATCCGGCACCACCACGGCGGCTGCGCCCTGCGCCGGCGGCAAGCCGACCTGGAGGCCGATGTCGGTGGTCTGGAGCAGTTCCAACGCCGTGCCTAGCAGATCAGGCGATACGGCGACCAGCGCGCCCACCACCTGCTGCACGGTGTCGAGGGCGTCCACGTTCCACGAAATCACGGGCAGCGCTTCACCGTTGACGGCGAGGTAGAGGCTGTTGCCCTGAATGTCGAGGTTCACCTGCTGGAGGTCGGCGGACTGCAACATGGCGATGGTTTCCGCCGGGAGCAGCGAGCCGAGGCCCAGATCCGCACCGAAGACCAACAGGCTGCCGTCCTGCTGGACGGTGAGCGGGATGTCGCTGAGGCGGGTGGCGGGCGCTTCGCCGCCGTTGAGACCGACGACGATGTTGAGGTTCTGCGCCGTGATCAGCGGCAGGTACTGGCCGACGGTGTCGCCGAGACTGCTGTCGCCGGTCAACGCGCCGACGAGGGAGAGCAGGCTACCCAGCGATTCTTCGGTGTAGGTCAGCGCCAGCAGCGTGGACTCGTCACCGCGGATCACCAGGGCGTTGCCGCTACTGACGATCTGCAATTGGCTGACTCCCAGGCTATTGACGATGTTCACAATGTCGGCGGGCAGTTCGGGGATGGCGATGCCAAGTCCACCCAGGGTGGAGACAGGCAAACCGGCCACCGACTGCAACTGTCCATTCTGCAACACTGCGCCGATCTGGATGTCCGGCTCAGGCAGGCTGGCGATATCGGGCACCGACGCGTCCACGGTCACCGGTTCCGCCGAAGTGGCGGGATCGACGGCGATGGTCAGGCCCAGCGGGCTTTCGGAGAGCAGTCCTTGCACCAGGGGCAGGACACTGCCGATCATGTCGGCGGGCAGGCCCAGGGTGGGGGCCAGGTCGCCGATCAGGGCCAGCGTTTGCGGGCTCCAGGTGATCACCGGCAGCGCTTCGCCGTTGACGGCCAGGATCAGGTTGTCCTGGGCGACGTTGACAAAGAGTTGCTCCACGCCGGCGCTTTGCAGATTGCCCACGAGATCCGCGCCTACGTTGGTCACAGGAATGCCGTAGGCGCTCAGGCTGCCGTCGGCCTGCAATTGCAGCGGCACCGCAGAAAGCGTGATGCCGCCCACCGGCTCGCCGGTGAACGAGACCGCCACGCCGATGTCCGCGCCTTCGAGTTGCGGGCCAAGGTCGGCCAGGGTGCTTTCCAGCGGGGTACCAGCCACGAACGGCTGCGCCAGCCCCAGCGCGCGCCCCAGGCTTTCACCGTTGTAGGCGAGGCTGGGCAGCGGCTGGCCGTTCAACCCGAGTTGGATACCCGTAGGTGTGGTGTTGATGGTCACCTGCTCGGCGTTGATCGACTGCAAGATCTGCAAGACATTGGCCGGCAGCGCAAAGGCAACGCCCAGATCCGAGAGTGGCGTACCCGCAATGGAAGCGCCGCCCGACTGATCAAAGGCGAGGCCGTTGATGGCAATCGGCCCGATGGTGGTGGCGACATTCCCACCGCCACTGACCGTCTCCTCACCGCGCCAGCGGGGGATGTCCAACGCAGTTGCGCCGGAAGCCAGCGGCAATTTCAGGTTGACGCCCAAACCGATCCGCCGCGCCCAGGGCAGCGCCGAAGCAGCCGTGTCACCCGGTACGCCGAAACTGTCGAGCGCACCGCTACGCAGGACGCCCAGCAACGTGTCGACGGACTGGTCGTCCCAGGCGATGTAGGGTAGCGCCTGACCGTTCTGGTAGAGGAAGATCCCGTTGTAGCCGATGCGGACCCCCAGTTCCTGGACGTTGGCGGCTTGCAGTTGAGCGATGAGCGAAGGCTGAAGTCCAATGTACCCGAGGTTGAAGCCGAGCACCGAGGCGTTGCCCTGTGCGTCGAGCGATACGGGTATCGACGGGAGATTGAACCAGGTGGAGCCTTGCCCGTTGCTGCCGCTGCATGCCGTCAGCACCAGACTGGCGATCAACACGACCACTACAGTGCGGAGAGTACCCTGTTTAGCCTGCACGTGCAGTCTCCTTTGCGCGTTGAATCGTCGGATATGGTGGAAAATAAGAAGTTCTTCTGATTGGGGGATGCTACGCGACCGAATGAATTTCCCTGAAATTCACAGCAGCACAGCGGTGCTTTCATACAAAGCATAGACCTGGTGCTGCGCACTGTAATTTCAGGAAGACCAAGAAGTCACGTAGATCGCGGATATGATACAACAATTCTCCTGGGGATACAAACAAACTTAAGTCTACAGGGATAGTACGGGGAATAGAGCGCGGATTGGGCGGATTGAGCGGATTGAAGCGGATATTCCAGAAAAATCCGCCTCGATCCGCCCAATCCGCTTCATCCGCGTTCTATCCTGCGCTGCAACGCATCCAACATCGCATCCTGATCGCTCCAGGGATACTCGATCTCCCCGAAACACATGCTGCGTTCGTGGCCTTTGCCGAAGGACGCCACCACGTCGCCAGGACGGGCCATGTCGATCCCCTGGCGGATGGCCTCGGTGCGGTCGGGGACGATGCGGTAGGCGTCAGGCGGGGCGAATTCCTCCACGCCGGCGGCGATTTCGGCGTTGATGGCATCGAGATCTTCGGTGCGCGGGTCTTCGGCGGTGACGATGGTGTAGTCGGCGAGGCGACCGCTGACGCGTCCCATCAAGCGACGTTTGGCCCTGTCGCGCAGACCGGCGCTGCCGAAGATCGCGATCAGCCGTCCACCCTCACCTACCAGCGGACGTAGCGTGTGCAGCGCCCGTTGCAGGCTCACCGGCGAGTGGGCGAAGTCCACCACAGCCAGGAATTCCTGTCCGCTGTTCATGCGCTGCATCCGCCCAAGGACACCGGGCAGCGCGGCCACACCCGCTTGCACGACGCCGGGCGCGATCCCCAAAGCCAGCGTCGCCGCTGCCGCGCAAAGAATGTTGGCCACGTTGAATTCACCGATCATCTGCGTTTGCATGGGAATCACGCCGCCCCACCAGTGCAGATCGAAGCGGGTGACATCAGGATCGTAGGTGATGGCGTCGGCGTAGACATCGACGTCGGTTTGCTGCGTGCTGTAGCGGAGAATACGCACCACTGCACCAGGATTGGCCGTGGTCTCCTCGGCGAGAACGTCTTGCAGCATGGCGTAGCTGCCCTCGTCGTCCGCGTTGAGGACGGCTACACGCGGCACTCCCGATTTGGGATCAGATCGGTAGAGCGCCCGAAAGAGCAGCGCCTTCGCCGCCTGGTACGCCTCAAATGTGCCGTGAATGTCCAGATGTTCGTGGGTGATGTTGGTGATGGCGGCCACGTCATAGTCGACGGCGGCCACGCGCTTTTGGTCAAGACCGAAGCTGGTGCTTTCCACGATGGCGTAACGACAACCAGAATCGCGCATCTGGGCCAGGTAACGTTGCACGTCGGGCGCTTCGGGCGTGGTGACGTGGAAGCCGGTGTCCTGCTCCACGCCGCCGATGCGCGCCCCAATGGTGGTGATCACGCCGGTGTCGCCGTTGTGGGCCGCGGCCAGGATCGATTCGATCAACGTGCAGGTCGTCGTCTTGCCGTCGGTGCCGGTGACGCCGATGACGGTCATGTCGCGGGATGGGAATCCTTGCAGCGCCGCGTTGAGCCGCGCCAGCGCCTCACGTCCGTCTGTTGCCTGCACATACACCACTGAGGACGGTATCACGATCCCCAGCGCCGCCAACTCATCCGGAGAGCGCGTCCCCACGACCGCTACAGCGCCTGACGCAATCGCAGCGGGGAAGAAGCGGTGTCCGTCTACGCGCAGACCCTGCACCGCCACAAAGATCGATCCTGGCGTCACCTGCCGGTTGTCGGCGATCACCTGCGTGATTTCTGAATCGACGGTCGGAGTGTCGAAGCCGCTTAGTTTGAGGAGTCTAGACAGGCGCATGGTTGATCCAAGAAGATTGATGAAAGACGATAATCTTTCGTTCATCGGCCAAGACTAGCGCCGGTTGAGCCTGTCGGAGCCCAGCGGGTCTACCCGTTCCTTGGCTTCGACAGGCTCAACCGGCGTCACTAGCGAGACGCTGAAAAGTTCCGAAAGACAGACGTCGAGTGAGGCGTCACGGTGAAGGAGATCGCGTGCGCACAATGCCAGGCACGGGCCACGTAATTTTGGTCAGAGCGAAATCGTTTGGCCCGTGCCTGCACTGTGGCGAAAGAGACACCAGCATCGCATCATCCCCATCATCGCATCATCGCCTCTAAATCTCCCCCGGCCGCGCACCAGCGCCAACCGCGATCAGGATCACCACAAAGAAGACGATCCCGCGCCGACCCAGGTGGGCGGCAGTTGAGTGACGTTTCGCGCGCCACTTCCAGCGGCGTCGGGGTGGGCGTTTCTGTGGGGGTGGGGGTTGGGGTGGGCGGCTCGGGCGTCGGCGTGATTGTCGGCGTGGCTGTTTCGGTTGGCGTAGGAGACGGCGTCTCCGTCGGCGTCAGGGACGGCGTTTCTGTAGGCGTTTCGGTCGGCGTCGGTGTGGCCGTGGGCGCGAGCGGATCAGGCGTCGGCGTGTCGGTAGGTGTGGCCGTCTCCGTGGGCGTGGCCGTAGGCAACGGCGTCTCCGTCGGCGTGGCGGTGTCGGTGGGTGTGGCCGTTGCCGTCGGGGTCTCTGTCGGCGTCGGCGTTTCGGTGGGTGTGGCCGTCGGCGTTGGTGTGGGGTCTCCGTAGGCGTGGGCGAAGGCGTCGGTGTGATTGGACGGTGTGGGCGTAGGCGTGGGAGGAGGCGGCACCAGCGCCGGGATCAGCATATCCAATTCGTCGATGGCGTCGAAGGTGAAGCCGCCGTCGATGCTGCGCACGACCCAGCGGTCTGCTGTCCCCGCGTAGATGACGCCTGGGGTATCCGCGGCGGGGGTGAGTTTGTAGACTTCGCCGACGTACGCCTGATCGTTCAACGTGGCCTGCGTCCATGCGACATCGAGCCGTTCCCAGATGCCCTGGTTGGTCCCCAGCACCAGGCGATAGCCAGCAGCGGCGATGTCGAAGATCTGTACCCCACCCGGCAGCGCCGTGTCGCGTTCCCAGGTTTGACCGTCGGCGCTGCTGTAGAGGCCATTGGCGAAGGTGCCGACGTAGAGCCTGTCCTCGAAGACGTCGATGCCGCGCACAATCGCGGCGCCGGCGGGGATGCTCGTCACCTGCTCCCACACAGTTGCCCCCGCTGTCAGGCGGAAAAGAGCCGAGCGTGCGTCCCTGCGTAGAGCACACCGTCCAGGTCACCGAGCGCGCACACGCAGCGGCGCGTCGCCGGTAAGGCCGCCGGAGAGGACAGTCCACGTGTTTCCGCGGTCACGCTGCGCAGGACACCGTCGAAGCGTGTCCCCGCGTAGAAGACAGTCTGCCCGTTCTCGACGCGGGCAAACAGACGGCCCACGGCGCTGTTGGGGCTGAGCACCGTGGACAACGACGGCTGGAGCCGCCAGTTCTGCCCGCCATTCTCGCTGACGTAGAGCGCGCCGAAGCCGCCGTCCGCGGCCAGGGCGAAGTTGCCGTTTTGCGGGTCGAAGAGCAGGGCGGCGATGCTGGCGTTGGCGGGCAGCGGCGCGTCGGCGGTGGTCCACGTGCGGCCGGCGTCGGTGCTGCGGTAGATAGCGGCAGGCGACGGCGAATTCAGCGTCCCTGCCAGCACCAGTGTCGGGTCATCGGGAGCGACGGCCAGCCCCAGCACAGCATTCGGGCTGGGCGGCGTGGGCGCTTGTGCTGCCAGTCCGCGCGGCAACAGCATGAAGGCCAATACCCCCAATGCAATCCACGTATACCACACCGTCCTCGCGAACGGTGAGCGTCCAATCGGCATGAATGTCTCCTCAGCGAGGACAATGACAAAGTGAAGGGGTGGCAAGGTAAGGGGGTGATCGTGTTGCGCTGGTGATAGGATGATACGGATCACCTGCACACTTGCCACCTGCAAACCTGCCACTTGCACACTTCAAACGTCTTGGATTATACGATAGCTCCACCAAAGCGCCAAGAAGATCGAGGAAAATCAAAAACTCACCAGGGCGAGCAGTGTCTGGCGCTGCGGGTGGCGTCCATTCAAGATTCAGGCAAAACAAAACCCGCCAGGTTTTCTGAAACCTGGCGGGTTGTACCTCTCTCGATTTTTCAGTGCTGTACCCAAAATCGTTCCAATCAAGCATTCACCTACTCAATCAGTACACGCACTACGCACTACTAAAATGGCAACGTGAACAGTTGATTCGACGCGTTGTTCACCCAGTTGATCACCGTGATCGGGTAGATGCCGATCCACAGCGTGGCCAACGTACAGATGAGCAAGCTGATCTGCGTTCCCACCGGCACGTCGAGGACGGCCGCGCCGCCAGACACTTCGCTGATCTCAGCGTCCTCGGTGAAGAACATGGCGCGCACGATGTTGAGGTAGTAGAACGCCGCAATGCCTGCGTTGATCATACCCACGGCTGCCAACCAGAAGTACTGGTGCTGAATCGCTGCGCCGAAGACGTAGAACTTGCCCAGGAAGCCGCCGGTGAGCGGAATGCCGGTGAGGCTGAGCAAGAAGATGACGAACATACCGGCCAGCCACGGCGCACGCCGAATCAGACCGTTGAAGGCGCTGACGTCGGTGCTGCCCACGGTCTCTTCCAGCGCCATCACCACAAGGAAGGCGCCCACGTTGGTGAAGATGTAGGCGAAGAGGTAGATGAGCACACCGTTGAGACCGTTCATGCCGCTCTGCGAGTCTGCGGCCACAGCCACAAGCCCCATGAGCACGTAACCGGCCTGCGCCACCGAGCTGTATGCCAACATGCGCTTCACGTTGGTCTGGCGCAGCGCGGCCAGGTTGCCCATCGTCATGGTGATGATGCTAAAACCGGCCAGGATCGGCACCCAGTTCACCTCGAACGGGGCCAGCCCCACCACAAAGACACGCACCAGCACACCGAATGCCGCAGCCTTCGACGCGGTGGACAGGTAGGTGGCCACGGGCGTGGGTGCTCCTTCGTAGGTGTCGGGCGCCCACTGGTAGAAGGGTGCCAGACTGGCTTTGAAGCCAAGACCCGCCAAGGTGAGGATCGTGGCTGGAATCGCCACGTAGCTGATGCCCGTCACCTCGCCTGCGGCTGCGATTTCTGCAGCGAAGAAGGCAGCGATGTCTCGCAGATAGAGCGAGCCGGTGGCGCCGTAGAGCAAGCTGATGCCGTAGAGCATCACCGCCGACGCAATCGATCCGTACAGGAAGTACTTCAACCCAGCCTCGTTGCTGCCCTTCTCTTCACGCAGGAAGCCGGCCAGCATGTAGCTCGTAATCGACAGGAATTCGATGCTGATGTAGACCAGCACCAGGTTGTTGGCGCTGACCGCCACGCTCATGGCCAGGCTCACAAACAGGTAGAACGTCCAGAATTCGCCCTGGCTCTTGCTGCGGCGGTTCATGTAGCGCCCGCCCGCAATTGCCGTCAGAATCATGCCCGCAAAGACAGTCAGCTTGATGAAACCGGCGAAGGCGTCCACGTCCATCATGCCGAAAGCGACCTGCGGACTCACGTCCATTTGCAGAACCACGGCCAGCAGCGCCGCCGAAAGTGTCAACACCGAAATCGCCATATAGCTGAGGCCGGATTTGCCTTCGCTCTTGAAAGCAACGTCCAGGCAGAAGACCATAAGCGCGCCCAGCATCAGGATCAGTTCCGGTGCGAGTAGTCCAAAGTCGTACAAGGTGACCTCCTCGATCTAGGAAGCGTTGGGGGCGCCGATTAGGGCAGGTTCAGGTTCGACACGAAGTTGACCAGTTCCTGCGCCGACGTGTTGAAGTAGAGCAGCAACGCCGTCGGGTAGACACCGATGATGAACATACCAATCACCAGCGGCCACAGCGTCACCTGCTCGAAGGCGGCGACATCGGTGGGGCCGTCGGCGTGCTTGCCGTCCACCGTGGTCCAGTGGTCGTGGCGTTCGGCGTCGTATTCACCCAGGAAGACGTTCTGGATGATGCGGTAGAGAATGTAGACGGCGGTGATCACGATGCCGATGGTGCCGAAGGCCGCCCAGTAGGGGACCAGCGCAAACGCACCGCGGAAGGTGAAGAATTCCGCCCAGAAAGCCAGCCGCCAGGCAGACCGAGGCTGGCGAAGGCTGCCACCATCATCAGGCCGTAGAAGTACGGCGTCTTCGCAGCCAGACCACCGAACGCCGACAGTTCACGCGTATGCGCCCGTTCGTAGATCACACCGACCAGGAAGAACAAGCGCGCCGGTGATGATGCCGTGGTTGAACATCTGCAACGCCGCACCGTTGATGGCCATCGTGGCGCTGTCGAGGATATTCTCGGGGCTGACGCCGAAGTTGCTGGCGGCAGCCGCCACCAGCATCAGGCGTCATCACCGTGGCGGCAGCGCCGATACCCAGCACCACATACCCCATGTGGCTCACCGAACTGTAGGCGATCAGCCGCTTCAGGTCGGTCTGCGCTACGCAGACAAACGCACCATGAACAATCGCAATCGCACCCAGCGCCACCAGCCACGGCGCCCAGTAGACCGCCGCATTGGGGAAGGTGGGCAGCATCATGCGCAGCAGAGCCATAGGCGCCCAGTTTAAGCAGCACACCGGCCAGGATCACGCTACCGGCAGTGGGCGCTTCGGTGTGGGCGTCGGGCAGCCAGGTGTGAAAGGGAAGCTCGGCACCTTGAAGGCGAAGCCCAGGAAGAGTCCCCAGAAGGCCAGGCTGGCCAGCGTCAGGTCGCCGGCGAAGGGCTGCGCCGCCGCGGCTTCGAGGATGTTGAATGTTCCCGTGGCAAAGTAGATGCCCAGGATCGCCAACAACATCGCCACCGAGCCGACCAAGGTGTAGATGAAGAACCCGATCGAGGCATAGTTGCGGTTTGCGCCGCCCCAGATGCCAATCAGGAAGTACATCGGCACCAGGCTGATTTCCCAGAAGACGTAGAAGAGCACGTAGTCCAGCGCAACGAAGACGCCCAACATGCTCATCTCCAGCAGGTGGAAGAGGAAGAAGTACTCTTTCACCCGCTTGTTGATCACACCGGCGCTGTAGTAGAAGCTCAGCGTCGAAAGCAGCGTGGTCAGGAAAATCAAGGGTACGCTCAAACCGTCTACGCCCAGGTGGTAGCTGGCGTTCAGCGGCGGGATCCAGTCGGCCAGGGTGACGAACTGGAAGCCACCCGTATCGTAGCTGTAGCCGAAGAGCAGGTAGACGCTCAGCCCCAACGGCAACAGACTGGCCACAGTCGACCCAACCTTGATGGTCCGATCCGAGTTACCGAAGGCCAGCACCAGAAGCGCCGATACCAGCGGCCAGAACAGAATGACGGTCAAAATCCAACCGTTAACTTGAGAATCCATAAAATCTTCTCCTCAGCAGCGGAACAGTTTTGTGTACCCGAATAATTTGCGTACCCGAATGAATCGTATAAACGCCTACACCAGCGTCAACAGCGGGCAGCACGTTCAAGAAGAGCCAGACTGCCGCCGTCAACAGACCCAAAGAGCAAGTAAGTCTGCACACGGCCATCCTGCAAGAGACGGGTGACGTTGCCCGCCTGATCCGAGAGCCAGCCGACGCCGTTGATCAGTCCGTCGACGACGTAGCGGTCGAACGCGGCCAGCACAACAGAGAGGCCAATCGCGATGCGGCCGATCCAATTGATGATCCAGTCGATCACCCATTCGCGGTCAAACAGAGCCAGGAATTTCGAGAAGCCCAGCGAGAAGGCAACCACCGTGTCGCGGTAGAACTCGTCCACCCAGTACTTGTTGTGCCACATCGTCCAAATCGGGCCGAAGATCTTGGCCAATGGATCGATCTGCCCTTCTTTCAGTCCTTGCCCGTAGAGGACATAGCCCAGCCCGAGACCGCCCAACGCCACCACCAGCGACGTCAGCAGCGGAATCCAGCTAAAGGTCAGCACATGCGGGTGCAGGTGCATGTACTCAGAGTACGGCTCCAGGAAGTGCTCGATCCAGTTGGGGACAATGCCGCCGATCAGTGGGAACTTCTCCGGGATGCCGAACCAGCCTGCGCCGATGGCGAAGACGCTGATCAGCAGCAGCGGCACCGTCATGCTGGCGACGCTTTCGGGCGCATGGACCGCGCCTTCGGAACGAGGCTTGCCCAGGAAGGTGAGTCCGATCTGGCGCATGGTGTAGAACGCCGTCAGGAAAGCCGACAGCGCCAGCGTCCAGAAGATCCAGAAGTGGGCGTCACCCCAGGCCACGGCCAGGATCTCATCTTTCGACCAGAAGCCGGCCGTCACCAGCGGGAAGCCGGAAAGCGCCAGGCCACCGATGATGAACGTCCAACCAGTGCGCGGCATACGGCCAAGCAGGCCGCCCATATTGCGCATGTCCTGAGGATCTTCGGGATTCAGTGCGCCGTCCTGGCGCTGGATGACGTGTGCGCCGTGCGCATGACCATGTTCGTCATGGCCATGACCGTGTTCGTGGGCGTGGTGGAAGCCATGCTCGACGCCGTGAATCACGCTGCCGGAGCCAAGGAAGAGCAACGCCTTGAAGAAGGCGTGGGTGAGCAGGTGGAAAATCGCCGCCACGTACGCGCCCATGCCGATGGCCGCCACCATGTAACCAAGCTGGCTGATGGTGGAATAAGCCAGCACGCGTTTGATATCCCATTGGGCCAGGGCGATGGTGGCGGCAAAAAGCGCCGTGAACGCCCCGATGAAGCCCACAAAGCCCAGCGCACCAGCAGAGACCTCACCAGCGTATTCGTAGATGGGGAACATGCGCACCAGCAGGTAGACACCGGCGGAAACCATCGTCGCCGCATGAATCAGGGCGCTGACGGGTGTGGGGCCTTCCATCGCATCGGGCAGCCAGACATGCAGCGGGAACTGCGAACTCTTGCCCACGGTGCCAAAGAAGATCAGCACAGCGATCAGGGCAATCCACGGCACGCTGCCGAAGATGGGAATGGTGACGCTGATGTGCGACAGGTGCTCCAGGTTCTCGGCAGTGAAGAGTTCGCTGAAGCGCAGCGAGCTTGGCTCACTCATCACGTACAGCAACATCATGCCAATGAACATGATGGCATCGCCGACGCGGGTGGTGATGAACGCCTTGAACGCCGCCTTCTTGGCCGATTCCTTCTCGAACCAGAAGCCGATGAGCAGGTAGCTGCACAGGCCCATGATTTCCCAGAAGATGAAGAACTGGAGCAGGTTGTTGGCCACAACCAAACCCAGCATACCGGTGGCGAAGAGGCTGATGTAGGCGAAGAAGCGGCTGTAGCGTGGGTCCTTGTGCTGCGAATACGCCAGAGGATAGTCTTCTCGGCGCAAGTGGCTGGGGAAGGTCATGTAGCCGCTGGAGTAGATGAAGATCATCAACAGCAAGAAGGGAACCATGATCAGCATCAGCGCGTTGGACGGGTCCACGGCATAGCCGATGACGAATTCCGTCGCGCCGGTGGGGATCGTGTAGAGCGCCTCGTCGATGGGATGTTCGCCGAAGTGTTCGGTGAAGAACGACGCGAAGGCGATGCCCCAACCCAAAATAAAGCTAATGAAGACGGCGCCAATGGCGAACAGCGAGCTGGCCCGCTTGTTGCTGTTGAGGAACAGCACAATCGTCAAAAAGGCCAGGAACGGTGGAATGGGAATCACCCATGCTAGATTAAAAATGCCTTCCATGAATCAACCTCGTTGTCTTGATTGGACATCCATCTGAAAGCCGCAGACACTGCCGCTCAGGTTGCTAGTAAATCCCGGCGGAAATACACCGATAGTCTCGACCACTGGTACAGAGGCCGTATTTCTGCCGTGGTATTTACGCAGATGTGTACTAGGTGCGCAGACTGCTCACCAGATTGGCCACGCCGTAACCCACCAGCAGCCCCAGAAAGGCCAGGGCGAACAACCAGAGATCGTTGGTCACCTGCGCAAAGGTGCCGATGCCGATGAAGAGCGCCGCACCGATCAGTGCAAACAGCAGACGATTGCGTTGATCTGTCTTTCGGCGTTTGGCAAGCGCAAGCAGATCAGCGGCGTCGGCGTAATCGGGCGCATGTTTTACTACTTCGTCCAGCGCATGAATGGCGCCGGTATAGTTGCCGATCTGCATTTTCTCCTGGGCCAACTGGTAGAGGAAGTCACATTGTTCTTCCAGCGAGCCGGTCAACAACTGTTTTGGCATAGCCTGTCCACGCTACCCCGCCAACGACTTCAACTCTTCTACGTTGATCGTCTTGCGGGCGCGATACACGGAAATAATCAGAGCCAGACCCACGGCGGCTTCCGCTGCGGCCAGGGCGATGATGAAGACGGCGAAAACCTGCCCGGTGAGATCAGCGAAAGTCGGGCTGAAGCGCCAGAAAGCCACCAGATTGATATTGGCCGCATTGAGCATCAACTCCACGCCCATGAGAATGGCAATGGCGTTGCGCCGGGCCAACGCACCGTATAGACCGCATGAGAACAAAAAGGCTGCAACAATGAGATACCAGGTCAGTGGAACCACAAAGATCCTCCCTTGGCGTTTGATTTAGCGATCGCGGGCCAGCATCACAGCGCCGACCAACGCCAGCAACAAGAGCAGCCCCAACACCTCGAAGGCCACCACGTACGTCGTCACAAACTCAACGCCCAGCGCCGCGATCATCGCTTCGGGCGAAACGAACAAACCATCCGCGGTGATGAATTCACCGGCTGCCGCCACCGCCTGCCCGCCGGCGACGAAGAGATTGGGCGCTTCATCAGCCCACGGCGTCCCCTGCACGAAGCCGAGCAACGCCGCAAAGAAGAGGAAGGCAAACAACGCCGACTTGCCCGCCTGTCGGTTCAAGGGCGACGTCTTGCCGTACATCATGCTGCGGGTGAGCATGATGGCGAAGGTGATCAGCGTGGCAATCGCGCCCACGTAGACCAACACCTGGCTCACAGCGATGAATTCGGCTTCCAGCAGCACGTACATGCCCGCCACACCGAAGAGCGTCGCCACCAGGGCCAGCGCATTGTGGAAGAGATTCGGGCTGGCCACCACCAGCACAGCAGAGACCATCGTGAACAGCGCAATCGCCGCGAAGACCAGTTGGTCGACGGAGGGGAGATGAATTTCTGGCATAATTACATCGATCCTTGTTGGATGATTACTCAGCAGGTCTGCTATTCAGCAGGTCTGCTACTCAGCAGGCTGCATTGTGCCGATGAGCGACCGCGGCTGGAACGAACGCTTGGTCGCCAGTCCCTGGCTGCGGAAGTAGCTATTGAGCGTGCGGACCACAATGGCCACCAGGCCGATGTTGGCGGCGAAGATCAACACGTACTGAATCGCCAGTGGCACGGGCAGTTTCTGCACAATCGCCTGCACCACAATCAGGCCCACCATCAGCGGCACCAGCACCTTCCAGGCAAAGTACATCATCTGGTCGATGCGCACACGTGGGAAGGTGCCACGCACCCACTGCTGCAACACGTAGACAAAATACGCCTTCGCAAAGAAGTAGACCAGGCCTAAAATTGGCAGTTGATCCACAAACGGACCCTGCCAACCGCCCAGGAAGAGCGCCGTGATCAGCGCGCACCAGATCCAGGCGTTCACAAACTGCGCCAGGAAGAACATGGCGAACTTCATGCCCGAGTATTCGATGTGGAAACCGGCAATGAGTTCGGATTCGGCTTCGAGCAAGTCGAAGGGCGTAAGTTCGGCTTCGGCCAGCGTGCTAATAAAGAAGACAAGCATCGCACCTGGCATCAGAACACCGAGCCAGCCCAGGCCGATATTGAAGCCAAAGAATGACAGCGCCTGGAATTCGACGATCCCAGCCAGGCGCATCGTCCCCGTGAGGAGGACGACGGTGAGCACGGCCAGTACCATTGGGATTTCGTAGCTGAGCAACTGCGCCACGACACGGAAACCGGCCAGCAGCGCATACTTGTTGTTGCTGCCCCAACCAGCCATCAACGCCGCCATCACCGCCACCGATCCCAGCGCCACGATGTAGAGGATACCCACGTTCAGGTCTACGCCGATGAAACCCGGTGCAAACGGAATCACCGCCCATAGCATGATCATGCCGAACACGGCCAGCACCGGCGACAGATTGTATGCAATCGCGCCAGCTTCGGAAGGCATAATGTCTTCTTTAGACATCAGCTTCAGGGCGTCGGCGGGGGTCTGCATCAAACCGAACGGGCCTACACGGTTCGGCCCGATGCGGTCCTGGATACGGCTGATCACCTTGCGCGTGATCCAAATCAAGAGCAGCGCCGAATTCAGCGAAACAAAGACAAGGACAAAGCCGCCAATGGCATAGGCCAGGATCGCGGCCAGCAGATCCGGCACACCCAGGCCGATCATCCAGTTGATAAATGCGTCACTCCACTGTTGTCGCATTTGAAACCTCCATCCAAAGCGATAAATGGGGATGTACTGCCCGTGCGGCCACTACTGCCATTCAAAGCGCCCTTGCGCCAGTCGTAAAGCAGGCCGATGACCAAAAGAAGAATGAAGAAGATGGCCGCAATCACGCCAAATAGGTTCAGCGCATCGTAGGCCAGGGCAATCGGGAAGAGGAAGATCGCTTCGACGTCGAACACCACGAAGACGAGACCAATCAAGTAATACTGCGCACGAAACTGCACCCAAGTGTCGCCGATTGTCTCGACACCGCTCTCGTAAACGGCGTTCTTGATCGGATCAGGACGCCGCGGGCCAAGGAAATGACCAATCGTAATCGCCGCGACCGGTACGATCACCGCCAGTGCACTTAAGATCAGAATAAACGCGTACTGGGAGAGCATGAACCGCTCCTTCTGCGAACCTATAGGAAATAGCAAAGCAATTGTGTGGAAAAGTACAAAGCGACCGGCATTATAGCATAGCGCAGAAGCAAAAGAAAAGTTTTCAGACCAAAAAGTGCTTTTTGTTCTGTAATGCGCTATCCAAATCTGCCTTTGCAATGACTCTTCCCAAGCAAACGATTGTAAACCCTACAACAAAGCTCCAAATTTCACAAAACTTTGGGTTCCTTTTGACAACCAATTGCCTTCATGCTAGAATCACGCACGTTCGTGGGAAAATGCACGAGCGTGTGTCGCTGCCACTCTCCTGACACTATCCCGTTGGGTTGGTCCTGTCGGCGCATTTGATCCACACTTTTGTCCACCGCCAGATCGAATCTGATACGTCGCTTAGGAGTGCTTCATGGCGTCTGACTACATTCCACTCCTCGTTTTACTCGTGCTTGCCGCCGCATTTGCCGGCATCGCCATTGTGGTTCCGTCCTTACTTGGCCCCAAAGTTCCCAATAAACAGAAGATGGAGCCGTACGAATCGGGCATCATCCCGTTCGGGGACACGCGCCGCCGCTTCCCGGTGAAGTACTACCTCGTCGCCATGATCTTCTTGATCTTCGACATTGAGGTAATCTTCCTCTACCCGTGGGCGTCGATTTTGCGCGATCTGCGTGTCTTCGCGCTGGTGGCGATGGCACCGTTCATGCTTGTGCTGATCATCGGCCTCATCTACGAATGGCGCAAAGGCGCGCTGGATTGGTAACATCGTCAGTGTCAGGCACCGACGCAACGAACGTATGATCGACACACGTCTGCGCTATCCATCCAAGTGCGTCGCAAATGACGTTGAGATCGTAGCGTATCTTACCAAGTTTTGCCCCACCCGCTGCACGTGCGCTATATTAAAGAAGCCACGCACAACCTTATCCCATGACTTCATGGATCGGCGATGCGCCGTGTAATCGGTACAGCCGATCTGGTTTTTGTCTGGGCATCGCATTCATTCTGTTGGATTCTGTGAAGCTGAATTGCTGAGGTAAACAATGGGTCTAGAACAGCGACTACCCGAAGGTATCCTGACCACAACGTTGGACGGGCTTGTCAACTGGGGACGGAAGAACAGCACCTGGCCGCTCCTGTTTGGGCTCGCCTGCTGCGCCATCGAGATGATCGCCGCCGGCACCTCTCGCCACGACATCGCTCGCTACGGCTCCGAACTCTTCCGCGCCAGCCCGCGTCAGGCCGATCTGATGATCGTCTCCGGGCGCGTCAGCAACAAGATGGCCCCGGTGATCAAGCGCATCTACGATCAGATGGCCGCGCCGAAATGGGTGATCGCCATGGGCATCTGCGCCAGCGCCGGCGGTCCTTTCAACAACTACGCCATCATCCAGGGCGTAGACAAGATCATTCCCGTCGACGTCTACGTACCCGGTTGCCCGCCGCGTCCTGAATCCTTGCTCTACGCCATCGAAAAACTACGCGAGAAACAGGGCAAAGAAAGCATCCGCGACTACATCAAACCGAGCCGCGAAGCCAGTCTTGAAACGATTGCGCCGCTGGGATAGTAATGCGTAATCCATAATGCGTAATTTGTAGACGAAGTTGGTTCCCAATTGGCGGAAATCGTGTCGACGAATTACGCATTATGAATCACGCATTACGTCTCCCACGGTTCTTTTTGCATACTTAACGTTGCACCCGTTCGGAGAACGCAATGTCACCACTGAACACTTCTCCTCTGTACCGGCCCTACGAGACGCTGCCTGGTCTTAACATGCCGGGGATTCCGGCGGTTGCGCCGCTGCCTACCGGTGAAACAGATGACACACGCGCCATTGCCGAACGCTTCGGCGAGGACGTCATCGCCGCCGGCCTGCACAACGGCAATCAGGTCGTCTATGTGCAGCCGTCACGGCTGGTGGAGCTGGCCCAGTTTATCAACCGCGACGCCCAGTTGAAGTACGAATCGCTGGTCGACGTCTGCGCAGTGGACCGTTTGAAGCTGCCCATCGGGCCGGACGATGCCCGTTTCCAAGGCGTCTACCAATTTCGCTCGTACAGCCGCAAGAAGCTGCTGACGGTGGTGTCGCCGGCGACCGGCGGCGACAGTCCGCATCTGCCCAGCCTGGCCGGCGTCTTCAAGGGCGCAATCTGGCCGGAGCGGGAATCGTACGATCTCATCGGCGTGGTTTACGACGGTCATCCGGATCTGCGCCGCATTATGATGCCCAAGCACTGGCCGTACCATCCGCTGCAAAAGCAGGTGCCGGTGGGCGGTGAGGAAGTCCCCTTCACCCCAACCTGGGACGACCCCGAATTCGAGACGTTCGGCACACAAATCTACCCGTCGAACAGCGCCAAGCCCGATCTGCCTCCCGGCATGAACCGCGAGAACATGATTATTAACATGGGGCCACATCACCCCAGCACCCACGGCGTCCTTCGCCTGGTGGTGGAGTTGGACGGTGAGCAGGTCCTGCGCGTGGACCCAGACCTGGGCTTTTTGCACAGCGGTTTCGAGAAGATCGCCGAAGCCAAGCGCTACAAAGACTTCATCTACTACACCGACCGCATGGACTATCTGTCGGCGATGAACAACAACCTGTCCTTCGCGCTGCCGGTGGAACAGATGCTGGGCATCGACGTCCCCGAACGCGGACAGGTGATCCGGGTGATCATGGCGGAGTTGCAGCGCATCGCCGCCCACCTTTTCTGGCTGTCGACCCACGTCCTCGATATTTCGGGGACGGGCATGAGCCTCTTGATGTACGCCACCCGCGAGCGCGAACGCATCCTCGAACTCTTCGAGATGGCCTGCGGCGCACGCCTCACCGTCAGCTACCTGCGCATCGGCGGCGTGTGGCAGGATCTGCCGCCCCGCTTCATCGAGGAGTTGAAAGACTTCATCAAGGTGATGCCGGGCAAGATCGACGACTACAGCGCCATGCTCACCGACGTCCCCTTGTGGGTGGAACGTTTGGACGGCATCGGCTACATCAGCCGCGAAGACGCGCTCAACATGGGCCTCACCGGCCCTATGCTGCGCGGCAGTGGCGTCGACTGGGATCTGCGCCGCGACATGCCCTACTCGGCCTACCCAATGTTCGATTTCGATGTCATCACCAGCGACCGCGGCGACGGTTACGGCCGTTACCTGGTGCGCATGGAAGAGATGCGCCAGAGTTTGCGTATCCTCGATCAGGCGGTGAAGAACCTGCCCAAGGGTCCATTCAAGACCGAAAACCGCAAGGTGACCCCGCCGCCCCGCGCCGAACTCGACGTGAGCATGGAATCGCTGATCCACCACTTCAAGCTGATGACCGAAGGTTTCCACGTGCCGCCCGGCTTCGTCTACGGCGGTGTGGAATCGAACAAGGGCGAGCTGTCCACCTTCGTCTACAGCGACGGATCGGCCAAGCCCTACCGGGTCCACATCCACGGGCCGAGCTTCAACAATCTCTATGCCATCGATCACATGTGCCGCGGCGGCATGCTCTCCGACGTCGTCACGAATATTGGATCGATTGATATTGTGTTGGGTGAGGTCGACCGATAATACGTAATTCGTAATGCGTAATTGTCATACACAGTCGGTTGCTCGAAGCGATCCTCTGAGTTACGCATCACGCATCACGCATTACGCATTACTATCGTTCGCTAGATGCGTTTCATTTGCGAAGGAAGTAGGAGACACAGAGATGACGCTACCTGCCGATACACCGCTGACACCGGCGCTGCGTGAGGAAATTGCCGAGATCATCGCCCGCTATCCCGAAGGACGGCAGCGCTCTGCAATTCTGCCCGCGCTGTATGCGATCCAGCGTGAGTATGGCTATTGTGCCGTGCAGCCGCAGAACGATCTGGCCGAGATCCTGGATCTTGCGCCTGCCGAGGTCGGTTCGGTGGTTGGCTTCTATAATATGTTCCACGAAGCGCCCAAGGGCGAGTACCACGTGGAAGTCTGTACCAACGTACCCTGTATGCTGCGGGGCGCAGGTGAGTGTATGCACCACATCGAGGAAAAGCTGGGCATCCACCACGGACAGAAGACCGAAGACGGCAAGTTCGCCCTCGATCACATGGAATGCCTGGGATCGTGCGGCAGCGCGCCGATGGTGGCCGTCACCGAGCAGAAGAGCGGCAAGATCCGCTACTTCGAGGAACTCGACTCCGCCGAAGACGTGGAAAAGATGCTTAGCGTCATCGAAAGCGGCAAGGCGTTCGACGTCCTCGAACGTTGGACGCCCGACGGCGATCCCAACGGCACAGGCAAAGCGGCCGGTCCTTACCGCTACGGTGGCATGGATCCCCGCTACCTCATGGCCCGCGTCGGCAAGCCCGACAGCCACAAGCTCGAAACCTACGAGGCCGACGGTGGCTACGAGACGGCGAAGCGTGTCCTCGCCGAGATGGAACCGTCGGCGGTGGTGGGCCAGGTCAAAGACAGCGGCATCCGCGGCCGCGGCGGCGCAGGCTTCCCCACCGGCATGAAGTGGAGCTTCATCCCGGCGGGAGCATATCCTCGCTACCTCGTGGTCAACGCCGACGAGTCGGAACCCGGCACTTTCAAAGACCGCATCATCATGGAATATGATCCCCACCAGTTGATCGAAGGGATCATCATGAGCGCGCACGCCATCGAAGCGGAACGCGCCTTCATTTACATCCGCGGCGAATACTATTTCGGCTACACCCGCCTGGTGGAAGCCATCCACGAGGCCGAGGCCAAGGGCTACCTGGGCGACAACGTCTTCGGCACGGGCAAGAAGCTGCGCATCGTCGTCCACCGCGGCGCGGCATGAGTGCGGCGAAGAGACGGCGCAGCTTTCCAGCCTGGAAGGCTATCGCGGTCAGCCCCGCCTCAAGCCGCCCTTCCCTGCCGTGGAAGGTCTGTACGCCAAGCCCACCATCGTCAACAACGTCGAGTCGATTGCCAATGTCACCCACGTAATGCGCCACGGCGTGGAATGGTACCGTCAGTTCGGCACCGAAAAAAGCCCGGGCATGCGTATCTTCTGCCTCAGCGGCAACGTCAAGACGCCCGGCATCTACGAATTGCCGCACAGCACGCCGCTACGTGAGTTGATCTACACCTACGGCGGCGGCCCCGTCAACGATGACGTGCCGATCAAGGCCGTGGTCCCCGGTGGCCTCTCGATGAAGCTGCTCACCGCCGATCAACTGGACACGGCGCTGGACTACGAAGCCGTGCAGGAAGCCGGATCGCTGCTGGGTTCGGCGGGCGTCATCGTCATCGACGAGAGCAACTCGATGGTGAAGATTGCGCGGCGCACCCTCAGCTTCTACCGCGAGGAAAGCTGCGGCAAGTGTACGCCCTGCCGCGAAGGCACCGCCTGGCTCGAAAAGATCCTGTTGCGCATCGAAGAGGGCGGCGGTCGCACCAAAGACCTGGCCCTGCTCGAATACATCGCCCGCAACATCGCGGGCAAGAGCTTCTGCCCGTTCGGCGAAGCCGCAGTGTGGGGAATGCAGAGCAACCTGGCCAAATTCCGCAACGAATTTGACAAACACATCGCATCCACCAATCCCAGCGAACTAGGACCGGAAATTCCGATCCGTCCCATTTACCGGCCCGACGCCCTCCAAGGCAGCGGTCTACACGAAAGTGTCTTCCCGCAGACGGGCAAAATCGTGCTACATGACAAGATTGTGTCGGATGGCGAGCCGGTGCCGGGGGATGATTGACAGCCGACGACGGATGACCGACGACGAACGACGAACGTTAAGTTTGTTGCCGCGGCGGCAAGATCGTCGACCTTTCAACCCTAATCTCTTAATCGCCCAATCTCTCAATCTCTTTCCCAACCCGTAGGAACGAGCATTCATGGCCGATAACGTAACCCTGAAAATCAATGACCGCGAGGTGACCGTCCCCGCTGGGACGTTGGTGGTGGACGCTGCCGCCAAGGTCGACGTGGAGATTCCCATCTTCTGCTCCCACCCCAAGCTCGACCCGGTGGGCTGTTGTCGCATGTGCATGGTCGAAGTGGAAGGTCCCCGTGGCAGCCGCCTGATGACGGCGTGTACGCTGCCGGTGGCCGAGGGCATGGCCATCCACACAGACACGGCGCAGGTGAAGGAAGTCCAGGAGGCCAACCTAGGCTTCATCCTGCTCAACCATCCGCTCGACTGCCCGATCTGTGACAAGGGCGGCGAGTGTCCGCTCCAGGATCAGACGATGCGCTTCGGCCCGGGGATCAGCCAACTGGTGGAACCCAAGCGGCTGAAAAAGAAGCACTATTTGATCTCCGACACCATCGTCCTCGACCAGGAGCGCTGCGTCCTTTGCTGGCGCTGTATCCGCTACCTGGAGGAATGGGAAGACAAGCCGCAGCTGGGCCTCTTCCACCGCGGCTCGCAGACGATCATCGACGTGCAAGACGGCAAGCCCGTGGACGCCAAGACCAGCGGCAACATCATCGACATCTGCCCCGTCGGCGCGTTGACCAACCGTGTCTCCCGCTTCGCCTACCGCCCCTGGCAGGTGGAACGCACCCCCAGCATCTGCACGCAGTGTTCCGTGGGCTGCAACCTGCGCATGGACAGCCGCACCCATGATCTACGCCGCGTCATTGCGCGCGAGAACATGGGCGTCAACGACATGTGGCTGTGCGACAAGGGCCGCTTCGCCTTCGACTGGGTCAACGACGAAACCCGGCTCAAGATGCCGCTGGTACGCAAGAACGGCAAGCTCGAACCGGTGCAGTGGAGCGAAGCGCTCACCTACGTCGCCGACCGCCTCAAGGCGATCAAGGCCGAACACGGCGCGGACGCCATCGGTGGCATCGGCAGCGCAAAACTTTCCAACGAGGCCAACTACCTGCTCCAGCGCTTCATGCGCCAGGTGGTGGGGACGAACAACATCGATCACCGCAACGGCGGCGACGTGGCAGCCATCGCCACCGGTCTGCCCGCTCTGGCCGACGTGATGAAGCCGCAATACGGGCCGAACCCGAAGGTGGACACCGTCCTCCTCTTCGGCATCGACCCCAGCGAAGAACTGCCCATCCTCGATCTGCATCTGAAGCGTGCAGTGCGGCGCGGCGGCGCAAAGTTGATCATCGCCCACCCGCGCCAGGTGGAATTGACCCGCTACGACGGCCCGTACCTGGCCTACAAGCCCGGCACCGAAGCCGCCCTGCTCAACGGACTGGTCAAGGCAGCGCTGGAATCGGGCGTGGAACTCAAGAGCAACACCTCGTCCGGCCTCGATAAGCTCAAAGACTGGACCGCCGACGCCGACGACAAGATGATGGCCGACGTCTGCGGTGTGGACGCTGACGCCGTCAAGGCCGCGGCCAAGCTGCTGGCCGAAAGCGAAAGCGCGCTGATCGTCTACGGGCCGATGGCGGCGCAGGGCGATGCCGGTCGCGAGGTGATGGAAGGGCTGGTCAACCTGGCCGCGCTCACCGGTCACTACGAGCGGCTGGCCTACGTCGGCCTCGACGCCAACAGCCAGGGCTGCCGCGACATGGGTGTGCTGCCCGATCAACTGCCCGGTCACGCCTCCCTGTCCGACGAGGCGGCGCAGCGCCGACTGCGCGCAACGTGGGGCAGCGCCGTCCCCACCACAGCGGGGAAGACCTACACCCAGATGCTCAACGCCGCCGGTGACGGCATCAAGGCGCTTTACGTGATGGGCGCCAACCCAGCCAGCGAACGCCCCGAATGGGCCACCAACCTGGACAAGCTCGATCTGCTCATCGTGCAGGAGACGTTCAACACCGAAACCACGGCCATCGCCGATGTGGTGTTGCCCGCCCTCACCTGGGCCGAACAGGACGGCACCTTCACCAACCTGGAACGTCGTGTGCAGCGTGCCGTGAAGGCTATCGACAGCAACGATTCCCGCGCCGCGGCGGACTGGATGATCCTCGATCACCTCGTCAACCGCATGGGGATGGACTGGCCGTTCGCCGATCTGCGCGGCATCACCAAGGAGATCACCCGCACCGTGCCGATGTACGCCAGCCTTTCCTGGGAAGCGCTGGGCGACCAGGGTCTTCAGTGGGATGCGGCGGCGGCGGACCGCGGCCGTCCTATCGGCAGGCCAAGCAGGGCGACGTCCCCGCGGACCAGGACTACCCGATGGCGCTGGTGAGCGGCACCGTCCTTTTCGACGGCGGCACGCTCTTCTACAACAACGAGACGCTGCGCAACATCGCCTTCCCGACGGTGGTGGCGATCCACCCCAGCGACGCCGAAAGCCTGTCACTGGCCGAGGGTACGCCTGTCTCCGTGCGCAGCCCCTACGGCGCGCTGGATCTCGCTGTCAAAGTCGACGCCCAAGTGCAACCCGGCACTGCCTGGATCCCCGAAAGCCTGCCCGGCGCCCCCGTCGGCGCACTGCTGAACGGGCGTGTGGTGCAGGGTGTGAAGATTGAGAAGAGGGACTAGGGATTAGGGACTGGTGATTAGGGACTGGGACTGGGATCTTGTCGACGCTGTGAACGGACATTGGCGTCGATTTGGCCCAGTCCCCAGTCCCCAGTCCCCAGTCCCTGGTCCCCAATCACCACCGAGGACACGCTATGGACTGGCTTAACCTAATCGTTTTCCCGCTGATTCGGGCGTTGGTTTTGATTGTGGTGCTGCTGACCGGGTTTGCCTATTTGACCTGGTTCGAGCGCAAGTTGTTGGCGCGCTTTCAGGTGCGCTATGGGCCGAATCGGGCCGGTACGTTTGGTCTGTTGCAGCCTATCGCCGACGCGGTGAAGGCAATTTTCAAAGAAGAGATCATCCCCGGCCATGTGGACAAGCCTGTCTACTTGATTGCGCCGGCGCTGGCGCTGATCCCGGCAATTGTGGTGTGGGCCGTGATCCCCATCGCCAAGGGCATCCCCGCCATCGCGGACGTGCCCATCGGCTTCCTGTGGATCCTGGCGATTGCGGGCGTCGAGAGCTACGGCATCGTCCTGGCGGGGTGGAGTAGCAACAACAACTACTCGCTGCTAGGCGCGCTGCGCTCGTCGGCGCAGATGATTTCGTATGAGCTGCCGCTGGGCCTCTTCCTGGTGAGCATCTTGATGCTGGCCGGTTCGTTCAGTCTTGTGGAGCTGGTGGAAAATTCCCGCCCGTTGTGGGTTTGGCTGTGGCTGTGGATCGCCTTCCCCTTCTTCTTCATCTGTATCCTGGCCGAGAACAACCGCAGCCCATTCGACCTGCCAGAAACGGAAAACGAACTGGTGGCCGGTTTCCAGACTGAGTACGGCGGCATCAAGTTCGCCGTCTTCTTCATCGCCGAGTACACCAACATGATCACGCTGAGCGCGATCACGGCGACGCTCTTCTTCGGCGGCTGGCGTGGCCCGTTCGCCGAGCAGTTCGTCTTTTTGGGGCCGATTTACCTGGCCATCAAGATCGTGGCGCTGCTCTTCCTCTACGTCTGGATCCGCGCCTCTATCGGTCGTCCGCGCTACGATCAGCTCATGAGCTTCAGTTGGAAGTTCCTGTTGCCCCTAAGCCTGGTTTACATGTTAATCACGTCGGTGTTGGTGGTGTTTTTTAAGTGATTGGTGATTGGTGATTGGGCAGAATTGCCCGCCGCGGGTTCACTTGCCCATGCGGTACACGCACTACGCACCACGCTCGATACCAAAGGGAAACAAGATGGCATTACGAGACTACATCAAAGGTGCAGTCGATATCGGTAAGGCGATGGGGGTGACCCTCAAGTCGTTGAGCCAGAAGCCGGTGACGGTGGAGTACCCCGACGAGCCGATTCCGATCTATCCGCGCTTCCGTGGCAAGCACTACCTGCGCCGCTACGACAATGGCCTGGAACGCTGCATTGCCTGTCAACTGTGCGAGGCGGCCTGCCCCACCGGCGCGATCTTCGTGGAAGCCGAGGAAAACGATCCGGCCAACCCGATTTCGCCGGGCGAGCGCCACGCCAAGAAGTACGAGATCAACCTGCTGCGTTGCATCTTCTGCGGCGACTGCGAATACGCCTGCCCCACCGAAGCGATTGTGTTGGGGCATGAGTTTGCGCTGGCGAATTACAACCGTAGAGATTTTGTCCTCACCAAGGATGTCTTGCGCTCAACCCAGGGCAAGCCAACGTCATCATTCGACCGGAGTAAGTGCGATGACTCTGTCGCTCCTTTTCTTTTTGGTGGTCGGCGCAGTTTGTCTGGCGGCGGCGGTGGGCGTTGTGCTCAGCCGCGAGCCTGTACACAGTGCGCTCTTCCTGTTGACAAACTTTGCCACACTGGCCGTTCTCTACATGACGCTGGAGGCGCAGTTCCTGGCGGCGGCGCAGGTGATCCTCGTCTATGCCGGCGGCATCGTCGTTTCCCTGATCCTGCCCTTTGCTGATCCATGCTCATCGGCGGCAGCACCAACGATTTCTCGGCGCAGCAGCGGACATGGAGCCGCTACGCCGGCGTGATCCTGGGTGTGATCATGCTGGGCAACCTGGGCGTCACCATTTTGCAACGTGGAAAGCAGTGTCGCCGCAAGCCGTCGCCGCTGTGCAGGGTGGCGTGCCGCCGGTGATCGGCATCACGCTCTTCACCGAGTATGTGCTGCCGTTTGAGCTGGTGGGCATCCTGCTGCTGGTGGCGCTGCTGAAGCGCTCGTGTTGGGCCGCCAGCCCGAAGAAGAAGCCTCGACCCAGTCCAGCAAGGAGCTACAGTCCTCATGATTCCTACCAGTTACTACCTGATCCTGGGGGCGTTCATCTTCACGATTGGCGCAGTAGGCGTCCTCGTGCGGCACCGGCGCTCTGATCATTTTCATGTGCGTCGAGATGATGCTGAACGAAGTAATCAACCTCACCCTGATTGCGCTGAGCCGCCAGTGGGGCAACCTCAACGGCCAGATCTTCGTGTTCATGATCATGGCCGTGGCTGCTGCTGAAGTTGCCGTGGGCCTGGCCATCCTCATCGCCAACACACGCCATCGCGAGCATCAACATTGACGAGATTGACCTACTTAAATGGTGATTGGAGGGATCGGGGACTGGGGACTGGGGACTGGGATCGTGTCGAGTGAGTGATGCGCCCAGTCGATCCTATGTCCACTCTCCCCAGTCCTGATCCCCAGTCCCAGTCCCCAACCCTGGAGTTCGGCCTTATGTTCACAGTTGCCACGGCTTATCTTTCTGTTTCCGGCGCTTGGCGCCGCTTCGATCAATATGCTCTTCGGCGGCGACCGCCTGGGCAAGACGCTGATCGGGTGGATCGCGTCGGGCGCGATTGTGGCGTCCTTTGGCGTGGCGGTGGGGCTTTTCTTCGGCCTGATGGGGCTGGATGAGCATCACCGCGCCGTGGTCGTCCCCCTGTGGGATTGGATCACCATCGGCGGTTTCAAGGTGGGAACGTCGATGCTCGTCGACACGTTGAGCGTGACGATGGCGCTGGTGGTCACCGGCGTGGGCGCGCTGATCCACATCTACGCCACGGGCTACATGCACGACGAACCCCGCTTCCAGCGCTTCTTCGTCTACCTCAACTTCTTCGTCTTCGCCATGCTCATCCTCATCCTCAGTGACAATTTCTTGGGGATGTTCGTGGGTTGGGAAGGTGTGGGCCTGGCTTCGTACCTGCTGATCGGCTTCTACTTCGACCGCGAAGACGAGACCTACGGCGCCTACGCCGACGCCGGCAAAAAGGCGTTCCTGGTCAACCGTGTGGGTGACTTCGGCATGAT
This sequence comes from Caldilineaceae bacterium, assembly GCA_041391225.1. GTDB lineage: Bacteria > Chloroflexota > Anaerolineae > Caldilineales > Caldilineaceae > RI-153. The sequence continues at coordinate 277,817 of JAWKOL010000003.1, forward strand.
GCTGGCCATTTTCGCAATTTGGACGTCGCTGGGCACTGCAATTCCACGAAGTGTTGGGGAACATCGAACACATGTCGCACCAGGAGCACCGTTGACCTTCATCGACCTCATGCTGCTGTTGGCAGCCACGGGCAAGAGCGCACAGTTGCCGCTCTTCGTCTGGCTCCCCGACGCCCATGGCCGGCCCCACGCCAGTGTCGGCGCTGATTCATGCGGCGACGATGGTCACTGCGGGCATTTACGCCGATCGCCCGCACCAGCGTCATCTGGGAAGCGGCGCGCTGGCATCGAACACCGTGGCCTGGGTCGGCGCGCTGACGGCGCTGCTGGGTGCGTCGATTGCGGTGGTGCAAATTGGATCTCAAGAAGATCTGGCCTATTCCACGATTTCGCAGCTTGGCCACATGATGCTGGGTGTGGGTGTGGGGGCGTACGCCTTCGGCATCTTCCACCTGGTGACACGCACGCCTTCTTCAAGGCGTTGCTCTTCTGGCCGCGGGCAACGTGATGCACGGCCTGCCCGGCGGCGTGCTGGACATCCGCAAGATGGGCAACCTGCGCGCCAAGATGGAGACGACGTATCGGCTCTTCCTCATCGGCGCGCTGGCGTTGGCCGGCTTCCCGCTGACGTCGGGCTTCTTCTCCAAGGACGGCATCCTGCTCAGCACGTTCGAGCACAATTTGCTGCTCTACGCCATTGGCCTGTTCACGGCGCTGTTGACCGCGTTCTACAGCTTCGCCCTTTGCCGTCTTCTGTGGCGCCTTCTGGGGCAAGGAGCACGATCACCACCTGTGGGATCACGCCCACGAAAGCCCCTCGGTGATGACGAACCCGCTGTGGGTGCTGGCCGGGCTGGCGCTGGTGGGCGGCGTGCTCAACCTGCCCATCCTGTTGACGATGGAACACTGGCTGGAGCCGGCCATCGGCAGGCTGCCTACCCGTCCTTGGGGCTGGAGATCGCGCTGCTCTTTGTGGCGAAACGGCGATCTCGTTGGCAGGGATCGGGCTGGCCTATGGTCGCTACGTGCAGAATGCAAGCTGGGCCACAAGCATCACCAACATCTTCAAGCCGCTGGAGAGCGCCGCGCAGCACAAGTGGTACATCGACGACTTCTACAGCGCCTGGATCGTGCGTCCTCTGCGCTGGGTGGCGCTGTGGTTTGCCAGTGTGGTGGACAAACGCACCATCGACAGCGCGGTCAACCGCTGGCGCGCCCACGTGATCCTCGGCAACGGGCTGCGCCGCGTTGCAGAACGGTCTCGTCCCCACGTACGCGCTGAGCCTGTTCGTGGGTGTGAGAGTGATCGTGGTTGTCTACTTTGTGATGGCGATTTAGTTGAGGTTAATGCGTAATGCGTGATGCGTAACACAGAAAGGGACGCTCCAGACGTATGCTCTATCGAATCCCGAATCACGCATTACGAATTACGCGATAGACAGATGGAAATCCACTGAGGACCTGTGACTCAATGAACTACTTACTTTCGATTATCACTTTCCTGCCGCTGCTCCGTGCGGTGATTGACGCTCTTTGTCCCCGGTGACGGGACGAAGAAGCTGGCTGCGCTGGCCACGTCGGTGGTGACCTTCCTGGTGAGCTTGCTGCTTCTCACCGGCTGGCAGAATACGGCCGGGATGCAGTTCATGGAAGAGTTCGCCTGGATGCCCGATTTCGACATCTACTACCGCATGGGCGTAGACGGGATCAGTCTGTGGCTGGTGCTGCTCACCACCTTCCTCATGATCATCGCCGTGGCCTTCTCGAACCAGCACATCAAGGAAAACGTGGGCGGCTACATGGCCCTGATGCTGATGATGGAAACCGCCACCATCGGCGTCTTCATGGCGCTGGATCTGGTGCTTTCTATGTCTTCTGGGAGTTCAGCCTGATCCCGATGTACTTCCTCATCGGCAGAGTAAATTCAGGCAGAACCGCATCTACGCCGCAGTGAAAGTTCTTCCTCTACACGCTGGCCGGATCCACGCTGATGCTGGTGGCGATTTTGGCCGTCTACTTCCAGACGGAGTAGTTTCAACATACTGGGAGTTGCCTGCGCTGGCTTCGTCTTTGCCGGCGTGGTTGCAGCAGACAGCGTTCCTGGCTTTTGCGCTGGCCTTCGCCATCAAGGTGCCACTCTTCCCCTTCCACACCTGGTTGCCCGACGCCCACGTGCAAGCGCCCACGGCTGGTTCGATTTTGCTGGCCGGTGTGCTGCTCAAACTGGGGACCTACGGCTTCGTGCGCTTCGCCATCCCATGTTCCCTGTAGCGGCGATGGACTACGCGCCGCGATCTCGGTGCTGGCGGTGGTGGGTATCCTCTACGGCAGCTGGTGGCGCTGGTGCAGCACGACATCAAGTCCTTGGTTGCCTACAGTTCGGTGGCGCACATGGGCTTCGTGGTGCTGGGCATCTTCTCGTTGACCCAGCAGGGCGTGAGCGGCGCTGTGTTGCAGATGGTCAACCACGGCCTGAGCACAGGCGCACTCTTCCTCATGGTGGGTATGCTCTACGAACGCCGCCACACCGCGACCTGGCCGAATTCGGCGGGCTGTGGAAGAGCGTGCCAGTCTTCTCGTTCTTCTTCCTGGTGGTGGCGATGAGCAGCGCCGGATTGCCCGGGCCCGCGACTCGTCGACTGATCACCATCCTGCTGGGGACGTTCGCAACCAGCCCCGTTCCTGGCAGTGCTGGGGACAGCGGGCATCATCCTGGCGGCGTGGTACTTGCTGGTGGCCTTCCGCCGCGCTGGCCCAAGGACCGCTCACCAACCCGGCCAACGAGAAGGGCGTCCTCCCCGATTTGAAATGGAGCGAAATCAGTATGTTGGTGCCGCTGGTGTTGCTCTTCTTTGCGCTGGGGTTGTTCCCCAACTTGCTTTTGAACAAGAATTGACCCATCGGTGGCCGCCATCGACGCTGTCTACGATGCCACACCCGCTTGTCGTGCTAGAGGTAGAACACTAATGGATCTTTCGCTTCTGACCCAAAACTGGACAGTTTCTCCTGCCCGAAATTGTCCTCAGTGTCGCCGTGTTGGTGGTGATGATGGTGGACGTTCTGCCGGGCCGCAGCACGAGCAGCAGCGGCGTGCTTTCGCTCATTGCCTTGGTGGGGATCGGCCTCTCGCTGATCACCACCGTGATCGTGTGGACGCAGCCCGACGCCGTCTACCTGGGCGGCGCCACCGCAGACAGCTTCGCCTTTGGCGTGCGGTTAGTCGTCCTCGTGGCGGCGGCGTTCGGCGTGCTGCTCAGCCAGAACTACATCGACCGCATCAGCAAGAACATCGGCGAATACTACGCGCTGATCCTGCTGGCCGCGGTGGGCATGATGCTGATGGGCAGCGCCATCGATCTCATCGTCATCTTCCTGGCGCTGGAGATCTTCTCGCTGGCCGTCTACGTGCTCAGCGGCTTCTACCGAGACAACCCGCGCAGCACCGAAGCGGGCATGAAGTATTTCCTGCTCGGCGCGTTTGCCAGCAGCTTCTTCGTCTACGGTATGGCGCTGATCTACGGTGCAGGCGGCACCACCAATCTGCGCCTGCTGGCCGAATCGCTGCAATCGCCTGCAGCCAATCAACTGCTGCTGCTGCCCGGCATGGCGCTGATCATCGTCGGCTTCGGTTTCAAAGTCAGCCTGGTCCCCTTCCACATGTGGACGCCCGACGTCTACCAGGGCGCGCCCACGCCGGTGACCGCCTTCATGAGCGTCGGCACCAAGACAGCCGCATTCGCCGCCTTCATTCGTGTCTTCACCGAAGCGCTGCCCGCCCAACAGGAGACGTGGGGCTGGATGCTGGCGGCGCTGGCCGTGGTCACGATGACGGTGGGCAACCTGGCAGCGCTGCGCCAACCCAGCGTGAAGCGTATGCTGGCCTACTCCAGCGTGGCCCACGCCGGTTACCTGCTGGTGGCGCTGGTCCCCGCGTCGGCGGAAGGCGCGGGCGCGGCGCTCTTCTACGTCTTCGCCTACGCCTTCATGAACATCGGCGCTTTCGCCGTCCTGATTGCGTTGGAGAAAGCCGGCGAAGGTGACGTCGACCAGGAACGCTTCAACGGCCTGGGCAGCCGTATGCCGTGGTTGGCGTTGGCGATGGCGATCTTCATGTTCAGCCTGTCGGGCATCCCGCCGCTGGCCGGCTTCTTCGGCAAGTTCTTCGTCTTCAAAGCCGCTGTGGACGGTGGCTGGGCCTGGCTGGCCGTGGTGGGCATGGTCAACAGCGCCATCAGCGCCTACTACTACCTGCGTGTCGTCGTCTCCATGTACTTCAGCGAAGGCGAGCGCGTGGAACGTCAACAGTGGACGGGCCTCAACGTCAGCCTGGCTGTGGCCGCCATCGGCACCGTCGTCGTCGGCCTCTACCCGACGTTCTGGACGAACCTGCTGATGCACCTGGGTGGGTGAACGAAGGTTTTGGGGAATAGAAAAGCCGTGACGCTTGCGCGTCACGGCTTTTTTGATTGAGCGTAATGCGTGATTCGTAATGCGTAATGTCTCGATGAGGCTATGATCGCCAATTGGAAATTCGTTCGGTTAACACGACATTACGCATTACGAATTACGCTTCACGTCCCTACCACGCATACGCCTCCGGCGCTTCGCCACCCGGCCCCGGCCAGATCTCGTCGAGGCGGGCCATCACCTCGTCGCTGAGATCGATTTCCACGGCGCGTGTGCTTTCTTCGAGTTGCTGCATCGTGCGCGGACCGATGATCGGCGCGGTGATCACCGGGTTCTTCAGCATCCAGGCCAGGGCGACGTCGGCGGGTTTTTCGCCCAGTTCGCCGCACAAAGACTCGTACTGCGCCAGGCGTTCGCGCACTTCGGGGAAGCGGCTTCGAGGCGTCCTTTGGCGCGTCGCCGCTGGCGTGTTCAGAACCGGCGAGCAAGCCGCCGCCCAGCGGGCTGTAGGGGATCAGGCCCAGGCCGTATTCGCGGCAGGCCGGGATCACTTCCAGTTCGATCATGCGCATGTTGAGGCTGTATTTGCTCTGCTCCGAGACGAGTCCCATGAAGTTGCGCTTTTCGGCGGCGTGCTGCGCCTTGGCGATATGCAGCCCGGCAAAGTTGCTGCTCCCCACGTAGAGGACCTTCCCCTGTTGCACCAGCAACTCCATCGCCTGCCAGATCTCCTCCCACGGCGTCGACCGTTCCACGTGGTGCATCTGGTAGAGGTCGATGTGATCGGTTTGCAGGCGGCGCAGGCTGTCTTCACAGGCTTTGCGGATGTGATAGGCCGACAGCCCCCGATCATTGACGCCCTCACCCATCGGCCCGTAGACCTTTGTCGCCAGCACAATCTTGTCGCGGCGGCTGGGATCTGCGCCGATCCAATTGCCGATGATCTCCTCTGTGTAGCCGTTGCGCACATCGCGCCCATAGCGGTTGGCGGTATCGAAGAAGTGGATGCCCAGTTCCAGCGCCCGGTTCATAATGGCGTGGCTGTCTTCTTCGCTGGTGCGTGGCCGAAGTTCATCGTCCCCAGGCAGAGACGACTGACAGTGAGGCCGGTGCGGCCCAGTTTGGTGTATTGCATCAGGATTCCTCCTTGTGGGGTAATGGAAATAGAAGAGGCGAGGTGCAACGCTGCATCCTCGCCTTCACCTCTTCGCTTCGTTCCTCAGCTCCAGAGTCGGTCGTGCGACCACTCTTTGTCCCACGCGTCGGTGGGCTGATCAAAGTAGATGGGATCGCGCGGATCGAGGTACTTGCGCATGGCTTCTTCGTTGATGTCGTCGAAGCCGAGGCCTGGCTTCTCGGGGACGTTGATGAAGCCGTCCTGGATCAGGGGTACATCGAGACCGACGACCAGTTCGTTCCACTCAGGATGATCGACCGAGTGGTTTTCCAGTACCAGGAAATTCTCCGTCGCCGCCGCGCAGTGGACGTTGGCCAGCGCCGAAATCGGCGAGCCGGCCATGTGCATCGCCATCGCAATACCGTAATCCTGCGCCATGTCGCCAATCTTTTTCGTCTCCAAAATGCCGCCCGACGAAGCCAGATCGGGGTGGATCACGTTGACGGCGTTCTTCTCCAGCAGCGGGATGAAGCCTTCTTTGAGGTAGATGTCCTCGCCGGTGCAGGTGGGCGTGTCCACGGCGCGGGTCAGTTCGGCCCACTGATCGGCGAACTGCCAGGGGATCATGTCCTCGTACCAGGCCAGGGTGTACTTGTCCAGCGCCTTGCCCAGGCGGATGCACGATTTGATGCCGATATGGCCGAAGTGATCCACTGCCAGCGGCACGTCGTAGCCTACCACGCTGCGCACGTCTTCAACGTACTGGCACAGGTGATCGATGCCCTTGTCGGTGATCTGGATGCCGGTGAACTGGTGCATGATGGTTCGGCTCTGGAGCATATCCGGGGGAGCGATCAGCGCGCCAGGTACGTCACGCAGCAATTGGATGCCCACGTCCATCTTGAGGAACTTGAATCCCTGCTCCACACGTCCCTTGAGGCGCTCACCCATCTCTTTGCCGTCGGGGACGGAGGGCGTGTCGGAGTAACAAAGGACCTTGTCGCGGAACTTGCCGCCGGCCAGCATGTACGCGGGGACGCCGTAGGCTTTGCCCGCCAGGTCCATGAGCGCCATTTCCACGCCACAGACGCCGCCCGCCTGCCGCGCATGGAAGCCGAACTGCTTGATCTTGCGGAAGATCTTGTCGATGTTGCAGGGGTTCTCGCCGATCAGGCGGCTCTTGAGCAGCAGCGCGTAGGTCTTGCTGGCGCCGTCGCGCACCTCGCCGTAGCCCGAAATGCCCTGATTTGTGTCGATGCGGAGCAACGTCACCCGCATGGGGATGCCCGCCAGATTGGCGATGCGTACGTCCGTAATACGCAGATCCGACGGCTTGGAATTGGTGTTGACCTTATCCAGTGTCTGTTCAGTCATTTCTTTCTCTCTCGCTGACGTTTTCTGGTGAAGTAGCTGGGATAAAAATGGGGATTCGACCAGATGGTCATAAACTAGTTTAGCTCAGGTGGGGGATTTAGACAATGAAGGGAGAAATGCGTGATTCGTGATTCGTGATTCGTGGTGCGTGGACAAGTAGAGATGATTGGTGGGGAATTGAGAAATTGGGGGTTGACAAACTAACACAAATAGTTTATAAACTAATTACATTAGTTTTTATCGAGCTTTTTTGAACAGGAGAGAAACCATGAACGCCATGCAATCCCCCGAAGGCACTCAGTTTTCGGAACGATTCTACGGGCATAAGGTCACCCGTTTTTGGGTGATGAACACCTATCTTGTTGAAGAGGAGGACGGGCTGACATTGATCGACGCCGGCATGTCGGGCAGCGCGGACTCGATCCTGGCGGCAGCGCAGCAGTTGGGACAGCCGATCCGCCGCATCCTCTTGACGCATGCCCACACCGATCACGTCGGCTCGCTGGATGCGCTGGTGCAGCGGCTACCGGAAGTGGAATTCCTGTGCAGCGCGCAGACAGCCCGCTTCCTCAAAGAAGACTTTACTCTCGCGCCAGGGCAAGCCGATACGCCGCTCAAGGGCGGTTTCGTGCGCTGCACATCAACGCCGACCCGCACGATCCAGCCCGGCGATCAGGTCGGTTCGCTGCAAGTCATCGCCGCGCCGGGCCACTCGCCGGATCAGATCGCCTTCCTCGACACGCGCGACAGCACACTCTACGCCGGTGACGCCTTCCAGACGCAGGGCGGCATTGCCGTCTCCGGCGATGTGCGCTGGCGCTTTCCGCTCCCCGCCTGGGCCACGTGGGATAAGTCTACTGCGTTGGAGACGACGAAGAAGTTGGTCGATCTCAATCCATCGCGTCTGGCCGTAGGACATGGCCCGATGCTCGAAAATCCCGTTTCAGCGATGCGAGAAGCCATCGCGCGGGCAGAAAGGAACTTTCAATGATCAAGCGCAGGACGTTGAACAAAGAAGCGGTGGTGCGCCGTGCAGTGGAAATGGTTAACGGCAGCAGTTCCCCAGAAAAGCTGTCGCTGGCCGAACTGGCAGCATCGTTGGGCATCCGAACGCCATCGCTCTACAACCACATCAGTGGGCTGGATGGATTGCATCGCGAACTGCAACTCTACACCTGGCAACATCTAGGGCAGGCGATGCGCGAGGCGGCGGCGGGCAAAACTGGGCACAAGGCACTCTTCGAGCTGGCCTATGCCTACAGAGCCTTTGCCCAAGCCAATCCCGGCCTCTACCGCCTTGTTCTGGTCTCCTCCATCGAGGGTGAGGACGCTGAAGTGCAGGCTGCGGGCGGCGACATCCTCACCACGATCATGCTGGCCGTCAATTCGTTGGGCATCGCCGAAGAGGACGCCATCCACATCGTGCGCGGCTTCCGTAGCCTGATCCACGGCTTCGTCTCACTAGAAAGCACACGCGGCTTCGCCATGCCCTACGAGATCGAAAAGAGCTTCCACCGCGCCGTCACCGCGTATGTAGATGGCGCGCTTGCATCGGTCACGAATCAGTGAGTGTACCTGGCGGAACGACTCTTGACTTTTCTGAGTCGATATCTTGCCCCCCTTACAATGAACGACCTGCTGGAGTTTGAGTTTTCGGAACCAAGGTAGTATTTTCTTGAGAAAGTCTCACCAATAGCAAAAGCCACCCTCTCGGTTTGGCGCCCCCTGGGTGGCTTTCACAAACTGCACTTTGACAAATCTTGACCAAAAGCAATGTTTAAAAGAATCTACACTGCCTCGGACAACAATTCCATTTCGTCGGCAAACTCATCCTCCGACATGTCGTAGAATGCAATGCCCTGGCGTGAGGCAAAACGCACAAACTCCATACGCTCCATCTTAAGAAGTTCTGCCGCCTTCTCGCTGGAGATCTGACGACGCCGATAGAGTTCCAGGATGGCCAGCTCCTTGACGAAGTCGTCCAATGGCCGGTTGTCCAGCAGACGCAGGGTATTGACCCACTCAGGTTCAAGTGTCACAATCGTGTTCCTCATATTCAACCTCACAACACAATGACGAACTCACAGCAGGAAGGAATTTCGCCCGCTGCACATGGTGCAGATCATACGGTAGCGCCATCTTAGGGGATGGACATTCTGCCGCGGGGATCAAGAAGCGGCAGGATTGTAGATCGTCAGGTTGGGGATACGCTCAAATTCACGCACGTTGAATGTGACAACACCATAGTTCAGAGAACGCGCTGTAGCTGCGATCAACAGGTCGTGTGCGCCGATCTGCTCGCCCCGCTCTGCCAGTCCTGCCCACAGGACGGCATGGATACGCGCCACTTCGAGATCCACCGGGATCACGGGAAAAAGGCCAAGCAGATAGTCGACGAAGTTGGCTCGCTTATGGCGGATGGGGGCTTCTTTCGCTCGGTGTACACCGTGAAGCAGTTCACTGGCCGTAATTGCGGACATGGCCAGTGGATGGTCGGTTAGATCGGCGGTGATCTTGTCCAGCGAAATCCGCTCCCGTTCAACCGCAATGAGAACGGCGCTGTCGATCAGGAATCCCATGCATTGGCCTCAGGCGACACCACCGCAGCCTTGGTCGCTTGCAGTTCTTCCTCCCACTCAGCGGCGTCATGCGGATCGAGGCGTGGACGATCTTGCCAGCGTTTTCGCCACTCTGCGCCGGTTAGGGGCGTACCCACGGCACTCAACTGTGCCACCACGGTTCCGCCCCGTGTGAGCAAATAGGATTGCCCCTGGTAGTAGACGCGGTTGATGACATCCGAAAAATTACGGGCTGCTTCGGTGACAGAGATGATTTCTGGCATGTTGGCGATCCTTTCACATGCGAACACTCGGCTCTAACAAAACACATGATAATCAGAAAATCAGATTCTTTCAACTCGATATCGCGTCTGCTATCGCTTTTCGTTAGACATGATGACTGTCGCCGCTCTCCCTCGCTAATTCCCTGTTACTTGACACTCAGACCAACCCGTCCTCCATCCACATGTAGCGTCGTCCCGGTGATGTACGACGCGTCGTCACTGAGGAGGAAGGCGATAGCGCCGGCAATCTCGCTGGGGCGGCCGAGTCGCTTCATCACACAAGATGCAATCGAGAGGGATTCCAACTCCGCCTTGCGCGCGGATGGGTCCGCGTGGCGACTGAAATGCATCTCGGTGACGGTCCAGCCCGGCGCCACGGCGTTGACGCGGATGCCTGCGCCGGCGAATTCCTGGGCCATGGTCTTGGTGGCCGAGACGATGGCGGCCTTGATGGCGTCGTAGACCACCTGCCCTGGCCGCCCCACAAACCCTGCTTCGGATGATACATTGACGACGGATCCGCCTGTCTGCTGGAGCATCGGCAACAGGTGCTGTGTCAACAATAGCCAGCCCCGAAAGCCGATCTTGCTTTCGATCTCCCAGTTGTTCAGCCAACCGCCGTCCTCGATCCTGCCGGGGCGGTGGATGGCTGCATTGTTGACGAGCATGTCCAGCTTCCCAAAACACCTCCGCCACGGCACGCGCCACCAACTTAATCGATTCATCATCAGCCAGATCCCGCAGGAAGATGGTCCGCCGCCTCCAGATACAATCTCATCGACGGTTTTCTGTCCCATTTCGGCGTTGTTGTCGACGACAATCACCTGTGCGCCTTCTGCAGCCAGCCGCTGCGCGGTGGCGGCCAATCCCCGACGCGCCGCCGGTGATCAGCGCCACTTGGCCGGTGAAGCGTTTCATATTGTGTAGGTTGACGGTCATAGGTGGATCTCCTCTCGTCCAATAAGTGTGTCTACAAATCTTGCCGTTCCACTCTTTCCCATCGCAGGTACAATCGCACGTCGTCGCTGTGAAACATGAAGGTACGTGTATCTTCGTGTGGCTTCGTGGATCATTCTCAACCAAACCGATGGCAACGAGATCTGGGTTCGTCAGTTTGGCACATCAGGCAACGACTCAACGGCAGGCATTTTCGCGCTGGGAGACGACTCTATGTCATTGGAAGCGTGGGCGATGCGCTGCCTGGGCAGACAGCACAGGGAGATGCCGATGTGTTTATCCGCAAGTATGATGCGAACGGCAACGAGTTGTGGACAGACCAATTTGGCACCCCAGCCCAGGATGGCGGTTTCGCGCTTGTGGCCGACGCCACCGGCCTCTACGTCGTCGGGCAGACCGCAGGAACGCTGCCAGGACAGGTCCAGGTCGGCATGCGCGATGCCCTCATTCGCAAATACAGCTTCGACGGAACCGTCCTGTGGACTCGCCAATTTGGCACGACCGGCGACGATTCAGCTTCACAGGTCGCAGTCGACAGCACCGGTGTCTACGTGGCCGGCACAGTCACCGAAGCGCTCCCGCCCAAACCCACTTCGGCTCCATAGACAACTACGTGCGCAAGTACGATCTCAACGGCGTCGAGATATGGACCAAGCAGTATGGCTCTACTTCCGAAGAATGGGTCGGTGGCCTATCTGTTGACGATACCGCACTCTATGTCTCCGGCATCACCCAGGGCGCTCTGCCTGGGCAAACCAGCACAGGCAAACGCAATGCATACATTCTCAATTGAACAAAGACGGTGGTGAAGGCTGGGGCCACCAGTACGGCGCTGACGAGGTGAAGTCAGACCAAACTGTCGCCCGATATGCCGTTGCACAGGACGGCGTCTACGTCGTCGGCAGTACCGCTACACACGTACACGATAGCAATGAGACCGGCATGTACCCACCTGCTAACGTTCTTGGGTTCAACGTGAGCACCTGACTCCGGCACCATGATGTCCTCCGATATCATGAGTGGATGGAGGTTAAGGTAGACAACCAATCTGCCTTGACGTTAGCATATTTCCCTGTCAGCAAACAGCGACAAAAGTGAGATTATTGCGTACCCCTGCTGATTTCTCCCCCTTGCCCCGTCCCCCTCGCCTATGCTAAACTCCTCCTGAACAACCCAGGCCCCCCGGAGCGCCGTCTCCACACATCACACCCAACAACGCACGGGCCACCAACAAAAAAGCGCCGACCCGGCCAGGTCAGCGCTTTCGATATCCTGGTCGCGGCCCAGGAATGTAGCAACATCGTAGCACAACCCAAGCGCACAGCCACAAACGCCGCAAGCCCATAGACTACTGTGGGACGTGCGGCGTTTTTCGTGATCCAGCCCATCCCCGAGGGCCACCAGCAAAGCAGAGCACACGCATGCCCGGCAAAAAAGACCTCAGCGAAACCGAAATCCGATCCCGCTACATCACCGAGGCCATCAAGAACACCGTCGACGCCGATCCGTTTGTCATGGAGCGCAACCCCTACTATTGGGGCGTCGATAGCGACAACCAACAGCTTCCGTACGTGGATACCATCGTTCATTTCCACTTCAACGAGACAGTCGAATTCACACAGGCAGTCACCGGCGGCGCTGTCGATTTCCAGGCGCGCCACGCTACCATGGCCGCCTACAGCGACTACCTGGCAGGTGCAACGGACGGCGGCTACCGCATTGCGCTCGCCGTCAGTGCGAATCATGTGGCGCTTCAACTGAATCTGACCACGCCCAACAACGTTGAACTACGCCAGTTCTTTCAAGAGCGGCGGGTGCGTCAGGCCCTGTCGCTGGCAGTCAACCGCGCCAAGATGAATACCGATGTCTACCAGGGCCTGGCGAAGCCGCGCCAGTACAGCCCGCTGGAACAGTCGCCACAATACTATGCAACGCTGTCGAACGCCTACATCGGCTACGAACCGGCCACCGCCAACACACTGCTCGACGCAGCCGGCTACAGCAACAAAGACAGCGAAGGCTTCCGCCTGTTTGCCTCAGGCGAGCGCATCAGTTTCACCATCGAAGGGACAGCCGACGTCGGCACCGCGGACGAACAGGCCGTCCAAATGTTAATCCAGGACTTTGCGGCAGTGGGGATCGAAGCAAACTACGTGGCGGTGGAGCGTTCGCTGTACAGTGAACACGTAGAGAACAATCAGATCGAGGCGGCGTGGTGGGGTGGAGATCGTGCGTCCTTGCCGCTGCTCTCACCCGGCATCTTCTTGGGTACACAGCTCGACCGTCCTTGGGCAGGAGCGTGGGGGATCTGGCGCAACGATCCAAACCATCCAAAGGCCGACCAACCTCTCAGCGATCATTGGATTCGAGACATCTGGCAACTCTGGGGCCAGATCGAAGGCGAGGCCGACGTGCAGCAGCAGAATGTCTTGTTCAGGCAAATCTTGGACATCTGGGCGCAGGAACTGCCCATGATCGGCATTCTGGGCCAGATCCCGCAGCCCGTGATCATGAAGAACGGCCTGCTCAACTACGATTCGGGCTATGTCATCGATGACACCACTGCCGATGAACACCTGCTCAACCCAGAAACGTACTACTGGGACAGTTCGCTACAACCGGTGCTCACCATCAACTACACCAGTGGTGGACCGGGCAGCTACTTCACCGTCACCGGATCGGGCTTCCCGCCGAACAGCACAGCAACGATCTCGTTGAACGGCGCATATCTCGCCACACAGAAGACCGACACGAGCGGCGGCTTGACCTTCATCCTCAACACGAACCAGGGCGACGCGGGCCGCTACGAAGTGTTGGTCAGCGTCAACCCGCAGGCCAGAACCGTCTTCACCGTGCAGCCCGACGCACCACAGCGCCCCAAAGAGACATCCGATCCCGAGATTCCTGTACCGCCGGGGATTGCGATATCGGAGACCTTCCTGCCATTCCTTAAACGGTAAGGCAGAACCTATAGTGATGGGCTAGGACATCTCAGAATTTTAGTGATCCACGAAGGCACACGAAGAAGAAAAGAGAAGGACACGGATTTCAGTGTGCCTTCGTGGATCATTTTTTCTCTGGTTTCTCCTAAGGGATTGCCTCAGATCAAAACCCCTCCGACACCACCCGGAACCCCAAGCCGAAGTCCCCCGCAACTTGAGCATTGTACCCGTACCGAAAGGCGCAGCGCGCACCTTCCGCACTAAAGTAGAACGCCCCACCGCGCGCCACGCGAGCGAAGCCGGACGCCGGTCCCGTCGGGTTCCGTTCCGGTGACCGGCTGTAATACTCCTCACTGTACCAATCCGCCGTCCACTCCCAGACGTTGCCGGCCATGTCCAGCAGACCATTTGGACCGGCGCCGTTTGGGTAAGCGCCTACGGGCGTGATGCCATCCCCATTGTTGCCAAAGTTGAGCAACGCGGCGCTCGGTTCAGTGTTCCCCCAGGGGTAGACGCGGCCGTCTGTCCCCCGGCAGGCTTTCTCCCATTGCGCCTCAGTAGGCAGACTACCGCCCACCCACTCGGCATAATCGTTGGCTTGGTTCCAACTCACCCACGTCACCGGACGGTCGGCGTTGACGGGCAGTTGCCAGAAGATGTTGCGTGGGGCGGTGCATGCGCCGTCCTCTACACAGGCGGCGTACTGCCCGTTGGTCACCTCGGTCTGCATGATCCAAAAGCCGTCAAGATAGACTGTATGGGCGGGTTGTTCATCGGCTCGGCCCTCATTCGATCCCATCGTGAAATCGCCAGGGGACACGTAGACGTAGACAGCCCCGTCCACGGGGTTGATGGCAGTGTCGGTGTCGATGCCCGTCGCATCACTTGTGGCGGTCGCCTGCGCCGTGGCCGTGTCCACCGTGACATCGGCGGTGGGCGCCGACCTGTTCACCTGGGGCGTGGATGTCGCTGTGTGGGTAGACGTCGCTATGGATTCGGCGTCTTTGACGACACGAGCGGTTGGCGTCGACGTGACATTCACTTGTCCTCCATCCGCCGCAGGCGCCAGAACGAGCAAGAACAGACTCAGCACATACAAAATTGTTCTGATCATCATGATCGAAGACATCCTCTCTCTTCGCTCTCAAGGCTTCCCGCACGACCACTTGAGATCACGCCGGTCGCGCCGCCAACTTCTGCGGTCGTAGCCCCATCTTGCGTGCTTAGCGCGAAAACTACCAAATCTGTTTTGTCCTCGACCTCCGGCCTTCCAACTCACTTGCTACCCCAAACGGCAAATGCTACACTACAGCCCAGCGGTCGGAATATCCCACAACACACCCGCCCTGCACCGGCCCACACCCAAACACAAGGAGCATCAACCGAACGACGCCGTACGCGCCCATTGCCCGCCCGGCCCACAACCGAATGAAAGGAAAAACAACCTTGCGTTCCCCCCGCCGGATTGTTGCCATCTTCCTGCTCGCTACTGTTTTCTTCCCTACCGTACTCTTCCTTTCGTCCCTGCTCGCCGCTGCACGCGCCCACTCCATTCATGAACCTCGCATCCCCAATACCGAAGTCGACCTTCGTCTCACATCCGACGAGGCGCAAATCGACCTTCAACGCATCGACTTCTGGGACGAATACATCATCTTCGTCGGCGCCTGGCGCGCCCTCGACGGCACCGGCATGCAGATCGAAACCCGCAACTAGGCTGTGTTTGGAAAGGAGACGAATTCCGTGTTTAGACACCTGTTTGTCGTCATCTACATTCTGTTCAACTCTGTACAAATGCCGAACGGGTCTCAGGTACCCCTCTCGCACGAAATGAAAGAGCAGAGAAGCAACCCACCGACAATATCACTGGCACCGGCAGATGAGGTGGGACAGCGCCTGATCATCAATGGCATCGTAGTAGATAGTATCACGAATGAACCCATACAGAACGCGCATGTTTATCTGTACCATGCCGACGCCAAAGGCCAATATCAACCAGTCGATCCAAACGATGAATCGACGGCAAAACTGAGCGGCGAAGTGGTGACCAGGAATTCAGGACATTTGTCGTCTATACCATTCTACCCGGTGAATACAATATGCCTGGCAACTGGCACATTCATCTGCATTCTGTCCGAGCAGAGATGGTTATGGAAAATGATAAAAGATTCTGTTCGAGGATGATGTGAACACATGTTCGTCAGTGGGCTACGGATACGGATTTGGCACCATCATTGATTCAGCCGAATCGGAGGGTGCATTGGTTGGGCGTGGCACCACCTTACGCCGTCAAAGGAGTAATGGAGGGTTCTGGTCGGAATCTGAACTGGCCTGCGCACGTCATCTACAAGCGTTACAGGCGTCGATTTGGCATTGAATGCTCTTATCGCATCGGGCGTACCGTCCGCATCAAGACCTCTTCTCGCAACCCCATGATGCGCTTCTTTTTCTTTGCGTTCCCTCTCTTGCTCGTTACCATCTGGGCCGTTCTACGTTGGTTTTATCGTCGTGTTCCTGGCAGAGGACCCCATCGTGTCGCCCTAGATCTCTTTCAGTTTCACCGATTCACCCAACCTGTCTGGCGGGCCGTCGAAGACTTCCGAGGCGTTATCTCTTCTGTTCCCGTTCGCTGCCCGCTTCAAATTTCGATCACTGAATTTTGGCAGCAGATCTAATCCCAAGCCGTCGACCATTCAGTCAGGTGACATTTGTCAGTGCCATTTACATGACAATTGCCCTCTTTTTCCTTCTTCTGCGATGAGTAATCTAAATGTTGTCCCCCCCAAAAGCGTACTGGGAACGTCGGTGGTTGATGGGATCTTGCGTATTGAATGTACTGAGATCTCAACGCCCCCAAAGAAGGAGAACACCATGATTGGTCCCCACGTAATCGGCAGCATAAACCACCATCAACAGACAATTCAGCGTTGGCAACCACGGGTGGCATTGCTTTTGAGCCGCCGCAGGTGCAGCAGCACAGTGGAAAACTGGTCACCGAATACTTTTGTTGGCCGTGTTTTTCGACCTGACGGGGAAATCGAGTCGCGCATTGCCGCCAATCCACAAGAGGCTGCACACTGGGCCGCTGATATTGTCCGCAACAATGCTATTTACAACCGAGAAATTGACGCATGGCAGTTCAACAACGAAGTGATGTTGGCGAACCCGACTCAATTGGGCCAAACTGGCCGAGTTCAGCATCGCCTTTGTCGATCTTCTGTTTCAGGATGGATTGCATGCCGCTATCGGCGGTTTTTCTGCTGCGGATGCCCCGAAGTCCCTGAACTCGACGAGATGGCGGCGTGGAAGCGCTTTTTGCCGGCCATGCGATATGTGGGATGAACAAAAGAGCAGTGCTCTTGCTCACGCCCATGGCGCCCAATATCTTCGAAAGCGCAGGATTGGCTACTTCACCGCTACGAGCGCAAAGTGATCCCCTTCTTGCCGCTAGATGTACAACCGATGCCCTATCTTTACGGCGAGTATGGCTGTGATATGGGTGTCCACATGCCAGGTGTTCGCGTGCTGGCGGACGGGTTACCAGAACAACTCCTGACGCTACGTCCATGATCTGGTGCGCAGCACAGTTACTGGCGCAATATCCACATGTCTTGGCGGTGTTCTTATGATGGGCAGCAACTTCGACTGGATTGACTTCGATGTCGACGGCGACTGTGCAACGTTTGGCCGAAGTACCAGCGGGCCCGTACCGACAAAGCACGAGACCGGTGACGATAGCGGTGTTGTTGTTGCCCCAGTTAACTTGCCGATCCATACAACAAATGGCGCTGCCAAGCGTGGTACAGCCTGAATGAATATTGATCCCAGGAATCTAGACGCCGGGAATCCCAATCCAGCTGAATTGCCGACATGCAGGTGTGACCCGCGTGCGTTTCGTGTTCAAGAATTGCGTGATGACGCCCAACTACCAGGTGACCTCAGTTTCTACGAAACGGTTGTTTACCAGCTGCGGCAAGCAGGCATCAAAGTATTGATGGTTATCAACAACGAGTCGTGTCCTGGCAGACCTACCTTGGAAGAACATCATCGAAACCGCAACGAGTGGCGGCGCCTCAGTGTGTGGCAGCCCTATCTCGAAAAGTTCGGTGTGCGCTGTCGAACGCTGGCAGAACGTTTCGCAGCTACCGTTTCCGCTTTTCAGATCTGGAACGAACCGGATCTCGACCCAGCGCCGGGTTATGACCCAACACTTGATCCACAGATCTACGGACCGCTTCTGCGCAAGGCGTATCAGGCCATCAAGGCTGTCTCCGACGCCAAAGTAATCACAGCGGGTTTCGTTCGAAGTACAAGATCTGAGCACACACTACGGCGCCTACAAAGGTGGCGACTATCACCACCATTCCTGGTATGTCGTCTTTCAAAAGACAGTTCAGGACAATGGCGATGAGTTACCGCCTGATGTCACCGTCAGCAAAATCCATCAGCAACTATGGGACCAGATCACGCATACTGCCTTTGCCGAAGACGCATTTGTCCTGTATGCGCGGCGTCAGCAGCTGGGTGCGCCGATTACAGCGCGCCAAACCATTGAAGGTCACCTGGTGCAGGGATTTGCACGTGGCATAGTCTACATGTCCCTTGGCAACAGTGCTTCCATCACACATATGGATTGGTAGGGTATTGCAGTACAACCCTCAAAGGAGAATGGCATGAATGTCGATTACCTATGCAGAACAGAATTCGCTCAATTTCTTGTGCGATTTCCCTTCGTACGCAGAATCACATCTATCCACTTGCACCAGACAAAGGATCTGAAGGCCAAAGCCTTTGCCGGCGCACGTTCAATGGACGAGCTCGCACATGAGCACATGGACAGATACGGACTACAGGGCTTTGCGCAGCATGTCACTATCGATCCAGAAGGCCGCATTTGGTTAGGACGCAACTGGAATCTGCCGCCGGTAAGCGCCGCCGGACACAATGGCAACGAACAAAGCGGCCCATTCATGGTGACCATTGTGGGTGACTTCGACCCTGGCGGCGAGCAAATGACGCCGGAGCAGCGTCGGAGTCTGCTACACGTCATCGCAGGTGTTCAGATACATGCCGGGCTGCAACCGGAGACGCTTGTGTTTCGAGCGAGCTTACAACAGGCACAGGGCCGGGCGCCACCTTAGACAAGCAACAGCTACTAACTGAGTTAGGTAGTGTTCATGCGTCTCTGAAACAGACGGGCAATCAGAATGGCAGCAATGACAAGGGCCACAGCCCGTTCAGCGACGAAGCGATGCAGTGGAATCGAATCCTTTCGCGCTTCCAAGCGACGGCCCGCACCGGCAGGATCGCGCCGATGAGATCCCAGAAAGAGAAAGCCCTATGGCGTTCGTGCAGATACCCACAGATCGCGATCAGAAGTTCGACACCACCAGGGCCACCGATGGTCACGAACGCGTGGCCGAACCACAGCTGACGCTGGAAATGATAGACACATTGCAGCGTTTTGCTGTGAATCTCACCCAGGGCCGATTCTCCACCTGTGGACATATGCAAACCTACAGCGTCGATGTGGACGCGATCTTCAATGAGCATATCCCACAAGCCGTAGAAGACGCTCGTCGCACAGGCAAGAAACTGCACCTGCTCTTCTATGCGCATGGCGGGCTGGTGTCAGAGAAGAATGCGCTCCTCCATGCCTACAGCCAGCTCGATTGGTGGCGAGACAACTATGTTTACCCAGTGTTTTTCATCTGGGAGACCGGCTTCGTGGAGATCCTGTATCAACTAATGAGAGGAGAGAACAGTCGCGCAAGATCGCTGACCCGCGAGGGGATCACCGATCCTGTCGTGGACAAACTCGTGCGCCAGCTCGGTGGCCCAACCGTCTGGCAAGGCATGAAGAGTAGCGCGCAGCGGGCGGCCGATGTGGCAGGCGGCGCAGCCTATGTAGCAGATCGGCTACAAGATCTTTGCAGGGCAGCCGGTTCAGACATCGCACTACATGCGGTAGGCCATAGTGCGGGGTCCATCTTCCTGAGCCATTTCTTGCCTTGCGCCCTACAGAGAAATATCCCCGCATTCGAGTCGGTACAACTCTTGGCGCCGGCGATTACGGTATCTGATTTTTCAGAAAGACTGGCGCCACTGTTACGCAGCGGACGCATTCGTAATAGCACCATCTTTACCTTGCGGCGTAACTACGAAGAACGAGATCCGACAGCCCGCATCTACAACCGTTCCATTCTATACCTGCTGCACTATGGATTGGAGCCGGAACCGGAAACGCCGATCCTTGGCCTGGAGATCTCTCTCCGACAGGCGGATCCTACTTTGCAGAAGTTGTTGGGCGTAAGCGGTCGCCAGGATGGTAGGGCTCAGGTGGTGTGGGCGCCAACGGGATCTGTCATTGAGGGCCGAAGCGCCTGCCAGGCAAAAACACACGGTGAATTCAGCGTGGATCCCTCAACGATGAACAGCGTACTCCGGCGCATCATTGACATCAACGACAATACCCACATCATACCCTATCCAGGCACACGTGAAGCGCGTTCACTCTTCGCATGGGACAACCAGTTTGATTGGCCGCCAGGGCTTGAATGGTTGCTCAATGGGCAGAAACCATCTACTGAGCAGGCAGAAACACCTACATCGACTCCTACCAAAACATCACATCTGATTGCCACACGGCGGCGGCGTTCACTTTGTGTAGGCATCGACGACTACAGCACACGCCCACTATCGGGTTGTGTAAGTGACGCAAGAGAGTGGGACAAAACCCTACAAAGGCTAGGGTTTGAGCCTGCAACCCTCTTGCTAGACCGGGATGCAACACGTGCCCGCATTCTAAGCGAACTCGAGAAGCTGATCACCAACCGCCAAGCCGGTGATGTACTCGTTTTCCAGTATTCCGGGCATGGCATTCAACTGCCCGATGTAAGCGGCGACGAAGCGGGGGGGGGATACGCCCACGAAAGATGAAGCGCTCTGCCCGCATGATTTCGACACAGGCGCCTTCCTGATCGACGACGATATCGGAAAGGTAGTCGGGCAGATGCCGATCGGCGTCAATCTCACCTGCTTCTTCGACTGCTGCCACTCAGGCACAATCTCGCGCTTCGCCGTTGGGGTCTCAAACCAGCCACTCAGCCGAGCCATCGACGAGAATCCGCGTTATCTGGAAGCGACAACAACCTTGACAGAAGCCCATGTCCGCTTCCGCCGGCAACAGCCGGCGTCTCGTGTAATCTTGAGCCGTGGTCCTGAAAACATGCGTGAAGTCGTGTTCTCAGCCTGCCAATCTCAAGAGGTTGCCTGGGAGAGCGGTGGGCATGGTGAATTCACGATGCGCGCCACAGATCTTCTCCACCGACACCAAATGAACATCGGCACCAATGACCAGTTCATCGAGGCGGTTGTCCAAGCATTTGGATCCGCCCCTCGCCAACATCCTAACCTGGATTGTGCGCCTAAATCGCACGTCCAGCCTTTCCTGGAGGCTGTAGTTACGTCATAGATAGCCAGAGTACCTGTTCAGGTGCGACGCACTTGCCAGGACAACATCCGGCATTCGCGTCTGTTCCCGGTGAGTGCGTCGCACTTGCGGCTCAATGGTGACCCGATTCGAGCAAATTGTTAGGCCATCGGTATTCATTCCACGTTTCGGAGGTAAGGCGATGGCAAACACTGCGCAAAAGAATATCCGAAGCGATCAGGCTCATGCTCCCGCCAATTTGTGGCATCAACTCGACATGAACGAGTTCCTGCACGCCCGGGCGGATACTCAGGGCTATCCGGCGGAAGGGATGGCCTACCAGATCTCACACCGGATCCAGCGCACCCAGGTACGTCCGTATGAACCCACTGCTGGGGAACCCCAATCTCGTCCGCTACGGATCTTTACCGTAGATCCATCGCTACCCAAATACCAGGGCGCTGTTGCTACCGTTCATGTCCCTTATGAACCGCTTCAGCCTGGCCCGACAGGTAGGCTATTTGAGACTTGCGAAGCTTCACCACGTACGTCTCAGGCGGATCTGGACGATCCAATGGTTCTGCTTCGTAATGGCTATTCGCCCTCACCTTCACAAGTTGAATTTCATAAGCAGATGGTCTACGCCATATGTAGCCTGACCTATGCCAAGTTTCAGCGAGCTTTGGGGCGATTTGTGGGATGGGGCTTTGAAAGAACCGGTGACAACGATTGCCCGGCAAAGTTGCGGTTGCGCCCCCATTGCCGTGAAGATCGGAATGCC
The DNA here is from genome assembly GCA_041391225.1 of Caldilineaceae bacterium. GTDB lineage: Bacteria > Chloroflexota > Anaerolineae > Caldilineales > Caldilineaceae > RI-153. Next base: position 299,669 of record JAWKOL010000003.1, read on the forward strand.
TTCTACGATAGAACAGAGGGCTCACTAAACTTTGGTTACTATACCCCCAACGCCGAAGAGACCAGCGATCGCAACGTGCCGGGCGCCACAGTCTTCACCTGCCTGTCACACGACGTCATCGCCCATGAGATGACCCACGCCCTGTTGGATGGGCTGCGTAGCTCCTTCGCCGTCGTCAGCCACCCAGATGTTGCCGCATTTCATGAATCCTTTGCCGACCTGGTCGCAATTTTCCAGCGTTTCAGCTATCCAGATGTCGTTCGCGCAGCCATGTCTGAAGCGCGCGGCAATCTGGCAGAAGCCGAACTGCTCACTGATATTGCGCGCCAGTTCGGCAACACTGTAGGCCTGGGCGGCGCCCTGCGCACGACGGTGGACAAATCCGACCCGCCCAGACGGTATGAACAGGTGTCCAACGAACCGCATGAGTTGAGCACAATCCTAACAACAGCCGTGTTCGAAGCATTTCAGACCATCTTCAAGCGCAAAGCGAAGCAGTATGTGCGGCTTGCTACAGGGGGAAGTGGTGTGCTGCCACCCGGTCACATGCCAGGAGAACTGCTCGACATCCTGACCAGTGAAGTCAGCAAGCTGGCCAACCAATTCTTGAACATCTGCATCCGCGCCATTGATTACTGCCCACCGGTGGACATCGAACTGGGCGAATTTCTACGTGCGGTGATCACAGCCGACTACGAATTGGTGCCGGAAGACCCGTGGGGATATCGAGAAGCATGGATCGATGCATTTCGACGGCGAGGGATCTTCCCCTCGGGTGTTGACTTCATGGCGGAAGACGCTCTGTTGTGGCGCCCACCGCGCATACCATTACCAGGCGCCCCCGCGTTGGATTTCGCACACTTGGCCTTTCATCGCTCACCGGCGCAGCCCGCGGATCGCAAAGAACTGCGTCGACAGGCTTGTGCATTGGGCTGGTATGTCACACGTTCTCCTGAGTGTCTGGCTGCGTTTGGGCTGGTTAGCTCGCAAAATCCAGCAGTATCGAGCCAGCAAGTGACAATACCAGAAGTTCAGTCCATTCGCTCTGCACAACGCATCGGACCCGATGGGCAAATCGTCTATGACTTGGTAGCTGAGGTAACTCAGCGCCGTCTCATCTCCGGCAACGATGCGATCCCAGGATATGAGTTTTACGGCGGCTCCACAGTCATCATAGATGCCGAAGGAATGATCCGCTATGTCATTGTGAAGAACATCGACAGCATACGACGCCAGAAGCGGCAAATGAATTTTCTGAGGACCGAATACGGATGTCGCTTTTGGGAGGCGGGCAAACCGGGATTCCTGAAACCACGGCTGGGTTTCTTTGGGCACGGATCTGCTGCTATTGTCGCCGAAGGTTCGCCTTGAGATACGAGCGTAGAGTTCAACGGCAGGTTACAAGAAGGAGTAGCCAAAGCGGCAGGTTTCCTTGGTGGGATTCTCTGGTGTATGCACAATGGCGTTGCGTGGGTAGCAAAACGCGGCTTTGATTACTATTTCACCATCTGGTACTTCGCCCACCCATTCGTCAGCGCAATCCTCGGCAGCGCTGTTGCATACCTGTTTTTCAGTGGTGCAGTCATCGTCAGTGGTTTGGACAATACAGATACACAGACAATCAGTGAGTATCCGCTAGGCCTATATGCCACCATATTTCTAACCGCCTTGGCCGCCGGCTTTAGTGCCAAATATATCTGGCAACGAATAGACAGCTTTGTCCGCGAGCAGCTAGGTATGAACAAAGCTTCTGAGCAATTTCATTCAGAGCTTAGTGAATCAATGAGGAAGGATATCGGTCAACTGAGTGAAGCACAATAGCGAGGTTCCCGTTGCGCGTTGGTGGTCTTCACATCTCCACTAAAGTTGAGATCGCAATCAGAACATTGAGCCATTCGTGATGGACATGCTACATATCTCTTTATTTGGCGCATTCCATATTCATAGCAACAACGGATCGATCATCGACGTCGGCCCGCGCCGTTGCCAGGAACTGCTCAGCTACTTGCTGCTCCACCGTCATCAGCAACAAGATCGCGAAAAGGTAGCAGCACTGATGTGGCGGGATTCCACAACGGCGCAGGCCAAACGCTATCTGCGACAGACACTCTGGCAGCTTCAATCGGCGCAGCAACCGTCCACCGCGCCGATTCGAGATCTCTTAAGTGTGGATCACGAATTCCTCGGCATCAACCCTGAAGCCCAGTACTGGCTCGATGTCGCCGTGTTCGAGCAGGCAATCTGCGCACACCATGACACATTGGGGCAGGCGCTAAACACCCAACAGATCGAACATCTCCAGGCGGTGCTTAACCTGTACAAAACAGGGCTGCTAGACGACTGGGACATGGAATGGTGTGTGGTCGAACGTGAATGTTTCCGAAAAATCTATCTGACCACCCTCGAAAAATTGCTCGTACACAGCTTGATACATCGATCCTACGACGAAGGCATCAACTATGGCGCGAAAATCCTGTTCCTCGACGCGGCACACGAACGCACCCACCGCCGATTGATGCAGTTGCGCTACCATTCAGGGGATCGTATCGGCGCCATCAACCAATACTTGCTTTGTGTCAAAACGCTCGAAGACGAGCTCGGCGTGCCGCCATCGCAGAAGACAACAAGACTCTACCAGCAGATCTGCAATGATTGCGTAGAGCCAAAGAAGCCCGAACCAGAGGAAAGTGAAAACGGTTCCTATCTCGCTGAACTGGAACAGATCCAGGACACATTGTCGCTGCTGCAAGAGCGCGTTTCGCAGATGATTTTGCATTGTCAACGCGACACAGCCGCCACAGTTTTTCGAGATCATGCGTGATCCGGCTGTGAATTTTGCAATTTCCACTATCGACAGACGCTCCACAGACGCCTCAACAGACGCCTCAACAGACATTCCGACAGACACAGATATTTTACAATAAGAATTGTTTGACACTTCATCATCGATTCATCGCTGCCCAACATCGCTCGTTGTCGATCTAGCCGCCAAAACTTGCCTGAAGTTCCAATGGATGGGAAAGGGGCAGGCGTGTGACAGGGTACGCGACTTCTCTAGATCACATATTTGCTGAACTAGAGCGCGTGGATCTGCTGATCCATCTGGCAGTCGAGCGAGCGCGCTGTTTGGACCTGCGCGATGAAGAATTCCACGGCTTCTACATCCCCGAAGAAGAAATCGATGCACTGCTTGCCTCGCCGATTGGATTGCCGGAATGGGCCACAGAACCGCTTCCCCTGCTCGAAGAAGACGTCAACGACGCACTGGCGCAATTGCGCACAGGCATCGCTCAGCGCACGCAAGAAAGCCGCCGGCGCGGCGTTTCGCTGCGCCTGGACTCGCTGTGTCGGCTCTACCAACTTTCGCCCATCGAAATCGACATCCTGCTGCTATGCCTGGCCCCCGAGTTCGATCTACGCTACGAACGTCTCTACGGCTACCTCCACGACGACATCACACGCAAACGCCCGTCCGTTGACCTGGCGCTGAACCTGCTTAGCCCCACCATCGCCGCCAAAGTGATGGGACGTCGTCATTTTGGCGCGTCGGCGCCGCTCTTCCGCCACACCCTGCTCCGTCTTGCCGACGATCCAACTCAGCCGCAGGCGCCGCTGCTGCGCAGATTCCTCGTGGTAGAGCCGCGGATCGTGGACTATCTGCTCGACGACGACGAAATCGATCCTCGCCTGGCGCCGTACGCATCTCTGCACGAATCCGCACAGGCCGAAGCCCCCATCGACGAGGACGCGCAGCAACGCCTGCGGAAGCTGTCGCAGCACAGCCTGGCGCAGGCCAAAGCGCTGGTCCTCTCCTTGCAGGGGACGTACGGGGTGGGGCGACAGGCCACAGCACGTTCGCTCGCCACCGCGCTGGGCATGAAGTTGCTCGTCGTCGACGGCGAGACGCTGCTCGACGCACAGGATCTGCCCTTCGACCTGGTGCTGCGCCTACTCGCACGTGAAGCGCGGCTGCAGAACGCCCTGATCTACTGGGACAGCTTCGGCCCGCTCCTGGCCGACGAACGCCGCGCCTGGCGCGATCTGCTGCTGGGTGAATTGACGACCCTGCCGCAGCCCACCTTCCTCGCCGCGGATAGAGCCTGGGCGCCCACAGCCGAACTGGCGGTCCCATTCATCGCCGTCCCCTTCGTTCGTCCGGACTATCCACAGCGTGTGCATCTGTGGACCCAGATCCTTGGCGCCAACGATGCAAACGACGCAAACTTGGCCGAACTGGCCGGACGTTTCCGCTTCAGTGCCGGGCAGATCCGCGACGCCGCCGCCACCGCCCACAATCTGGCCCATTGGCGCGACCCCGACACGCCCCAGGTGACGATGGACGATCTGCGCCGCGGCTGTCGCCTGCAATCCAACCCCAAACTGGCGGAACTGGCGGCCAAGATCGAACCCCACTACACCTGGGACGACATCGTGTTGCCTGCCGACCGCATGGCCCAACTGCGCGAGATCGTCCACCACGTCACCTACCGAGGGCTGGTCTACGACACGTGGGGCTTCGACGGCAAACTGGCAATGGGCAAAGGACTCAACGTCCTCTTTGCCGGGCCATCGGGGACGGGCAAGACCATGGCCGCCGACATCATGGCCGGCGAGTTGGGTCTGGATCTCTACAAGATCGACCTGGCATCGGTGGTGAGCAAGTACATCGGCGAGACAGAGAAGAACCTGGCGCGCATCTTCGCCGAAGCGGAGACCAGCAACGCCATCCTCTTCTTCGACGAGGCCGACGCCCTCTTCGGCAAGCGCAGCGAAGTGCGCGACTCCCACGACCGCTACGCCAACATCGAGATTAGCTACCTGCTCCAGCGCATGGAGGCCTACGACGGCATGACGATCCTCGCCACCAATCTGCAAAAGAACCTGGACGAAGCCTTCGTGCGCCGGATGCATTTCACTGTGGAGTTTCCTTTCCCCGGCGAGGCCAACCGGCGGCGCATCTGGGCGCAGATCTGGCCCGACGCCACGCCGCGCAGCCCCGTCCTGGATCTGGATTTCATGGCCCAACGCTTCGAGGTGACCGGCGGCGCCATCCGCAACATTGCGCTGTCCGCCGCCTTCCTCGCCGCCGATGACGGCGACGCCGTGCAGATGCGTCACCTGCTGCACGCCACGCAGCGCGAGTACCAGAAGATGGGCAAAGTCGTGGTCGATGGCGAATTCGATGCTTACATTCACGAGGTACACCATGCGCGACCTACAGTTTGAGCAAGGACGCCTACCCGTCGCAAATCTGAACCGACAAACGGTACGCGCCCAAAGCGAAGACAGCGAAGACGAAGAGATCCAAGCCCAACACGATGGCACGCAGCCTACGTCGGCGTGGATGCAACTGCAACGCGCCCACGGCAACCGCTTCGTGCAGCGCGTGGTCGATCTCATGCGCAGCGAGGACGGCGAAGGCGACATCGACCCCGAGATCGAGCGCACGATCCACGGCGCACGCGGTGGCGGCCATGCGCTGGACAGCGGCGTCCGCGCACGCATGGAGCCAGCATTCAAGGCCGACTTCGGCGGCGTGCGCGTCCACACCGACAGCCGCGCCGACACGCTCAACCGGTCCTTGCGCGCCCGGGCCTTCACCACCGGCCAGGACATCTTCTTCAAGCAGGGCGAATACAGCCCGGCAGTTCCTCAGGCCGAGAACTCCTGGCCCACGAACTCACCCACGTCGTGCAACAGAACGGCAACGGCGTGCAGACAAAGCTCACCCTGGGCCGTCCTGGCGACAAGTACGAACAGGAAGCCGACAGCATGGCGCAGGCCGTGCTGGAGAAAGAGCATCAGGGTCTGCAGCGGCAGGTTGAGGAGGAGGAAGAGGAAGCATAGTGGGCCGGTGAAGGTATCTCTTACCTATAATCTCCTGAGTAGAATCCGAATCGGCTCACAATCTCAGCAGTTCACGGTTATCTACGAAACTGCGAGAGGGTAGTCTCAGCTGCCCTGAATTGAGATGTACCCACCAGTACAACTTCTGCGAACTGCAAATTTTGTCGTTTGACAAGGCCACCAACACTCATTTCCTAGTAGAGGCAACCTGATGCGCCTCGCATGGAAGAAAATTGGTTTCAACATCAATACCACTACAAGCGAAGGTAAAATGTATGCACTGAGAACACACTCAAAATTGCTATCTCAGTCGACCTCGTCCGCTGCAAAACAACGCGAAGCGTCAAACAACAAGATCTGTAACCGCTTAGCAGGTGAATATGGAGCATTAGGCATTGCCCCATACTCAATTCATCGAACCGGCCAAACAACCTCACAACAGCCGACACCCGATAGTATGTTAGCTAGACACTCGTCTGGTAATTGTGATTCCCTCGTTCAGATGCAAGTATCTTCTGGGAATCGTTACCTGCAGAGATGGATTGATATTTCAAGCGGCGAGACGCCAAATATCCAAGCGTCGTTCATTTCTTTTGTCATCAAAGCAGGGTAAAGCAGGGGTCAAAGGCACTACTCAAGAAGTTCATACGCACGTATCAAGTCTCAGATAAAACGAATTCTTAACAAAAAGCTGGCTAAACAGCTAGTTAAAGAGGCTGATGATGTACTGGCGATAATAGAAGATCCTTGGTGGGTAACTGCAATCGGTCTCATACCTGTTGTGGGAGACGCATTTGATTTGGTAAACGTTCCGCGGAAAATCCGTGGGGCGATGAGAAAAGCAAATGCACTCGAAAATCGAGTCTCTCGAATAGTCAGAACCCAGAAACATGCTGTGACTGGAATCAAGCGAAACAGAAGAGGTTTCCCAATCTTTGACAGATTTGCTAAGGCAGATCTCAAGATTCCACACTCTTGCTCAACAGTGAAATCACGAATTGAACACTTTAGAGCTGCCACTCAAGTACTTAAACGGCGAATCCTGCAAGGCAAGATCAGCCCAAAGAGCTTCTCAAAAGAACAGTTGCAGGCAATCATGGAAGGTCGAGCAAAAATCCCTGGCCTTACTTGGCACCATCATCAACAGGGTGGACGTATGCAACTCATACCCGAGTCACTTCACAGATCCACAGGACATTCCGGTGGTTTCAAACATTGGTTTCATTAGCTCAGCACGTGGGCCAAGCCCATTTGTCCAATACATCAACTGCAACTGGAGGCACAATGTCAAGCGCTGAGATTGAGTGGCAGGATTGCCGCGCACAGATCGACGATAGCGTAGTTGCAGAAGTTGAATCGTTACTATACTGCGATTTCCCAGATGATTTTAGAGCTATCATTAAGAAATGTCATGGTGGTATTCCTGTGCCGAACAGATTCGTGTATCACGACGCCGTACTCCAAATGGTTGAGTCATCCATTGAGCAGCTTCTGAGCTTCAATCTGGAAGACGCAGACAACATTGTCCGATCTTACTATGACCTGTCTACCCAACTGCCTGATGACCTAATCCCCTTTGCATGCGATGCAGGTGGTGACTATATCTGCTTTGACTACCGTTCAGACTCTTCTGAATACCCAGTTGTTGTGTATTGGTCGCATGAAAGTGAGCCAGATGCATCGATTTTCTATCTTGCCGATTCGTTTTCTGAATTTTTAGGTATGTTGAAGTAAACAACTCCATTGATTTCATCTGCAAGTACGTCTAGTGCTATGTACTTCACCGAAAATCGAGGAGATTTCAATGCAGATCTACCGGCAACCATCCCATCCGAAGACAATATCGACCAATTCAGCGCAAGTACGCAACACTATGCTGCGAACAAAAGTGACCTTGAAAATGATCATCGTTCAGCTTCGTTGTTATCTGGTATGCAAGACATCTATGGCAATTACTATGTTCAACGGATCATCAAAGCCAGTGCTAAGCCAAAAACACAGAAACAGATTCAGAGGCAGGTTGCTGCCGATCCAGCCATTAACTATCACAAAGCACAAAAATCAAACCAGACATACGCTAATCGGCTTGGATGGGGTACGCTACCTGCGTGAGGTACGTCCTACATGGGCTGTTCTGTGGGACAGTGGAAACACCAAAAACTTCATTGATTCTGTAGCTGCGTTTCAGATCGCGATTGGATATCAAAGACGAAGCATTGATGGCGTGCTCGGTCCAAGAACCTGGGCGCGAATACGGCCAATTGGAGAAGTGATTGCATCTCAAAAAGTAAATCTTGAGAAATCGAAACGCATCTGTACGCTTGCCACTCAAGAAAGACTCTTGCGTGGATACAAACGAGCCACAGGGAGGAGTCTTGTAACGCAAGAAAACCGTAGTCAGTTCAGTATCATTTTACATACCCGCGTGAATCAGCTCCATCAAGTGAGTGAACAGTACCGCGGATCAGGTGCTGCAGGAGGGCTTGTTTTACTAGGTGTGGGAGAATTCGTAAATCAAGATGACATTTGGACAAGGAAAGCGCTAAAGCCTGGTGCGGCAATGCAAGTTTGGAAGAGGACAAGTGATTTTGAACGCATCAAACGAGGAAGGCACCCCGATCCTGGGAACATCTTTCGTCTTCTTACATTATGCAGGGGACGATGCGATGAGCGTACTACATTTTGAACGGCGAGAACCAGTAACAAAAAGTGACTTTGAAGTATGGATTGGTGCAAATCTGTCTACTCGATAGGATGAAAAGTGTCTAATCTGTCATCGACTATTGGTAAAGGGTGTCAATCTGACAACCACCAGTCCATCGCCCAAGGGCTCCTCTACACCCACACGCGCCTGAACGCCAACCAGCGCAAGACCCTGGACGCGGCGGCCTTTCTCTACGCGTTGATCGAGCTCTTGGAGGAGCGTGGCCTGCTCACCATCGAGGAATTGGACGAGCGCAAGCACGTCGTAGCCGAACGGCTGGCCGAGCAACTGCGCAGCGAAGGATTGGGGACGATGCTACTCGATCCCGAAACCGACAAGTACAGCTTCGAGCAGACCGCCGAGATCGACTGCACCCAACGCCTGCATCTGTGCAAGGCCAGTTGTTGCCGCCTCTCCTTCGCCCTATCCAAACAGGACGTGCGCGAGGGGATCGTCCATTGGGCGCTAGGACGGCCCTACATGATCGACCAGGACGACGACGGCTACTGCACCCACATGGATCGCGACTGCCTGCACTGCACCATCTACGACCACCGACCTATCCCCTGCCGCGGCTACGACTGCCGCCAGGACAAACGCATCTGGCTCGACTACGAACAGAGGATACCCAATCCCACACTAGCCGAGGACGACTGGCCCACCTGTCTCAACGGTACGAACGCGGACGCGCAACGGGATTGAAATCCCGCCCTGACACAGAAAAGCACCCTCAGGCGCTGCAGAAAATCCCCAGTCACTGAGGCGAATTCTCGGTGTCAGCAGGGGGTTTCAACCCCAGAGGAGACGCCATGATCGGCTTCGTGGACGAAACACTAAAGAATCTGCTTTCCCGAGAACTGGCCCAGATCGAGGACCACGTCTACTTCGACGCACCGGACCGCGACTTCAAGCCATCGCTGCCCGCCGTGGACCTCTTCCTCTATGACGTGCGCGAGAACCTCGATCTGCGCAGCAACGAATGGGAAATCGAGCGCACCGGCACCACCGCTACCCGGCAGATACCTCCTACGCGCGTGGACTGCTCCTACCTGATCACCGCATGGGCCGGTGACATTCGCAGCGAACACATCCTGCTCGGCGACATCATGCGCGTGCTGCTGCGGTACACATCCTTGCCCAAAGAACTCCTGGTCGACAGGCTGCAAGATCAGGATCTACCGCTGCCCACCGCCGTCCTCCAACCAGGTCGGCTCCAGAGTGTGGGCGAATTCTGGCAGGCCCTGGACGGCAAGCCCAAGGCCGCGCTCAACTACACCGTCACCATCGCCGTGCGCCCGCAGCCCACGGACACCGCACCACTCGTCGTAGAAAGCAGCGCCAATCTCAAACCAACAGCAGATTAGGTGATTGGTGGTTAGTGATTGGTGATTGGGCCAGAGGCCATCTCTGCCCCAATCACCAATCCCCAACCACCAATCACCAATCACAAACTCGAGCATCTTATGGACAGCCCAACCGCCATCCGGCACGTGGTCAACTTGGCCGGGGTCGTCCAGGAAGCGGAAGACCCCGCCGCAACCAATGCCAATCACCTGCAATCGCCGCCCAAGCCGCAGCGCCTGGCCGGCGCGCTGGTGCGCATCCTCGCCGCCACTGCGCCGCCCGCCTTCCAGGATCGCCTGTTGCGTCGGCTCGACGACCTCTACGCCGATTCTTTCGTCTGTCCCATCGACGCCGACGTGGGCCAACTCGATCAGGCAGGCGCGCCCCCGACATTTTTGCACCGATACTTTGCAACAAATGGCAGGCACCTTTCCGCAGGCGCAACGCTGCATGTGCTGGAACCCGGCACCACCTGGCAAGTGACCGACACGGGCCACGTCTACCTGATCTGGCGTCTGCGCGACAGGCTCCACGTCTACTTCAACGCCCGCCATCATGGCTTCCGTTTTTCAGCGCTCACAACACGCCCCGATCACACGCGCACCCAGGCCGATGGTGTCTACTACTTCCTCGATCTGCCGCCGGTGGACAAGGGCGGCACCTACCAGTTACGTGTCGGTCTGCCGCAACTGGGGACGCGCTACGCCACCCACACCACAGGACCCATCGATCTGCACGCCAACCCCAAAGATCAGCCGGTGCAGACAGTATGGGCGCCGATTGTTCTGCAACCCACACGCATCACCGGCGCGGTGACCTACCAGGACGACGCAGGCGCGCAACAGCCGGTGGCCGGCGCGCTTGTCCGCGTGCGCGGTGACGATCACCGCACCTACACCCGCCCCAGTGGACGCTTTACCCTGGGCCTCGAAGCCGGTCGCCACGAGTTGACCGTCCGCGCAAGCAAATTCCAGCCCTTATCTCAGCCCATAGAAGTCGCCATTGGGCAGACCCAGATCGTGGACGTGATCTTGCAGCGCGAAAAGAAATCGCCCTGATCCGCTGCGCACTGTGACTTACGCACAAAACAAAGGAGACAGATTATGCCACAGTATCTTTCGCCGGGTGTCTACGTAGAGGAGGTGCCATCTGCCGTGCAGGGCATTGTCGGCGTCAGCACCAGCACCGCCGGCTTCATCGGCAAATGTGCCAACGATATGATCGTCATTCCCCCAGGGCCGGTGAGCCGCGTCGAAGCCGAGAACGTAGGCACAGCAGACGGAACGGAGACGCGCTTCGTGCTGAAGGCGTACCCTGTGCTCACCAAGGTCGGCACCTTCACCGTTCAGGTAGATGGCACACCGCAGACGGCGGTGCTGGTGAACAATTTCAGCGCCGGCAAGGCCGAAGTCGTCTTCGAGACGGCGCCCGCGGCCGGTGCAGTCACCGTCACCTACGACGCCTTTGCCAAGGTTATCACCGGTGAAGCGGTTGGCGTCATCGCCGAAAGCGAACTCGTTGCAGAAGCACAAGTACAGGCAACCGGCGACGGCAAGACAAAGAGCTTTCTCCTGGATGGTTGGCCTGTCATTACGAGGATCGGCGAATATCGCGTGTTCGCGACAGTCGATGGTCAGGAGATTGATTTCCCCAATGCGGTGTTGCAGAACGATGGCAACAGCAAACAGTCTAAAGTCGTCTTCAAATCTGCACCACCGGACAAGACTGCAATCACAGTCAAGTACAAAAAGGGGAAAGAACTGCGATTGGCCCAGTATCCGGTCTTGCTCAAGAGTTTCAGTTGTCGGAGCGATGCCGCCGACCTTGCCGATACCGACTACCAGATCGTCAACGACTTCCGTAGCCGCACGAGTTATCTGCAACTAACGGCGAATCCAGGAACCATCCGCGCCAACTATCTCGCCGTACCAGTACAGGCAGTCGTCCACAGGGAATCCATTGGCAAAGGCGATGCGGCCACGATGCGCTTCCCCCTGACGCGCTATCCAATCGACGAGACAGCAGGCATGTTCGCTGCAAGGAATGGCGACTACCGCACCGCCTCCGTAGTGTCGGATGCCACTATCGAAATGGACAAAGAAAACGCCAAGGCTTGGGTGGTATTCACCAACGCCCCCGCGCTGAACACAGAAATCTGGATCGACTACGTGGCGCTGCCCACGTTCAAACCGCTCAAGAACCAGGTCAAGCTCTGCACCAGCTTCTCCGCATACCGCAAACACTTCGGCGATTTCTCCACAGATCCAGATCTGAACATGCTGGCGCACGGCGTCTACGGCTTCTTCCACAACGGCGGCTCGCGCTGTTATGTCGGTGTGATGGATAACGACATCGACACCATCCTGGAGCAGTTCGGCGCCATCGACGAGATCGCCATCGTGGCTGCGCCCGGCCTCAACAACGAAGAATTCCGCGACAAGATCGTCACCCACTGCGAAGTGGCCACACAGGATCGCTTCGCCATCTTCGACAGCCCCGAAACGCTGGCCGACGACGATCTCACGCTGCTCTCGCCCTACAACCCGGATCGCGTCCTGCCCAGCTACTCCGACTACGCCGCCTTCTACTTCCCGTGGATCCAGGTTACCGATCCTGCCGAGAAGACGATCCGCCTCAACGACAAGGACATACCCGCCAACGAAAAGGGCCGCGTCTACATGCCGCCCAGCGGACACTTGGCCGGCATCTACGCCCGCGTCGACAACACACGCGGCGTCTTCAAAGCGCCCGCCAACGAGGTGATCCTGGGCGCGCTGGGTCTCAAGTACAAGATCAGCAAAGCCCAACAAGACGGCCTCAACCCGCAAGGCGTCAACTGCCTGCGCGAGATCAACGGCGGCATCAAAGTCTGGGGAGCGCGCACCGTCGGCGGCGACGCCAACGGCGAGTGGCGCTACATCAACGTGCGCCGATCCATGCTCTTCCTGCGCGAATCCATCGACGAAGGCACGCAGTGGGCCGTCTTCGAACCGAATGATCGCAACCTGTGGGCCAAGATCACACGCAACGTCTCGGCCTTCCTCACCACACAATGGCAGTCGGGCATGCTCTTCGGCGCCACACCCGCCGAAGCCTTCTACGTCAAATGCGACGATGAAACCAACCCACCCGAACTACGGGAGATCGGCCAGGTCGTCACCGAAATCGGCGTCTCCATCGTGCGGCCTGCCGAATTCGTCATCTTCCGCATCACGCAATGGCAACCGCAGACGGCCTAACGGCGACGACCAACGGCAGACGACCGACGGCAGACGACCGACGGCAGACGACGGCAGCAGCACCGACGATCACGCAACACGAATCACGGATCACGGATCACACCCATGCAACCCTACCTTACCCCTGGCGTCCACATCAAGCACATCGTCACCGAGCCGGCGCGCGTGCTGCGCACTGGGGTGCCGCTCTTCGTCGGCTTCGTGCACAAAGAGTACCTCGATCTGTACAACGCACAGCAGGCCGAACCCGAAGAGCAGTACATCGTGGACAGCCAACGGACGTCGTTCATCACGCGCAAGCGCGCCTACCAGGCCCTGCCGCAGCGGCCCTACACTGCAGCGCAACGCTCGCTGCCGACCGATCCAACATCGCAGTCGTCCGGTTTCTACATGACCAGCACCGGCAAGAGCAACGATGACGACCGCGCGCGTGTGCGCCAATCCTACGGCGCCCGCGGACAGGCGAACGTAGGCACCCAGGAGACCGCTCCTGAGCAGATCCTCTCGGAAAAGCCACAGCGCTTCACCGTGTGGCCCCAATTCCAGGCCACCTACGGCGCGTTGCAAGCCTACGGCTTCCTCAGCTATGCCGTGCGCGGCTTCTTCGAGAACGGCGGACGGCTCTGCTACGTGCAGATGATCGGCTACAACGACGATTCACCGCTCAACGCCGTACAGGACGTGTTGCAGAAACTCGAACCCGACGACGAATTCGATCTCGTCTGCCTGCCCGACATCTTCTGGTCGCCGACGGATCAGCCCAACAACGATTGGTCGACGCAGCTCGACATGCAGAACGCGCTGCTGCGCCACTGCGATCAAATGGGCGACCGCTTCGCCCTGCTCGACGGCCTGCCCCGCGCAGACGACGAGGCGATCAAGTCGCAACGGGCGCAACTCAGCGGCGACAACGGCGCGCTCTACCATCCCTGGGTCCGCGTCGTGGACGGCCCACTCGGCGGCCTCGTTCCACCGTGTGGGCACGTCGCCGGCGTCATCGCCCGCACCGATCTCAGCATCGGCGTCCACCGCGCCCCCGCCAACCAGGATCTGCTCGGCGTGGTCGACCTCGCCGTCAACCTCGACGACGAGCGCCAGGGGCCGCTCAACGAAGTACACGTCAACTGCCTGCGCGCCTTCCCCCGCCGCGGCATCCGCGTGTGGGGTGCGCGCACCCTCAGCCCGTCGCCGCTGTGGACCTACATCAACGTGCGCCGCATCTTCCTCACCGCCGGGCGCTGGATCGAACGCAACATGACCAACGTCGTCTTCGAGCCGAACAACCCCGAACTGTGGGGGGAGATCGTGCGCGATCTCACCGTCTACTTCACCCAACTGCTCGAACAGGGCGCACTGGCTGGGCGCGGCAGCGGCGAAGCCTTCTACGTCAAATGCGACGCCGAAACCAACCCGCCCGCACTGCGCGAACAGGGCATCGTCGTCACCGAAATTGGGCTGGCCGCCACCGTACCGGCGGAATTCATCGTTGTGCGCATCATCCACGGCCCGGCGGGCGTGCGCATCGAGACAGGATAGTACACACAAGGAGACACATTATGGCAGAGCGAGACGGCAAGAATGATCCCTACCGTAGCTACCGATTCCGCATCGAGATCGACAACATCGATCGCGGCGGCTTCCGAGAATGCTCGGGCCTCGACTTCACCCAGGATCCCGTCGACTACCGCGAAGGCGTCGATCCGCTCACCACACGCAAGCTACCTGGGCTGATCAAATTCTCCAACATCAGCCTCAAGTGGGGTACCAGCGACGACCGCGAACTGTGGGAATGGCGGCAGGAGGCCATGGAGGGCAAGATCAAGCGCAAGAATGGCTCCATCATCCTGCTCGACGACACCAACACCGAGAAGATGCGCTGGAACTTCCGCGAAGGCTGGCCCACAAAGTGGACGGGTCCTAGCTTCAACGCCACCAGCAACGAAGTCGCCATCGAAACCCTGGAAATCGTGCATGAGGGCCTGGAGATCCAGAAGAAATAGCCATGACACAGACTGAGTTCACCTTCACGTTGCCACATGGATACGTCGATAGCGAGGGCCAGGTGCATCGCGAAGGCGTCATGCGCATGGCCACCGCCAACGACGAGATCGCGCCGCTCCGAGATCCGCGCGTGCGCAGCAACCCCGGCTACCTGGTGACGATCCTGCTCGCACGCGTCGTCACCAGGTTGGGCGAACTGGAACACATCAACCCCAAGCTCATGGAAGATCTCTTCGCCGGGGACATGGCCTACCTGCAAGATCTCTACCAGCGCATCAACCACAACGGCCACAATCGCGTCACCGTGACCTGCCCCCACTGCCAGGAGGCGTTCGACGTGGAGCTAAGCAGCTCGGGGGGATAGAAGGCTACCCCCGACAAGCTCTTCGAGGAGGTAGCCTACATCTCGTACCACTTTCACTGGCCCCACGATCAGGTGATGGAACTGGAACACGGCGAACGCCGCCGCTGGGTGGCCGAAATCGCCCGCATCAACCAGCAGCTAAACGAAGAGGACTAACCAGGGAGCCGACCACATGCTCACCCGACCCGTGCAGCAGGATCCGCTGCTCACCTTCAAATACCGCATCGAAATCCAGGGCATCGAAGCCGGCGCCTTTTCCGAAATCAGCGGCTTGCAAGTGGAGATCGAAACCCACGACTACCGCGAGGGCGGCGTCAACCGCACGCTCTACAAACTAGCCGGCCCCACCCGCTACCCGGCCAGCCTGGTCCTCAAACGCGGCGTCGTGGACGCCACTCTGCTGTGGGACTGGCAACAGGAGATCGTCGAAGGCCGCGTCACCCGGCGCAGCGGCTCGATCATCCTCATGGACAGCGCCGGCGCCGAACGACGCCGCTGGAACTTCCGCGACGCCTATCCCATCCGCTGGCGCGGCCCCGATCTGCGCGCCGGCACAGCCGAAGTCGCCGTAGAAACGCTGGAACTCGCACACAATGGATTGACGACGCAAGGTGGATAGCGGAGGCGAATTGCGGATTGCGGACGACCGATAACCAGGAAGTTGTCGCCACCTGCCACCTGCATACCTGCAACCTGCAACCTGCAACTTACAATCATGACCAACACACCACTTGCCAACAGCATCCTCCATCGCTACATCGCACAGCCCGGCGCCATCCCTCGGGGCGCAGCCGAGCAGATCTCGGGGCGCGTCCTGCGCCTGGCCGAAGGTAGCCTGCCGCTGCTCTCGCTGTTGCAGCGTCGCGGTCAGGTCGAGATTGGCGATCTTTGGGCTGGGCCGTCGGCGGAATATGCGTGGGTGCGGCGGCAGACGGTCACGGCGACGCCGTCGATTGCCGAGTTCTCGGAACTGCCACGCTCCGTCCAGAAGAATCCGCTGCCGGTGGTGCGCCCCCTGCCCAAGGACCCGTCCGCGCCGATTTTGGGAGAAGCAGCATCTCCCGCCGCAGCGCAAATCGACGCGGCCAGAGCATCATTGGTTGTGCAGGCGCCCAAGGCGGCAGCCGAGGATCGCCCCATTGGCGACTCGTCAACGACAGACGCATCACTGCGCCCGGTTGTTCGCCCCGCGCCGGTGCAACGCGCAGCGGATCTATCATCTGGTGCTACTGCCAAAAGGTCGCTCAAGCACAAAAGTCCGACTTCTCTCCAAGGGGAAGCAACCTCAAACCATACAGAAGTCGGACTTTTCGCAGCAACGTCATTGTCTGCGCCGCCTAGCGACCAAGACAACCCCGGCCCAGCCGCCGCGCTGGGATCGTCGATCCTGCGCCGTCACCCGGGCCGGCGCGTGACGCAGGCGCTCGCCGCAGGCAACACCGACATCTCCACGATCCGCGCCGCCGCTGACGTGGCCCGCAGCGTGACCGGCGCGTTGGCGGCCGTGGACGAAATACCTGCACCGATTGCGCCCGACGCCGTCCACCTGAGCCGCCATGCCGAAGATACGCCGCACATCGACGAAGCGCCGCAGTCGCGCCCCGCGCGTGCCGTTGTCCGCGCGCAGCAACCACCGCCGATCCAGATGTCACCGCAACGCAGTGCAGCGCCGATGGTCGCGCCAGTGCAGCCGACACCGGCGTCGCCCCTCGCGACAGGTGACGCGTCACCCAAGCAAGCGGCGACGCAACCTGCAAGTGGGAGCACAGCATCGTACACCCAGCAGCCAGCGCCGGCGCCCCACAACGCCGCGCCCACAGTCCAAGCGCGTACAGCGGCCACAACGCCCACCGGCGCGCCGACAGCCGTCCTCGTGCAGCGCCCGGTGCGGCAGGTGCAGCGCGGAACAGAGTCCCGGTCAACGAGCGAAACGATGCCCTCCCAGCAGAAGGGTCAATCAAGCACAAAAGTCCGGCTTCTCGCCAGAGAGGATCACCCGCGGACCACACAGAAGTCGGATTTTTTGCAGCGGACCGAGGCAATGCCACAGGCAGCGTCGGACGGCTTTGCGTCGAGCACGGCAGCAACGCACGTACCGTCACCGGGGACGCGAACGGCGAATGCGACAACGCCGCAGCCGCCGTCGATAAGCGCGTTGCAGCCGAGGTCAACCACGCATGAGCCGCTGCCGCCTTTGACGACACGCAGACAAATCGCCCAGCCGACCGAAAACAGCATCGCGCAAGAGGGAGCGAACGCTCTCGCCCCGGCCTCCTTCTCGGCGGGTTCTCCCCTTCCGCTCAGGTTGGCCTGTCGCGTGAACTGCGCCCCACAGGGCCGACGAGCACGCCGCACACCCCATCCCCGGCGCGGACGACCGTCCGCGGCGCGCCGGTTGTGCAACGGAGAGGGCGACAGGCCATAGGCGTTAAGTCAAGGGGCGGCGAAAGTGCCGAGGACTTCACATTGCACGAGTCGCCAGGCGTGAAGACCCCGTCTCGCGGCCACGAAAAGTCCCCGGCACTTGCTCGTACGCAGCTTGACTTAACGCCTATGCCCCTGCGGGCAGCGGCAGCGGACGACGACACGGTTGTCTTGGCCCAGGCGCAAGCCGCTGTTCGCTCACAGCCAGCCGCAGATATCATCTGGCGAAAAGACGAATCGGCAGCGCGAAACGACGCCCCCACAGGCGACGGCAGCACTCAGGTAGCCCGTCAACAGGCAGCGTTGCCACATGTGGAACACCCGCAGCCGAGTGGAAAGGTCTCCTTGCAGCAAAGCGCGACATCCACCGACGAAGATGACCGCGAATCGCCCACAAGCGCGTCAATGGCGGCTGTGCAACGGACGGCTCCGCGCATAACGGTGCATGCTACGCTTGCCCCTTCCAGGAAGGTTCTGGGCCTTCCTGGAAGTGTTGTGCCGAGCGAACCCCGCCGCCAAGTGGTCACACCGATTGCCGTCCACCGCGCCGCCGCCCAAACCGCCGCCCCGCAAACCTGGCGCCAATCCAACGAAAGCAGCGCGGGGCCGCACAGCGCAGCGGGTCTGCGGTGGGGTGGCACTGTAACGGAGCCAATCGTCTCTCGCCTGGGTGCTCAACCCTACAACATGGCACAGCGCGCAGATCAGCCCAACGAGATCGCGTCCACCTTTTTCCCAAATAAGCCACAGCCCACCCCCACGGGAGATCGAGCCTATCCACTGCCGCTTCGGCGTGGACAGAGTATCACGCCGCCGGTGGACAACGGCCATGCCACCGGCCAATTCCCGTGGACAGTGCAGCGCAGCCCGGAGCAGTCGCCCGCCTCGACGGCCGCTCCGGTGCTGACCGCGGACACAAACGCCGAACCACCGACAACGACCGAAAACGAAAACCCTCCCATCGGGGCGGACACCGCCGACATCGAGCGCCTGGCCGACGCCGTGTACGCCTTGATCGAACAGCGCCTGATCATTGAACGCGAGAGCATGGGGTTATAAGAAATCATGCCCGAAACCCTGAAACGTGCGTCGATACGCACCATTGAGCCGGCGGGCGATCCGTTCGACGTGCTCTTCAACCCAAATCAATACCGGCTGAGCAAGTCGAACCAGTTTTCTGAGTTTTCGACGCCGGGCGGCGGCGCGCCGCTGCTGCAATTCGGCCACGGCAGCGCGCAGACACTGACGCTGCAACTCTTCTTCGATACCTACGATCGGCAGGCGCGCATCGCCCGCAAACAGAACGAAGAATCGGTGCAAGATGTGAGCGTCCACGTACGCAAGGTGACGGATCTGCTCAAGATCAACGAGAAACTGCACGCGCCGCCGATCTGCCAGTTCAGTTGGGGCGGGTTTGTGTTCGTGGGGGTGATGCAGCAGGCGAATGTGAATTTCACGCTCTTTTTGCCCAACGGTGTGCCGGTCCGCGCCACCGCGGATGTGGTCTTCAAACAATTTTTCGACGGCAAGACCGAGACGGGTCTTTTCTCGGCGGCGGTGACCAAGAAGCAATCGGCCAATTTCAACAAGCGGCGCACGGTGCGCCTGGGCGACACGCTGAGCATGATCGCGGCCCAGGAGTACGAAGACGCTACGTTGTGGCGCAAGATCGCGGACGCCAATCACCTGGACGATCCGCTGGCGATCCGCCCTGGCGACGTGTTGATCATCCCAGCCATCGAGTGAGGCGCGCATGACTCCTGTAGACACCAGCCGCTACGCACCCGATTTCGAGATCAAGATCGACGGCAAGAAGCTCGATCTCTTCTGTGAGGGCGTCAAGCTCTACGTGCTGTCGGTGAGCATCAAGGAGACGATCAACCAGGCCGATTCCTTCGAGTTCACCGTGGCTGCGCACAGCCATCACCTGGCAGCCTTCCCCACCGGGCGCGAGCTGGCCTGCCTCGACGATGAGCGTTTCGACGAAGGACACGATGTGGAGATCCGCATGGGCTACGTAGGCAACCTGGCGCTGCGCTTTCTGGGGCAGATCAGCGCCAACAGCAGCAACTTCCCGGTGACGGGCATTCCCACGCTCACGGTGCGTGGATTCAGCTACTACCGGCGGCTGGCGCAAAAGTACCGGCGCAGGCCGTTCGATTCCAACACCGATAGCGGCATCGCCAAGGAGATCGCCGACGAACTCAAGCTGGACGCGGATGTGGACCCCACGTCGGTGAAGCATTCCCTGGTGTCCACCAAGAACAAGCACTGCGCCGCCATTTTGCAGGAGCGAGCGGCGCGCATCAACTACGAGGTGGCGGTGAAGGAGAAGACCCTGATCTTCAAGAAGCCCACCTACATTGATACGCCGTCACCCACACTGCCGCCGCTGACCTGGGGGCAGGATCTGCTCAGCTTCCAGCCGAATTTGTCCACCTACGGCATTCCCAGCAGCGTGGAAGTGCTCAGCCCGCAGACGGCGTGGGGCGGCGACAAGGAGGCAATCCGCAGTGTGTGCAACACGGCGGAGTTGACGCCCAAATTGGGCGCCAAGAGCGGCATGGCGCAGGCAGCCAAGCTGGGCGAAACCAAGATCCTGCTCGAAGACACGCTGGTGACTACGCCCGAAGAGGCCCGCGCCGTGGCCGAAGCCTATTGCCGGCGCAAGATGCTCGATTTCATCAAGGCTAGTGGATCTTCCATCGGCAACCCCAGGCTGACGGCGCGGCAGGTGATCGAGCTGGCCGGCGTGGGCGACCGTTTCAGCGGACCGTACTACGTCACCGCGACGACGCACAAGATCGACAACAGCGGCTATCGCACCAATTTCGAGTGCAGGAGGGACGGACGATGAGCCTGACACGGTTGTTGAACAGTTCCGACGGCTTCGGCGCCGACGAACGACACAAGATCTACGGCGTGGTGGTGGGGATCGTGGTGGATATCCAAGATCCGCTGAACATGGGCCGCGTCAAAGTGAATTTCCCCTGGCTGGCCGACAAAGAGGCCGACACCGTGGCCATGGAGAAGGACAAAGACCGCGCCCACAGCTACTGGGCGCGGGTGATGAGCTTCATGGCCGGGGCCAAACGCGGCGCCTACTTCATGCCCGAACCCAAGGACGAGGTGCTGGTGGCCTTCGAGTACGGCGAAATGGATCGTCCGGTTGTCCTCGGCGCGCTGTGGAACAAGGAGGACATGCCGCCCGAAAGCATGGACGGCGACGGCAAGAACGATCTGCGCGCCATCCACAGCCGCAGCGGTCACAAGTTCATCTTCAACGATTCCGACGACGCGCCCTCGATCCAGATCGTGGACCAAACCGGCAACAACAGCATCACCATCGAGTCCAAAGACAACAAAATGACCATCGCCGTGGACGGCGATCTGGAGATCAAGGCCGGCGGCAAGGTCGCCATCTCGGCGGGCCAGGATATGGAGATCAGCACGCAGACGAAGTTGACCGTCTCGGCGCAGAGCAGCGGCAAGATCAGCGCCGTCACCGGGCTGGAGATCAGTTCCGACGCCACGCTCACCGTCTCGGGTATGTCCACCACGGTGAAGGGGACCACCGTCAGCGTCAACGGCAGCGGCGTCACCGAGGTGAAGGGTGGTTTGGTGAAGATCAACTAAGAATCTATCCGTAAATTCACAGCAGCTTGGCGAAACTGGCCAATGCAGAGATGACATATTGCTGCGCACTGTAATTTACGGATAGAAACTAAAGACTGGAGCAGATCATGGGAAGACCGGCAGCCCGCATGGGCGATATGACGGCGCACGGCGGGGTGATCACACTTGGCTGCCCCACGGTGCTCATCGGCGGCCAGCCCGCGGCGCGGGTGGGCGACATGCATACCTGCCCGCTGGTCACCGGCGTGGTGCCGCACGTGGGCGGGCCGCTCCTGCCGCCCGGGGGCGTCACCGTGTTGATCGGCGGGCAACCGGCGGCGCGAGTGGGCGATCTGGCCACCTGCGTCGGCCCGCCCGACAGCGTGATCCCGCCCGGCTGCCCCACAGTGCTGATCGGGCCGTAGGAGGTGCATCGTGAGCGGTGAATTTCTAGGACGTGGCTGGAAATACCCGGTGGCGCTGGAACGCGCCGAGATCGCCATGTCCAGCGCGGAGACGGACATTCAAGAAGCGATCTGGATCATTCTCAGCACGGCGCTGGGCGAACGGCTCATGCACCCCGATTTCGGCTGCGGCATCCATGATCTCGTCTTCGCGCCCAACGACACGGGGACGGCCGGGCTGGCCCGCGTCTACGTGGAACAGGCCATCTCGCGCTGGGAACCTCGCGTCGATCTAGAAGAGGTGCAGGTGCAGCCTGATCTGCTCAACCCCGAACAACTGCTGATCAGCGTGGCCTACCGCGTACGCGCCACCGACAGCCGTTTCAACCTGGTCTATCCGTTTTATCTGCAGAGAGGCGCGACGGAATAATGGCCGATCAACCGCAGATCTACAGCACAAAGACCACTGACCTGGTACAGTCGATCCAGGCCGAATTGACCGACACCGGCTGGGCCACGCAGCCCGATGGCGCGGGGACGGCGCTGACGCATCTGTTCGGGCGGCTGGTGCAGATCATCGCGCACCGCCTTAACCAGACGCCTCGGCAACACTTCCGCGCTTTCCTCAACGAAGCCGGCATCGACCGCGCCGTCCCTCGCGCCGCCCGCACCGAGTTGACCTTCACGCCTGCGCCCGACGCGTCCGCGCCGATCCAGGTCCCCGCGCGGACGCAGGTGGCCACGCGGCCCACGCCCACGCAGCCGGAGATCATCTTCGAGACGGACGAAGATCTCACGGTGATCACGGCGCAGTTGGCCCACTGCTTCGCGCTGGATCGGGTGAAGTACAGCGACCGCAGCGCCATCGCTCGCGGCGACGTTTCGGGCGTGTTCGCCGCCTTCCGCGGGGACGACGAACGCGAGCGCGTCCTCTTGATCGGTGACGACAAGCTCTTCACCTTCGACGACGACAACAGCCGCCGCTACGCCATCTTCACCCTGAGCTTCACGTTGGCTCAACCCGGCGACCCCGTGGCCGACGGTTGGCGCGTCCACTGGCGCTACTGGAACGGCGCAGCGTGGACCGATCTGAGCGGCCGCGTCGCAGATGGCACACTCGATCTGCGCCAAAACGGCGATGTGGTGATCTCCGCCCTGCCCGACGACGCCGAACCGTTCATCTCGCCCGAGGGAGCGCCGGTGTGGCTGGCCGCGCGCCTCAGCGGCGGGGAAGCCCGCGCCCATCTGCCCGTGGTGCAGCGCATCGCCATCCGCCGCGCCATCCGCATCGAAAACGAAGTCACCGCGCGCATCGACGCCGCCGTTACCGCCACGCAGTCAGGGACGGTGCTGGGCGGGCTGGACGTGAACGCGTCCTGTATGCCGTTGGGTGCGTACCCGGTGGCATTGGACGCCTTCTACCTGCGCCTGGACGAAGCGCTGACCAAACCCGGCGCGCAGGTGACACTCGATCTGACATTGGACGAAATCGCCGCCGATCTTGCGCCCCTCGACGACGCCGACGCGCCACGCATCGCCTGGGAATACTTCAGCGCCAACGGATGGATACGCCTGGGCGAAAGTCGGCGCGGCTGCCCCGAACTGGCAAAGCGCAATTTGCAGGATCTCGGTGCGTCCTTTGACAAGCCCAAGCTGGTGACACAGCCATTTTCGCGGCGCAAGCTCGTGGAGATCAAGCTACTCAAAGACGTCAATACCCAAGATCTGCCTGAGTCTCTGGCCGGTGGCAAAGTGATCACCGACATCTACGATCAACGCCGCTACGTGCAGATCCCTGTGCCAGACGCCTGCGCCCACCTGCCTGAACAGGATTTGATCCACGGCGCGTACGACGGCGTTGAAGGCTTCGATTTCCGCGACGGCACCTGCGCCCTCACCTGCCCCGGCATCGTCCGCTTTACGCTGCCGCCGCCGAAGGGTAAAAAAAACCCGTCGACGACAGGTGAAGACACACCATTGGCGAAAGCAGAAGACAAGTCGCCCGCGCCCACCGAAATCGGCGGGCAGCGCGGCTACTGGCTGCGCGCCCGGCTGCTCGGCGGCGGCTACACGGTGCCGCAGTCCACGTCCACCGGGCTGCTCAGTGGGTTGCGCAACCTGGCGGCCAACCCCTACGTGCCGCCACTGACCGCGCCGCCGGTGCTGCAACAGATCACAGTACGCTACGGCCATTTCGAGATCGCAGCCCCACCCGCCACAGATCCCCCGCAAACGGTGACCCGCTGCTACAGCCAGGTGGACAGACGACGCCGCACACACGAGATGGAACTACGCGACGGCAAGTTTTTCACTCCCTTCACTGCGGCCACGGAAGCCGAAACGCTCTTCCTCGGCTTCAGCCCGCTGGACGGGCATAGCGGCGCTCCCGCCCTGCCGCCGGGGCAATGGATCCAACTACGCGTCAACATCCCCGGCGCGTACATCGCCACGCTGCGCCAGGCCCGCATCGACTGGTCGTACTGGGACGGAGGACGCTGGCGCCCGCTGGCGGTGGTCGACGGCACGTCGGCGTTTCAGCGCACCGGCGTAGTCGGCTTCTTTGCGCCCGAACATCACCGGCCCAGCAGCGAATTCGGCGAACCCGCCTACTGGCTACGCGCCCAGCCAGCCACACCGAGTCACCAGCCGCGCCTGGAGACGTTGCGGCTGAACAGCGTCTCGGCCACCAATGCCCAGACCGTGGAGAAAGAGATCATCGGATCGGGCGACGGCGAGCCGAACCAGGTCTTCCGCCTGGCGCGAGCGCCGCTGCTACCCGACGACGTGGAGATCGAGGTCTTCGAGCCGGATCAGCGCCGCGAGCGCACCGAAGACGACGCCGGTAGCGGATTCGCGGACGCGGTCACCGCGGAAGAGACGCGCAGCGGCGGCGAGTGGATGCCGTGGACGCCGGTGACCTCGTTCTACGCCGCCGGCCCCGAAGACCGTGTCTTCGTGCTGGATTGCATCAGCGGGCAGATCCACTTCGGCGACGGCAAACGCGGCAAGATCCCACCGCCAGGCGCCGAGAATGTCCGCGCCCGTCGCTACCGCGTCCACAACGCCGACACCGGCAACCTGGCCGAAAACGTGATCACCGTGCTGCGCAATCCCGGCGTGGCGCTGTCTGCGGTGCGCAGTGTGGCCAACCTGGCCGCCGCGGCGGGTGGCAGCGCCGTGGAAGAGGTGGAGCAGGTGGAAGCGCGCGGCCCCTACCGCATCAAAAACCGTGGGCGCGCAGTCACCACCGAGGACTACGTGTGGCTGGCGCGGGATGTGGAAGGCGTGGAGCGCGCCCACTGCCTGCCCACGTACAACGTCCGCGGCGAAACGCAACCGGGCTGGGTAACTGTGGTGGTGACGCCGCAAACGCGCCACGCCCGCGCCGAAGACGCCGAGCGCAGACCCGTCCCCACGGCCGCGCTGCTGCAACAGGTGCAGCAACGGCTGCAGAGCCAGGCGCTCACAAATCTCAAAGATCGGATGCCCGATACCACCCAGACAGCCCCCAAGAATGCCGCGTCTACCGAAGATAGAACGCGGATTGGGCAGATCCCGGCGGATTCCAGCACAGACAATCGGCTCAAATCCGCCCAATCCGTTAAATCCGCGTTCTATCCCGATCCAATCTCGGACAACCAGTCGACGAGCATCGACGAGGATCGCATCCTGGTTAGGGCTGCGTCGTACCTGGAAGTGACGGTCCACGCCGCGGTGACGCCGCGTCGCCTCGAACAGGCCGATCAGGTGCGTCGCGATGTGCTTGCGCAACTCGAAGCTTTCCTCCATCCCACCCACGGCGGCCCCGAAGGAGACGGCTGGCAATCGGGGCGCGATGTTTACGTTTCGGAAGTGGCGGCGGAGATCGAAGCCGTGGACGGCGTGGATCACGCGCAGCGTATCGACTTGAGTTGCACGTCGCAGCAGCGACAGATCCTGCACGTGGCCGGGGAGCCGCTGAAGTGGCCGCTGCCCGCGGGAAGCCAGGTGAGCAGCGTCGACGAACAGATCAAGCTGGTCCTCTCGGAAGGGTTGGCGGAGGACGAGCCGGTGACGCGGCTGGCTGTCTACGGCTTCAACCAGGGCGACGAGATCGAGGTTGTCACGGCGGCGGTGGACGGCGATGCCCAGGCCGGCGAGGCGAGGAGCGTGGCCCAAGCCTTGTCCAGCGGGATCTTCCTGCGCTTCGAGACGCCCTTCGAGTTTGCCGACCGCGAGGCTTTCGAGCAGTGGCGCGCCGCTGATCCTGCCATCCGCTCGGCGGATCGGCAGGTGCGATTGCCACTGCACCCTGCCCTGCTCGGCGAGAACCGCGACGGTGTTGTGCATCTTTCGGCGTGATTGTCCCATTCGCCGCGGAGACGCTAGGCAGCGGCAACACCGCCATGCTGGTGAACGACGACGTGACCACGTCCACAGCCGTCGCCTGGGGCGGCGTCGACATGGACGACGACGGCTTCACGCTGCACCTGGTCGATCCGCTGCATTTCGCCAAGATGGGCGAGTTCAATAAATGGAAAACATTGCACCCAGCGCTGCGGTCCGACGATGGACGGGTGCGGCTACCGGTGGAATGCGAAATCGTCATGCAAGATGAGGCCGTGCGCGTGGACGCGTTGCGCGTGCAGATCACCGCGGCGGCTCTCAACGGCGAAAATGGCGCAGCGCTGGAAGCAGCCGAGGGGACGCCGCCGGAGCATCGCCCCAAGCAGGCCGTGCGTCGGGTGACGCTCTGTTCGCAGCGCGATTTCGTCCTCTTCTTCGAGAAGCCGATGTCGTTATCCAAGGACGTCGAAGGCGACAGCCGATACGCGCCCGCCGTGGTCTCGGCGGATCAGCGCATTCGCCTGCCGTTGCGCAGCGAGGTATTGACGTCACCCAACGGCGGCGATGTGAAGCCCGAACTGCTCGGCGCTCTCTTGCGCACACCCGGCGCGGGCGACCTGGTTTCGTTGACACACGCCACGCGACGTAGGCGGCGCGTCAACGCGTTGACGGTGCAGGGCGCGGCGAGCGCGTCCACCACAACGCGCATCTTCGTTCCCGCCGATTACCTTGTCTGTTCGGGCAATCATCAGATCGAAATGACGGTTTAGCCTGCCCTGAAGCAAGCCTGTAGACACGGATAGAGGAGAACACAGATCAAAGCAGAAAAATCCGTGTTTCCGCCAATCTGTGTCCACAACTCTCATCTGCCGTGGCGCAGCAAGACGCATGAACAACTCAGGTGCGACGCACTAGCCCATGCGACGCACTTGAACACGAACAAATCGAGATGATTCTGGAGGTAGCCGATGCCAATCCCGCTGCTTGAGCTGGATGATCGCAAATTCAACGATCTGGCCGAGGAGTTGCAATCGCTGATCCCGCGCCACGCGCCGGGCTGGACCGATCACAACATCTCGGACCCCGGCGTCATGCTCATTGAGCTCTTCGCGTGGCTGAGCGAGGCTATGCTCTACCGCATCAACCGCGTCCCCGAAGCAGGGACGGTGCGTCTGCTGGAACTGCTGGGCGCACGCTTTGCGGCGGCGCGCCCGCTGCTGCTCACGGTCGGTTTTGAGCCGATCAACGCCGACGACGAATACACGCTGCCTGCCGGATCGCTGATGCTGGACATGGCCCGCAGCAGCGATCCAGGTGTCATTTTCGAGACGCTGGAGCCTGTCCACTTGAAGCCCGAATCGACGTCGCAGCCTGTCCGCATCCGCCAGACGATGCCGGTGATGGAGCAGGCGATTGGCGTGGGCAGCGGCCAGGCCAATCAATTGGTGGCGATCCCAGGGCGGCACATTGTCACACCTGCGTCCCCATTCCCGCAGCACGCGTTGCTCACGGTGAAGGCGGGCGATGCCGAAGAGACGTGGACGTTCGTCCCCAGCCTGCTCGATTCGGCATTCGATGCGCCCCATTTCACGATCCGCGCGCGGACCAACGTGATCAGCTTCGGTGACGGCGTACACGGCCGGATTCCGCCGGCAGGCGCCGCGCTCGCGTTGACCTACCGCTACGCCGAAGACAACGAGATCCACACGTGCGGCGAGGAAGTGGGCGTGAGCGTTGGAAAACCGGCGCAATCGTTCCTCCTGACACAGCCTTTCCTGCCGCTCGATCTGCAACCGCTGGACGATCTGATGCCACAGCTTTGGGTGGACGGCCAGCCGTGGCGTTATCAGCCCAGTTTCCTGGCAATGCAACGCGGCGCGGCTGAATTCACTGTGGAGCCGAAACGCAACGCCGTCCGCTTTGGTGACGGCGATCACGGCAGGCCGCCGACGGTGGGGGCAGCGATCACGCTGTCCTATCGGCACACGCTGGGTACACAGGACGAGCCGGAGGTGGGCGCGTTCTTCGTGGCAGTATCTGGGGCGCCGTCGCCGCGCTATTTGCGCCTGCGCACCTGCCGCGCCGTAGAGGCCGGACGCGATCCCACGTCGTTGGCTGAGGCGCGCGAGCAGGTTTACGCCATCTTGCAGCCACACTGGCGCGCCATTACCGATGAAGACGTAGCCAAGATCGTGGCGCAACGGTTCCCCGAAATCGCCCGTGTGTACACGTTGCCCGGCTGTGATCTGTCGCCATCACACCTCGACGCGGCGGAGACTTCAGCGCAGGCCCAGGACTTGCCCGGTCATCTGGGCGTGGTTGTGATGCCGCAAACCGACGGGGTGTGGCCGCCGCCGCCGCAGATCCGGCAGATCCTCGTGCTCAGCCCCGACGGCAAGCGCATGGTGGCGCAGATCGAGAAGGAACGTCGCGTCGTCCTGTGGGATCTGAGCGGTGCAGGCAGCGTCCGCGCCGTTAAGAAGCTGACCGCGTACATGAACATGCGACGCGTGGTCTTCAGCGCCGACAGTCGACGCATGGTCGGCGTCAGTCACCGCGGGTTGGCCTGGCTGTGGAACGCAGACAGCGGCGACATACTGGCGCGACTCTCGCCACGTTCGCGGGTGAAGGTGGTGGCTTTCAGCCCAGACAGTCGCCGAGTCGCCGTTGCTGGCAGAGACAGCTTCGTGCGTGTCTACAACGCGGGCGACGGCAAGCTTGTCTGCAAATTGCCGCTGTTCACAGTCGCGCAGTGGATCGGCTTCAGCCCAGACGGCCGATCCCTGCTCACGGTGACGACTTCGCCGCCGTACCGGCTTGTAGGCGGTGGCGGTGACGCGACCTTTGTGGCGGCTGGCCGATGGCGTCGTGGAGAGGCGATTCGCCGATGTGGGTGCGGTGGATGCGGTCTTCTTTGCGGCGGAGGGCAGGCGGCTGGCAACCCACAACCAGGACGGCGGCGCCGGCCTGTGGAGCACGCGCACGGGGACACGGATCGCGGATTTGGCGGCGGCGTCTCCTGTCACCGCGCTGCGGGTGAGCGGCGACGGCACGCTGGTGGCCGTCGGACACGAAGACGGGCAGGTGCGCGTCTGGTCCGCGCAGCAGGCGACGCAACTGGCGGCTGTCACCGGCGGCGGGGAGATCGCGGACGTAGCCATCGGTGCAGGCAACCGGCGGCTGCTGGCCGTCTGCCGCGACGCCGGGGACGCGTGGCGGCTGCGCTGGTGGCGGCTGCACCGCGGACAGGCCACGCTGATCCGCGACGAGGCGCTGCCGCAGGCATGCGCTGCGCCAATCCTCGACGCAGACGGCGGCAGGCTGATCCTGGCTGATGAGTTGTTGACGCACGTGTGGGATGTGGCCGAAGCCCGGCAACGCACCACCTTCTACGTGGATTGGGCGGAGACGAGCACGTTGGCGCTGTCTGAGCCGCCGGGCCGGTACGTCTTCGTTGTGCCGCCCCACCAAAACAGTTACCGCGGCAACCTACAACGGCTGAACGCGGCGCATGTGACCGAAGTCGAACAATTCCTGGCCGAACGTCGCCTGGTCGCCGGCCACACCACCGTGATGGGGCCAATCTACGCCGACGTCGCCATCACGGCCACGGTGATCGCTGCCCGCAGCGTCAAAGGCGACAAACGCTTGGGCCACGAAATCGAGGACGCGTTGCAGCGCTTCTTCCATCCGCTGCAAGGCGGGCCGGACGGCGCGGGTTGGACGCCAGGGCGGGCCGTCTACGCGCCGGAGATTTACCAGGTCATCGAGAATGTGGAGGGGGTGGATCACGTCGATCATCTGGAGATTGCGCCGGAGACGGTCAACATTGCGCACTACAGCATGGTGCGCTGTGCGTGTGACATCACAGTGAGCAAGGAGGACAGCGGATGAGCGAATCGACGCGCAGCCGGTTGCTCCAATACCTGCCCGCCATTTTTCAGGAACCCGGCGACAAGGGTACGCCGCCTTTCCTGTACGGCTTTCTGCAGCCATTCGAGTACGAGTTGGCGGCGCTGGAGGCATTGCTGGCCGAACTCGATCTGAAATTCTCACCGGCCATGACGCCCACCGACGAGTTCTTGCCCTGGTTGGCGACGTGGGTGGCGTTGGTGCTCGACGAGGAGTGGCCGCCGGCGCGGCGGCGTCAACTGCTGAGCGAGGCGGTGGAACTCTATCGCTGGCGCGGCACGGTACAGGGATTGAAGCGCTATCTGGCGATCTACACCGGCATCGACGCCAAAAACATTGTGATCCACGAAGCGCAGCAGCCGGCGGGAATGCAGATCGGCGTGTCATCGCGCATCGGCATCGCCCGTCCTGTGGCGGGGACGGCGCTGCCGAATGAGATCGAAACGCTGGCCCACGACGATTACGTGGTGGATACCGCCTGGCCGACGGATCTGCCGGCAACAGCCGATCAGAGCAAACTCAAGCCGGGCGATCCGGTGCAGTTGCGCTACGCCGCCTCGCAGGTGACGGTCATCGACATCGATGCCGATGACGTGGACATCTGGCACCAGCCGGCCGACAAGCCGAAAGAGGTGATTCAGGCCGTCCACGCGCGGCCGGCGGGCGCGCCCCAGCCCAACATTGATCGCCTCAACGAGCAGATCGAGTACGCCACGGCGCGGCGCGGTGCGGACGGTGCATCCGATCTGCTGCAAGGCGGGGCTTTCCTGGTTGAGCGCATCGATGCGGCCTACTGCTTTGTGGTGGAGGTATGCGGTACACCCGCCGAGCTGGATCGCTTTGTGCCGGAGACGGCGCCCGACGCGGACGACGAAAAGGAGCAGGAGCGCAGAAAGGAACGCGCCAAATTTTGGGCCATCCTTGAACTGGAGAAACCGGCGCACACCCGCTGCTTCCTCAAATTTACACCGATCCCGGCGCAGGCGGCGCGCCCGTGGATGCAGATCGAAGTCCATTCCACCGTGGGCCTGGATACGGCAATCGGGTGACACCCAGAAGGAGTGATTATGAACGGCAACCAGCATTTCCAGCGGTTGAACTTTTTTCCGGGCTTCTTCACCACCGCCCAGGATTGGATCGACGAGCAGTACTATCATGTGGAAAAGGCCAAACTTGCCAACCGGATCTTGCACCGCCCTGGGGTTGCCGAAGGGTTGACTGTGGAACCGAAAGCGGCGCCTACGCCAGGGCTGATCCTGGTTGTGAATCCCGGCGTGGCGCTGGACGCGCACGGCAACGTGATCTGCGTGGCAGGCAGGCACGAGGTCACCGTGAAACCGGACGGCGATGAGGCAGATCCGATCACCGTGCGCATCAAACTCCGCGTGACCAAAGATCTCTACTTCACGAATGTGCAGGACCCCGAATACAGTGACTTCACACGTCAGGTGGAAGACGTCCACCTGGCCGCGGATCGCAATCCGGCCACGCCGTGCGAGGTTGTGCTGGCCCACATCAAGGTGGGGACGGACGCTGTTGCTGTCACCGCCGAAGATATCGACACCTCAGGCCGACTTCAAGTGGGCGCCATTGACGCCAAGCGCGATGCCGATATGCTTGTGCTGGCAACAAAGCACGATGCAGATTTGGCTGCGCTGGAAACAAAGCACGACGCAGATTTGAGTGCGATGAAAGAGCGGTTTCTGCGTCTGCGCGAGGATCATCTGGCGCGGCAACGACGCCACAACCGCGGGTTGCACACGGTGGGCGTGCTGCATAAGATCCCCAGCGCCGACGAGCAGGCCAGCGAGTTCAGCGTGCGCGCCAACGGCGGCATGTCGGTGACGGTGTGGCCCGGCGCGGCCATTGACGCCGCGGGCAACGAGATCTTCCTCGACGCGCCGCTGACGCTGGCGGTACAGCCGACGGAGCAGGACAAGCGTGTCTACGTCGTCGTTTCCTACGTCGATCACTTCGCCGCGTACATTGAGGATCTGACGCAGCCGTTCACCAACCAGGCCCGTACGGCGCAGTGCCAGGTGACGGATGTGCCGCCCGACAACGAGACGTGGTTGGCGCTGGCCCAGATCGACCTGGCCGCCGGCGTCTCCGAGATCCGGGAGCCTGTGGATCCCGTCAACCCGCAGCCCAACGAAATCGACCGGCGTGTGCGCGTCTTTTCCGGCGCGGTGTCCGTGCAGCCCACCTACCTGGACCCACCGGTGCAGCGCCATCTGGTGCAGACGATGCTGGCCACGCGTCACCACTTCGCGGCGCTCACCAGGCGCTTCCCGACGCCGTCGCTCGACGATGTGCGCTACGGCGCCGTCCACTTGCAGATGACGGCAACCAGCGTCGACCGGGGCGGTGTGTTCAACGCGCTGAACGGGTTGTCGCTGATCGAGGAGACCACCGAAAGCGAACTCGCGCAACGCTATCCGGCCCTGATCGACGAAGACGCCACGATGGGCTACAAAGGCGCCATCAACGAGCTGCGTCAGACGCTGCTCCAGGAACAAGATCTCGACACGGTCCTCACGGCGCAACAGGCCGTGGCCGAAGCCGCCCTGCTGCTTTCGGAAGTGGTCTTCCCGCCACCTGTGGCCGTGGCCGGCGCCGATCAGCAGGTGACGACGCCGGACGCCGAAGCCAAGGTGACGCTGGACGGCAGCGGTTCCGAAGCAGGGCCGGGGCGCAAGATCGTCAACTACCGTTGGGATGTCGTCTGATCCATGCCGCACAGGGAAGGAGCCACAGCCATGAGTGCAACCACATTTCCACAGAACAGCGCCGACCCGAAGCTCGACGTCACCTTGCCGCTGGGGACGCACATCCTGCAACTGGTGGTGCGCGACGACGTCGGCACAGAAAGTGCGCCCGACACGGTGGTGATCCACGTAATGCCCCAGCCGCCGGAAACGATGATCACGCATATCACCCCCAACGAGGGCGCCGCGGCGACACTATCGACGCTGCGATCCACGGCAAAGGGCTGCGCAACGCCGATGTCGTCAACGTGTATCAGGGCGAACACGAAGACAAGCGAACCCACGTCTACATCCGCCCCGGCGGCACCGACGAAGTGTTGCCGGTGACAATCAAGATCCCGGATCACACCCACACCGGCGTGCGCACGTTCGAAGTGATTACGCCACAGGGGATCGACACCGTAGCCTTCACCATCGTCCCCGCCGAAGAACCAGTGATCCTCAACATTCGCCCAGTGTGGGGGGTGGTGGGTACGCGCCAACCGACGGCGATCCGCATCGAAGGCGAGCATCTGCGGCATACCCGTTCAGTGGAGTTTTTGCGCGACGACGCAGAAGACGAAGCCATTGTGGCCAACGTGCGCGACGCCAACGACGAATTCCTGGCCGTGGACGTGAACATCGCGGTTGACGCTGAATTCGGTGCGCGCGCCTGCCACGTGACCACGCCCGCAGGGGAGACTGTCAGCCCACCGGGGGTGCGGTTCAGCGTGTTGCCTGGGTACGTGCAGGTCGGCATCATGGTGACGACGCTGATCACGGCGGTGATCCATGTGCTGGCGCCGTTTGTCACTGCGACGCCGTGGCCGCCTACCGTCTACGTGGTTGGCGGCCTGGGCTACGGGGTGCTGCTGATCGCGCTCTACCTGCCCACCAAGTGGCTGTTTGCCGACACCCACCCCGTGCTGCGCTGGATCCTGATGGGCTACGCGCTGCTGTCGATTGTCCTGTGGGCCGTGGCGGGGGATTGGCAACCGCTGGCCTACGTCGACAAAGTGGTCGAGGCGCTGTTGATCGCCCTGCTGTTTGTGGAAAGCCGGCAGCCGGCGTCGAAGAAATTGCCGTAATCGGGCGGTGTGGGTGGTCTACGCGCAGAGACAGTGAGGAGAGGTGAACATGCCTATCTCAACGGAGGTCATCGGTTTCGTCGTGAAGCTCTTTTGCCTGTCCACAATGTTCGGAATGGGGTTGAGCGTCTCCCTCAAAGACATTCTCAGCCCGTTCCACAACAAGCTGGCGCTGGCGATCATTGTGTCGGTGAACAATGTGCTCTTGCCGTTGATTGGCCTGGTGATTGTCGTTCTCGGCACAACGCTGCCGGAAGGAATGGAGGCGGTTGTACTGCCAAAGGCGAGTGAGGTGGCTTTTGTGTTGCTACTGATGGCATCGGGTACGTATTTGGGGCCGTTCTTTGCCAGGCTTTCCCATGCGCCAGACGATCTGGCGCATGGCGTTATGGTAGTGCTGGTCTTCGTTTCGATTGTGTCAATTCCGCTGACAGTTATGCTCGTCAGTTCCGGCAGCAGCGACACAGAGCACATTTTTTCACAGATCTCAGAGAATCAGCGCATTCCCATGACGTTGCTCACCTTCCAGTTACTGCCGTTGGCAATAGGGCTGCTGGTAAAGGAACGATTTTCAGCGCTTGCGGATCCGCTGCGCCCGGTGATCGGGCAGTTTGCTACGTTCCTGTTCCTTGTCCTGGCGGCCCTTCTTCTCGTATGGCAAGGCTCACCCGCGCCGGCGGCGCCAGAGGATGTGACGGAAAGGTCAATCAGCGTCTCTTCCATGCAGCAGTTCATCGCGCTGTTACAAGAAAATGGATGGATAACGTCACTGAGTGGCCTTGGCGAAACCATTGGACCGTACATTTTCATGGCCGCATTGTCAGCGTTCTTGATGGTTGTGGGCAACTTGACAGGGAAAATCATCAACAACATGACCAAGGTCGACGCGCCTGCTTGCCCGCGGATAATGACTACTTCGACGGCTGTGCGCAACGTCAGCGCAGTGCTGATCCTGCTCGTGTCGGGGAGCAATGGTAGCGTAGAAGATTTCGGTGGCTCGGTCGCTTATCCCGTCGGCTATGTCGTTGCCTTCTACCTGATCAGCCTGATCATCGCAGGTGTGAAAGTGAATGGTTGGGCACAGGAGACGCCTCCTGTGGTGAGCGATTCAGCGCCGCCTGAGACACAAAGCCGTGGAATCCAGAAACATGTCATCGGCGCGTAGGGAATTTTGTCTTTTGGTCATGGGAGCCATGCCGTCGACCGCAACGGCGACGAACCTGATGGACGCGATGAGTGCCTGGTGCCATTTGACTACCAGACAAAAGGATTGATGACCGATGATACAACGTCCGCGCCGCACAGTAGAATATCGAGGTTTGGATCTTCCAGCAGCGCCAGCGCGTCGGATGTCTGCGTGAATTCGGAGACAACCACGACTTCAGTCGCGCCCAAGGTCAGGAACGAGCGCAGCGCGAAACGGTAAAACTCGCTAGAATCGATGATGGCAACCCGAATCGAATCCATACAGAGGGATCTCCTAGCTCAGATCTACTTCGCGCAAAAGATCTTCGACAACGGCGTCGGCGTGTAGCTGCTTTAGTCTTTCTAGAAACAAACGCCACAGCTCGCGCCTGATCTGACGTTGCCTTGCCGGCGGCTGCGCGGCAACCCACGCCTGAAAACCGATGAAGAACGCGCGTCGTTCAGGTGTCAACCTCATGCGTACACCTCAGGCGGCGAAAAAAGCCGCCGAATCGATGCCAAAAGTTCAGCTTCGTTGAATCCCTTAAATCGCGTGGCATCGGCGCCGGCCTGAACCGCCTGTATCTGCTGCCGACGATTCTCAATGAGCACAATACTGCGCATTTGGGGCCAATGATCGTGTATCAGCCCGATCACGTGGATAAAGGTGTTGTGTGCGATCTGCAACTGCGCAACAGCCACGCGCAGCTTGCACCGCCGATGTCTACGGCCAGATCGGGCAACGTCTGCAATACCTGATCCAGTTGTAAGTGGCTATGCAATGCACTGCCGACTTCGTACAGCAGGTTCAACTGGCGCAGGCGCTGCTGCGTCAACGCCCAAAGCTGGCTGTTGTGGACGATGATCGCCAACTGATCCGCGATGGATGTGAGCAGGGCAATGTCTTCGGTCTGATACGCATACAGACCATCACTGTACATGCTCAATACACCGGTTGTCTTTCCACCCGTGCGCATTGGCGCGCCCAAATATGTGCGCAGTCCTGTTGCGCCCATCACCGTTGCGCCCCACTTGTCTGTGGCCAGGTCGTGGCAAAGCACCGGTTTCTCGTCGGCCAGGACACGCCCAGGGAGACCATGATCAGCTGC
The DNA here is from genome assembly GCA_041391225.1 of Caldilineaceae bacterium. Classification (GTDB taxonomy): domain Bacteria; phylum Chloroflexota; class Anaerolineae; order Caldilineales; family Caldilineaceae; genus RI-153. The sequence goes on from JAWKOL010000003.1 coordinate 335,978, forward strand.
GATGCCGTCAAGGTCGGCAACAAGTGACGTGGGTAGCCCGCTTTGACTCAACAGGACAAACGAGCGCGCTTCTGGTTCAATCAACTGAACTGTTACGGCGGTGCTGTGCATGGCGATGAGCACCTTGGCCATCACCTACTGCAAAATAACATCGAGATCGAGGGATTGCACCGCCAGTGAGGCGATGTCATAGAGGACGAAGAGATCGCGCGTGCGGTCGGCGACCCGGGCTTCCAAGCTGTCGTTCAGGCGGCGGATCTCGTCCTCGGCCCGCTTGCGTTCGCTGATGTCGCCAGCGGCGCCGAACCACTCGACGATCTCGCCATTTTGATCGAGCACCGGCACCGCCCGCGAAAGTGTCCAGCCCAGCGTGCCGTTTGCACGGCGCACGCGGTGCTCCAGTTCAAACATCGACTTGGTGCGGATCGCTTCGGTGATCGTATGCCGCACGTGTGGCTGATCGTCGGGATGGATATACTCATCGGTAGAGCGCATACGAACTGGCGTTTACCAGCGCACGGAAGCGGGCCTCGCTCTCCTGCAACGCGACTGCCGCACGAACACGAGCCAATGCAGCCCATGTACGCTCAGCGGTCTCCTGCACAAGTTGAATTTCTGCTTTGCTCCACTGTCGCGGCGACAGGTGATTCAAGGACAAGACCGCGGCCCATTCGCCGTCTTTGATGAAACGTCCATGTTTGTCCACCGGCGCGGCGCAGGCTCGGTGACACAAAGCGCGCCCATCAATTCAACGCCTTTGACCACCGGCATGGAGATGTGGGCGTGCATCTGTAAATCCGCCATCCAGCCGCGGTCGATATTCGGCACGATGTTGTCGGTCTGGCTATCCGCAACGACGACAGCTTCACCCCGCCGCAGATACGGAACTGTCCAACCGACGTCTGCCAGCGCAAACGCGCCGACGATTGAAGGCGAGTCGCCGCGCAGGCAGTTCTGGTGAACGCGTGCCTGCCCTTGCTTCTCGTCCACTTCGACATAGTAAGCCCGGTCCGCGTCGAGGTGCTCGCCCAGCAAGCGACACGCCTCAGCCTCAATGGCGACGGAGTCGGTGAGCGGTCGCAGCGCCTCGTTGAGCTGGTCGAGGAAAGCGTTCTTCTCTTCACGCCGGCGCAACGACAGTTCGAGATCGGCAGGTTCGCCAATTGCAGCTACCTGCTCATTGTTTCCGCCCTGCGTCAGGATCGGCAGGTAGGTGAAACGAACCTGCCGCACATCACCTTCTTTGGTCTGCCAGCCGCTGATACGCGTTGCAGCGATCCGGCTCCTGAGCACTTCGTCGAAAAACGTCTCAAACGTCACCCGTTCTGAGTCGGGTAAGAGTCGATCCCACAGCAGATGGCCGCACACTTCATCACTGATGTAGCCGCAAAACACTTCGCAGGTACGGTTGAAGCGGATGATTTCCCCCGACCGACTCAGCAACATGATGAGCTTGCCCGCGTCCTCGGCAAGAGAAATAAGCAGGCGGACCTGCATATTCTCGATAGGAGAAATGTTGTCAGGTTGCATAGACAGTGGCTTTTGATGCTTGAAAAACAGGCAAGCAAAACCATTCTTCCGAATGCTGTACTGCGGGGCAACATAGCAGGCGTCGAAGTAGGCAGTAGTGCGGGAAGACAGTGTTCTATTTCTACTTACAGATTATAGCAGGTGTTTGCGTTTTTTGATGGACAATTTTTTCGTTGTGATAAGGCTCAATCTCCTTGCGGGCAGGACATCTGCCTACAAAAGTCGGGGCAGGTATCCCTGATCACACACGTCCAAAGGCAGTAGAGTGGGTTCGAGTATTCGATATCGTTGTTTCACCTCCAAGCGAACGGAGTGAAAGATGCTTACTTTCAAGAAGATACTGGTGCCGTTGGATGGATCCGCTCTGTCGGAAAAGGCGTTGCCACCGGCACTGAGCCTGGCCCGGCAGTACGACGGTCAGATCATCCTGATTCGTTCGGAAGACTTCCCGTCGATCATCCTGGGCATGGGCGAGCCGGAGGTTGGCTACTGGGTGGTGGACGCCGAAGCGCAGATGCACAAGGAAGTCCAAAGCTACCTGGCAGCCAAGGCAGATGAACTACGCCAGCAGGGCTATCACGTCGACACGCTGCAAGGACGCGAATCACCGGCAACCGAGATCATCGACGCGGCCAAGCGCGAGAAGGTCGATCTCATCGTCATGTCCACGCATGGACGCGGCGGTGTGGCGCGCTGGGCGCTGGGCAGCGTCACAGATCGGGTGGCGCGCCACGCGCCGTGTCCAGTTTTGTTGGTGCGGGAGTTTGAGGAATAGAGATTGAGTGATTGGGGGATCAGCGAGGGACAATCAATCCCCCAATCCCCCAATTCCCTAATCGCTTGTCTACGGTGTGGTTACAAACACCCCCATCGGCGTAGTGACATACGTCCGCGCCTCCGCCGCGTCGAGGATCAGCAGATCGTCGATGCGCATGGCGTCGAACGGTTCGCCTGTCACCTGCTGCCAGGCGGCGCTTTCGTGCAGGCGAAAGTAGAGTCCGTGGGCTGTCCCCAGGAGCAGTGTGTGCTCGATACCCGGCTCGTCGAAGACGGCATACAGCCCCGTCGACGAGCCGCCGCCGATGACGGACTCTAACCCCACCGAGACACTGCGCCAGGTGGCGCCGTCGTCGTCACTCTCGAAGAAACCGAAATAGGCGGGCGCGTAGACAGTTGCCGGGTTGCCTCGATCCACGCTCAGATCGCCCAACCAGCCCATTTCGGGCGCAAGCGGTGTGGATCGCGCCCAGCTTGCCCCGCCGTCTCGGCTGACCAACACCGCCCCGCCGCCGCCCTCGCTGATGCCACCGGCCCACACCGTGGCCCAACCATTGCCCACCGGCTCAAGGAAATGCACGTCATAGACGCCGAACAGCGCGTTCGACTGGTGGATGAACGTCGCGCCGCCGTCTTTGCTCAGATATGGCCCATCACAACCCGCGGCGTAGATCCAATCGTGGACGGGATGCAGCGCCAGCGGCTTGAGGTTGATCCCCGCCGCCACCTCCTGCCAGGTGACGCCGCCGTCTGCGCTGCGCCACATCGGTTTGTCCGGCCCGCCTGCGTAGCAGGGATAGCCGTCCCCAGCGTAGAGGAGATTGGGATCGCCGCCCAATAACGTCTGCGCGGGCCGCGCCGTACCGGCAATCCGCCAACGCCGCCCGGCGTCGTCGGAGCGGTAGAGCAGATTGCCCATCGTGGCGTAGATCGTCGCACTTTCCGGGCGACCGATCACCCGATCCGCCCAGCCGTTGGGCAGGATCAGAGCACTTTCGGGTGGGCAGATTTGCAGCACCACATCGTCGATGAAGGTGCGGCTGATGCCGCCGCTGCCGTTGTTGTAGGTGCCGAATTGCAAGCGGATCGTCTGCCCCGCGTAGTCACTGAGATCGACCACGGCCTCGCGCCAGCGTGGACTGTCCACACGCTCACGCAGCAGCCAGTCGATGCTGCCGTCGCCGCGGATGACGATGGCGTAGAAGAAGTCGGTGGGCGCAGTGGACGCAAGCAAGGCGTCTTCGGTCTGCGGCCAGGCCGAGGACGGCTCGACATCGCGCACCACGCCGTCTCCGTAGACGTTATAACGCCAGAAGCGCAGTTGCACCGCCGACGCTACACCGGGATCGGGCAGCGCGGGGATGGTCACTGTCTGCTCGACGGGAGAGTAGCTCACCAAGTTGTCGCCGTCGGCGGCGATGCCGGTGCGCATGCTGTGTCCGCCGCTGTGGACAGGGGTCACCGCGATCTGCGCCGGCGCCGGGTTGGGGCGGATCTGCCAGGCGACACCGTCCTCGAAACCGCCGTCGACGATGCCGTTGTAGCACTCCATCCCACCTGGCACGCCGATAGGTGGGATGTGCAACACCGTCCAGGTGACGCCGCCGTCGTCGCTGCGCAGGGTGCGTCCTTGGCCGCTGAACCAGTCGTAGAGGCTGAGGTAGAGCGCGCCGTCGTTGGGACCTGCGCCCATCGCCAACGGAATCGGCAGGTAGCCGCCGCTGAACTGATACACCGGCGTCCACATGATGGCGGCGGGATCGACGGCGAAGTAATTGCGGCTGCGCGAGAGGACGCCGTCATTGTCGGCAACGTAGAGGGTACGGTTGCTCGCGTCCAACGCCAATCCCAGGCCGGGGCCGCCGCTGGGCGGCGTCCCCACCGGCGCGTTCTGGATCAGCGTCCACAGGCCGTCGGTGGCGCGAAAGAAATAGGCGCCGCCGCGGTCGCCCTGGCTGATCAGGTAACGCAGCGTGTGTTCGGTAGGGTCGATGAGGATGGGGCTGACCACGTTGCCACTGATACCGCCACCTGCGGCGTGCCAGCTCTGCCCGCCATCGTCGCTGCGCGCCACCGTGCTCTGCAAGACGTTGTCCCAGGGGATGCCGACCCACAGCACATTGGGATCGTCGAAGCTGACCGCCACCGGCCCGGCTTGGAGCGCGCTGATCTTGGTCCATGCTGCGCCGCTGTCGACGCTGCGCCACAGTCCTTGCGCGCCGGCGCCGATGTAGAGCGTGGACGGGTGGTTGTAGTCCATGGCGATGGCGCCGCGATATTGCAGCGGCGCGCCGGCGATGTCATCGGGCAGGGCGAGGTACGTCCAATTGACGCCGCGGTCGAGGCTGACGACGAGACGCCCTTCGTTGGTGATGGCGAAGAGCCGCCCGTCTTCGCCGGGTTCGGCCACCAGCGACCGCAGCCAGCGCGTTTCCAACGTCACCGGCGTCTGGGTGGGGTGACACTGCCGGTGGGTGTTGCCGACGGCGTAGGGGTAGATGTGACGGTCGGCGTCACTGTGGACGTAGCGGTCGTTGTGGCGGTGGCAGTCGATGTTGATGTTGATGTTGATGTTGATGTTGATGTTGATGTTGATGTTGATGTTGATGTTGATGTCGGTGTCGATGTCGGAGCGGCCGTTGAAGTTGATGTCGCCGGAGTCGTTGGTGTTGGTGTTGGTGTTGGTGTTGGTGTTGGTGTTGGTGATGTCGTCGGCGTCGATGTGGCTACCGTCGTGGGCGTGGCTTGGTACAGGATGCAGGGAAGGTAGTCGTCATAGCGCAGATTGCGACAGGCGCGCAGCGACACATCGTCCACGTACATCGACGTCTTTTTGCCGTTGCCGTCGTTGTAGACACCGAGATGCAATTGCAGGGTGCGCCCGGCGTAGGCAGTGACGTCAACCTGAAGCTGCTGCCAAGTGGACGCGTTGCTGCGTGTCCACAGGAGTTGCTGCAACGTGTCCCCCTGCGCATCCAACAAGAGGACGTACTGCCGATCCCCTGCCGATGCTTCCTGTTCACCGGTGGTGAGTTCGCTTTCTGCCGAGAGTGGATACCACCACAGCGAAAGGGTGGCGCTGACCACGTCCGCGGGCAGGGTGAATGTCTGCACGCCGCTGGAATAGCTGAAGATGTCGGCACCGTCGGTGATCCCCGTGCGCAGGCTGTGGACACCGCTATGGACGATGCTGGTGCTGTAGCCGGCAGGATGCGCCGTGTTGGGCAGTTGCCAGACGTTGGCCGCTTCAAAGCCACCGTCGGCGATGCGTTCTTCGCACGGACTGACGCTGTAGTGCCACACACCGGCAGCCGTGGCCACATGCACCACCACGCCCTCCATCGTTGTGGACGTGACGGCGATGCCGTAGACGTCGGGGTTGTTGGGGGCGCTGCCCAGGTTGATCCAGGCGTCGCCGGCGTTGACGCTACGGTAGAGGCTATGCTGATCCCCAGCCACGAACTGTCCACTGAGCGCGGTGAATAGCGTGTGATCCGCGGCGTAGTTGGGCGAAACAGCCAGGTGACGGGGGTAGGGCTCGTAGACGTCGGGCAGTCCGGCGGCGGTGAGCGTCCACGTGACGCCCCTGTTGCTGGAACGGAAGACGCCGCTCTCGGGTGTGCCGTCGCCGGGGGCCTCGATGGATCGATACGTAGCCCACAGCCGCTGATCCGCTGCGTAGTTGGGCGAGGGGATGATCTCATACGTGGGCGCGTAGCCACCCATCCCCTGCCAGGTGACGCCGCCATCCTCGCTGCGCCGTACGGCGCTGTAGCCCGATGCGAAGATCGTGTGGTCCTCGGTGTAGGCGGGCGAAATCGCCAGATCGAAAAGATCGAAGCTGTCGCCCGCGGGCACAAGTGGATAGTCTGTCCACGTGGCGCCGCCGTTTGTCGACTTACCCACGGCGTGCTGCCGCCCGACGAAGAGCGTTTGGTCCGCGGCGTAGTTGGGCGAGAGGACCAAAGCTGTCGCTGTCCCCGCGGTGGTCAACTGCGACCAGTTCAGCCCCTGATCCGTGGACTTGTACAGGCCGGCGCTGACGGCGGTATCGTCGACGTAGGCCACGAAGACCACACCGTCCTGTGCGTAGTTGGGTGAAATCGTCACATGCGGGAAGTGAAACACATGCGCACGGGGCGGCGTCAACACCGGTTGCCACTCGTGTCCCTGCGTCGTCGACCGGTAGACGCCCTGATCCGTGGCGGCGAAGAGGGTACCGTCCACAGCGTAGTTGGGCGACACGGCCACATCGGCCACGGAGATGGACATCTTACTGGCGTCGAAGGGTCCGCCGCTGCGCCAGCCCACATTTTGCATCGCCTGTGGTGGAAACGCCGATGTTGGTGAAGAGAACACAGATAGCGCGACAACGAACACCATCGTCAGTATGAACAGACCAACAGGGAAACGAGCAGTAAGCATGAACGACCTCCGATTTTCCGCGACGGGATCGGAGCAGCACTCGTCGGTGGTGACAAGGTAGACCATGTATCCAAACACGATCCCGACGATCCAGGCAGGATGTAGGCGTAGCCAATCCCAAAAATCCTTGTATTTTCGGTGAGGATTGTCTCTGTCGAACCTCAATGGGTTTCCTCGCGATCTATTTGATGCGGTTGTGCAGACTGCTGTTCGTAGTGAACCTGACACTCCGCCTCGCGTCCGCGCACGATGCGTTTGCCCTGCATCGGCCCAAAGCGCGAGGTAATCACCGTCCACTGGCCATTGCCGTCGGCGTCATCGCGGTAGATGACCACCCAATCTTGGGTCATGCCCAGTTCGTGGGCGCGGGCAGTGTTGGAGTACAGCGCAGTGAAGTGCCGGTCACCGCGCTGAGTGTGTAGCACGGGCAGCCAGGCCTCGTGGGTGGGGTTGAAGCGCTGCGGCGCGATGCGCGGCAGCCGTCTGGCGTTGCGGCGGTACTCGTCGTCGATATCGAGCAGTTGGACCACCGGCGGCTGATCGGGCGGCGGCGGAGTGGCTGCGCGCGGTGTCTGCGGGGGACGGCGATGCAGCCGCCCAGCCAAAGACTCGCGTACGCCGCGCACGCGCTTCGGCCCAAAACCGGGGACGGTGGCCAACCGCCCGTCGTAGGTGGCCGATTCGAGTTCCGTCAACGATTCGATGGCTAACTGCTCGTGGATGCGTTCGGCCAGTTCGGGGCCGATCCCCGTAATGGTGGCAAAGATCCGTTCGGGCGTGGACGCGCCGCGCAATCGATCCAACAGCGCCAGTTTCCCCGTATCCACGAGTTGGGCGATGGAATGGGCCAGCGAACGGCCAATCGTGGGCAGTTGGCGCAGCCCTTCTTCACCTTCGGCGTGCAGGATGTCGCCTATCGGCTGCGGCAGTGCGCGCACGGTTTGCGCCGCGGCGCGGTAAGCCTGCACCCGAAACGGGTTCGCCCCCTGCGCTTCGAGAAGACCGGCCACTGTGTCCAGTGTGGTAGCGATTTCGCTATTGTTCAGGGGAACGGCTGCTGTGCTCTTAGGCGGATCAACGGTAGACACGACCATTTCCTTCATTCTCCGTACATGGGGACATGCGGGTGCGCCGCGCCCCTGCGATTTGACAGCGCCACGCTGGGATGAACCGCGATAGGATCGGTGACAACAACACTGTTGAACGAGCCGCAGTCGTTGAGGGCCATGTCGTCGGCGTGCTGTTCGGTAGCCCATTCACCGTCGATCCAGTAGCGGAACTCGAAACGACGGCAGATCGGCAGTTCAACCGAAGCGCGCCAGACGCCGTCGCGCCCCTGCCGCATGAGGGTGATCTTGGGATCCCAGTGGTTGAAGTCGGCCACCACCGCAACGTGGTGCGCCCAGAGAGAAGCGGGCAGTTCAAATTCAACGCGCAGATGGTTTGGGCGCGACGACGGATGCTTGTGGATCATGGTAGCATGTCCTTTCGCATGGTGGCTTGCCGGCTTAGATCAACCGTTCTTTTTCCACTTTGACTTCCAACGCATTGACTACCGAGATCACACCTTTCTGGCGTGCGGCGATTTCGACGGCGGACTTGCGTACTGCGCCTGAGGTGACGACACCATGCAGCGCGATCACACCGCGGTCGTTATGCACTTCGATCACTTCGTTACACGTGCGCGGATCGACGAGCAGCGCCTTGCTGACACTTGCCAGCAGTGCGCCGTTGGTCTGCAAGCGATTGTCTACGGCGACGACGCCGGACAGGGAGCGGCCAATGTGTTCGGCTTCGGCGCTTTCGGCTTCGTCCATCACGCCGCCTTCGAGTTGCAGCACGCCTTCTTCCAGCGATGTCACCACGTGACTGAAATCAGGTTGGGCGGCGTCGAAGCGCTGTTGGAGTTCTTCCAGCACTTCCGGCACAGGCCGCGGACGATAAAGTGGCAACAGCCGCAACTGTTCGTTGTCACCTTTGATGAACACTGCATCTTCCACCGCTTCCACCCAATCCATGGGGATGATCAGATCGTAGGGGAAGATGCCGCGGCGCACCACCAGATGTGTGATCGTCCAGTTCTCCTGTGCCACCAGCAGATGATCGATGCGCCCCACGATGCCGCTACGGTTGCGTACCAACATGCGACGCCCGATGCTTTCCATATTTGAGGGGATGCCCACGGGGATGTGGTGATGTAACGTAGGTATCACAGGCTGTTGGACGAAGGCCGAGTAGTAACCGGTCCAGTAACGTGCGTTCTCGAAACTGGGATGCACCACTGTCTCTTCGTCGCCGGCGGTGTCGTATTCAACTTCGCTGAATTCCTGATACGCATCCAACTCTGTCGACATCACATGTAGCAAGATCTCGTCTTCGTCGGCCTGTAGCACACGCTCGGTGGGGATCACCCAACTGTGACGTGCAAACACGCCGAATTGAACGATCAGATCGACGACTCGCTGTGTCTGCGGGTCGACGACTACACGCAACAGACGCCCTTCCTTTCCATCGCTGAATCGAATGATCGCCCCCAGATCAAATGGTAACTGTGACATGTCATTCCTCCTCACGGCTGCATATGACAGCCTATAGACCGCCAGCGCCTGTGCGCGAGAAGACGCAAACCCAGCTCAGGACGATCTGATCGTCGCGCAGTGGAGCAAGACGTCGCAGTGTCAATTGTCCTGTCTACGCATGGACGAATTCACTGTTTTCATCGCGCGATCCTGCCAAATACTTCTGTGGCTATCTGGCCCATTTTTGAGGGATGTTTGTCCCTGGTTGTCGGCGGGAGGCGATCGTATAGTGGAAAGAGGAGGCAGCGGCATTCAGCGCATCGGCTGTCATCTCTTAGCATGGGAAACGGCAGGGCCGTGCAAAATGGCCACGATTCGGCGACTTGTCGAACACAAAGCCACCTTCGTGGATCAAGTTCCACGCTGTCTATCAACAACGGGAGCACGAGAGGAGTCAACTCATGGAAAAACGCATCGGCGTTGTGAGCCACTACTACGATCACATTGGCGTGGCCGTCCTCGTGCTGGAAGAAGGATTGGCCACCGGCGACACCGTCCACATCTGCGGCAACCACACCGACTTCGTGCAGCGCGTGGAATCGATGGAGATCGATCACATCCACGTCGACGCCGCAGGGCCGGATGCTAACGTGGCATTCAAAGTAGATGAACCTGTCCACAAAGGCGACGCGATCTACCTTGTCCCCGAGCACACGGGCGTGGTGGTCGGGTTTGTGACCGCATGAACCTACGTTGCAGAGGCGGGAACCTGCCAGGAAGGGGGCGACGGGTTTCCGTCGGCAACGGGCTGAGCGCCCCCTTCTTAAAATGGAGGCTTGCCATGCAATGGATTCGCTGGTTTGCAGAGCTAACCATCGAAGATGTCCCCCAGGTGGGCGGCAAGAACGCCAGCCTGGGCGAGATGATCCGCGAACTGACGCAGAAAGGCGTACAGGTACCCGATGGCTACGCCATCACCGCCGCCGGCTACCGCGCCTTCCTGCGCTACAACGAACTCGAAGCGCCCATCCACGAAATCCTGGGCGGGCTGAACACGGCAGATGTCAACGATCTGCTACGTCGAACAGGACAGATCCGCCGCCTGGTCCTGGGCGGCGACTTCCCCGACGATCTGCGCCAGGAGATCGTGGACTGTTACCGCGACCTCAGCGGCAAGTACGGCGAACGCAGCGCCGATGTGGCTGTGCGTTCCTCCGCCACCGCCGAAGATCTGCCCACCGCCAGCTTCGCCGGCCAACAGGAGACCTACCTCAACGTCCACGGCGAGGCGACGCTGCTGGAATCGGTGAAGAAGTGCTTCGCCAGCCTCTTCACCTCGCGCGCAGTCAGCTACCGCGCCGACATGGGCTTCGGTCACCTGGACGTGGCGCTCTCGGTGGGCGTGCAGAAGATGATCCGCGCCGACCGCGCCGCCAGCGGCGTCATCTTCACGCTGGACACCGAAACCGGCTTCCGCGATGTGGTCTTCGTCACCTCGGCCTACGGGTTGGGCGAAAACGTGGTGCAAGGACGTGTGCAGCCCGACGAGTTCTACGTCTTCAAGCCGACGTTGCGTCAGGGCTTCAGACCGCTGATCTGGAAGCGACTGGGCAGCAAAGCGCTGCGCATGGTCTACGACGAATCGGGCAGCAAGTTGGTGAAGAACGTAGACGTGGCCGCCGAGGATCGGGCGCGCTTCTCCCTCAGCGAAGAAGACGTGCTCAAACTGGCTGAGTGGGCCATGATCATCGAGGACCACTACTCGGCCAAACGGGCGGCGTGGACACGCCCATGGACGTGGAATGGGCCAAAGACGGCATCAGCGGTGATCTCTTCATCGTACAAGCGCGGCCCGAAACCGTACACAGCCAGCGCCCGATCACCGAAATCGAGAACTACGTGCTCAAGGAACACAGCCGCGTGCTGGCAGGGCCTCTATCGGCGACAAGATCGCGGCGGGCAAGGTCCACGTCATTCCCAACGTCAGCCACATCCGCGTAATTTCAACCAGGCGAAACCCTGGTCACCGACATCACCGATCCCGACTGGGAACCGATCATGAAGAACGCCGCCGCCATCGTCACCAACCGCGGCGGGCGCACCAGCCACGCCGCCATTGTGTCGTGCGAGTTGGCATCCCCGCCATCGTCGGCGGGAGACGGCCACGCAGACGCTGCCGCCGGGTGAGCCTGTCACCGTATGCTGTGCCGAAGGGGAGATCGGTCATGTGTACGCTGGCGCGCTGGCCTTTGAGGTGGAAAAGGTGGACGTCAGCCAGTTGCCGCGGCCGCACACGCAGATCATGATGAACGTGGGCAGCCCTGACATCGCCTTCAAACAGGCCGCCATCCCTAACGATGGTGCGGGCCTGGTATGGAATTCATCTTCGCCAACTGGGTGCAGGTGCATCTCGTTGGCGCTGACCCGCTACGCCACACTCCCCGTCGACGTAAGTACAGGTCGACGCCATCACCGCGGGCTATGCCGACAAGACGAGTTTCTTCGTGGACAAGCTGGCTCAGGGCATCGCCACCATCGCCGCCGCCTTCTACCCCAAGCCCGTGATCCTGCGCCTCTCGGACTTCAAGACCAACGAGTACGCGCACCTGGTGGGTGGTCAACTCTTCGAGCCGGCGGAGGCCAATCCCATGCTGGGGTGGCGCGGGGCTAGTCGCTACTATCACCCCGACTACAAAGAAGGCTTTGTGTTGGAAGTGCAGGCGATCCGCCGTGTGCGCGAGGAATTCGGCCTCACCAACCTGCTGGTGATGATCCCCTTCTGTCGCACGCCCGAAGAAGGACGCAAGGTGCTGCACGTGATGGCCGAGCAGGGGCTGCCCCGCGGCAAAGACGGGCTAAAGGTTTACGTGATGGCCGAGATCCCGTCCAATGTGCTGCTGGCAGATCAATTCAGCCAGATCTTCGACGGCTTCTCCATCGGCTCCAACGATCTCACGCAGCTCACGCTGGGCGTGGACCGCGACTCGACGCAGATCGCCCCACTCTTCGACGAACGCAACGACGCCGTGCGCCGCGCCTGCGCCGATCTGATCAAAACTGCGCACCAGTACGGGCGCAAGGTGGGCATCTGCGGTCAGGCGCCGTCGGATTACCCCGAATTCGCCGCCTTCCTGGTGGAACAGGGTATCGACTCGCTCAGCCTCAACCCCGACGCCGTCCTGCGCACCACGGCGCAGATCCTGGAGATGGAGCGTCACCCGCAGGCTCGGATGGAGGTTGTGGAGGAGACGTGGTGAATTGGGGACTGGGGACTGGGGACTGGGGACTGGGGACTGGGACGGAAGTCTAATCGCTTAATCCCTCAATCACTTAATCCCCTTCTTCAACAAAGGAGCCGTCCATGCAAACCAATCTGGCCTGGCCGAACGGAGACAACGGCGCAACACCGCCTGCTGCGGTGATCTTTGTAGTGTCTGGCGGGGTTGGGGCCAGTGGGGATCATCTGGTGCGTACGGTGCTGGCCCAGTTCGGCCGCGCCGATGTGGTCATCGAAGTGGTGCCGCATGTGCGCAGCACTGCACAGGTGGACGCCGTGGTGGATCGGGTGGCGGCGGTGGGCGGGGTACTGGTGCATACGATGGTCGATGCCGCGCTGCGCCAGGAACTGGTGGCGCGGGCCGAGGCCGCCGACGTACTCACCATCGATCTGATGGGGCCGCTGTTGGGGCACCTGGAAGCGTTGCTACGGCAGCACTCCGGCCGGTGAGCCAGGACTCTACCGGGCGGCTCAACCGTCACTATTTCCAACGCATCGAAGCCATGGAATTCACCCTCAACCACGACGACGGCGAACGCCCCGACGATCTGGACCAGGCGCAGATCGTGCTGGTGGGTGTGTCGCGGGTGGGCAAGACGCCGATCAGTGTCTATCTTTCTCTGGTCGGGTGGAAGGTGGCCAACATGCCGCTCGTCCCAGGTGTGGAGCCACCGCCACAGTTCTTCCAGGTGGATCGTCGCTGCGTGGTGGGGCTGATGATCGAGCCGCTGCAATTGCGCGTTCACCGACGCCGGCGCGAGCAGCGCATGGGCGTCGCCGTGGCGGACTACGTGGATCTGGAAGAGATCGGCGACGAGCTTCGGCAGGCACAACGTTTCTTCTACCAGCACGGCATCAAAGTGGTGGACGTCACCAACAAACCCATTGAGAGCATAGCGGATGAGGTGATCGAGTTGATTGTGTAGTGTAGATCGGGCGCGGTTGACTGTGCTTTCGATGTTTGCGGAGGTCACTGGGCTGGCTCAGGGGGAGGTCGAACCGACAGGTTAGTTGTTCGGGCTGGCGCTGTCGGCGATTTTTTCTCTACATGCTGTCGGTGATGGAAGTGGGCGTAGCCGACAGTTTGCTCTTGCATGATCTCTTCGCCGACAACTCGGAAGCGGGGGCGGCATTTCAATAGACATGAGTGAAAGGGGCTTACCATGAACGAAGTAAGCGAACGGCAGATGCAACAACACGTGCAGCTATTGGGCTGGCTCCATGTTGTGCTCAACTTTATCACACTTGTGATGGCCGGTCTACTCTACTTCCTGTTGATGAATCTGGGACCAATCATTCGCGATCCGGAGGCGACACGCATTCTGAGTATGACGGCGCCGCTCCTGGCCGGCTTCCTGGTTGCGCTGGGGCTGCCGGGCATTTTCGCTAAAGCATCGGCCTGCTCATGCGCAAGAGTTGGGGCGCTACCTGGCCATCATCGTCGGCATCCTCAACCTGCCCAACCTGCCCATAGGCACGGCCCTCGGCATCTACAGCCTGTGGGTTCTCTTCAAAACCGAAGCCGTGGAATACTTCGTCGGCGAACCGGGCGGCAGACATCCGCCTATGCAGTCGCTGACGCCGACGGGGTGAACGGGCGAGATGTCTGGATGATGTTGCGATTAAGAGATTGGGCGGGGTGAGTACGCTCTCGTGCGGTTGTGCCTGTTAGACCCGTACGAGGGCGTGCTCACTCCTCGATAGCTTGATGACTAGGCGTCAGACTTTTCTCAAGTCTTTGTCTACGGCACACGAAGATAACGGTCGACCACTGCTGCGAAATCGGCGGTATCTAGCGGCTTGTGAAGCCAATCTCGTATCCCTAATGCCTCATAATGGGCAAGATTGTCCTCGTTGGCATGTCCTGTCATGAAGATAACCGGGAGAAGCGGATACTTTGTATGAATATACGCCAACAGAGCAGCTCCACCTATTTGGACCATGACAAAATCACTGATGACCAGATCAATTCCCCCAGCTTTCTGGGTAAGCAGTTCAATTGCTTCGATGCCATTGGCCGCCGTGAATACCGTGTACCCCCAATCTGATACTAGTTCAGCCAAGGCCATGCGTAAGGCATCTTCGTCTTCCACCAGCAGAATTGGTTGCCCCTGTCCTTAATCTTGTCGACGCGCTGGATCAGGTCGGCGAATTCCCGGCGAATGGGTGTGGCGTTGGCATCGTGCAACACACTGGTCCATCTGATCACCGGCATAGTCCGGGTGGTAAAAGTCGAAGAAGCCATCAAACGTCTTGTCTGTGGCCTCGTAAAAACCGTCCAGCGTAACGAAATTGCATACGACGACTTTGCGCAAGGTATGTTCCTCTTTCTGTGGCTGGGCTACAGCCGAGATCGACGAGAGGCGGCAGAGCGATGTACCCGAACAGGTCGCCCAACTCAAGTGTGTGATGTTTGCATCCCGGGCATGAGGAGAGTTGTCAATCGTGATAGACTATGTGGCCCACGGATCGAAACGAATCTTGACAGCTTCCTTGCGACGCAGCAGGTCGACGCCTTCGGCATAGCGCGTGAACGGCAGGCAATGCGTAGCCAGCGGCGCCAAGTTGAGTTTGCCGTCGAGCACCAGACGCAGTGCGCGTTCAGCCGCCTGCCGGTTGTGTCCGGTGTAGCCCATAAGCATAAAACCACCGCGCAAATGCGTACGGGTAAAGGCCACTTCTTCGCGCAACACACCAAAGATGGTCACCACTTCGTTCGTGCGCGCCATCAAGTACTCGATGGACGGCTTCAGCCCTGTGCAGTCAATGGCCGCATCCAGCGCGGTGACAGTCAATCGTCCGGCAGGCAGAGACGGATCATCCGGCGCAATCACCCGATCTACGCCGAGTTGCAGCGCCAGCGCACGCCGTTTGGCGAGTGGATCGATGCCCACCACCTCCGACGCGCCGTAGGCCCGCGCCATCTGTACGGCAATTAGCCCTGCCGGCCCCAAGCCGCTGACGCCGACGCGTTTTCCATCGACAGCATCGAGTCGTCGCAACTGGTCGAACGAGACTTGCACGCACATGGCCAGTTCGAGCGACGTGACCGCAGCGGGATCAATGTCCGCAGGTACCTTGAGCAGATGCTCCGCAGCCATCACCACGTACTGGGCATAGCAACCGGGGCGGGCATGTCCGGGGTCTTTCCAGGCAGCGACCCGCTCACCCACAGCCAAAGCGTCGACGCCGGGGCCGAGCGCTGCCACCGTCCCCATTGCCTCATGTCCAGGCTGGCCCGGCGCGTATGGATAGGAGAGCGGCTGTTCTGGAAACATCGGTTCGCCGCTCATGATGTGTAGGTCCCAGTGCGGGCAGGTGGTGACACTTTCCACACGCATCAGGACTTCGCCCTCACCCGGCACCGGAATGGACGTCTGTTCCCAGCGCACATCGCCAGGCGCAACAATCTGAAGAGTCTGCATGGTTCCCTGCATGAGATAGCCTCACCCTTCGCATAAATGCAACGGATAGCATCGTGGTTATCACCAATCCAGAATCACACCCAGCACAGGCTCCCGCCGCGTGGTGATGAGATCCCAGGCCGCAGCCGCCTGTTCCACCGGGAAATGGTGTGTAATCAGCGGCAAGGTCTGAAGATAGCCAGCGGCAATCAGGCGCAAGGTCTGGTCCATGCGGTTTCGCGTCCAACCGGAAACGAAGTCGAGTGAAATCTCCCGATTGCGCAACGGCTGCAACGCCAACTGGTCTTCGGCGCCGTAGAAACCGGCGGAGACGATGTGTCCACCGCGGGCAACAAGCGACGACAACGCCGCAACCAACGGAATCGATCCGGCGGTATCGACGGCGATCTGTATTCCCTGGGGCAGCCGCCGCTCGGCCACCTGCCGCCAGTCATCTTCGCGTTCGTTGACAGTATGCACGTGAGGCGATGACGGCAGTTTCGCCAGCCGGTCGGCGTGTCTGCCCACCACCAGGACATCCGCCCCCCGCCATGCCAGCGTCTGCGCTGTCCACTGTCCTACCATGCCGTCGCCGAAGACCAACGCGCCGTCGCCGATGGTGGGTGCCGCGCGCACACCGCAGTTGTAGCCCACCTGGGTCAGCACCAATCCGGCAAAGGCCAGCGAATCGACGCCATCGGGCAGTTTCCAGATCTGGTCATGCGGCGTTACCGCTGGTGATACGTGTCCACCGCGCGGGCTGAACATACCGTCTACTTTGCTGGTGGCGGCGAAGACGGTCTCGCCCACCGCCAGGTCGGTGACGGCGTCGCCGATCCATTCCACCACGCCGATCTTCTGATAGCCTGCCACAATAGGGAAGGGTACAGGATCGCCGGGGCGACGTGGGGTGTCGCCGGCGATGCGTTCGCCACGCAGGAAAGAGCCTTCGGTGCCGTTGCTGATCCACGAGTGGGTGACGCGGATGACCACGTCCTCTGCACCTGGTTCGGGGCATTGGACAGTCTGAACTTCAACCGCATTCGCTGCGGTAAAGACGACGGCTGTTGCCTGCATATCGGGTCTGCCTCTCATTGAGCTAGTGGATGAGGGAGTACCGCTTGGAATTGTCGCCGATCTGAACCATCTTGCCAAGCGATGGTTGCGGCCCATGTTCATCCTGGTCAGACGAACACGCTCGTGGTACAACACGAGTAGCCGATTGAGTGTTCCTGTGCGGCACAGGGCGCCAGCTTTGTGGGTAGCCCTGGTGAGGTGATTGAGAAAACCTATGGCTTTCCACAGATTGAGAGATGACCGATGCGCCGGATTATGTTTGCCGATATGCAACAGATCTTCCAGCAGATCCTGGAATCCCACGGCTTTACCACTGACAGAGCGGAAACCTGCGCCCGCATCTTCGCCGAGAGCAGCCTGGACGGCGTCTCCTCGCATGGGGTCAACCGCTTCGCCGGTTTCGTGGATTTTGTGCGCCAGGGCTACGTGAAGGTGGACGCGGAACCTGTCCTCCGTCAATCTCTGGGGGCACTGGAACAGTGGGACGGTCAGCTTGGGCCGGGACCGCTGAACGCTCTGTTCGCCACCGAGCGTGCGATGACGCTGGCCAGGCGGCACGGCATCGGCTGTGTGGGGCTGGCCAACACCAACCACTGGATGCGCGGTGGTTCGTACGGTTGGGCGGCCGCCGAGGCTGGGTTCGGCCTGATTGCCTGGACCAACACCAAACCGAACATGCCCGCCTACGGCGCCGCCGACCTGCACCTGGGCAACAACCCACTGGTGATCGCCGTCCCGCGCGCAGAGGGTCATACCGTGTTGGACATGGCGATGACGCAGTTCTCTCTGGGCCGGATTGGCATGGCCGCCCGTCGTGACGAGAATCTCCCTGTCCCCGGCGGCTATGACATCAATGGCAACCTGACCCATGACGCCGCTGCCATCGAAGCGTCGGGGCGCGCCCTACCGGTCGGCCATTGGAAAGGTGCGGGGCTTGCTCTGCTCCTCGACCTGATGGCGGCGTTGCTTAGTGGTGGGCAGACGACGGTGCAGATTGGGCGGCAGGAAACCGAGTACGGGGTCTCCCAGGTCTTCATCGCCTTTGACATGACCAAAACCAGGACGGCGGCGGAACTGGAGGAAATGCTAAACGACAGCATCGACGATCTACATGCCAGTATCCCCAGTGAACTAGGGAATAGGATACGCTATCCTGGCGAAGGCTCGCAGCAGACGCGGCAGGAGAATCTGCAACTAGGGATTCCTGTAGATGATGACATCTGGGACGAGATTTTACAACTCCTGCCGCACTGAACCAATGACAGCGCTGTGCTGGTCTACGATGCCCTACCGAAACAGCGTCACCCCAACCGGACAGCCACACCCGCCCGTGGCACCGTCATAGGCAACCGGGGTGTGTTGTTATGGCAAGGTATAGACGGCATTGGCGAACCAATGCCATCTACCTACCAGCGCGGATTGCCCACATTCACCCCACCCGCCTGCGGCGCTTCCAGAATCCCCCCGGCGCGCAGAATCGCAGATTGCACGTCCCCCACCGCCACTTCGCGCGGACTCCGTCCGGTCGCAACCGCCATCGCTGCCGCAACCCCAGCCGCCTGGCCCATCCCCATCGCCGTGGCGGTGACCCGGCTCGACGCCAACGCTTCCGACGTCGCCGAATGGCAGCGCCCTGCCACCAGGACATTCTCCAGCGAACGCGGCAACAGCGTGCGGTAGGGGATGTCATAGGGCGGCGTCCACGGGATCTCGTGGTAGCCTGCCGCCCGCGGCGGGTGACGGTCCAAGCGCCACGCGCCGAGGACCACCACATCATCGTGGCGGCGACCTTCGGCTACGTCATCGCCGGTGAGGACATAGTCACCCACGATGCGCCGCGATTCGCGTGCGCCCGCCGTCGGTCCACTGGTCATGAAGTAGGATTCGGCAAATTCAGGCAGTTCGGCCTGCCACAGATTGAACATGGTCCAGGCGTCTTTGCGGCCCTGGATCTCAGCTTGTGTCCAGTCGTCGGGGTCGGTGCTGTCGCCAGGGAAGCGGGTGGCGTTGAAGTAGACGTCGCGCCCGGAGAAGGTGGCGGGGTAGGGTCCACCGTAGAGGCCAATTTCACCCCGTTGGTGCGCAGCCTGGAGGATAGCGGCACAGCGGCGGCGTAACTCGAAGCTGGGCTGCAAGTAGGCGATGCGGAAGTGCAGACTCATGGGCTGCAATGGCTCGGCCTTTTCATAGGGCGCGCCTGCCCACGCCGCTACGTCGCCGTCGCCGGTGCAGTCGATGACGATCTGCGGCTGAATCGCCACCAACCCCGCCTTGTTGCTCACCAGCACCGTCTCCACGCGCCCGTCGCGGGTGACCACGTCGGTCACCTGGCTGTGGTAGAGGATCTGAACGCCCGCCTCGCTGAGGATGTCATCGGCGGCGCGTTTGAAGCGTTCCGGATCACAGCGGGGGATTACTCGCTCAGGGTGCATCTCCACGAACGAAAGATCGCCGTTGACGTTGTAGCGCAGGTCGGGTCCTTGCCCCGGCGCGATGACGCCCATGCGTTCCAGCATCTCGAAGACGATACCGCCCACCACCGGCGCGCCGCTGCGCTCGTCCACGAAGCCGTCGAAGGCCGAACCGATGATGGCGGTGAAGAAGCCGCCGGCGAAGCCCAGCCGCTCAATCACCATGGTCCGCGCGCCGCTGCGGGCCGCCGCTACCGCTGCGCCGATCCCGGCCAGTCCTGCGCCGCAGATGAGCACGTCGGGGCGGGCGATGATGGGTAGTTGCCTGGTATAGGTGAACATCACAATCCCTCCTTGCGTGGTCTGTCCTCGAAGACATTCGCCTCAATCTGCACATAGAGCGCAGGAACGTAGCGTCGGAAGTAGGCCGATGGGTAGGCCTGGTCGGTCTCCAGCCAGCACTCGACAACCACCTTCCCACAATTCAGTTGGACCCCGTCAAACGAGAGCTGCGTCTGGTCAGCGCTGCTTGGTTGCATTCGGGTCTCATCGCCCAGGCGCAGATGAACGACACCGGATGGCAAGCCGCCGCGAAATGGACTTGAACCGTGCATATCTGCGCTTCCTCTACACTGATAGACCAATACCGACGCAGGTTGTCCTGATTCCAGCCTTCCTCGCCGAGAATGCGCCAATCGTTCTGTGTCAACAACACGGGATTCTCGTACGGCGTGCCGACGGGAATGGCAGGGATCGAAGGTGGTCAGTCCGCGTGGCCGCCATTTCAGCCAGCCATTCATCATACAGCGAACGCAGGTCGGCCACTTGTTCAGGCCGTTCGGCTGCACAATCCTGGCTTTCCAGTGGATCGGCCTCGATGTCGTAGAGTTCGTCGGCCTGGTTTCGTCAGGGACGATAGAGCTTGTGACGCTGCGTGATGACGGCATAGTTGCGATAGTGAACGGGGAGATCGCCACGATGCCATTGCATGAAAATGGAGCGTTCGGGCCACGCTTCCGGCCCAACATCATTGCACAGGATGGGCAGTAGGTTGACGCCGTCGATTTGCAGATCTTCTAGCATGGGCAGATCGCAGGCAGCCAGCAGCGTGGGGAGGACGTCGATGGGATGGGCGATGCGGTCTACATCGTGACCGGCAGGGAAGTGACCAGGCCAGCGCCAGAAGCAGGGCACCCGGATGCCGCCTTCGTACATTGTCCCCTTGATGCCGCGCAGTCCCCCATTCCAGCGGTCTTCTCCATTGTGCTGCGCCGAGCCGCAAGGACCGTGATCGCTGGTGTAGATCACAATCGTGTTGTCGGCCACACCCAGGTCTGCCAGCTTCGCCAGTAGACGCCCCATGTTCCAGTCGATGTTCTCGACCATGCCGTACAGACGGGCGTGTGTCTCGTTGACGCCAAGCTTGCGATAGCGGTCCACCCATTCGTCGCCCACCAACAAAGGCGTGTGCGGCGCATTGGTGGCGATGTAGGCGAAGAATGGACCATCCTGGTGATCCTTAATGAAGCGCATGGCGGCGTCAAAAAAGATGTCCGTGCAGTAGCCGGAAGTGGGGACGGGCTGACCGTTGTGGTAGAGGACCGGGTCGAAATAGCTGTCGGTGTGCCAGCGCGGGTAGTTGTCGGGATGATCGCCGGGCTGACCATGCCACCGGCTCGGTGCATCAATGTCTCATCGAAGCCCAGGTCCATCGCCCGTGAGGGGTAGTTGTCGCCCAGATGCCACTTGCCGAAAGCGCCGGTGTGGTATCCTACCCCTTGCAGCGCCTGCGCCAGGGTCCACTCATTCGGGTCCAAAGTCGAGCGGCCACAGTAGGTGTCCAGTACGCGGGTGCGCAGGTGATAGCGGCCTGTCATCAGGCTGGCGAGGCAGGCGAACAGAGCGGACCGCTGCAATAGCGTGTGATGTGACTGCTCTCGGCGTAGAGACGGTCGAGGTTGGGCGTGTGGGTGACGGGATTGCCGTGGCAGGCCAGATCGCCCCAGGCCAGGTCGTCCATGATCACGAGCACGATGTTGGGTGATAGTTGGGTCATTGGGATTGGCCTTTGCTTGGTGGTTTGGCCCCAAACCTACACGGGCGACGCGAGCAGTGCGATATGAAATTGTCGGCGATCTGCGCCGTCTTGCCAAACGACGAATTTTCAGAGGACGGAGGGGTTGGTGTCCCAGGGGCAAAGCGGATGAGTGGTCAACTTGCGCTCCTGGAATTGTGTGGCTGGTTTCTACAGGCGTGGGTTGATGGTGCTGTGGGTCACACCTCAGGGGGAGATATCAAGGGCAATGACGGGATAACGAGGTATCGATCATAACTGGGGATTTGCCATAAGTTGATCTGATCCTGAACGTGCTTGACTTGCTGGCTATCTTCTTCACCCCAAACGGAAACTTTTAGCAACTCTTCCTTGTCGACTCTGTCCGCAGACTGGGCGGCGATCAAGGAATCAACGAAGGCCAGGACCATTTCTTGCTGAACCGCGTCCAACAGCTCGAATTTGTACCAGAGATTGTTTGTTGCGTTTACATCCTGCACGGTTTACCTTCCTTTCGCGTCGTCTACCGCAACGCTCCCTCAACCTCCCCATCCGTCGGCTCCGGCGCATCCAACATGAGCGGCTGTACATAGGTCGGCTCCAGTTCCGCCCGCTCGAAGGAGTAACCCAGCTTAGCCACACTCCTCGCTACAGGCAGAGACGCCAGAAATCTGCGCCAGGTCTCGTCGACCAGCCCTTTCTCGCTGCGGTGGATGGCGGCGATGGCCAGGTCACGGTCTTTGGGGTGTTTGAGCTGGGCCACGAAGATGTTGTTGCACGACGAGAGAATGCCCGGCGGTATCAACGACGGCGATTGGGTGATGAGGTGCAGCCAGATGCCGTACTTGCGGCTGTCGCGCCACATGTTGGCAAACTTCTCCGCCGTGGACTGCCCGCTCTCGTCTTCGCTGCCGCCGGAGTCCAGGCCGGACAGAATCTTGTTGGCCTCCTCGAAGACAATCTGGATGTGGGCAGGCTGGGTCGCGCCCCGGCGCATGCGCAGGATGACGGCGTCGGTGTAGAGGTGCCAGGCCGCCCAGCCCAAGAGGAACGCCTTGGAGAAGTCGTCGAGGAAGGCACCGCCCTGCAGCACGGCCACGCCCCATTCCCCTGGCACAATTCCGTTGATGTCCACCGCCTCCGGCCCCGCCGCATACTGCACCGCGGCTGCACCCTGCACCAGCGGATGAAGGCGGAAGAGAATGCCCTCCAGCACCCGCGCAGCATGGAGTCGCGGCCAGGGACGCTGCGGAGTTTTTCCTCGATTTCGCTGTACAGTTGCGCCAGGCCCACCGTACGGGAGCGGTACACCGCCAATGTCTGGCGCTCTTCGGTGGAGAGATCCGCCAGCGAAGTGCCTGGCGCAACCGGCGATTGGCGATTGGCTTCCGGCGACTGGCCAGCAGCCAAAGGCCAACAGCCAACAGCTTCGTCCGCATGGACAGTCCCCCACACCGGATGCATCCGACACTCCGGGTCGTCCACCAGCACCCCGGCTTTCAGGTACATCTGTCGCAGCGCGTCGCGCAGTTCGTGCACCTGTCGTCGCTGTCCCAGCTTGGCGATGGAGCCGAAGATGTCACAGAAGGCGCGCCACTGCACTTCGGGCAGAATCGTGCGGCCAATCTGGAGCGGGTTCCGGCGCAGGGGACGCACACCGCCGGGGGAGAGCTGGCGGATCTCGACGCTATTCTCCAACCACGTCGCCCTTCAGTTCCGAGTAGAAGGCCAGGGGCGGCATCTTCTCCTGCACGGTGACGGTGGTGCCTTCCTCAAAGAGGTTAGGGGCGGTGTAGGCGGCCAGCATCCCCGGCGTCAGCAATGTACCCCAGCGGCTCCACAGCAGGTCCACACAAAGTAGACTCTCATCACCTTCCACCGTCAGCACCGGCGTGGGCATGGTGGGGCCGTGGAAGGCCTGGGGAATCAGCGCCTGCGCCGCCCGTTCGCCGCGGCTGCCCACAAAGAGGAGCGCCGAGGTGAGGAAGCCCCCTTCCATCGACGCCTGGTTGAGCAGGCTCTCCAGCCCGCGGGTGATCTCCGTCAAGCGGATGGCCACGTCGTCCTCGGTCTGCCACGCCCGTGCCAGCGACACCCCCGGCACCAGCCCGGCAGAGAGTCCCCCAGCAAAACCACGGCCTGCGCCCAGGGCAATCGCCTCACCCACGGCCGTGCCGTCGGAGTGGGCGCGTCCCCAGTTCTGGCTGCGCGAGACGGCGCGGCCTTCGGACCACGACTCGCTCACCGACTCGGCCCACGATTCGGTGTCACTCACCCCGTGCGTCACGGCGCGCGAGTGGCTGGTGGCGCTGAACCAACCGCGGTTCGTGCCGCTGGTGCCGGCAGTGCCGCGACTGTCGGCCCAGCCTACGCTGTCAGCGCTGCCCCTCGCTGCGCGCCCCGAAGTTGAAATACCAACAAAAAAATCGAGTTGACAGATATCAGACAAGTAGCTATAATACCAATACATCTTCACTATACCAACCATTGTCTTTTTCAATCCATGTGGCTCTCACCTTCGGGTGCAGAAACCGTGAGCACGGCGAATTCGCGCCGCAGTTTGCCTTCCTCGGCGCCGCCGCTAGCGCAGGAGAGCCGTCAAAGCAAGTTGCAAGTCGTCTCATAAGGTTATATTCATGGATAAGCAGTTGATCCCGATTCAACGGCCACCGCTCTTGCATCGCACGGTGCAAGAAGCGATTCGCACATACATTGTCGAAAACAACTTACAGCCCAACGACATGCTGCCGCCTGAAAATGATTTAGCCCAGCAATTGGGCGTTAGTCGTAGCTCTGTTCGCGAGGCCATTAAAGGGCTGGAGTCCTTGGGTGTGCTCGAGGCACGGCGCGGCAGTGGCGTCTTCGTGCGGAGCTTTTCGTTTGATCCGATTCTTAATAACCTGGAGTACAGCCTGCTCTTTGATCTGCGCGAGCTGGTGGAACTGTTGGAAATCCGGCGCGTACTGGAAACAGGCATGGTAGGTGTCGCCCTGTCGGTGATGGGCGAAGAGCAACTCACCGTCCTCGAGCAGATTGTGGATCGCATGCGCGTGCGCGCCGAAGCGGGCGAGGCATTTCCAGACGAAGATCGTGCCTTTCATCTAGAGCTGTTTCGCAAAGCCGAAAATCAGACGTTGCTGAAACTGCTGGATATCTTCTGGCTGGTACTGAACAAGGCGATCCAACACAACCCTGTCTTATGGGACGACAACCCGCTGTGGACGTGCCAACTGCACGCCGATATTGTGCAAGCATTGCGCACCGGCGACGAAGCAGAAGCCGGCAGAGCACTCTTTAAACACTACGCCGGCATCGAGCAACGCCTGGCACGCACAACCCCAGAGGACGCCACCTAAACCAGAGGAAACCCCACATCTGCAACATCGCAGTCGACTTGTCGTGTGTTTCACCATCCACTACCCACACTCGGAGGAAGCCATGAACAAAGTACGTGCATATCAAGCTCTGTTGTTGCTGCTATCCACATTGGTATTGGCAGCTTGTGCCGCAGCCCCTGCCCCAGCGCCGGATGCCGGTAGCCAATCCGCCGGCAGCGGTGATCAGCCGATGATCTACCTCTTCAACAATTCAGGAACGCTTCAGTTCGACACCGGCGGCAGCAACCCCGATGTGTTGCAGCGCGTAGAAGACCTGGTTGCCGAAGAATCCGGCGTACGCCCCATCGTCATTGTCCCAAGCGAACCCGGCCCCGATCAGATCAACCTGCTGCTAGGGTCGAGCGATCCGGTGGACATGTTCCAGACACCCACGTCCGGCGGCTGGCACGACTATGCCGAGGCCATCATTCCCATCGACGATCTGCTGGCCGAACATGGTCAGGCGCTGTTGAAAGTCATCCCCGAAGCGCAATGGGAAATCATGAAGAACGCCGACGGACAGATCATGGGCATTCCGCGCAGCACCCCCACCAATCCTACATCACATGGGTGCGCCAGGACTGGCTCGACGAACTTGGCCTCGACGTGCCGACCACCTTGGAAGAGTTGGAAGCCGTCATCGCCGCCTTCAAAGAATACAACCCCGATGCCATGATCGGCACCCGCCCCGGCGACATCATGTGGGCGACGCTGGGTGGTTTCACACCCAACGGCATGTCCAACTGGCTCGATCCGGCGGACAACATGGTGAAGCCCTGGATCATGCAGCCCGGTGTCCGTGAATGGATCACCAAGATCAGCGAATGGTGGGCGAACGACTACTTCTACGCCGACACCTTCACCCAATACGATGCACCGGAATTCTTCCGCACCTGTAACGTAGGTGTGTGGATGGGCTGGTATTCGCGCATTACGTTGATTACGCCGCAGATCGAAAGCGCCTGCGAAGGCATTCAGTGGACACGCACCAGCATCAGCGGCCCGATGGGCTACATGGCCACCGTGTCGCCACAGAGCGCCAGCGGTTACGTGGTCACCCGCAAGGCGGAGAACCCCGGCGCGGTGATCCAGTTCATGAACTGGGTCTATGATGCCGATTCGGTACGCAACCAGTTGATCGCTCGCTACGGCATCCCCGAAGAGATGTGGTGGTTCGTGGAATCGGAAGGGGACAATGTCGTGGTGGATCGCAATGCCGACAGCGGCTACGTTAGCGAATACATGATGCCGAACCTCAACATCGAGATCCGCTACAGTGTCCTCGATCCGGCGCGTGCCTGGCACAACGAGTACCTGGGCACCGCTCTGATTTCCCTCGACGATGCCAAGATGCCGTTCGATGCAGGCGTCCCCTACAATCTCAGCCGCATGAACGACGAAGTCCCCACTCGCGGTGACATTCAGCGCCTGTTAGACGAGCAGATCGTTCTCTTCATCACGGGGCAACGTCCGCTTGACGATTGGGATACCTTTATGGATGAACTCTCTCGTGCCGGGATCGAAACCTGGAGCGAGGCGATCACCGCTCAGTACAACGAACTGACCGGCCAGTAAAGAGACCGTATAAGTCACAGTTGTATCGAAGAGAAGGCGGAGAGAGCACTCCTGTGGGTGTGCTTTCTCCGCCGGGTATTCCGGTACTGTCTGACGCCGTCCTGTACCAACGCCGGTTGTGCCTGTCCCCACTACACGTCGCGAGTATAGCCCTATGGCCAACGAAAACATGATCAATGTTCAACCGCGCCTGTCTACATCTGCGTCTGCCAGGAGCGGCAACCGGCTGCTGTGGAAGCGCGTCTGGGCCTTTCGCCACTATTACTTGCTAGCGCTGCCCGGCATTCTCTACTTCATCATCTTTCACTATATCCCCATGGCGGGCATTGTCATCGCCTTCAAGGACATCTCCCCCTTCGGCGGCATCCAGGGGATCATCGAAGCGCCCTGGGTGGGGTTTCAGCATTTCGAGCGCTTTTTTCGCTCGATCTTCTTCTGGGATGTGGTGCAGAACACGCTGATCATCAGCGGCCTGAAGATTCTGTTTGGCTTCCCAGCGCCCATTATCTTTGCCCTAATGCTCAACGAGGTGCTCTACTCACCGCTGAAACGTGTGGTGCAGACCATCTCGTACCTGCCGCACTTCATCTCGTGGGTGGTGGTCACCGGCCTGATTTCAGCGCTGTTCGGCACCAGCGGCGGTCTGGTCACCGAATTCCTCAACAACACCACCGGCGACAACTGGTCGTTCCTCACCAATACAGATTACTTTGTGGGGCTGCTGGTGGGTTCGCATGTCTGGAAAACCATCGGCTGGAGCAGCATTATCTACCTGGCCGCCATGTCCAGCATCGATCCACATCTCTACGAAGCCGCTACCATCGACGGCGCCAGTCGCTTGCAGATGGCGCGCCACATTACACTGCCGTCGATTGCATTTGTGATCGTCATCCTCTTCATCTTTGACATCGGCAACCTGCTGGAAGCCGGATTTGAACAGATCCTGTTGCTCTATTCACCCGCTGTCTACAGTGTATCGGACATTATCGACACCTACGTCTATCGCGAAGGGTTGCTGGGGTTGGAATATTCGTTTGCAGCGGCGGTGGGTTTGTTTCGCGGGGTGATGTCGTTGCTACTCATCTTGGGTGCGAATGCGCTGGCGCGCCGCCTAGGCCAAACAGGCATCTGGTAAGGAGACGGGTATGTTCAGACTTTCGCGCGGTGAGAAAGCGGTTCAGGCCGTCATCTATCTGTTGTTGGCGCTCTCGACGCTGGCCTTTTTGCTCCCCTTTGTCATCGTCTTCTCGACATCGTTTATCAGCGAGGCCGAGTTCGCCCGGCGCGGCGGCTATGTCCTCTACCCGGAGCAGATCGACTTAGGCGCCTACGAGATCCTGTTTGGGCGCAGTCAGGTCATCCTCAACGCCTACCGCGTCACCCTTTTTCGCGTGGTAGTGGGGACCGTTCTGAACCTGGTCTTCACGATTACGATGGCCTACGTGCTGGCGCAGCGCAAACTGCCGGGCCGCATCCCGTTGACGCTCTTCGTCTTCGTCACGATGGTCTTCGGCGGCGGGCTGATTCCCAACTTCCTCCTGGTGGATGCGCTGGGGTTGCGCAATACGCTCTGGTCGATGATTTTGCCGCCGTTGATCAGCGCCTGGAACCTGCTGATCATGCGCAACTTCTTTATGAGTCTGCCCGAGGAATTCTACGAAGCGGCCATCATGGACGGCGCTTCGCCGTTTACGATCCTGTTGCGCATTGTGTTGCCGCTCTCACTACCGGCGATTGCCACCATTGGTCTCTTCTACGCCGTCTTTCACTGGAACGCCTGGTTCGACGCCTCGATCTACATCGACCGCTCAGACATGCGCCCGTTGCAGATCATCTTACGCGGCCTGCTACGCTCGACCACGTTGCAGGGGATGGAAGAGTTGGCCTTCACCGAGCAGCCGCCGCCCGCGGCGTCTTTGCGCTCGGCGCTGATCATCATCAGCACGGTGCCGGTCCTCTTTGTCTATCCCTTCATCCAGCGCTACTTCGTCAAGGGTGTCATGATTGGCGGCATCAAAGGTTAATCACCATGCGCATCCTCTACTTCGACATCGACAGCCTGCGCCCCGATCACCTGGGCTGCTACGGGTATCAGCGTCAGACGTCGCCCACCATCGACAGCCTCGCCGCCGAAGGCATTCGCTTTGAGAATGTCTATATCTCCGACGCGGCGTGTATGCCCAGCCGCACCGCCCTCTTTAGCGGACGTTTCGGCGTCCACACCGGGGCAGTGAACCACGGGGGAGTCAGATCAGAAGCCTTCCCCGAAGGAGCAGGACGGAACTTCCGTTCCACCTGGGCACAGAGCAGTTGGCCGGCGGCCTTGCGCGACGCCGGTCTGCGCACGGCGACCATCAGCTCGTTCGGTGAACGCCATGCCGCCTACTGGTGGTACGCCGGTTTCCAGGAGATCCTCAGCCCCGGCCGCCTGGCCCAGGACGAAATGGCCGACGACACCGCCGATCTTGCCGTCGACTGGCTGCAACGTCACGGCGAGGACGACAACTGGTTCCTCCACGTCAACTTCTGGGACGTGCACGTGCCCTACCGCGCACCGGCGGACTTCGGCGATCCCTTTGCCAGGGAACCGCTGCCCGACTGGTACACCGAAGAGGTGCTGGCGTTGCACCTGGCCCACAGCTATGGACCCAACTCGGCGCGCCACGGCATCGTCTGGCGCAACGGACGCTCACACTACGAAGGTGCGTACCCCCGCCAGCCCGTGCGCTTCGACGACATGACCCAGGCGCGGCGCATGTTCGACGGCTACGACACCGCCATCCGCTACGTCGATCAGGCCATCGAGCGGATTTTGCACAAGCTGGCGGCGCTGGGGATTCTCGACGACACCGCCGTCATCGTTTCGGCGGACCACGGCGAGAACCTGGGCGAACTCAACATCTACATGGACCATGCCACCGCCGACCACGTCACCATGCACGTGCCGCTGATCGTGCGCTGGCCCGGTCTGCCACAGGGACACGTGGACACGGCGCTGCACTACCAGGTGGATCTGGCCGCCACCGTCATCGAACTGGCCGGCGGGCGTGTCCCCGCGAACTGGGACGGCGAAAGCTTCGCCGCCGAACTACGCAACGCGGCACCGCGGGGACGGTCCCATCTCGTCCTCAGCCAGTTGACCCACTCGTGCCAGCGCGCCGTGCGCTTCGACGATTTCATCGCCATCCACTCCTATCACGACGCCTACCGCTGCCTGCCCGATACGCTGCTCTTCGATGTCGTCGCCGATCCACATGAGCAGAATGACCTTGCGCCGCAGCATCCCGATCTGGTGCAACGGGCCGCGGTGCTGCTCGTCGCCTGGGAACGCACCATGATGCAGACAGCCACCCATCCCCACGATCCACTGTGGACGGTGCTGGCTGAAGGCGGCGGATTCCACGCCCGCAACGCATTGCCCAGCCTGATCGACTGGCTGGATCAACAAGGACAGCACACAAACGCCGAGCGCATGCGCGCCCGTTACCTCTTCACTCACCAACCTTCTGGAGCGTAAAGCCTATGGAATCTCCCTTTTCTGGCACTTGGCCTGCGCTGGTAACCCCAGCCGATGCCGGCGGCGGCGTCAACGTGACCGTATTGCGCGAACTCGTAGACTATCTACTGGGCAAACGCATCAACGGGCTTTATCTCTGCGGCAGCACCGGCGAGGGCGTGCTTCTGTCTCAAGCTGAACGCCGACAGGTGGTTGAGGTGGTGATGGATCAGGTGGCAGGACGCATTCCCGTGATTGTGCACGTGGGCAGCGTGTCCACGCGTGAATCGGTGATCCTGGCACAGCACAGCCAGGAAGTGGGCGCAGCTGGCGTCAGTTCAATTCTGCCCATGGTCAACGCTGGCGTGACGGGCATCTACGCGCACTATCAGCAGATTGCCAAAACGGTGCCCAATCTGCCCTTCTTCCCCTACCTTTTCGGCGGACAGACCGACGCGCCGGCGCTGATGCAGGAACTCAAGCAGCGCATCCCCAACCTGCACGGCGCCAAATACACAGGCCCCAACATGTACGAACTGGGGCGCGTCCTCGACGAAAGCGCCGCCGAGTGGACGATCTTTTCGGGGATGGACGAACAGTGCCTCTTCGCCATGATGGTGGGCGTGCCCGGCAACATCGGCTCAACGCTCAACTTCATGCCGGGTCTTTACCGCGACATGCGCGCCCGCTTCCAGAACGGCGACCTGGCCGGCGCGATGACGCTGCAACGCCGCGCCAACCAGGTGACCACGGTGCTGATCCAATACGGTTTTCCCGGCGCGCTGTGTGAAATGATGCGGCTGCTCGGCTTCGACTGTGGCAAACCCCGTCTACCCCATCTGCCGCTGGCCGACAACCGAAAAGCCGACCTGCTGGCCGATCTGGAACGCGTGGACTTCCGTCAGTTGGTCGATCTTTAGCCTATTTCGCCCCACCCATTCGCCCACAACTGAAAGGACACCCCATGTTTGAGGTCACACATCTCTTTGAAGCGCGCACTGGTGGCTATCACAATTACCGCGTACCCGGCATCCTCTGCTCGCCAAACGGCGTGATCCTGGCCACGGTGGAGGCGCGGCGTGGCGGCGGCGGCGACTGGGACGGCAACGACGTGCTCTTACGCCGCAGCCTCGACGGCGGTGTCACCTGGCAGGAGCCGCAGTGCGTAGCCAGTTGCGACGACTACGGCCCAGGACCGATCAGTAACTTCGTCATGATCGCGGACCGTAACAGCGGCACCGTCCACGCGCTCTACTGTCACAACTACGCCCGCCTCTTCTACCTGCACAGCGACGACGACGGCGCCACCTTCAGCGACCCGCGTGAGATCACCGACAGCATGGACGCCTTCCGCGCGCACTACGCCTGGCGCGTCATCGCCACTGGGCCGGGCCACGGCATCCAGTTAGAAAATGGACGGTTGGTGGTGCCGGTCTGGCTTTCCACCGGCGAAGGGACGGAGTTCGGTTCGGGAAAATTGGGGCATCGCCCCTCCATCGTCGCCTCGATCTACAGCGACGATCAGGGTGAGACCTGGCAGTGCGGCGAGACGGTGGCCTATCACGGCGAGCAGGTGCGCAACCCCAGCGAGACCATCCCTGTGCAGTTGAGCAACGGGCGCGTCCTCTTCAACGTGCGCTCGGAATCACCCGAGAACCGACGGCTGATCGTCACCAGCCCCGACGGCGCCCACGATTGGCGCATGGAAAAGTGGGATGAGACGCTGTTAGAGCCGGTGTGCATGGCCAGCATCCTAAAACTGTCTCAGCAGTCGATGCAGGGGACAAATTACATCGTCTTTGCCAACCCAGACAACCTGGAGAACGAGCTGGTGCGTCCCGGCGGCAACCTGGCCCACGACCGCAAGCGGCTCACCGTCAAGCTCAGCCCCGACGACTGCGAAACGTGGACCCACAGCCGCGTCATCGAAGCGGGGCCGTCGGGCTATTCGGATCTGGCGCAGGCCCAGGATGGCGCCGTCCTCTGCATCTACGAAGACGGCATGGTCGACCGCATGACCGACACGCGCTACGCCAGCGTGGCCCGCTTTGATCTCGATTGGATCACAGGCGGCGAGGTGGGGTGAGCGATCGTAACCATACAGCTCCCGGTGCGACGCACTGGCCAGGAGAACGGACCTGTTTGCGTCAACGTTTGGGCCAGTGCGTCGCACCGGGAGCGCCACGTGAGATCAACCAAAACATGCGCGACGAAGTCACACGCAGCGACACAAAGGGTGACAGAAAACCCAATATTCTGCTCATTCTGTGCGATCAGTTACGGGCAGATGCATTGGGCTGTTATGGCAACCCGATTGTGCAGACGCCGCACCTCGACCGGCTGGCACGGTCGGGCGCCGTCTACGAGCAGTGCATCGTCACCCAGCCGACGTGTACACCCAGTCGGGCGTCGATCTTGACTGGGTGTTACCCGTCGGCGCTGCGCACGCATGGTGGGCTGTCGCACGCCGGATGATCCCCGTTTTGTGACACAGGCACTGGCGCGGGCAGGGTATCACACGGCCTCAATCGGCAAGATCCATCTGCGCCCGCAGGCTGAGGAACCCGCAGCCATCGCCGCCACACGTGACGCGGATGGCGTCTACGATTACTACGGATTTCAGAAGATCGAGCTGGTCAACGGTCATGGGGACAAGTGCTTCGGACCGTCCTATACGCCGTGGCTGGAGGCGCAGACGACGCCTCATGCCCGCGCCGCGCAGCGACAGCCGCGTCACTACGCCCACGGCACCGAAGACACCCTACGCATACGACCTGCCGTTGGCCGTCCACCCCACCACCTACATCGGTGACCGCGCCGTCGAGTTCCTCAAACGGGCCGACGACACGCCATTCTTCTTGCACGTCTCCTTCCCTGATCCGCACCAGCCGTTTTGTGCCCCAGAACGCTACGCCGGCATGTACCAAGCAGAAGAGATGCCACCGCCGCTGCCACCGCTCGATCCGCAAACCATGCCGCCGTGGTATGGTGAAGCGTACATGGGCAAGAGCAGTCCGTGTGTCATCGATCCGCCCGGCGCGCGCGTGGACCGGGTCACCGGCACCAAGCCGGACGACTACCAACGCTACACCGTCGCCGATTTCCAGCAGACAAAGGCGATCTATTACGGCATGGTCTCGCTGCTGGATGACACAGTTGGGCGTATTCTCCACACGTTGCACGAAACCGGGCTGGATCATGACACGGTGGTCATCTTCATGGCTGATCACGGGGAGTATCTGGGGGATTATGGTCTGACAGGAAAGGGCATGCTCTTCCACAGCGCGCTGCGGGTTCCGCTGCTAGTTGCCGGCCCTGGCATTACCGGCGGACAACGGATTGCAGATGTTGCCTCTACACTGGACATTGCACCGACACTGCTGGATCTTGCCAACGTTGCCGAGCCGGAAGCGATGCAAGGCATCTCCATGCGTGCGCAGCTTATCGACAATGTTTCGCCTGTACGGCAGGTCGCCATCACCGAAAACGACGACGATTTTGTCCCCATGCGTGGCCGTGTCCTCACCACAAACGAGTGGAAACTCGTCCGCTATGGCGGCACCCCGTTTGGTGAACTCTATGATCGACAAACCGATCCCAACGAAGAGCACAACCTTTGGAACCACCCCGCCTATGCCGAGGTTCAGGCTGACCTGACCCAGAGGCTGCTCGATGAGTTGCTTTGTAGTGTGGACACCTTGAACGGACGTGTGCAGATACCACGTCCATTATCCGGGAAGTTGTTGAGGCAGAACTACACAGGTGGCAACGATTTCTTAGTCTCGCCATAATGAACTGTCAGTTGTATTTGCCCCGTGTCCTTACCTGCGCAATCGTCCTCTCCGGCGCCGCCCACCGACGGATGCGCCAGCAACCCTGCGCCAGCAGCGACAGATACCTAAGATGGACAAGAAGGTGATTGGCAGTCAACGAGCTTGATGATAGGTACGTGTGAATTTGGCGAATGCCAAAGCTCTGATTTTCGGCCAAGAAGCGATGACGGAGGCATCTCTGTGATAGCCTGGGTGAAGTAGAGACTGGATAGCCACCGTCAGAGCAGCAGCTGGTTGAGTGCTTGGGCAGGTTTAAGTCGACAAGGAGGCAAGAGCAAGTCGCCCACAGTGCTTGATGCCATTGTCGCGCGTCAAGTAGGCACCGAGCACGCGACAATGGCGTAGGTATCTTCCGCAACGCTGATGATAGAGGGAACACATAAGGTTAGACGCTCTGCATCGAGTTCACTGGTGAGATAGCGATACACTTGCCCTGGTGCAGGATTTCGACCAGGCGCACCGTTGACGCTCATCCTTCCCAATCCAGACAATCTGGTCATGGACCTGAGCAGAGGAAAAGCACCTGCTCAACTGATGACGCAAATTGCTCTTGGCCCGAGTCAAAAAGGTCACCTGGGCGGATGAAAGTTCCGAAACATCTGGAAGTGGTGTAGCCCAGGTCGAAGATGAGCAGAGCACCCGCGGCAGTGCCGCCAGAATCTGTAGAAACGTGGTCGTGGTTGGCATCGGCCTCGTACCAGACTCGACGGGCAAGCGAGACCAACTCGAGGCTCATGTCCGTAACGGATTCGTCTCGCTCTTGAGCAGCCCACCTTGCGCAGAGTGATCGGTGACCATCGTGCACCAGCACATCGGTGTATCGTTCCGGGCCCAGGCGATTTCGGGAGCGAGGGGCGCTGTTCTGCCAGCGTCTTCCATCTGCCGAGAATGTCACCAGAATCCGTTCAAACAACTCGCTGGCAGCGTGCCGGCTCATAACCGCCTGCTGGCTGACCGGCACCGCTCCGTCATCCAGAGCAGACCTCTGTACCCAGCACACGCACCAGGTCGCGCGCCGATCTGGCCAGATCAGGCTCGACGAAAGAACGTACGCAATGTCAGCACACGTTCTCGCAATCCCACTTGGTGTGTTCAACTTCAGTGTCGCGGTGGACGATCTCGGTCAGCCATTTTTCCACTTCCGCATCTGCGACGGCACTTGCTTGCCGCCACCGGACGTCGGTGTGCCGCACACTACGTTTCTTTGTCGACTTTTCTCGTTGCTCATCCTGACAGCATATGACCTTCTGTCGATTTGACTTCATGCCAAATCGCAACTGTCACAATGGCAGGTAGAATCAACCACAGACTCCACGTCGCCAACGTGGTCAGGAAGGCACGCCCTTGGGCCAAGGTCGCCTGCGCCTCCCCCTGCCCCCAATCGCCTCGGCCCACACCGCCGCATCGACGCCTGCCAAATAGTAGTTGTACGCCAGGTAGGCCAGCGCCGCCCCAGCGTACAAAGCCAACCGCCCATGACGCGCCAGCGCACGGTGTCGGGGTGAAAGCGGTCCAGGTGAATGGCCAGCAACCCAATGCCCGCCATCACCGCCAACAGCACCGGCACGGCTGGCATGGCAAAGGCGGCGAGGACGGCCTCGGGGTAGATTTTCATGTTGACAACTCCGAAGGTTCGGCGGCTTGTGAGTGGAAAGTGGCGAAGGCCAGGGTTCTGAAGCAGTGTTGCGGAAGTGAAAAGCGCAAGCGATGGCCGACCAGGCAGACGACCAAGCGTAGAAGGCGGATATGGCGTTTGGGCTTGATGTCAGTTATGAGGCGGATGTCTGGATCGTCGATTGCCGCATTCAAGATCAGAGCCAACGCGACCATCCAGAGGGTGGCAACGGACATGGCCAGCCAGAGGCGGCCGCTGTTCTGGTTGGTGCATCTGTCAATTGCCATTGCCAGCCGCGCGCTTTTGCACTTGAAGCCCTGCTCACCAGGTGCGCAGACCGTACAGCGGCCGAGTCGGTGGGCGCCAAATCGGGAGGATAAACCAGGGGTCCCTGGCTGGCGCCCACCAAGCGAGCAGGGTGCACTCCAGACGACGGACAGGGTCTTGAAGCAACTGCCTCGGCCCTGCCACGGTGCCGACCTGCCGACAGTTCCGGTCCGTACCAGCGGGCACGCCGCAGGCCGAAACTTGGCGCCATTGTTGATGCGCAGGAAAGGATGCCAGTGCAGCCGACACGACGATACAGCCAACCGCATACAGCCGCGGTCCGCCAGGACAATCAGTCCACTTGTGGCACCGCGGGCAACAGGCGCAGCATGCGAACCATTCCTTGCGCCAGGCTCCTTTCTCCAGGCACAAACCCAGGCCACAGGTCCCATCAAACCACGCCCCGCCAGCACAACAAACCGACCCCAGGCTCGTGCTCCAGCGAGCGCCAACTGTCACCCACAGGCGTACGATCATTCCAGCAGCGCCACTTGACAGGTGGGAGCACCAACTCTCGCCGATGCTTCCCTCCTGTCCTTGGCATCCAGGCATTGCAGCCGCTGCTCCACCGTGTTCACCTTCTGCCCCATAGCCCCAGAAAGTCGCCACCGACGCCCAACTCCCGTCATGGCATCCAAAACTCCACCATGCACACCCGCCTGGCTTACCGATAACTGCGGCAGATTACTTGACACACATGCCGTCCATTGCAACAATTTGAGCGAGACATCGGTGACTTGTATGAGGTGTCCAGGAAACCTATCTTACACGTTGTCACTGTCTCCTCCTTCAAATCACCCCGAAAGCGAGGACGGCCCCACCCCGGCAATCCAGCCCCGCTGCGGCACCGGCGCGCCCCAGCCTAGCACCACGAAGGCGACGCCCACGGCGATGGGGGTGAGGTTCTCCCAGAGCACGTAGGAGAGGGCGAGGGAGGCGTTGGAAATGTACAAGGTGATGAGATGCACCTTGGATGTGAATTCGTTCATGGTGGTGTTTCCTCGCTTCGCTTGAGCTATCAGCCATCAGCTATCTTCACTCCTCATTCGTACTATCCAGCAGATACACCTTCACCTCAGACGGCACCGCCAGCCGCTGCGGGTCGTTGCGCGGCGTACCCTTGGTGGTGACGATGATCTTAGCGAAGACGTCTTTCCGCAAGACAAGCGGCTTGGATGCTTGTACGACCGCCCGAAGCATTGAACGAAAATGACTGCTCTGCTGTCGAGCGTCTTTGCCATCATGCAGAAACAGTTCAGGTTGCCTATTCATATGCGCAACGGTTCATTCAGATGGTGTGCCAGCGCTGTGCGGATTCGTTTGAAACGTGGTTGGCACAGGTTGAGGCAACCGGCATCCCTGAGTTGCAGGGCTTTGCCAGCGGACTGCGACGGGATAAGGCAGCTGTTACAGCTGCCCTTTCTCTACCATATAGTAACGGGCAGGTTGAAGGCCAGGTTAACCGTCTCAAATTGATCAAGCGGAGCATGTACGGCAGAGCCAGTTTTGACTTGCTTCGCAAACGGGTTCTCACCGCATAGCACTTCCCGTTTTCACGAAAAGTGCGGGAGAACCTGACAAACACAGTCGAAGTCGTACATGAAGGCAAGTACACCAGTCCGATGCTTGTCAAGACGGTCAAGCAGGTTCTTGGGCGGTGACTGTTTGGGTCGGCCCCGTTTCGTGAGCGGCGGGTTCTGGGCTGGCGGATTCGCTTTGAATCCTTGCTGCAAGATGGCATCGTACTCGGTTTCGTAATGGGTCAGGCGCTCGGGAGAGAGGGAATCGACCTCGCTGGGCGCATCTGCCACTTCAGCCTTGATGCCAAGCAGGAGTTGCGCCATGTCATGCGCCCAAGGCTGCTGATACTGGTCTGTGATGAATTGCAGTTCGCGCAGATGATGCGCGTTGCAGAAGGCATGATTACACTGGTCGAAAGCGAGATAGGAGCCCCAATGATCGTGCAGTGCCCAGCCTTTGAAGTCAGGCAAGATGGCTAGCTCCTTCATGGCATCTTGCCCCCGCTTCCGATGCAAACCGTAGAAGGTCAGCCGCTCGGTACCTGCGGTGTGCAGCCAGTGAAGCCGCCCTGCTACTCGCAGACCACTCTCGTCGAAGTGAACCAGATGGGATTGCAGCAGTTGGCGTTGGATCTCGCTTTAGCTCGGCTCACATCCCGAGGCCACGGCTTGATTGGCATCTCCCACAAATGCCCAAGCCGGAGCGTGACCATAGAAGTCACCCAGTAACTCACAGGTACGCGCGATGGGAATGAAATGGTAGGTATTGAGATAGCTGGCTTGAGCTTTGAGGCGATGACCATACTGGACCGGCTGAGTCACACCTTCTGGAAATGCCGCTTGGACTTGATGACCACAGCCAGGACACTGCTTGATCTCGGCCTGGTGCTCGGTCACCTCAATCTGCACCGGTGGCACGTCATATACCTGGCGGCAGACGTAATCTCTGACCCCAACGCCCGACAGGTCGCTGGCACAGTGTGGACAGTGGTGTAACTCATGGCATTCCACTCGGTCTGGATTCTCTCGCATCTCCAGCGTATGCCCCTGAATGTCCTTTCTGCCCGCCTGGATTGCGCCCTTCCGACCGACGCAGACTGCGTGTACGCGGCTTCTTCAGTCCATCACTGCTGGGCGGCTTTCCACTGTTGCCGCTGTGCTTGGCTACCTGGTCTTCCAACTCTTTCACGCGCTGGCGCACTTCATCGATCTGTCCCTGCATCAGCAGCACCAGATCCACCAGCATGCTCTTATCCAACTGCTCTAGTTGTTTGCGTTCAAATCGAGGTGGCGTCTTCATAGTTGCACAGCTTATCCGATTATCGTTTCCATTACCTTTGCATTCCGTTTGACTCTTCTATCTTTTCACCTCAGCCTGAATAGTTCGACAATGTCACATTGCACAAATGTTCTAAAGTAGTGCCGATTTACCCTGAAAGACGCCTGGAAATGGGTAATAATCAGCTCGAAAGCTACCAAATGGGGACTCATCAAGGCCAGAACTGCTTGCCCCTGCTCCCTATCTGTGTCAGTCGGGCCTGATTAGACGGTGAATGGCTCAGGATATGTCCGTGTTTTCTCTGGTGAGGGCCATTTCTTTAGCACAAATGTGCAATGTGACATTGTCGAAATATTTGAACCAACGTAGTATTCTTTTGAAAGTTTGACCAATAGCGAAAGCCACCCTGAAACGGTTTGGCGACCTTGGGTGGCTTTCACTAGTGCCATTAACATATCTTGACCGAGTGCTGCTAACACTGCTGGTCAAGCATATATTGAAGAACAGGCAATGTTGCCTGGGCTTCAATTTTCAGGTGATTAACTCTACCATATCTTCGCTTTGAAGATCACTTCGAGGAGCAATCCTCTGCGAATTTGCAAATGAGCCCCCTGGGACTCGAACCCAGAACCCGCGGCTTAAAAGGCCGCTGCTCTGCCAATTGAGCTAGGGACCCACATTGGCTGATCTACTATACCCCATCCCCCACCAAAAGACAAATTTTCTTCGATCCGCCCACCATCCATCTCACAGGCAATCCATTATGGATCAACGTAGAACACCAGTTTGGCCGACCGCGTGAGCGCGGCGCCATCGGCATCGTAGACAATGAGCCACAGGGCATAGTCGCCAGGAGACAGCGGTTCGGGCTGGATACTCCAACGTCGGCCGGCGTCGATCATGGTTTCGGTCAGTTGACGAGGTTCAGTGGCGTCCACGCCTTGCACGAAGACCACGAGACGCTTGCCCGCCGGCCCTGTGCCGCGGAGGACCGAGGTCGGCGCCGTCAACGCCTCAGCCGGTGACGTGCGCAACGTCGGCGGCGCCACCGATTCGGCATTGGGGTCTATCCGTAGCATCAACGTGGATGCATCTCCGCGCGCGCGGCCACTGCCATCGATCTCGACAACGCTTGCCAATGTCATCCCAGGCGGCAGGGGCGCGGGCGGCGCAAACAACCATTCACCGTTCGCGTCTGCTTCGACGATGAACCGGCGGTCGTCTATATCCACCGCAAGGACAGCCCCTGGCCGCGCCTGCCCAAACAACACAGGACGGCTGTTGCGAAGCAGTGTGTCGCCGCCACCCATCGCGTTGATCGTCGGACCAACACCTAAGGACGTGACAACCGGTGTGTCCGTCGGTGTTTCGGTGGGTGTTGGTGTGTCCGTCGCCGTCGCCGTTGGCGTTTCGGTGGGCGTGGGCGTGTCCGTCGGCGTCGCCGTTGGCGTTTCGGTCGGCGTGGGTGTGTCCGTCGGCGTGGGTGTTTCGGTTGCTTCTTCTGCCGTGGCGGTGGCCACCACCACTTGATCGCGCGGATCGACCTCAACGGCTTCGGTCGCTGCCGACGCGTCGCCTGTCAGCTCAGGTGATGCAGAGTCCGTGGCGGGCGCGTCGCTGCCTGCGTCCTCTGTTTCGGGGGCGACTGTCGTGTCTTCCACGGGCTGAGCAGTGACGTCGTCAGCCGGTGTCACCTGTGTTTCTGCGACGGCTGCGGGCGTTGCTGTTTCGGTTGGCGTCTCCTGGGCCGCGGCGATTTCCAGGCCACTCGGGTCGAGGATGCGTACTTCGGTTGTTGAAAGCGTCAACGTCGCTTCAGCGGTGACAGCCCCGGTCAGCGGCGGCTGCACCCCGTTGATCCACCACACTGTCAGCCCCACAAACAACAGCAAAGCCACGCCGATCTTCCAAAGATCGAGCGGCCAAACCAGATAGGGGCGACGTGGCCTGGGCGTTTGCGCCATGAAGAGGATCTGCCTGCATGTAGTGAAGAGATCGTCAGGATTCGCTGCTCAACTGCGCTGCCTGATCGAGCCAGATTTTGAAGTCGATGCTTTCTCCTGCTGCCGCGGCTTCGGGCAGGAGTCTGGCCAGGGCCTGAGGAGATAGGCCAGCCAATTGCTGGTAGGTGAAGACACCAGCACGGTACAGCGTCTGCTCCGAAAGGCTGCCGATGCCGTCGATCCGTGTGAAATCATCCGGCACAGGACCGCTGTACGTAGCGCCAACTCGGTCGAACTGCTCGGCCAGTTCGCGTGCCTGGGCAATCCAGAGGCTGGGATCGCTGGTAGCCGGCGCC
The DNA here is from genome assembly GCA_041391225.1 of Caldilineaceae bacterium. GTDB lineage: Bacteria > Chloroflexota > Anaerolineae > Caldilineales > Caldilineaceae > RI-153. Next base: position 376,772 of record JAWKOL010000003.1, read on the forward strand.
TGCGCGGCGGCGCGTAGCGTGTCCACGTCGCTGGAAGCCAGTTGATGCCAGGTAAAAATGCCCGCTTCGTACAGCCGTTTCTGGTAGATCACGCCGATGCCGCGCACCCGCCACAGCGGATCGGGGTAGCTGCTCGCAGTGGGCATCGGGCGGACATCGCCGGCCTGGGTCGTGGACACAGGCGGGGCTGTGCGCTCAGCGGCCAATGCCTCGCGCTCGGCCACGATGTCGCGCACAGTGGACGCGCGGACACGGCCCGCTGCCTCAGGACGAACCCGGCGCTGACGGAACCACACCCACTCGATTAGCGTCGACATCACCCAACCCAACAAAAAGCCGGCGCCTACGTACCACCAAATCGATTGTGCGATCAACAAAGAGACCTCCACCAGCCATTGTTTTGCCACGGATTCAATGCGGGCAACAGCGGATCACACCTAGTCTACCTTTGAGCGAAAGAGATTGTCAATGCGGCGGCGAGGTCGCCTGCCGCCGTTGCCGCGCCGCTTCGAAGAGGATCACCGATCCAGCCACCGCAGCGTTGAGCGACTCGGTTTGGCCATGCATGGGGATGGCGATGGGCGCGCCGTGCCGGATCGCCTCGTCGCCAGGGCCGGCGGCCTCGCCCCCAACCACCAGTGCGCAAGGACGATCCCACCTCGCCTCATCGTAACGCAACGCCGCCGAAGCCTCGGCCACGTAAACAGGACGCTCGCCCAGCCGCGCCGCCACGTCGGCCCAATCGGCGCAGACACACAACGGGATACGGAAATGTGCGCCCATCGCCGCCCGCAATACCTTGTCGTTGAACGGGTCCACCGTCTCCGGGCCGAAGATCACGAGATCGACGCCTGCCGCCGCCGAACTGCGCAGCAACGTGCCCGCGTTGCCTGGATCGCGCACACGATCCAACACCAGAATCATGTGCGGCGTGGGCGACGACACCAGATCGGGGATCTTGACCAGCGCCGCGATACCTTGCGGCGTCACTGTTTCGGTCATGGCAGAGAGCACGGCGCCGGTGACGGTGAACACGGCCACCCCTCGGGCGCGCATGTCGCCGATCAGCGTTGCCCACGTGCCGGCATCGGCGGCGTTGGCCACAACGTAGACCGAATCGAACACAGCGCCGGCGCGCCAGGCGTCCTCGATCAGGCGCGCCCCTTCGAGCAGGCAAAGCCCACTCTCATCTCGATGCCGCTTGCGCTGCAACTTGCGCGCCTGCTTCACGCGTGGATTGCTCGTGCTGGTGATGTCGGCCATTTGCGCTCAAAAAAAATGAAAAAACGGCGGGAGATGATCCCCCGCCGTCCTTCGTCGTCTGCCGATGACTGAATTGCGAATCGCGTTTGACTACGCCAACTGAGCCTTTGCCAGATCAGCCAGCTTGCTGAACGCTGCGCCGTCGCGGGCGGCAATGTCGGCCAGCACCTTGCGGTCGACCTGGACATTGGCCAGCTTCAGGCCATGCACCAGGCGGCTGTAGCTGAGACCGTTGATGCGCGCCGCGGCGTTGATGCGGGTAATCCACAGCCGGCGGAAATCGCGCTTGCGGTTGCGGCGATCACGGTAAGCGTAGAAGAGCGACTTGAGCATTGCCTCATTGGCACGGCGGAAGAGCTTCGAGCGCGTGCCATATTGGCCTTTGGTAAACTTCAAGACTTTTTTGTGACGATTGCGAGCGTAAACTCGCGGTGACGAACGAGGCATGGATGGCTCCTTCCGTGAGGGCGGGTACATCGGCACGAAAGCCGTGTACCACTTTCAACTGGCCGTTCACGTACTGGTTGAGTTTGAACGATTGGACGGGCTATTCAGTCGGTTCGTTGACCGTCTGTTTCACCATCTTCAGCAGCGTCTTGCTTTCGCTGGGGACGGCGTGGCGCAGATCCGCAGTGCGGCGCTTGTTGCGGCGCAAGTGGGTGCGTCCTTGCTTCATGCGCATCACCTTGCCATTCTTGGTGACGCGGAAGCGCTTCTTGGTACCCTTGTGGGTCTTCATCTTCGGCATGGCATTGCTCCCTTTTATATCCATCGGCAGACAAGCAAAACGGGCTTGGGTAAGCCCGCTTGATTTACGACGTATTATTTTAGCACGCACCGAGCGAAACAATCAAAAAATCAGCGCCCTGTGCGGAGAAGGTTTACGATTTACTGCCTTCGGGGCTTAACAGCATCACCATGCTGCGGCCCTCGAAGCCCGGCGCAGATTCAATGACGGCGAATTCGGCCAGATCCTTGGCCACCCGCTCCATCAGTTCCAGCGCCACTTCGCGATGGACAATTTCGCGCCCGCGGAAGCGAATGCGCACGCGCACCTTTTGCCCATCTTTCAGGAATTTGCGCGACTTGGTGAGCACAACCTGAATGTCGTGCTCGCCGGTCTTGGGGCGTAGGCGCACCTCTTTGATCTCGATCTGCTTTTGCGCCTTGCGGGATTCTCGCTCGCGCTTCTGCTTCTCGTACAGGTACTTGCCGTAGTCCATCAACCGGCACACCGGGGGCTGGGCGTTTGGCGCGACTTCAACCAAATCCAGTTCCTTGTCTTGGGCAAGGGTCAACGCATCGCGCACCGTCATGATGCCCAACTGTTCGCCGCCGGCGTCGATGACTCGCACTTCGCGAGCGCGAATCTCTCTGTTGACGCGTGTCGTATCTCTGCTAATATCAGGTCTCCTTAGGTGTGACTCGAATAGTTTCTAACAGTTCTTGAGTATAGCATCGCCGGTCCAGAGCGTCAAATGTTTTTTACGATTTCTCCTTCAAATCCCACCTGGGCTGCGTCTGAGGCTATGGTACAATGCTGCATAGCCTGCCCGCTGCTTTCCGCATTGCCTCAAAGACCATTCCACAGAGAGAAGACGATGACCGATTCTTACGTTTTCGACGAAATTGCACGCCTGCCCCTGCCCGGCGACAACGTGGCCATTGCCACCCAAAAACTGCCCGCCGGCGTTCAGGTGACGCTTGGAGACAGATCATTTGTGTTGCCACACACGGTGTTGGAAGGACACCGCTTCGCCATCGCCCCTATCGCCGCCAAGGAAAAGCTGCTCTCCTGGAATTTGCCCTTCGGCGCCGCGCTGCGCAACATCGCCGCCGGTGAATACGTGGTGAATGAGGAGATGCTCCACGCGTTAAGTGGACGCGCCATCGACTTCGCCCTGCCCAACGCGCCCAACTTCGTCGATCACCTGGAGCCGTACCACGTAGACGAAGACAACTTCGTCGCCGCCGAACAGGTGACCCGTCACGAGCACGACCGCGCCTTCCTCGGCTACCGGCGCCCCGGCAACCGCGGCGTAGGGACGCGCAACATGATCGTGCTGCTGGGCGCGTCTTCGCGCACAGGGGGCTTCGTCAAACAGTTGGAAGAACGGCTGGCAGGCGTCGCCGACCAATACGCCAACATCGACGGCATCGTGGCCGTGGCCCACACAGAAGGCGGACACGACGATCCCCACAATCTCGACTTTGTGCTGCGCACACTTGCCGGTTTCATCGTTCACCCCAACGTAGGCGCGATCCTCTCGGTGGATTACGGCCTCGAACCGGTGACCAACGACCTGCTGCGCCGCTATCTCGAAGACAACAACTACCCGCTCGCCGATGTGCCGCACGCCTTCCTCTCCATCCGCAACGGCTTTCAAAACGCCATGCACGAAGCCGAGGGCATCGTGCGCGGTTGGCTGGAGACAGTCGACGCCACGCCGCGCACACCCGAATCGCTTGCCAATCTGAAGATCGCGCTCCAATGTGGCGGCTCCGACGCCTTTTCGGGCATTTCGGGCAACCCGCTGGCTTCGTGGGTGGCGCGTGAGGTGATCCGCTACGGCGGCGCCGCCAACCTGGCCGAAACCGACGAACTCATCGGCGCCGAACCGTATGTCCTCCAAAAAGTGCGCGATGTGGAGACAGCGCACAGCTTCCTGGAGACGATCCAACGCTTCACCGAGCGCGCCGCCTGGCACGGCGCGTCCGCGGCGGGGAATCCGTCCGGCGGCAACAAGTTCCGCGGCCTCTACAACATTGTGCTCAAGTCCATCGGCGCCGCCATGAAGCGCCACCCCGACGTGCGCCTCGACTACGTCATCCCCTACGCACAGCCCATGCACGAACCTGGCTACTACTTCATGGACAGCCCCGGCAACGATCTGGAGAGCATCGCCGGGCAGGTGGCGGCAGGATGCAACATCATCTTCTTCGTCACCGGCAACGGTTCGATCACCAATTTCCCGTTTGCGCCCACCATCAAGATCGTCACCACGACGCGGCGCTATCAGCTCCTCAGCCGCGACATGGACGTCAACGCCGGCAAATACCTGGACGGCGTGGACATGGACGATCTCGGCGCGGAGATGCTCGATCTCACGGTGAACGTAGCCTCCGGTCAACGCAGCGTGGGTGAAGTCGCCGGCCACGCCCAGGTGCAGCTCTGGCGCGATTGGCGACAGACCGACGCCGGCGCGCTGGAAGAGATACGCCGGGCGCCCCAGCCCACAGGCAATGCGATCCTGCTGGCAAAGGCGCAACAGGATGCACCCCTACCGTCGATTTCGGCTGCCCATCCGCTCCAACTCGTGGCGACCGAATCGAAGCGCGCCGCCGAACAGGTGGATCTGATCCTGCCCACCAGCCTCTGCGCCGGGCAGATCGCACGCATGATGGCCCACCGATTCAACGAAGAAAGCCTCGATCGCGGGCGCCGCTTCGTGGCCCTGGTCCACACCGAAGGCTGCGGTGTTTCGGGGGGACCGTCGGAGCAGTTGTACGTGCGCACGCTACTCGGTTACCTGCGTCACCCGCTGGTGGGGCGGTGTTTGTTGTTGGAACACGGCTGCGAGAAGACGCACAACGACTTCGTGCGCCACGAAATCGCCCGCCTCGGCCTGCCCGCCGACCGTTTCGGCTGGGCCAGCATCCAGCTCGACGGCGGCATCGACGCCGTCACCGCCAAAGCGGAGACGTGGTTCCACGCCCATGCCGCCGAGAACGCTGCGCTCGAACGCGTACCCGCCGATCTGCGCGATCTGCGGCTGGGGATCATGAGCGTCGGCCCGGTCGCTGCGGAGACGCAACACGCCATGGCCGCGGTGACACGCGCCATCGTCGCCGCCGGCGGCGTGGTGGTCGTCCCCGAGAACTCGACGCTGATGTCGTCACCCGCCTACCTTGCCGCCACCGCGGGGACCGATCCCGTGCTGCCCACGCTGGCCTACGGTCAGTCGCTCCACGACGCCGCGGGCGCAGGCTTCCACGTGATGGAGACCCCCACCGCGCATTGGACGGAGACGCTCACTGGCCTGGGCGCAACCGGCGTCGACGCCGTCCTCGTGCATGTGGGCGAACACCCGATCCAGGGCCATCCACTGCTGCCGGTGATTCAGATCACGGCGGACGAACGCGTGGAACAGCACTACGCCGCCGACATGGATCTCGTCCTCGGCGGCGGCGCGGAGATGTGGCCGCAGGCCATCCTCGACCTGGTGGCCGACGTGCTGTCACAGCGTCGCGCCGTCAAGGCGAATCAGGTGGGCAACATCGATTTTCAGTTTACACGTGGGTTGCTTGGGGTTTCGCTTTAGCGCCAGAGATAGAACGCGGATCAAGCGGATTGGGCGGATCGAAACGGAAAAATCCGCTCTGATCCGCTCGATCCGCGTTCTATTCTGATCATCGGCAATCGCGGCAGCGCCCGTAGAATTCCAAGAGGTGGCTGCCGATCTCGAAGCCGAACTGCTCTTGCAGCACTTTGGTGAGATCGCCGGCCATGCACTCGTCGAACTCGATGACTTCGCCGCAGTCGTTGCAGACGAGGTGATGGTGACCACCCTCGGCGAGGATGAAGCGGGGCGTGTTCTCGCCCATGTAGATCGGGCGCAGGATGCCCAGTTCGGTCAGCAGTTCCAACGTGCGGTAGACCGTCGCCCGCCCCAGGCGCGGATAGATGCGCTTCGCCTGTTCGAGGACGTCGCTTGGGTTCAGGTGTGCGTGGTCGTCGTCGATCACCTGGAGCACGGCCAAACGCGCCGGGGTGATCTTGTAACCGGCGCACTTCAAGCGGTCGATCAACTGTTGGGTTGAAATTGTGGTCGGCACTGTGCTGGACATAGTCATTTTCACATCAAAAGCGCATCAGAGGCGCATGGCGTTGTCTATATTGTAACGCAAAATATGCCAGTTTGGCGAATGATTCTAGGATTTCGGGGGCAGGTTCGTCTTTTTTGTAGACAGTGCCAGGCACTGTCTACAAAAGGGGACAGATTCCGCACATACGCAAGGAACTCAGTGACATGCCCGCACAGCAGCCGAGTCCTCTGCTGACGACAAAATTCTACATACCCCCGGCGCGCGCCGCGTGGGTGGCGCGGCCGCGCCTGCTACGGCGGCTGGATCGAGCCGTGCAACTCGGTCACCGATTGGCGCTGGTTGCTGCGCCTGCCGGCTACGGCAAGACGACGCTAGCCGCCGCGTGGATTGCGGCGCGCAAAACCGACGCGCCCATCGCCTGGCTGTCTGTCGACAACGCGGACAACGATCCGCAGCGCTTCTTCGCCTACGCCCTCGCCGCGCTGCGCCGTAGCGGGCTCGAAATCAGCCGTCGCGCCGAAGATCGATTGCAGCAGGGGCAAGCCACGCCGGAAGAAGTGGGCGAGCGCCTGATCGAAGACCTATCGCCGTCGCTCAAAGCGTCCGTGGCGCCGCCGATCCTGGTGCTCGACGATTACCATCGCATCCAGAATCCGCTGATCCACGAGAGCGTCTCCTTTCTCATCCAATTCCTGCCGTCGCCCCTGCACGTGATCCTGCTCACCCGCGAAGACCCGCCGCTGCCCCTGGCACGCTGGCGCGTACAGAACCAGATGACCGAGATCCGCGCCCGCGATCTGCGCTTCAGCGCCGACGAAGCCACCGAATTCCTCAACCGCATGATGGCACTCGATCTGCCCGCCGACAAAGTGTCCTTGCTAGAGAAACGCACCGAAGGCTGGATCGCGGGGCTGCAACTGGCCGCGCTTTCGCTGCAAGATCAGGCCGACGCCGAGCACTTTGTGCAGCGCTTCGCCGGCGACGACCGCCAGGTGGTCGACTACCTGGCGTCCGAAGTCCTCGCCCACCAGCCCGAGGACGTGCAGCGTTTCCTCTTGCATACCTCCATCCTGGAGCGCATGTGCGCCGATCTATGCACTGCTGTTCTCAGTGCCACCGTCCTTGCGCCAAATGCACCGACGTCCTCTCCCCAATCACCAATCACGAATCACCAATCCCTGCTCGAAGCGCTAGACCGCCGCAACCTCTTCCTCGTCCCCCTTGACAACCGACGGCACTGGTACCGCTACCATCACCTCTTTGGCGAACTGTTGCGCCATCACCTGCACGCCACAGCCGACGTTGCGACCGTCCACGAACTGCATCGGCGGGCGGCGCGCTGGTATGCGGCCCACGATCAACCGGTCGACGCCGTGGCACATGCCCTCGCCGCCGAGGACGCCGATTTCGCCGCCGAACTGATCGAAGCAGCGCTGGCCAGCGGCGACACCTGGTCCAGCGGTGAGGTGGGGACGTGGCAGGCCTGGTGGCGCGCCCTGCCCGCCGATGCGCTGCACAGTCGCCCGTGGCTGAGCCTGCGCATTTCGCGTGCGCTCTACCTGGCCGGTCACATCGACGAGGCCGAGCGCCTGCTCGACGAAGTAGAAGAGACGCTACATGCCAGGCCCGCTCAAGTAGGCGACACAGCAGGGCTGTTGGCGCAGGCAACCGTCTACCGGGCGGCGGTGGCTGCCATGCGCGGCGAAATCCGCCAGGCCATCCAAGACGCACACCGCGCCCTCAACCGGCTACCCGAACACGAAACGCTGGTGCGCGCCCGCGCCTTCGACACGCTGGGCATGGCCTACGAACTGCGCGGTGAGTTGGGCGAGGCGAATTGGGCCTACCACGAAGCGAGCCTGCTGGCCGAACGCGCCGGCGTCCTCTACCTGGTGATCAACGCCCGCTGCGAAGCGGCCATGGTCCAGATCGCCCAAGGACAACTCCAGCGCGCTCATCAGACCTGCCAGAGCGCCATCGAATCGCTTCCGCCTGACGACGCCGACCTGCCACCCCTGGGCCTGGCCTGGTCGGTGATCGGCGAGATCCTGCGCCAACAGAACAAATTGGACGAAGCCGCAACGTCCTTGCGCCGGGGCATGCAGCTTTCCCAACAGGGCGGCATCACCGACGATCTGCGCTACGAGTACCTTTTCTTGAGCCGTCTGTGCCTGTCTCAGGGCGATTTCACTGGCGGATTGGCCGCCCTGCAGCAGGTGGATCTGCTCTTGCAGGGCTATCACGTGCAGCGGCTCTCCGACCTGGCCGCCGCCCACCGCGTGCGCATTTGGCTGGCGCAAGGACAACACGAACTCGCCCTGCGCTGGGCCGAAGACTACGCCCAGGCCGCGCCGACCGAGTATCTGCGTGAGTTCGAAGATCTGACGCTGGCGCGCGTTTGGCTTGCCTCCGGGGGCGCCCCAGAGGCCGCCGATCTGCTCGAACGGATCGTCGCCGCTGCCGAAACAGGCGGGCGCATGGGGGTTGTGGCCGAGGGCATGGCGCTGCTGGCGCTGACCCGCCACGCACAGGACGATCATACCGCCGCGCTGAATGCACTGGCGCGCCCTCTCGCTGTCCGCGCCACAGGGCGATGTGCGCGTCTTCCTCGACGAAGGCCGGCCCATGCTGCGCCTGCTCAACCGCGCCGTCGCCGAGAAGATCGCCCCAGACTTCACCGCACAAATCTTAAACCTGGCCAGCCAAGATCACACCGCCCAAGATCACACCGCGCTGGACCCTGCTGTCCCCCTGTCACCCGCAGAACAGCCTCTCATCGAACCCCTGACCGAACGCAGATCGAGGTGCTCGTCCTCCTGGCCGAGCGGCTCACCAATGCCGAGATCTGCCAACGTCTCGTCATCTCGCTGCCCACTGTCAAGACCCACACATCAAACATCTACACCAAGCTCGGCGTCAGCGGGCGCAGAGACGCGGTGGCGCAAGCGCAAGCGTTGGGGATACTGGGATGATGGGATTGTAGTTTCATCATCCATCATCCCTCATTCATCCCACCATCTCATCATCGCATCATCGCATCATCTTCTTCCAGAATCATCCCTGACTCTACTGCAAAAAGGTCGCTCAAGCGCAAAAGTTCGACTTCTCTCAGGAGGGGAGCAACCGCAAATCACACAGAAGTCGGACTTTTCGCAGTGGAGTCATCCCTCACTCATCCTTTTCGTACGATGCGCATCCTTCCCGCCGGCGCGAGACTGTAGCCAATTGTGAGGAACGGCGGAACGAACGGAAAGGCGCTATGTCTCAGGCCCGCAGACTTGAATTGGATCAACCGGCGCAGTACACGATCCAGGTGCAAGGACGGCTTAGCGATCATTGGCTGTCCACCCTCGCCCCCCTCGCCGTCACCGTTGACCTCGACGAGTACGAAACCACCGTCACCACACTGCGCGTCGCCGTCCTTGATCAGGCGGCGTTGCAGGGGCTACTGCGCACGCTCTATTCGCTGGGCCTGCCGCTGGTGTCGGTGCGGTTGGAGAAAAGTGATTTGTGATTTGTCGTGTTCTATCATGCCATTGCTCAAGAAGAATCTGGAGGAAACAATGTCTCACGTGTCGAACAATCTCACCCTGAATTTACCCCAAAATGCGGCGACAAATTCTGTGCCGACCGCGCTTGATGCTCTTTGGTCGAACCGGTTGTTTGGGCTGATACTCGTCGCGGCGATGGCGGTCGGCACGGCGATCTTCGCCGCCTGGCTCACCCCGCGCGGACCCATCACCACGGCCCAGGCGCTGACGTGGATGGGGATCGCATTCGTCCTCGGTGGCGCGGCGGGCGCGATCACAGGCAGCCGCTGGAGCATGTTGGTGACGCCACTTGTCTTCGTCGCCGTCTTTGAAGTGGGCAGGCTCGGCGTAGACGGCCCCACCGTGGACGCCATCCACCTCGATTCGATCTACGGCGTCATCGCCTTTGTCACAGGGCGCCTGTTTCACGGTGTGCTCGTCCTGGCGCCGATGATGCTGGGCAGCGTCTACGGCGTCTGGGTGGCGGCGCGGCTGGGGCATCCTGCCGCGCCGAATACGGGCCTCGTCGGCTGGGTGTTGAGCGGACTCGTCAGCGTCGGCCTGCTCCTGCTGGCGGCGTCGATTGCCCGGCCAGCCGTCACCGCGCCCATCCTCGGCGAGGACGGCGCACCGCTGCCTGGCAGCATCGCCGAGTTGACTACCGCCCCCATCGGCGGCCACAACCAGGCGCTTATGATCCGTGGGCGCAACACCGACAATCCTGTGCTCCTCTACCTGGCCGGCGGCCCCGGTGGCACCGACATCGGCGCCATGCGCCTCGACACAGGGCTGGAAGCGCACTTCGTCGTCGCCACATGGGATCAGCGCGGCGTCGGCAAATCCTACACCGCCCTCGACCCGGTGGAAACCCTGACGCTGGACCAAATGGTGGCCGACACCATCGCCGTCACCGACTATCTGCGTCAACGCTTCGCCGAGGACAAGATCTACCTGGTGGGCAACTCCTGGGGGACAACCCTGGGCGTGCTGGCCGCACAACAGCGCCCCGATCTCTACCACGCCTTCGTGGGGACAGGCCAGATGGTCAGCCAGCGCCAGACCGACATCATCTTCTACGAGCAGACGCTGTCCTGGGCCGAGGAGACAGGCAACACTGCGCTCGTCGACACCCTACGCCGCAACGGCCCGCCGCCCTACGAGTCGCTGCTCAGCTACGAACCGGCCCTGGCCCACGAGCACGATTGGAATCCTTACCCGGATTTCAACCCGAACAACGAGATGCCCGCCATCCTCTTCGTGCCCGAATACACGCTCATGGACAAGATCAACGGCTTTCGCAGCTTTCTGGACACATTCGGCGTGCTCTACCCGCAGCTTCAGCACATCGACTTCCGCCACGACGTCACACGCTTGGATGTCCCTGTGACCGTGGTGCTGGGGGAACACGAAGCCCGCGGTCGCGCCGTCCTCGCCCACGAGTGGTTCGATCAACTGGAAGCGCCGGCGAAGCAGATGATCATCTTCGAGCGCGCCGGTCACCGCGCCCACTTCGACGACCCAGCCGCCTTCGCCGCCCTGATGGCGCAGATCGTGGACGAGGCCTATCCCAGCGGTCAGCAGTAGCAGCATCAACTGAAGTGACGAATGCTGGCAGAAACGGTGAAGAGATCAGGGGGGCTAGGGGATTGGTGCTGAAGCCCAATCCCCTAGCCCCCCTGATCTCTTCTTGACAATCAAAAACAGTCTGCTATTACAATATACCCCATCACTACGTCGCTTAATGTCTGTATTGTGGACCCTGCGACTCGCCAGAGACACAAGGAGAGATCGAATGACACAGCAGAAAGTACGCGTCGGCGTCGTCGGGTGCGGCGTTGTGGCCACCGCCTACTACCTGCCCTACCTCATGCGCATGCAGACGGCGGAGATCACAGCCGTGTGTGACCTTGTCCCCGCGCGTACGGAGGCATGTATGCGCCTTTTCGGGGCTAAATCCGCCTACACCGACTACTACGAAATGTTGGAACAGGCAGATCTCGACGCCGTCTTCATCCTCACCGCGCCGGGGACACACGTCCCCTTCACGCTCAAGGCGCTGGAGAAGGGCAAGCATGTCCTCCTGCAGAAGCCCATGGCCACCAACATGGACGACGCCCGCACCATCGCCGCGGCCGTGCGTTCGGCGGGGGTGAAGTGCATCATCGAACCCAGTTCTAACTCGCCCCTCGACCCCGACGTGGCCCAATTGCGTCAACTGGTGCGCGCCGGCGTCCTCGGGGACATTCTCTGGTTCTCGCTAGGATCAACCGGCCCCACCACCTACGGCCCAGCACTGGGCATGAATCCCTACGGTCAGTCCGCCTTCTACGCTGAGGACAGCGGCGGCTTCCTCTTTGATCTGCCCTACGCGCCCGCCAACATCGTCTCGGTGCTGGGCGCGTGCCAGAGCGTAATGGCCTACGCCTCGATCTCAGTGGGCGAACACCACATCGTCCCCGAAGCCGAGTACGACAAATTCCTCACAGCCGCCACCGACCCCGACGCCGCCAACTATTGGGACGTGGTGGTCGATCTGCCGCGCACCCAGCGTGTACGCATGGAAGCCGTGGACAACGCCTATTCGCTCTACGAAATGGACGGCGGCGTGGTGGGCGCCTGCCATGTGGGGCGCATCTACCATCCTGTGCTGCCCGGATCGGGCGGCGGCAGTTTGCAGATCTTCGGCACCGAAGGCAACCTGATCTTCGGCGCGGGCTACAGCGCGTCCATCATCTCCACGCGCAAGGACCTATTGCCCCACGTCGACGACGACGGCTGGTATCACATCCCCATCCGCGGGGATCGCAGCAAAGCCAAATGGCCGCAGCCCACACCTGGCGCCTTCAACTACTACCACGCCTCCACCCAGCACCTGATCGACTGCATCCTTGAAGACCGCGAACCCATCCCCAACGTCGATTGGGGCATCCACATCACCGAGATGATGGTGGGGACACTGGCGTCGGCGGACAGGGAGAAGTATGTGATGACGACGAAGATTGAGTATTGATTTACGATTTGCGATTGACGATTTCACCTTGTCACCCTCACCCTCACCCACAGGAGATCTGCTATGCAACGAATCCGCATCGGCGTCATCGGGCTGCGTTTTGGGCGGCAGCTTGTGCGTACGCTGGCGAATATGGAAAACGCCGAATTGGTGGCGATTGCCGACCGTAGCGCCGAACTGCCCGGTGGGCTGGAAGGCTACGCCGAACACTACGGCGCCAAAGCCTACCGCAGCGGCGAAGACCTCATCGAGCGCGAGGAATTGGACGCTGTCTGCATTGCCACCGCGCCCGGCGCGCGCGAAGGGTTGGTCTCCGCTGCGGCGCGCAAAGGACTGCCCATGTTCGTGGAAAAACCGTGGGCGCCCGATCTGGAGACGGCGCATCGATTGGCCGCCATCTGCCGGGATCACGACGCCAAGGTGATGGTGGCATTCAGCTTCCGCTTTCACCCGGCCATTACCAAACTGCGCACGCTCATGGACGGCGAACTGGGCGAAGGCTGGCTGCTCAACGGCGAGTACATCTTCAACCTCAACCCACCGGCGGGCGGCTGGCTGTGGAATCCCCAAAGCGGCAACGGCATCTTCAACGAGAATTCGGGGCACCTTTTTGACGCCGTCTGCTATCTGCTAGGCAAGCCGGTGTCGTTGACGGCAGAAGCGATCAACCCGCTCTCCACGCCGTCGGAGCACGCCGCCGCGGTGACAGTGCGCTTCGCCGGTGGCGCGGTGGCTGCGCTCACCCTCGGCGGCGTTGGCACCAACGCCCACCGCGACTTCCCACGTATCGACGTCATCACCGCCAATGGGCAGGCCCGGCTGGGCGGTCGCGAGCACATGTGGGAACGCCTCACCTGGGCCACCCGCGCCGACGAAGCCGTCCACAGCATCGTCCAATCGCCCGAGGCGCTGGGCAACACCCGCTACACCCACGCCTTCAACCACTTCCTCGACTGTGTGGCGCAGGGGACGCAGCCCAGCGTCGGCATCGAAGACGGCATCACCGCGGTGGCGCTGGCGATGGCCGTCCACGAATCGGCGCGCACGGGGGAGAAGGTGGGGATTGGTGATTGAGGGCGGAAAAGATCGCTGTGGCGGGGTTGGTTATTGTAGAGGTGAGATTAGGCGATTGGGGGATTGGGCGATTGCCAGAGGTTGGCGCCGCACACAATCTGAATCCCCCAATCCCCCAATCCCTACCGACGCAATGACCGTGTGACGCCCAATTCTTTGCAGAACTCTCCTCGTTCATTCTATAATGGTCCCTGCTACACAAATCCCTCCGGCGGCGCCACACCTGGAACAACGTCTGTTCCCATCCAGCTCAGCACGCATACGTTCACCCTTCCCGATCAGCGGTATCGGTCGGACCCGTTTATGTTGGTTCATTGACAACACCGTTCTTTCAACCAGACCGTTTATCTAACCAGGAGGAGAGGGAAATGACGCAAGTGAATGCGTTCGGACAAGGCGGAAAGATCAACCGCCGTCGATTTTTGCAGTTGTCGGCGATGGTCGGCACAGGCGCGGCCACCGGCCTGCTGTGGGGCTGCGCCGCACCGACGACAGCGCCTGCCGCGCCCGGCGCCGCGCCGGAGATCAGCGTGGAAGAAGGACCCAGCGGTCCTTTCGGCGAGTTGGTGGTGGTGCAGGGCGTCGACGCTGAATCACTCGATCCCCATGTCACCACATCGGGCGCGTCCAAAGGCATGATGTGGGCGATGTACGACAAACTGCTGGCCTGGACGCCCGACATGCAGGTGATCCCGTGGCTGGCCGAATCGTGGACCGTGGTCGACGACACCACCTGGGAGTTCAAGCTGCGCGATGAGGTCTACTTCCACAACGGCGAGAAGTTCGGCGCCGAACACGTGCGCGACACCATCACCCGCTTCAAGAGTGAGGACATCCGCAACGTCTACGCCGCCCAACTTGCCCCAGTGACCGAAGTACAGATCGTCGATCCGCTGACAGTGCGCATGATCACCGAGGCGCCCTTTGCCCTGCTCGCCGAAGTGCTGGCCAGCTACTGCGAGATGATGCCTGCCGCCATCACCAACGGCGAAGTGGACCCTGCCGTGGAAGCCATCGGCACCGGCCCGTATCGCTTCGTCTCGTGGACGCCAGGCGAAGAGATGTTGATGGAAGCCATCGACGGCGAACACTTCAGCGGTCAGCCAATGCTGGAAAGCCTGGTGTGGAAGCCCATCGCCGAATCCACCACCCGCGTGGTGGAATTGAAGACGGGCAACGCGCACCTGATCTCGCCGGTGGATCCGGTGCAGATCCCCGAGCTGGACGCCGATCCCGAATCGTCGGCGCTTGCCTTCCGTCAGCTCAACTCGATCCTCATCGTGCTCAATGAGTTGCAGTCGGAACCGCTCCAAGACGTGCGCGTGCGGCAGGCGCTCAACTACGCCGCCGACATCGACACGATCATCGAGACGGTGATGCAGGGCGCCGCCTACCGCCTGGCCGGTCCCTTCGGCCCCGGCATCCCCGGCCACGACGACACGCTGGAACCCTACCCCTACGATCCCGACAAGGCGCGTGAACTGCTGGCCGAAGCCGGCTATGCCGACGGTTTCGACCTGACGCTGGTTTCGCCCAATGGTCGCTACCTCAACGACAAGCTTGCCAGTGAGGCCATCGCTGGCATGTGGAGCGAAGTCGGTGTGCGCACCACGGTGCAGGTGATGGACTGGAGCCCGTTTGTCGACGGGGTGCTGGGCAAAACGCACGACGCGTTCTTCTTCAGCCAGGTGGGCGTTCTGCTCGACGCCACACTGAGTATCAATTTCCACTCGGGCAAGGAAGGCGCGGCCTGGCAGGGCTACGACAACGCCGAAGTCAACCAGATCATCGACGACGCGCCCAAAACGCTCGACCCCGCGGCCCGCAATGACATGTACAAACGCCTGGGCAACATCATCTACGAGGAATGCCCGTGGGTCTTCCTGTGGAACCAGCAGGGCGTCTACGGCATTCGCGACGAAGTGCAGGGCTGGGAACCGCACCAGGACAATACGATCCGGCTGGGCGGGATTCACCTCCAGCAGGGATAATCAGAATTGAGATTGGTTACTAGGCGATTGGGAGATTAGGGATCTCGTTCTTGGAAACGATCCCTAATCTCCCAATCGCTTAATCGCCCAATCTCCCGTCAACGAGAAGCTGCCTGCTCAACCATTTCATCCGCTTTCCCCAATTCTTATGTCCACTTACCTGATTCGCCGGACACAGCATCTGTTTTTGGTGCTGCTTGCCGTTACGGTGCTCGTCTTCTTGCTCGTCTACTTATCGGGGGACCCAGCGCGGCTGCTGGCCCCGCTGGACGCCAGCCCCGAAGATGTGGCGCGCATTGCCCGCCTTTACGGGCTGGATCAGCCGATCCCCGTGCAATACTGGAACTTTCTCAAGGGCGCCGTGCGTGGGGATCTGGGTGTGTCCTATCGCTACAACCAGCCGGCCCTGGATCTGGTGCTGCAGAAGCTGCCCACCACCCTGCAACTGGCGCTCTTTTCACTAGGATTGACCATTGTCCTGGGCATTCCATTGGGCATCCTGGCAGGGACGCGGCCCAACAGCGCGCTGGACTGGGGCGTGTCGGTGCTTACCTTCGTGGGGATCAGCATCCCGTCGTTCTGGCTGGGCATCCTGTTGATCCTGGCCTTCGCCGACAGGCTACGCTGGCTGCCGTCTTCGGGTGAGGGGACGTTTCTACACATCCTCATGCCCGGCTTCACACTGGCGATCTACAGCATCGGGCTGGTGTCGCGGCTGGTGCGCGCCACGCTGATCGATGTGTTGCAGCAGGATTACATCCGCACAGCCAAGGCCAAGGGCTGGCGCAGCGGCTGATCCTCTACCGCCACGCCCTGCGCAATGCCATGATCCCCACGGTGACGGTGTTGGGGCTGCAACTGGGTGGTCTATTGGGCGGTTCGGTGGTGGTGGAATCGGTCTTTGCCTGGCCGGGCGTCGGCTGGCTGATGCTGCAAGGCATCCAGAACCGCGATCTGCCGTTGATCCGCGCCGTGGTGCTGGTGGTGGGCATCGGCTTTGTGCTCATCAACCTGCTGGTGGATCTGCTCTACAGCTTACTCGATCCGCGCATTCGTCTGGATGGCTGAGGTCTTCATGCGTTCTCAACAAAAGCCCCAATTTTGGGTGGGATTTTTGATTTTCGTGGGCATCATCGCGGTGGCGATCCTCGCGCAGTGGATCGCGCCGCACGGTTTCGCCGATCAGAACCTGCGCATGGCGCTCAGGCCACCGGTGTGGATGGAAAACGGCACATGGGATCACCCGTTGGGCACGGATCGGCTGGGCCGAGATCTGCTCTCGCGCCTGATCTACGGGGCGCGGGTGTCTACGGCGGTGGGTGTGTTCTCGGTATTGCTGGGCGGCACGCTGGGGACGATCATCGGCCTGCTCGCCGGCTACTACCAAGGTTGGGTCGACGGGCTGATCAGCCGCCTGATCGACATTCAGCTCTCGTTTCCGCCGGTCTTCATTGCCATTGCCATCATGGCCGCCGTGGGGCAGACACTCACCAACATGATCGTCGTCCTGGCTTTTGTGACGTGGGTGCAGTACGCCCGCGTGGCGCGGGGATCGGCGCTCACGCTACGTCATCGCGAGTTCGTGCTTGCGGCGCAGGCTGTGGGCGCCCGCAATGGTCGCATTCTGCTGCGTCATCTGCTGCCATCGCTGCTGCCCACATTGGCCGTCATTGCCGCCGTCAATATGTCCAGCATGATCCTGGCCGAAGCGGCGTTGAGCTTCCTCGGCCTGGGTGTTCAACCGCCCACGCCGGCCTGGGGCAGCATGGTCAGCGAAGCGCGCGGCATCCTCAGCCTGGCCTGGTGGAACGCCGTCTTCCCTGGGCTGGCCATTGCACTTTTTGTGACGGGTACGAATTTGATGGGGGATGGGTTGAGAAGGTGATTTGTGATTGGTGATTGGGGGAGAGCGAGATGATGGGATGATGAGGGTGATGATCATTGAGATTCATCATCATCTCATCATCCTTCGTTTACAAACCTTGTCCCAATCTCCACCCAATTGTCTCGCCCCGAACCCAATCACAAATCACAAATTCCCAATCCTCAATCACTTCCTCACGGAGGAAATCATGCCACAAACATTCTTCACCAACTGCACTCTCATTGATGGCACCGGCGCGGCGGCTGTGGAAGCGGCGACGGTGGTGGTTTCGGGCAAGGAGATCGCCTGGTGCGGGCCTGCGGCGGATGCGCCCGCGCCCGCGGACGGGGATCGCGTGGTGGATCTGGGCGGGAAGGCAGTGATGCCGGGGCTGTTCAACGTCCACGTGCATCTGGCGTTGCGTTTGCCCTTCCCCGAACGGCGCATTGACCAGTTCGAGCGCGGCTACCGCACCATGTTGATGTACCGTCGCGCCCTGGAAGCAATTGTCACAGGGACAACCAGTGTGCGCGTCATCGGTGAGGCGCATTTCACCGATATGGACGTGCGCGCCATCATCGACAAGGGCGTGTTGCCCGGCCCGCGCATCAAGGCGGCGGGTGCAGCATTGATCGCCACCGGCGGCCACGGTCACAACTCCATGAGTTGCCTCGAAGCCAGCGGCGTGGACGGCTTCCGCCAGGCCGTCCGCGAACAGATCCGCGCCGGGGCCGACTTCATCAAAATCTGCCTCACCGGCGGCATCGGCACCCCCGGCGAAAAGCCATCGGACAAGCAGATCGCCGACGATGAACTGCGCGCCGTGGTGGAAGTGGCCCATGCCAACAACCGAATCGTGGCGTCGCACACCGGCGGCGACGGGCCGATCAAGGACGCGGTGCGCGCCGGCGTCGATTGTATAGAACATGGCTACCAGTTCGACGACGAAGCCGCGGCCATGATGGCCGAGGCAGGCACCTTCCTCGTGCCGACGCTGTGCGTCACCCAGGAATTGGACTACATGCGCCGTCACGGTGTGCAGGAGTGGATGCTGGACAAAGCCAAAGCCGCCGCCGTGGAGCACCTGGCCTCGATCCGCCGCGGCGTGGCAGCGGGCGTTACCATCTGCAACGGCACCGACCTGCTGCCCAGCGATCCCGTAGACGGCACCGTGGCCACGATCCGCGAGGTGGAATTACTCGTGGAGGCGGGGCTGTCTCCGTTGGAAGCGCTGAAAGCCGCCACCCACAATTCGGCCCAAGTCTGCGGTGTGCTGGGCATTACCGGCACAGTCGAAGCGGGCAAGCGCGCCGATCTGCTCGTCATCGACGGGCGCCCCGATCAGACGATCCGCGATCTGCGCAACATCCGCCTCGTCATGAAGGACGGGGCCATCTTCCGCAACGAGTTGAGCGAGTTGGATGCGCCGGGTCTCGTCGCGCCGGGGGTGGATCTGGCCGGCGGGACGTTCGCGAAGGTTTATTAGGGGCTAGGGATTGGGGATTGGGGATTGGGTCGCGATTGTTTGAGCCGAATGGTGACGGTGCTTTGTTGAAGTGATGATGATGGGATGATGAGGATGATGGATCGTCGAGATCCAACATCCTCATCATCCCATCAGCAATTTCTCTCAGCATCCGATCCGTCCGTTGCGCCGCGCCCCTGTTTGATGACGATGCGCCAGACGTTCACGTTGTCTTCGCGGGTGTAGGTGAGGTGATCCACTGCTCGGTGGGCGAGGGGTAGCCCCAATCCACCGCGCTGGTGTGTGCGCCAATCGGTGGGCAAGTTGGATTGGCGCAGTCGCTCGCTGTCACAGGCGATGCCGAGATCGCGCAGGACGATCTCGATACAGTGCTCATTACATGTGACGTCTACCCAAAACGCATCTTGCGGATCGGTCTGGGCATGGGCGTGTTCGATGATATTGGCAGCGATCTCCAACGCCGCCCAGAGTGTGCTGTTTGCCTGGGGAGATGGCTGCAAACCCGCCCTGGCCAACAAGACAGACAGATCCGCATGGAGTGTACCAAGGGCATCGGGCCGCACCGGATACACAAATACCGACTTCGTCATTTCCAACTCCACACCTGCAACATAAAAAAGCGGCGCCGGAGACCGGCGCCGCGCTACGGCAAGTTTACTGTTATGCAGGTCTAGCTGACAACGACAGCCACATCCTGAGCCTGCGGCCCCTTGGGGCTTTCAACTACAGTGAACTCAACCGCCTGTCCCTCGTTGAGGGAACGGTAGCCATTCGCCCTGATGGCCGAGTAGTGAACAAACACATCACCACCTTGTTCACGCTCAATAAATCCATAGCCCTTCACGTTATTGAACCACTTCACATTGCCACGTTCACGCGATTCCATGCTGATATACTCCTTGTCACAACGGGAAAACAACGGCAGTCCGTTCAAAGCAAATTCATTCGAACGTTGGGCGAAGGCCATGCGTCGGAAGAAGTATGTTGATGTACGGCTGCCACGACAAGCTCACATTAACACACGCTAAATAAAAAGTCAATAAAAATAAGGAAAATGCCTATGGGTTTTCGCTAGCTTGACTATAAAACATATAAAAAGCGTCGAACAATCGTTGGTTGTCGTCAGTTGGTGTTTACGCTCGCCCAGATTGCATTGCATTCCAGTGTAGCGACACTAGTAGTTCCTCGATTTTCACCCGGTCAGGTACCGGTGGGAGAGATGTAGTGGCCTCGGCTGCGGTAAGTTCTGCCTTCAGATCGTCGATTAGCACACACAACTCCGGATATGTGAAAAGCCCTTCTTTTACTTGAAGCAACCACTTGGCGTCCGGTCGGTAGACATGGACAAATCCTTCGCGGAGGATCTCGATGCCCATGCGATAGAGGCGCAGCAGATGCAGTGCGTGCTTGGTATCGTACCCATGCCGTTCCTCTAATGCAGAGCGTTCAGGATTCCGTTCGGCGCGCCACTTCTGATAGTTCTGCCAGTGTTTGTTGGCAGCGCGAAAGGCGCGCTCCTGGTGCGTGTTGGGAAAGCGCACCCCGCCGCGTTGATGCGGTTCTGCGCCGAATTCTTCAGGCGTCGGCTGATGTGACGGCGGCTCATGCAACCAGCGGTAATGCGTTTCCATACGTTGAATCTGGCTTTCCGCATAACCGGCGTAGGTTCGAGCCACCTGCTGCGATAGGAAGAGATCTCGATGATTGCGCAACTCTACGCCATATTCGTCGATGAAAAGAATGTCCTCATCCCGCGTCCACAACAGATCCAGCATGTTGGGGTTGTTGGCCATCGCCAAGTTGACAAACTTGGACAGGCTGTAAATCACCGTGTCGTTGGTCCTGTCTTCGGATTGTTCAAAGTGAGACAGCCCGATCAGATAACGGCGCGGCGGGATGCAAATACCGCGTACATCTACGTCACTATCGGCATCCGATGTGCCAAATGCACGGCTACCCCAGAGGACTTTAAGAATCGTCGCCTGCGCAAGCCAGTTCATACATCCACTCCACCTGTCAATCGCACCTGTACCAGGAAATCATTGAGCGCAGCGCGGTTTGTCGGCTCCTGCGGCAACGAGGATTTTTCGTAAGCAAGCTGTAGAGCATCCTGGAGCAACTGAAGGGCCTTGTCGTGTACGTCGACATCCAGTGGCACCGATGTCTTCTCGGCTACTTTCAGATCGATCAGAGACGTCAATTCGGGCATTGCGTAAGCAGACGCCAACCACGGTAGATTTGCGATTACCTCGCCGGTCTGCAAAAGGTGCAACCCGGTGAGACTGACGCGATAGGCGTAGAGTAACGGCTTAATATGCCCAGCCCCCATTACCGCTTCCTTGCGCCACATGCGCCACTGATCACGCGCGTAGCCGGCGTAGGCATGATAGGCATGACGGGCAATCGTACCGTTGCGCACTAGATGCCGCAACTCGTCGATCCTGGGCGTTTGCACGATGACCAATGGCGAGAACAACTGCTCTAGATAGTTGCCGTTTTGCCGCAACAGCAACGTGAGGAACTTGGCAAGATCATGGCTGACCAGGTCGATTTCCAGTCCTTTCGTATGCCAAGTGTGGTCAAGTGTGAGAATGGGCGCATCCAGCCCGAGAACTTTTGTGAGGGGTAACAAATGTGTACCACGAAGATCAATATCGCTGTCTGATGAGGCAAAACCATAAAGATGGGCGCCACTCACCGCAATCATCAAGAATGGGGCTGTGCTAGCTGTGGTTGCAATCTCAGCCAACAAAGTTTGATCTAGATGAGCGGCGCCCTGCCCTGTGGGATACTCGTTATTCATTACAGTTTGACGCTATACCATCTCCGGCGCGGCGTATTGCGTCTGCGGCGCAAAGTGGACCTGATTCAGCGCCGTCAACCCATCCTCATCGCCCGCCAGGATCACACCGTCGCCAGGGCGCAGCACCAGCACCGGCGCGCTGTCGGTCACCGGCTGCCACTCGACGCCGTCGGCGGAGTGCCACAGTTCGTCGGCAGCGCTGAGCAACCAGCCGCCGTCCCACGCACACAGCGCGTTGACCTGTTCCGGCGCGGATGCCAAGCGGCTGAACGAGCGACCGCCATCCGCTGAACGCCACAGTCCGTCCATTTCGCTGCCGGCCATCACCACACCGTCTTCGTGGAAATTGGGAGACACAGCCAGAATCTGGTAGACCAATTCGGGGCATTCGGCGCGCCGCCAGCCGCGCCCGGCATTCGGCGAACGGTAGACGCCCTCTTCGGTGGCTGCGAAGACAATCTCGCGCTGCGGCCACTGCCCTTGCGGGGCAAGGGGCGCCCACGCCAGCGACAGCACCATGTAGTTGCGCAGCCCGAAGTTGCAGGGCGACCAGTAGCCGCCCCGATCCGTGGTACGCAGGATGCCTTCCCCTTCGGTGCCGGCCAGTATCACGCCACTGTGCGCTACATTCGGGTCCGCCGCCATCACCAATACGGCAGAATGGCAGCCACTCGTCCACGCTGCCTGCCAGTTCTGCCCGTGATCCGCGGTGTAGGCGACGCCGTACGGCCCGCCGCCAACCAACACCCGCTGTGACAACGCCAGCGTGCAGGCCAGCCGCTCCATCGGCTGCAACACGGGGCGCAGTTCCTCTTCGCCCACCTGGAAAAGACCGTGCGGGCCTGCCGCCCATTGCACGCCATTGGCTTCGCTGATCGATAAGATGATGGCCATGTTACGGCTCCAAACTTTCTTTCGGTTTGCGATGATAGACAATCGTGTCGGTGCTCAGCGCCATCAACGCGCCGCTGGATGCCGTCTCCAGCACAGCGGCAAGGACATCGGCCACGTCGAGCACACCGGCGCGGTAGGCGTCGACCATTTGGTCGGTCAGCGCGTCGTAGGCCATGGGCGATCCGCCCAGGCGCACCCGTTCCACTACGGCGGACGGGGCGCTGTTGCCGCCGTTCTGGGCGATCTGTCGCAACGGCGCACTCAGGGCCCGGCGCACCACTTCGACGCCCATCATCTCTTCGTCGTTCATGTGGAAGGTGGGCAGCGCCTCTACAGCGTGAACCAAAACCGCGCCGCCGCCGGGGACAACGCCGCTTTTCTGCGCCGCTGAAAGGACCTTCACGGCGCGTTCGGCGTTGTCGGCGCGCACGGCGCGTTCCGTCTTCGACGCGGCGCCCACTTTGAGTGTCCCCATGCCGCCGGAGAGCGCGGCCAGCCGCTTGAGCAGCTTGGGCCGATCTTCGTCGTCCTGGGGCAGGGGATCGAGTTGGGCGCGCAGTTCGGCCATGCGTTCTTGCACAGCCACCGTTTGAATCTGTTCGGGAAGGATTTGCAGCATCTTGGCGTCCACTTCGGCGCGCAGGGCGACGCCCACGTGTTCGGCCTTCGCCTGCTGGGCGGAGGGGGTAAAGCCGCGCCCTAGCACCGTGGCGCCGGTGAGCAACGCCAGATCGTCCAAAGCGGTGCGTCGTTCGTCGCCCACCGCTTTCAGGGTGACGCCCACCAGCGACATCTTCTTCTTTTCGGCCTGCTGGTTGGCCACGAGGGTGTGCAATGCCGTGTCTTTGAACGAGTGGGCCACGATGGCCAGCGATTTCTTGCCGTTGCTCATGGCCGCCTGCATCAGCGCTACGATCTCTTCGGCCTTGGTCAACGGCGCTTCGGAGATGGCGACGGCGCACTCGGTGTGGATGGCCCGCTTGTGCGACGCATCGGTGTAGAGGAGATAGCTGGCGATCTGCGCTTCGTAGTTGGCGCCGGGGAAGTAGACCCGTTCCAGATACGGCGCTACGAACTTGTCCACGTTGACGCGTGCGTCTTCGCCGAGCAAGTAGCTCATTTCGCCCAGGATCGCGGCCATCGGCTTCTCTTTGACGATGGTATAGGCGACGGCGGTGAGTTCGTCTTCGTCGGCCACAGGGCGGGCCTCGCTGCGGATGTACTCGATCACCGCCTGGATGGCGGCGCGCACGCCGTTGCCGATCCACACGGGGCTGGCGCCGGCGGTGGTCATGCGTAGCGCCTCGTTGAAGATCGACTGGGTGAGCAGCGCCGTGGTGGCGCCGCCGTCACCGACGCGGCCTGTCACCCGCCACACCAGGCTACGCATGAGCATGGCGCCCACGTCGATACGCGGATCCCCCAGGCTGAGGATGCGCCGCACCACCGTGGCGGAATCGTCGAGCATCTCGGGCATGCGCGAGTGGTCGCGATCATTGATCACCAGCCCGCCTACCGGTCCTAGCGTAGGGGCCAGCAGCCGGGCGATGGCGTCGATGCCCGCCTTGAAATGCTTGTGCGTTTGATCCGGGCCGGCAATGGTGGCCCTGCGTCTTCCATTGCGTTTCACAGAAACACCTACCGATCTCTTGGTTGGATTCGTGGGGTGGCTTGGCTTAGTTCACGATAACGGACGTGTCGCCGTAGACATTCTACTGAGGATAGTGGGTGTGTCAAGAAGATGGGGATTGGGGATTTGTGATTAGGTCTGTCAATTGGGCAACGAATAGACAATCAATGTTGTCATTCAGAGCAAGATGCGTCCATTCGCTTGCATCCTGCGAGGCCCAATCACCAATCACAAATCACCAATCCCTCCTTCCCCTTACGCCCACAAATGTGCGTACTTCAGCCCCGTCCCCGTGTTGAAAAGCACGACTGTTTCGTCGGGCTGGATCCAGCCCATTTCGAGCAGGTGAACCTGGGCCGCCAGCGTCGCCGCGCCTTCGGGCGCGGGGAAGATGCCGGTGTGTTGGCCCATCACCTTGGCGTAGCGCAGCATTTCTTCGTCTGTCACGGTAATGGCGGTGCCGCCGCTCTGGCGCAGCGCCTGCAAAATGAGGAAGTCGCCCACCGCCGCGGGGACGCGCAGACCGTCGGCCACAGTTTTTGCGCCCTGCCACGGCTCGGCGAACTCGGTCTCTTCTTCGAAGGCGCGCACCATGGGCGCGCACCCACTGCTCTGCACGGTGACCATGCGCGGGCGCTTGCTGCCGATCAGGCCCATCTTCTCCATTTCGTCGAAGGCTTTCCACATGCCCACCAGGCCGGTGCCGCCGCCGGTGGGGTAGATGATCACGTCGGGCAGCGTCCAGCCCAGTTGTTCGGCCAGTTCGTAGCCCATCGTCTTTTTGCCCTCGATGCGGTAGGGTTCCTTGAGCGTGCTGACGTCGAACCAACCGTGCGCCTGCGCGCCCTCGCGCACCTTGACGCCACAATCGGTGATCAGCCCGTCCACGAGGGTCACCGTGGCGCCGAGTTGGGCGCATTCCACGCGGAAGGTCATGGGCACGTCGGCGGGCATGAAGACGTGGGCCTTGAGGCCGGCAGCGGCGGCGTAGGCGCTCATGGCCCCGGCTGCGTTCCCCGCGCTGGGGATGGCGATCTCCTTGGCGCCGAGTTCGTAGGCTCGGCTCACAGCCATAGCCAGTCCGCGCGCTTTGAAGCTGCCGGTGGGGTTGAGCGATTCGTCTTTGATCAGCGTGTTGGGGCAGCCGATCTCGTTGCCCAGCGCGCCGGCGCAGACCAGCGGCGTCCACCCTTCGCCCAGCATCAGGCGGGCGTCGCCGCGCTGCACTGGCAGCACTTCTTCGTAGCGCCACAGGTTGGCAGGACGCGATTTCAGCGCATCGGGCGTGAGCGTTTGCGCTGCTTTGGCCAGATCATAGCGCACAAGCAACGGCTTGCCGCACGCCGGGCAGAGATTCATCAACTGGTTGGCCTCGTAGGTGGCGCTGCATTTGCCACATTCGAGGTGGGTCAAGGTCGAAAGCGTCATGCCGATCCTCCGAAGAAGAGAAGAATGATGAATGAAGAATGGGTTACGTTTGTTGGTTCGCAAACGCCGCCGAATCCTGGTTACGTATCACGGATCACGAATTACGCATTACGTCTCTTCTCCCACACTTCGGGGTTGCAGATATCCTTTGGTTTTTCGCCGGAGAAGAATTCCACCAGCCGAGCCACTGCCATCTGCTCGATGCGGGTGCGGCCTTCGCTGGTGAGCGAAGCGGTGTGCGGTGTCACCAGGATGTTGGGGTGGTTGCGCAAGCGTGAGTCCGCGGGCAGCGGCTCGGGATCGAAGACGTCCAATGCGGCGCCGGCCAGCTTGCCACTTTCCACAGCGGCGAGGACGGCATCGTCCTCTACCAGGGGACCGCGGGCGACGTTGATCAGGTAGGCGCCGTCCTTCATCGTTGCGATGCTGGCATCATTGATCATGTGGAAGGTAGCCGGGATGGCGGGCGCGTGCAGGCTCAAGAAATCGGCTTCGGCGATGACTTCGCCCTGTGTGCGCAGGGTGACGCCGAACGCCGCCGCCTGCTCGGCCGTGACGAAGGGATCGCTGCCGATGACGTTCATACCCAGCCCCAGGCCGCAGATCTGCGCCACGCGGCGCCCGATGCGGCCCAGGCCGATCAGCCCCAACGTCTTCCCCTGCACCTCGCAGCCCATGAGGACGGTACGCGGGCCAAACTTGCCCGCAGCCATGTTGACGTCACCTTGCTTGATGCGCTTGGCCAGGTTCAGCAACAGGGCCACGGCGTGTTCGGCGGTGGACTCGGTGGGGCCGTCGGGCGTGTTGCAGACGACGATGCCGCTCCGGTGGCATCGGCCAAGTTGACGTTATCGATGCCGATGCCCGTCCGCGTGACGATGCGCAGTTTGGGCAGTTGATCGAACAGGGCGCCGTCGTAGCGGATCGCCGAAGACGCCAGGATCGCCTGTGCCGGGCTTGGCGTTGGCAATTGGCGAAGCTTGGCGCGACGGGGAAGAGCAGAGCAGCGCCGGACAGGCGATCCAGGGCGTCCGACGTCAACGGCGCTTCGATCCAAACGTGGGTAAGGTCGTTCGTCATGGGATCATCTCGGGTTTTGTGTGCGGTGGGATAAGGTGGAGGTTATTGTAGCGCAGGTGGGGACACAGGACCAATCTACAGTGAGTACAGGAGATTGCGCACAGGATCGCAAAGCTCTACCGGTTATTGGGTAGCGACAAAGCGAAGAAAATCTCGCATCTTTTCTTTGTCGCGGAATGAGGCATCCAACCTATCACCGTTTGTGAATCTGACGAGAACTTCGTATTTTCGGAACTCCCCCAGAACCTTCATAGATCGGGTGAGCATCTACAAATGCAAGGGCCTCTGAGATTGTGGCGAACTCATTGACGCGCCCATAGAGCGGCACCACCAAAATGCGCCGAATCGACCGCCCGCTGCGATCCAGCGCAACAAAAAACCGATCTGATATTGTTCGGCATTTGCCCGCACCAAATGCTCAGCAACGGCCTGCATAGTCCTTGCGTCTGCAGATTCAATTTGCCTGGCCGGCAGCAAAGACTCGATCCGGCGTCGCCTCGTCAAAGTGTACATCGATCTGCTGTGAGGCAAATGCTTCGAGCAACGATGCGTAGGGGAAGTAGAGGACGTGAAATCCAGCGATTCAAGCTGTTCAAGAGACGCACGGGTGAACTCACCGGCAAGCACAGCACCCAGGAATGGATTGTTCCACTGGTACTTCTCAGCCAGGGGTAGGATCGCCCTTGGATCTCCTGGACCTTGTTGCGTGAATGCTTTGTATAACGACGCCAAGCAGCCTCAATGAATGCAACCGGCTCACCGATCACATGATCAGCGCCATTGCGTTCGATAACAAAGTCCAGATCGTGGGCGTTGCCGTAGTGATCTACCCACCGCACTTTGCGACCTGGCCTGACTTTGCGCCGACGGCCTTGATAGTCCAGGTACAATCCCTGTTCGTTGCAGAAACGTTGCAGCGGGGGATGTATCACCGATTCCAGTAATAGACCAATCGCTTGTCCAAACTTATGCGCTGGGGATTTTGCCATGCTTACCCTTCAATCCACAGCAAGCTCTTGAGAGGGACTCTGTGCTTGCGATTTTTTCCACCGTGTATTGCGATCTCGCAACTTCTCGAAATCAAATCGATTAAAACCGGATGCGACAGCCAACTCACCGATCCACCGATCAACAGGGCAATATACGCCGTACGGGGCAGAATCGCCGATCACCCAGCACATTCTAGCCCCAGGGCGGCAGATGCGCCGCAGTTGTTGCATCGTCAAGGCGATGTCTCGAAAATAGGCGGCGACCATCGTGTGGTAGTGTTTTTTGCCGCCATGGCCTTCCCGAACTACAGCCAGTTTTTCGGGTCACCGTCGCTAACTCGTCGTGGATTGGGAACACCGCAGGAGAAGTCAGTAGTTCGTCCAAGTCATACTTTCTTTGGATGCGTGTTGCGATGACGAAACAATCAAGTGCCTGCGCACAGCATCGTGGATCTCACCCCAACTACTGACTTCCAGAAGGTCATCTCAAACCGAAGTGCGTCGGCGTAATCGTAGTTGTTTGCGTACGGTGGAGAGGTGATCACAGCATCGACGCTGTTTTCTGCGATGACCGATGCAGATTCACGCGCATCGCCTTCGATGATCTGCGCCATCGCGTCCATTGCGCAACTGCATCCAGCGCATGTCATGCAACATGGTCTCCACCTGACGTCGCAAGGCAACGTCGGGGTAACAACCTGCTTCTGGTCTTGTTGGGCAAATGTATTGCCATTGCGCCGTCCCCGCGCTCGAAACTGGACGCAATATTGCCGTGATCGCCATCCAGGTCAATTCAGAAGCCTCAGATCCATCGGCATTTTGCTGCCACGCCATTCGCAGCGCATGTAGCCGCGCCAACCATTCCGGCGAAAAACTTCGCTGAATCAGGCTGGGGTATACAAAGCCATCATCTTTGATTTCTGCGGCGATTTCTGCGGCGTCGTCGATTACTTTTTGCACGAAGGCAGAGAATCGCTCATGCGAAGACGACCACATCAACTTGGCACGCGATACGTTAGCCACAGTTGAGTGCGCTTCGATACCCAATCCGAGAACGCCGACCGAGTCGCACACCAGAGGAACCGTCCCCGAACCCGCAAATGGGTCCAGCACGACATTTCCATCCCCCAATGCCCAGTCGTTCAACACCTGGTTCACCCAATCTGCCGAAAAGCCACTGAATAGCGAAACCAACGATGGACAGGCAAGCTCATGTTGTCGACAAACGATCCGGAGCGTTCGGTCTTCAGATCGATAGGCGGAGGAACAATATCTTCAAGTAAAGGGAGTTGTTCAACATCGCTCATGGCTTCAGTATACCATCCGTAGTGCGGTTCATCACATCTTCCATCAAAGTCGGATACTGCCCCACCAACGACGACAGAAACGCCCGCGCCGTGGCCTTGATCGGGCGGTCGGCGCGCCAGAGGAGTTCGATGGGGCGGCGCAGCGGCTGTTCCTCGATAGAGAGCAGGTGCATGCGCCCTTCGTCGGCCTCGCGACGCACGGCGCAGCAGGGCAGGATCGACGCTTCCATGCCCTCCATCACGGCCAGTTTGATGGCTTCGGGATCGTCGAATTCGGCCACGATCATGGGTGACACGTCATAGCGCCCGAAGATCTCGTCGGTCCACGCGGGCGGGGTTGCGCGGCGAGTACGTGATGAAAAGCTGCTTGTCCAACTCGCGCACAGACAGGCTTTCGCGGCGACGCCAGGGGTGATCGCCGCCCACTACCACGTGCAACTCCGAATCTTGCAGCGGCAGGTGATGCAGGCGCGGCGTCGGCGCCCATTCACCTTCCACGAAGCCAAGATCGATCTGATCGGCCAGCAACGCCTGTGCGATGGCGTCGGCGGATTCCGTCTGCAGCGACACGCGCAAAGACGGATACTGCCTACGGAAGTTGCGCACCCACTGCGGCAACAGGTACACCGCGGCAGTGGACGTGGCGCCCAGGTTGAGCTGTCCTTCGCCCAGGTGGGTGACGTCGGTGACGGCGCTTTCGGCTTCGGCCAGCAGCCAGAGGACGCGCTTCACGTAGTCGAGCAGCGTTTCGCCGGCGGGCGTCAACGTAGCGCCGCCGCGTCCGCGCACAAACAATTCCGTCCCCAACTGCGCTTCCAGATCGCGCACATGCTGGCTCACCGCCGATTGCGTCAGGTACAACTGATCCGCGGCCGCCGTGAAGCTGCCCGTCTCGGCGATGGTGGCGAAAATGTTGAGTTTGTGCAGGTTGAGCATGGGAAGCTCCCAGAAGACGGCGTACAATCCATTAGCGAAACTTATAATAATGATAAGCGATTGGGCCTTGTTCGCCAAGCGAGCGGGGCGTATAGTGGTGCCACAGACGCAAACACATAGACGCAAACACATAGACGCAAACACATAGACGCAAACAAACGAGATTCTCTCGCAAACAATTCTTTTGGAGGAAAAACAACAATGGCACTGCTTTCAGAAAAAGATCAAAACTACCTGCGCGAAACATTCGGCAAGCTGGAAAATGGCGTCAAAATGGTGATGTTCACGCAGGAACATGAATGCGAATACTGCAACGAAACCCGCCAGATCGTCGAAGAGGTCGCCGGCCTTTCCGACAAGATCTCGACTGAGGTGATCGTCTTCGAGCCGGAAGGCGACGCTGCCAAGCAGTACGGCATCGACAAGATCCCAGCCATCGCCCTGCTCCAAGACGGCGACGAACCCAAGGACTACGGTATCCGCTTCTACGGCATCCCGTCGGGTTACGAGTTCAGCACCCTGGTGGAAGACATCCAGATGTTGGGTTCGGGCGATTCGGGGCTGTCGGCCGACACGAAGGCGGCGCTGGCCAAGCTCGAAAAGCCGGTACACATGCAGGTCTTCATCACACCCACCTGCCCGTACTGCCCCAAAGCCGTCCACGTGGCGCACCAGATGGCGATGGAAAGCCCGTACGTCATTGCCGACATGGTGGAGGCGATTGAGTTCCCGCACCTGTCCAACAAGTACTCGGTGATGGGCGTACCGCGCACCGTCATCAACGAGGACACCCACGTCGAAGGCGCCATGCCCGAACCGATGATCCTGCAGAAAGTGCTGATGTCGGTTAACTAGCCAAACACCTGTTCATCATAGTTCCCTCTCCTACAGTTCTGCGTCGCTGCCCCGTCTCGTGCATGGACGGGGCAGCGGCGCGTCTGCGAAAAAGTCCGACTTCTCTCCAGGGGGGAGAAACCTCAGACCATTCAGAAGTCGGGCTTTTCGCTGTGGCGTTATCTTTCACCGACGACTGACGACGGATCGGCTACCCCTCTCTGTCATTTGATGGATCTCCCTCACAACAAACATCTGCTGTCCAGAAAACACTCCTGTCATAGAATGGACCTATGAATCCCTTCTGACACGGAACACGCAGCACGCAACACGCATCGGAGCCGTAGGATGACAACCATGAAACCGGTTTTGCACAAGTTGCCCCCACTTTCGGCTGTCCGGTGGTGCATCGTCATCTGCTCGGGGATCGGCATCAGCCTGGGCGTGGCATTGGGGATCGCCACCCACAATCTGTTGATTGGCATTGTCCTCGGTCTGGGCATCGGCGCGGGGACAGGCGTTGCCATCGAAGAGCAACACCGTAACGCGCCCGACGATCTCGATCCAACGTTGTGGGCGTGTACGCCGTTGATCGTCTTCGCCGCCGTTGTGGCGCTGATTTGGTTTTGGTAGGGGATTGGTGATTTGTGATTTGTGATTAGGTCTCGCCGACTGTACCTGAATGCGCGCAGCGAGATTCTCTCCGAGATCATGGAATGTCCGTTCGGTACCGAAATGACAAGCCCAATCACCAATCACAAATCACCAATCCCCTCTCTCTCCCACCCAAGGAACACACAAATGCTCAACACATCCCGCTCCGACATCGATCCCAATCGTCCCACGAGCACATTTAACGCCAGGCCGATCCCGATGGGCGAACCTATCGTTGAACTCATCGGCAGCTTGATCCTGCTTTCGTTCTTCAACGTGCCAGAAGCGTGGCTGGGCATCATCCGCGCCAACGTCCCCGTGGACGTGGTCATCCCGGTCTTTTCGGCGGAGTTTGAGAGCTACCTACCCATGATCAACACCTACCTCGGCCTGGCCGTGGTGCTGGCGTCGGTGATGCTCTACTACCGCTATCGCGTGGCCGGCATCCTGATCGCCGAGTTGGCGCTGGCCCTCTTCGGCATCCAGATCGCCATCGATCTGCTGCGCGCCGGCCCGCTCATGACCTTCGCCGCAGACATCGCCGCCACCGCGCAATGGACCGAGATCCTCGACCTGATCAACCTCATGATCAAGATCGGCATCGGCCTCGGCATCTTCGGCGCCGTGGTAGACATCATCACCAAGGTGCGCGACCTGATTGTGTCGATGCGGTGAGAATCCATCATCCGTCGCTTTTTTCATAAAAACCCCACACACCTGCTAAACTATGGGATGCATCGGCACACCAGACGCTGCCGATGCATCCTATTTTTGTCTGTCGAAACCGCCGGCCCAGTCCAAAGCAGGACACACAGCGAGACACACAGCGAGACATACGATGAAAACGCTTTCCACCAATCAAATTCGTAAACTGTTTCTCGAATACTTTAACGAACTGAACCACGCCATCGTGGACAGCAGCAACCTCGTCCCCGCAGACGATCCCACGCTGCTCTTCACCAACGCAGGCATGGTCCAGTTCAAAGACGTCTTCCTGGGCCTGGAAAAACGCGACTACAACCGCGCCACCACATCGCAGAAGTGTCTGCGCGTCAGCGGCAAGCACAACGATCTGGAGAACGTCGGCCCCAGCCCGCGCCATCACACCTTCTTCGAGATGCTGGGCAACTTCTCCTTTGGCGACTACTTCAAGAAAGAAGCCATCCAGTTCGCCTGGCATCTGCTCGTAGACGAGTTGGAAATGCCGCTCGAACGGCTATGGTTCACCGTCTACACCGAAGACGACGAGGCCGAACGCCTGTGGATCGAAGCCGGCGCGCCCGCCGACCGTGTCCTCCGCTTCGGCAAAAAGGACAATTGGTGGGCCATGGGCGACGTCGGTCCCTGTGGGCCGTGCTCCGAGATCCACTACTACTGGGGCGACCTGGCCGCGCAGACGAAAGACGGCGTCAACGTCGACGACGAATACCTGGAGATCTGGAACCTGGTCTTCATGCAGTACGAGCAGAAGCCCGACGGCGAAATGATCCCGCTGCCCAGGCCCTCCGTCGACACCGGCGCCGGGCTGGAACGCATCGCCTCCATCCTGCAGGGCCACGACAACAACTACGACACCGACGCCTTCACGCCGATCATGGATCGCATCCAACAACTGCTCGGCCACGACGCCGACCAGCGCAGCGAACATCTGGTGGGCTACCGCGTCATCGCCGACCACAGCCGCGCCATGAGCTTCCTCATCGGCGACGGCGTGCTGCCCGGCAACGAAAGTCGCAGCTACGTACTGCGCATGGTGCTGCGCCGCGCCGCCCGCTTCGGCAAGCGCATCGGCTTCACCAAGCCCTTCCTCGCCGAAGTCTGCAAGGTGGTGATCGACCAATACGGCGACCACTACACCGATCTGCCCGACAAGGCCGAGTTCATCCTATCCACCGTCACCGCCGAGGAAGAACGATTCCAGCGTACGCTGGCCACCGGCCTCAGCCTGCTCGACGAGTTGATGGGCGATCTGCGCGCCGAAGACAAGACCATCATCCCCGGCGCCGACGCCTTCCGCCTATGGGACACCTACGGCTTCCCCCTGGACATCACGCGTGACGTGGCCCAGGAGGCGGGCTTCAGCGTAGACGAAGACGGCTTCCGCGCCGCGCTAGAGGAACAACGCAAGCGCGCCCGCGCCAGCGTCATCACCACCGAAGCCGACGATCTCTCGGTCTACGGCCAGGTGTTGGCGCAGTTGAAAGAACAGGGCGTCCTCGGCGCGGACGGCGTCAAGCACCTGATCTACGAGAACTGCGAAGACGCCGACACCACCGTCGCTGCCATCATCGCCGATGGCAAAATCGTGGACGAAGCCGTCCAGGGCCAACAGGTGGAGATCGTGCTGCCCGAAACGCCCTTCTACGTCGAATCAGGCGGCGAAGTCAGCGACACCGGCGAAATCTACTACTACCCCGAGGACATCGAACAACCGATCTGGACGGTGCGCGTGAATGACACACGACGCCCCATTGCCGGCCTCATCGTCCATATCGGCGAAGTCAGCACAGGGACGGTCAAAGCGGGCGATCCCGCCTACGCCATCCTCGACGTGGATCGGCGCTGGGACATCATGCGCAATCACACCGCCACCCACATCCTGCACATGGCCCTACGTAAGACACTGGGCGATCACGTGCATCAGGCCGGTTCACTCGTGGCGCCCGACCGTTTGCGCTTCGACTTCACCCACCCTCAAGGCATCAAGCCAGAGGAACTGGAAAACATCGAGCGCATCGCCAACGAGACGATCCTCGACAACTACGCTGTGGGGGATCGCTGGACCAGCCAGGAACGCGCCATAGCCGAGGGCGCGATGGCCCTCTTCGGCGAAAAGTACGGCGACACCGTGCGCGTGATCACCATCGGCAACCGTGAGGAAGATCCCGTGAGCATGGAACTGTGCGGCGGCATGCACGTGGACAGCACCGCCGAGATCGGCAGCCTGCGCATCGTCAGCGAAGGCAGCAGCGCCGCCGGCGTGCGCCGCATCGAAGCCGTCACCGGCCGCGCCGCCGAAGACCTGGTGAAGCAGCGCATGCACGTCCTCGCGCGGACGGCTCAGTCGCTGAAAACGCGTCCCGAAACCGTCGACGAGGCTGTGGCCCAGTTGCAGGATCAGAACCGCAAACTTCAGCACGAACTGGAAGAGATGCGCGCCCAAGTGGCGCGGCAGCAGAGTGCGTCGCTCATCGACCGTGCCGTGCAGGTAGACGGCCTCGCTGTCCTCGCCGAGCAGGTACAGGCCGACGACGCCGACACCCTGCGCCAGATGGCCGACTGGTTCCGCGACAAGCTGGGCAGCAGTGTGGTTGTCCTCGGCGCGGTGATCAACGACAAGCCGCTGCTCATCGCCGCCGCCACCGAAGACGCCGTCCAGCGTGGCATCCACGCTGGCAACATCGTGCGCGACGCCGCCAAGATCGTGGGCGGCGGCGGCGGCGGGCGCCCCAATATGGCCCAGGCCGGCGGCCGCGACAGCGAAAAACTGCCCGACGCGTTGAAGATCGTGCCGGCGTGGGTGGAGAAAAATCTGAAGTGAAGAATTTGAAGTAGAGCGGATTGCGGATTGCAGGCTTCATGCACGACGCAGACTCGTCGATTGGAACATCTCTCGGCGAGTCTGCGTTTCACCGTAGCTCACAATCCGCAATTCGCAACCCGCAATTCGCAATTCCCTGGAACAACACCTTGACCGAACTGCTCCACATCGAACCAGACACCAAACCCGACGCCATTCGTCGCCGATTGGCCCGCCTTGGCAGTGGACCAGTCGCCGTGGTGCTGCCCAACGGCTGGAGCGAACTGGACAGCTTCGCCCGACTACGGCTGCTGCAACGTCAGGCGCGCCTGCGCAACCAGGATCTCGCCCTCGTCACCCAGG
Source organism: Caldilineaceae bacterium (assembly GCA_041391225.1). Taxonomy (GTDB): domain Bacteria; phylum Chloroflexota; class Anaerolineae; order Caldilineales; family Caldilineaceae; genus RI-153. The sequence goes on from JAWKOL010000003.1 coordinate 412,255, forward strand.
ATCTGGAGACGCGGCGCATCGCCCAGGCGCTGGGCATTCCCGTCTACGGCAACGAGGCCGGCCTCGTTGGGCGCACCTGGCGCATGAAGCCGCAACTGCCCGACGTGGACCCACGCAATCCCGCGGCGGGGCTACCCGAGCCACCGGCGTGGCGCAACAGCCGGATCATCAACGACACCACCGACAAGACAGTCGCCCGCCTGGCCCGGCCCAGCCTTCACCGCAGCCGTCAGCGTCGCATCCGCGCCGAAGAGAAATACCGGCGCCCCATGCCCTTCTGGCTGCGCTTCATCGGCTACATCTTTGCCGGGCTGGCCTTTGCCGCCATGCTTGGCGCGTTCGTCTACTTTGTGCTGCCGGCCGCCACTGTCACCGTGGTGCCAGGACAGCGCCCACTGGAGGCCGCCATCACCCTCACCGCTGATCCTGGCATCGACATTGCTGATTTCGAGATCGGCGTAATCCCGGCGCGGCTCATGGAGACCTACGTCGAGCGCACGGGGACGATTCCCACCAGTGGCAGCGACCAGGCTGCAACAGATCGCGCCGGCGGCAGCGTCGTTTTCACCAACCAGACCAATCGCACCATCCGCATCCCGGCAGGTACCGTCGTCTCCACCAGCACCGGCGACCGTGTGGACTTCCGCACGCTCCAAGACGTGGACCTCAACGGCCCCACCGGCACCCGTGTCACCGTCAACGTGGAAGCCACCGAGCAGGGGACACGCGGCAACGTGCGCGCCAACACCATCACAACCGTCTCCGGCGCACTGCAAGGGCAGGTCCAGGTGACCAACCCCGCCGCCACCGGCGGCGGTGCGTCGAACCTGGTGCGCATCGTCACCCAGGCCGACCGCGACGCGCTTTACGATCAGGTTTACGCCGAGATCGAGGCGCAGGCATACACCGAGATCCAGCGCGAACTGCGCGAAGGCGAGTGGACGCCCGCAGAATCGGTGCAAACCTTCGTCATCGACAGCTTCTACGATCACTTCAACGACGAGCCTGCCGATAACCTCACCTTGTCCTTGCGCGTACTGGTGCAGGCCGTGGCCGTGGATCAGGCTGAAGCGCGCGACGCCGCCTTCGCCGCGCTGGAAGACGCCGTCCCCGATCGTGGGAAGCTCGTGGCCGACTCGATCCAATACTTCGCCGCGCCCGATGCCACCGTCACCAACCGAACGGTGGAATTTAGCGTCGTCGCCCGCGGCAACTACGTGATCCCCATCGACGCGCGCGAAGTGCGCGACGCCATCGCCGGCCTCAGCGCGGAGGAAGCAAACACCCTCCTCCAGCGCGATTGGCTGTTGGCTGGGCCACCCGAGTTCTATCTAGATCCCGACTGGTTCGGCACCTTGCCGCTCATTAGTAGCCGCATCCAAGTACGCGTAGACCTGACCAACGCCGTCGGTGAGCAGACCGCGCCATGACGTCGCCCGCCAAGATCCTGGCCTTCGACGTAGGCGACGCCCGCATCGGCGTGGCGTCCTGCGATCCGCTGGGGCTGTCGGTGCAGCCGCTCACCGTGATCCACCGCCGCAGCCGCCGCCAGGATTTCGACGTCATCGGCGCGCTGATTCGCCAGGAAGCGCCCGATCTACTGCTTTGCGGCCTGCCCTTGAACATGGACGGCAGCGAGGGGCAGCAGGCCGAAACCACCCGCCGCTGGGCGCGACGGCTGGCGCAGGCGCTCAAACACATCCTGGGCAGTGCGCCCCCCATCATCTTTTGGGACGAACGCCTGACCAGCTACGCCGCCGACGAGATCCTGGAAGGCCAGAACGGCCGCAAATCCAAAATCGGCCAGGACGCCGTCGCCGCCGCCGTAATTCTACAGAGCTATATCGACGCACAGCGCCGCGGCGCCACCGAAGACTATGGTCGCATCTGAGGAGGTGATTGGTGACTTGTGATTGGTGATTAGGCTTGTCCATTGGGCAGCGAATGAGCATTCCATCGTCCTGTCCGGCACGTTGATATGTACATTCATTGCCGCATATCGAGACCCAATCACCAATCACCAATCACCAATCACCCTTATCCAAGATTATCTTTACAACCATGAACCGAACCCATCCACTGCGCCGCCTGTCGCCGCGGCGACCACAACCGAAACAGACACGCTCTTTTTTCAGCGTGCAGTCGATCCTGCTCAATCTCGTGCGCCTTGGCTTTCTGACGCTGGTGCTGGGCGTGCTTTGGGCCATCTGGTCGGTGACCAATGCCCACCTCACCGAGCAATTTCTGGCTGTGGAGCGCCAGAACACCGCGCTCATCGATCCCAACGCCGGCGAAAACGCCCTCACGCCCGAAAACATCGAACGCCAGATCCTGGCCTACAACCTGCGCGTGCGCGAAGACGAACTCAGCCGCCCCGTGGGCGACGACCCGCGGCCGCGCCCCTTCCAGGTGATCCCCGGCGACGCCGCCCGCTTCATCGCCGCCCGCCTCGAAAGCCAGGGGCTGATCAGCGACGCCAGCCTCTTCAACCTCTACCTGCGCGTCACCGGGCTGGACAGGCGCATCGAGGCCGGTAACTTCATGCTGTCCGAAACCATGACCATCCCTGAGATCGCCGAAGCGCTGCAAGAAGCCCGCTTCGAGGAGATCCTCGTCACCATTCCCGAAGGCTTCCGCGCCGAAGAAGTGGCCGAACGCCTCGCCGAAAACTACGTCATCGACGCCGAGCGCTTCCTCACCGCCGTGCGTCAACCGCGCAGCCTCACCATCTTCGACGACTACGACTTCCTGCAAAACCTGCCGCCCGACGCGTCGATTGAAGGCTTCCTCTTCCCCGACACCTACCGCTTCCCGGTCAACGCCACTACGCCCGACCTGGTGTTGGCGTCGTTCCTCAACAACTTCGAGAACCGTGTCGGCACCGATGGTCTCGTCGGCGGCGGCAGCGGCCTCAGCGGACGCGATCTGCTCAACCTGGCCGCCATCGTCGAGCGCGAAGCCGTGCAGGCCGACGAACGACCGCTCATCGCCTCCGTTTACATCAACCGCCTGAGTAATCGCTGCGCCGATTCGGGCAACTACCTGCAAGCCGACCCCACCGTGCAGTACGCCCGCGGCACCGTAGGCAACTGGTGGTGGAAGCCGCAGACCATCGAAGAGTACAGCCAGGTGATCAGCCCGTACAACACCTACCTCAACCCTGGCCTGCCGCCCGGCCCGATTGCCAGCCCCGGCCTCAGCGCCATCGAAGCCACCCGCAACCCGGCGAGCACCAACTACTGCTTCTTCGTGGCCACCGGCGACGACGGCCGCCACGTCTTCGCCGCAGACGCTGGCCGAGCACCTGCAAAACCTGCAAATTTATGGGTACAATCCATAAGATAGGATTGCGAATTGCGGATTGCGTGTCTGGAAGACGTAGCCTCCGGACACGCAATCCGCAATTCGCAATCCTCAACACGGCAACGCTCATCATCGCCGCCATCCTCCTCCTATCCTGCACCCCCACCCGCCCGGTGGCAAGATCGCCCTCATCGCGCCCTTCGAGGGGCTGTATCGGCAGACCGGCTACACCGCGCTGGACGCCATGCGCGCCGCCATTGCCGAGAGCGACACGTCGGGCGTGGAAGTGATGCCGCTGGCGCTGGACGGCGGCGGTTCTGCCGAGCAGGTGCGGCGGGCGACGCAGAAGGCGCTGCGCGATCCGTCGGTTGCGGCGCTGGTGGAGCCATTTGATCCGTCTGCGGCGAGCGCTGTGGACGACGTCCTCGCTGCCGATGGGCGGCCCTGGTACGCCACACACACAGATCCTCGCCGACACCATCACTGCAATCGCCGACCACATCGATCCATCGCAAAACCTGCTCCTTGCCGGCGACGACGATCTGCTTGCGCTGGTGAATGCGCAGACATTGGCGGCCCGCCTGGATCGCCCGCTCCGCGTCGACATCGCCCCCGCCGCAGCATCCAATCAGGACACGGTGATCTGGCTGGGCGACGCATCCACTGCGGCGGACTACCTGGTGGCAATGCGAGTCCACGCGCCGGATGCGCCCTTCTGGCTCGCATTCAACGGTGACACGCCGATCTTCGCCCAACGCGTCCTGCGCACACCAGGGCCAGACGGCGAAGTTGTTCTCCTTGGCCCTGTCTACTGGACAGTATGGCTCGAAGACGGCTACGCATCCTGGGCGGAGACGCACGCCCAACACGCCCACCGCCTACGTCACCTACCGCGCCACCCAACACGCCATCGCCCAAATCACCGGCGCAGACATCGTCACCCAAACCCAGCACCTGCACATCTTCCAACTCAACCCGACGGCAGCAGCACCTGTCAGAAAAACAGATCCCAATGTAGCCTAATCATCTCTACCGGTACACGCACCACGCACTACGCACCACGAAAGATCAACGCCAACCCGTGAAGACACAACCTCCGTCCCCCACCCTCGATCACGAAACCCGCCTCTGGCGGCAAGGTTTCGCCGCCGTCGCCGGCATCGACGAAGCCGGGCGCGGTGCGTTGGCCGGCCCTGTGACGGCGGGCGCTGTGATCGTGCCGCCGGGCAGTGACCAAACCGGCGTCTGGTCGCTGGTCAAAGACAGCAAACTCCTCACACCCGAACGGCGCGCAGAACTCGCCGTGCAAATCTGCGAGCAAGCGTTGTCCTGGGGCGTGGGTAGCGCATCGGCGCAGGAGATCGACGAGATCGGCATCGCCCCGGCCACCCGGCTGGCCATGCAGCGCGCCATCGCCGTCCTCTCCCCCGCGCCCGACTACCTCCTCATCGACTGGGTGCGCCTGGCGCAAGTCAACATCCGCCAGGAAAGCTTCACCAAAGGCGATCAGCGCATCGTCTCCATCGCCGCCGCGTCGATTTTGGCAAAAACCACACGTGACGCAGAACTCATCGCACTGCATGAACATCATCCCGCCTACGGATTCGCCGATCACAAAGGCTACGGCGCACCTGTGCATCTGGCGGCGCTGGCGGCGCACGGTCCTTGCGCGGAACATCGCCACACCTTCGCGCCCATTCGCACCCAACAAACTCTGTTCGACCGCTAAACATCATCCCATCATCCCACCCACCAGGACACACCATGCTGCGCAACCCTACCCGCCCTGATTGGCAAATCGGCTTCGGCCTTTCGCTCTTCACCGCCCTGCTCTTTGCCTTGCTGCCGATTGCGCTCAAGGGCCTGCTCGGCGGCATGGATCCGATTACGATCACCTGGTATCGCTTCTTCTTTGCCACGCTTTTCCTGTTGGGTGTCATTGCCGGCCGACGTGGGTTTCCGTCGTGGCAAACAATGCGCCAGGCAGGCTTGGGGTTGCTGCTGCTGGCCAGTGTTTCGCTATGCGGTAACTACCTGCTCTACCTGCTGGCGCTGGATCACCTGACGCCGGGCAGCGCGCAGGTGCTGATCCAGATTGCACCGGTGTTGTTACTGGTGGGCAGCCTTGTCTTCTACCATGAGCGTTTCAGTCCTCTACAGTGGGGCGGACTGGGGCTGGTGATGGTGGGGATGGGTCTCTTTTTCCACAACCGGCTCAACGACATTTTCGGCAACTTCGGCGACTACAGCCTGGGTGTGTTGATCATGTTAGGCGCGGCGGTAGTCTGGGCGATCTACGGGCTGGCGCAGAAGAAGTTGCTGGGGACCCTCTCTGCCCAGACCATCATCGTTTGCATCTACGGCACCGGGGCCGTCCTCTTTTTGCCGCTGGCTAAACCGGCTCAGATCAGCCTGCTCACCGGCGCGCAGTGGATCTTCCTCTTCTTCAGTGTGGCGGCGACCTCTGTCTCCTACGTCGCGTTTGCCGAAGCCATGAAACGCTGGCAGTCGTCTCGGGTCAGCGCCGTCCTCGCGGTGGTGCCGATCCTCACCATCACCTTCGTCACCATCGGCGCGGTCCTCGCGCCTGCCCTCATCCAACCCGAATCGTTGACAGGCCTCAGTCTTGGCGGCGCTGTCCTCGTGGTGATGGGATCGGTTGTCAGCTCACTCGCCCAAGATTGACGGAAAAGACGGAGGCCAAAGGGCGGAAGACGAACGCTGAGCACGATCTCAAAGTCAAATTTCCGTCCTCCGTCTCCCCTGTCGCCCCTCTTTTGGTCATCCTCCCCTACTGGCTAGGATATCGCCGCCCAACTGACCGATGGGAACCCCATCATCTGACAGTGTTCAGGTAGTAGATCGCGCGCTAGAGTATATGGGCAGCTTACGCAAACTAAAGCCTGCCCCTCAGGCGATACCCCGGCTGAATCCCAACCAGCGAGGAAACTATCATGATTAGTCACAACATGAGCCCGTTTTATCCCGTCAAAAATGTGGATCATTTCTCGTTTCTTGAGGAATGGAAGAGTGAGTTGCGGCTGTTTGCCACAGGCGCAGGCGTAGGTGCGTTTTTTGGCGCGATCCTCTGGCTGAGCAGTTTGACCACCACCATCTGATAATTCCATCACCGCAGTTGGCCAGCAACAGCGAGGTCGTCGGTCGTCGACCAGGCCGATAGTCCAAGCTTCGCGGATCTCGAAGAATGTCCGGCTTCTCCGGCATGTGGAAAGCATTTGAACACGGAATACGAGATTACGGAGAACGAATGACATCGTGCGCAATTCGTTCTCCGTAATTCTTTATGTTTTGAAATTCGTCCACAAGCGAGGAGTGAATCAATGACACAAGCAAATGCAGCAAAAGGTCGTAAGACCAGTTCAAAACCGACGCCCTCAAGCGCGCCGGACAGCCAGCCAACCAAAACCAATCTGATCCCCTTTGCCATTGGGTTGGCGCTGTTGGCTGCGATCTTCATTGTGATTGGTGTGATGGGCGCGGGCAGCACACGCGAAGCGTTACCGTGGCTCTTTTGGCTCGGCCCGATCGGTAGTTTGACGGCGCTGGGCTTTGCCGTCTACTTCTACCAATCGGTGATGAAGATCAGCGAAGGCACGCCGCGCATGGCCGAGATTGCGGCCGCAGTGCGCGAAGGCGCAATGGCCTACCTTTCGCGACAGTACAGAGTCGTGATCATGGCCTTTGTGGCGCTCTTTGTTATCTTTGCAGTGCTGGCCTATGTGCTCAGAGTCCAAAACCCAGTGGTACCCTTTGCGTTTCTGACCGGCGGCTTCTTCTCTGGTCTCTGTGGCTACTTCGGCATGAAGACAGCCACCAACGCTTCGGCCCGCACCACCAACGCCGCCCGAAAAAGCCTCAACGACGGCCTGCAGGTGGCCTTCCGCGCCGGTGCTGTGATGGGCCTTGTGGTGGTCGGTTTCGCCCTGTTGGACATCAGCCTCTGGTTCCTTGCCCTCTACTACTTCTTCCCCATGAGTTTCTTTGAAGCAAATCCGCTGCCGCAGATCACAGTGATCATGCTCAGCTTCGGCATGGGTGCCTCGACACAGGCGCTTTTCGCTCGTGTCGGTGGTGGCATCTACACCAAAGCGGCCGATGTCGGCGCGGACCTGGTGGGTAAGGTCGAAGCCGGCATCCCCGAGGACGATCCCCGCAACCCGGCGACCATCGCCGACAACGTGGGCGACAATGTGGGCGACGTGGCTGGCATGGGCGCGGACCTCTACGAATCGTACGCTGGCGCCATCCTGGCGACCGCGGCGCTCGGTGTGGCCGCCGTCACCACCGAAGCGGCGCGCAATCCCGATTTCTTGCAAGGTGTATCTGAAATCACCATGCAGTTGCGCTATCTGGCCGCCCCGCTGGTATTGGCCGCGATTGGCGTCGTCCTGTCACTCTTTGGCATCTTCATCGTGCGCACCAAAGAAGACGCCAGCATGGGCGACCTGATGGGCGCGATCAACAATAGCATCACCTACAGTTCCATCGGCATTGCCGTGGTGGCATTGGGCATCGTCTATGCGTTGGGGTTGAACAACCCGTTGATGCTCTGGTTAGCAATTGTGGCCGGCTTGGCCGTGGGTATCGTCATCGGCCTCGCTACTGCCTACTACACTTCTGATGAATATGCACCCACCAAGGGCATCGCCCAGCAGGCGCTCACCGGCCCGGCCACTGTGATCATCGACGGCCTGGCTGTGGGCATGCGCTCGACGGGTATCCCGGTGGTGGCGGTGATCGTGGGTATTGTGATTAGCTTCTATCTGCCGGGCGGCGCAGACAACGCGCTGTTGGGCCTCTACGGCGTTGGCATGGCTGCTGTGGCGATGCTCTCGACGCTGGGCCTGACCCTGGCCACCGATGCCTACGGTCCTATCGCGGACAACGCCGGCGGTAACGCCGAAATGGCCGAACTGCCCGAGGAAGTCCGCCGCCGCACCGATCAGCTCGATGCCGTGGGCAACACCACTGCCGCTACGGGTAAAGGTTTCGCCATCGGCTCCGCCGCGTTGACGGCGCTGGCGCTGTTGGCCGCCTACCTCGAAGAGATCCGCTTCGGTCTGATTCACCTGGGCGAAAGCATGCAGCAGATCCAGATCGGCGAACGCACCGTCGATGTGGCCAAGATGACGCTGCAAGACTTCGCCGCCTACTACGACATTTCTCTGCTCAACCCCGCCGTGCTCGTCGGCCTTTTCGCCGGCGCGATGACCGTCTTCTTCTTCTCGGCCATGACGATGAGCGCTGTGGGCCGCGCTGCCGGCGCCATGGTGCAGGAAGTGCGCCGCCAGTTTAAGGAATTCCCCGGCATCCTCAAGGGAACAGAGAAACCCGACTACGCACGCTGTGTGGAGATTAGTACCGCAGGCGCCCAGAAAGAGATGATCGCCCCGTCGATCCTTGGGATCGGCGTACCCGTGGTCATCGGCGTCCTCTTCGGCGTGGCGGGTGTGCTGGGCCTGCTCGTGGGCGGGCTTTCCACCGGTTTCGCCGTGGCCGTGATGATGGCCAACGCCGGCGGCGCTTGGGACAATGCCAAGAAGCACATCGAAAAGGGTGCGCTGGGCGGCAAGGGATCCGAAGCACACAAGGCCACCGTGGTAGGCGACACCGTGGGCGATCCTTTCAAGGACACCACCGGCCCGTCGCTGAACATCCTCATCAAACTAATGGCGATGGTCTCCATCGTCTTCGCCGGCCTGGTGGCGCAGCTTGGGCCGGGTGGCCTACTCGGTATGCTCCTGGGCCAATAGGCAGAGGGGAATTTGCAGGGCTACAAGTGAAGAACAACTGAGTTAGCTGGCGGGAGTGGTTCAATTGAGCCACTCCCGCTTTTTTACCTGCGCCAGCCAATGGACGGCGTACCCGTCGAGGGTGACGGTCAGCGCAGTGCCATCCGCCGCGTGGACAGCCTCGCCCAGCAGATCGCGCCAATCACCGCTCGCGGACAAGCCCAACTCGGCCAGATCCACGCAGCATGTCTGCGCGCTGCTTGTCGACGTTGTGCGAGTAAGCAAAGCACAGGTTCGCCCGTTGCCGAAGTGCTGAGGAAGGCGAAGATCGTCGGAGCGCCGGGCAGGATGCGCTGGGCAGCGTTGGGGTGGAAGGCAGCATGTCCGCGGCGCGCTGTCAGCAACTGGGCATATCGACCGAGCACCTGCGCACGCAAAGAAGACACGTCCACCATTCAGCATCGAGCGTGGCGGCGTCGAGTTGCTGGCGATTGATCGTGCGGTAGCGTTCGCTTTCCTCGACGCCGGCGCGCCAGTTGCGGCTGCCGAAAAGGCTGTGGAAGTAGATCCCCGGCACACCCGCCATTCCCAGCCAGGATTGCCTGGCTGGCGATGAAGCGATTCACCTGCACCGACTGCGCTTCGTCGCCATTGGGATCGTTGAGCGCATCGAAGTAAGTGATGTTCAGTCGCGCTCGGTCAGCCGCGACGTGGGGCGCAGCGGAAGCGCCGAAAGTTGAGGGTGTTCGCGGCGAAACTGGGCCAGCCGAGCCTCGATCTGTGGCAAGATCTCAGTCGCTGCGCCCTCGCCGTAGACGAAAACCAGGTGTTCATAGATTGCAGACATGGGCGTCGCCACCATCCGCTCCTTTCGCGATTGGGGAAGGGAATTGTGGCGACATTATAGCACGGTGACTGTGAGTCCTGGCGCGGGGGCGGCGGCTACCCGCGCCAGGATTCACATCATTTCGCCGACACCTTGGCGTTGTACAGGATGTAGCTGGCGCTGCCGTATTCGCCAGCGACCTTGACTTCCTGGCCGACGAGATCGGCGAAATCACCCTGGATAGGCTCGTCAACTGCACCGCTGCTGAGCAGGAAGTAGCGGCCCTTCTTCTCTTGGTAGAGGTAAGCGCCGGCGCCGTTGGCTTCGGCGGGAAGGTTGAAGCGGTGGCGACTAGCGTACCGGGCGCGCGTGGTCTTGCCGCTGCTCTTTTCCACGGACGCGACTTCCACCGCGTCGATGCGGCTGTCATCGACGGCGCCGGCCACGGTGACCCAGGCGCCGATCAGGTCGGCGTCGAGCGCGCTGCCGAGGCTGTAGCGAGTCTCGGAGATGGGTTCTAAAGTACGCTGTCGCTTTCGAGGACGCCGTAAATCTTCTGCTTGCTGACTTTTGCTTGCTTGGCCATTTAAAACTTCCTCCTGAAGTTCACGGTGGATCGACCACCGAATTGTTTTGAGAAAATCGACATTGCAATGCCGCCCACAGCTGCGCAACCAGAGGGATGCGCAACCGGTTGCGCACAAACGCAGCAGAGGATAACACAGTTTTTCTTGATCGTGGCAACTTTGCTTCTCTACTGCACTCATACAATCACTCATACAAATGCACTCATACAAATGCACTCATACAAATGCACTCATACAAATGCACTCACACAAAGTATGGCGCGTAACTTTTCGCCGCAAAAGGTGTTTCATTTACAAAGCTTGGGGTGATTTCATCGTCTATTCTCTACGAAAAATCTGCGCCCTGAGCGGTTTGATGATAAACTGAATCAGATATGAACCTTTCGCATGGGCGCGCCGGCAGGATGCGCCTGTCCACGCGCCATTTCGAGGACCAATACGTATGGTAGAGCAGAGTGTGTCGCCCCATTCCAACGGCATCGGCCAGCCACCCATGCCACCGCGGGTGGTGATCACCGGCGTCGGCGCCATTACGCCTTTGGGGCTGAGCGTAGATGAAACCTGGCAGAATCTCCTGGCGGGCAAGTCGGGCATCGATCATTTTTCCCGATTCGACGTCAGTGAAATGAAGACCACCTTCGGCGGTGAGGTGAAAAACTTCGTCCCCGAAGACTATCTGGATCGCAAAGAAGCACGGCGCATGGATCCCTACATCCAGTTCGCGATGGTGGCCAGCGCCGAAGCCGTGCGCGACGCTGGGATCGACTTCACACAAGAGGACGGCAGCCGCGTCGGCGTGATCATCGGCAGCGGTGTGGGCGGCATCCAGACGATCCTGGAGAGCCACGAGGTGCTCAATGACCGTGGTGTGCGACGCATCAACCCGTTCATGATCCCCAACATCCTGGTGGACAGCGCCGCCGGGCGTGTGGCGATTGAGTATGGACTGCAAGGGCCGAATTTCGCCGTGGTCAACGCTTGCGCCAGCGGCACCGCCGCCACCGGCGAGGCGTTCGAGCTGATCCGCCGCGGCGACGCCGATGTGATGATCGCCGGCGGATCAGAGGCAGCGCTTGTGCCTGTGATCGTGGGCGGTTTCGATGTGACCAACGCCATGAGCCGCCGCAATGACGATCCGGCGCGGGCGTGTCGCCCTTTCGACGTGGATCGCGACGGTTTTGTGATGAGCGAAGGCAGCGCTGTGCTGATCCTGGAATCGTTGGAGCACGCGCTGGCGCGCGGCGCCCGCATTTACGCCGAAGTGATCGGCTACGGCAACACCGCCGACGCCCAGAGCATGGTGGCGCCGCATGATCAGGCCGTGGGCGCGATTGGCTCCATGCGCATGGCGTTGCGCAAGGCGGCGCAGTACGGTGTATCGCCCGCCGACGTCGATTACATCAACGCGCACGGCACGAGCACCGTGCTCAACGATCCTCTGGAAACGATGGCCATCAAAGAAGTATTGGGTGAGCACGCCTACCGCCTGCGCATCAGCAGCACCAAGAGCATGTTGGGTCACCTGTTGTCGGGGGCCGGCGCCATCGAAGCGATTGTCTGCGCCAAGACCATTCAGACAGGTTGGATCGCGCCGACGATCAACCTTGACAACGCCGATCCGGCCTGTGATTTGAACTACACGCCCAATCAGGCGGTAGCGGCGAAGGTGCGCGTCACCATGAGCAACAGCTTTGGCTTCGGTGGACACAATTCCTGCATTATGTTGCGCGAGTACAAGGACGAATCCGCATGAGCAACCAGAGCGAACAACCTGAACGCACAAACGGTGGGCTGAACGGGGTCCACGCCGAAGGGGAACAAAGCCGCAATGGGCATGTCCCAGCGCAAGGCATTCACGCGCACGCCGATGAACGTGATTCGGCGACCTTCATGCCGCACTCACAGGCGCGCTACGCCCAGATCGTGGGCTGGGGCTATCACGTCCCCAGCAAGGTGATCACCAACGCGGATCTGGAATTGATCGTCGATACCCAGGACGAGTGGATCCGCACGCGCACGGGCATCGAGGAACGCCACGTCGCCGCGTCACCGGCGGAGACGTCGGCCACACTGGGCATCCAGGCGGCGCGCAAGGCGCTGGACATGGCCGACATCCACCCCAACAAGATCGATCTGATCATCTGTTCCACCAGTTCGCCGGAACATATTTTCCCGTCCACTGCCAGCATCATCCAGGACGGACTAGGCGCAACCAATGCAGGCGCTTTCGACCTGAGCGCGGCGTGTTCTGGGTTCGTCTACGCCCTGAGCATGGCGCGTGGACACATCCTGGCGGGCGACGCCGAGTATGTGCTCGTCATCGGCGCGGAGACGCTGAGCCGCATCGTGGACTGGACCGACCGCGGCACGTGCATCCTTTTCGGCGATGGGGCGGGCGCAGTGTTGGTGGCAGCCAGCGACGTCCCCGGCGGGATCATGGCATCGGTCCTCGGCAGCGATGGATCGGGTGCGGATCTGCTCACTGTGCCGGCAGGCGGCAGCGCCGCGCCCGCCAGCCTGGAAAGCATCAACACCGGCGGCCATTTCATTAAGATGGACGGCGGCGCTGTCTTCCGTTTTGCCACGCGGGTGATGGCCGAAGCCACCACGCAGGTGCTGGCCAAGGCCGGCCTCACGGTGCAGGACGTCGATCTGCTGATCCCACACCAGGCCAACAAGCGTATCATTCAGAACAGTGTGCTGAAACAGTTGCAGATCCCCGAAGACAAGGTCTTCATCAACTTGCAGAAATATGGCAACACCAGCACGGCCAGCATCCCGATTGCGCTATGCGAAGCGATTGAAGCCGGCAAGGTGAAACCGGGGGACAAACTCGTCTTCGTGGGGTTTGGCGCGGGGCTGACGTGGGCTGCGTGCGCCATCGAGTGGCGCACGCCGGTGGAGAAGCCCGAAGCCAATTGGTGGCGCAACACCCAGCGTCAGGCCACCTACCAGGCAGCGGCGGCGCGCAGCATGTGGAAGCGCGCCATCCGCCGTGTC